>NZ_JALIGE010000076.1:0-1257290 GCF_024764835.1 Scandinavium hiltneri | reverse complement strand
ATTTGCCTGGCGGCAACAGCGCGGTGGTCCCACCTGACCCCATGCCGAACTCAGAAGTGAAACGCCGTAGCGCCGATGGTAGTGTGGGGTCTCCCCATGCGAGAGTAGGGAACTGCCAGGCATCAAATTGAAAGAATGGCACGAATCTTCAGGGCAGTTCGCTACTCGAAAGAGAGTAGGACAAAGCGAAAGCTTTGAACGTTGCGAAGCAACGGCCCGAAGGGTGAATCACACAGTGATTCATAAACTGCCAGGCATCAAATTAGCAGGTCAAACCGGGGTATAAAACCGGTTGTTGTAAAGAAATTCGGTGGAGCGGTAGTTCAGTCGGTTAGAATACCTGCCTGTCACGCAGGGGGTCGCGGGTTCGAGTCCCGTCCGTTCCGCCACTTATTGAAAGCCCTGAGCATCTGCTCAGGGCTTTTTCTTTTGTCTAAATCCATCGATTATTGCCATAATCGCAAAAATCCTCTGCGTTTTTAACTCTTTTTCTTCTCATCCGCACTCGCGATAATCCTCTGAAAACACACATAAAGTAATTCATGAGGAAGTTATGACAATCCCTGCATTTGGTTTAGGTACTTTCCGTCTTAAAGACGACGTAGTTATCGCATCAGTAAAAACGGCTCTCGAACTCGGCTATCGTGCTGTTGATACCGCCCAGATTTATGATAATGAAGCTGCAGTTGGTCAGGCGATCGCTGAAAGCGGTGCGCCACGCAGCGAATTGTTTATTACCACCAAGATCTGGATTGAAAATCTGAGCAAAGATGCGCTGATCCCAAGCCTCAAAGAAAGCCTGAAAAAGCTGCGTACGGATTATGTGGATCTGACGTTAATCCACTGGCCATCACCACAAGATGCTGTTTCTGTTGAAGAGTTTATGCAGGCATTGCTGGAAGCCAAAAAAAGTGGTTTGACGCGAGAGATAGGTATTTCTAACTTCACCATCCCATTGATGGAAAAAGCGATCGCCGCGGTTGGGGCAGAAAATATTGCTACCAATCAGATTGAACTCTCTCCGTATCTGCAAAACCGCAACGTTGTTGAGTGGGCCAAAAAGCATGGCATACACATTACGTCGTACATGACGCTGGCTTATGGTAAGGCTCTGAAAGATGAAGTCATTCATGGCATCGCAGACAAACATGCTGCAACGCCTGCACAGGTGATTCTCGCGTGGGCGATGGGGGAAGGATATGCCGTGATCCCGTCATCAACCAAGCGTGAGAACCTGGAGAGCAACCTGTTAGCACAGGATCTTAAGCTGGATGATGCTGACAGAGCGGCAATAGCTGCACTGGAATGCAACGATCGTCTGGTGAGCCCAGAAGGTCTGGCGCCGAACTGGGATTAATCAAGATGGGGGCATCGTTGCCCCCAATTTACTTTTTACGCTGAGCTTCGTGCTCGCTCAGAAAATCAATGAACGCCCGAATACGTGTGCTGACCGCACGGTCACTGTAGTAGACGGCGCTAAACGGCATCTCCACCGGCAGTCTTTTATCGGCCATCAGTTCGACAAATTCCCCTCTGGCAATCTCGTTATCCACCATATAGTCCGACAGGCAGGCGATACCATTGCCGCTCAGGCAAAGCTGTTTCAGCGTTTCGCCACTGTTAGACGATATCTCTGACGTTACCTCATGCAACTGCCCATCACAGCAGGAAATTGGCCAGGTGTTGAGTGACGTAGGCTCGGTGAATCCGAGACACTGATGTTGCTTCAGCTCTTCCACCGTTTCCGGTTTTCCGAAACGCTCCACGTAATCCGGTGAAGCGATGATTTTCCGGTAGCTGGTAAACAGAGGCCGCGCGCGCAGGCTGGAGTCGGTTAACGTACCTGCACGGATGGCTACATCAACCTTTCGCTCAATAAGATTAATGAACGTTTCCGAAGAAACTAGCGAAAGCGTAATTTCAGGATAGCGCTCGCGAAAAGGCTTAATCAGAGGCATCAGATAATGGAGGATAACAGGCGTTGCCGCATCGATACGCAACAACCCACGCGGCGTATGTCGTGCTTCCATTAATTCATTTTCGGCAGCCGCCATCTCCTGCAAAACGCCCTGCATACGACGAAAATAGCGCTCACCTTCTTCAGTCAGGCTGAGCTGACGCGTGGTGCGATTCAGTAAGCTGACGCCCAGTTTTGACTCCAGCTTTTTGACGGCGCGGCTTACGGCTGAATTCGCCTGGCCAAGTTGTTCTGCCGCACGGCTAAAGCTGCCGCTTTCTACCACCGCGACAAATATGGCAATTTCTTCGGATGTTGCTCTCATTGTTGCACCACCTGCAAAATTCTATTGAGATTTTGAGCATTTTTGTTATTTAAACACTGGCGCATACTGCGTGTCATCTTAATCCTGATGATACGGAGTAAATTATGCCACTGGCGCTACTTGCCCTGACGATCAGTGCCTTTGCAATCGGCACGACGGAGTTTGTTATAGTCGGTCTGGTCCCGACGATTGCTGAACAACTTTCTGTTTCTTTACCCTCTGCGGGACTGTTGGTATCTATCTATGCCCTTGGCGTGGCGATTGGTGCACCGGTGCTCACTGCACTCACTGGCCGGATGCCACGCAAGCAGCTGTTGCTGGCGCTGATGGTGCTATTTACCGCCGGTAATCTGCTGGCCTGGCAGGCACCGGGTTACGGCACGCTGGTGTTAGCGCGTTTGCTGACGGGTCTCGCACATGGCGTGTTCTTCTCCGTTGGGTCAACCATCGCAACCAGCCTGGTACCGAAAGAAAAAGCCGCTTCAGCTATCGCCATCATGTTTGGTGGCCTGACCGTAGCTCTGGTAACGGGTGTGCCGCTGGGGACAGTTATCGGACAGCATTTTGGCTGGCGTGAAACCTTCCTGGCCGTCTCGTTGCTGGGGGTTATCGCTTTCATCAGCAGCCTTATTCTGGTGCCTAAAAACATTCCGCAGCGTGCGGCCGCAACGCTTCGTGAACAGCTGCAGGTGCTGACCCACCCCCGCTTGCTGATTATCTATGCGATAACCGCCCTGGGTTACGGTGGCGTCTTTACCGCCTTTACCTTCCTTGCGCCGATGATGCAAAATCTGGCTGGTTTTTCGCCGAACGCAGTCAGCTGGATCCTATTGGGCTACGGTGTTTCGGTCGCTATTGGCAATATTTGGGGCGGCAAACTTGCCGACAAACACGGCGCAGTTCCGGCATTAAAAATCATTTTTGCCGCGTTGATGGTTCTGTTGTTGGTGTTCCAGTTCACGGCTTCGATGCAATACGCAGCACTTGCCACCGTATTGGTGATGGGGATTTTTGCCTTCGGTAACGTCCCTGGCCTCCAGGTGTATGTCGTGCAGAAAGCCGAGCTGTACACGCCTGGCGCGGTCGATGTCGCATCGGGTCTGAACATTGCCGCCTTTAACGTAGGGATTGCACTGGGATCGATCATTGGCGGTCAAACCGTTGAGCATTACGGTCTGGCGCAAACACCGTGGATCGGAGCGGTTATTGTGTTCGTCGCTTTCTTGTTAATCGGCGTCAGTGGACGTCTCGATAAACCAGCACAAGTGGCGGTTGCCCAGCGAACGTAGTCCTCATTTGCTTACAGTATGCGGCGTATCTTTCTGGAAAATAGCGTTGAAACTGTGAGCAAAAGTCCCTATAACAGAAGAACCACACTGTGATGTCAGCGTGGTTTTTCTGTTATTGAGGCCATAAAACCAAAGTGCGAAAAAATACCTATGCCATGCGTTACGTTGCCGGACAACCGGCCGAGAGGATCTTACCTCCCGGTTCGTTCGCGACTATTGGCAAGGCATTGCCCGCCGGTGAACCGCTGAGTAGCGAAGCGAAAATTCGCGTTCTGGTATGGAATATTTTTAAGCAGCAGCGCGCCGAATGGTTATCGGTACTGAAAAACTTTGGTAAAGACGCCCATCTGGTCTTGCTCCAGGAAGCTCAAACCACGCCCGAACTGGTTCGTTTTGCCACCACCCATTATCTGGCCGCCGATCAGGTGCCTGCCTTTGTTTTACCTCAGCATCCTTCTGGCGTGATGACCTTATCGTCGGCCCATCCGGTTTACTGCTGCCCGTTACGCGAACGGGAGCCCATTCTGCGTCTGGCAAAGTCGGCGCTGGTCACGGTCTATCCGTTACCGGACTCTCGTCTGCTGATGGTCGTCAATATTCACGCGGTCAATTTCAGTCTGGGTGTCGACGTCTACAGTAAGCAGCTTTTACCGATTGGCGATCAAATTGCCCATCACAGCGGGCCTATCATCATGGCAGGTGATTTTAATGCCTGGAGCCGTCCGCGAATGAATGCGCTTTATCGCTTTGCGCGTGAAATGTCACTGCGTGAAGTCCGCTTCACCGACGATCAGCGCCGCCGTGCGTTCGGTCGCCCTCTCGATTTTGTGTTCTACCGTGGCCTGAATGTGCATGAAGCCTCTGTTCTGGTGACTCGCGCATCCGATCACAATCCGCTACTAGTGGAATTCAGTCCCGGCAAACCTGAGCGATAAAGGTAAGTCAGGTCTGCCGTGGGGCAGACCTGTGCACGTAAGGTGCTGCCCTTTCATCATTCAATCAACCGAAGGACAACACAATGACAAAGCAATCTCACCACAATAATGTCGATAAACAGTTTGGCTCTCAGGCAAGTGCCTATTTAACCAGCGCGGTACATTCATCAGGGCGTGATTTACAGCGTCTGGGTGAGCGTCTGAGCGCATTCCCGCAGGCAAAAGTGCTGGATCTCGGCTGCGGAGCAGGGCATGCGAGCTTCGTTGCCGCCGCGCACGTTGCGCAAGTAACGGCTTACGACTTGTCAGCACAAATGCTCGAAGTGGTGAAACAGGCGGCGAAAGACAAAGGACTGAACAACATCACGACGTCTCAGGGTTATGCGGAAATTTTGCCTTTTGACGACGCTTCTTACGATGTGGTGATCAGCCGTTATTCTGCCCATCACTGGCATGACGTGGGGCAGGCGATGCGTGAAATCAAACGCGTGCTGAAGCCGGGTGGCATATTCATCATCATGGACATCATGTCTCCCGGTCATCCATTGAGAGACGTCTGGTTGCAGACCGTTGAAGCATTGCGTGATACCTCACATGTACGCAATTACTCAAGCGGGGAGTGGTTCTCAATGATCAACGAAGCCGGACTGATTACCGACAGTTTGATTACCGACCGCTTACCGCTGGAATACAGCTCCTGGGTGGCGCGTATGCGTACCCCAGAGGCATTGTGTACCGCTATTCGTCTGTACCAGGAAAGTGCCTCTCAGGAAGTGAAGGAGTATTTTGAGCTGCAGGAGGAGGGGTCGTTTACCAGCGACACCATAATGGCCGAGGCGCATAAAGCCGCATAAATAAAAAAGGCACCGAGGGAATCGGTGCCTTTTTTGCTAAACAGGTTTATCAGGAATCGGGTCTGTCGCTATTTTTAACAAACAGCGTCAGTTGATCACCCGGCTTCAGGTTGTCGGTATCATCGTTCCAGCGCACAACATCATTGATGTTCACGCCGTGACGCTTAGCGATACTCGACAGCGAATCTCCTTTGCGAACGCGATACGTAATGCTATCGCTGTTTTTCGCGAGACGGGATGCACTGTTCCCTGCGCCAACGGTCAGGTTCTGGCCCACTTTAAGATGCGCGCCGCGCAGTGAATTCCACTGCTGCAGATCTTTCGATGTCACGCCAAGGCGTGCCGCGATACCCGAAAGGGTGTCACCTGAACGTACCTTATAGCCACGGCTGGTCATCGGTGAATTATCGGCCACAAGCGTCGGCTGAACCGCGGCGATATCGCCAGAGGCCAGAGACTCACGTAACTGGTCGGCATGCTTTTGCGGAACCATCACATACTTTGGTCCGCTGGCTCCAAGGGTAGAACCCTTTACGCCCGCATTAAACGCCTTCAGCTTGGTGACTGAAATACCGGCCATATCCGCCACTTGCCTCACGTCAACAGGGCTATCCAGTCGAACGCGAGCCAGTGCACGACTTTCATCTGCCGTCGGCAGCTGAACGCCATAGCGTTTGCTGTTCTTAAGAATATCGCTCAAGGCCAGCATTTTAGGCACGTAAATTTTCGTTTCCTGAGGTAATGACAGCGACCAGAAATCGGTAGGTTTACCCCGCGATTTGTTCGCTTTCATTGCCTTCATCACACGACCTTCGCCGCTGTTATACGCTGCGACCGTTAACAACCAGTCGCCGTCAAACATCTTGTTTAGACGCTGCATCATATCGAGTGCTGCCGTAGTAGAAGCAACAACATCTCGACGCGCGTCATATGCGCGGGTCTGTTTTAAACCATAATTGCGCCCTGTGCTCGGAATGATCTGCCAGATGCCTGCGGCATTGGCGCCAGACGTTGCATGGGGGTCAAAAGCGCTCTCCACTATGGGTAGTAGTACCAGTTCCATAGGCATGTTACGTTTCTTAACTTGCCCTGCTATCCAGTACATATACGGCTCTGCCCGTAAAGTTACATCGTGGAGATAGCTCTTATTACGTAAATACTTTTGTCTCTGTTCGCGAATCCGGCCATTATCCGGAATTCCCATCTTTAGCTCGCCGCCAATAGAAGCCCACAAGTCCTGATCCTGCGCATAAAATGTTCCATCGTCCATCCATCGCGCTTGACTTGCAAACTTCCCTGCTTCCCCTTGACTAGCCGCAGAAAGGCTCTGTGCGTGCTGTTGTACGTTACCATCTCGATTGGCCTGGCAACCCACTAGCAGGACAGAGGCGAGTAATATCGCTCGTGCCTTCATGTGTGTGGTCAATAGTTGCTTAAAAGACGAGCAATCATAACGGCGAAAAAATTAAAAGGCAACCCTGGGCACTTAGAAGTTATCTTTCTTTGACCTTAACCATGTAAAACGCTGCTCAGGTTGTTGCAAATTTGTTTCTTTGAATATTTCTTCAATTAAATCAGTATCATCTGTCCTAAGAAATACATTACTTCGACGCTCATTTTTCAGAATTACGGGTAGTGTTTTTTGGTTTTTTGCACGTAACTCATTCACTTCTTTATAGTATTCGTTTATCGCCCGATCATGGGGTAGCACGCTCAATGCAAACTTCACATTTGCTAATGTATATTCATGTGCACAACATATGACGGTATGGTCTGGAAGTGCCTGTAATTTTTGAAGTGACTGATACATCTGCTCTGGCGAGCCTTCGAAGAGACGTCCACATCCCCCGGAAAACAGCGTATCGCCAGAAAAAAGGTAAGGATCGTTAAAGAAACATACATGGCCTAAGGTATGTCCGGGGGTTGCAATTACAGAAAATTCGCATCCCAAAACATCGACCGTATCACCTTCTTGAACGATATGGGTGGCCCCTTTATCTTGTGTCTCCTGCGGGCCATACACCACAAGTCCCGGGAATTTTTCCTTCAGTTCTTTCACTCCGCCAACGTGATCATGGTGGTGGTGAGTCAATAAAATGGCCTGCGGCTGCCAGTTGTTTTCAGCAATAGCGGCAAGGATTGGCGCCGCTTCGCCAGGGTCGACAATCAAACACTTTCCATCGTCCTGACTCAGCACCCAGATGTAGTTGTCCTGAAATGCGGGAATACTGTTAAGATTCATTGATTACCTCTCATAATGTTGCGGAAGGTTGTGATGAAACCGGCAAGGATACCTCTGACAGTTACGGCGCCAAACCACTGGGCGGAAATGCCCTGGGGCGAATACTATCGTGAAGCGCTGGAACAACAGTTAAAGCCGTGGATGGCGAAACTTTATGGATTTCATCTGCTTAAAATCGGCAATTTGAGCGCGGAAATCAATACCGATGCGTGTGCAATCTCCCATCAGGTCAACGTATCGCTTGATGGCGACCCGATGCAGGTGAAGGCCGACCCGCTACATTTACCGTTTGCCGAAAAGTCGGTTGATGCCTGTTTACTGGCGCACACTTTGCCCTGGTGTCAGGACCCGCACAGTTTGCTGCGAGAAGCCGACCGCGTTTTGATTGATGATGGCTGGCTCATATTGACGGCGTTCAACCCGGTCAGTCTGATGGGGTTACGTAAGATGGTACCGGTTCTACGCCACCGCATGCCTTATAATAGCCGGATGTTTAGCCTGATGCGTCAGCTCGACTGGTTGGGTGTACTCAATTTTGAAGTGCTGCACCAGAGCCGCTTTCAGGTGCTGCCCTGGACCCGCCAGGGCGGGCGGATCCTGAGTACGCATGTGCCCGCATTAGGGTGTTTACAGGTGATTGTTGCACGTAAAAGAACGGTGCCGCTGACGCTCAACCCAGCGCGGCAAAGCAAATCCAGGAACCCGATGCGTCAGACGGTCGGCGCCACGCGCCAGTATCGGAAACCGCAAGATTAACTTTCCGGTTTGTAACCCGTGTCTGCCTGCGTCGGGCTCATCGCTGCGGCGCGAGCAAGTTCATCACAGCGTTCGTTTTCTGGATGGCCAGAATGGCCTTTCACCCATTCCCACTGAATTTTATGCTGACTGAGCGCGGCGTCGAGACGCTGCCACAGGTCGACATTCTTCACTGGCTTTTTGTCTGCCGTTTTCCAGCCGCGTTTTTTCCAGTTGTGGATCCACTGTGTAATCCCCTGGCGAACGTACTGGCTGTCGGTGCTGAGGGTGATTTCACAATGTTCCTTCAGCGCTTCAAGTGCCACAATGGCGGCCATCAACTCCATACGGTTGTTGGTGGTCAGGTAATAACCTTCATTAAAGGTTTTCTCATGCTGACGAAAGCGTAAAATTGCGCCGTAGCCGCCAGGGCCTGGGTTACCGAGGCAAGAACCATCGGTGAAAATTTCTACCTGTTTAAGCATCTCTGGTAGACTTCCTTTAATTGAAATCGACACGAAAACGGTAAGTCTGACATAAATGAACGATATGAGCACTGCAATTACCCGACAGATCGTCCTCGATACGGAAACCACCGGTATGAACCAGATCGGTGCGCATTACGAAGGGCACAAGATCATTGAAATCGGTGCGGTTGAGGTGATCAACCGTCGTTTAACGGGTAATAACTTCCACGTTTATCTCAAACCTGACCGCCTGGTCGATCCCGAAGCGTTCGGCGTACACGGGATTGCCGATGAGTTCCTGCTCGACAAACCGACGTTCGCCGACATTGCTGACGAGTTTATCGAATACATTCAGGGCGCAGAGCTGGTCATCCATAACGCATCGTTCGATATCGGCTTTATGGACTACGAGTTTGCCAAACTCAATCGTGGTATTGCCAAGACCAACACCTTCTGCAAAGTCACCGACAGCCTCGCGCTGGCGCGTAAAATGTTCCCCGGCAAGCGTAACAGTCTCGATGCGTTGTGCTCGCGCTATGAAATAGACAACAGCAAACGTACGCTGCACGGCGCATTGCTCGATAGCCAGATTCTGGCCGACGTCTATTTGCTGATGACCGGCGGACAAACGTCGATGAAGTTTGCGATGGAAGGGGACAGCCAGCAGCAGGGTAATGACTCTGGAATTCAGCGTATTGTGCGTGGAGCCGGGGCATTACGGGTTATTTCCGCCAGTGATGAAGAGTTAGCGGCCCATGAATCGCGCCTTGACCTGGTGCAAAAGAAAGGCGGAAGCTGTCTCTGGCGTGCCTGAAACCCGTGAACACGCGCTGAAAAGGCGCATATGGGCGATTTTTGCAGCAACTGATTCAAAACTTAAGAAAAAGCGTTGACGCAGGATCGGGGAATCCGTAATATTCGCCTCGTTCCCAAGGGAACAGTGGAGCGGTAGTTCAGTCGGTTAGAATACCTGCCTGTCACGCAGGGGGTCGCGGGTTCGAGTCCCGTCCGTTCCGCCACTATTCAGAAGGCCTGAATCAGAAATGATTCAGGCCTTCGTCGTTTCTGCCGTTCTCACGGCAAATACTTCCCCTGCCATGATGCACCCGACAGGGGAAATCAAATCTAGCGGCGATTCCAGGGCATCACGCCCAGCAAACGCGCCATCCCGCAAAATCCACTGACGCCAGCAAACAGCAAACCCGCACCGACAAAACCGGAGATCAGGAAGAATGCCTGATGAACGCTGTAGCCCAGAATCACACCAATAAGAATCAGCGTACCCGCCACGATTTGCACCTGACGCATAATGGGCAGCGGCTGAGACTTATCCTTCAGGACTGCTTCACCCGTTTTCTTCCAGCCATTCAGGCCACCTTCAAGAATAAACATTTTCGCCGGGGCAACCGCCTGCTCCAGTTTTTGTGCATTCTGCGCGGTGCGTGCGCCAGACTGACAATAAAAAATCACCGTATCGTAGTCTTCGAAAGGGCCAAGCCGGTCGCCATTTTCGATAGCGGAAAGTGAGAGTAAATGCGCTTCGGCAATATTTTCGCGGGCATATTCATCCGGTTCGCGAATGTCTATCAGGGCCGCGCCCTGTGCCAGAAGCGTTCTGGCCTCAGCGGGGGAAAGTGAAGGGATGGTCATAGCGTTCCTTATTGATAACCCGTCATTTATGTAGGGCATCCTACCCTAATTATTCCTGTCCGTGTCTGTCGGGGGATCACTTTACGGGCCCGAATCCTCAGGTATTCAGGCCCGCGGAACTTACTCTTTGGCAATTTCCACGCCGGTGAAAGCATCGCTCACACCTTCTTTGTCGTGGCGGGCAATCCAGCGATAGCAGCCTGCGCTCAGGAACGCGCCGATGAACCAGCTAAAGTTAGCCACTTCATGCAGGGCCGGGATAAAGCTGATGATAAGCCCAACCGCTACCGACGGGGCAAGCGCGGCAATTGCTTTGGGGTTAAAGCCATTTTTGTACCAGTAACGGCCCGCAGGGGAGACGGTGAACAAATCGTCGACCACCACTTTTCCGCGCTTAATCAGATAAAAATCTGCCAGCAGGATCCCGAACAGCGGCCCGATAAATGCGCCTAGCACGTCGAGCGTATAATGAATCAGCTCCGGCGACTGGAACAGATTCCATGGCGTCAGCAGCACAGAGCCCACTGCGGCAATCATCCCTCCGGTGCGGAAGCTGATTTTCTGCGGTGAACAGTTCGAGAAGTCGAATGCAGGAGAGACAAAGTTCGCCACGATATTGATCCCGATGGTGGCGGTGATCATCGTCAGCAGGCCAATGGCCATTGCGACGCTGTTGCCGACGTGGCTCACGGTTTCAATCGGGTCGGTAATCATGCGGCCAAACAGCGACTGCGAGCCGGAAACAATAATCACCGTCACAATCGAGAACAGCAGGAAGTTGAACGGTAGCCCCCAGCGGTTGCCGCGACGAATTTCCTGCATGCTTTTGCCGTAACGCGAGAAGTCGCCAAAGTTCAGCAGCGGGCCAGAAAAATAGGAAACAACCAGCGCCGTGGCGGTGATCATCTGCCAGGTTTGCTCTCCGGCACTCAGTTGTTTGCTGGCAAGCGTAAAGGAAATGCCGTCCAGGCCGGTCTGATACAAAATCCAGCCCGCCAGCGCCATCATCACGATATACACGGCCGGACCGGCGATATCGATAAAACGCTTAATGGCGCTCATACCGTGCCAGAACACCAGCGCCTGCAGCACCCACATAATGCCAAAACAGATCCAACCCAAATGCGACAGACCGAGGAAATGAGCGGTGGTCAACGAGGCCAGAGAAGGCCAAAACTTGAGACCGACCAGCATCAGCGCGTTGGCCGCCAGATAAGTCTGGATGCCGTACCACGCAAAGGCAATCAGGCCGCGGATCACCGCCGGAATATTAGCGCCGAACACGCCAAACGCCTGACGGCTAATCACGGCGTAAGGCACGCCCGCCATCTGGCTGGGTTTCGCCACCAGATTGGCGCACAACTGCACGATACAAATACCGGCCAGAAGGCAAAGCAGCACCTGCCAGCTCGCTAAGCCAAGGGTAAAGAAGCTTGCGGCCACCACGTAGCCGCCCATGCTATGCACATCGGACATCCAGAATGAAAAAATGTTGTACCACGACCAACTCTGTTGCCGGGTTGGCGCCAGATCGTTGTTGGTCAGTCTTGGGCTGTAGCCCGATTTGTACTCTGGTTTCTGATTTGGCATGAAATCTGCTCCTTTAAAAAACAGATGCTGACGGAATGTCTGCAACTTTCGTTGCATGAATCGGGCCAGATTCAGTTATCAAGAAACAAACGGGGTTTCGCGGCAATAAATTGCGTAAAAGAGCCTGTATTGATGCAGGATGTGCATTATTACAGTGCGGGTAACCATTTTACTGCCCAGGCGTGGTGCTACGCGACAGGGCAAAACAACAAGAGGATGTCGTTCGATGCAACATTTGATTCAAGTGATCAACCCCAACACCAGCGCCGCTATGACGCACACCATTGGTGACGCGGCCCGTAGCGTTGCGGCTCCGGGCACCACCATTCTTGCGACCTGTCCGACTCAGGGCGTGGAGTCGATTGAAGGCCATTTTGATGAAGCCATCGCGGCGATTGGCGTGCTGGAGCAAATCAAACACGGCAAAGCGCAGGGCGCACACGGGCACGTGATTGCCTGCTTTGGCGATCCGGGTTTACTCGCCGCGCGTGAACTCGCCAGCGGGCCGGTGGTAGGCATTGCCGAAGCGGCGATGCACATGGCGACGCTGGTAGCGACTCGCTTTTCCATCGTCACCACACTGCCGCGTACGGTGATCATCGCCCGTCATTTATTGCAGCAATATGGTTTCGAACATCACTGCGCGGCGCTGCACGCCATCGATTTACCGGTGTTAGCACTGGAAGATGGTACGGGTCTTGCACAGATGAAAGTACGCGAGCGTTGTATTCAGGCAAAACGCGAAGACGGCAGCGGGGCGATTGTCCTTGGCTGCGGCGGCATGGCGAACCTTGCCCGCGAGCTGACGCAGGAACTGGGTATCCCGGTGATTGATGGCGTAACGGCGGCGGTGAAAATGGTGGAATCGCTCGTGGCGCTGGGTCTTGGCACCAGCAAATACGGCGACCTCGCATACCCCAATAAAAAGCCGCTGAGCGGAGGCTTCGACATGCTGAGCTGAGGACGGCGGTCATCTGATAAAGAGGTCGAATTAACATGCAATCAGCAACGGACAAGCGCGTCTGGCATTTTACCGAAAACTACCCTCGCGACATGGCGGGCTACGCCGGGCAACCGCCACATGCGCAGTGGCCGGGCGGCGCGCGCATCGCCGTCCAGTTTGTACTCAATTTTGAAGAGGGCGGCGAAAACCACGTCCTGCACGGCGACAGCGGTTCCGAGCAGTTTCTCTCTGACATCATTGGTGCGCCCAGTTTCCCCGACAAACATATGTCGATGGATTCCCTCTACGAATACGGCTCCCGAGCCGGGTTCTGGCGCATTCATCAGGAATTTCAAAAGCGCGGATTACCGCTGACGGTGTTCGGTGTGGCGATGGCCCTGGCGCGAAACCCGGCGATCGTCGATGCCATAAAAGCCGCAGACTACGACGTGGTCAGTCACGGTTGGCGCTGGATCCACTATCAGAATCTCGATATTCAGACCGAACGCCAGCACATGCAGCAGGCGGTCGAAATTCTCGAAGCGTTGTTTGGCCAAAAGCCGCTCGGCTGGTACACCGGGCGCGACAGCCCGAACACTCGCCAGCTGGTGGCAGAGCAGGGCGATTTTCTCTACGACAGCGATTATTACGGCGATGATCTGCCGTTCTGGACCACGGTCGATAGCAAACCACATCTGATCGTGCCTTACACCCTGGATGCCAACGACATGCGCTTCGCCACCGCCCAAGGTTTCAACACTGCCGAGCAGTTTTACACCTATCTGAAAGACAGTTTCGATGTGCTATATGAAGAAGGGGAAACGTCGCCAAAAATGATGTCGATTGGCATGCACTGCCGCCTGTTAGGCAGACCAGGACGTTTTCGCGCGCTGCAGCGTTTTCTGGATTATGTGCAGAGCCACGATGATGTGTGGATTTGTCGCCGTCAGGATATCGCTGAACACTGGGTGAAAACGCACTCGTTCAACGGTACCGCCTGACATATCGTGGCGCCTTTACCCCGACCCTCTCCCCAGGAGAGGGTGAAAGAAAAGCGCACCGGCCAAAAAATTACCCCATCAAACTTACATGTGCCGCCACGATGCGCCAGCCGCAGGGGAATTTCACCCAGGTCTGCATCTGGCGGCCGATGCGCTCGCTGTTCTCGCGTGTAAACTCGGTACTTGCCACCGCCATGTCCTCGCCGTACGTGGTGATCGTCGTATGGCGCAGCAGCCGATCCAACCCCTTTGAAGGCCGCGAATGACGGAAATCACGGATCTCCGCAATTCCATACAAATTTTCCGTCGCGCCGTAGCGCACCGTTCGCCCGTCATCCCAAAACAGTTCATCCAGCACCGCAACGTCATTGCTGATTAAGGCTTTTTCATAACGATAAAATGCGGCGGTCACGTCGTTCAGTACCGCCGGGCGGTCAATGTTTTCGGGCGTCATATGTCTTCCTGTTGATAAAGAATACCGGCTTGTTCAAGCTGCCAGGCGGCTTGCAAACACTGCGCTTCCTGCCATGGTGCGCCAATAATCTGCACGCCAATTGGCAAACCGCTGTGGGTTTTGAGCGGCACGCTGACCACCGGTAAACCCAGAAACGAAATCGGCTGCGTCAGCATACCCATGCTGGCTTTGGTCGGCAGTTCGATACCGTTAATGCGCATCGTGGTGTCGCCAATCAGCGTTGCGCTGCACGGCGTTGCCGGGGCGATCAGCAGGTCAAAATCATTAAACAGTGGTAGCGTCGTATCGCGAAACCATGCCCGGAAGCGCTGGGCCTGGGTGTACCAGGCCGACGGCGTCATCGCGCCCGCCAGCAGGCGTTCACGGGAGTTAGGCTCAAAGCGTTCTGCATCACTGCGCAGCGTGGGTAAATAGTGGTTGCCGCCTTCCGCCGCCGACAGCAAAAAAGCGGCGGAACGGGCCAGCGCCACGTTCGGCAGTTCCAGCTTTTCACTTGTACCAAGCGCGTGTGCCACCCGAGCCACCGCATCGCGGGCGCTACAGTCGCTCCATTCATCAAACCAGCCGCCCAGCACGGCGCAGCGCAGATTTGTTGTCTGTGACAGGATTGATGAAACGGGTGAAACCTCCCGGAAAGACTGCCATTTATCGTCCGGATCGTGGCCCTGTAAGGCATCATAAACGCGGGCCAGATCGTCGGTAAAGCGAGCCAGCGGGCCGATGTGATCGAGGCTGGCGACAAACGGATGGCTGCCGGATCGCGACAAACGGCCAAACGTCGGCTTCAGGCCCAGCACGCCGCACAGCGAGGCGGGCACGCGGATCGAACCATTGGTGTCGGTACCCAGGGTAAAATTCACCAGTTTTGCTGCCACCGCCGCGGCTGATCCACCCGAAGATCCGCCCGCAATGCGGTTCACATCACGCGGGTTGCGGGTCGGGCCGTAATGGCTGTTTTCCGTGGTAAAGCCGTAGGCGTAGGCGTCCATATTCAGTGCCCCCGCAAGCGTCGCGCCTGCCCGTCGCAGCTGCTGCACGGCAAACGCATCAGCTGTTGCAGGCGGCATTTCGCTGAACAATTGTGCCCCGGCGAGCGTGGTCACACCTTCGATATCAAATAAATTTTTCACCGCAAACGGCACACCCGCGAGCGGCGGATGCGTCTCTCCCTGACGTAGACGCGCGTCAATCTCAACGGCTTCGCGCAGCATGCGTTCTGCCGTGACTTCGGTGAAGGCGTTCACCTGCGGGTTATCCCGCTCAATGCGGGCCAGCGTCTGCTGCGCCAGTTCAACCGCGCTGAACTGGCGGTAGCGTAATCCTTGCTGAATGTCCCGAATGCTCAGTGTCATAGTTGATACACTCCTGCACCTTCCTGGCGGTGCGGCAGCTCAAACGCCATCAGCGGCTCGGCCATCGAGGCAATTCGGCTAAGCTGAACCGCCAGCTCTGTCCGGCGTGGTGCATCCAGAGGCACCGCCAACAGCTGTTCCATCAGTAGAATATATTCAGGCCAGTTAAACGCATTCTCGTTCATCATCGCTCCTTAGAATCCTGCTGCGCTGCCGTTGCTGCGTGGATCGTATGCCCCTTCCAGCATGCCGTTGGGGTGACGGACAATCGCCCCAGCGTGGCCCATCGCTTCACTCATGCCCGGCAGCCATTCCACGTCATGCCCTTTTTCCCGCAGGGCGGTGAAAGTGGCCTCGCTGAACCGGCCCTCCAGCTTGAGTGAATCCGTTGACTGGCCCCAGGTACGGCCCAAAAGCCAGCGCGGCGCGGCAACCGCTTCCTGCAACGGCATGCCCTGAATCACATGCCGGGTGAAAATTGCCGCCTGAGTTTGCGGCTGACCGTCGCCGCCCATGGTGCCGTACACCATCGTGCGACCGTCTTTCAGCCGTGCCGCCGCTGGGTTGAGCGTGTGGAAAGGCTGTTTGCCCGGAGCCAGCGCCAGCAGGTTATCCGGGTCGAGGCTGAACGCCGCGCCACGGTTTTGCAGCAGAATGCCACTTTCGGGCAGCACCACGCCGCTGCCAAACTCGTGATAAATGCTCTGAATAAACGACACCGCCAGCCCGTTGCCGTCGATAACACCGAGCCAGACGGTATCGCCCGGACCTTTGCCTTTGCCCCACGGCGCGGCGTGATTATCGTCAATGCTGGCTGCCATCTCCTGCAATGAGGCGGCTTCCAGCAGGCTTTGCACCGGCAGCGTCACATGGCGCGGGTCGGTGATGTATTTATCGCGCAGGCTGAACGCCCGTTTGGTGGCTTCTACGATGCGGTGGATGGTCTGAACCTCGTCAGCGTTGGCCATGTCGAGGTGATCGGTAATACCGAGGATCGCCAGCGACACCAGGCCCTGGGTCGGCGGCGTCATATTGAAAATATCGCCCAGCTGGTGGCTGAGCTTCAACGGCACGCGACGGCGCGCGCGATGTCCGGCGAGATCCTGCGCCGTCAGCGGACACCCGGTGGCCTGAAATTCTTCCGCCATCAGCTGCGCCAGCGGCCCGCGATAAAAGCTGTCTAGCCCGTCATTCGCCAGCCGCGTTAAGGTGCGGGCGAGGCGCGGCTGGCAGAAACGACTGCCTGCCGCGGGCACTTCGCCGCGCTGTAAAAAGGTCCCTGCAAAACCTGGCACGCCGGAAAGTTCATGATATTTACTCTGCGTAGCGCTTGCCTGTGAACGGGTCACTGGAATGCCGTCGGCGGCATAGCGAATCGCATCCGCCAGAAGACGTGAAAGCGGAAGCTGCCCGCCGGCAAGCCCTGCGGAAACGTTCAGTGCTTCATCCCAGCCACTCACGGTGCCCGGCACGGTCAGCGCGGCTTTCGCCCCACGATGTGGAATGCTGGCGTGACCGTCGTAATACGCCAGCGTCGCCTGCGCCCCGGAGGCACCGCTGGCGTCAATGGCAATCGGCTCGCCACCGGGCGGAACAATCAGCCAGAAACCGTCGCCGCCAATGCCGTTCATGTGGGGATACACCACGGCAATGGTCGCCGCTGCCGCCACCATCGCTTCGATGGCATCGCCACCGTGACGCAACACTGAAAGCGCCGATTCGCTGGCGAGATGATGAGGGGTTACCGCCATGGCACCGGGGGCCAGATTACTTTGCATGATGTTTCTCCGTGGACGCTCTTCTTTCTCATTAGGCAAAAAACGTTCCAGATTGACGAGTGAGCTTTTACTGTGTCAGCCTGAGTTGAAACGAAAGTTGCAGGAGACGGGATATGCAGCAGCTGGATGAGCGCCTGAGGGCGTGTTACAACGAACTTTCTCCACAGGAACAGCGCGTGGCGTCGTTCATCATGGATCACTTTGACGATTTGGTGAGCTACAACAGCGCCGAGCTGGCGCGGCTCAGCGGGGTATCCAAGGCCACTGTCAGTCGCCTGTTCCGGCATCTGGGTTATGAGCGCTTCAAAGACATGCGCGACGAGCTGCGAACCCTGCGCCAGAGCGGGATGCCGCTCACCGGCGATCGTGATGCGGTGCAGGGTAACACGCTGCTGGCGCGTCACTATAAACAGGAAATGGCGAATCTCACCCAATGGGTCAACGCGCTGGATGCCGACCTGTTCGCCGAGGTGGTCACTGCACTCAGCGCCGCGAAGCGTGTGTTTATCGTCGGCCTGCGCAACAGCAGCCCGGTGGCGCTGCATCTGCGCCAACAGCTGATGCAAAGCCGCGGTAACATCTGGCTAATGCCGCAGCCCGGTCAGACGCTGGCGGAAGAAGTGGTGGATATCACCCCGGATGATTTGGTGATTGTGGTGGCATTTCGTCGCCGTCCACGGGTAATCCGCCCGCTGCTCGAGGCGTTGCAGGCTCAACAGGCGCAGGTACTGGTGCTGAGCGAACCGCAGGCTGTCGGGATCCGCACCCGCTGCCGCTGGCATTTTGCGGCCCCGCTGGACAGCGTCTCGGCGTTCGACAGCTACAGCAGCGTCATGAGCCTGGTGAACTTACTCGCCAACGCCTTACTACACAGCACGCTCAGCGATGGACGGCAGCGCATTCATCGCATCGCCGATCTCTATCACACCCTTGATGAACTGGAACAGCGCTAAATGCCCTGTCGTGGTGCAATTGCACCTGTGCAGGGTTCCGTTTTGAATCAGCGCAGTGCGGCTGAGTTGGCTTGACTCGTGCGCAAAGCGGAAAAAACGCACTGGCACATTCGTTGCAAAAACGGTATTAAAGAATCATTCGTTTCAATAACCGGTTTCCAGACCAGAGGATATGTCCATGTTCGAGGTTCAGCCATTTACGCCCATTAATCCACCTCACCGCCTGCTGATGGGGCCGGGGCCGATCAATGCCGATCCGCGCGTGCTGCGCGCCATGTCCAGCCAGCTGATCGGCCAGTACGATCCGGTGATGACCGGCTACATGAACGAAGTGATGGCGCTATATCGCGGCGTGTTCCGAACCGAAAATCGCTGGACGATGCTGGTGGACGGGACGTCCCGCGCCGGAATCGAGGCGATTCTGCTGTCGGCCATTCGTCCTGGCGATAAAGTGCTGGTCCCGGTGTTTGGTCGCTTCGGCCATCTACTGTGTGAAATTGCCCGCCGTTGTCGGGCCGAAGTCCATACCATCGAAGTGCCATGGGGCGAGGTATTCAGCGCCGACCGCATTGAAGATGAGATCAAGCGCGTCAAACCGCGTCTGTTGCTGACGGTGCAGGGCGACACCTCCACCACCATGCTGCAACCGCTGGAAAATCTGGGTGAAATTTGTCGTCGCCACGGGGTGCTGTTTTATACCGATGCCACCGCGTCGCTCGGCGGCAATGTGCTTGAAACCGATGCCTGGGGGCTGGACGCGGTCTCCGCCGGGTTACAGAAATGCCTCGGCGGCCCATCGGGCAGTTCGCCGATCACGCTCAGCGCTGAAATGGAAGCGACGATCCGCGCGCGAAAATGCATAGAGCAGGGGATCCGCACCGATCTGCATCAGGATGGCGAAGACGAAATGATTTGGTCGAACTATTTCGATCTCGGCATGGTAATGGACTACTGGGGCCCGGAGCGCCTGAACCACCACACCGAAGCTACCAGTATGCTGTTCGCTGCCCGGGAATGCGCGCGGATCATGCTGGAAGAGGGGATGGACGCACTGATCGCCCGCCACGCACTGCACGGCCGCGCGATGCTGAACGGCATTCAGGGCATGGGCCTCGAGGTCTTCGGCGATATCTCCCACAAAATGAATAACGTGCTCGGGGTGGTTATTCCGGCTGGCGTGCACGGCGAAGAAGTGCGCCAGCGTCTGCTCAACGATTTCCACATCGAAATTGGCACCTCGTTTGGCCCGCTGGCGGGCAAAATCTGGCGCATCGGCACCATGGGCTACAACGCGCGTAAAGACTGCGTATTGCAGACCCTGACCGCGCTGGAAGCGGTGCTGAACCGTCTGGGCTTCACTACCACTCAGGGCGCTGCGATGCAGGCGGCCTGGGACACCTACGAGGGGTGATTGATGCAAAAGAACGTGATGCCAATGACGCCCGAAGAAGCCCGGCTGGCGGCGGCGCGCGTAATTGCGCGCAGCGATCAGCTGGCGGAAATCAGTGCCACGCCCGGGGAACTCACCCGGGTGTACCTCTCACCTGAACATTTACAGGCTAATGCGCGCGTCGCGCAGTGGATGGCCGAGGCGGGCATGACCACCTGGCAGGACGCGGTGGGCAATATTTGCGGGCGCTACGAAGCGCAACAGGAAGGCGCGCCCGCGCTGCTGCTCGGTTCGCACCTGGATACGGTGCGCAACGCCGGGCGCTACGACGGCATGCTCGGGGTGTTGACGGCCATTGAGGTCGTGGCGTGGCTGAACCAGCATCAGGTGCGTGCGGAGCAGGCAATTGAAATCGTCGGTTTCGGCGACGAAGAGGGCACCCGTTTTGGCATCACGCTGCTCGGCAGCCGTGGGCTGACCGGGACCTGGCCGCCGGAATGGCTGGATTGTTGTGATGCGCAGGGCATCAGCGTGGCGCAGGCGATGGTTAACGCCGGGCTGGACCCGTCGCGAATCGCCCACGCTGCGCGTTTACCGCAAGAATTTAGCGCCAGTCTGGAGCTGCATATCGAGCAGGGGCCGGTGCTGGAAGGTGCAAATTTAGCGCTGGGCGTGGTGACCGCCATCAACGGCGCGCGTCGCCTGAACTGTCGTTTCGACGGTGAAGCCGGGCACGCCGGCACGGTGCCAATGAATCTGCGCCGCGATGCGCTGGCCGGGGCCGCCGAATGGATGGTGGCTGTTGAACAGCTGACCCGGGCGAGCGACCCGACGCTGGTGGCGACGGTCGGCACGCTGAATTGCCAGCCAGGTGCGGTGAACGTCATTCCCGGCAGCGTCTCGCTGAGCCTTGATATTCGCAGTCCGTCCGATGAAACGCGCGAAGCGTTGCTGGTTAAGCTGCTGGAAAAAGCGCAGCAGATTGCGCAGCAGCGCGGCCTGATATTCTCCCATGATATTTTTTACACCACGCCTGCCACGCCGTGCGATCCGGCGCTGCAGGACACGCTGATTCGCGCCTGCGAAAAAGTGCAGGGCAGAGCGCTAACGCTGCCGAGCGGAGCCGGACACGATTCGATGGCGCTGGCTGAACGCTGGCCGGTGGCGATGCTGTTTGTGCGCTGCGCGGGCGGCATCAGTCATCACCCTGCGGAATCCGTCGAGGCAAGTGATGTCGCGGTAGCGTTGCAGGCGTTCAGCCTGGCGGTGCAGGAAATTGTGTTGCCGGATGCATTGTTGCAGTTCAATGCCGCCAGCCCGGAGCAGGCGACAGCGATGATTGCGGCCTGCGTTGCGCTGCCGGAATGGCAACATGCGTTGGCGGCGGCGCGGCCTTTTTCGAGCGTTGAAAGCGTGCTGGAAACCGCTATCGCGCTGAGTGAACGCTGGCGGTTACCGGAGCTGGACATTGCTCTGGCAGCGCACCCGCGCATTGGTGATAAACCGAAAGGCGTTTCAGCGGAATCGGCGTTTTCGCGTCAGGAGCAGTCTTCCGTCAATCGCCATGATGCGGCGCTGGCACAGGCACTGGCGCAAGGGAATGCCGAATATGAAGCGCGGTTTGGTCGCGTGTTCCTGATCCGCGCCAAAGGGCGCAGCGGGGAAGAAATCCTCTCGATTCTGCAACAGCGACTGAAAAATACCGAGGCTGATGAAGTGCAGGAGGCGCTGCGGCAGCTGCGACAAATTACCCAACTTCGACTGGAAGGAGTGTTTGCCCGATGAGCCATATTTCGACTCACATCCTGGATACGTCGCTTGGAAAACCGGCGGCGGGCGTGATGATTCGCCTGGAACAGCAAACGGAAAGCGGCTGGCAGTTGTTGAAGGAGGCAGAAACCAATGCTGACGGGCGCATTGGTTCGATGGCTGAAGGCGATTTAGCCCCAGGGCGCTATCGACTGACGGCGGAGATCGGGCAGTGGTTTGCGCAAACCGGGCGGGAGACGCTGTATCCGTCGGCACAAATTGACGTCACCTTGCCGCGTAGCGGTGACCACTATCATTTGCCGTTTCTGATTGCCCCGTGGGGCTGGTCGACCTATCGGGGGTCGTGAGCGCACCCTCTCCTGGGGGGCAGTTCAGGGTGAGGGCGCAACGTACTCACAGGCCCCCACTAAACCCCCTTAAAGGAACGGGCTCGGCAAGACCGGAATAAACATAAATTTAAGGTTCCAGCGTGAACCGATATCGTCAGGCGATATAACGGAATATTGCAGCTCAGCGGCAAAACGTACCGGAAGTTTGCCTAATTTAACGACGTTGGAATAACCTAAACCTATCGGAAGGGTTAAACGGTCGCCCTGTTTTTTCTTCCAGTCAATGGTGATATCGGGACTCATCCCGATCAATTCGGTACCGCTCAAACGATAGTTAATGAAATACTGAATATCGGTATGGTTGGTGTCTTTCCTGTTAGTTTTATTATCCGCAGACCACCAGTGCTGGGCCAATAATCCGAGGTTAGTGCCGCCAGGATGCGGAGCCAATTTTGCTAATAATAATGCCGGACCCACCTGATAACGGCCCTGGCCCTGGAAGTCATTCTCCGCCGTGTCGAAGAGCTGCGTCGCACCGACGCCCCAGACAAAACCATCTTCCCGATTCGGGCCAACCAGGGTCAACAGACCGGTATCGCCCATGCCGCTGCTCCTGCCGTGGGCAAACATCGCCCCATCCCCGTGAATTGAAACATCGCCCAAATTAGGGGTGTTATAGAACTGAAACACCGGCCTGACGATGACGTTCCAGTCTTGTTGACCAAACTTTAATGGAAAGGACATTACGGGCTGAATAGTGGTTCGGGATACCGTGCCGTTGAATTTGTCACCTCTGAATGTGGTGTTGTCATATTGCGTCCAGAACATCCAGGCGGCACCAATTGGGTTGGCCGTCATTTTTGCAATCTTTTCCATTTCTTCAGCCGACGGACCATCTTTCTCAGCGGCATGGCCCAGGCTTGAAAAACAAACCGTACTGGCGAAAAAATATAATAACGCATTTTTCTTGAGCATAAATAAAAACCCTGGCGTGTAGATAGGCAGGGGTAGCCCCCCTGAATAATTAGGTGAATGCGAAAAAGAAATTCAACCAATAAGGTTGATGGAAATATTAAATCTTATCAGGTAATGGTTTGAGTATTTTCGTCAGGCGCGCATTTTTTATTTCTATATATCCATTTTTCTTTAATGCGGCCAGGATCTTAAAGACATAACTGTTCGATAAGTTAGTGCGTTTTAATATGTAGTTAGCCAGACCCTGGGTGACATGCATTTCATTGAGGTAAAGTTCGATTAACTCTTTCACCACTTTGTAGCCATTGCCGCCATGCCTGATGTCATAGATATTGGCGAGCTTATCAATGAGGGAGTAAATCAACGTCGAGAAAACAACACCGCGATACACTTGATCGGGATGACTGATTTCAAATATTTTATGAATAGGGATTTTCGCAATAATCACATCGCTTTCGGTACGGCAATAAAATGACTGCGTTGACATGATTTTATCATCTTCCATTGCTGGCATACCGTAAAAGGCATGATCGACAAATTTCCCAGTGCCTTTATAATAAATCCCGAGCAGTCCGGAAAGAACAAAGCCGACTTCTGCTTTCTCTAAATTTAACGATTGGCCTTTACTGTATCGCATTTGCACTCCATGCGATTTTACAAAGTCCATGAATGCGTTAAATTCATCAGTACTATAGAGGTTAAAGTTATTTTCCTTTTTCATCCTCTCTCCCATAACTCTGACTGTTTAATTACGCAAGTTGCGTGTTTCGTCGGACAGTATAACAGAGTACTACTACCCGTCTAAGCTTACTGAAATTGAGCTAAAAGTAAAATTGGAAAATGAAACTATATGTCATAGTAGATATTCATTACGCAAGTGTCTGCTATAGCGCAGCGTGGCGCATTTTGCTTGCTAATGATATTGCCGCGAAGGAGAAAGGTCTCATATGAGATATCATTTCAGAAATGAATCGAGGACGGCGTTGACATCGATTTTCACAACGTCATACTGCGGAGCATATCAGTGGATGTATCTCATGAGTCTGTAATATTCCGGGCAGCATAATACCATGACGAAAAAATTAACTTCAAAATCCGTACTCATTATCGCTATGGCATTTATTGCTGGTGGTATTGCCTGGTTTTCTGCACAGCATTATAAGTCTGAGAGCAAATACATCGTGCAGGAAAATAAACTGTATGCGGCCGCGCTGAATCATCTTCGCGAAGAGATTAAACAGTTAAATCTAACATCGGTTAATCATCAAATTCATAAAAATACCCGACTGGACAGCGCCAGTATGAATGAGCGGGATAAGGTGGCGATTTATGAACTCACGTTGCTCGACGTTTCTCAGGCTGATATTCGTCACATCAACGACGGTCAAAAGTCAAAAATTAAAGCCGTAGAAAAACAGAATCTCATTCAGAAACTGAAAACAGATGTTCACACAGGCCCGTTGTTTGAACATGGCTGGTCAATGAAGTTTATTCAAAAGACCCGTGAAGGCGAACTGCTGAGTGCGATTACAATTACTCAGGATGATATGCTGCAAGCACCCGCGGGCGACCGTCACAACGTTATCTGAATAAAGAAAGAGGGCGGTAAAACCCCCCTCAATAGTTTGCCTGCTCAACAGTTTGCCCGCTCAACTACAGCTTATAAATACGCGTCTCCCAACGATGAAGTCGGTAAAGCTCATCAATCTCCGCATAATTCCCCAGCATGCGCGTCGCGCCTTCAAGCTGTAATTCTGTTTCAGGCCAGCGGGCCGATTTCGACGACAGATTACACAGCACCAGAAACGTTTCATCGCCCAATTCGCGGCGATAAGCGTAAATCTGTGGGTGATCCGCCAGCTCCAGCTGATAACGCCCGTAGATAAGCGCGCGTTCTTTCTTACGCAGGCTGATTAACGCGCGATAAAAGTTGAGTACTGAATCCGGGTCCTGGCGCTGGCTGGCGACGTTGATGATTTCGTAGTTGGCATTAACGTGAAACCATGGCTTCGTCTCGCTGAAACCGGCGTTGGGGGAGTGGCTCCACTGCATCGGCGTACGGGAATTATCGCGCCCGGTATGGGTAAGGAACGCAATAATTTCCTCCTCGCTTTTACCGAGCGCCTCCATTTCGCACCACATGTTTTTCGCCGAGACATCGTCAAAATCAGCCAGCCCGTTGAAGCGGGTGTTAGTCATGCCGATTTCCTGGCCCTGATAGATAAACGGCGTGCCCTGCATCAGAAAGTAGAGTGCGGCAATGCAGGTGGCGCTTTCCCGCCAGTAATGTTGGGTGTCACCCCAGCGCGAAGTGA
The DNA here is from genome assembly GCF_024764835.1 of Scandinavium hiltneri. Lineage (GTDB taxonomy): Bacteria > Pseudomonadota > Gammaproteobacteria > Enterobacterales > Enterobacteriaceae > Scandinavium > Scandinavium hiltneri. The sequence continues at coordinate 1,231,965 of NZ_JALIGE010000076.1, read as the reverse complement.
TGCGCGTTAAATCGTGGTTTTCGACGTACAGCGCGTTCCAGCCTTTGCCTTCCAGCGCCGCCTGCCAGCCGGTGAATATCGTTTTCAGTACCGAAGGCTCTGGGCGCAAACCGGCTTCCGGTTCCCACAGACGAACGTGTTCGAACTGGAAAACCATGTTCAGACGATTGCGATGCTCTCCGACCCACTCCTCAGCGTGTGCAGAGTCCAGGCCATTCACTTCGCCGACGGTCACAATGTCATAATGCTGAAACACCTTTTGGCTCATGTCGTCGACGTAGTCGAGCAGCCCGTCGTAGTTCAGATGGCTTTTCATCGACGGCACATAGCGCAATTTGTCCGGGTTCGGCACATCGGCAAGTGTCGGTTCTTTTTTCATATGGCAAATCGCGTCGATACGAAAACCGTCGATCCCTTTCTCCAGCCACCAGTGCATCATGTCGTACACCGCCCGGCGCACGTCGTGATTTTCCCAGTTCAAATCTGGCTGGCGACGGGTAAACAGGTGCAGATAATACTGCTCCGTTTTCGCGTCATATTCCCAGGCCGAACCTTTAAAAATTCCTTCCCAGTTATTGGGCTCTGCTCCGTCTTTGCCGTCGCGCCAGGTGTACCAGTCGCGTTTGGGGTTATGGCGAGATGAGCGGGATTCAAGGAACCACGGATGTTCGTCGGAAGTGTGGTTGACCACAAGGTCGATAATCAGGCGCATGCCGCGCAGATGAACCTGTTCGAGCAGATGGTCGAAATCGGCCATCGTGCCAAATTCGGCCATGATCTCCTGATAATTGCTGATGTCATAGCCGTTATCGTCATTCGGTGAAGTGTACATCGGGCAGATCCAAATCAGATCGATGCCAAGGTCTTTCAGGTAATCGAGTTTCTCGGTGATGCCATTCAGGTCGCCGATGCCGTCCCCGTTGCTGTCCTTAAAGCTGCGTGGATAAATCTGGTAGGCCACCGCCTCTTTCCACCAGTTCGCCATCGTTTACCTCCCGATTAGTAACGCAAAAGATTCATAAGGTTGCAGCTCAAGACTCACCGCCAGCTGATCACGCGGCGCGTAGTTGCTGGCAAGACACTCGCCGTGCAAGGCCTGCATCTCCTCGGGGATCTCCAGGGTGAGATGCTCGGCGGAGAAATTGTTGATAACCAGCAGCCGCTCGTCGTCGAGCGTGCGCAGCCACGCAAACACCTGCGGGTGGTCAGCCATCACCGGCTGGTAATCGCCGTAAACCAGCACCGGATACTGCTTGCGCAGGGCAATCAGATTCTGGTAATGCCAGAGGATCGAATCCGGCTGTTCAAGGGCTGCCGCGACATTTATCTCCGGATAGTTCGGGTTGACTGAAATCCACGGCGTGCCGGTGGTGAAACCAGCGTTGGGACTGGCGTCCCACTGCATCGGCGTGCGGGCGTTGTCGCGCCCATTGGCATGAATGCCCAGCATCATTTCTTCATGGCTGACGCCTTCTGCCAGCCGTTCGCGGTACAAATTCAGGCTTTCGATATCGCGGTAATCGTTGATGTCGCTGAACTGCACATTGGTCATACCGATTTCTTCGCCCTGATAGATATACGGCGTGCCTTTCAGACAGTGCAGGGCGGTGGCAAGCATTTTGGCAGAGGCTTCGCGGAATTCGCCTTCATCGCCAAATTTCGACACCGCGCGGGGTAAATCGTGGTTGCTCCAGAACAGCGAGTTCCAGCCGTCATCGGCCAGCGCGGTTTGCCATTTGTCGATAACCACTTTGAAGTCGGCGAGCACAAACGGCTTGCTGCGCCATTTCCCGGCGTGTTCATCCCAGAACTGTTTGATGTGGTCGAATTGAAACACCATCGACAGTTCTTCACGTTTAGCACCGCTGTACAGCAGGGCGTCTTCGGGGGAAGCACTCCAGGCTTCGCCCACGGTGACGTAATCGCCGTTGCCGAAGGTGGCGCGGTTCATCTGGCGGATCAGCGCATGCAGATTTTTGCCGTTGGCCATGATTTGTGCATCGACTTCTTTGCCGATGAGGTCGATAACGTCCATGCGAAAACCGCCGATGCCTTTCGCCAGCCAGCGGTTCATCATGGCGTGGACCTCTTCGTGCACGCGCGGGTTTTCCCAGTTGAGGTCCGGCTGGCGTTTAGAAAATTGATGCAGGAAATATTCGCCACTGGCTTCGTCAAAGGCCCAGCCGCTGCCGCCAAAATAGGAGCGGAAATTATTCGGTGGCCCGCCGTCTGCCGCTGGTTGGCGCCAGATATAGAAATCACGGTACGGGTTATCCTTCGATTTCAGCGCTTCAAGAAACCACGGATGTTCGTCGGAGGTGTGGTTGACGACTAAATCCATCAGGATGTGAATGTCGCGCTGTTTGGCTTGTGCAATCAGGGTGTCCATTTGCGCCAGGGTGCCAAATTCGGCAGCAATATCTTCGTAGTCGGAGATGTCGTAGCCGTTGTCGTCCATCGGCGAGCGGTAGACCGGCGAGAGCCAAATCAGGTTGATGCCGAGCTGGTGGAGGTAATCGAGTTTGCTGATGATGCCGGGAATGTCGCCGATGCCGTCTCCGTTGCTGTCCATAAAGCTGCGCGGGTAGATTTGGTACACCACCGCGTTGTGCCATGCTTTTTTTTCCACTGGGATCTCCTTTTAAATTCGCGTGAAAGCCCGCCCACCCGCCTCAAACAAATAGCAACTCTCCGTCGGCAAACGCAGCCCAACCCGCTGATCGGGCGTGATCTCCAGCCGCGACGTCAGGCGGATAACCAACGGCTCGCTGCCATAGCCGCTATTAACGTACAGCAACGTTTCGTTGCCCATCTGCTCGACAAACAGCACTTCGCCTTCCACATCGGCCACGGCTAAATCAATAAGCTGGACGTGCTCTGGGCGGACCCCCAGCCATACGCTGTCGCCGACTTTCCCACCAAGCGTATTCACCGGCAGCACAATGCGTTGTCGGTTTTCGAGATCCACAACCGTCTCCTGCTCGCCCGTTTCTGCGATCGTGCCTGCAACCAGATTCATTTTAGGCGACCCAATAAACTGTGCGACGAACAGGTTGGCGGGATGATCGTACAGCTCCAGCGGGGAACCGACCTGCTCAATCTGCCCCTGATTAAGCACCACGATGCGGTCGGCCAGCGTCATTGCTTCCACCTGGTCATGGGTGACGTACAAAATCGTGGCGTTGATGCGTTTATGCAGCGCGGCAATTTCCATGCGCATCTGCACGCGCAGCGAGGCGTCGAGGTTGGAGAGCGGTTCATCGAACAAAAACAGGCTCGGCTCACGCACAATCGCCCGGCCAATCGCCACGCGCTGGCGCTGACCGCCAGAGAGATCTTTCGGCCGTCGGTCGAGCAGATGCTCAAGCTGCAAAATGCGCGCGCTGGCCTGCACCTTTTTGTCGATTTCCGTCGGCGGCAGCTTCGCCATTTCCAGCGCGAAGGCCATATTCTGGTACACCGTCATATGCGGATACAGCGCGTAGGACTGGAACACCATCCCGATGCCCCGCTCAGACGGTGAATCGTCGTTGACGCACACGCCGTCGATGCGCATTTCGCCGTCGCTGATTTCCTCCAGCCCGGCGACCATCCTTAACAACGTGGATTTGCCGCAGCCCGACGGCCCGACGACCACCACAAACTCGCCGTCGTTAACGGTCAAATCCAGGGGCTTAATCACCTCTGATGAGGTGCCGTAGCGTTTAGATATTTTATCGAGTACCAGTTGCCCCATAGTTATCCCTTAATCGCTCCGCTGGTCAGCCCGCTGACAATGCGTTTCTGGAAGATGAGCACCAGCACAATAATCGGCAGCGTCACCACCACCGAGGCCGCCATAATGCTGCCCCACGGCAGTTCAAAGGTCGATGCACCGCTGAACATGCTGATAGCCACCGGCACGGTGCGCTTGTCGCCGGAAATAATGAACGTCAGTGCAAACATGAATTCGTTCCACGCGCCAATAAACGCCAGCAGCCCGGTAGTCACCAGCGCAGGCGCCAGAATCGGGGCAAATACCCGGCGAATAATGGTCCAGGTTTTCGCCCCGTCGACAATCGCCGCCTCTTCCAGCTCCACCGGAATCGACTTCATAAAAGTGGTCAGCACCCAGACGGTGAACGGTAGCGAAAAGGTGGTGTACGACAGCACCAGTGCGCCGAGGGAGTCGTACAGCCCCAGAAAGCGCACTAGCTCGAACATCCCGGTCAGTACTGCCACTTGCGGGAACATCGACACGCAAAGAATGGTAAACAGCAGGAATTTACGTCCGCGAAACGGTACCCGCGCGAGGGCGAACGACGCGGTAATCGACACCAGCAGACAGATGCCGACGGTAATCGTCGCCACCAGCACCGAGTTCAGCAGGCTGCGGGCGATGCCGTTATCCACCAGCGCCACCACGTAGTTGTGCCAGTGAAAGCCGTTCGGCAAATAGGCGGGCAGAAACAGTTCCTGCCCGGTGCGTAGCGAGGTCAGAATGGCGTAATAAAACGGGAAAACGCAGAACAGTACGGCGACGGTCGCACCACAATAAATCACCAGCTGGTGGCCGAATCTGCGCTGACGACGGGTGGTTTTCATCACCGCTTCTCCTTCTCGTTAAGCTTCGAGACGCGGATAAAGCAGGCGGCAATGCCCGCCACCATCATAAACACCAGTACCGACGCCGCAGATCCGACACCCATATCCTGATAAGAGATGATTTGCTCGCGGGCGTAACCGGAAATCGACATCGTGGCTTCGCTGTTGGAGGTCAGCACGAAAATCAGATCGAAAATGCGCATCGCATCCATTACCCGGAAGATAAGCGCCACGATCATTGCCGGCAGGATCAGCGGCAGCGTAATGCGCTTAAAGCGTTGCCAGGCGCTGGCCCCGTCGACGCGAGCGGCCTCATACAGATCGCCAGGGATCAGCTGTAGCGCAGCCAGCAGCATCAGCGCCATAAACGGCGTGGTTTTCCAGACATCGGCAATCACCACCGCCCACATCGACAGCGACGGCTCGGCGATCCACGCCAGATGCGCCTGATAGCCAAAGATTTTCGCCAGAAGATCGTTCACCACGCCGTACTGATCGTGGAACATCCAGCCCCACATTTTGGCACTGACGATAGTCGGGATCGCCCACGGTACCAGAATGGCAGTGCGCACCAATCCCTGACCGCGAAACTTCTCGTTCATCAGCAGCGCCAGCAGCATCCCAAGCAGCAGTTCAAGACTGACGGAAACCAGCGTAAACCACAGCGTGTTGCCGACCGCCTGCCACCACAGCGGGTCCACCAGCACACCGCTGGTTTGCCCATCATGATTGAGGTAATAGTTTGCCAGCCCGACCATCTGATAGTCGCTCGGGTTGTCGAGCATGGCGTTGGTAAAGCTGAAAAAGAAGGTGCGTGCCAGCGGCCAACCCGCCGCCAGCGCAAGGAGAATCAGTGCGGGCGCCACCAGTATCCACGCGATACGGCGGCGCCGCTGTTGATAGCCGAGACGGGCCAATTAATGCCAGTCCTTCCCTTTCACGCGCTCAAGGCGTTTTTGCAGATCGGCCACGGCGGTTTTGCCGTCGCTGCCACCGTTGAGCACCTTGAAGGTCACGTTAAAGATGGCGTTAGAGACGCGCGGATACTGACTTTTGGTCGCCGTCGCCGGACGCGGCACCGCATTGGCGAAGATCTCTTTGAACATCGTCAGATGCGGTGCGGTTTCCAGTACCGTTTTGTCTTCATACAGCGCCGAACGCGTCGGGGCGAAGCCGAGGTATTTCAGCTGCATTTTCTGCGAATCGGCATCAGTGAGGATTTTCAGCAGCGCAATCGCCGCCTCTTTGTTTTTGGTGTTACCGTTAATCGACCACTGCCAGCCGCCCAGCGCGTTGGCTGATTTACCGTCAGGCCCGGCAGGCAGCGGTGCGACGCCGACTTTGCCTTTCAGCGGGCTGTCTGCGCCCTGCGAGAGCAAATACGCATAAGGCCAGTTGCGCATAAACAGCGCGTCTCCGTTCTGGAACACTGCGCGGGACTCTTCCTCTTTGTAGCCCAGGGCGCCTTTTGGCGTGATTTTGCCAATCCAGCCCGCGACCATATCCAGTGCGGCCGCCGCCTTCGGATTATTAATGGTCACGTTCCCTTTTTCATCGATGAACGTGCCGCCGCCGTAGGAATCAACCCACTCCAGCGCGTTACAGGTCAGGCCTTCATACGATTTCCCCTGGAAGATCATCCCCCAGAAGTTTTTATGTCCTGCCTTACGTTCTTCCGCCTGAATTTTGGTGGCGATACGCGTTAAATCAGCCCAGGTTTTTGGCGGCTGTTCGTTGTATTTTTCGAGCAGGTCTTTGCGGTAATAGAGCACCCCGGTATCGAGATAAGCCGGAATGGCTTTCACTTTGCCGTTAACGGTGTCGTTGGCCCACGGGCCAGGGAAGAAATCGCCTTTCATATCGGCAACGGCATCGGTTAAATCGAGCGTTTGCTTATCCAGCAGGCCGACCCAAATGGTGTCGGACTGGAAGAGGTCCACTGCTTTTTCATCTTTTGCGGCGAACAGTTGCTGGAGCAGGGCCAGCTTTTCATCCGACGCCGCCGGGAATTCGATAAATTCCAGCTTGTTGTTGGTCTGTTTCTCGAAACGGTCTTTGACGTAGTTGCAGTATTCCTTACCGCCAGGGGAGATCGGACATTCCATACGCAGGGTATCGGCAAGCGCGGCGTTAGCAACGCCCGCCAGCGCTAAGGTAATAAGACTTAACGTCAGCTTTTTCATTCTGTCCTCATTATTAACTTGCTGTAGAGGTGGGTATAAAAAGTAAACACGCCATCTCCAAAGCTAGTTAACAACGAGGCCGATCAGCAAGTTAGCAGCCTAATCTTTGTGTCAAATCTGGAGCTAGTGCACGGATATGGTTTTTATTTAGCGCTTCGGTGAAAGAAGCGCTAAAGCAGTGTGGGAAAGGAGAAGGGTTAATCAGCCAATCGTGAAGCCGTCCGCATCTTGCCATGCCGGGAATTTTTCGCGGTATTCCAGTAAGGCGGGGAGTGACAGTTCGGCATTAATCAGCGTTGCCTGATGCGGTTCGGCACTGACGATGATTTCGCCCTGTGGGTTGATAACCCGGCTGTCGCCGCGATAGTGATGCCCATTGCCGTCGGTGCCGACGCGGTTACAGCCGATAACGTAAGCCTGGTTCTCAATGGCGCGAGCGGTTAACAGCGCCTGCCAGTGCAGAGAACGTGGGGCAGGCCAGTTGGCGACGTACAGCGCCAGATCGTAATCGTTGCGGTTACGCGACCACACCGGGAAACGCAGGTCGTAACATACCAGCGGCAGAATGCGCCAGCCGCGCCATTCGAACACCAGACGCTCGTGGCCTGCTTCATAATGATGATGTTCATCCGCCATACGGAACAGATGACGCTTGTCATAGCGATGCACCTGGCCTTCAGGCTCAACCAGCAAAAAGCGGTTCACTGGGCCACGATCGGTTTGCAGCGCGGCGCTGCCTGCAATGAGGGCGCCAGTTTGCTGCGCTTTTTCATGCATCCACGCGACAACTTCTTCTTCCGGCAACGACTGGGTGGCCGCTTCCATCGCAAAGCCGGTGGTGAACATCTCTGGCAGCACAATCACATCACGCCCATGAATCGCTTCCAACTGACGATCGAAATGACGCAGGTTAGCGGGGCCGTCCATCCACACCAAAGGTTGTTGTAATACTGTTACTTTCAGATTGGGCACTGTCAGAAACTCCCGATTATAGGCTTACGAGTCACTGTTCTACCTTATCAGGGACAGGCGAGAGTGCGTAACATTTCAATGAAAAAAGCGGAGAAGAGTCTCCGCTTTTAGGATGATGACTTGGTCATTTATTTGCCGGGTGGCGCTGCGCTTACCCGGCCTACAACCAAAAGGGATAAGGGTTACGCGGCCTCAATCTTGCGGACTTTCTCCGGCAGCTTTACCGGCCTGGTCGCCAGCGCATCCGGTTCGAAATCGTCAACGTTAATACTGCGCAGACGGCTTTCTTCGGCTTTGGTCAGAATATCCGCTTCATCCTGGTCAATCAGCCCTTTGGCAAGCGCGTTCCGGGCCAGCTCATCGAGACGGGTGAACGGCAGGTTTTTGCCAATCTCTTTGCAAATACGCTGATGAATCGGATCGGCGGCCATTACGTCCAGCAGCGCTTGTTCCAGTAGGCCAACCGGGTTGTGCTCGCTCGGCGTCAGGTACTGGCCGCGGCCGATACGTGAACGGGTCGCGCTTGGTACCTGCAGGATTTTCGCCACGGCGTGATCCAGCTTGTCTGACGGTGCGACGTAGTGACGACCGGTCGGGAAGATGACGAAGCGCATTACGCCTGCCACAAAGCCGTTCGGGAAGTTACGCAGCAGGTCATCCATCGCCTGTTCAGCCTGATGCAGCGCGTCCTGAACGCCCCAATGAACCAGCGGCAGATCTGCTTCGTTACGGCCTTCGTCGTCATAGCGTTTCAGCACCGCAGAGGCCAGATAGAGTTGGCTCAGCACATCCCCCAGACGGGCGGAGATACGCTCGCGGCGCTTCAGGCTGCCGCCGAGTACCGCCATTGATACGTCAGACAGCAGCGCCAGGTTGGCACTCAGGCGGTTCAGGTGCTGATAGTAGCGACGGGTCGCATCGTGCGTCGGCGTACTGCTGGTCAGACCGCGAGTCAGACCCAGCCAGAAGCTGCGAACTTTGTTGCTCCCCACGTGGCCGATGTGTTTAAACAGCAGCTGGTCGAAGGCGTTAAGATCGTTATTCTGTGCGGCGGCCATCTCTTCGAGCACGTACGGATGGCAGCGGATCGCGCCCTGGCCGAAGATCATCATGCTGCGCGTCAGAATGTTAGCGCCTTCCACGGTTATCGCAATGGGTGCACCCTGATAAGCACGGGCGAGGAAGTTGCCTTCGCCGAGCATAATGCCTTTCCCGCCGGTGATATCCATCGCATCAATAATTGACTGCTGACCACGGTGGGTACAGTGATATTTCACAATCGCCGATAGCACTGCTGGTTTTTCACCGAGCATGATCCCGTAGGTGATGAGCGACCCCGCAGCGTCCATCACGTACGCGTTGCCTGCGATACGCGCCAGCGGTTCTTCGATCCCTTCCATTTTACCGATAGAGATTTTGAACTGACGGCGGATGTGCGCATAAGCCCCGGTCGCCATTGCCACGGATTTCACGCCGCCCGTGGAGTTTGACGGCAGGGTGATGCCGCGACCCACAGACAGACATTCCACCAGCATACGCCAGCCCTGACCGGCCATTTTTGGCCCGCCGATGATGAAATCAATCGGCACGAAAATATCCTGACCGCGGGTCGGGCCATTCTGGAACGGCACGTTGAGCGGGAAGTGACGACGGCCAATTTCCACGCCCGGCGTACCGGTTGGGATCAGCGCACAGGTAATGCCTAAATCTTCCTCGCCACCCAGCAGTTTGTCCGGGTCAGAAAGTTTGAATGCCAGACCGAGCACGGTCGCAATCGGCGCGAGGGTGATGTAGCGTTTGTTCCAGGTGAGGCGCATGCCGAGCACCTGCTCACCCTGCCATTCGCCCATGCACACCACGCCGGTATCCGGAATGGCGCCCGCATCAGAACCGGCTTCCGGGCTGGTCAGTGCGAAACACGGGATTTCCTGACCACGTGCCAGACGCGGCAGGTAATGATTTTTCTGCTCGTCGGTGCCGTAATGCTGCAACAGTTCGCCCGGGCCGAGGGAGTTTGGCACACCGACGGTGATCGCCAGGATCCCGGAGACGCCGGACAGCTTTTGCAGCACGCGAGACTGTGCATACGCAGAGAATTCGAGACCGCCGTACTCTTTCTTAATGATCATCGCGAAGAAGCGGTGTTCTTTCAGATAGGCCCACAGTTCCGGCGGCAAATCCGCCAGTTCATGCGTTATCTCGAAGTCGTTCGCCATGCGGCAGGCTTCTTCCACCGGGCCGTCGATAAACGCTTGTTCTTCCGCGGTCAGCTGCGGCTGTGGATAGTTGTGCAGTTTTTTCCAGTCCGGGTTGCCCTGGAACAGATCGCCTTCCCACCAGGTGGTGCCTGCGTCGATCGCTTCTTTCTCGGTGCGCGACATTGGCGGCATCACTTTGCTGAAGGTGCGGAACACCGGCGCGGAGATCATCGCTTTACGCATTGGACGCAGGTTAAACGGCACCAGAATGATTGCCAGAGGCACCAGCAGCCAGATGTTCCACAGGCCAGAAGCCGCGAGCGCCCCGGTCCAGACCAGCAAAATAAGGCTGCTCAGCAGAAGATTAACCCGGTGATAGAAGAGCACGCCGAGCAGGATAACGGTGGCAATAATACTCAAAATCATCATAAAGAAATGCTCCCTTGCTTGTAGGAGGTCTGACCACTTGTGATGTATTGGTTGTAGTGGATGTTATTTCTTTTATCAATGTGTTTACAAAATAATTACAACATAGCTCACACTGTTGCCGTTTTCGGTGGCACGGATTATCAAAAGCGCCGGGGATAACTGAGCTGAATGCTTCTCGCTGCATCCGCTATCCGTTACACTGCTGAGGTTAATCATTAAAGCGGAAGGACACTCCTCATGTACCAGGATCTTATTCGTAACGAACTGAATGAAGCAGCGGAAACTCTGGCCAATTTCCTGGCCGATGAAGCGAACATTCATGCGATTCAGCGTGCAGCAGTGCTGCTCGCAGACAGCTTCAAAGCGGGCGGGAAAGTACTCTCCTGTGGTAACGGGGGCTCCCATTGTGACGCAATGCACTTCGCGGAAGAGCTGACCGGTCGCTACCGTGAAAATCGTCCAGGCTACCCGGCGATTGCCATTTCAGACGTCAGCCATCTCTCCTGCGTCAGCAATGATTTCGGCTACGAATATGTGTTCTCTCGTTATGTTGAATCCGTAGGCCGCGCCGGTGACGTACTGTTCGGGATTTCCACCTCCGGCAACTCCGGTAACGTGATTAAAGCGATTGAAGCTGCGCGCGCTCAGGGCATGAAAGTCATCACCCTGACCGGCAAAGACGGCGGCAAAATGGACGGTTCTGCTGACGTTGAAATTCGCGTGCCGCACTTCGGTTACGCCGACCGCATTCAGGAAATCCATATTAAGGTTATCCATATCCTGATTATGCTGATCGAAAAAGAGATGGTAAAAGCATAAGTGGTAGCGGGGGCCCGCCCGGGTTCCCGTTTTATGTGTGAGGTGAATTATGTGCGAACTGCTCGGGATGAGCGCCAATGTGCCAACCGATATCTGCTTTAGTTTTACCGGGCTGGTTCAGCGCGGGGGCGGCACCGGGCCGCATAAAGATGGCTGGGGCATTACCTTCTATGAAGGCAAAGGCTGTCGCACATTCAAAGATCCGCAACCGAGCTTTCAGTCGCCCATCGCCAAACTGGTGCAGGATTATCCGATCAAATCCTGTTCAGTGATTGCCCATATTCGCCAGGCTAACCGCGGTGAAGTGGCGCTCGAAAACACCCATCCGTTTACCCGCGAACTGTGGGGTCGCAACTGGACTTATGCCCATAACGGCCAGCTCACGGGCTATAAATCCCTTGAGACCGGACAGTTCCGCCCGGTAGGTGAAACCGACAGCGAAAAAGCCTTTTGCTGGCTGCTGCACAAACTGACCAGCCGCTATCCGCGCACGCCCGGCAATATGAACGGGGTGTTTAAGTACATCGCGTCATTGGCGTCTGAGCTGCGGGAAAAAGGGGTGTTTAACATGCTGTTGTCGGACGGACGCTATGTGATGGCGTTTTGCTCGACCAATCTGTACTGGATAACACGCCGTGCGCCGTTTGGCGTGGCAACGTTACTGGATCAGGATGTGGAAATTGATTTTCAGCGAGAGACCACACCGAACGATGTGGTCACCGTGATTGCCACACAGCCGCTGACCGGCAATGAAACCTGGCACAAGATTATGCCAGGCGAGTGGGCGTTATTTTGTCTCGGAGACCGTGTAGTTTGACGCCAGCTGCGAGCGAATCTCGTGGCTCAACGGCTTGCTGACTACGTAGCGACCACTCTGTACCGTCACCATCGGCGGCTTGTGAGTCTGCTCGAAGTAGTCATAGCCCGGCTTCAGCTGCGACCAGAAGTCTTTGTAATAAGAGAACTTGTGGCGTTCCATGTTCGCGTCGGTCATGCGGAACGGATAGATGCTGACCTGCACGCTTGACTGGCCAAATACCAGCGCACCGGTCACGAACTGGAAAATCTCATCAATGCCGGTATCGGTCATGGCGTAACAGCCAATCGACACGCAGGCACCGTGGATCATCAGGTATTTCCCTTCATAGCCATGCGAGCGATCGTAGTCGTTCGGGAAGCCAATATTAATGGCTTTATAGAAACGGCTATCTGGCTTGAGCTGGCTGCGGGAAACGTTATAGAAACCTTCCGGAGATTTAAAATCGCCCTGGCGCTGTTTCGGACCCAGGCCACCGGAATAGTTGCAGATTTTGTAGCTGTCGAGCAGCTGATACGTCTCACCCATCTTCACGTAAAGATCAAGAGTACGCTCTTCTTTGAAGATCTGGATATAAACGGGAGATCCCATTAATTGCTGTTTATATTCTTTGCTGACCGGGGTGGTCGAGCTATTACTGCTAAGCAAACCGGCAAACGAAACGCACGGGATCAACAGCATCGCAAGTAACAATGCGATTTTGCGCATACTACATGTTCCTTGATAAAACGGTAGAGACAGGCCGGGAGGCCCGAAATAGAACCCGAAATCAGAATTGTCTCGAATTGGTGCGCTCACATTAGCATCACCAAAGTTTTTCGCAAGTCCGGCGATTAGGGTTTACAAATTACTTTAGCGTTATACCTGCTTTTTGCTGCAATAGCAGTCAGAACTTTGCGCATTCGCTCGCAAATACCGACCCGTATACCCCGTAAATGCTGCGTTCTGACCTCACATCCTGTAAACTTGCCGCGTTTCACGACCAGGTTAAGAAAGGATGCTTTACTCTCATCGTACTGCCGCCAGCAGCACTCTCTGGCATCGGTTTTTCCTTTCTTGTTTTTCTCTACGCTGGGTTTAGTAGTAACGATTACGGATACCTGCTAACGACATGATTAAAATCACAAAAGGGCTTAATTTGCCCATCGCTGGCGCACCGTCACAGCACATTGCCGAAAGCGCTGCTGTATCGCGCGTGGCCGTGCTGGGCGAAGAATATATTGGCATGCGCCCCTCTATGGCCGTCCAGGAAGGCTCCCGGGTTCTCAAAGGGCAAGTGCTGTTTGAAGATAAAAAGAACCCCGGTGTGCGCTTTACTGCCCCGGCTAGTGGCGTTATCAGCGCCATTCATCGCGGCGAACGTCGCGTGCTGCAATCGGTAGTTATCGATATTGACGGCGATGATGCCGTCAGCTTCCCGCAGTTTGAGGTGGCAGACCTTGCAACACTTGGAAGAGAAACCGTCCAACAGCAGCTGCTGGAATCGGGTTTGTGGACCAGTCTGCGCACGCGCCCATTCAGTAAAATCCCGGCGCCGGGCAGCGCTCCGGTGGCCATTTTCGTCACTGCCATCGACACCAATCCGCTGGCGGCCGATCCGCAGCCGGTAATCTTTGCACACCGTGAAGCCTTTAACGCTGGGTTGACGGTATTGTCGCGTCTCACAGACGGAAAACTTCACGTTTGTCAGGCGAGCGGCGGCAAGCTGGGCGGCCACACGGTGGGTCAGGTGACGTTCAACGAATTTAGCGGCCCGCATCCGGCTGGTTTGCCAGGCACGCATATCCATTTCCTCGAACCGGTGAGCCTCAATAAGCAGGTCTGGCACCTGAACTATCAGGATGTCATCGCCATCGGCAAACTGTTTATCGAAGGCGAACTGTGGAGCGAGCGGGTGATTTCCCTCGCCGGGCCGCAGGTCAACACGCCGCGCCTGGTGAAAACGCTGCTCGGCGCAAGCCTCGACCAACTGCTGGCCGGTGAACTGGCTGAGGGTGAAAACCGTGTGATTTCCGGTTCGGTGCTCAGCGGCACCCACGCGCAGGGGCCATACGCATTCCTCGGCCGCTATCACTTGCAGGTCAGCGTGGTGAAAGAAGGGCGCGAGAAAGAACTCTTTGGCTGGGTCATGCCGGGCAAAGATAAATTCTCGATAACCCGCACCACGCTCGGCCATTTTCTCAAGCGCAAACTGTTCGATTTCTCGACCGATACCAACGGCGGCGAGCGTGCGATGGTGCCCATTGGCAACTACGAGCGCGTCATGCCGCTGGATATTCTGCCGACGCACCTGCTGCGCGACCTGCTCGCCGGTGATACCGACAGCGCGCAGGCATTGGGTTGTCTGGAACTTGACGAAGAAGACCTGGCGCTTTGCACCTACGTTTGCCCGGCAAAATACGAATACGGCCCCGTGTTGCGTGACGTCTTAACCCGCATTGAGCAGGAAGGATAAGTGATGGGTTTGAAAAATCTGCTGGAAAAAATTGAGCCGCACTTTACCCACGGCGGCAAGCTGGAAAAGTACTACCCGCTGTATGAAGCCGCGGCCACCATTTTCTACACGCCGGGTCTGGTGACAAAAGGGGCGTCTCACGTCCGCGATGCCATCGACCTCAAGCGTATGATGATTCTGGTCTGGCTGGCGGTGTTCCCGGCGATGTTCTGGGGCATGTACAACGTCGGCCTGCAAACCATTCCGGCGCTGCACAAAATGTATGGCCCGGAACAACTGCAACAGGTGATTGCCGGAAACTGGCATTACCATGTGGCGCAGTGGCTCGGCGTGAGTTTAGCGCCTGACGCAGGCTGGCTGAGCATGATGGGACTGGGCGCGGTGTTTTTCCTGCCGATTTACATGACGGTGTTTATCGTCGGCGGCTTCTGGGAAGTGCTGTTCTCCATTGTGCGTAAGCATGAAATCAACGAAGGCTTCTTTGTTACTTCCATTCTGTTCGCGCTGATTGTTCCGCCGTCGCTGCCGCTGTGGCAGGCTGCGCTGGGCATCAGTTTTGGCGTGGTTATCGGGAAAGAAATCTTCGGCGGCACCGGGCGTAACTTCCTTAACCCGGCGCTGGCGGGGCGTGCTTTCCTGTTCTTCGCCTATCCGGCGCAAATCTCCGGCGATCTGGTATGGACCGCGGCTGACGGCTTCTCTGGCGCAACGCCACTGTCTCAGTGGGCGAGCCACGGCGGTGAAGCGCTGATGAACCTCACCAGCGGCCAGCCTGTCACCTGGATGGATGCGTTCCTCGGCAAATTGCCAGGGTCAATCGGTGAAGTTTCCACGCTGATGATCCTGCTCGGCGGAGCCATCATTATCTTCGGTCGCGTTGCCTCCTGGCGCATCGTGGCGGGCGTGTTGCTCGGCATGATTGCCGTTTCCACGCTCTTCAACCTGATTGGCTCAGCCACTAATCCGATGTTCTCCATGCCGTGGTACTGGCATCTGGTGCTCGGCGGATTTGCTTTCGGCATGATGTTCATGGCGACCGACCCGGTGTCGGCGTCGTTTACCGATAAAGGGAAGTGGTGCTACGGCGCACTGATTGGCGCGATGTGCGTGCTGATCCGCGTTGTAAACCCGGCCTATCCGGAAGGGATGATGCTGGCAATTCTGTTTGCCAACCTCTTTGCGCCACTGTTCGATTACCTGGTGGTGCAGGCCAATATCAAGCGGAGGAAGTCGCGTGGCTGAAGTGAAAAGTAACGATAGCATCGGCAAAACGCTGCTGGTGGTGCTGGTGCTTTGCCTGGTCTGCTCGATTATCGTAGCCGGCTCAGCGGTGGGGCTGAAGCCTCGCCAGCAAGAACAGCGCGCGCTGGATAAACAGCGCAACATTCTGGCGGTCGCCGGGCTGATACAGCCGGAAATGAAGCAGGATGAAGTGGCCTCCATTTTTGCGGAACGTATTACCCCGCGTTTACTGGATTTGAAAAGCGGCACGCTGCTCGACAAAGATCCGGCCTCGTTTAACCAGGGGCTGGCTTTGAAAGATCCGGCGCAGAGCACGCAACTGGATTCCAGTGAAGATCCGGCGGGTATCAAACGCCGCAGCAATGTGGTTGAAATCTACCTGGTGAAAGACGAGCAGAAAAAAATTCAGGAAGTCGTTCTGCCAATTTACGGCAACGGGCTGTGGTCGATGATGTACGCCTTTGTGGCCCTCGACACCGACGGACGCACCGTGAAAGGCATCACCTGGTATGATCAAGGTGAAACCCCGGGCCTCGGCGGTGAAGTCGAAAATCCGAACTGGCGTCAGCAGTTCATCGGCAAAAAAGTGCTGAATGATGACGGCATGCCAGCTCTGAAAGTGGTGAAGGGCGGTGCACGTCAGGGGGACGAATATGCGGTGGACGGACTTTCCGGCGCCACGCTGACGTCAAACGGCGTCCAGCACAGTTTTGATTTCTGGATGGGCGAGCAGGGCTTTGGCCCGTTCCTGAAACAGATGCGTGAAGGAGGCCTGAATAATGGCTGAGCTCGGTGATATGAAAGAAGTAAAACGGGTGCTGGTGGGGCCGGTTATCGCCAACAACCCGATAGCGTTGCAGGTCCTGGGCGTCTGCTCGGCGCTGGCGGTGACCACCAAACTGGAAACCGCATTCGTGATGACGCTCGCGGTGACGATGGTAACGGCGTTTTCCAGCATGTTTATCTCGATGATCCGCCACCACATCCCGAACAGCGTGCGCATCATTGTGCAAATGGCGATTATCGCCTCGCTGGTTATTGTGGTCGATCAGCTGCTGCGCGCCTATGCGTATGAAGTCTCCAAGCAGCTGTCGGTGTTCGTGGGCCTCATCATCACCAACTGTATCGTGATGGGCCGCGCCGAAGCGTACGCCATGAAATCGCCGCCGCTGGCGAGCTTCATGGACGGCATCGGAAACGGGCTTGGTTACGGCGCCATCCTGATGATCGTCGGTTTCCTGCGTGAGCTTATCGGCAGCGGCAAGCTGTTCGGTATTACCGTGCTGCAAACCGTGCAGAACGGCGGCTGGTATCAGCCAAATGGCTTGTTCCTGCTCGCACCAAGCGCATTTTTCATTATCGGTCTGCTTATCTGGGCGCTGCGCAGCTGGAAGCCGGAACAGCAGGAGAAGGAGTAACCGATTATGGCTCATTACATTAGTCTTTTTGTCCGCGCAGTGTTCGTTGAGAACATGGCGCTGGCCTTCTTCCTCGGCATGTGTACGTTCCTTGCGGTGTCGAAGAAAGTCTCTACGGCGTTTGGCCTGGGCGTGGCGGTTACCGTCGTTCTTGGCATTTCCGTGCCGGTGAACAACCTAATCTACAACCTGGTTCTGCGCGACGGTGCGCTGGTGGAAGGTGTTGATCTTAGCTTCCTCAACTTCATCACCTTTATCGGGGTCATTGCGGCGCTGGTGCAGATCCTCGAGATGATCCTCGATAAGTATTTCCCGTCGCTGTACAACGCGCTGGGGATCTTCCTGCCGCTTATCGCCGTGAACTGTGCGATCTTCGGCGGTGTCTCGTTCATGGTGCAGCGCGACTATAACTTCCCTGAATCTATCGTCTACGGTTTCGGCTCCGGCATCGGCTGGATGCTGGCGATCGTCGCGATGGCCGGTATTCGCGAGAAGATGAAATACGCCAACGTGCCCGCAGGACTGCGCGGCTTAGGGATAACCTTTATCACCACCGGACTGATGGCGCTGGGCTTTATGTCATTCTCCGGCGTGCAGCTATAAGGGCGTAAGTAATGGAAATTATTCTTGGCGTAGTGATGTTCACGCTGATTGTGCTGGTGCTGTCGTTGCTTATCCTGGCGGCGCGCGCGAAGCTGGTGAACTCCGGCGATGTGGTCATCGAGATCAATAACGAAGCTGACAAACAAATCCGCACACCCGCTGGCGATAAGCTGCTGAATACGCTGTCCAACAACGGCATATTTGTCTCTTCAGCCTGCGGCGGCGGTGGCTCCTGCGGCCAGTGCCGGGTAACGGTGAAAGAGGGCGGCGGCGATATTCTGCCGACTGAGCTTTCGCACATCAGCAAGCGTGAAGCGAAAGAGGGTTGTCGCCTGGCGTGCCAGGTTGCCGTTCGTCAGGACATGAAAATCGAACTGCCGGAAGAAATCTTCGGGGTGAAAAAATGGGAGTGCGAGGTTATCTCCAACGATAACAAAGCGACTTTCATCAAAGAGCTGAAGCTGGCGATCCCTGAAGGCGAAAGCGTGCCGTTCCGCGCGGGCGGCTACATTCAGATTGAATGTCCGTCGCACAAAGTGGCGTATGCCGATTTTGACGTGCCGGATGAGTATCGCGGCGACTGGGACAAATTCAATCTGTTCCGCTACGTTTCTGAAGTGAACGAGCCGACGCTGCGTGCGTATTCCATGGCGAACTACCCCGACGAGAAGGGCATTATTATGCTCAACGTCCGTATCGCCACGCCGCCGCCTTCTGCGCCGGACGTGCCGCCGGGCATCATGTCCTCTTATATCTGGTCGCTGAAAGCGGGTGATAAAGTGACGATTTCCGGGCCGTTTGGTGAGTTCTTCGCCAAAGACACCGGCGCGGAAATGGTGTTTATCGGCGGTGGTGCGGGTATGGCGCCAATGCGTTCGCACATCTTCGATCAGCTCAAGCGGCTTAGCAGCAAGCGTAAAATCAGCTTCTGGTACGGGGCGCGTTCACTGCGCGAAATGTTCTACGACGATGAGTTTGAGCAGCTGGCGCGGGAAAACCCGAACTTTACCTTCCACGTGGCGCTTTCCGATCCGCAGCCGGAAGATAACTGGACGGGGCACACCGGGTTCATCCACAACGTGCTGTATGAGAACTACCTCAAGCATCATGCAGCGCCGGAAGACTGTGAGTTCTACATGTGTGGGCCTCCGGTGATGAACGCGGCGGTTATCCGCATGCTGAAAGATCTGGGCGTGGAAGATGAAAACATCATGCTTGATGATTTTGGAGGCTAATGATGTTAACGGTATTTCTGGCAACGTTTGCCGTGTTCCTGCTGGTGGTCCTCGGCATGTCGCTCGGCTATCTGGTGAAGCGTAAAAGCATTCAGGGCAGTTGTGGCGGTATCTCGTCGCTGGGGCTGGAGAAAGTCTGCGATTGCCCTGAGCCGTGTGACGCGCGTAAAAAACGTCTCGCCCGCGAGGCCCAGCGCCAGCAAAACCGCATCCTTTAGTCCGTGCAGTAGGCCCGGCAGACGCAGCGCCGCCGGGAAAAAATAGGCCGGGTGGCGCTTTGCTTACCTGGCCTACAAAACCCCACTCTTCTCATTCCTGATAAATTTACTGTATACTTAACCAGTGATTGGTGAGGGCTGAGTATGCGCAAAATTATCCATGTCGATATGGACTGCTTTTTTGCCGCGGTAGAGATGCGGGATAATCCAGCCCTGCGCGATATTCCCATCGCCATTGGCGGCAGCCGTGAACGCCGCGGCGTGATAAGCACCGCTAACTATCCCGCGCGTACCTTTGGCGTACGCAGCGCAATGCCAACCGGAATGGCACTCAAACTCTGCCCGCACCTGACGCTGTTGCCCGGTCGCTTTGATGCCTACAAAGAAGCTTCGGTGCATATTCGTGAGATTTTCTCGCGATACACTTCACTGATTGAACCGCTTTCTCTCGATGAAGCGTACCTCGACGTCACCGATAGCCTGCACTGTCAGGGGTCGGCCACGCTGATGGCGCAGGAAATCCGCCAGACCATTCATCGTGAGCTGAATCTCACCGCCTCGGCGGGTGTCGCCCCGGTAAAGTTTCTCGCCAAAATCGCCTCGGACCTCAACAAGCCCAACGGCCAGTATGTGATTACGCCTGATGAAGTGCCTGCATTTCTCAAAACGCTCTCTCTCGCCAAAATTCCCGGGGTTGGGAAAGTCTCAGCATCGAAACTCGAAGGCATGGGGCTGCGCACCTGTGAGGACGTGCAGCACGCCGACCTGGCGACCCTGCTTAAGCGCTTTGGCAAATTTGGTCGGGTGTTATGGGAGCGCAGCAACGGTATTGATGAGCGCGACGTCAACAGTGAGCGTCTGCGCAAATCGATAGGCGTGGAGCGCACGCTGGCCGAGGACATTCATGAATGGGCCGACTGCGAGGCGATAATCACCGGTCAGCTTTACCCTGAACTGGAGCGTCGGCTGGCGAAGGTGAAACCTGACCTGCTGATTGCGCGTCAGGGGGTAAAACTCAAGTTTAATGATTTCCAGCAGACGACGCAGGAGCACGTCTGGCCGAAGTTGAATCAGGATGATTTGATTGCCACGGCGTATAAAACCTGGCATGAGCGGCGCGGTGAAAGGGGCGTCCGGCTGGTGGGCCTGCACGTTACGCTGCTGGATCCGCAGCTTGAGCGGCAGCTGGTTCTGGGATTGTAGGCGGGGTATTTGCCCGGCGGCGCGACGCTTGCACGGACCTACAGATTTTGTAGGCCCGATAAGCGTCAGCGCCATCGGGCAATATCAGACTTACTTCGCTGGAATCGCTTTCAGCAGCTCAGTCAGCAGGATCCAGTACTGGCCCACGCTTTCAATGTGAACTTGCTCATCCGGGGAGTGTGGCCCGGTGATGGTCGGCCCAATAGAAACCATGTCCATGTTCGGGTACGGCTTTTTGAACAGACCACATTCCAGACCCGCGTGGATAACCTGGATGTTAGGCGTTTTGTCGAACAGACGCTGATAGGTTTCACGCACCAGGTGCATAACCGGAGAGTTTGCATCTGGCTGCCAGCCTGGGTAGCCGCCTTTCGGTGCCGTCTGTGCGCTGGCCATTTTACCCAGAGATTCCAGCATGCTGACCACGTAGTCTTTGCCGCTGTCAATCAGGGAACGAATCAGACAGATGATTTCCACGTTGTCGTCGTGCATGGAGACCACGCCCACGTTCAGGGACGTTTCAACCACGCCTTTCGCCACGTCGGAGTTACGGATAACGCCGTTCGGTGTCGCATTCAGCAACTGAATGAAGCTGTCGCGGGATTTTTCGCTCAGGGCGTTTTTGTCCGCAGTGACCGCTTCCAGAACCACGGTCAGGTTCTTCTCTTTTGCAGCCAGTTCGTTTTTCAGAATCGCCATGAACTCATCGGCCAGCGCTTTCAGGGTCTGCGCTTTGTCAGCCGGAACGGCTACGGTTGCGAAGGCTTCACGCGGGATAGCGTTACGCAGGGTGCCGCCGTTGAAATCAACCAGACGCAGGTCCAGTTCAGCCGCATGTCCTGCCAGGAAGCGTGCCAGCAGTTTGTTGGCGTTGCCGAGACCCAGGTGGATATCGCCGCCGGAGTGGCCGCCTTTCAGACCTTTCAGCGTCAGCTTAAAGCTTTGGAAGCCAGCAGGGATCGCTTCACGAGTTAGCGGCAGGGTAGTGATGAAATCGATACCACCCGCGCAACCCATGTAGATCTCACCTTCTTCTTCGGAGTCGGTGTTGATCAGGATATCTGCCTGCAGCCAGTTAGCCTGAAGGCCAAAGGCGCCATCCATGCCTGCTTCTTCAGTCATGGTCAGCAGCACTTCCAGCGGGCCATGTTCAACGCTGTCATCCGCCAGAACGGCCAACGCAGACGCCATACCGATACCGTTATCCGCGCCCAGCGTGGTGCCGCGCGCTTTAATCCACTCGCCGTCGATGTACGGCTGAATCGGATCTTTGGTGAAGTCATGCACGGTGTCGTTGTTTTTCTGCGGCACCATATCGAGGTGCGCCTGCATCACAACCGCTTTACGGTTTTCCATGCCCGCCGTGGCAGGTTTACGAATCAGGATATTACCTACCTGATCGCGTTCTGCGTGCAGACCTTTTTCCTTCGCCCAGCCCATGATGTGTTCGGCGAGCTGTTCTTCATGATAAGAAGGGTGCGGAATGGAGCAGATTTTGGCAAAAATATCCCACAGTGGTTGAGGGGATAATTGAGACAGTTCAGACACGGTAAGTCTCCTTACGGCTTCCTGCAAAAGTGGCTTACAGGTAATGGGTTAGCAATGACAAACAGGCATGTGACCTGACTTGCGAGATGCCGTTGAGAATACCACTTTCTGCCTTCTCTGGTAGTACGTAGCGAGTAAAAACTCCCGGCGAGGCCGTTAAACACTGGTTTTTAGTGCGTCAGATCTCTATAATCTCGCGCAACCTGGAATCACCCCGAACATTTTTTAAGCCGATTTATAGGCTGGGATACAATCACATGAGCGAAAAATACATCGTTACCTGGGACATGTTGCAGATTCATGCACGCAAACTGGCCGCGCGCCTGATGCCCTCCGAACAGTGGAAAGGCATTATTGCCGTTAGTCGTGGAGGTCTGGTACCAGGCGCTCTGCTGGCCCGTGAACTGGGTATTCGTCATGTGGACACCGTCTGCATTTCCAGCTACGACCACGACAACCAGCGTGAGCTGAAAGTCCTCAAACGTGCGGAAGGCGATGGCGAAGGCTTTATCGTGATTGACGATCTGGTCGATACCGGCGGCACCGCAGTGGCTATCCGTGAAATGTACCCGAAAGCGCATTTCGTCACTATCTTCGCCAAGCCGGCTGGTCAGCCGCTGGTTGATGACTACGTGATTGATATTCCGCAGGATACCTGGATTGAACAGCCTTGGGATATGGGCGTGGCGTTTATCCCACCAATCTCCAGCCGTTAAATATCCTTCGCTTTTCAGCCCACAGGGCGTTGCCTGCGATTATTCACCCCAGTCACTTACATGAGTAAGCTGTTGGGGGCACATAATCTTGCCGCCTTCCTGTGAACTGAAACTCGCGGATATTCTGTTTATTGTTTTTTCAACGCCCGGTTAACCGGGCGTTGTTCTTTTTAGCGCCCGGCGAGGTACAATAGAAGTCATGTCGTGTTCATGGAGTCTATGCGATGCCAGAAGCCAATCTCAGCGAAGTCCTCTTTAAACCGCGTTTCAAGCACCCTGAAACCTCGACGCTGGTGCGTCGCTTCCATCATGGCGCCGATTCTGCGGTGCAATCCGCGCTGGACGGGAAAAATGTTCCTCACTGGTACCGGATGGTGAACCGCCTGATGTGGATCTGGCGTGGCGTCTTGCCGCAGGAAATTCTCGACGTGCAGGCGCGCATTGTGATGAGTCCGTCAGAGCGTACCGACGATGACCTGTATGACACCGTGGTCGGCTATCGCGGCGGTAACTGGATTTACGAATGGTCGAAGCAAGCGATGCTCTGGCAGCAGAAAGCGTGTCAGGAGCCGGACGATGCGCTGAGCGGCCGCCATTGGCTGCACGCCTCTAATCTCTACAGCATCGCCGCTTACCCGCATCTGAAAGGCGATGACCTCGCTGAACAGGCGCAGGCACTGGCGAATCGGGCCTATGAAGAAGCCGCCCAGCGTTTGCCGGGCTCTCTGCGTGAGCTGGAGTTTAAGATCCCCGGCGGTTCTCCGGTAACGGGATTCCTGCACATGCCACCAGGCGAAGGCCCGTTCCCGACGGTGCTGATGTGCGGCGGGCTGGATGCGCTGCAAAGCGACAACTACAGCCTGTTTGACAAATACTTAGCGCCGCTGGGGATTGCGATGCTGACGCTGGACATGCCGTCGATAGGCTTCTCGTCCAAATGGAAGCTGACCCAGGATTCCAGCTTCCTGCACCAACAGGTTCTGAAATCGCTGCCGAATATTCCCTGGGTCGATCATACCCGCGTGGCGGCATTTGGTTTCCGCTTCGGGGCCAACGTGGCGGTGCGCCTGGCGTATCTGGAATCACCCCGTCTGAAAGCGGTGGCCTGTCTCGGACCGGTGGTCCATCACCTGCTCAGTGACCCGCAGCGCCAGGAAAATGTACCAGAAATGTATCTCGATGTGCTGGCCTCGCGGTTGGGTATGCACGATGCCTCCGACGATGCGCTGCGCGTAGAGCTCAATCGTTACTCCCTGAAAACGCAGGGGTTACTGGGCCGTCGATGCCCAACGCCAATGCTGTCAGGCTACTGGCAAAACGACCCGTTCAGTCCGGAAGAAGAATCGCGTTTAATCACCTCGTCATCTGCCGATGGCAAGTTGATGCAGATCCCGTTTAAACCGGTTTATCGCAATTTTGACAAAGCATTGAAAGAAATTGCCACCTGGATCAATCATAGAATTGGTTAATAGATTGCTAAATTCTATTGATTTGGTAAAACAGTTGCATCACTAAAGGAGACAGCAATGACGTTACCGAGTGGACACCCGAAGAGTAAACTGATCAAGAAATTCACTGCCCTTGGCCCGTACATTCGGGCAGAGCAGTGTGAGGATAATCGCTTCTTTTTCGATTGCCTGGCCGTATGCGTCAATGTCAAACCGGCCCCGGAAGTCCGTGAGTTTTGGGGCTGGTGGCTGGAAATGGAAGCGCAGGAAAAGCGTTTCACTTATAGCTATCAGTTTGGCCTGTTCGATAAACACGGCAACTGGCAGGCAACGGCCATCAAAGACACTGAAGTTACCGACAGGCTGGAACAGACTCTGCGTGATTTCCACGCCCGAGCTCGCGACTTGCTGAAAACGTTCGACCTGGCGCTCGAGCCTGCAGAAGATGTGGAACAGCCGGTAAGATTGTCGGCATAAGTCATTTCGCAGAAGAAATAAAAAAGGCCCCTCACTGTTGAAGGGGCCTTTTAATTTGGGAAGATTAGAACTGGTACACCAGACCCAGCGCAACCACGTCGTCGTTATTCAGCGCGAGTTTATTATCATCGCTCAGTTGGTTGATTTTATAATCAACAAACGCTGACATGTTTTTGTTGAAGTAATAGGTGGCCGCCACGTCGATATATTTCACCAGATCCGCATCGCCTACGCCTTCAATATCCTTACCTTTAGACTGGATATAACCAATGGAGGGGCGCAGACCGAAATCGAACTGATATTGTGCGACGAGTTCTAATGCCTGGTTTTTATTCGCGAAGCCGCTGACTTTCGTATCCACGCCGCCGATTGACGCGGTGCCGGAAATTGGGGTCATGTTGCGCGTTTCGGCATAAATAGCTGCCAGGTACACGCTGTTGGCGTCGTATTTAAAGCCGGTGGTCCAGGCTTCAGCGTCGGTACCTTTACCGAAGGTGCTGTCCTGCTGAGTCAGGGTACGGTTGGAGTTAGAGTAGGCGGCACCGAGGGTGAAACCGGAATCGCCGAAGTCATAGCTCAGGGACGTACCGAAGCCGTCACCGTTAGCTTTGCTGGCAGCCCGGCCATCGTTCTCGTTCTTTCCCTGGTACTGCAGAGCCAGTTTCAGGCCATCAACCAGACCGAAGAAGTTGTTGTTGCGATAGGTCGCCAGGCCATTCGCACGACCGGTCATGAAGTTATCGGTTTTGACGAAGGAGTCATC
This sequence comes from Scandinavium hiltneri, assembly GCF_024764835.1. GTDB lineage: Bacteria > Pseudomonadota > Gammaproteobacteria > Enterobacterales > Enterobacteriaceae > Scandinavium > Scandinavium hiltneri. Next base: position 1,206,637 of record NZ_JALIGE010000076.1, on the reverse strand, counting down.
ACCGAACTCTGGGATCATATCGGTATACGCCGCGACGTTATACAGAACGCCGTAGTTACGGCCGTAGTCGAAAGAACCGATATCACCGGCTTTCAGACCCGCAAAGGCCAGACGCGTTTTGGTGGTTGCCGGATCGCCTTCCACTTTGTTCGCCGCAACCTGATATTCCCACTGGCCAAAACCGGTCAGTTGGTCGTTAATTTGAGTCTGACCTTTAAAGCCTAAACGAATATAAGACTGATCGCCGTCTACCGCGTCGTTGTCACTCATATAATGTTCAGCTTTAACGCGACCATAAAGATCCAGTTTATTACCGTCTTTATTATAAATTTCTGCGGCCTGTGCTGCTGTGGAAGACATTACGCCCAGTACCATCAATGCCAGTGTGGTCTTTTTCATTTTTAACCCTGATTAATATACGCGCTTAAATTTGGGAACTCGCCCGATTTAAAAAACAGAAAGGGTTGTAACGCGGGGAAATGAAAGTTTTATGACAAAGTAAGAATAGTTTTAAATAATTGTGTTTGAGTGTTTCTGTCATAAAAGTGCCATTATCTGCCGCTACGCTTCCTGATCCCGCGCAACAAAGTGCCCTGCAACCCGCTCAGGGAGTTGGCAAGCGGCCTGAGTCCTGTTACAACGTCCTTTTCGTACACATTGAATGGCAGAGAATTATGAGTGACAGCCAGACGCTGGTCATCAAACTGGGTACCAGTGTTTTAACCGGGGGGTCGCGCCGCCTTAATCGCGCCCATATCGTGGAATTAGTGCGCCAGTGCGCGCAGCTGCATGCCGCAGGACATCGGATTGTGATTGTAACGTCAGGGGCGATTGCCGCCGGGCGTGAACACCTCGGCTACCCGGAACTGCCTGCCACAATCGCCTCTAAACAGCTGCTGGCCGCAGTCGGCCAAAGCCGTCTGATTCAGCTCTGGGAACAGCTTTTCTCGATTTACGGAATTCACGTCGGACAGATGTTACTGACCCGTGCGGACATGGAAGACAGAGAGCGTTTCCTCAATGCCCGTGACACGCTGCGTGCGCTGCTCGATAACCACATCGTGCCGGTTATCAACGAGAATGACGCCGTCGCTACCGCTGAAATTAAAGTGGGCGACAACGACAACCTGTCTGCACTGGCGGCAATCCTTGCCGGAGCCGACAAACTGCTGCTATTGACTGACCAGCAAGGGCTGTTCACCGCTGACCCGCGCACCAATCCGCAGGCAGAACTGATTCAGGACGTACACGGCATTGACGACGCGCTGCGCTCGATTGCCGGTGACAGTGTATCTGGCCTCGGCACTGGCGGAATGGGCACCAAATTGCAGGCGGCTGACGTCGCCTGTCGCGCCGGAATCGACACCATTATTGCCGCAGGGAGCCGCCCGGGCGTGATTGGCGATGTAATGGCAGGGGTCGCTGTCGGCACACGTTTCCACGCCCAGACTTCACCACTCGAAACCCGCAAACGCTGGATCTTTGGCGCACCGCCAGCCGGCGAAATCACCGTGGATGAAGGCGCTGTCTCTGCAATTCTGGAAAGAGGAAGTTCATTGCTTCCAAAAGGAATTAAAAGCGTGACAGGTAACTTCTCCCGTGGTGAAGTGATCCGTATTCGTACTCTCGACGGTCGCGACATCGCTCACGGCGTTACCCGCTACAACAGCGACGCGCTGCGTCGGATTGCCGGACATCACTCGCAGCAAATCGACGCCATTCTCGGTTACGAGTACGGCCCGGTTGCCGTGCATCGCGACGACATGATTACCCGTTAAGGAGCCTTCAATGCTGGAACAAATGGGCATAGCGGCCAAAGCGGCCTCGTACAAACTGGCGCAGCTGTCCGGACGTGAGAAAAATCAGGTTCTGGAAAAGATTGCTGATTATCTGGAAGCGCAAACCGACAGCATCCTCAGCGCCAACGCGCAGGATCTTGAAGAAGCACGCAGCAATGGTCTGAGCGAAGCACTGCTTGACCGTCTGGCGCTGAATCCCGCTCGCCTGAAAAGCATCGCCGACGATGTGCGTCAGGTGTGCAAACTCGCCGACCCGGTCGGGCAGGTGATTGACGGCGGGCAGCTCGACAGTGGCCTGCGCATCGAACGTCGCCGTGTGCCGTTGGGCGTGGTGGGCGTGATTTATGAAGCCCGTCCGAACGTCACGGTTGATGTGGCCACGCTGTGCCTGAAAACCGGTAACGCCGCTATCCTGCGCGGTGGGAAAGAAACCTGGCGCACTAACGCTGCGACGGTGAAAGTCATTCAGCAGGCGCTGGAAGAGAGCGGGATCCCTGCGGGTGCGGTTCAGGCGATTGAAAGCCCGGATCGCGCGCTGGTCAATGAAATGCTGCGCATGGACAAATATATCGACATGCTTATTCCACGCGGCGGTGCGGGCCTGCACAAGCTGTGCCGCGAGCAGTCGACGATTCCGGTCATCACCGGAGGGATTGGCGTGTGCCATATCTACGTGGATGATTCTGCTGAATTTGACCCGGCTCTGAAGATTATCGTCAACGCCAAAACCCAGCGCCCAAGCACCTGTAATACCGTGGAAACGCTGCTGGTGAATCGTACCATTGCCGACACGTTCTTACCTGTTTTAAGCCAACAGATGGCGGAGAGTGGCGTGACGCTTCATGCTGATGCTGACGCACTGACAACGTTGCAAAAAGGCCCGGCGAGCGTGCTTCCGGTGCAGGTTCAGCAGTATGACGATGAATACCTGTCGCTGGATTTGAACGTGAAACTGGTCGATGGCCTGGATGATGCCATTGCGCATATTCGCCTGCACGGGACGCAGCATTCCGATGCGATTCTGACCCGCACTCTGCGCAACGCGGACCGCTTCATCAACGAAGTCGACTCCTCGGCGGTGTATGTGAACGCCTCAACGCGCTTCACCGATGGCGCTCAGTTTGGCCTCGGCGCAGAAGTGGCCGTCAGCACGCAGAAACTGCACGCGCGCGGCCCGATGGGCCTCGAAGCACTGACTACCTACAAGTGGATTGGCTTCGGTGACGATACAGTCCGTGCTTAATTGAACTCGGGTGATGCAAAAATAGGCATTTGATTCGCAAGGCCATTGACGCATCACCCGCAGAGTTTTAACCTTTCATCCCGAAGCACATCCCCTGTGTTTTGCAGCACTCAGTGCCGATATAGCTCAGTTGGTAGAGCAGCGCATTCGTAATGCGAAGGTCGTAGGTTCGACTCCTATTATCGGCACCAGTAAAATCAAGGCGTTACACTGTAATCTTTTATTGCTTACACCAATAACATATTTTCATGTAACTGCTGATGTAAGTGATTTGTATCAACAGTCATCAACGCCTCCGCATGGTTTTTCGATAGCAATGTTAGCTCTGGCTCTACTCCACCAGAGCAGCAAAGTGTGCTCAGTCGGACTAAATAAATGAGCGTGGGTGCGATCAAGTTTACTATCGTGAGGCCAGCGTCCCCGGATAATGCCTTGCTATAATGCCGTTCATCCTGTCGATCAGGTCCAACCGTTTAAAGGTAATGTGCGCTGAGCCCTTCTGAAAGTAGCGTATCGAAAAGTAATCATCTTCAAACACCGCCGATGTCCGTTGTGCATCAATATGCTGGTCCAGCCTGACCCCCAGGTCATTGCGATTCTCTGGTACCGGTTTGCCGTCCAGCAGATTCAACATGCGTTCCAGATCTGTGAGTTGATCGCGCCGCTTTCCCCAATTGAGCCGAAAACCCCATTGGGTGTAATTCACCAGGCCATTGACGATGATCTTCTTACCAAACTTACAGGGTGAGTTCGTTTTGTAGTCCCAGCTCAGGCTTTTGAAAACGTTAATGACGCCACGCTCAAATACCTCATTTTTACTGTGGTGCAGTTGCGCAAACGTTGAGAGGATGTTGTCTTCACTGATAGCCGGAATATCATCCCGCTCAAGATTCCGGTACCACTCGTCACGGGCAGCGGCATCCATCAGTGAAATCATGCCTGATTTTTTCATGAGATCACGCCAGATACTGCGGTCGAGATTGCAGGTAATGACCTTCATGGCGGTTTCTTCTTTCTCTGTCAGCCAGCAACCGCAGCGGAAGTCCTGCTTCATGGCCCAGTCCAGGGCTGTTTTCCCTCCGATGCTGCTGGTGAGTGCAGAGGTTTCGGCCAGCTGGTGGATTATCGCCCTGATTCGCTCCAGCGCAACGTTACGTCCGGTGACGACACGCTCAATATTGGTTGAACTGATGATTTCGGTGTGCCCCGATATGACATCCGGATCATTAAAAATTTGTAATTCAGACATTTTTCTTTCCTTTATATAAACAAAAACGCCAGCCGGTAAGGGCTGGCGTGTATGCGCGTGGCGTTTTTGCCGGGTGAATCATGTTGATTCAACACGGCGCAGAAGCCGAAGATGCCGGAGATCGGCAACATCACGGCGTACCTGCCGGATCAAGGGCAGCAGTACGGCGGGATCGGTCCGCTCCTCATCGTTGTCGAAGATGATGTGTGTTCCGCACTCGATATTGTCCTGAAGCCAGTCAGACAGGATATCCAGTGCGGCTTCAGCGGTGAATGTCGGCATGGTGTACCTGTGTTGGGTGGTGGAGGAATTACCAGTCAAAAATCTCAAAGCCTGGCAGCAGTTCGCCAAAGGCGTCCAGATGAATGATGCCCAGTTGATAGCGACGCATCAGGATGAGTAACAGGCGACGGCAGGCGCTGGAGAGACCCAGGCGTTTAAGTCGCAGGATCGGAAACGTCCATGCATCAAGGCGGATCAGATAGCCGCTGCCGGTATAGTGGATCCATTCGGCGTTGCCATACTCCGGATCCTCATGCGACAACGCATACAGCAGCGAATTGTCTTCATGGGTGATATGCGCCGTGCTGCAACATAGTCCACTGAGCCGGATCCTGAAGGGCACAGGACTTTCGACGCTAACGGTTCCCGGTTCGTCCGCAATACGCAGTGTGCAGCCGTTGCTGTTCACGGCATCGACCAGCTGGCTGAGTTCAATGCCGCCCATATCGACGGCAATCCGCCCCCTATTGAGCGCCAGTACGTTGATGCTGTCAGCTTCCACAGTGAGAGAGAGCTTCATTGTGGTGAATCCCCTCTGGATGGCCCCGTACCGCAGGTGATACGGGTGACCTGCTGATAGCCGTTACGCTGCATCAGGCCGGTAGCACGACGGGCGCGAAGAATGTCGATACTGCTGATGCGCGGCGACTGCTCCATCGCGGTGAATCCGCCACGGTCGGTGCGTACCAGGTCATATTTCTCGACAATGAAATTCACGGCGTCGCACAGTGAAATTCCGGCGTCGATATGCTCCTGAATGACAGCATCGTTGCCAAACGGTGTATCGCTGAGTGCCAGGCCATAGTGCTGACCCGGCAGGTGGGTAAGCAGGGTCTGCCAGATTTCCACGGGCGCAGGATGTGACGATGCCGCCCTGGACGGGAGTAAAGGTAATGTTTGCATACTGTGTTCTCTGTGGGGGAATAGCCGGGAGTGGCGGGTAAATCTTAGTGCGTGATGGGCTGACCAGGATAGATGGCAAGACAGACATAGCCGCAGCTGCCGAGCGTATCGGCTTCACAGGTCAGACCATTGTGGTACAGGGTCACGCAGTGCTGATGGCGCGGGTTGAGTTCACCGGAGACCAGCATTAACTCAAGCTGTTTGAGTATTAACGGGAACGCCTGGTCAAGCTGGCGGGCTTCAGCCTCGCTAAACTGACCGGTGATACTGGCACGGTCGGCCAGATAGTGCAGCCGGTGACCTTCCTGCACCAGGCGAGCGCCGAGCCGTGGGGTGATATCACGCTTCAGTCCCCATTCGGGAACAGGGATATCGGTAGTGTTGTTACCTGACATGAAGCCCTCCTTAAAAGTTACGATGTGAAATTAATTGAGCGTGACGCTGCGCAGGACGACATACGGGCCATTGCGGTCCTGTCGGCGCCCGGCGAACACAGCCAGTACCCCGCTGATGTCCTGCACCTCCCGACCGGCGTAGTGGCAGATACTGCCGGACCAGGCGTATTTGCCGGTGCAGAAGCGAAACAACCGGGAGCCCGGATGCTGGCGGTATATCGCCATCGCCTGACGTTTGCTGATGATGTTCATAACCAGCCCCGCTCACTGAACGAAACCATCTCCGTTCCGCCGATGACGAAATGGTCCAGCACACGGACGTCAACCAGCGCCAGCGCCTGCTGTAGCCGTGTCGTTATCCTGCGGTCTGCCTGGCTGGGCTCAGGGTGCCCACTGGGATGATTGTGGGCGAACACGACCGCTGCGGCATTGTGCTTCAGGGCGGATTTCACCGCCTCGCGGGGATGCACGCCGACATTGTTGACAGTGCCGCTGAACAGGGTTTCGTGAGCGATAAGGCGATGCTGATTGTCGAGATACAGCGCCATAAACACCTCGCGCTCCTGACCGGCCAGATGCAGACGCAGCCAGTCGCGGGTGGTACTGGTGGAGAGAAACGGTACCCCAGGTTCACGCAGTTGTTTCTCCAGCAGGCTGATAGCACGGCGGATGGTCTGTTGCGCGTAAGGTGACAGTGTGGAAGGCGGAAGTGTTTCAGGTAAGAGCGGGAATAAATCGGGCTGAGTGGAGGAAGGCGATGAGTACGTTGTCATGGTCTGGCCCTCAGTCAATCAGCCGCATAATGCCGTGACATTCGGCGTGCTCCAGTGCGTAATCGCGCAGTCTGTAGTAATGCGCCGTCATCGCATCGCATTCAGTGCGACAGGCGTGGTGGCTGTACGCCATCAGGCACACGGCGATACCCGCCGCCTCACTGCTGAGTTCAGCCCCGTTACCGTTCATCTCACTGAACAGTGACCAGCGCTGCGCGTTGCTCTCGTCCTCGGGGGCGATAAAAGCGCCACCGTTACTCAGGGTGTAAAGGCTCCAGACACCGCCGCTGTAGTCGCCACACAGACGGTCCATCCAGGCAAAGATGTGCGGCTCCAGGATGAGCCATTGTGGGATAGTGCCAAAGTGCTGCGGCCAGAAGCGGATGCGATCCTCATCCGCTACGGGGTTGGCGGTAATATGGTTCGGGTCTGCAACCGGAACGGTTTCGGCAGAGGTGAACAGGGGTAACAGGTTGTCGGTCATGGTGATTCTCCGTAATAGACGCTATGGGCGTGCGTTGCCCGTGAGTGGATAAGAAGGGAAAGTAAACGGGTGAAGCGGCAGCGTTTCGCTACTCTGAGTGCTTCCGGTCAGGACGTCGGTGTACAAATGTAAGGGCTGAAAGCCCATAACCTCATAGCGACAAGGGGTGATGAAACCGGATACGCGTCACACCCGGCTGCGTTTGAGACGTTCCCCGTGCCGGTGCTCTGGTCATGCCAGCGGTGACTACGGTATATTTCCTGCAACCGGCCTCAGATCGGTGCTTTTAGTCATCAGATTCCCCCCGCTTTGTCCCCCGTACTTATGACGGCAAAGTCGGGGCATTTTTCAGCTCAGTGCCTGCTGCAGCTCTTCCGCCATCACCCACAATGCACGATTGAGTTTGATATCACCGTCGATACCGTTGACGGCACGGGTACGACTGCGCTTCCCCTGGACTGAGCGACCGCTGAGGCCCCCTTTGCTCAGATTCTCCTGCAGCCGGTTGTAGACGGTCCACAGGTCGCTGCTTTCATCCTGCCAGCGACGTGGGGAGAGCACCTGGGATTCAGTGACCGGCTGGTGCTCTTCGCCAAAACGGTACGTCAGGGCCGCTTTCGCCAGTGCCTGTTGTGCCGGGGGAGGCAACAGCAGTGTCTGCATGGCGTCACGCTTCTCTTCCACCCGGTCAAAGACCTCAAGCACCTCATACGCCCCCTCAATAACGTTTTCCACCACATTCCCCCGATGCGGGACGCGCACTTCGCCAAACGAGTGACCACAGACAAGTCCGTTCGCGCAGACGGCCCGGAAGAGCCCTGGCAGCATCTGGTATGAGCTGGAGCCGTCATGGCTGTTGAGCAGAATGATTTCCGGCACCTGCCTGTCGGCTATCTGTCCGGTACGGCGCAGGCGCACCATGTGCTTAGTGTGCTCCCGGCGACTCTGGTCCCTGACGCGGGTCTGGCAGGCAAAGAACGGCTCGAAGCCTTCCCGTCTGAGGTTCTCCAGCAGGGTGATAGTCGGGATGTGGGTGTAGCGCGCTGAGCGAGACTCGTGTTTGTCACTGCCAAATATGCTGGGGACGTGGGTCATCAGTTCGTCGTGGGTCAGCGGACGGTCGCGACGAATCTGGTTAATCCGGCCAAAGCGGCTGGCTAATCGCATAATGAAAACTCCTGTGTGGTGAACGGCATAAACGCAGACAGGCCACGCTCCCGGTAAGAGGGTGTGGCCTGTTGCGATGAATGTGGTGTTGATGGAGAGAAGCAGAAAATGTGTTGCCGAAGAGGGGGCTGCTGGTGGTGATATGCGTGGAGACTAACTGTTGTCCACCGGAATAACCCGGATGCCATCGCTGGCGATGTAGCGGTTGAGCATCGCTCCGGCTTCGGGAGCAAAGTTCCAGTCACGCCAGAGCAGCATGCCTTCGCTGTTGCGGATAACAAGACGAAAATGCGTACCCTGGTCATCTTCAATGGCAACGTTGGTGTACATCGCGGCAACGGCGTCAGCCTGAGCGCGGGTGAACGTACCTGCCGGTAACAGCCCGTTGGGCATATTCTGGTGCATCATGAGTTCTCCTGCGTGGTGCTGCCCAGGCCGGGTAGTGGTCTGAGGAAGGTATTGCAGGCAATGCGCCCGACGGTGCGGGTGGTGGTCACATCCACCGCCCCGCTGACCACACCGCCTGCCAGGGGAACCAGACGGACAAACTGTCCACCGGCGCTCACCCCGGCACGGGCAGCCATCAGAATCAGCGTCTTCTGAATAATCTGCTCAGTGAAAGTCCGGCTCCAGCGCGCTACGGCTTTCATGGTCACGTCATGCAACAGGGCACGAGCAGCATTACCGCACAGGCACAATCCCGCTAACGCCCGGATGCGTTCATCAGCAAGACGGTGTCCGCCCAGGCAGGCGAGTGCGGCAATCAGACGCGTCTGCAGAAACAACACGCTGGTGACGTTCAGCGGTAGCGTAAATGGCAGCGCCACCACGCCCCCGATACCGGACAGAAACCCACTGCTGCCTGCCTTGATGCTCTCCCAGTGCACCATGTTGCGGGCGGCCAGCCGTACATCGCCATTTGCATCCTCCAGATAGCGCTCTGCCAGTGTTTCGGCCGATTCAATTCCCGCGATACCGCTCACCGCTTTATCATAGAGCCAGCCCATCACCGACCCCAGACCACCCGGCGGCGGGAGGTCACCGATAACATTCTCTTCCTCGCCATTGTGCGGGTCATGTTCAAATTCCATGTCTTCTTCAAATGCGTCGTCGTGATTCATTGATTCTCCTGATGATTAATTAGCGGACATAAAAGAAAGCCGGACTTCCCTGCGAAGAGAAATCCGGCTGTGTGTCAGTAAGGTGATATGGGGCTGAAAAAAACTGGAATGCTGGGTAGTCAGAAATTACAGGCGAGGAACCGCCTGAACAATTGATGTTATCGTTTCATTTAGTTTTTGTTAGCACCAGCCAAGGTCAGAGCGTTTGTCAGCATCGTAATAAGAGCGTAGGAACATGCCATTCAAAGCAATACTGCAACTTCTTTCCGGGATTCGCACTCCGGCTTGAGTAAATCGTCCACTAATGGTAGAAAGTCAATGTTCATTAAGACAGCCCGAGGAGAGAAACTACGTGCTCTGACCGCTCAGGGCGTGAAGCGGAATTTCGTGACTCTGCCCCAAAATCCCTCTCCTTTGATTCCACCCCAAGACTTTCTTTGGCCTATTGCTTAAAATCAATACTGACTTAACCCAAAAAGTATATATTTTTTTCATCCTAACCTCAGGCCCTCAGGCGCACGGATACCCGTCTGTTGAAGAACATGTAATGAACGACAAAATAAAACAAATAGACAAAATCCGTAAGCTAATGGCTCTGGCCGCCCAGTCTTCCAGTGAAGGTGAATCCTCAAACGCATTCAATCGTGCCCGCCGCTACATGGCGGCTTACGGCCTGACAATGGAGGATGTTTACGGCAAAGCCAGCCCTTCATCATCCAGCACAGCTGAAACTGAACGTTACCGCCGTGAAGCTGAAGCCGCTCGACAGCAAGCGGAAAATGAACGTCGCGCCCGACAGTCCGCTGAAGAAAAAAATGCCCGATACGAGGCTGAGAATAAGAAAAGCCGGGAGGAAGAATTTTTCCGTCAACAAGCTGAGCAAAAAGCCCGTGAGCAGCGCCAGACCCAGGAAGCTGAAAGCCAGCGTAATGCTGAAGAAAAACAGAAGGCTGGAGCCACACCTCCCCCGCAAAGGAGCCTCTTTGAGCGACTTGCAGAAGAGAAAAACACTCTGGGTGTGCTGGGTGCTGCGGCATTCATCATTTTTTTAGCCTGGGGTAATACCCGCAACGAAAATCAGACGTCAGCGCCTAATAAGAGCCCTACTTCACAGACGATGGTGCCAGCCGAGGTATCAAAATCCGACCCCATTGTCGTTCCAGGGTATTCACTCAAAAGCCAGAGTATGCGGTACTGTGTTTCAAACGACATTTACGATACCAATTTGAAGGATATTCGTCAGTTGCAGTTCGGCAGTAACAACAGTGTGAGTATCGACGGGAACACCGCGTTACAGATCACTGAAAAGATTTCCCCCGCAATTTATCGCCTGCTGAATGGCGATACCATCACTGTATCAAGCGACGCGGTGATTTCAAATTTTTCAGGAGAAGGCCATACATACACCTGTTACGGAACAATGAAGCATGCCAAACGTGCCGCCATGAAGTTGTACAATAAATACCAGGCTTCTCTTGAAAAAGAACGCGCTGCAGCAGCTCGGTATATTCCACCTGTTACGGTACAAACCGAACAACCTGTCACACCAGTACACCCCGTGGCGCCGTCCCGTCCTGATCCAATAAACGTTTACGAATATTCGGCTACCAGTCGGGATCACCGGAGATGCCTGGTTGAGGGGTCGCAGCAGCGTCAGGGAAAAAATATCAATTACAAAGCACAAATATTCTTCTTTCTGAGTCCGACAGAGGTCAGCTACGGAAAGAATCCTACTAGATTCAGGGTAGTAGCGTCGGAAGGCAACGGGATGTACAAACTGGAAAATGGCGACGAGATCAGCGTTGACGTTTTCGGCGGACTTACCCGTTATTTTGGCAAGAAAATTACATACATCTGCTTTCGGAACCCGCAGGAACTGGGGCAGTATCTTGAAATGAATACGCCCCAGTAGCCCGAAATGGAAATAACACCTTCCCATATTTATCAACCAGGAAACACTCAAAAATGAAGCGTTTAATGCTGGCGTTTGCCGTGACGACTATTATTGACGACTGGTTAAAGAACGGCTCGGAGAGGCTGGTGCATTGCGCTTTCGGATTTTATTGCCGTAAACCCGCGCACCTCAACTTAAACGCTCTTAGACGGTATATTGCAATGGGGATAACTCTGGAAGATCTAAAGATTCGGGTTAAGTGCTCGAAATATGGCAAGCGCGGAACCAACATCACAGTGTTTTATTAACTATTTCGGCTGAACTTACAGCACTTAACGGACAAGATAACCGGCGTGAAGCTTAATAGTTGGCTGGTGATAACGAACCAGCCAACAAAGGCAGTCCTTCGTTACCGGCCCATGTACAGCACTTCGGCCCCGACCGGGGATCCGGCATAACTCACCAGCACGCGCACGCGGTCATAGGTGTGATAGCTAGCGTTATAGCCTCCCCACTGCAAAACACGCAGCTTCTTACCTGGATTCGCCGGGTCTTTCATCCCTGGAACTTCTTCATAAGTGGACCAGTCAACATCGCTGGCATCGTTGCTGGTTACCGCTTCATACGTCTTTTGTGCGGTTTCGGTAGCGGCCTGCACAGTTGCAGCATCAATCTGCGCCAGCGCCGGGGCTGACAGCAGGCTGGCGATTATAAACATGCCCAGTTTCTTCATTTGGTTGTCCTTAAGAGTGTATAGGAGGAATGCATTAATAGAACATTGGACGACAGGTCTGCCGGAGCCCTTTGGTTGGCACTTTGTAGTCTGTTCGGTTCATGTGAAACATAACGCTGCTGTGGTCAATCATGTCCTGCAGCATCATGTTGCTGGTTTGTGTGGGAACCATTGTGATGGCATAGCGGCTAAGCTGCGCATTGCAGATTTGTGTTGCCGGGTATTGTGTCCCATTCCATGTAATGCTGGTTTGCCCTGTTTTGAATCCGGCTTCCCTACACGTCTTTTGGATATAAATAAAGGCAACCTTACCCTGAGTGGTGATCCGGATTTGCCCTACGTTATCCGGGGTGGTGTAGGTACAACCGCCACCCTGGTACACCCAGGCTGCCTGAGAAGAAAAGGTCACAACTGACAGTGTGAGGGCGATAAATGCGGGTTTTATACGCATGATAAAATGTCCTGAGAATGATTGATGGACTGGTCAGGGCGGCAGAAGACTGCCGCCCTGACATAACAGGTTATTGTCCTGAGGGAGGCTGTGATTGTGTCGCTTGAGTATCGTCGGAAGCTGCCTGTGGCTTACCGTGGATAATCTGGTGCTTTGCCATCGCCTCCGGCATCGCGTTGATGCAGTAGTTGATGTAGTAAATGTTAAAGAAGAATGTCCAGGCTGCATTCATTTTCAGGTCGAAGCGGAACTGCGTCAGCGCATACTGTTGCAAGGCGGTTCTGGCTTTGAAAGACCAGACGACGGTCAGTACGCCAAAGGCCACCATCAGCAGCATGCCAATTATCGTCATGACTTCAGCAGCCTGGCTCATGCTGTAGCCGTATTCATCCACCTGAACAGGGAACGAGAGTCGGATCATATATGACAGCCCCAGGCAAACGGCCATCCAGATAAGCAGTACGCGGGAAGAGAAACGTTGCCCGGTCTCCGCCATGATGGTGTCCTGATGCTTATACAGCCACATCAGCGGATAAATGCCGTAGGTTGCGATGCACAATAACGCCAGATGCCATGTGGATGTGTTCAGCTTGTTTTTCAGTGATGTAATTGACGGTTCAGTCATTTGCCTTTCCTTTATTTGCGTGAGTAGTCGAAAAAACGGCATAAATGCCGGTGTCAGTTGGTGAAGAAATCACCTGCTTTGTCGCTGTCAGCGTGGGTGGTATCGGTCAACCCACTGGCATCAAGCTTCAGCGCAGAGAAACACGGATGGGTGGATATCAGATTGCCGTCCTTGTAGACCCGAAGTCCCTGGAACTCCTGACGACCGGTATCCTTGCTTATCAGCACGTAGTCGTACTGCTTCTTGTTAAAACGGATGTAGCTGGCAGAGCCCATGCCGAGCTGCGTCCGGTAGTGGTATGCCTTCACACCAAATAACCCCTCGGTCAGCTCCAGTTCTGTCTGGTCGTTTTTATCCCGGTAGGCATAGTGGTAATCCTGCCCGTCAGCCGCCGTCACGCTGATGCTTTTACCGTTATCGAGGCGACAGTAAGCCGACACATTTTTTGGTGGAGAGACAGGAGCTGGAGATGGAACTGGTGTAGATGCAGGTGTCGGGCGGTCATTACTGACGGCGTATCCGGCGGTGCCGTCCGGTTCAATCTCGACATCCACATCGGAAGTGATGTGTGTCTGCGGATCCGTGGTGGTGAAGCGAAGCTCGTGGAGGGTTTTGCCGTTCACGCTTTTGTCGGGAAGCGATGTCTTCTCCCAGGTGAAACCGGAAATATCGACACCGGGGTGATAGACAAGCCAGGTGTTCTGCGCGTCCTTGAGTGCAGCGGCTTCCATCTCAGGAGTCATAGCTGATGGTGTGGCTGCTGCGGGTTGAGCATCAGATGAATCTGGTGCCGGAGTATCCCCTTTCTGGAAGGTATTCACCGGGCCGGTAGTATGGTCAGAGAATTCCAGCGACTTGATGGTCTCGTCCGGCACACTACCTTGCCCGGGCTGATGTTTTTTCGGTTGATCCGCCTTTTCAAAAGCCTTGTTTGCCTTGTCCACTAACGTTTTCTGCAGTTCGTCAGATTCAGTGCTATTTCCAGATTTCGCGTGGTGTCCAAACAGCGAACTCAGAAAACCTTTATGAGACTTATGCGCCGGAGAACCCTTCAGGCGCGGAATATAGGCGGAGCAGACTTCAGTGAAATTCCCTCTGCCAAAATGCGCACTTTCGTTCCCCAGTTCAACATCTGCGCCAAAGAATCCGCTAAACGCCTTAGCCGCTCTTGCACCAGGTTCAATTCCGGCATTGGGATCATTCTTTATGAGTTTGCCGAGCACAAAGCTTTCGTGATATTGCGTTGCGCCACTGCATACCAGTATCGCCGGATAACGATCGCCGTTGACTTTGATTTCGGTCTGACGGAAACCGAGTATCCCCATGCCATCAGGGCATCCCGGTTCGGTCGCAAGAAAGAAGATGCCCTGGGGGGCAACCGTTGCAGCGAAGTTGCCTTCACTGCTGGTAGATATACATTTCCCCCGCTGGGCGTTCCAGTGGGCGTCAGAGTCGTCACAGGCTGTAAGCGACATGACAATGGCAGCCGCAGCCACCAGATAGTGGAGTTTCATAGCAATGTGTTTTCCTTCTGCTATTGGATTAGACCCGCCGTTCAGCTGCGAAACGTGTTGATCACGTCGCTGATGAAGCGGAAGTGTGGGAGTGCGGCAATAAAGCCTTCTTCGGCGATCAGATCGTTGACTTCATTACGGCGGCGGAAGCGATGCTCCAGTAAAGTGACGGAAATAATGTCATCGAGTCTGAACACGCAAATGCTGCGTTGATAGCTGGTGACCAGATACCAGCAATGTTGTTGGTAAATCAGGCGGTAAGGCTCCAGCGCATCATGACGAATACCGCCAACCAGCACGCTTATCGTGCAATGGCGGTGGATGGCTTCGGCCAGACGCTGGAAGCAATCAGAACGCATAGCGGCGGGATTGAGCGGTGTATGCCAAATCAGACAGGGCGACGTGCCGCTACCATCCATCAGCAGGTTCATCAGTGCTTTATCCTGCATGGGGATCAAAGGAGAAAGCCCGATGTTGCGGATCAGCGATAAGGCTGCTGGTGAGTGGTCATGCAAGCGCCCATTAGCCAACCGGTAGCAACCGTCTTCGTGCTGTATGTCGAGATGCGCCAGTCGCTGATGGAAATCCCGCTGAAGCGTGCGCTCGGAAACGCGAAACTCTTCTGCCAGCGTATTGAGGTACAGCGACTCACCGGCCATCAGGCGGCTGATAATCACGGATAATCGTACTGCCAGTTTGTCGTGGTGAGCGCTCTGGTGATTGGACACGGAATGATCTCCATGAGTAAATTCGTTCGGTAATTCATGTGGTTATTATGCAGGAGAGGTCTGACAGGGCGTGTCAAATCAGGAAATGGAGTACAGAAAAAAATCAATTAAATTTAGCGCTATAACCTGATGAAAATTATGGGTTATTGATTGCTTAAGGAACAAGAATGACGTTATCACGACACAACCTGTCGCCAGACAGAGGAATGCACTGCCCGTGATACACTAAGAAAAGAAAAACGGGACCATGAAGGCCCCGTGGATGGTATCCCCTGCGGTGAAACAGCATGACGCTGCTGTTCAGACGGGTGATATAGGCGTGAAATAATCTGGAATGCAGGGTGATAGCCCCAAAACAGA
Organism: Scandinavium hiltneri; assembly: GCF_024764835.1. GTDB lineage: Bacteria > Pseudomonadota > Gammaproteobacteria > Enterobacterales > Enterobacteriaceae > Scandinavium > Scandinavium hiltneri. Next base: position 1,190,916 of record NZ_JALIGE010000076.1, on the reverse strand, counting down.
CCCGGTTACACCCAAGCCGATTCACTTGGCGCAGATCCACGATTGTGCCGCTCCTGAAGGGCCTGAGATGAGTAAAGGTGATAACTCTTGTTGTAGATTGTTGTCGGAAGTATTACTACGCAAGCAGCTCTGCCTTAAATACTCAAGTAGCTAAGGCAACAAGCAGTTATTCAAATTCGACAGATAAAAGTAAACCAGTGGTTCATCCAATGGATACGGTTATTTTGCTCTATAGGATATGGATGTGAAATAAGAATGTAGTGGCACACTGAATTTGGCCACCTGAACAGAGGTGATATGCTCACCTCAGAACAACACAGGTGCACCAATGAAAAGAAAAAATTTTAGTCCTGAATTCAGACGTGAGTCAGCCCAGTTGGTTGTCGATCAAAATTACACTGCCGCTCAGGCAGCGAAGGCCATGGACGTTGGCCTTTCTACGATGACGAAATGGGTAAAACAGCTGCGTGATGAACGGCAGGGCAAAACGTCAAACGCCTCTCCAATAACCCCGGAACAAATCGAAATACGTGAGCTAAAGAAAAAGCTGCAACGTATTGAAATGGAAAACGAAATATTAAAAAATGCTACCGCGCTCTTGATGTCAGACTCCCTGAACAGTTCTCGTTAATCGGGAAACTCAGGGCGCGTTATCCAGTGGCCTCTCTCTGCCACGTGTTCGGGGTTCATCGTAGCAGCTACAAATACTGGCAAAACCGTCCTGAAAAACCAGACGGCAGGCGGGCTGTATTACGAAGCCAGGTGATGGGGCTGCATAACATCAGCCATGGTTCTGCCGGAGCAAGGAGCATCGCCACAATGGCAACCCAGAGAGGCTATCGGATGGGACGCTGGCTTGCTGGCAGACTGATGAAAGAGCTGGGGCTGGTCAGTTGCCAGCAGCCTACTCATCGATATAAACGTGGCGGCCATGAACACGTCGCGATCCCGAATCACCTTGAGCGGCAGTTCGCAGTGACAGAGCCAAATCAAGTGTGGTGCGGTGACGTGACGTATATCTGGACAGGTAAGCGCTGGGCATACCTTGCAGTTGTTCTCGATCTGTTCGCGAGGAAACCGGTGGGTTGGGCAATATCGTTCTCCCCGGATAGCAAACTGACGGCCAAAGCGCAGGAAATGGCGTGGGAAGCTCGCGGCAAGCCAGACGGAGTGATGTTCCACAGCGATCAAGGCAGTCATTATACAAGCAGGCAGTTCCGGCAGTTATTGTGGCGGTACCGGATCAAACAGAGTATGAGCCGACGTGGAAACTGCTGGGATAACAGCCCGATGGAGCGCTTCTTCAGGAGTCTGAAGAATGAATGGGTGCCAGTGACTGGTTACGTAAGCTTCAGCGATGCTGCCCATGAAATAACAGATTATATCGTTGGGTATTACAGCGCGCTCAGGCCGCATGAATATAACGGCGGGTTACCCCCCAACGAATCGGAAAATCGATACTGGAAAAACTCTAAAGTGGTGGCCAGTTTTTGTTGACCATATATGGACGCCCCGGGTGATGCAAGTACTGGTTCGATACGGTTTGCGACCATATATCCGGCGTCGTTCGTAGGTTTAATAACCCGCGCCATGATGTTATCCGAGCCCTGTTTCCTAATCACTACACCGGTATTTGATTACCCAGGTCAACTTCAGGCTGTTACAGGGACGGTAGCCGTTTTCTCATCAGTGCCTGCAAACTCAGAGAGACATGTTTTCTTTAACGCTGCATTAAGTTAATTCAGTGCAAAAGCCTTGTTCATATTAAAATCAACGTTATCAGTCAGTATGCGCCAGATGATTCGGGTCAGTTTATTCGCTAAAGCTACGGTGGTTTTCAAAAAACCTCGCCGGGCCTCCAGCCTTTTCAGCCAATGGCCCAGGCTGTCGTCACGTTTTTTCACGCATCGCATCACTGATCGTGCGCCATGGATGACCAGTGTTCTCAGGCTGCGATTGCCATTTTTTGTCAAAGAGGACAGTCTCTGTTTTCCTCCCGAACTGTGCTGCCGGGGGACCAGACCGCACCAGGCGGATAATTCTCTGCCGCTGGAGAACTGCACTGCATCCACTTCACTGATAAAAGCTGCAGCGATAAGCGGGCCAACACCCGGGATCGTTAATAAATGACGATAGGCTGTCTGTTGTGAAGACAGTGTCGCAATTTCTTTATCCAGACAGGTGACTCGTTCATTCAGGGCCTGCATATCGTCCCGCAATGAAGAAAGTAAACGGCGAAGTGTGAAAGTTAAGTCATTGGATGCGTCTTCAATAAGTTCAGGCAGCTGTTGCTGAAGACACTGGATCCCGACAGGAATAATAAGCCCATATTCAGCGAGCAGAGAACGAATCTGGTTAGCCAGCGCGGTTCTCTGCTCAACCATAAGTTGACGGGTATTGCGCAGCGCTTTGATATCCTGCTGCTCCGTGGTTTTGACCGGAACAAAGTGGATGCCCGGGCGGCATGCTGTTTCACAAATCGCCAGCGCATCGTTTGCATCGTTCTTCTGACTTTTGGCAAATGCTTTCACGTGCTGGGCGGGGATAAGCCTTATGCTGAATCCCATCGCGCTGAGGGTTCGGCTCCAGTAATGAGAGGTTGAACAGGCTTCCATCGCGATTAACGTACCCGGTTCAAACTGGCGAAGCGTATTCAGCAATTTCTGACGCGATATTTTTCTGTTCCAGGCAACGGAACCATCAATCATCCAGACACATACCTGAAAAACAGATTTGGCAATATCGATACCAACAACTCTGATCGTGTTCATGTGATGTTACTCCCGGATCAATGCAGTCAGTAAAAGTATGGCACTGACTACCTTAGGAAGGGGCGTCCATCACATCACTACAGAACACTTACTGCCATACTGCGGGTGTAATCGATAAATTCATGCAGGCTACCGGATTTCGCCACTAATTTTTTCTCATAGAAGCTGTTGTAGAGCGCCATTACCGTTTGACGGTCATCAATGCTGACTTTGAAAAACTTCAGCCAGTAGCGACACATCAAAACCGCGCGTAGCACTTCAATGCAGCTAATACTTCCGTCACAAAATGTATAAGGTCACTCAATACAACAGGCTGGATTTGGAGTCTCAGACGGGATGGCTGGTTAGTACACAATGTGAAAAGCAGTAACTGAATCATGGCTCTGTGGTGTCGGTTTTTTTATTCGTCATTATATAATTACTTAATGCTAACTTGAGAGTAATTGATTGGCTGTAATCGACCGCGTTTATCGGAGTGTATTGCATTTATCTTCTTCTATTGCAATTCAACGGTTCATTGTTGGTTTGGTAATATAACTATGTAGATACACTCATCTGTAAGTACAATAATTAATACAGAATAATACAATAAACACATAACACATAACACATAACACATAACACATAACACATAACACATAACACATAACACATAACACATAACACATAACGCTATCCAAGGATACTCAATGATCAGTGATATTAAGATCGACACCTCAGCATATGGGCCATTAAATAAAAACTACTCGAATCAGATTCGTAAGACGATCCGGAATGCATTGCATGAGCATCCGAGAACTATGTTACTACGTATCGATTTACACCTTCCTGATAAATACATCACTACTGATCTTTCTGATTCAACACTAATGACGAGATTTATTAAATCATTAGAGGCTCAAGTTAAGAGTCGCGAGATCCGCAGACGTAAAGAAGGTAAACGTGTTTACCCTTGTAAAATTCGTTATGTCTGGGCAAGAGAATTTTGTCAAGATGGTCAGAAGCATTACCATTTTGTGTTGACCTTCAACAAAGACGAATATGCTTATCCGGGTCCTTATAAACCTGTCGATGGGAAATATAGTCACAATTTGGCACTGATGATAATGGAGTCATGGGTTAGGGCGCTGGGTTTCATGCGGGCTCCAAATTATCGTAAATATTATACTTTGGTTACATTTCCTGAGAATTGCTATCATTACATAAACAGAAATCGGCCTGAGCCAGAGTATATTAAATCTTGTAAAGATGCGTTGTTTAGAGCGCTTTACCTGGCGAAAGAATACAGTAAGCACTATTCGTCTCATGAACGTAGCTTTGGTTGTAGCCAGTATTAATTCTTCTTAACTCATCGACGGTAACAAAATGGATTCTCTTTTCCCCTTTGTATACATCGTCAATCATCTCCTGTTCCTGGCTGATTGGGCGTGAGGTTTCAATCCTCTCTCGTGTATGTCCTGATTAACCGTTAGCGGGGGACTCGTAGCCGTCTTTGTCAGATCGTTTGAGTCGGGTACCGTGTCAGGCCTGGTAGGGATCCTTTTGGCATCTCACCCGTAGCCAGTCGTAGGCTGCATCAACGTCTCATGAGGGTACAATTTAACCTGGATCGCTCTTCGTGCGGGAATCTGACAATCGTTGCTGTAGTGCGCATTTTTTGTTGTTTGAGGGTATAAATTTATTATAATAAAAATACCCTCAATAGACATGTCGAAGTGGCTATGGCGCTGACTAACGCTAAGGTACGTGCAGCAAAATCAGGTGATAAATCCTACAAGCTAACCGATGGCGATAACATGCATTTACTGGTTCATACGAACGGTTCTAAGTATTGGCGTCTCCGTTACCGGTTCCTTGGCAAAGAGAAGACATTTGCATTAGGGGTATATCCCGATGTATCGCTGGTTGAGGCACGCCTGAGGCGCAGTGAGGCCCGTCGGTTGATTGCAGACGGCACAGATCCATGTGCGAACCGGAAAGCGCAAAAGAAGGCCCTGAAAGCGGCATCAGCAAAACCTGTCGCTCTTGTACATCGTACTCCGTCGGTTTTCTCGCATATGAGCGAAAATGACCTGGTAGCATGGCTTCAGCAACTGGCAAAGCGTGATTGCAGTCAGGAGTGCCGTATCGCACTCACTTTACTTCTGCTGACCAATGCCCAGCCTGACGAGTTGCTGATTGCACAGTGGGATGAGATCGACTTCGATAATGCATGCTGGACCCCCTCCGGAGTGCTGATGAAACAAGGTTTGAAGTATGTTGTGCCGCTTTCACGTCAGGCGATTCGGTTATTAATGGAATTGAAGGACTCTACGGGGCATAGCAGACAACTTTTCCCTGCTTATGCCGAGAGTTACAGCTCCGGAGGGGAATCAGACCTTCTTACCCTTCTTCAGAGCGCTGGGCTTGCCGATAAGCAGACTGGCGAGGGATTCCGTTATACCTTGTGTAAGCTACTAAATAGAAAAGGAATTAAGCCCCCTTGGCATGAGCTGTTGCTTGTCCATGTTGATGCAGATGGCATCCAGAAAGAAGGCTGCGATGTCCAGCACCTTGACGGGCATCGCCAGTTGATACAGCTCTACTCCGATTATATTGACGAGTGTTCACCGGGCAGTTTGGGCCTTGAAGAATTACTCACCCGTCGAACGCATACCCGTCGTTCTCCTCGGTAAGTCTCTCAGTCCACAGCGATACAGAGACTTTATGTGCACTTTTAGGTTTATTATGTGTTACTAGATGTAACTTTGATGGTAAGGGGGCGAAGTCATAATTGACAGTCCGGCTGGATTGATAAAGAAGAAATTTATAGTTTAAAGAATGTTACCTCTGAAAAGTGGCTATTTAAGCTACCAGCCTCACCAGAATAGCCACTTTTAGAGAAAAAAATCATCGGCAATCTTTTTTTGAACGGTATAGCCATCTGGACAGCTAATGGGGGCGTTGGCTGAAGACTGTCTGGTTGACATGTTTTGTTTCATTTTATCTTGATCGATCTATGGTGGAATTTGAGAGTGGGGGAGTGCTTTGTTGTATCAATGCACAAGAGTGGCTCCAGCCCGTTGCTTATCTATACCAATTCGTCCATAGGTGTTGCCCATTTCTGATCCAGTAATGCCTCTGTAGTTTGAGAGTACTGGTACGTTGATAATCCCTAAGTCGTGAAGCGTCATTGATATTATACGGAGCAGAGTGATGATGACCCCGGAGATCGTTACTGTCTGGGTAGTGGGCAGGGCGTGTCAGCACGGAACTATTGTGATGGTCCAACAATTCTATGAGGTTATGATAAAGAGATTATCGCCAAAGCGGCGCTTAATGAGTTTGGTTCGCTGACTTATGCGCGTGAAGCCTCCCTTTGCTTCCCGCATTTTTGTTACAGCTGTCGTTATCCGGTCAGACTGGTTGAAGCCACGGAAGAACACCCGGATTATTTTATCCATGACCGGGACGCATTACCCGATAACATTGACGATATCTGCACCGTCGCGATGCAGATCATGTATACCCGTCGCTGAGTTGCACTATCTTATGCGTGCGGAGGCTTAATCCGATTTACCCTGCTGCTTATCGATATTACGCTGCAGCCACGCCTGGCAGTGCTCCAGAACATGGACATGTGTGGATCTGCCCGCGTATTCCTGCCGGAGCAGTATTTCCAGTCGGTCGATAATCTCATGCATGGCGGTTATCGGATCGACGATTTGTTGACTGGCTCCGCTCTCAGATGCTAACGCATCGTGTCTGTCGCACCAAATCTCACACGGATTTGGGGTACTCATCTGGGCTCACCGCGTAACACCACGTAGGGAAGCGCCTTTTTCTGCTTTGCAACGCGGAATGCCTGATTATCCGCCACGGCAAGCCGGATGACCGAATCAGGTATCAGGGTTTCGCGGCGCGTCTGTCCAGCTGCATGTTAACCCTGATTTCAACCTTACCTCCGGTCGCCCAGAGCAGGCAATGCGTTGTTTGTCGATACACTGCTTTTGGGTCGGGGTACCAGTGATGGCACTTCGTTCCAGATGGCTGGCATGATTATCTCCTTCTGCATCGAGGAGGCTCTACCGCTGGGCATCTGATAATACGCATCCTTCTGGCAGGGTGAACAGTTCTTCAATCTCCACTCACGATAATAACTTTATGAAACAATATACTCCTGACCAACAGCGTATCCACCGCGCATTACAGGCTGCGGTTGATCACTATCCACAGCTTGCAGTATTTCACCTGGAGTTATTCGCTGACCCGACGGCTGTTGGATCCTCTGAAGAAACACTGGCTCGTTTTCTAGCAGAGCTGAAGACACAGTTCGATAGCTGTATCGCTATAGCCGTACCACCCACGCTGGTACGCATGCTGTGGGGCGAAGATGAGCCCGGGCGTATCACGGCGCTGATGATGCTCAATCAGAATACCTTGATCGGGAAGCTGCAAAACTCAGTCGATCTCACCCGACTTATCGCACATGCCTGGAGCCTGACGCAGAGTAGGACACCAGAGCCAGAGTGCACTAGTATCTTTTTTGGCAATCCCATTTTTACCTCACTCAACCGCCACCACCACACGTTTTCAGCGCAGTTCGTTGCGCTGCACCAACAGGTCATGCAATTTCCTTTCCCCGCCCACAGCATCTGCGGCACGTCATAGCGCCGGTTACAAAGACAGGAGCGAGGTGCTGAAAAGGAGTGCCGCTGCCACTGCATTAATGGCTAACAGCAGTAAGACAGAGATGCGTCGCTCGATAAAGAGATAGCTGATAATGCTGATACCAATGGTCGCCGCAATACACAGCGCCATGGACAGGCCGGTTATCTGCCGCTCGAAGAAATAGGTCGCCCAGACAATAACCGGCCAGTGCCAGAGATACAGGGAATAAGAAATTCGTCCTGCTGGTGAAAGTATGGCGAGTAGATTGTTTGCCGGGGCATCAGGTATCAGCAGTAATATGGCTGCCGAAAGGCAGGGTATCAGCGCCCATAGCGATGGAGTAGCATAGTTTCCCTGAAACAGAATGCTACAGGCCACAATACTGGCCGTTGCCAGGCAATAGAGAAGCGATGATAACCAGGGTGCCAGCAAACGTCGGGCGGGAAGCCAGGCAATAATACCCCCTATGGCAAACTGCCACAGATGCTCGATAAAACCGTAGTACCCCATTCCCCCATTGAGCTGGCCTGCAACCAGGGAACCAACGGCAATGCAGCAGAGTGCCCCCCATCCTCGGCGAGTGATACCCAGAAGCAGTATCAGCAAATAAAACTGCATCTCGACAGAGAGCGTAAGCGATCAGTGAGTACCGTATTGACGGCTATTTATTGGTGAGATCAACGTTCCAGGGCAGAAGTTCGGCCGCTTTATTACAAGGACACTCCGGCAGTACGCTCAGGATATGGCGAAGGTAAGCTTCAGGATCGATACCATTCAGCCTGCATGTTCCGATCAGACCGTACAGCAGCGCACCACGCTCACCACCATGATCGCTGCCGAAGAAGATGTAGTTCTTTTTACCCAGGCATACCGCCCGTAACGCCCGCTCCGCTGCATTATTGTCAGGCTCTGCCAGTCCGTCATCCGCGTAATAACACAGCGCTTCCCACTGGTTTAGCGCATAAGCGAACGCCTCGCCCAGCCGGGATTTTTTTGACAGTGTCGCGCTTTTCTCCACCAACCACTAATGCAGGGAAGCCAGCAGCGGTTTGCTCCGGGACTGCCGGAATGACAACCTTTCTGCTTCCGGCCAGCCGCGTATTTCTTCCTCTATTGCGTACAGCTCACCTATGCGTTTCAGGGCTTCCTCTGCTGTGGCCGTTTGAGTACTTATATAGACATCGTGGATTTTTCTGCGCGCGTGTGCCCAACAGGCCGCTTCGGTTAACGGACCTACTTCACGTCCTGCGCTGAACAACCGATCGTAGCCTGCGAAGGCATCCGCCTGCAGCACACCATGATAGTGTCGAAGATGTTGCTGAGGATGCTTCCCCTGCCTGTCCGGTGAGTACGCGAACCACGCCGCTGGCGGGTCTGACGAGCCAGCGTTCCGGTCATCGCGCACATACGTCCGGATGCGCCCGATTTTCGTCTTCTTTCTCCCCGGTGCCAGTACCGGCACCGGGGTATCGTCCGTATGCAGTTTGCGGTTGTCCATCACGTAGCGATACAGGGCTTCATCCAGCGGTGCCATCAGGCGGCAACATGCATCCACCCAGTTGGAGAGGAATGCACGACTCAGATCCACACCCTGACGGGCAAAGATTTCGCACTGGCGATACAGCGGCAGGTGTTCGCAGTATTTGGCCGTTAACACGCGGGCCAGCAGACCCGGCCCGGCGATACCCCGATCGATGGGACGTGATGGCGCTGGCGCTTCAACGAGACAGTCGCATCGGATGCAGGCCTTTTTCACCCTGACCGTGCGGATCACTTTCAGGGCGCTGGAGATCAGTTCCAGCTGCTCCGCGCTGACTTCGCTGAGGTACGCCATATCGTTACCGCATTCCGGACAGCAGCTTTCCACAGGCTCCAGACGATGGATCTCGCGGGGAAGATGTTCAGGGAGAGGTCGACGGTGGCGGGACTGGCGAAGCTGACGCGGAACCTGCGGATCGTTATCCCGACCGTTTTAACGATCGTTTTGCTGCTCCTGCTGCTTCAGCAGGGCTTCGGTTTCTTCAACCTGCCGGCACAGCTTTTCAGAACGGGTGCCGAACAGCATCCGGCGCAGCTTTTCTATCTGTGCCCGCAGATGTTCTATTTCGCGCTCTTCGTTCTCTATCTTTTCTTCAGCACGGGTCAGCGCTGAGCGCAGGAACGACTCAGTCTCGGCAACGAGGCTGAGTTTGGCTTCCAGTTCTGCTATACGGGCGAGAGAGTCCTGACGCATGACCCCATTTATAATGCGGTCATGCTCTTTTTACAACATTGTCAGTGAGTTAAAGCGTACTGTTTTTGGCTGACGCCAGTCCAGCTTATCGAGGAGCATGGCGAGTTGTGAGCGGGTGATCGCGATTTTACCGTCGCGTACAGCAGGCCAGATGAACTGGCCTTCTTCAAGGCGTTTGGTAAACAGGCACAGGCCATCCGCATCTGCCCAGAGTATCTTCACGGTATCGCCTTTGCGGCCACGGAAGATAAACAGGTGACCGGAGAACGGATTTTCATCAAGTGCATGCTGTACCAGCTCGGCCAGACCATTGAAGGACTTACGCATATCGGTGACGCCAGCAACCAGCCAGATACGGGTGCCTGACGGGAGAGGTATCATCGCACTCTCCCGGCCAGCTCGCGGATCAACACCGCCAGCAGTTCGGGTGACGGGTTATCCAGTGTCATTTTACCCTGACTGAACTCCACGTGGCAGGAGGTGGCGTTCAGCGAAGGAGAGTGACAGGTTGTGGCGCTTTGCTCATCTGATTGGTAGGGGCAGATATCACCTCAACAGGCAGTAGCACCGGTGATGAAGTGGGTACGATCGTTGCGGGGAGACGGCGTGATATGCGGCCTTCTTTCTGCCAGAGGCGTAGCCATTTAAAGACCAGATTATGGGCAACTCCGGTCTCGCGGGCTATTTGAGCCACGTTGGCTCCGGGTTGGGATGCCAGCCCGACAACATGCAGTTTAAACTCGTTGGAGTAGATGTTGCGGGCTTTGGTGCACCAGTCGGTCATATTTTCCATCATTAGAGCTCCTTCTAAATTAGACGGAACTCTAAGCTAACGATCCCGGAACCAGAATCACAGGCGGCAGTGGCTTGACGCTTACCATCAGATGAATAAAAGCATATACACTGTACAGTGCCGTTTCCAATCTCCTATTCTTCCAGACAGCAAGGTGGTTTGTATGCGAACTCCCGGATTGCTTCATCGTTTTTTCAGTCTTATCTGCCGTACTGTGCGTACTCCCAGCGTTATCAATCCTGAAATGTTTATCGGATGGCGGCGTGAACCCGATTTTATCATTATCCAACGATGTGCCGATTATGCATATCAATACCGGATCCCTGTCAGGGCATCAGGCACATATTATCTCGACCGTAGTGTGTCATTACGTGGGCTGGCGTGGGAAGGCGGAATATTTGTGGGTGATACGCCTATTTATATCGATGATACCAGCCTTGAAAATACGGAAATTAACGGTTCACATGTGGAGATACAGGGAGGACGCTGCACAGTGCGCAATAATATTTTCTACAATCAGACGGCGACCGCGGCGCTGTTAATAAAAGGTCTGACGTCGGAGGCCCGACTGGACTGCAGTTATAATGAATTCTATAACTGTAACTATGCAATTCTGCAACAGGGTACTGGGGATTTTCAGATGGCGTCAGCCATCTATTCATATAATTCAATTCATGACATTCGAGGGGATGGTATTGAGTTGAATGTGGTCAATCGGCATTATTATGATGGACTCATTATCGAAGGGAATATTATCTGTAATGTTAATGGCAGTAATACCTCGTGGGGCATTGGGATTGGCGTTGCTGGCCTTGCTCCGTATGGCACCGACACTCCGGATGAGAATTATGTCGCTAACTTTAGCATCCGTGGTAACCGTATTCTGGGCTGCCGGCAGTGCATCCATACTGAGCTGTGCAGGGATTTTTCGATCATTAATAATGATTGTTCCCCGGATACGTCAAAATCAACGACCAGTGGCCTGCGGTTTGCCGCCTATGTCGCTTATGGCTGTAAACGGTTTGTTGTTGACGGTCTCTCCGGCGAGCCGATAGGTACGGCAAACCGTTATGTTCAGATAGACTGGGGCTCTAATGACGGCGTATGGGCCGGGCCGCCCGTCGATTTCACCCTCAGAAATGTCAACACCACGCAGGGCGATATTGAAATTGCCACCGGCTGTGCGGATTCCTGGACGAACACCACGATTGTCGAAAATATCCGCTGCCGGGCAATGAAATGGCGGGGGTTACCGTCCACCTCTAAATTTTCCGATATGTTCTGTTCATCGATTGATTGTATTGGCCGTTATTCTGCTTCCGAGGGTGGTGGCGGAGGCCTGCTTTCACGCTCTTTTTATACCTATACCCACTGGACAAATATCATTTGTATTGATGAGATGAACGCCAGTGTCGCCTTCAGTAAGATGTATGTTGATCGAATCCGGCAGGAAGGAAATAATTTTTATATCCCGATCTCCGAAGCAATTACTGGTCACCGGGGACCGAAACTGATCACGACGACGGAAGAATACAAACTGTATGATGACAAATTTCCGCCAGGACGTGAATTTTCTGACGGGTGCGTATTATGGAAAGCATCCGGTGGCTATTACCTGGTGACCGTAGCCGGAGCTCTTATAAATTCAGGCGGGACACGGCCAGATATTATCAAAGCGACAACTGCAGGCCAGGCCTACATCCAGTCAAATGATTTAAACTGGCAGTCTGATCAGGTGAAAGCCGCAGGCACCCGCATCGTGATCCCCGGAGCGGGTGACCCTGGAAATGATTTAATCACGACAATCACCTGTGGTGTCTATATTTATAATGGTGTCTATACCGTCAATATTGACCCGCCGATTGTGACGCCCACGGTGGATAATGTAGTCATCCGTGCCGCATATCCGGTGTCCTATATTGATGTCACTGCCACCGTAAATGAGATGGTATCAGCGCCATCGATCAGGTAACCCTATCGCGACAGGAACAGGCCGTAAAACGGCGTGTTCCTTATGAGTCTGTTATCCCTCAGGAAAACGATATACCCCCTGGAAGTGGAGGGCATATCATCATGCTCGTCATGCAGGCATGTATGAGAAAATGTTAATGAATGTCAGGTTATCTTTGGGTACATTTCCGAAAATGTCCGGGTCTGATTGCAGGAAGATAAGGAGAGTGATTTACTGCGATCCTGATTTATTACCGGTACTTACTCAGTAAGCTGAACATGAACAGCAAAAAAAGAATTCAAAGAAAACTGCTGAAATATCATCATTCTAATCTTAAAAGCCTCCGTAATCAGTCGGATATGGCAGGTGCTGACCTGCGGTTTATGGATCTCCGGAGACTCAACTTGCGCAATATCAATTTATCGGGATGCGATCTTTCGTTCTGCGATCTGCGGGGAACCGATTTCTCTTATGCCTCTCTGGCAGGGGCAAATCTAAGTCACTGCAAAACTGAAGGCGCGATTTTTAGTCACGCAGACTGTACCGGCGTAGATTTTTCCGGGAGTGACGCGTCTGAAGCCAGGTTTACCGGGGCACAGATGGAACGAGAGGATGTTGGCACTGACATACTGTTATCCCGGCCACTCATTTCCGTCTATATGCCTACCTGGAACCGTGAAACGCTGACTATCCGGGCCATACAATCGGTATTGAAGCAGGACTATGCACACTGGGAACTTATCATCATCGACGATTTCTCATCGTCATTTGAGCAACTCCAGGCGTATATCGCCAATCTGAATGACCCGCGTATAACCTATATCCGCAATGAATTTAATTCCGGGGCCTGTGCCGTCAGGAATCAGGCGATACGAATGGCGCGAGGTTATCTGATAACAGGTCTGGATGATGACGATGAATGGTTACCGACACGCCTGTCCTCTTTTCTTTCCTGCCAGCATAAACTTCAGCAGCACGGCTTTTTATACGCCAATGATTACCTTTGCGACAGTACCGGATACCATCATCCTGATGAGTTGCAGGTGTATCCGAAACCGGCCTATAAAAAGAGCCTGTTTGATAAGCGAAATATTATCGGCAACCAGATGCTGACCTTAACCAGCAGGATGCAGCAGGTTCTGTTCGATGAGCGCCTCACTGCCGCCCAGGATTACGATGCCTTTTACCGGCTGGCAGAAACCTTCGGCGATCCTTTCAAGCTGGATGCGATCACCCAGGTGCTATATGTCAATCACGGTGAAGTTCGCATCACCTGCTCAGGACGAAAGTTTGCAGGTTATCTGGATTTTTACCGGAAGCACAAAACCAAATTAGATGTATCGAGTAAAAAATATCAGCTTTTCACCCTGTACTACATCCGCAATAAAAAGATGCGCCCACAAACGCTGATGAAACTGATGACTTTACGCAATCTGAAGCGCTATCTGATGATGTATTCCAGCTTCCGAAACAGAAAATTCTAGCCCTACATGCAGATACCTGTATTTGAAATCGGTTCGACCTGAATTTATCGCTCATTTCAGCGCTGGTTAACTTAAATCAGCGCTGGCCTCAAATCCGAATTATCTGCCACTTCGTGCCACAAAACGACCGTTTTATGGACCTTGACTATTACCGGAAGCGCTGACCTGCAACCCGCGATACAGGATTGCACTATCTCATTCCAGTATTCATTTTCCATCTATACTCAAACTTGGTGACTTACTGGAATACACAGCATGCTGATTGGGTACGCACGGGTTTCCACTGACGACCAGCATCTCGATCTTCAGCGTGATGCTCTGTCACAGGCAGGTTGTGAACGTATTTTTGAAGATAAAATCATCGGCGCACAGGCTGAACGTGAAGGACTGGCCAGACTGATAGGTTCGCTCCGCCCTGGTGATACTGTCGTTATCTGGCGCTTGGATCGTCTGGGGCGTTCCCTGAAAAATCTGCTGCAACTGGTCGAACGGCTGGACGGGTTGCAGGTGGGTATCCGCAGCCTTCAGGAAAATATCGACACAACATCCAGTGGCGGTCGCCTGGTTTTCCACCTTTTTGGTGCACTGGCCGAATTCGAGCGCAATCTGGTACGCGAACGAACACAGGCTGGACTTTCGGCTGCCCGCAAACGGGGACGTCAGGGTGGTCGGCCAGCGCTGCTCAGCCCGACAAAAAAAGCGTTGGCGCTGAAGTTACACCAGGAGCGAAATCATACTATTGAGGAAATCTGCAACATGATGGGGATCTCCAAATCGACGCTGTATAACTATCTGAACAAGGCGGGTCAGGATGCCACCGGGATGGCGTAAAAGCATTCTGGCTGAAGCTCTACTACAGCTACGCCAGCGGCTGGAACGTCTGTCGCCCAAAAGCCCTGAACGGGCATCGCAGATTGCCGCAATCTCTTCATTATACGGACTCTCCACCGCATCCGTGTACCAGGCGCTCAATGATTTGCTTAAACCCCGTTCGGTTCACCGGCAGGACCATGGGCTACCACGGGTTCTCCCCCGCAAGGATATGGAACGTTACTGTGAACTGGTCGCTGCACTTAAGTTTCGCACTACCAACAAGAAGGGCCGCCATCTTTCCACCCGCCGGGCGATTGAATTGCTGGAGGAATACGGTGTTGATACGGAACAGGGGCATTTTCAGATACCAAAAGGTGTTCTGACCCGCAGCACCGTTAATCGCTGGCTTTCCGGCTGGCACTTGGACCAGCCCCGGTTACATCGCCCGCCGCCAGCGGTTCGTTTCCAGGCCGAACACAGTAATGAGTGCTAATGCAGGTTCATTTGCAGGTATTATGCGTTTGAGGCTAGCGCTGGTTGCGGATAACGTGGGCTGAAAATGGGCGATAAATGCAAATTTGACCATTAATAATGCAGGCCGTGACAGCTAATCTGCGCAAGGGTAGCTAAAAAAGTGCTTAACACTGGTAGAGTAATAAACCAGCCCGCTGCCGTGCAGATAAAAACCGGCCCATCGCTCTACCGTGTTGATGGCGTGAAACGACGGACGGATCCACATATATCTACCTCTGAGGTTAACGGTGCCGATACGTTGGCTATCCAACGCGCAACGCGTTGACGGGCATAATCGGGTTGCAGATGTGCCACCGTGCCGATAAACAGCCGACGTGCGGCCAGTAAATCCGCAAAATCCGCGGCAAGCGGCGTGATAGTGATAATCCCATCTCCTGTGTCGCTACAGCCTGAAGCCCGTTATTCGTCGCCTGCCAGAGTGAAAAGCTGTTGGGATGACTTTCACGCTGAGCGTTAAAAGACAGTTTTCCCATCAAGGTTTGCGCCGGAAATTCCGGAAGCGGGTGAGCATTTCTGGATTCTTACACGCTGCTCGATCGGTCAACCGATCCTCAACTGACCGGCATTACCTACAGCAGGAGGCATTAATCCTGTAGCAGAGAGGGATAATTTGATAAGATTCCCCTCAATTTTTTTAAGGGCGTTCTCAAAATGGACTCACAGGGAACGTTTTGTTTTGCCGCCAGGCTGAAAACCTTCCTATAGTTTTTAATCACATCGCCCTTAATCATCTATGGTTTAACCAGACTGAAGCGTTGCAAGTATGGATAACTGTGTAAGGAAAGCCATGTCCAGTCAATATCATGCTTTCAGGCGTACCCGAGTCTCCTGGGCATTAGGCCTGTCGTTGTTATTTTCAGCGTCCGCCAGTGCGGTTGATGCGGTTTACGATCAACTGGTTATACAGGCGCGAGCAGGCCAGACCGATGGGCTTCTGAACTGGCTGCATCAGCAGAACCAACGCCATGCGTTGAATGTCGATCAGGTGGCCGATTGGTTGCAGGTGGCGGGCTGGGCGGGGCGTGATAATGAAGTCGTCCAGGTCTGGCAGCGCTATCATTCGCAAATGGAGATTCCCGCGCGTGGCGTGGTCTCTGTTGCGCGCGCATACCGTAATCTGAAACAGTGGGATGCTTCCCTGGCGCTGTGGGAAACATCATTGCAGATGGAACCGACTAATGATGACCTGCGTACTGGCTGGATCTTCACCCTGGCCGATGCTGGACAATATTCCGTTGCACTCAGTGAAGCACAACGTTTGGTGCAAAGCGAACCGACAGCACTGCATTATCAAGTGCTGGCTTATGTCTGGCGTGCACAGGGCAAGAGCTGGGATGCGCTGTTCTCGATAACAAAAGCCCGGGATAAGGACAGTGAAAATAAGGCGGTGAAATCCGATCTGCTGGACGCCTGGTCGACGAATAAGATCCCCGCTCCGGCACTGAGCCTGTCCCGCACCATGAATCTCCCCGCCGAGGATACTCGCCGTCTTGAACTGAATGCGGCAGCGGAGCTGGTACGGCTTGCCGATCTGCCGTCACGTGGAGAAGCGGAACGCTTTCAGGTGGCCGATCGAGCGCTTGCACGTTACGACCAACTGTTGAATCAATGGCAGTCTATTCCCGAGGCGCAGGATGATTGTCGCCTGGCACGTCTTGACCGTCTTGGGGCATTGCTGGCGCGTAAACGTTTTGCTGAGGTGGTCAGCGAATATGAGTCTCTAAAGGCAGATGGCAAACCGATGCCGGACTACATCGATGGCTGGGTCGCGTCAGCGCTGCTCTCTCTGCAGCGGCCGGAAGAGGCATTTCGCCTGTTCAGCAAGGCACCGGCGCACGTGGAAGCGGAAATGTTTTATGCAGCGATCGAGAGTGAGGATTTTCCAGCAGCGAAGGGGATCGTCGATCGGATGATAGCCAATACGCCGTATCAGATTTATGACTATGGCTCCCCGGTACCTGAACCCAATGACCGCTGGCTGACCAGCCGGATCCTGTTATCCCATTATTTATCCGCCACTAACGATTTGCCTGTGGCAGAAAAGCTGAGCGAACATCTGGCCAACACGGCGCCGGGGAACCAGGAGCTGCGTATTAACAATGCTGCTGTACTTGCTGCTCGTGGGTTGCCCCATGCAGCGGAGCAAGAGCTAAAAAGGGCGGAAGTGTTGGAGCCCTCCAGCCTGAGCCTGGAAAGCCAGCAGGCGTATGTGGCGCAGTCCCTGCAGGAGTGGCGCCAGTTTGAACTGCTCACGGATGATGTCGTCGCGCGTAGTCCGGAAGAGCCCTCGACGCAGCAACTGGCCCGTACTCGCGATATTCGCCATATGTATGAATTGCGCATCAGCGGTAATAAGGGCATTTCATCGGACAGCCCGATCAGCGGTTCACACGACTTTACCTGGAATTCTGCCCTGTATGGTCCGCCAATCGCCGAGCACTGGCGTCCTTTTGCCGGGTTTAACTTCGCCACCGGTGAGTTTGAAGAAGGCAAAGGGTATAACCGCGACGTGCTCGGTGGTGTCGAGTTCACCGCCCGGGACTATTGGGCTGAAGCTGAATTATCCAATCAGAACTTTGGTGATGGAAATAAACTCGGAGCCCGTTTTTCCGCCTGGCATGACTTCAATGACCACTGGCGTCTCGGAGGGTCTGCAGAACGGCTCTCGTCCGGCACGCCGCTGCGTGCGCTGCGTAATGGCGTTACGGCCAATGGCGGTCAGGCGTATGTTCGTTGGTATCAAAACGAGCGCCGTGAGTATCAGTTGACCATCGCACCCTCGTGGTTCTCGGATGGCAACCAGCGCATGGAATATGGGCTCAGTGGCAAAGAAAGGCTGTGGACGACCCCGCGTTTTACGCTCGATCTCACGCCGGATCTCAGCGCCAGCACCAATACCAAAGAGGATGTGCCGTACTACAACCCCAAAAGTGACTTCTCGGCAACGCCAGGTCTGTCGGCTGAACATATCATCTATCGCCATTACGATACCGTCTGGAGCCAGCAAATCACCGGTGGCGTCGGGGCTTACTGGCAAAAAGATCACGGTACGGGTCTGGTGACGCAACTGGGGTACGGGCAACGTGTGCAGTGGAACAATGTACTGGATGCAGGTCTGATGCTGACATGGGATAAACGTCCTTACGACGGCGACCGTGAACGCAATCTGGGTGTTTCGTTTGATATGAATGTGAGATTTTAAGGATATTTCATGCTGAAATATGTGCTCCGTATCGCCTTGCTCATAATGGCCTGGTTTCTGGCGACGGCCTGCGGAAGCGCGGAAACGCCGCGTTTCAAGCCCCCTGCGGAGCGTCCACAACTTGAGCAAAATCAGCCGTGGCCGGCAAACCACTTTTTGGTGCTGGCTTACCACGATGTTGAGGATGAGGCTGCTGACCAGCGTTATCTGTCGGTACGTACTAGCGCCCTGAATGACCAGATGGTCTGGCTGCGGGATAACGGCTACCAGCCAGTCAGCGTCCAGCAAATTCTTGATGCCCATAACGGCGGAAAACCGCTACCGCCAAAAGCCGTGCTGATCAGTTTCGATGATGGTTACAGCAGTTTCTATACCCGGGTATGGCCTCTGTTGAAGGCGTATAACTGGCCTGCATTGTGGGCGCCGGTGGGTAGTTGGGTAGATACGCCCGCGGATAAAAAGGTCGACTTTGGCGGTCTGATGACCGCGCGTGAGAAATTTGCTACCTGGGATATGGTACGTGAACTGTCCCATTCGCCGTTGGTTGAAATCGGTTCCCACACCTGGAAATCGCACTATGGTAGCCAGGCAAATCCGCAGGGGAGTTCAGAACCGGCGGTGGCAAACCGCCTGTACAATAAAACGACCGGGCAGTATGAAACCGAGGAACAATATACCCAGCGTATCGACACGGACGTCAGCCATATCACCGCAAAACTCAAGGACGTCACCGGGAAATCTCCTCGCGTCTGGGTCTGGCCGTATGGCGCTGCCAATGGGACCACGTTGTCCATTGCCAGGAAGCATGGCTATCAGATGGCATTCACGCTAAACGATGGTCTCGGTGACGTTCGCGATCTGGGCAATATTCCGCGCGTGCTGATCTCCCGTAATCCGAGTATCAGTGAGTTCGCAGCCGAAATTACCCGCGTTCAGGAAGTCAATACTGCGCGGGTGATGCATATCGATATGGACTATGTCTACGATCCGGATCCGGAGCAACAACGCAAAAATATCGATAAGCTGATCCAGCGTGTCTTTGACATGAAGATCACCCATGTTTTCCTGCAGGCCTATGCGGACCCAGAAGGAAACGGGACGGTGAAAGCGCTGTATTTCCCGAATCGATGGCTGCCAATGCGCGCCGACCTGTTCAACTTCCTCTCCTGGCAGCTCCAGACCCGGGCCGGTGTGCGGGTTTACGCCTGGATGCCGGTGCTGGCTTTCGATCTTGATGCTTCGTTGCCGCGCGTTGAAAGCTGGGATCCAAAAACCGGGCAAACTCGTGTGGATCCGAACCAGTATCAGCGCCTTTCTCCATGGAGCCCGGAGGCTCGTAAACGTATCAATGAAATCTATGAAGACTTAGCGCGCCACGCCACTTTCAGCGGTGTGCTGTTCCACGACGATGCGCTGTTGTCTGATTTCGAAGATGCCAGTCCGGTAGCGATGCAGTCTTACCATGCGGCAGGGTTCAGTGGCGACATCGGTGATATTCGCAACAATCCGCAGGAATTCCAGCGTTGGAC
Source organism: Scandinavium hiltneri (assembly GCF_024764835.1). Classification (GTDB taxonomy): domain Bacteria; phylum Pseudomonadota; class Gammaproteobacteria; order Enterobacterales; family Enterobacteriaceae; genus Scandinavium; species Scandinavium hiltneri. The sequence goes on along the minus strand of NZ_JALIGE010000076.1, from coordinate 1,170,956 downwards.
GCGTTACAAAAGCCGTTATCTGATTGATTTCACTAAACAGCTGACCAATACCGTGCGTGATATCCGTGGGCCGCAGGTGAAGACGGCGCGTAATATTTACGCCATGCCTGTCCTGCAGCCTGAAAGCGAAGCCTGGTATGCGCAGAATCTGGACGACTTCCTGAACACCTATGACTGGACTGCCCCGATGGCAATGCCATTAATGGAAAATGTCCCCCTTAGCGAAAGTAATGCCTGGCTGGATAAGCTGGTGACCACTGTCGGGCAACGCCCGAATGCGTTAGGTAAAACGATCTTTGAGCTTCAGGGGCAGGACTGGCGTAAGGAAGGCGATGCTGCTGCAATCAGTGGGCAGCAACTGGCGGAATGGATGATCCAGCTCCAGAAGAGCGGGGCGTTGAGCTTTGGCTATTATCCTGACGACTTCATTAATGGTAAGCCTGATATCTCGCAGGTCAGACCGGCGTTTTCATCTTACTGGTACCCAAAAAATGATTGATCGTATTGTAGCGTTTCTGATGCTTTGCCTGGTGCTGGGTCTTCCGCTCGGTGGGGCGGCGTTGTTTACCGGCACGGTTATTCTCAATTTCGTGTTCTTCTGGCCGCTGTTCATGTCAGCGTTATGGATAACCGGCGGCGTCTATTTCTGGTTTTATCGGGAACGTCGCTGGAAATGGGGGGATGATGCCCCCCCACCAGAGCTGGAAGGCAATCCGATGATTTCGATTCTGATCCCTTGCTATAACGAAGGGATAAATGCCAGAGAAACTATCGAGGCTGCACTTGCACAGCGTTATCAGAATACCGAAGTGATTGCTATCAACGATGGTTCATCTGACGACACGGCAGAAGTGCTGGATCAGCTTGCCAGTGAATACCCGCGTCTGCGGGTTATCCATCTGGCGGAGAATCAAGGTAAAGCTGTGGCATTGAAAACGGGCGCGGCAGCGGCACGCAGCGATCTGCTGGTCTGTATCGATGGTGACGCTCTGCTGGATCGCGATACCGCGGCCTACCTGGTTGAGCCGCTGCTGAAGTTTCCCCGCGTGGGGGCTGTGACCGGCAATCCCCGTATTCGTACCCGCTCAACGCTGGTGGGCCGCGTCCAGGTCGGTGAGTTTTCGTCCATCATCGGATTGATCAAACGTACCCAGCGCGTCTATGGACAAGTCTTTACGGTATCTGGTGTGATTACGGCATTTCGCCGCCGCGCATTATCAGAGGTGGGCTACTGGAGCCCGGACATGATCACCGAAGATATCGATATCAGCTGGAAGCTGCAGCTTCGGCACTGGTCTATTTTCTACGAACCGCGTGCGCTGTGCTGGATCCTGATGCCCGAAACCCTGCGTGGCCTGTGGAAGCAGCGTCTGCGCTGGGCTCAGGGGGGCGCAGAAGTTTTTCTGGTCAATATCCGTCGTCTGTGGTCGTGGGAATATCGCCGCATGTGGCCGCTGTTCATGGAGTTCTGCCTCTCCACCACCTGGGCGTTTGCTTATGCGATGAGTATTGTTCTGTTCCTGGCGGGAATGGTGATGCCATTGCCGGATAACCTGGTTATACAGCGACTTTTACCGCCGGAGTTTACGGGGCTTATTCTTGGCGTTGTCTGCCTGATTCAGTTCTTCGTCAGTCTGATTATTGAACGGCGCTATGAACGCGGCGTTGCCGGATCGCTGTTCTGGATAATCTGGTTCCCGGTAATTTACTGGATGCTGAGTTTATTCACCACGCTGGTGGCATTTCCGAAAGTGATGCTCAGACGTCAGCGTGGCCGCGCCCGCTGGGTCAGCCCCGACCGTGGTATAGGGAGAATGTAACATGCAACAGCCTCTTATTTTCACCGAACGTCGGCTGTTGCCGAGGTTGATGGATATTTTTCTGACGGTGATTGCATGGGCCGGGTTTCTCTGGCTGATTTATGACGGGATGGTGAAGGCCATTTTTCATCGCCCTGAAATGGGGCCGCGTCCGTTTGTGTCAACCATGGGAACCCTGACGTTGTATCTTGTGGTGGCGGCGCTTTATGGCGGCGTACTGATTCTGTGGGCCAGGTACAATCAGTATCGTTTCCGTGTTGAGCGACGAACTCGCAAACCGGGGATGGGAGATGAGGAAGTGGCCGAAAGCTTCAAAATTACGCCAGAACTGGTCATCGAGCTAAATAAAGCGCGTGTGCTGACGGTACATCATAACGAGCAGGGGGACATCCGCGATGTGGAAGTGCGTCTGGGGATTAACGATAATGCCTTGCCTGAGATGACGACTTTGTATGAGGTACCGTCAGCCACAGAGGATAAAACGTCTGAATGATCAATGGCGACCAGGAATATTATCAACTTATTTTTGCGGATCAGTTGGCCGGAATCACTGATTTAACCTGGCATCGATATTGGGAAAAGATCACTTCGGCTCTGACCATGGTGGTGAGCTCGGAATGTTGGGGCAAGTATTCAAAACGTTGATCATGTTATAAAATTACTCTTTTTGCAGAGTGCATCTGATGGCTAAAGTTGACGTAAAATGCCTTTTTTGTGAGCAGACCGAATCCGTTAAAAAACATGGTCAGGGTAAAACCGGGCATCAGCGCTATCGTTGCCAGTTATGCCGCCGTACTTTCCTGCTCGACTATACCTATCGTGCCTGTCAGCCTGGAATGAAAGAACAGATTGTCGATCTTGCAATGAACAATGCGGGCATTCGTGACACCGCCCGAGCACTGTATATCAGTATCAATGCCGTTGTTCGCACCTTAAAAAACTCTCGCCGCGATGTGTAACCACACTCCCACTGGATAATCTCCAGATTCAGTTTATCTGCGAAGTTGATGAAATGTGGTCATTTGTTGGCAATAAGAAGCAACAGCGCTGGCTGCGGTATGCATGGGAACCCCGTCTCAAACGCATTATTGCCCATGCTTTCGGGGGCCGGAGTAAAAAGACGCTGCGTAAATTACTGGGGTTACTGTCGGGCTTCAATGTTGCCTTCTGGTGTACAGATAACTTCAGCGCTTATGAACTGTTGCCGGGTAAAAATCACATCACAGGCAAGCTTTACACGCAACGCATTGAGCGAGAAAACCTGAATATTCGTAACCGGTTAAAACGACTCAATCGCAAGACACTCGGGTACTCAAAATCAGCAGAAATGCACGATAAGGTAATCGGTACGTTCATCGAGCGTGAGCATTATGTACAATAACCGGATCTACATATTGAATACGTGACCCTACGGCGCGAATGTTATCAATCCCGACGAACTGGATAGTAACGGGAATCATTTTTATGAACCAAATAACTCCTAGGTCAGAAATGGTGGGGAAACGTACCTTACCAGAGAAAAATTGTTACTGAATCTTCCTCCGGTTCAGATATAACAGTATTCATAAGTAAGCAAACATCCCCAGGATATGGAGATGTTTGCTTGTTTTTAGTTTCCTCCAGGTGATAACCAGTCTGTGTCCCTCATAGAAATATCACACCATTGGAGTACCATAGATGCCGGAAAGTCATCCGGTCTGGTGATTTCTCCCAAAGAGGCGGGAAAAGCAAACTGAAAAGTGAAATAGCCACGATCATTAAATCTCTGGTAGGTACCCACAGGACCATTTGGATCATCACTATTAATAGCGCTAATAGCGGCATTCACATAAGTCAGATTATTTGCATCCTTAGCCCAATCAGGTTGATTTCCTCTGAGTTCCGGCTCATCATCCCAGGTTGTCATAAGGGAAGCCAAACCCAAAAGAATTGATAGTATAAAATCCGATTCAGAATTATACAGAGCTGATTTTAATTCATCTCCAGATATGTCAAGACCCGAAACTTTTTCAATGAAGCGTGGCGGTGTGTAGCAATTGATATATCCTGGAATATCATTTCCCCTCAAAAAATTGACCTGACATAATACCCCACCTATGACCCATGGACATGCATCCTGAGCATCAAGTTGAACCCATTCGCCTCCATTTTGTGCAACTGTAATCAAGCCAAAATCATCAATTTCTGCTTCATAAATTCCATACTGACGTAATGCCATCCAGAGAGCATGATTTAAAGTACAGCCTTCTGGAATTTTGACCTGCGGTTTTATCGCACCGAAAAAAGCGGTTAAATCAAAGCGTGTAGTAACTAATTGTTGAGGATTATGGTACTCGCTATCTTCTTTTGGTGAGACCAGGTATTCACCTGCTATCGGTGCTGTAATAGCAATGTTTTTACGGTTAAAACTGGTACTTAACGCCTGATTCAAATCACGACGAATGTAGTCCTCAAGACCACCTTGATAGATAAAATTCATGCTTTGTACCCGTCAATTGTGTTTAACCCTACGATAAAATCACCTTTTAATACACTTTCAACTGGCGTATCGTCAGCAACAAGTAAGGCGTACTGATAGGTGAATTTCGCTTCATTAATGGTGGTACTGGCGACTCTGCGACGACCAAATGCAGCTTTAATAACATCCAGCGTAAAAACATCATCGGTAAATTCATTGGAACCGTGATAGTCCACGACACATTGTAATAATGCATCGAGACTGGGATTGTCCTCAGATGCATCCAGAATTGTTCCAACCGCCATGAGTGGGGAAATCAGTGCATCTGGGATAATGAAGGGAACCGATGCACTCAGGACGGACAAACTAGTGATCGTCGCATTTGCAGGAATATCGTCCGGACATGACGGCGTATAACTATCTGATGTGGGTAATAGCTTACTTAAATCATATTCCGTACCAGTTACCAATTGGCTTGCTACATTACGGCTAAGTACATGGAAATATCCCATGCCACGCAGGATCTCACCCGACCAGAACCCATAAAACATACCATCCTGACCTAAATTATCCGGATCGCTCCACGATGACCAACTGCCATTCATGACATCGTTAACAGTGTAGTTATTTACCATGTGGGTACTAATCTCATCAAAAAGCATTTTGGCTAATGGGTATCCATTCGGATTAGGGAAACCATGCAGCATTGCTAAAGAAGAACCTGCGAGCCAAAGCCCCGCCATATGTCCTGTGAAATTATCAGGTTCAGGTACCGGTACATCTTCCATTGGAAACGTTGTAGGTGAGACACCACCACTGTCGATCATGAACGTATACAGATAATCAATCCAGTTGGTTATGTAGGTTTCAAGACCTTCAGGTAGGGCTCTGGAACGCTCTTTCAGCCCAGCATACAGCCGGACTGAAGAGAAGAATGCCCTGGGTTGATAACCTGACCAGGCTTCCTGATCCCCAAAATGATACATGGTGAACGTATTGGGGGTTTCACCCGCGGGTTTATCCCAGCGGTCCCATATATACGCACTGGCACCAGGTCCCCAAATCCCAAATTTATCGTGATACCAGTTCTGAGAATCGCCCCAAAAATTGATCACATTCTGGATTAGCGTGTCACGGTTGTCGTCATCCAGATCGAGAAAGACCCAGGGATGCTGATAGCCAGGATAAGGTTGGCCATGCCAGCCATCAAACGTGGGGGCGTTGGGTATGTAATTATTCGAGAAAGGAATACAGCCTGGTGTGTAGGGCAGGGGGTCCTGTCTCTGATAGAGAATGGTGCAGTCACCCATCAGGAATTCACCAGCAGCCTGCATATCAGCTTTAAGATTGAAAAGGATCGTATAGCCATCATCGACATCATAGCTGGTCGGAATATTGTTCAGACAATACAGAGTCAGGGTATTGCCTTTGACTGAATCGCTGTCAGGCAGGAATTCAATGTCAGTTGTTCCGTCAGCAAAATCAGGTTTATCGGGAAGTGGATCAGTATCCTCGTGATTTGGCTGGTAAGCAGATAATGTCCAGTCCGAAAGAATAATCCTCAATGTTACCCAGTTCGGTGTTGCCGACATCATTGCCCACCATAACCAGCCGTCCTTATCTTCAATGCGTACATTGTAATCTATATCGGCTTTATAGATGATTTGCCGGACGATTTGATTCGCTGATGCTGTGAACTCCAACTGCTGGCCACTTCCACTTGCAATACTCTGAAGAACGGTGGCGGTTCGACCTTCTGGCAAATCAGAGGCCATGAGCATTATTGCTGTATTCGCATCCGACCAAGACAGATTATCGACATTGAATATCATAGAACCCGATACGGGATCTTCTGAGAAGGGGAGCTCTGCATCTGAAGGAGGAAGTTCGTTGATACAGTAGATTTCAATAGCAGAACCTTCAGAAGAATCATCATCAGGTAAAATGGTGTAGGACGTAGGACCATCCCCGGGAACATATTCCGTTGGCTCCGGGCCTGTTCCATCCGGCTGGTAGCTGGAAAGCGTCCACAAGGCAGTATCAGAGAGCTCCCTTGTTTCCCATTCCTCAGTAGTTGCAAGCATGGCCCACCATCGCCAGTTATTTGCATCGGCAACCCGGATGTTATAGTCAATATTGGCCCGATAAGTCACCAGATCAATAGGAGCTTGTTGCTTAAGCGCCATTTCAAACTGCTGCCCAGAACCAGTCGCGGTTGAGATCAGCGTCGTTGCCGTGCGGCTATCTACGACATTGTCCCGTTGAGAAAAGTCCATCGAACAGGCGTCAGAAAAAACTATATTGTCTTCTTCCGGAACTTCATATCCATCAAGCCCAGTACCCGATGCTGATTGAGGGTCAGAAGCTATATCAGCCGCAGCAGCAGGAACGAGTGAACCGACCGGGATATCGACGACGGCGACATCTTCGCTGACGGGAAGCGTGAAGCCGTAGACAACACCATTCTCTTCTGTTTTATCAATTGAAAGCGTTAATTCCGTGGAGAAGTTGATAAAATTCCCCTCGTCATCTTTTCCACCATACGTGACACGTAATATAGAGTTTCTATTGACGCGGAAATCTATTGAATTTTGTTCAAAAAAAACCTGGACGGGTACATCAGAACGAGTCCGAATATAACCTGCGTCATTACGATCGATCGTGAGTGGAATATTAGATGGATAGGTGTAATTATATGAAATTCCATCAGTATCGAAACGTTCGGTTCCGGTGACCTGACGGAAAAACATATCATTAGCATCAATAAGGGTGTATTCCTTGATAGTGAATCGCGATGCTTCAAAAGCCTGCCTATAACGATCATTTTTAGTGAGTTGCCATAATGACCATGCTCCTTCACAAAACCATTGTTCGGCATCTGATGCATTACCCATGTAGTTACGGAATACCGGAACCTGGATGGGGCGGTTATGCTGGCATTCGTTAGTCTGTATGAGGTACCCACCGTACTCAACAGGTACCCGAGGTGCCCATGAGACTTTTAATGTTCCATTGAAGGATGTGTCCTCCAATATTATTTGTCCGATTTGCGCATTGGTACAATCACCCAACAAATTACCATCTGCATCTGCAAATTTATTTGTCCATAAGCCGACACTGACGTAGGGGTAAACGGTGCCTTCTGTAGACCAGTCAATATTTCCATCTTCATTTACTGCATAGACTGTTGCGGTAAGATTTGGCCATCCGAGGACACCGTCATAGACCTGACAAAGCAAGTCTGTATATTCTCCAAAATTGGGGCTCCCGTGTGGCAATTGTCCTGTCCCATCGACAAATTCGATCTCGGTGTCCATGAAGCCACCATGCGTTGGATAATCATCAACGGCTAAAGGGTAATGGGCAAGAACAGGAGCTTTACCATTTACTATCCAGTTAGATACCCAGCGGCCCGGAATGGCTGGAGGTTCAAGCGCCGCGTAAAATGCAGATACATATGCATCAAATGCATTGTATGCCTTTGACAGATAATTTGTTGAAAGGTCGGAGTCGTCACTGGCATCCCCGAATATGCTCGCTCCCAATATAAAAAGAGATTGCCCTTCCGTGGTGGCGTCACCGTCAGGTTGTCCTTCCTGGCGGGTATCACAGGTAAAATGCCGATTATTAAGCATCACGTTCTGAGTATTAAAGACATAATGGTCAGTATGGGGATCGATGATTTCGCCAGTGTTTACTTCAAGAAAGGCATTGTGTGCCTTCCCTAACATTTCACTCATCGCACCACTGGGTACCCAATTTAGACCCGCCTGGAATGGATGGTTGGTTGCTTCTTGTTCAGTAAGTTGTTTTCCGTTCCATGTATTTCCCTGATCGAACGTGTAGAAAAATAAATACTGAGGCTCTGCTTGACTAAGTGTTGGAAATATTGGGTAAATTCCCTCAGGGAAGTTAATATCACTGAAGTTGACAGTAGCTGCATCAATACCGTCATCAGCGCTGAGGCTATATAGTAAAAACCAATTTTGTTGACCGCTGGTTTCGGAAAAATTAAAGATAAAATCACCATTAGTATTAACTTTGAAATCAATGTTTGCCCCAGACGCTGAGTCCATTTCACTTGGATTCCCAGAGATTGATTCAGTAATGATATCCTCAGGCATTTTATCGTAGATAGAGATGTATAGTGTACCAGACCAGTATGGATTGCCTGCTATAACTCTTAATTTATGTTGTGAGCTGATAATAATCTCATTATCGATCTCAATGATTTCATTAAGATCTGCCTCTTCAAAATAATCTTCAAGGAGTTCAAGATGGTATTGTTCATTGACTAATGTCAAAGCATCACGGCCAGAAAATCCATTTCGCGTATCACTTTTGACGAGAGCGGTATACGGAAACAATGTGTCAAAACTTCGGATCGGATACGCGGTCTGAACGGTTCCAGTGTAGTCATTGATACCGGTTAATACTTGCTGGTCATCATTGATATTTAACGATACATCTATATCATCCTCAGGGACGCTTACTGAGTTTAAGTTATTTAACTGAGTGATTAAATCAGTTTTATCATTAGTAATAAAAACAGACATAGGAATACCTCAGCTATAGTTAAAATAAAGTCTGCAGCTGAAATAACTTTCAGAAACAGGTTGGAGGATAAGTATTTTTTCTGCAAAAAGTGGTAGGAGAGTATTATCTATCTCAGGGATATTAATATCAGAAACAGCACCATTATAAAGCACTACTGTTTGTGTGATAATGTTCCAGGCATCATTGAAATCCATGCTTACCATAGACTTTGCGAGCTGGAATGTTGCAGGACCACTTGGTGTCAATTCTGCAGAAAGTGAATTGATCGCGCTTCCAGTAATATCTTTTAGAACAATGCCATAAGAGTCAAAAGCATGTAATGTGCCTGTTTCCGCTTCAGGATAGTAAGCGGTAAGAGGTGTCAGCGTTGTATAGATCGTCGCCAAGTCTGTCACACTTTTAGGCGGTGTATCAGGAGGATTATTAGGGGTATGCATTAGCCGACCTTCCTTCATCTAAAATGAGAGATTTATCATGGATTTCAATGATATCCATGGGTTCAACTATATATGTAGAGAAATAAGTATAGATGGGATAGAGAGGTTTGTTTAGGAGCTGTTCTTATATTTAGTTAAAGGGCATATATGATTCTTTAGTTATTGTGTTTTTTTGGAAATAACACTTTGAGGCGAATGGGTTTATGGCGTTGATATTAAAAATATGTTCATGGCCAAATTTGGTGTTTATCTTCATCATGCAGGAGGCGACCATCTATGAATAAATAGAACTTTTGGCCGTAGTCAGGATCAGATCACCACAATCCTGATCCTGGAGCGATATCACATGGCAAAACAAAAGTTCAAAATCACCAACTGGGCTACATACAACAAGGCGCTCGTCAACGGGGGGTCACTGACATTCTGGCTTGATGAGTCGGCCATTCAGGCCTGGTATGAAAAGCCCGGCACATCTTCACGTGGTCGTCCGCAACGTTATTCTGAGCTCTCTATTTCCACCGTGCTGATGCTCAAACGCGTCTTTCGCCTCACGCTGCGTGCCGCACAGGGGTTCATTGACTCTGTTTTTATCTTAATGAAACTCCCGCTCCGTTGCTTGGATCATTACTCCTGCGTCAGCAGGCGGGCTAAGTCCGTCAGCATCCCGTTCAAAAACACCACGCGCGGCGAAATTACCCATGCGGTTATCGACTTCACCAGCTTAAAAGTCTTCGGCGAGGTGGAGTGGAAAGTGAAAAAACACGGCCAGGAAAAGCTCCACGTCTGGCGGAAACTGCATCTGACCGTGGATGCCATTATGCATGAGGTTATCTGCGCTGACCTCTTCCTGAACAATGTGACGGATGCAGAGGTCTTCCCGGGGCTTATCCGTCAGACGCACAGGAAAATCAGGGCCGTCTGCGCCGACGGGGCTTATGACACCAGACGGTGCCACTACGAGCTAAGGCAAAGGAAAATTAAAGCGCTTATCCCGCCGCGAACGCGTGCCGGTTACTGGTTGGCGGAGTATGCCGACAGAAATCAGTCGGTGTCGAGGCAACGGCTGACGGGGAGCAATGCATACTGGAAATGGCACACGGTTTACAACCGACGTTCGGTGGCTGAAACGGCAATGTACCGTGTCAAACAGCTGTTTGGTGAGTATCTTACGTTGCGGGATTATGATGCGCAGGTTGGGGAGGCTATGGCCATGATCCGCGCCTTAAACAAAATGACGTGTGCAGGGATGCCAGAAAGTGTACGGATTGCCTGAGGAAGTCAGCGGGTGAGGAGCTTTTATCAAATCCGAGTTATTCAACAAAGCCGTTGCAATTTACATTATTACGGTTATTTATTATTAAATTACTCTCCGTTACTTACATTTGGACGTTAAAGTGCAGGGAAAGAAACGAGTTACAATTAAATAAAAAATACTATAGTTAGGCATAATGTCATAAAATTTATAGCATTATTCAGCTACTCATATATGCGAGGAATTCATGGGAGATTATGATGATTTGCAGCGGTTTAAGGATAAAACCCGTACGCAACATCTTGAATTCAAGGAACTCTCTGTCCAAACCACTTCGCGTAAACGTGGTGACTGGACTATCCTTGATCAGCTTTCGCCTCCGACGGGTAAAGACATCACGTTGGCCGTTGGTGGTTCCGTGTCGCAGGTTGTCCCACGGCCGGTCAGCGCTGATGCATTTGTGCCTCTTGAGATTTCTCCGATCCGTGGTGGGGCCAGCAAGGGTGGTGTCCATGAATCGAGCGAGACATCTATAATGCAAAGCGTTTCGTCGCAAATGATGCTGCAAGATGAGCCTGAAGTCGTGCCAGCTCCAACGACTGTATCAGTAGCGAAGCCAGAACCAATATCCTCTGTCGGGACTGTGCAAACAGAGGCTGCATCGCCAGCTTTTTCCGGCCAGCCGTCGTCGGCAAGTAGGATGCAAGCGGTGAACTATTCCCGGCTTTTTGCACCGAAGCCCACCGAAATACCGGGGAAAGAAGAGAAAGAAGAAAAAAATCAGCCCTTAAAATCATTGCTGGAAAGGATTGCTTCATGCCGTTAATTTGCGTTTGTTCCCCCAAGGGAGGTGTGGGTAAAACCACGCTTGCGGCTAACCTGACTTATTCGCTGGCACGGGCTGGCAGTAAAGTGCTGGCACTCGATTTTGATGTTCAAAATGCGCTGCGTCTGCATTTTGGCGTGCCGCTTTCCGATGGACGCGGCTATGTTGCCAAAGCGGCGGATTCCTACGACTGGAGTCAGAATGTGCTTGGTGCCAGTGGCAATATGTTCGTGCTGCCCTACGGTGAAGTCACTGAACAGCAGCGAATTGATTTTGAAGATAAATTGTCACATGACGAGCATTTTCTCACTCGTGGTCTGGGCTCGTTGCTCAACTATCCGGGCCTGATTATCGTCGCGGATTTCCCACCCGGTCCTTCTGCCGCCCTCAAAGCTATTACCCCATTAGCGGATATTCATCTGGTGACGCTGCAGGCAGATACGGCCTCAATGTCGCTACTACCACATGTGGAAAATCACCGTCTGACCGGGGGGGCGCTCAACAGCAAACAGGGGCACTTTTTCGTGGTTAACCAAAGTGATAACCGCCGTCAAATCAGTCGTGACGTGACCGCGTTTATGGAAGAAAAGCTGGGCGAACAGCTGATTGGGATCATTCATCGCGATGAAAGTGTGATTGAAGCTAACGCCTCACAAAAATCCATATTCGAATTCAGCCCGGCCTCAGCAGCGGCGTTTGATATCGAAATTATAGCAAAAAAGGTCGCCGCGAAGCTGGGCATCAATGTTGGTGATGGCACTGTCCATAACATGTCGCGCATGTCCGGGCTTTAACACACTCAGGGCTTCTTATGAAAAAATTATTCATCTGGTTGCTGGTGCTGGCACTGGCACCGGTTGCCATTCTTGTGATTGCCACCCCGATGGACAGCCAAAAACAGACCATGTTTGGTTTGCTCAGTATTGGTATCCTGCTTTTAATGGGATTCAGTAAAAACCGTAGCGTTTCCGTGATTATGGTGGTGACATCGTTACTGATGTCTACCCGATATATGTATTTTCGCTTGACGCAAACGTTGCATTTTAATTCAGAAATAGAAGCCATTCTCGGAATCGGGTTATTTGTGGCAGAAGTCTATATCTGGGTGATGTTGATACTGAACTATTTGCAAACTGTCTGGCCGTTAAACCGTGAAATTACGCCCTTGCCAGACGATACGTCGTTATGGCCAACTGTCGATGTCTATGTCCCGAGTTATAATGAGCCGCTGGACGTGGTGCGCGACACCGTGTTAGCGGCGCAGTGCATTGATTATCCGAAAGATAAACTTAACATCTATCTTCTGGATGATGGCAAGCGCAGTGAGTTTGCGGTCTTCGCTGCAGATGTTGGTGTGGGGTATATCACCCGCTCGGACAATAATCATGCGAAAGCCGGTAACCTTAACCACGCGATGAAACTGACGAAAGGCGAGCTTATCTGCGTCTTCGACTGTGACCATGTGGCCACTCGCGTTTTCCTGCAAGCGACCGTCGGTGGTTTCCTGAAAGACCCGAAACTGGCGCTGGTACAAACCCCGCACTTCTTCTATTCACCAGATCCGTTTGAACGCAACCTGTCAGTAGGTCGTGATATCCCTAATGAAGGCACACTGTTCTATGGTCCGATTCAGCGTGGGAACGATAACTGGAACGCCACTTTCTTCTGTGGTTCGTGTGCAGTTATCCGCCGCAGTGCATTGGAAGAGATTGGTGGTTTTGCGGTCGAAACCGTGACCGAAGATGCGCACACTGCGCTGAAAATGCAGCGTCTTGGCTGGAAGTCCGCCTTTATCGATATTCCGCTGGCGGCGGGACTCGCCACCGAACGTCTGGTTCTGCACGTCATTCAGCGAACCCGTTGGGCGCGTGGTATGACGCAGATATTCCGTATGGATAACCCGTTGTTTGGGCGAGGGCTGACTATTCAACAGCGTTTGTGCTACCTCAGCGCCATGCTCTACTACCAGTTTGCGCTACCGCGCGTGGTTTTTGTCACGGCACCGTTGGCGTATCTGTTGTTTAACCTCAACATTATCCACTCCTCGGCGAGCCTGATTATGGCTTACTCTCTGCCGCACCTTTTCCTCGCGATATACGTCGGTTCGAGGATGAACGGTCGTTATCGTTACAGTTTCTGGGGAGAAATCTACGATATCGTTCTGGCGTTCCACCTGGTGATCCCGACGATGATTACCATGATTTTCCCGAAACGCGGCAAGTTTAACGTGACCGATAAGGGCCAGTTGCTGGACGTAGGGTACTTCGACTTTTCAGTTGTACGTCCGCATTTGGTGGTTGCTGGCTTGCTCGGCCTGGCGGTGATTGTCGGTATCGTCAGGGCATCGGGCTTTAACTTTTTTGGGGCTGATCCCTGGGTTATTGCCCTGAACGTTGGCTGGGGATTGTACAGCCTCATTTTCCTGCTGGGTGCGATTGCGGTGGCACGTGAAACCAAGCAGACACGTAAAACTATCCGTATCGACGTGAATATCCCGGTCCTTATTCACTATGCCAGCGGCATTGTATCGCGTAGCCAGACGGTTGATTTGTCTATGGGAGGGTGTCGCGTGGAAGTGGTCGATGACAGACATCTGAACGATGACATTGAAGAAGTCGAGCTGATTTTGCAGTCCGGCGCTATCTCCATTCCGGTCAGCGTAATGGGGATGGATGAGGACTATATTCGTTTGATGTTCGATGAAAATATCCCGCTGTCGCGCCGCCGTGAACTGGTGCGCGTTGTATTGTGTCGCGCTGATGCGTGGGTTCAGCCTCCGCGCCCGCAGGATAAACCGTTCCGTTCGTTTGGTACTATTTTGCGCTGTGTGTTTGAACTGTTCTGGTTAACGTGGCAATCACACAGGGAAAATCGCCGTCAGCGTGCGGCAATGGCAAAAGAGGATGGCCAGGTATGAGACAAATCGCGACGCTGGCATTGCTGATGGGGACGTTGGTGGTGCCTTCTCTCTACGCGGAAGAGACGAGCAATGATGTGCCACCGGCGATGGCTTTCCCGGCGCCGACTGTCGATGCAGCACCGACAGTTGCTGCGCCAGAAGACATTGCTCCCGCTCCCGGGGATACTGTGCCGGACAACACGGTTTCACCAGATAATCCTGCATCACAGAACGATGCAGAAGATACCCGCGCGACAACCAGTGGCCCGTCGGTCAGTGATACGCCGCCTACGTTGCCGCCAGTAACTAACGAGACGGTGCCAGCAACCGGTGGGCTAGCTCCGACGATGGTCAGCGGCCTGAATTTGTCACAAATGGGGATGCCGGAAGGTATCATTCTGAGCGGCGGTCAGCTGCAGGGCGGGGCCAATTTCACCCTGCCAGGCGATCAGGTGGTCACAATGGCGCAGCTGCTGCTGAACGTGAAAGTGTCGCCGGAAATGGCCACCCGTAACGCCACCCTGCAATTAATGCTCAACGGCCAGCCACTGGGTACCGTGCCGCTGGGGGCGGCAGAGAATGACGTTTCACATTTCCAGCTCGATGTTCCTGCTGCACTGATGGTGTCGAGCAATAATCTGAGCTTCAAGATTAACGATGGCGATGCCCAGCAGTGTCTGCGTGACCTGAACGACAAATACCGGGTCGTTATCCTGCCAACATCGCGCTTCAATTGGGAAGGGCAGCAACTGGATATTGGCTCTGACCTCAGCACTTTTCCGCGCCCTTTTTTCGACAGCATGCAGATGACACCTGCCAGTGTCTCAGTGAGTTTCCCGGCGCGTATCAGCGCCGATACCGTCAGTGCGGCGGCGATAGTGTCATCGTGGCTCGGGATGCAGGCGGATTATCGAGGGATCGCCTTTGAGGCACTGCACGACAGATTGCCAGATAAACATGGCATTGTGATTGGCCATTCTGGTGAGCAGGTGGGTGGGCTGACACTGCCGCAAACCAGCAAGCCACTGCTGAAAATTATTCCGAACCCGGCGAACCCGGTTTATAAATTGCTGCTGATTGTGGGCAATGATGAAGCTGCGCTGCGTGTGGCAGCCTGGCGTTTGACGAAAGGCAATTTCGCCCTGCAAACTGCCAGCAGCGATGTCGATATGCAAACGATCCCTGTCAGCCAGCCTTATGATGCACCACGCTGGATCCCAACCGATCATCCAGTAAAAATCAGTTCGCTGATCCGCAAAGATCAAAGCACAACGGTGAGCGGTGTCTGGCACGAACCTTTGCGCGTTGCCTTCCGCGCGGCGCCGGACCTCTATCTGTGGGATGGTGAGACCATTCCTTTGCAGATTGGCTATCGTTTTCCGTCAGAAAACTGGATTGACGAGCAGAAGTCTGCGCTCAGCGTTACGCTGAACAACACCTTCCTGCACAACCTGCCGATGACCAAGCAGGGCATTCTGGAATCGCTGTGGCACAAGCTTGGTGGCGATGCACGCCAGGAGCGTTTCACCATCCCGCTCGAACCGTATCTGATCTACGGTGACAACCAGATGTCGCTCTACTTCAATGTGGTACCGAAGGAAAGTGCGCCATGTAGCGTGTTGCTGAATAACAACATCAAAAGCCGGATAACCGATGAGTCGTGGATTGATTTGAGCCACACTCGTCACTTCTCGCTGTTACCCAACTTGTCGTACTTCGTCGGGGCCTCTTTCCCGTTCACACGACTGGCAGATTACTCGCAGACGGTGTTGTTACTACCGGAAAAACCGTCCGAAGTGCAGGTGACGACGATGCTGAACATGACCGCGCGTTCCGGCAATGCCACCGGTACGGCACTGGGCAACAATAAAGTGATCATGGGTATTCCTTCCGGCGGGGCGAATCTTGAATTTCTGCGAAGCCGTGATGTGCTGGCGGTCAGCGGTCTCGATCAGAAGCTGTTTAGTCAGAGTCTGCTGGCAAATTCACCGTATAGGGTGATCGATAATGCTCTGGGCGTTCGCACAGCAACCACCTGGCAAAAAATTCAGCGCTGGCTACTCGGTGACTGGAGCGCTGATGGGGTGGAAGCGGACCGTTATTTATCTTCGAACAGTGCCTGGCGTGGTTTCGTCAGTTATCGCTCGCCATGGAACAGCGATCGGCTGGTGGTGGTAGCCCTTGGCAGCAACGACGACCAACTGGCACGCCTGTACGACGACCTCAATTCGCCACGCATTAACGCCGGGATCAGAGGCGATACCTCAATTATCACCAATGAAAATGGCGTGCGTAGCTTCCGGGTCAGCACCCAATTCCCGAGCGGGCAAATGCCGTGGTACATGATGGTCGTCTGGTATGCTAATCAGCATTCCGGTCTGCTGGCCATTCTGGGACTGATTATGACCACGATACTGGGTCTGGCATTAACATCAATGCTCAGACAGCATGCCCACAAGCGCCTGAATCCCGGGGAAGATAAATGAAAAGAACCACCCCAATGAAAACGCTCAAGTTGCGCAGGCTTTCCAGTTTATGCCTTTCCGGTGCGCTGGCGTTCGGTGCGATGGATAATGTGCAGGCAGCCACCAACGATGCCGCGATGAAAGCGTTGTTCGACCAGGCGCAATACTGGCATGAGAAATCGCATGACGATCTGGCGATGGAATCGCTGAAAAAAGTGCTGATGGTCTCTCCGGATAACACCCAGGCGTTGTATTTGATGGCGCTCTGGAATCAGCAAAGTGGGGATATGCAGGCTTCTGCACAGTGGCGCGAACGTCTGGCGAAGGTCTCGCCCGGTGACCACAGTTTACAGGCGCTGGAAAACGCCCGAAAAATGGCGAAAGTTCCACAAGGACAATTGAATCTGGCGCGTCAACAGGCGCGCAGCGGAAATATTCCGGCGGCACTAACCACCTGGCGCGGGATGTTTAATGGTTCACAGCCACCGCCAGCGCTGGCTGCGGAATATTACACGACGATGGCCAGCGACAAGTCGCTGTATCCACAGGCCTTAAGCGAGCTACGGGGCTATGTAGCGCAGAATCCGCAGGATAACGCCAGCCGTATAGCGCTGGGCAAAGTATTGACCTGGCGGGAAGATACGCGTCGGGAAGGCATTGAAATGCTCGAGCCCATGGCGAGTGGTAACAAAGACGCAGATGCCGGGCTGCGACAGGCCCTGTTATGGCTGGGACCAGAGTCAGGTGACGATCAGTACTACAACACCTGGATGCAGCGCCATCCGCAGGACAACGCGGTGCAGGCTTATTATCGTGAGCATGTCGGCGGGCTGGCGAAAGGCCAGGGATACAGTGAACTGAATAGCGGTAATACTACGGCAGCAAAACAACAGTTTGAGCAGGTGTTGCAGACCAACCCGGAAGACGCAGATGCGCTGGCGGGAATGGGTTATATCGCTCAGCGTAGCGGCGATTACCAGGCCGCTGCACAGTACCTGAATCGAGCCGCCGCCCTGGGTGGCGAGGCCTCAGCAAGCCGTCGTGAACAGGCGGCCGACGCACAATTTTATGGTCAATTAGCCCAGGCGCAATCGGCCTACAAACAGGGCAACGTCAGTCAGGCGCTGGCGCTGTCGGCACCTCTGGCACAGCAAAGTGGCACCCGAGGGGCTGCGGCAAAACTGTTCCGCGCCGACGTGCTACGCCACAATAAAGATTATTCGCAGGCTGAGCAGACGCTGCGTTCGCTGCTTAACGATCAGCCGCAAAACGCGTCCGCGCGCGAAAATCTTTACTACGTGTTGCGCGAGCAGAACAAAACAGACGAAGCCCAGGCTGTATTACGCACGCTGCCCGCCAGTTTGCAGGCGAAACTGCAGCCGAAAACGACCAGTGGCGTTCCGGGCGACGGCTTGCGTCGTCAGGCGCAGCAGATGGTGCAGAACGGCAATACCTCCCAGGCGATCGCGACCCTGCAACAGGGCGTAGCGCGCTATCCAGACGATCCGTGGATACGTCTCGATCTGGCGCGTTTGCTGCAAAAATCCGGCAATACCAGCGAAGCGGCATCAGTGATGGCCACAGCCTATCGCCCCGGTGCCAGTGCCAACGCACTGTACTCCGCAGCATTATTCGCCAGCGAGAACGGAGCCTGGCAGCAATCGCAGACATTGTTATCACGTATTCCCGCCACCAGCCAGACGACTCAAATGCGGGATTTACGTCAGCGAGTCAATTACAATCTGCAACTGGCAACTGCGCAAAGCTACCTGGCGCAGGGCAACACTGTTGCGGCATCAAATACCCTGAAAGCACTGGCGGCGACGCCGCCGAAAGATCCTGCTGATGTTGGTAAGCTGGCCAGTATGCTGGCTGACAGCGGCGATTTGAATACTGCCGTGGCACTGGTGCGCAATAACATCAGTGGTGGGGTCCAGGGGAACGTGGGCGATTATGCCGAACAGGTTAAGGTGCTTAATCAGGCTGGGCTGTCCCGCGAAGCGCAAAACCTGCTGTCGAATCCGACATTGCAGGCCAGCAGTACGCCAACGCAACTGGCGAGTATCCGTAATGGTTATGTGATTAATGAAGCTGACCATCTGCGTGAGCAGGGCAATTATGCGGGCGCGTATGACAAACTGATTGGCGCGTTACAAAATGACCCACAGAACACTGATTTGATGTTTGCGATGGCGCGTCTGTATCAGACCGGCAAAATGAACAAAGAGGCTGGGGTTGTTTATGACTACCTGATGACGCGCGATACACCGTCGCAGGATGCCCGTACAGGGGCAATCGACGTTGCATTGTCTGAAGGTAATAACGATCGTGCGGCTGATTTGGCGAGTGGTTTACACAACGACAATAGCCCGGACCGTTTGTTGTTACTGGCTCGTGTCGAAGAGGCGCAGGGCAATCATCAGCAGGCGATGACCTATCTGCGCAGTGCGCGCGGCAAGCTGGTGGGGCTCGAATCCAGCAACATTGCACAAACTCCGACGGTGGGTGGTTTGCTGATGTCGGATAACCCGTTCATTGGGACGTCGAAAACGACCGTTCCTACACGCACTGCATCTGCTTATGGCGCAACGCTACCGTGGCAGCTGAATCAGGTATCAGCCGAGCCGGGCAGTGCGCTACCGGGCACGCAACGCACCGATTTACCGGTAGAAACGGCTCAGAGCCGAACATTGCATCAGGTGGATACCATGATGCTGGCGTTGCAAGAGAAAACCGGGACCTGGTTGCAGGCGGGAATGCAGGTTCGGGGCCGTGATGGTGAATCGGGCACCAGTAAACTCACCGAGATGAAAGCACCGCTGACGTGGTCTTCGTCACCGTTTGGTGATTCCCGTTTTGACTTCACTGTCACGCCGGTCAACCTGAGCGCGGGTAGCGCGTCTGGTGATGCCTGGCGTCGCTACGGATCTAACCCGCTCTCTAACGCCGTATCCAATATTACGACGACCGCCGCCAACGAACAGAAGGCGATTGCCAATATGACTCCGGCCCAGCGTGCGACCTACTTTGCCTCTAATCCGGGGGCCGCAGCGTTGGCAGGGCTGGATACGCTTGATCCTACCGACTTTAACCCGACTACCAGTACTGGCATGGAAAACCTGGCCAAACTGGGGGCCTATGATTCCGGAAAAGTGGCCTCGTATCTGGCGGCCTCCAACCTCAAGCCAAACGTTAATGAGCCAGGCGATGTATCGACCGATTCGCAGAAAGCCAGCGGCGTTGAGTTGAATATGGCGCTGAGTGGCGATGACTACAAAGTGGATATCGGCAGTACACCGTTGGGGCAGGATCTCAATACCCTGGTCGGCGGCGTGAAATGGTCACCGAAACTGACCAACTATATGTCACTTATTTTCACCGCAGAACGTCGTTCACTGACTGATAGTCTCCTCTCCTATGTCGGTCTGAAAGATACCTACTCCGGTAAAAACTGGGGTCAGGTGACCAAAAATGGGGGAGATGTTCAGCTGAGCTATGACGATGGTGATGCCGGGTTCTATGTCGGGGCGGGTGGTTACAGTTACCAGGGCGAAAATGTGGAAAGTAACACCAGCTTCAATGCAGATGCTGGTGTCTATCTGCGGCCTTATCACGATGATTACCAGACGCTGCAAACCGGGCTCAGTATGAGCTACATGGACTTCTCGAAAAACCTGAGCCAGTTCACCTTTGGTCAGGGTGGCTACTTCAGCCCGCAGAATTACATCAGCGTTTCTCTGCCGGTTGATTTGACTGAGAAATACAACAACTGGACGATGAAACTCGGTGGCTCGGTGGGGTATCAATCCTACAGCCAGGACAAGAGTGCGTACTTCCCGACCGAACCAGGCTGGCAGCAGTCGCTGGAAACGGCTGTGGCAAATGGCTTTGCAAAAGAAGCCTACTACAAAGGGACCAGCGAGAGTGGCGTGGGTTACAGCGTTCGCGCGGCTGCAGATTATAAAGTAAACAATAAGATGACTATTGGTGGCCAGGTGGGATATGACACCTTTGGTGATTACAACGAAAGTACCGCCTCACTCTACTTCCGTTACTTGTTGGGAGATAAATAAAAATGACGGATAACACGGCTTCCCCTGTGCTGACATGGTTTCAGCAGCAACAAACACCCGCTGGCTGGTTTGATCTTCTGACCATCATGGTGGATGGAATGGTCCGCAATGCAGGCGAAATAGAGAGTCAGCCGTTTTTGCGCCAGATGGGCGAGCGACTGGCGGAGGCCTGGCCTCTGCCGGAGTCTGACACCCTGGGTGAACTGGAAACGAACATGAACCGCTTTCTGACGCTGTTTCAGTGGGGTGTTATCAGCCTGCATACCGGCGAAAACGGCCTACTTATTCGTCATCAGGCTCTGCCGGTGGGCCGTGACCCCGAGCAGCAGATGCGCTGGTGCAATGCATTCTGTACCATACTGGAAGGATTATATTCCTGCTGGCTGCATGCGCAGGGCGGCGGAGAGCATGTGGTGTTACAGCGAGAAAGGCTCAACTCCATCTCAGACGTGCAATTCCACTACTACCATCCATAAAGAAGGATATTATGCGGGTGAGAATATTAATAGCGATGACAGTGCTGATGTCCACTTTTGCTCATGCCGGTGCGTGGGAGAGTTACAAGTCCCGCTTTGTGATGCCAGATGGACGCGTGGTAGATACCGGTAACGGGAATGTTTCTCATACCGAAGGGCAAGGATTTGCCATGCTGATGGCGGTCAGTCTTAATGACCGTCAGACGTTTGATAAGCTTTGGCAGTGGACCAACACTACGCTGAAAAACAAAGACAATGGGCTGTTTTACTGGCGTTATAACCCGGTTGCACCGGATCCGGTGGCTGATAAAAACGATGCGACGGATGGCGATTTGATGATTGCCTGGGCGCTGCTGAAAGCACAGAAACAGTGGCGGGAAAACAGCTACGGCACAGCGTCGGACGACATTACCCGCGCGCTTATTAAGCACACGGTTATCACCTATGCCGGTTATCAGGTCATGCTACCGGGCGCGCGCGGTTTTAATCTGAACAGCCGTGTTAACCTTAATCCTTCCTACTTTATTTTCCCGGCCTGGCAGGCATTTGCCGACCACAGCCATTTGGTGGTCTGGCGTGACCTGTTACGAGACGGGAAAAAGCTTATTGGTAAAATGGGGTGGGGCAACGCCAACTTGCCGACGGATTGGGTGGCTCTCAGTGCAGACGGGAAAATGAAACCCGCACAAGAGTGGCCGCCACGTACGAGCTTCGATGCGGTTCGTATCCCACTGTATCTCCGCTGGCAAGACGCACAAAGCCCATTACTGGCACCGTGGAAAGCCTGGTGGCAGCATTATTCTCGCGAGCAAACCCCGGCATGGGTCAACGTGGTCAGCAACGAAACGTCACCTTATCCGATGAATGGCGGTCTGCTGGCGGTTCGTGATTTAACTTTCGGGGTGAACACGGGCGAACCGAAAATTGTGGCTGAAGACGACTATTATTCTGCCAGTCTCAAAATGCTGAGCTGGCTTGCTGAGCGGGATATCGTAAAGTGATTTTGTGTGCTGGGGCAGTTATAATGAGGTTAAATATCATTGGCTCTGTGCTTGACTGTTACCGACACAATATTTCTGGCACTTTTGCTACTGACTCTCTTTTTTGTCATGCCGGTTGATGCAATGCGTATTGCCCGATTAAATGCAATATGGGTAACCGGAAGGTTTTTAAATTTGACTCGATTGGAATGGCTCTGAAAAAGCCAGATATCATCCGGATATACCCTCCGTCTCCGATCGATTATCTCTCTGGCAGTATACGGCAACGAAAACTGTTCACACTCCAAAAAGGTAAGACGGAGAGCACGGCCCGTTTCCATACGGGTCAGCCGCAAAAAATGCCACAGATCATACCAAGTTTGGCTGAGACAACGCAGTCGCGCAGAAATAAGATAAAATTCTTCAATCGTCAATAATGTATTACCCGATGTAGCTCTGTTGGCACGTGACATCGAATGACTCCTTCATGGATTTCTGAAAGAAGAGAACCCAATTTTACAAATATTAACGGTAAACCTCCACAAGTTTAACAAACATCTGAAAATCATTTATTGCTCCATCTCGGATATGCAAATGGATGTCATTAGCGTCCAAAGCACGCTCAGAACCGACTTTAGGATATGGATATGTGCAGCGCGAGGAAGCTGTCAATTCGAATCTGCGCTAATATATTTTTTAAGGCAAAAAAAAACGCCAGGCAGCATGCTGCTCATGACGTTTATTATGTTACATTGGCATAACCGTGAGTCTGTTAATTAATAGCGCTCTTTGATATCGGATACATCAATGTAAGGCCCGGTACTTTCAGTGTTATCGCGATTACGAGTTATGTCACCACTAGTACGAAACGTATTAGTAGTAAGGCGAGCTGCAATGTCCTTAGGTAATTTATCTTCAACCAGCGTATATTCCCACTCCTGGTTAGATTTTTTTGCAGGCCAAGTAACGTACTCCGTCCCATAAATTATACAAATGGCAATCTCACCCTGACTAATTAATTGTCCTAAGATTTTTTCACGAATTTTCATGTCACGCGCGTAGCGTCGACCCCGGCTAATTTCCACTTTAGGGAATGGTTTATTGCCATTATGATCACGGATCCATTCATATAGATCACGACCAAGTTCGACAAATTCGCATTTGTCTTTGAATTCTTGAGTTAGCGGGTAGAATATCTTGTGTGCTTGGTGGAGATAGTAATCCATTACTTCAAATGCACGATTCAAGGCATCCACTCCGATGTCGCTGGTATCCTGGTTTTTGAAAAACTGCAGGCTACTTGCAAGGCGTAGTGCATTTTCTGGTGATCTGGTTGCGATTTCTTTAATGTGATGCCATTTTCCACCAGGAAGTATTTCTGACGTTATTTCGTCCCATTTTTCGCGATAACGTTCTACAGCGTCATCCGTTAATCGAATTACAATTTTGGGAGGCATATCTCCATTGATGATACGTTCATCCAGCCCGTCCAATAAAGGCGTGAACAGTTTGTAATAGTTCTCCAGTGCTACAGGGGAATCCACATCCGTAAAGAAACTGGGTTGATCATCCTTATAATCAAGTAAGAAGTAATTGAATCGACTTACCAGACCACATTCACGAGCAAACCCTTCTTTCTTACAAAGGAATTCGTAAAATGGTTTGCATTGCATCATAACGAGTGCTGTTAGGTTTGGTGTCACCGACAAATGTTTACCACGAATTCCTTTACTCACAGG
The DNA here is from genome assembly GCF_024764835.1 of Scandinavium hiltneri. GTDB lineage: Bacteria > Pseudomonadota > Gammaproteobacteria > Enterobacterales > Enterobacteriaceae > Scandinavium > Scandinavium hiltneri. The sequence continues at coordinate 1,146,974 of NZ_JALIGE010000076.1, read as the reverse complement.
TTCATTGCTATAACCCTTACTCAGGAATAAAAGGAATTCGCGACTCATTGATGACAGGTATGCACCTTCAGTAGATTTAAGCAAACCTTCAGGGTACTCATTTACCCCACGAATAAAACCCTCAATATCAGTATTCTCATATAACAGAGGCGGGTTCTTGGGGGCTTTTGGTTCGTTCTTGAGGTGGTTGATATATTGCTTATCAGCCTTAGCTTTTATTTCAGGATCTTTTGATCCTTTCTGGCGCACCAAGATTTTTTCCTCGGTGCGCCATACCCCATGAGTAACCTTATGTTCATCCGTAGCTTTTGCTGAGGATAAAGGTAATTTCTTGAACAGGTCATCCACTGGTTTCATCAGTATGTTAGTACTAAAGGATTTTCCCGTAGTAGACTCAGCTATAGACATGAAATAATTCGTTGGTGGTAACAGCTCTTTAGATACAGGGTGTTCAACTACAACATAATTCTGACATGTAAATGAGATAGCCGAAAACACAGTGCTTACTGCCATTCCGTAGGAAACTTCCAATTCAGCGTTCGCGTACAGAATGACATCACGTACTTTTTTGCCAAGTAACTCTATCGGAAACTCTTTCTTATCCATATTCTGCTCTTCTGGCTTCGGCATTGTTTTTGCCGATTTGAAAAGTCGACGTTCCGAATTGACAAATTGCCAGTTGATGGGTGATTCATCATTTAGCTCCGTACGTACTATTACGTAATCATATTCTTCACCAGGGTCATATATAGTTTCCATTATTATCTCCATACTTTCTATTGGTCATACGGCGCAGGTATGACTGCGCCAGGTAGTAAACTGCGTCAGACTTTATTCGTCAGGTTTGTGAAGTATGCGTTGACATCTGTTCTACGCCACTTATTAGCCCTATTAACCTTATAAGGTTGAGGAAAACCTTCAGGCAGCTTGCCATTGGAAATCCACACGCGCAGAGTCTGTCTTTCAATGCCTAGCAGGGAAGCAACTTCAGCAGAGCCAATAAAACCCTGAACGCTTTCTAAAATAGTGATAAGATCTTCTGTACTAATACCCATTCGGCTGAGTACTTTATCAAGAACTTGCCATGGGTCTGCAACAGAATGATTAGTTTGGATGGGGGGATGCTGTTTCACTATGCGCCCTCCGGAGAAAGACGATTAGTAAATACAGTACCGATAGAGAATACGGATTTTACTTTGATGCTGAGAGATACAGCAGGGGGGGAAGCGGGGTCGGGGTCGCTACCATCGCTAGAAGAATTAGACGCCGTAGACTTCGCAACTGATTTGCTGCGATGCGAACGTGCGGAACGACGATGAGTTACGGGCAATACTTTTTTCTTGACCGTTGCCGCTGCGTCAGCCAAGTACCGTTTTGCAAGGTTAACTCTGTTTAAGAATTTTTTCAGCCAAGCGATAATTTCATCGCAGCTCTTTTTAATCGAAGACATTTCAGTTTCGAAAATTTCGAGGCTAACGGTGTTTTTACGCTGGCTCTGCGAATGTCTAACCGGTTCATCCACGTTTTCATGGTCGAGAGGAGTCAGCTCATACAGAGGTACTTCCACTAACTCATCTGCCTTATCAGGCGGTATTGAGATAAGCATTTTCTTCTCCTGCTTTGTTATAGGTTCGAGTCATAGTACATATGATTTATTAGTTTAAAGTCAAGACTAAAAATGCGATTCGTAGTTGGATATAGATAAATCAACACTAATCAACACCGCTCAGGACTAATTATCCATCTGCTGTAATATCAGCCTGTTCTAATATCCAACTCTCGATCCTCTCGTGCCACTGTCTTAGTAAGTCGAGTGGGCGACGACGGTAATGTTTTTCTGCAATAGCACTGGGTTTGTGGCCCATGATTTGAGCAACAATTCCAGTTGGTACTTCTACCCATTCTGCGAGTGTGCCAAAACTACGGCGTAATCCATGAAGGCTAATATGAGGAAGCTCAGCACTGGCAAGAGCTCGATTGTGTGCTGAACGGGGTTCGACAATTTTACCGCTTAGACTCTTACTGCGAAAAACCCAGTCATTCGGTGCATTCTCGGGCGTTGAACAATTACCCAACTGACGTAGTAATTGAGCCACATAGGGGGTGAGAGGGATGATTCGTTCACCTTCGATTTTGTCTTTAATTGTCATACTGGACCACCTAAAATCTACATCGGACCAACATAGAGAGGCGATTTCTTCTCGTCGGGCTCCCGTAAGTAGGAGGACTTGAAGGTAAGCAGATGCAACCGGGGTGCTTAATTGACGTACGGCCATAAACCAGCTCTTTAGCTGCTCTTTTTGTAAACAATCACCTTCCTTGCTTGATGACGCTGGAACTAGCTTTCTGACGTTATGATCCTGAAGCATATCGGTGGGGATAATCCCTTGGTACTTTTTCTGATAACCAAGCCATTTCGTAAATGCCCTAAGTAGGCGGTAGGAATGAGCAGCGACGCTTGGACGGATTCGCCTTTCAGTATCAAGCCAAAATGCAATTTTTTCTGAAGTGAGTTCAGATAGCGGTAGATCGAGAAGGCTAGCTAAAGGTCCGGCTGTAGTTAGACCTTCACCTCTTTTCTTCTCCTCACCCCCACGGTTGGATAGGTTCACGTGGTCAGTAATGTATCGCTCAGAATAGGGACGTTTAGTTTTAGCGCTGATACCTCCTTTCAATTCATCAATATAATCTCCCCATGCTGTCGAAAACGTGACCTTCGCCTTATGGAAATTAGTCTGATGTAACTCCGTTTCTGCAAGTTTGCTTGCTTTTGCTACACGCGGATCTATGCCTGTATCAATCAAAGTTTGCAGGCGGCGAGCTTCTGCTCTGGCCTCGTCAATTCTCCAATCATTTACGTTGCCAATTGTCATACGTAGAGTCTTTCCGACATAGACGCTTTGAAATACGAAAGCTTTAGCGCCGCTGGTTACGCGACAAGCAAGGGTTGTTACATCAGCATCCCAGAGAAATGCTTGTGCCTTCCCTTCTGGCAATGCAAACTTGCGGATACGCTCAAAGGTGAGCTTTTGTCTCTTTGAAGCCATTTTGGTTTTTCCAGTTGGGAGTTATCGCTTACGATAATGTAACGGCTAGTGTAAGTAAAATGCAGGAATATGGATCAACATCGAGGAATATCAATCAACATCGTAAAATATATAAACCACTATATTTCAGTCGTTTAAACTAAAATGATGTTTGTTTTCAAATGATTAAATTTGATAGTACTTCGCATTCGTAATGCGAAGGTCGTAGGTTCGACTCCTATTATCGGCACCAGTAACCACGCGGGTTCACGCGATATTCACCAAATCAGCAAACGTCCCTTGTGCCATATTTGTGCCATTCCCCGCCAGGAATGAGTCAATTTGCATGGCATGTTGTTCGGTGCCAAATGCGCATACCCGGGAACAGAGAACGCTTCCTGAATGTGCAGTTGCTGCAAAACAGCATGGATGCGCCGAAAATCATTGGTTCTTTCCCGTGTAAGAAGCTTTCTGGCTAAAGGAAATTTGGCTTTTTTTGTTCCACAACAGATAGATGGGTGTATATAATGTCACCTATTATTTAGATGTTAATGGGATGAAAACAGTGGAGTATGTTCCTCTTGATAAGTATACAGCGAAGCGCTCTATTGCTATTTTCGCTGCTTTTGCCATTTTATTTTTCGTTTGTTCGGTAGGCGGTGCATCTGGTGGCCTTCTGGTTGCTATCGTCTTTATCGGATGGGGAGCGGTAATTTATGTCAGAAGGGTACATTGTCCTAATGCATGGGGAAGGATTGTTCAATCTCTTCGAGTTAGCGCGAGAGAAAAGGATGAGCAATTTTTCAAGGAAGAAATCTCAAAACATATTCAAACCCTTGCCAGAAAAAGAAATTCATTAGTCACCAAAGATGACTATGGCAATGTGGTATATGATAAGTGGGTAAAAGAAAAAGAATATTACTTATCCAAATTAAGATACTCATCTTATACAACGCCATATTACGACGGCATTGACTCATTCGATCAAGTTTATCTCCTTGATGATTTGATCAATGAGTATTTGTTAGAAAACGAAATAACCGTTAATACGAACATTGATGACATGACCCCGGTTGAGTACGAGGAGTATTGCGCTGGAATCCTTGCTGAACAGGGCTGGGAGTCACGTGTTACCCAAGGGTCAGGTGATCAAGGTGTAGACGTTCTCGCTGAAAAGGATGGGTTAACAATTGCTATCCAGTGTAAAAAGTATTCATCACCGGTAGGGAATAAAGCCGTGCAAGAGGTAATAGCCGGGAGAGGTTACTATGGTGCTCATTTGGGTATTGTTGTAACAAACAATACTTACACTCCATCGGCAAGGCAATTGGCTAAATCTCAATCCATACTCTTGCTACATCACGATGATTTATACGCAATAGACGACATTATCGATAATTAAAACAGACCCGCTTCGGCGGGGTTTTGCTTTCTGGAGCCTACCAAATGGTCGTATCAGACCAGACGCGCAGCGGGGACCTTGCTGAAACATTCAAATCTGAGCGGGAAACCACAAAGAACCATATTCGCGTCGCGATGCCGGGCATCATCCAGTCATTCGACCCGGCACAGTAATGGCGGTCGTCCAGCCCGCTAAGCGTGTGTACCAGTTTAATACGCAAGTATTGGGTAGTGCCGATCCTGAATAGTAACCGCGTGAGTCTTATTTATATGAGGTAACACTGGTAACAGAGGTAACAAAAATCAGGGTGTTACCACTCGTTACCTCTTGATTAAGTCTACTGGTAACAGATTAAATCCATTTAAATCAACGATGTTGCACGTGTTACCAGTGTTACACGTACAGAACAAGAGGAAGGGAACCAAAATCCCTTCTTCTGGCAGGCAAAAGAGGTTCAATGATGCGAGTGATGAACATTTACTGCCCGGAGTGTGATCTCCCCCCTGTAAACCGTACCAGTCTAAACTGAAGTATCCGGTCTTTCTTTCATCTCACAGAGAGGCTAATCGCCATGAAAAAGACCCGTTATACCGAAGAACAGATTGCATTTGCGCTGAAACAGGCCGAAACCGGCACCAGAGTGGAGGAAGTGTGCAGAAAGATGGGCATTTCTGAAGCCACTTTTTACAACTGGAAGAAAAAATTTGGCGGGATGGGCGTGACGGAACTGCGTCGTCTGCGGCAACTGGAGGATGAAAACCAACGACTCCGTCGTCTGGTGGCAGACCTCAGTCTGGACAAGGAAATGCTCCAGGATGTCATTCGAAAAAAGTTCTGAGGCCCGTCCAGAAGCGGGAAGCGGTGACTTACCTACTGGACGCATATCGTATTGGTCTGCGCCGTGGTTGCCGTTTGATGATGCAGAGTCGCACGGTATACAACTATCGCAGCAGCCGTGATGACAGGGCCCTGACTCACCGGATAAGAGAGATTGCTGAGGCGCGTGTCCGCTATGGCTGTCAGCGTATTCATATTCTTTTGCGCCGTGAAAGCTGGTTAGTAAACCATAAGAAAACTCACCGAATATATTGTCTGGAAGGACTGAATCTACGGACAAACGTCCCCGTCGGCATGTCACTGCCAGGCACCGACACGTCCGTCCGGAAGTCAGCGCTGTAGATCAGTGCTGGAGCATGGATTTTGTTGCTGATAATCTGTTCAACGGACGTCGGATCCGTGCCCTGACTGTAGTGGATAATTTTAGTCGTGAATGCCTGGCGATAGAGGTTGGTCAGGGGCTGCGGGGAGAGGATGTAGTTGCCGTTATGGAGCGCCTGAAGCGAATGAAGCAGCGTGTGCCACACCGGTTGCAGACGGATAATGGCAGCGAATTTATCTCTAAATCGCTGGACAGATGGGCGTATGAAAATAAGGTGACGATGGACTTCTCGCGGCCGGGAAAACCCACAGACAATGCACTGGTCGAGTCATTCAACGGCAGCCTGCGTGATGAATGTCTGAATGTTCACTGGTTCCTGTCACTGGAAGATGCTCAGGAGAAGATCGAGTGCTGGCGACAGGAATATAACCAGCAAAGACCACATTCATCGTTAAATAATCAGACGCCGTCTGAATTTGCGGCGGGCTGGAGAAAGGGTCATTCTGAGAATGAAAATTCCGACGTTACTAATTGAGTGTTGTATCTAATCCTGGGAGCAGGTCAGCTGGTTTTGTCATGAGTCATATATGGACGCCCAGTGTAATGCAAATACTGATTTGATACGGTTCGCTGTCATATATCCGGCGTCACTTATGGAAGAGGTTTCCTGCGCCATGATGTCATCCGCACCCTGTTTCCTTATCACCTCACCGGTATGTTACTACCAGAACTCACGCCAGGATTTTACAGGGTCGGTCTGCCGTTTTCTCATCAGTGTCTGCAAACTCAATTAAATTGTGGTGGCTTCAGAATAATGGTCAATTAGTTTGTTGAGAACGCTTTGTTTATATTGAAATTTTCTGTTCCGGTTAATAATCTCCAGATAATGCGTGTCAGCTTATTAGCTAATGCAACCGTCGCTTTCATTTTGCCTCTTCGCTCAATAAGATGTTTCATCCATCGTCCCAGTGCATCATCGCGCTTCTGTGACCAGAACATTACTGACCGTGCTCCATGGATAATCAGCGTTCGAAGGTCACGGTTTCCATTTTTAGTCATTGAGGAGAGATTGTTTTTTCCCCCGAACTACGCTGCCTGGGTACAAGACCGCACCAGGAAGAGAGTTGCCTGCCATTCGTAAACTGTTCTGCATTGACTTCACTTAAAAATGCAGCCGCTATGAGAGGACCAACTCCCGGTATTGTCATCAATATTTTGTATTTTGGTAGTTGCTGGCATAAAGCCAAAATATTGTGTTCCACCAGGCGGATACGCTCATTAAGCAAATGAATGTTTTCCAGTAGCGAAAAAAGTAAGCCGCGTAGTACCGGGGAAATATCCAGCGCCGGATCTTCAATAAGTTCAGGCAATCGTTGTGGCAGGATATGAATGCCCGCAGGGAGTTCAATCCCTTGTTCAGCAGCCAGTGCCCGAGCTTGATTTACCACTGCAGTGCGTTGTTCGACCATTAGCTGGCGAGCGCTGCGAAGAGCTTTAATATCCTGTTGGCTGACAGTTTTTATCGTCACAAAATGGATACCTGGGCGTAGTGCAGCCTCACAGATCGCCAGTGCGTCATTAGCATCATTTTTTTGATGACGGGTAAAAGCCTTAACATGTTGTGTCGGGATAAGACGAACGAGAAGCCCAATTGACTGGAAAGTTCGTCCCCAGTAATGCGAAGTAGCGCAAGCTTCCATTGCAATCAGGGTCTTAACTGGAAACTGGCGGAGGGTATCCAAAAGCTTATTTCTGGGAATTTTTCGATTGAATGCAACAGTTCCATCACTCATCCAGACACATACCTGAAAAACAGATTTGGCCAAATCGATCCCGACAACTTTTATCGAGTTCATGATGTTGTTCCTCTGTGATAAAGACATTCAGCATAAGTGTGGCAGAACTTAGGCTGGGAAGGGGCGTCCATCACATCACCTCTGGTTGAGAGTTTGCTCATTTAGTCGCGTGTCCACTCTTCGCGGGTAGGATCAAATTTACCTGTCTCCGTTAATGGAGTGAACATATCAAAAACAGGCAATTACACAATTTTCATTACAGTCACGCTGACTGAGTCAGCGCGGCATCAGTGATTTACGCGCTGGTCGTGTTGCCTGTTTCACGTACTTTATCTGTCAGCTCAACCACCACTGAACGGGCCTGTGCCAACAGTTGCTGATAATGCGTATCCGCGTTATTGATGTTCTCTTCAAAGCCAATCGTATTATAAAGAAATGCTACATCTGAATCGGGTGTTCCACAGTATTTTGCCAGGCCATTAAGCTGGTCTGTCATAAACGTATCTTTACCCATCTGCTTAAATTTTTTTTCTGCGCCCCCCACTAATGCTACCCAACGAACCGATGAAACGGGCAGTTTATGCCCACGCCCATAGGCTAATCCGTAGTTCCAAATACGATCAATATATCCTTTTAGTATTGCGGGGAAGGCGAACCACCACACCGGGAACACAACCACGATGTTGTCATGATTTTCCATAGCCTGAAAAAGCTCGGTAACCTCCTTTGAGAAAACTTTATCTGGGTTTGACCAGTCAGGCTCCTCGTCAGGGGGCAAAACCGGATTAAAATTAGCACGATATAAATCGAGCTCGGTAATGCCCATGTTCTGGCGTCCTGCTTCTTGCTTGATTTCTCCTACTATCGCCGCTGTAAGCGAGTCGACACGAGGATGTGCCCATACTAAGTAGGTGTTTGATGCGAATTGCTGTTTCATGATGTTTTTCTCACATGCGTGTTGATGTGAGGACTCTACATCACTAAATTCATGCTATAAATATCAGTAAATATCATGGGTTATTGAGAAATACTCACTAATTATGAGCCGCTGCGAATGAAAAATCCTCTGACAGATTTCACCACTTTCATTGCTGTCGCCAAACATGCCAGTTTTCGACAGGCAGGCGAAGAGCTGGAAATTTCATCATCGGCCGTGAGCCATTCGATTCGACTATTGGAACAACGTTTAAAGATTCGCTTATTTAGTCGAACAACACGCAGCGTATCGCTCACCGAAGCAGGTCAGCAACTTTATGACCGACTTCGCCCTGCTTTTGAAGATATTCATCTGACAATCGACCAGCTAAACCAATATCGAGACAGCCCAATGGGAACCGTACGCATCAACGCGGTACGCCAAGGGGCACGCCTGTATCTCTCGCGTGCGGTGGCTGGGTTTGTAGCCCGGTACCCGGACATTAAAGTTGAGATAACGACCGATGACAGAATTACCGATATTGTCAGCGGACAGTTTGACGCAGGAGTGAGGCTAAACGCGATTGTTGAAAAAGATATGATTGCTATTCCAATTGGCCCATCGGTGCGTTTCGCTGTGGTCGCGACTCCGGGCTATTTTGAACGCTACGGCAAACCGGCCACTCCGGAGACACTGATGCAACATGAATGCATCCGTTTTCAATTTCCTGGCGGCCGGCCTTATTACTGGGAGTTTGAACGAAATTCCAACAAGATTGAAACCGCCGTCGGCGGTAATATCACCGTTGACGACCTCGACCTGGAGTTAGATCTTGTTCTACAGGGCGTTGGGATGGGCTATTTATTGCATGATCAGGTCGCCACTTACATCAATGATGGTGTTTTAGTCTCTGTACTTGAAGAGTGGTTGCCTGCACGACCCGGCTTTCAACTCTATTATCCCAGCAGAAAATACCTGTCGTATGGCTTTAGAACATTCATCGATTATATAAAGCAACATAATAATCACGAGACAGAAATCATCTCGCTATCAGGCATATAGTGCGTCAGCGGGAATTATTAGTTCGGACAAAGCGGACGCGCGATATTGGTGTCAGGACTGCGTGGCATCGTTGTTCTTCGGTTTGACTGCGAGCAGGCCTTTATCTGGATCGATGTAAGCGCAATGTGTGTCAGAAGGGTGAGATTGCGATGCCGCCTCACACTGCGCCAGGCTGCTGTAGGCCCCGATAACGTTGCTTTGAGTCGCGCCGGAGGCAAATGAGATAATCAAAACTAACCCGTACATGTCATTCCTTTATATGCTTTAACACGTCCTTCAGGCGCTGAGATTGATTCGGAATGTCTCGCTCATCGGCCCGGAATTACGCAAATTTCTCTGGGCAATGAATATACACCAAACTGAGTGGGATGTGTCGATGTAAATGGGATCATTCTTAATGAAAGGGGTCCGAATCCAAATATGAACAACAACGTTGTGGAATATACGTAATCATTACGCTCCGTAAATATCAGGCATATATTTAATCGCCGCAAATCCTCAACTGGGCGACCGCGCATTTCCCCGGAAGCAATCGCAGGCGCGAGCTGTTACTCTCCTTTGTGAGTCCCCACCCGTCGTCGCGTTCAAAAAGGAATGAGCCATGCTTAAAGAAAACTTCAACGAGCTACAGATCTTTCTGGTGGTGGCCAGAGAGCGAAGTTTTACCAAAGCGGCCGGTAAGTTGGGTGTTTCACAGTCGGCATTGAGCCATGCCATCAAGGCGCTGGAAGAGCGGCTGAACATTCGGCTGCTGACCCGAACCACTCGCAGCGTGGCACCGACAGAAGCGGGGGAGCGGATTATTGCCTGCCTTGAACCGCGCATTGCTGACCTCGAGCAGGAGCTGTCAACGCTCATTCAATTGAACGGGAGCACCTCAGGCAATATCCGTATTTCCGCCGGAGAGCATTCGGCGCGCAGCGTGCTGTGGCCAAAGCTGAAACCGTTTCTGCGTCAATACCCGGAGATCAACGTTGAGCTGGTAGTTGATAATGGCTTTGTCGATATCGTAGAAGGGCGCTTTGATGCGGGCATTCGTCTGGGCGAAAGCGTGGATAAAGATATGGTCGCGGTGCGAATTGCCCCGGATATGCGGATGGCAGTCGTTGGCTCTCCGGCCTATTTCGCGGAAAATCCGGCCCCGAAAACGCCACATGAGCTACAGCATCATCGGTGTATCAATATGCGTTTGCCGACTGCCGGGGGGCTTTATCACTGGGAGTTCGAACGGGAAGGGAAACCGCTGCGTGTCAGAGTCGACGGGCAACTGACATTTAACCTGTTGCCGGAACGCATCGACGCGGTGCTGTCCGGGTTTGGTATCGCCTGCATTCCTGAAGATGCGATTCAGGCGCAGGTTGAATCTGGCGAGCTGGTTCAGGTATTAAAAGAATGGTGCCCGTCGTTCCCGGGATATTATTTGTATTACCCGAGCCGCAAACAGCATCCTCCGGCGTTTGCGCTGATGATAGACGCGCTGCGCTATTCGGAATAGCTGGCTTGCCAAAGAAAGTGGCAAGCCAGACAGAACCTTAACGGCCCACGCGAGCCTGAAGTGCGGCCGGATAACGGTCGCCGACGATTTTCACCGTTTCAAGTGCCAGACCAATTTTACGTAACTCATCCTGAGACAGGGTGATGTCCGCTGCGCCGAGGTTTTCTTCCAGTCGATGCAGTTTGGTCGTGCCCGGAATCGGCACAATCCACGGTTTCTGCGCCAGCAGCCAGGCGAGCGCGATTTGCGCATTGGTCACGCCTTTTCCGCCAGCCAGTTCGCCGAGCACGGTGAGCAGATTTTCATTGGCCTCAATGGCCTCGGCGGCAAAACGCGGCACTTTGCTGCGGAAATCATCCGCGCCAAAGGTGGTACCGGATTTGATGGCCCCGGTCAGGAAGCCTTTACCCAACGGGCTGAAGGGCACAAACCCAATGCCTAACTCTTCCAGCACCGGCAGAATTTCATGCTCAGGCTCACGCCACCACATTGAATATTCACTCTGCAATGCGGCGATGGGCTGCACGGCATGTGCCCGGCGAATGGTTTGCGCGCCCGCTTCGGACAGGCCGAAGTGCTTCACTTTCCCTTCTGCAATCAGTTCTTTCACCACGCCCGCGACGTCTTCAATCGGCACATCCGGGTCAACGCGGTGCTGATACAGCAGATCAATCACATCGGTTTTGAGGCGGCGCAGCGATCCTTCAACTGCCTGACGGATATGCTCTGGGCGGCTGTTCAAAATCTGCTGCTTGTTATCCTCCCCGAAGGTGAAACCAAATTTCGTGGCGATAACCACATGGTCGCGGAACGGTTTTAACGCTTCGCCAACCACTTCTTCGTTCAGATATGGGCCGTACACTTCAGCGGTGTCGAAGAAGGTCACGCCGCGCTCGACGGCGTTGCGGATCAGTTCAATGGCCTGACGGGTGTCCGTTGCCGGACCATAACCGTGGCTGAGGCCCATGCAGCCCAGACCCAGCGCTGAGACTTCAAGGCCTGATTTACCGAGATAACGTTTTTGCATTAACAATTCCTCATTACACGTCGAGTTTACGGCCGGTCAGCCACTGCACCATCGCCGGATCGCGATGCGAGAAGAACGCGCTGGTTGCGCTGTCGAGCGCGGTGATTTGCAGCATGTCTTCCTGGCTGAGTTCGAAGTCGAGAATAGTGATGTTCTCTTCCATCCGCGCTTTACGCACCGTTTTTGCCAGCGACACAATGCCGCGCTGGAAGATCCAACGCAGGACCACCTGGCCCACGCTTTTGCCGTATTTCGCGCCGAGGGTGGTCAACACCGGGTGCTGGAACAGGCCGTTTTTCCCTTCGGCAAACGGTGCCCATGCTTCAGGCTGGATCCCGTGGGTTTGCATCCACGGCACCGCGTGCAGCTGTTGGTTGAACGGGTTCACTTCAATCTGGTTAACTGCCGGAACCACCTTATTAAATGCGGTAAGGTCGGCGAGACGGTCCGGGTGGAAGTTGCTCACGCCAATGGCCCGGATTTTCCCGGCCTGATGCAGTTCTTCCATCGCGCGCCATGCGCCGTGCACGTCGCCATAAGGCTGGTGAATCAGATACAGATCGACATAGTCCAGCTGCAGGCGATTGAGTGAGCGTTCGAACTGCGCTTTAGCGCCTTCGTAATGTGTGTCCTGCAGCCACAGTTTGGTGGTGACAAACAGTTCATCGCGCGCGATACCGCTCTGTTTCAGCGCATTGCCGACCTGAGTTTCATTCTGATAAGAGGCGGCGGTATCAATCAGGCGATAGCCGGTTTCGATGGCATCAATTACGGCGCGCTCGCATTCGGCGGCATCCGTCATCTGAAATACACCAAAGCCCAGCAGGGGCATTTCAATGCCGTTGTTCAGTTTTACAGATTGCATGACGTTATCCTTCGCTGTTGTGTCGGCAAAGAATAGCGCAGGGTGATTTATTTGATTAGAGGGTGCAATCCGCTAGGGTTAATTAGAATTTCTCATTAATTCAGATTCAGCTCAGCAATCCGGCGCCGACGTTGACCGATAATCCTAAAATTGCCAGATTAAAGATAAATGAGATGACGGACTGCAAGAGCGTAATCTGGCGCATCTCGGTGGTGCCAGTGGCAACATCCGCCGTTTGCGACGCAACGGCAATCGTAAAAGCAAAATAGAGGAAATCCCAGTAATCGGGGTCTTCGGGTTTTTCCGGGAAGATCATCGGTGAAACCCCTTTGCCGCGATGCAGGTAATGATGGTGCGCGTAATGCATCGCGAACGCGCTCGGCAGCAATGCCCAGGAGACAATCAGCGTCGTGGCCGTCAGGACAACATGAAGAATGCGCGGCGTGCCGGAAAGCGAGTGCAGGGATGAAAGTTCGCTCAGAATCGCCACGATGCTGGCCATGCACGCGACGATAACCATACCCAACACCAGCGCAGCGCTTTGATCCTGAATTTTGGCGATACGCGGAATATCTTTCACGTCGGTACGCAACATCCGACACCAGATAAACATCAGGTACAGCCAGGCCACAACATTCCAGCCGATCAGCAGGCGTTGCAGCGTGCCTACCGAAGCGGGAAGGGCGAAATAACAGATAACGCCTGCAGCGATTGAAATCAGCAGCCGCAGTCGCGTGAATAAGTGAGTCCTTAGCGAAAAACCCATAAGGTCAGTTGTTCTACAAATGATTGATAACATTAACTGTAGACGACGGTGCGATGGAGGGCCTTGGGTTTCCGCGAATTAGGCGGCATCTCCGTCCGTTGCCAGCGTCATTGACGCTGGCTGAGCACCTGCTCTGCCCGCACTAAATCCGCCAGCGTGTCGATGTCGTGCACAATCCCAACATCCTGCAAGTCCAGATCAAGAACTTGATGCGAAAGCCGGGCGCTACGGACAATCTCTTTCGCACCGGAATCGCCCATCAGGGCCGCCAACTGTGGCAGAAAGTTATGGCTGAACGCCACCGGATGCCCTTTCTGCTGGCGATAATGCGGTACCACCGCTGGCTTTTCGCGTAATCCTTCGGCGACACGCCGTAGAGAATCGGGCTGAATCAGCGGTAAATCGCCGGGCAGAATCAACCAGCCTGCAGCGTGCACGGTGGCGCTGACGCCTAACGCAATGGATTCACCCATGCCACGTGTGCCGCCTTTCGGCCTGACCAAATGCCATTCCAGCCCTGCGTCTTTTACCGCCTGAATCACATGCGTTATCACCGATTGGTCGTGCAGAATCGCATCGGGTTTATGTGTCGTGGCACCGCTCGCCACGCTCCCTCAGCGATTGGCAGCGCTGACAATGCGTCCTATAGCTGCCCAATGCGCCGATATAAAACGCCCTGCCGTGAAGGGCGGACTGTAAAACGGGAAGCTCGCGGTCCTGGCCCGAGGCAATGACCGTCATCGCCTCGTAAGCCACTGCGGCCGATAACCAAAGAATATCGTGGAAATCGCCGAAAAATCGTGCGCCAAACTGTCCGTATCTCCCCTGGCTGCGGTAGACTAGGCGTAACCCGCTGTCATTTACTGAATTTTATGGCCTGATTGCCCAATGAAAAGACTCAAAAAAGCATCATCGCCTTCCAACGTTTTACGTTATCTCTGGGGTTCGGCTATCGCCAGCATTGTGCTGACGTCAATCTTGTCCTGGTGGTTGCTGTCCGGTTCCTGGAACGCATGGCACAGCGCCCGTAATGATGTTATCCAGTTCAATGATTTCTACCATGTATTGCAGGTTTCCAACGATCTGGCGAGCGAGCGCGCTTATGCCAATGAACTGGTCCTCAGCCCAATGGAGCGAAAAGCGCAGGCCTGGAAATCCCTTGATGACAGCCGCCGGATAACCGATCGCAATCTGGAGCGGATCCCACAAAACTTACTTTCCCCGGCGCTGCTGATGGCGACCATCGAACAGCTCAATAATTCGCGTGTGAGCGTCGATACATATCGAAATCAGGAACTAAGCGACCCGCGGGAAGCGCAACGTTCGATCAGCGCCATGGTCGAAGCGACTGACTTTTATCACTCCGCGCTGTTCCAGCATACGTCATCGTTTCTGCTGCTTGAGCCCAAAGCGCTAGGCCCGATTTTACGTGCGCAGGCACTGGGGGAATTACGTGATGCGACCGGGCGATTAGGCTCGCAAGTGCTGATCCCGCTCGCCACCCATACGCCGATTCCGCTCAGCAATATGGAAGCGTTGAGCCGGGGCATGGAGCGTATCGACGTGCTGTGGTGGCTGTTGCGCACCCAGGGCGAAGAAGCCCACTATTTGCCTGGTTTTCCGCAGCGCCTGGATAATGTGCGTCAGCAATTTGAATCGCAGGGTGTGGCGTTGCTGAATAAGCTCAGGTCGGAAAGCGTGACAAATCAGCCTTATAGCGTGGATTCCGAAAATTTTGCGGTGCGCTATCACGAAAGCCTGAATGCGTTTGATCAGCTGCTGAACACCTATCTGACCGGGGTGAATAAGCTCTACGTCCACGCTGAACACCAGGCACTGCTGCATCTGGTGCTGATTGTCATTATCCTGATCATGCTCTGCGCGCTGACGGCAGGACTGATTTTCTATATTCGCTCCCGGGTGCTTCAGCCGATTTTACGCCTCAACCAGATAGCGAGCGGGATAATCGCCGGGAAGCATCAGGAAACGCTGATGGATGAAAGCACCGCCGAAGAGGTACAGGCGCTGTTTTCCTCTCTCGGCACGCTGGGCGCTCAACTACGTGAACAGACCATCCTGAGTAAACGCTTGCAGCGCCAGTCGGAGGAGGACCCGCTGACCCACCTGTTTAACCGCCGGGCGTTCGATGAATTGGCGGGAAATCTGATGGCGCAAGCCACGTATGAGCATCCGGCGTGGCTCATTATGATGGATGTCGATCACTTCAAGTCGATCAACGACACTTGGGGACACCCCACCGGCGACAAAGTGCTGGTAGCGCTGGCAACCACGCTGAAGAAATACAGTCGACCAGGGGATGTTATCGGGCGTCTGGGCGGTGAGGAGTTTGCGGTGGTCTTCCGCACACCGGGCCATGAAGACGTGACCGGCTACACCACCCGTATTCAGAACGAAATTCGTCAACTGCGCTTCGAAGGGCCGAAAGGGGAACCTTTCTCGATAACGGTTAGTTTTGGCGTGGCCTCAGGCTGGCAGCGGGAGTTAACCGAAGTGCTGGCTGTGGCAGACGCCGCGCTGTATGAAGCAAAAAACAGCGGGCGCGACCGGATATGCGGCTTGCCAGATCAGACGGCCTGACGCTGAAAACGGCGTGCTAACAGGCCTAAACTACTGCACAGCAGGTAGTAGATGACCGCGATGAAAATGAACAGCGCCATCGGGTAAATCTGCACCCGGTTATTGACCTGTCCGGCTACCGTGGTCAGTTCCGGGACGTTGACGATAAACGCCAGTGAGGTGTCCTTCAGCAGGGCAATCAGGATGCCAAGCAGAGAGGGCATCACATTGCGCAGCGCCTGCGGCAGCAGGATGAACCACAATGCCTGACTCTCGCTAAACCCCTGCGTTTGTGCCGCTTCATACTGACCGGAAGGCAAGGCTTGCAGGCCTGCCAACACCGAATGCATTACCGCGGCGCTGGTAAACCAAGCCAATGCCAGCGTCACCGTAACCGCCCCGGGCAACGATCCCCCCGTCATCATCGGCAGCAAATACCACAACCAAAAAATCACAAAGATCAGCGGAATGCCGCGAATGATCTCCGCCCACAGGAACAGCAGACGGCGCACTACACCGCGATAGCGCCAGGCGGCACAGGCAAGCAATACACCGCCTGGAATGGCCAGGGCAGCAGCACCCAGTGCCATCAGCAGGGTCAGGACCACACCGCCCGGCTCTCCTTGCGCCAGTCGTCCCCACAATAAATAGTCAAGATTATCGGTAATCACCGCCAGATTAGCGTTCATGCTGAGGTTCACCTTGTGTCGACGTCCTGGCCTGACGTGCGGGTATTCGTCTTGCCACAGGCAGGCGAGTCAGCAGTAATCCCAGGACCATACCGGTCAACAGATAGAGCACTGTCCCCACCGCAAACGCTTCCAGTGCGTGGGCGTTATAACTTTCGATTTGTCGCACCTGGTAGGTCAGTTCAGCAAAACCAATGCCGCTTGCCAGAGAAGAAAGCTTCATTAAGTTGAGCAACTGGCCCACTACGGGCTGCCAGGCGTAGGTTAATCCCTGTGGCAGCAGAATATGGCGCAGCAGCGCCTGGTGGCTGAAGCCCTGAGACAGCGCCGCTTCCACCTGTCCCGGCGAGACCGCCCGCATTCCGGCGGTGATCTCTTCTATCAAAAATGCCGAGGTAAACGCCGCCAGCCCCCAGGCGGAACAGAGGAACTCTGGACTTAGCCACCAGACATCACCGGGCAGCACTGACCCGCTATGAGGGGCGTTAATGTCATCGCGCAGGCCCTGTGGCAGCAGATTCCACGCGGCGAAGTACCAGAACAGCAGTTGCACCAGCAGGGGAGTATTGCGAAAAAGTGATACCCAGGTGGCTACCAGTCCACGACCGATACGACCGCCTGCAAGACGCAGGAGCAGAAACAGCCCCGTCAGCAGCCCTGCGAGGAGCATGCCGATGGCGCTTACCCAGAGCGTGGTCAGATAGCCGGAGAGTATCCATTGCAGTGGCTGACTACTGAGCACTCCCTGCCAGTCAAAAGTCAGCATGATGCGTGTCTTCCGTATACAGAGGGTCCAGAACCTTATTGAGGAATCGCCGCGCCCGTTCATGCTCGGGGCGGGTGAAGAAGGTCTGCGGCGTCGCAATCTCAAGGATTTCACCCCCATCGATAAACACCACTCGATCGGCAATTTCACGGGCAAATTGCATCTCGTGGGTGACGACCACCATGGTGATCCCACTGTGAGCCAGCTGTTTCATCACCTGCAGCACTTCGCCAATGGTTTCGGGATCGAGGGCTGAGGTGGGTTCATCAAAGAGGATAATTTGCGGATCGGAGGCCAGTGCCCGGGCGATGGCGACGCGCTGCTGCTGGCCACCTGAGAGCTGTGAGGGATAATGATCCGCTTTCTCAGCGAGTCCGACTCTGGCGAGCAATGCGCGGGCGCGTGCAGTGGCGTCAGCCTCACTGAGCCGATGTACCGTTTTCAGCGCCAGGGTGATGTTCTGTAGTGCGCTGAGGTGCGCGTAAAGGTTAAATTGTTGAAAGACAAAACCTATCCGGCTGCGCAACTGACGCAGGGCTGCGCCGCGCAGTTGGCGAGTAGGGCGGTTATCAATCAGAATGTCGCCTTCACTCAGGGTTTCCAGTTGGTTAATCAGGCGAATCAGCGTCGATTTCCCTGAGCCTGAAGGGCCAAGGATGGCGACCACTTCACCCGGAGCAATAGTGAAATTTATCGCGCGCAGGACCTGGTTTGAGCCCCAGGATTTCCCTGCGTTGCGAAATTCCACGCTGGCCTGTAGCAGACGATAGGGCTCCGCAGCCTGAGCCGCGGAGCGAGAGAAAAGTCCTGACAACATATTAGCGATTGGCAGCGATAGTGAAATTGCGCGGCTGTGGGGTTTTGGTCTGTGGGCCAAACCAGCGGTTATAGATAGTGGTGGCTTCACCAGACTGCTCCAGTTTCGCCAGTTCATCATTCACCGCTTTCAGCAACGTCGGTTCACCTTTCTTCACCCCGACGCCAATTTCTTCTTTGCTCAATAAATCAGGCAGGATTTTGAATTTAGCTTTGTCCGGCGCTTCAGCCAGCAGACCCGCCAGAATGGTGCTGTCCTGGGTAATGGCCTGCACGTTGCCGTTGCGCAGCGCGGTCAGCGCCAGCGGAATATCATCATAGGAAAGGACCCGCGACTGCGGGAAGCGCTGATGAAGCGACTGCTCACCGGTCGTTCCTTTGACTGCCCCAATACGTGCGCGTTGGTAATCGTCGAGTTTATCCCCCGCTTTGCTCGGGACCAAGAATTGCTGCCCGGTGACGAAATACGGCGTGGAGAAATCAATCACCTGAGCGCGCTCAGGGGTGATGGTGATATCGGCGACAATCAAATCCGCTTTACCAGACTGCAGCAGCGGGATGCGGTTTGCCGGGTTGGTGGCGACCAGCTCCAATTTCACGCCCAGCGCTTTGGCCAGCGCATTCGCGAAATCCACGTCGTAGCCGACCAGGTCATGGGTCTGCGCATCAACGGAACCGAACGGTGGGTTAGCATCGAAGGTGGCGATTTTGATGACGCCGGCCGCTTTGATATCCGCCAGTTGATCTGCCTGTGCGGCACCGATGGTGGTGGCCAATAGGGCCAGCGCGACGGTGGTTTTTTTTAGTGTGTGTAATGTTTTTGCCATGATTTTCTTGGTGTCCCTGTTTTTATGGTGTGCATTTACGCTCCCATACAGCGGGGGGACCTGGCAAAGAAGAAAAAATACTTAACTTAGCTGAAAATAAGCGGCAAAAACGTCTCCCGCCAGGAGCGGGAGACGGAGGGCATTAATGATCGAGGAAGACGTAGTTTTCCCAACTGCTCATGCGGATCAAAATCTTACGAATCAGTGACAGCTCTTTGAAGTGATCGGAATAGACCGCGACTTCAACCTGGGTACCCATCGGCAGTTTGTAGTCATCCAGTCGCGGATCGGTCGCTTTGACTTTCACCATGATGCGACCCTGATTAGCCAAATCGGCGGTGGTCAGCAGTCGGCCCTGGCCCTGGAACTGGCTTTCACCAATGGCGGGCAACACTTCAACCACTTCGCCCGTGAAGACGGTGCCAGGAATTGACGGGAACATCAGCTCTGCTTTATAACCCGATTGCAGGCGCTGAACCGAGTTCTGGCGGAAGGCGGCCACGTAGGTCTTCTGTGCATCGGCATCTACTGGCACGAAGGTCATCACTGGCGCGAGGCCGAGTGCGGTGGACATAGTTCCTTCACGCAGACCGACGGTACTGACATAGCCCGCAGCAGGTGCACGTACCACGGTATTCTCCAGCTTAAATTCGGCTTGACGTAACTGGGCTAACAGCGAGGCGACTTTGGTGTTCTGGCCGTTTACCACGGAGTTGAGATTGTTTTTTGCTTCTTCAACTTGTGCCTGAGCGACGGTCACAGCCGCTTCTGTCGCTTTGAATGTCTGGCGGCGGGTATCGACCATCTGATCGGAGAACGCACCTTTGGCATGACCCTCGTTATATCGAGCGTACTCGCGCTGTGCTTTGTCGCGATCGGCAATGGCTTTTGCGAGATCGGCCTGAGCCTGGCTCAGCCCGGCATCGAGGGAAAGCGCGTTCTGGCTGGCCTCTTTGATCTGCGCACGCAGATCGTCCACTTTTGCCTGGAACAGCGTTGGGTCCGTGCGGAAAAGGATGTCGCCTTTCTTCAGCATGACGTTCGCTTTTACCGGCACATCAATGACTCTGCTGCGATTTTGCGTCACGATAGGAACGGTCTGGAAGGCTTGTTTACCGACGTCGCTGAACGGGAAGTTGTAATTCATGACCAGGATGATGAGGGTAATGAAAATAATACCGCCGAGTACGGCCGTAGGCACGGTCCACTTATTCAGCGGAATATGGAAAACTTTAAAAATAACGACGCACAGGGCCGCATAGGTAAGCAGTAATAACGTTTCCATTATTTATCCTCCTTTGTCACAACAACGGCGGCACTGTCAGGAACGGCGTTTTTAATCGCGTTAAGTTCGCTCGTTAACCTGTCCACCTGAAGCGTCAAATGGGTCATCTGAGCCTGCATGTCATGTTGTTCTTCGCTGATTTTATGCATACCCCAGCCCCGGTCTTCACGCCAGAGCGTGGCCCAGATCCACAGAAACGGCCACAGCACGTGGAGTGTAAACAGACTCACCCAGCCAGCGTAATGGATGGCATCCTGGTGGGGATGATTACGTTCTTTCGCAATTTCATAAGGGATATCATGGATAACGATAATCCCGTAAAACAGAATGAGAATTACCGCAGCCAGTATTGCCAGGGCAACATAGTCCAGGGTCATGATAAAAACTCCAGCAAAATAACCGAATAAGGGATGGCAGAGAGGGGAAATATCCTTCAGAGTACAGAAGACCACAAAAAATTCAGTTGTACAAATCACGGGTAGTTCAAAAATAAATTATTTGGTCGTGGCGATTGTTGTTCCGTGAAATATAAAAATGGGTGATTTTCTCGTGTAAAAATAAATTAGAGTCAAGAGAGAGTAAAAACGCCTGTCGGGAGGCAGGTGTTAGTAAGCGTCATGACGCCATCTACAGTGCGCCCATCTTGCTCGACGTAATCTACGGATAAAGAGCAGGCAGGGACATTCAAGCGACACTGAGGCGAAAGGGTGAATATTCGTAACGCATTCAGGCTTTTGGTTGACGGTGCGTCAGGCGATGCCAGGACATGCTGAAAGAAAGCCCCGCAGGAGAACATCATGGCCTGGCGACCGTTTCTTTTTCTGATATCCACTCCGCATCCGCAGCTTTCACGCCGTCGTGGGAAACTGACCCTGGTGCACTGAGGCGTATTTTTTGTCTAAGCTTTGCCAGTTTTTTTCTAAAAACAGATTGGCATTAGCCAGAATTTTTAATTCCTTTATCAAATCCCCGCTGCCGGAAATACTGCGCCCATGACAACAAGGGGAGCAGACACCATGGCACGCGCATCGCATCTTTCATTATTGGCCGCATTGGCCTTCCTCACTTTCCAGGCGCAGGCGGTGAATGTCACCGTCGCGTATCAGACATCCGCTGAACCTGCCAAAGTTGCGCAAGCGGACGACACTTTTGCAAAAGAGAGCGGGGCGACTGTCGACTGGCGGAAATTCGACAGCGGAGCGAGCGTGGTTCGCGCCCTGGCCTCGGGAGATGTGCAGATTGGCAATATCGGTTCCAGCCCGCTGGCGGTTGCCGCCAGTCAACAGGTACCGATTGAAGTGTTTCTTCTCGCCTCACAGCTCGGGAATTCTGAAGCGCTGGTGGTGAAAAAAGACATCAGCAAACCGCAAGACTTGATCGGCAAACGCATCGCCGTGCCGTTTATCTCAACCACCCACTACAGTCTGCTGGCTGCGCTGAAACACTGGGGCATCAAACCAAACCAGGTACAGATTGTGAACCTGCAGCCACCGGCCATTGTCGCCGCCTGGCAGCGTGGGGATATTGATGGGGCTTATGTTTGGGCGCCTGCGGTTAACGCGCTGGAAAAGGACGGCACGGTGCTGACGGACTCTTCCCAGATAGGCCAGTGGGGCTCACCGACGCTGGATGTGTGGGTGGTGCGTAAAGATTTCGCCGAGCAGCATCCTGATGTAGTGAAAGCCTTTGCCCGCAGCGCTATTGCGGCCCAGAAGCAATATATCGATAACCCCGACGGCTGGCTCAAACAGCCAGACAACCTCAATAAGCTGGCGAAGCTGAGCGGCGTTCCGGAAGCGGACGTGCCGGGGCTGGTGAAAGGCAATACCTATCTGACGGCTCCTCAGCAGGCACAGCAGCTTAACGGCCCGGTAAACAAAGCGATTGTCGACACTGCACAGTTTCTGAAGGCGCAGGGCAAAGTGCCCGCCGTTGCGGCGGATTACAGTCAGTACGTGACCGACAAATTTGTGAAATAGCGGAGGTCATCATGCTGCAACTCTCCCATCTCAGTGCGAACTACGGCGGAAAACCGGTTCTCGATGACATTTCACTGAGCGTCGATCGCGGTGAACTGCTGGTGGTGCTCGGCCCGTCAGGTTGTGGCAAAACCACGCTGCTGAATCTGGTGGCCGGTTTTCTGCCGTATCAGTCTGGCAGCATCACCCTGAACGGCGTGCCGGTCAACGGACCGGGGGCCGAGCGTGGCGTGGTGTTCCAGAACGAAGGGTTGTTGCCGTGGCGAAACGTGCAGGATAACGTGGCGCTCGGCCTGCAGCTGACTGGCATGAACAAACCGGCACGGCATGAAATTGCCCGCCAGTTGCTGAAAAAAGTAGGTCTGGAAGGCGCAGAAAAACGGTTTATCTGGCAGCTTTCCGGCGGCCAGCGCCAGCGAGTGGGCATCGCCCGGGCGCTGGCGGCTGACCCGCAGTTGCTGCTGCTTGATGAGCCGTTCGGGGCGCTGGATGCGTTTACCCGCGAGCAGATGCAGACCTTGCTGCTGCGTCTGTGGCATGAAACCGGCAAGCAGGTGCTGCTGATTACCCATGACATTGAAGAAGCGGTGTTTATGGCGACGGATTTGGTGCTGCTGTCGGCCGGGCCGGGCAGGGTGACGGAACGACTGTCGCTCGATTTCGCCCGCCGGTTTGTCGCCGGGGAAACCTGCCGCAGCATTAAATCCAGTCCGGAGTTTATCGAACGGCGCGAATACGTGCTGGGCCGTGTGTTTGAACATCGGGAGGCTTTCTCATGAGCATTGTGGCGAACGATAAACCGCGCCGCCTGGCGCTGAACTGGCCCTGGCCGCTATCGCGTCAGCTGACATTGAGCCTGTCGACGCTGGCGATTTTGCTGGCGCTGTGGTGGGCGGTGACGGCGTTACAGCTGATCGCTCCGCTGTTTCTGCCCCCGCCGGGGCAGGTGCTGCAAAAACTGATTTCTGTCGCCGGGCCGCAGGGCTTTATGGATGCCACATTGTGGCAGCATCTGTCGGCGAGCCTGACGCGCATTCTGATTGCACTGCTCGCAGCGGCGATTATCGGTATTCCGGTCGGCATTGCGATGGGCCTGAGTCCAACGGTGCGCGGCATTCTCGACCCGCTGATTGAGCTGTATCGCCCGATCCCACCGCTGGCTTATTTGCCGTTGATGGTTATCTGGTTTGGCATCGGCGAGACGTCAAAGATTCTGCTTATTTATCTGGCGATTTTCGCCCCGGTGGCGATGTCGGCGATGGCGGGCGTGAAAAGTGCGCAGCAGGTGCGGGTGAGAGCAGCACAGTCGCTGGGTGCCAGCCGGGCGCAGATTTTGTGGTTTGTGATTTTGCCCGGCGCGCTGCCGGAGATCCTGACTGGTTTACGCATTGGGCTCGGCGTGGGCTGGTCGACGCTGGTGGCGGCTGAACTCATCGCCGCCACGCGAGGTTTAGGGTTTATGGTGCAGTCCGCCGGGGAATTTCTGGCCACCGATGTGGTGCTGGCCGGGATCGCGGTGATTGCCGTTATTGCTTTCGTTTTAGAGCTGGGCCTGCGGGCGCTACAACGCCGCCTGACGCCGTGGCATGGAGAAATTGCATGAGTGAACGTCTGAGCATTCGCCCATTAGGGCCGTACATTGGCGCGCAGCTTTCCGGGCTGGATTTGACCCGTCCTCTGAGCGATAACCAGTTTGAACAGCTGTACCACGCGTTACTGCGTCATCAGGTTATTTTTCTGCGCGAGCAGCCGGTCACGCCGCAGCAGCAGCGCAGCCTGGCGCAGCGTTTTGGCGATCTGCACATTCACCCGGTTTATCCGCACGCCGAGGGTGTGGAGGAGATTATCGTCCTCGATACGCATAATGATAATCCGCCAGATAATGATAATTGGCACACCGACGTGACGTTCATTGAGACGCCGCCTGCCGGGGCTATTCTGGCGGCGAAACATATTCCTGAAACCGGGGGCGATACTCTGTGGACTAGCGGAGTTGCGGCTTATGAGGCGCTGTCTGCCCCGCTTAAAATGCTGCTGAATGGCCTACAGGCGGAGCATGATTTCCGTAAATCGTTCCCGGAGTGGAAGCATCTTAAAACAGAAGACGAGCATCAGCGCTGGCTGAGCGCGGTAGCAAAAAATCCGCCGCTGTTACACCCGGTAGTGCGCACGCATCCGGTGACCGGCAAGCAGGCGCTGTTCGTGAATGAAGGTTTTACCACGCGTATTGTGGACGTCAGCGAGAAAGAGAGCGAAGCGCTGCTGGGATTCCTGTTTGCTCACATCACCAGGCCGGAATTTCAGGTGCGCTGGCGCTGGAAAGAAGGGGATGTGGCGATGTGGGACAATCGGGTGACGCAGCATTACGCCAATGCCGATTATCTGCCGCAGCGGCGTATTATGCACCGCGCGACCATCCTGGGGGATAAGCCGTTTTATCGGGCAGGCTGATGGGCTTACTTTCTGAATATGCGTGAAATCGGGACTTCGCTTTTTACCCTCTCCCGCGGGGAGAGGGTATCCGTCGATACGACGGTACAAGCATTAACGCAGGATTTTTTTCTCGGCTAAATCGAGGGCGAAGTAGCTGAAAATCAGGTTTGCGCCTGCGCGTTTGATTGCGCCAAGGCTTTCGAGGACCACTTTTTCTTCATCAATTGCACCCGCCTTAGCGGCAAACTTGATCATCGCGTATTCGCCGCTGACCTGATAGGCGCCGATTGGCAGCTCTGTGCGCTCGCGGATATCACGGATTATATCCAGATAGGCACCGGCAGGTTTCACCATCAGGCAATCTGCACCCTGGGCTTCATCGAGCAGCGATTCGCGAATCGCTTCACGGCGGTTCAGCGGATTCATCTGGTAGGTCTTACGGTCACCTTTCAGCGCGGTTCCGGCAGCTTCACGGAACGGGCCGTAGAACGACGAGGCGAACTTGGTGGAATAAGACATTATCGCAGTATCGGTGAATCCGGCGGCGTCCAGCGCCTGACGAATGGCCTGCACCTGACCGTCCATTGCCGCAGACGGGGCAATGAAATCAGCACCAGCGGCGGCAGCAACCACAGCCTGCTTACCGAGATTCAACAGCGTCTGGTCGTTATCGACACCGTGATCGCACAGCACGCCACAGTGGCCGTGTGAGGTGTATTCGCAGAAACAGGTGTCTGACATCACAATCATTTCCGGCACGGTCTGTTTGCAAATGCGCGACATGCGCGCCACCAGGCCATCTTCTTTCCACGCATCGCTGCCGGTGGCATCGGTGTGGTGAGAGATCCCAAAGGTCATCACGGAGCGGATACCGGCGTTGGCAATGCGTTCAATCTCACGGGCAAGGTGCTTTTCCGGGATACGCATGACGCCGGGCATCGCTTCGATGGCCTTATAATCGTCAATCTCTTCTTCAACAAAGATAGGCAGCACCAGATCGTTAAGGGTCAGTGATGTCTCTTCAAACATGGCGCGAAGCGCAGCGGATTTGCGCAGGCGGCGAGGGCGAGTGATCAAATCTGTCATGATAGGCCTGATGTTAATGGAACATTCTGGGAAGTTTACCTGATTTATGGATGGCGTGTTTCACTAAAGTGGTGGTTATGTATTTAGCTAATTAGCGTGTGTAGAGGACTAATTATATATATTACAAATGAGTCATCATTGTTTGATAAAGAAATTAATAAAATATTTCTATAGATCAGCTCTGACTATTCATGCAAAGGGGCGCTATTTTTAATAATGTGACTAATGTCTCCTTTGGTTTTTTTATTTTTACGGGTGCGTGTTGTCCACTTTCAAACTTTTTGCAGAGATTAATTGAACTTTCCTTTTAGTGGAAAGCATAATTCCCTCGCAGAATTAATATGTCTTGATGGACCAACATTATTACGTCCCTGGGAGGGATGACGAATGCACTCGTGGAAAAATAAACTCGTCGTATCACAATTAGCCGTAGCCTGCGCACTAGCGATCGCATCTCAGGCAAATGCAGGTACCGATATCTCTAACACAACCTATGAAACTTTTGTTCACCACAACGACACAGCCGGTGACGATGGCGTCTACTATGACGGCTATGTAGGCTGGAATAATTACGAAACCTCCAGCGTGTATGGCGGAGACATCTATCCTGTTATTAATAATGCCGTCGTTAACGGTGTGATTTCAACGTACTACCTGGATGATGGCCTCTCTGCAGACAGTAATCAAAATACGCTGAATATTAAAAACAGTACTATTCACGGTATGATTACTTCCCAATGTATGACGACCGACTGTGATAATCGTACAGCGACTGGATATATCTATGATCGCCTGGCGTTGACCGTTGATAACTCAACGATCGATGATAATTATGAGCACTATACTTATAACGGGACTCATACCGATGGCACTCCTGACTCCCACGTTGTTAACGTGTTTGATATGGGCACCGCAATTACCCTTGATCAGGAAGTTGATCTGACTATTCAGAATAACTCTCATGTGGCAGGTATTACTCTGTCTCAAGGTTATGAATGGGAAGATGTCGACAATAATACCGTCACTACCGGTGTGAACAGTGGTGAAGTGTTTAACAACACTATCGTTGTTAAAGATTCCGTCGTGACGTCAGGCTCGTTGAGCGATGAAGGAACTGAAGGCTGGTTTGGGCGTTCTGATAATGCCAGCGATTACGCTAATGAAGTGACGGCGAATGACGTTGCGCTGGCAGTGATTGCGAATCCTTTGGCCGATAACGGCATGCAGACCACCGCCACGTTCAGCAACTCAACCCTGACCGGTGATGTTGTGTTCTCCAGCAATTTTGATGAGAACTTCTTCCCGGGCGGTGCTGATTCTTATCGTGATACCGATTCCCAAAACGATACCAATGGCTGGGATGGTACCGATAGCCTGAATCTGACGCTGGATAACGGCAGCAAATGGGTCGGCGCGGCAATGTCTGTACACCAGGTTGATACTGATGGTGACGGTGTTAATGACGCTATAGCTGCAGGCACTGATGCTACCGCAACGCTGTATGACATCAATTCGAACAGCCTGTGGCCATACTCTACCTATGGTTCTGAAAACAATGATTCCGCATTCGATGAAGCGGGTCATGTTGTTGGCAACCAGGTGTATCAAAGTGGTCTGTTCAACGTCACTCTGGATCACGGTTCAGAGTGGGATACCCGTAAATCGTCCCTGATCGATACCCTGACCGTGAATAACGGTTCTCAGGTCAACGTTGAAAGTTCTCAGCTGATTTCTGACAGCATCACGCTGAACAATGCTTCTGATATGCAGATTGGCGACGGCGGTTATGTTGCTGCGGACAGCGTTAACCTGAACAGCTACAGCACCCTGACTCTGACGGAAGAAACTGCTGAACTGTACGCAAATAACGTCAATGTTGATGGCAATGCACAGTTCAATCTGGGTCTGGGCCAGCTGAATGCTGCCGATCTGCAACTGACTAATGGCGGTACTTTCAATATCGACAGCCGTGACTTCGTGCTGAACGGGGACATGATTAACGGTCACACTAACGATCGTAATCAGACCAACTACGGCTACGGCGTAGTCGCAATGAACTCCGATGGCCATCTGGCTGTGAACGGTGATGTTGCGGGTAACTACAAAGTCCGTATCGACAATGCGACCGGCGCGGGTTCTGAGAAAGACTATGAAGGTAATGAGCTGATTCGTGTTTATGACGACAACGAAGAAACCTCAGCAACCTTCACCTCAGCAAACAAAGCAGATTTAGGTGCTTACACCTATGAAGCTAAACAGACTGGCGATACTGTTGTTCTCGAACAGCGTGAGTTGACTGACTACGCCAACATGGCGCTAAGCATTCCGTCTGCCAACACCAACATCTGGAATCTGCAACAGGATACCCTCGAAACTCGCCTGAGCAGCGCACGTCATGGTCTGGTTGATGACGGCGGCGTTTGGGTAAGCTACTTCGGTGGTAACTTTGATGGTGACAACGGCGTGATCAGTTACGATCAGGACGTTAATGGCATCATGGTAGGTCTGGATACTAAGATCGACGGTAACTATGCTAACTGGACCGTGGGTGCAGCAGCGAGTTTCGCGAAAGGCGATATGAGCGACAAATCGGGTCAGGTTGATCAGGATAGCCAGTCTGCCTACATCTATTCTTCTGCGCGTTGGTCCAATGACGTGTTCTTTGATGCGAACATGAGCTACAGCCGCTTCAGCAATGACCTCAGCGCGAACATGAGCGATGGTCAGTACGTTGATGGCGACACCACCAATGACGCATGGGGCTTCGGTCTGAAACTCGGCTATGACTGGAAATATGACACCGCGGGTTATGTGACGCCATATGGTGCGATTTCAGGCCTGTTCCAGTCGGGTGATGATTATCGTCTGAGCAATGATATGCGCATGGATGGCCAATCTTATGACAGTATGCGTTACGAACTGGGTATTGATACTGGCTACACCTTCACTTATAGCGAAGATCAGGCCCTGACACCGTACTTCAAACTCGCCTATGTCTATGACGATGCTGGCAATGATGCGAACGTTAACGGTGACAATATCGATAACGGCGTTAAAGGCTCTGCGGTACGTGTAGGTGCTGGTGCGCAGTTCAACTTTACCAAGAAGTTCAGCGCGTATACCGATGCTAACTATCTGGGCGGCGGCGACGTTGACCAGAATTGGGCAGCAAACGTCGGCGTGAAATACACCTGGTAATAAATCAAAGCAGGGAACTATGTTCCCTGCTTTTTTATCATTAACATGGCATTGACACAGGATGTGACACTCGCATGTTAGCTGTAAAACCGTTGTCCGCATTTAACGCACTTGATCAGCTATTTTCCCCGAATGCTTCAAC
Source organism: Scandinavium hiltneri (assembly GCF_024764835.1). Classification (GTDB taxonomy): domain Bacteria; phylum Pseudomonadota; class Gammaproteobacteria; order Enterobacterales; family Enterobacteriaceae; genus Scandinavium; species Scandinavium hiltneri. The sequence continues at coordinate 1,117,662 of NZ_JALIGE010000076.1, read as the reverse complement.
CTTCATCCTATCTCCACAGGATACGTTGAGCCTGAATTGCAATGCCTCGGTTGTGACCGTTTTTCGTCAGGGGACGTGTAAAATCGAGCGAACCCAGGAAGATATTCTGGTGGCTATCAGTCCTTCACCTATTATTCTTGGCCTGGCCGGGCTGTTAGATGCCCGAAGAGAAAGTTACCAACTCACCGCATTGACCCACTGTGAGGCTTATCAGCTGGAAGCTTCGCAATGCCGGCAATTATTGGATCAGCATCAACTTTGGCGTGAAGCGTTTCATTGGGTCAGCTGGATTGCCAGAGTGCAGGAAGCACGCGATATTCAACTGATTGGCAAAAACTCCTACAGCCAGATCAGGGCAACCTTGCAGGTGATGTCAGGTTGGGATGATGCTTTGCGGGCCAGGATCGGCGTGATGAACCATATCCAGCAGCGGACCCATATTTCCCGCTCGGTGATTGCAGAAGTCCTTGCTGCGCTGCGCGCCGGAAACTATATCGAAATGAATAAGGGCAAGCTGGTTTCCATACATCGCTTGCCCCTTGAGTATTGACGATCAGGACGCGGGAACGACCTGCGGCTTATTGCCACTCAGCTCTGCGACCAGATCGTTAACGCCGTCACTCATATTCACAAAGCGAGTCAATGGGGAACGGGTTACGACCACGAACGCCCCGACGTTATGCTGCGGGATCATTGCCATATAGGTAATGAATCCGCCGCCACCGCCTGTTTTCTGAATAATGCCTGGACGGCCATTTTTCGGAGCCATATAGACCCAGCCCATGCCCAATGCTGTGGCTTTTCCCGGCACGTCCATACCGATCACTCGGGTTAACTGGCTACGCTGATAGATAAGCGTTTGCATCCGGTCAGCCTGTTGGTTACGGGTATAAAAATCAGAAGACAAGAATTGCTGCATCCAGCGCATCATATCCCCTGGCGTGGAATACACCCCACCGCTGCCAATGGCCGCCAGCGTGTTATCGCATGGGCTAGCCCCTTTTTCCGCTACCATCAAGCGCTGGCATTGATCCGGTGATGGAGTAAACGTGGTGTCTTTCATCCCTAATGGGCGAGTGATTTGCTCTTCAAAAAGCTGCGGATACGGTTTACCTGCGGCTGTGCTCAATGCATCGGCCAGAAGATCAAATGCCAGATTTGAGTAAGCAGCCTGGGTTCCTGGCGCCGTTTTCAACGTCGCGGTACTGAGCCAGTTCCAGCGCTGATTATGCGTTGGCCAGACAAAAACAGGACGGTGCGCCGCACCGCCGGGCTGTTCGCGCGGCAGGCTGCTGGTATGGGTCGCCAGATTCACCAGCGTGATCGGTTTACCTTGATACGTAGGCACGCTTGCACCCGGCGGAGCATATTTACTCAGTGGGTCATTAAGCTTCACCACGCCCTGATCGAGCAGTTTCACCAGCATTTCACTGGTCATCAGTTTGCTCAATGAGGCAATGCGGATCACAGAATCCAGTTGCGGATGGACGTTGCTTCCTGGTCGAGTCTCTCCGAAGCTGCGAAACACGCGCTGGTTACCGTCAATAACCACCAGTGCCATGCCCGTCGCGCCGCTACCGAAATAGATATGATTGGCGTATCGGTCGACAATATCTGAGGCAAAAACCGGGTCCGGAGAAGTTTGTACGGCCTGAGCGACAGGCAGCGAAGCAGCACACAGCGCCGCAAGAAATAGCAGACTACGTTTCAAGGAAAGCATCCATGAATTGAAATGGAAAGATAATGCGTATTTATACTATTAAACGGCCACTTGCAAAGTGCCTTTACGCCGGAATTGCACAAGAAAAACGTAACGACGGGTAAATATGGCGGTTTTTGTTCACGTCTCTACGCGCTTTTGTGAACTCACGCGTATGATAGTCTCAATGTTCACAACCTGTTACGGAGAAAATGATGTCGGATAAACACGTTGTCATGGTGGTCGATATGCAAAACGGTGTCTTCGAAACACCGCGTCGTGAGCAACAGGAATGTGTCTCGCAGGTGAACCGTCTGATTCGCGCCGCTGACCGCGTCATCTTTATTCAGCACATCGAAGAAGGTGGTCTGGAAGAGGGGAGTCACGGCTTTGCATTATTGCCAGATCTCGAGCAGCCGAGTGGCGCACTTTACGTCACCAAAACGGCCTGTGATGCTTTTTATAAAACCGAGCTGGAACGTGTGCTGGCAGAAAACGACATTAGCGCTTTTGTGATGTGTGGCTGCGCCACGGATTACTGTGTGGATACGACGCTGAAAGTCGGCGCCAGCAAAGGCTATCAAATCACCGTCGCCGAAGATGCGCACACCACTGCCAACCGTCCTGCTGCTGAAGCCGCAACGCTCATCGCGCACTACAACGAAGTGTGGCGCACGCTCACGGTGCCCGGAAACCCGGTCAGCGTGAAACCCGTCGATACAATTGTTACGCAATGGCATACGAACTAAGCGTTTTCTCGTCGGTCTCACTCACGGTCTACCCAGCGTCACCTTTTATCGCGGTGATGGCCGCGGCGATTTTTCGTAGAACACAGCAACCTTAAAACGATAAGAAGTTAGCAGGAGAGCATGTATGTTTAAGTCTTTTTTCCCTAAGCCGGGACCCTTTTTTCTCTCGGCGGCAATTTGGGCACTTATCGCCGTCATATTCTGGCAGGTAGGTGGGGGTAAATGGTTGCTTCATATTGTCGGCGCTTCCGGTGATATCCCGATCAGCGCGGCGCGTTTTTGGTCTCTCGACTACCTCGTGTTCTATGCCTACTACCTGGTTTGTGTGCTGGTCTTTGCGCTGTTCTGGTGTCTCTACAGCCCGCACCGTTGGCAGTACTGGTCGATTCTCGGCACCTCTCTGATAATCTTCGTGACCTGGTTCCTGGTCGAAGTGGGGGTGGCGGTCAACGCCTGGTATGCGCCGTTCTACGATCTAATCCAGACCGCGCTCTCCGCACCACATAAAGTGAGCATCGGTCAGTTTTACCATGAAGTCGGGGTGTTCCTCGGCATTGCGTTGATCGCCGTGGTGATTGGGGTGATGAATAACTTTTTCGTCAGCCACTACGTCTTCCGCTGGCGTTCCGCGATGAACGAATACTACATGGAAAACTGGCAGCGACTGCGTCACATTGAAGGTGCGGCACAGCGTGTGCAGGAAGACACCATGCGCTTTGCGTCGACCCTTGAAGATATGGGCGTCAGCTTTATCAACGCCATCATGACCCTGATTGCCTTCCTGCCGGTGCTGGTGACGTTGTCGGCGCACGTGCCTGATCTGCCGATTGTCGGCCATCTGCCGTACGGTCTGGTGATTGCCGCTATCGTCTGGTCGTTGATGGGGACTGGCCTGTTAGCCGTGGTCGGTATCAAACTTCCGGGGCTGAATTTTAAAAACCAGCGCGTTGAAGCGGCCTACCGTAAAGAACTGGTTTATGGCGAAGATGATGCGTCTCGCGCCACGCCGCCGACGGTTCGCGAACTGTTCAGCGCCGTGCGCCACAACTATTTCCGTCTCTATTTTCACTACATGTACTTCAACATCGCGCGAATTCTTTACCTGCAGGTAGACAATGTTTTCGGCCTGTTTTTACTGTTCCCGTCGATTGTTGCCGGTACGATTACGCTGGGGTTAATGACGCAGATAACCAACGTTTTCGGTCAGGTTCGCGGTTCGTTCCAGTACCTGATCAGCTCCTGGACAACGCTGGTGGAACTGATGTCTATCTACAAACGTCTGCGCAGCTTCGAGCGTGAGCTGGATAACATGCCAGAGCAGGAAGTGACTCAATCATTTAGCTAACACAGGGATGCATGATGGCGGTTGCCGCAATACGCAATATTTCACCCTCATTGGGACTGCTCGCTGGTCTTATTCTGGCGGGCTGTACCAGCCAGAAACCAGTGCTGAAAGAAGGTGAAAAACCGGTGGATGTTGCCGCTGTGGTTCGGCAGAAAATGCCAGCCGGTGTGAAAGACCGGGAGGCCTGGGCGCAAAGCATCGCCAAAGCCTTTGAAAGCCAAAAGCTGGCGCCGACGGAGGAAAATGTCTGTTCGGTGCTGGCGGTCGCACAGCAAGAGTCAAACTATCAGGCCGATCCCGCCGTGCCGGGTTTGAACAAAATTGCCTGGCAGGAAATCGACCGCCGGGCGCAAAAGGTGCACGTGCCGCTTTTTTTAGTGCATACGGCGCTAAAAATCACGTCGCCGAACGGGAAAACCTACAGCGAGCGGCTTGATACGGTGAAAACCGAAAAGCAGCTTAGCGCCATATTTGATGACTTTATTGGCATGGTGCCGATGGGGCAAACGCTGTTCGGCTCGCTGAATCCGGTGCATACCGGCGGCCCGATGCAGGTGAGTATCGCCTTCGCCGAAGCCCACGACAGCGGATATCCATGGAAAATGGACGGCACCGTGCGCCAGGAAGTCTTCTCGCTGCGCGGTGGCCTGTGGTTTGGTACTTATCATCTGCTGAATTATCCGGCCAGCTATTCCGCGTCGCTCTACCGTTTTGCCGATTTCAATGCTGGCTGGTACGCGAGCCGCAACGCGGCGTTCCAGAATGCGGTCAGTAAAGCCAGCGGCGTGAAGCTGGCGCTGGACGGCGATTTGATTCGGTATGACAGCGATGACGCGGGGAAAACAGAACTTGCCGTGCAGAAGCTGGCCTCGAAGCTGTCGATGAGCAACAGCGAAATCCATCAGCAATTGCAAAAAGGCGACAGCCAGGATTTCGAAGAAACGGCGTTGTATCGCGGCGTGTATAAGCTCGCCGAAGCAAAAGCCGGGAAGGCGTTAGTGCGAGAAATGCTGCCGGGGATCCAACTTCAGAGCCCGAAAATCACCCGAAATCTTACAACCGCATGGTTTGCAAAACGCGTGGATGACCGTCGGGCCAGCTGCATGGCGTTGGGTCAGAAATAACGACGCCAGCGCATGATGAGGGCGACTACGCCCAGGATGGCGCTGCCTGCCAGGAAAGGAACCAGTCCAAACAACGTCCCAACGGCAAACCCGATTTCGACATGAGGGCGACCGCTGTCCTGAATTTGCATCAGATGCTCGAACACGCCAGGCGCATGCACCAGCATGTTTAGCAGCTGCGCGCCCGCCCAGAAACAGAACAGGACGAACAGCGCGTACGCGATATTTCCAGGTGTGGAGGATTCCTTTTTTTCCCCGGCAATGATTGCTCTGGGTAAGGTGAACTCAGCCATAACGACCTCCTGATACTTCTTTCGCACTGACGGAGTCAGGCGATTATTCTGCTGGCCGATGCCAGGTTGGTTCTGGTGATTCTGGCAGTAGAAGGTGATTGTCAATATCAGATTCGTGGTAATTTCAGTCCGGGAATGCTCTTATTTTTGGCTTTTTCTGGCTGAGTCACAAAGATGCGACTTAAGTTAAACGGAAGGGATGTTAAATATTTGCTAAGTACCGCGCAGACGGCGGCCTGGGAATGTGCGAGTATGCTTTTTTCATCTGTGGAGTCGTTATGAAACTGCCTGATAAAATCCGCCGCGACTGGCACTACTATGCGTTTGCCATCGGCCTGATTTTTATACTCAACGGTGTGGTCGGGCTGTTGGGCTTTGAAGCGAAGGGGTGGCAAACTTATGCCGTTGGAATGGTGACCTGGGTTATCAGTTTCTGGTTGGCGGGGTTTATTATTCGGCGTCGTCCTGCGCAAGAAGAAGAGCAATCCGGGGCATAAACCGGGCAGCGCAAATGCCGCCCGGCAGAATGAAAACTATCCGTTCATTGTGGTCTTCAGCGCCGCATTGGCTTGATGACGCTCCAGTGCCAGTTCAATCAGGCGAGTAATCAGGCTGGTGTAATCCAGGCCGCTTGCCTGCCAAAGCTTCGGATACATGCTGATGTTGGTGAAGCCAGGCAGCGTGTTGATTTCATTAATGACGACTTCATTTTCAGCCGTCAGGAACACATCCACGCGCGCCATGCCGCTGCAGCCAAGCGCCTGATACGCTTCAATCGCCGTCTGGCGGATCTTCTCGTTCACCGCCGGATCGATAGCCGCAGGTACCACCACTTTTGCACCGACGTCATCAATGTATTTGGTGTCGTAGGCATAGAACTCGCTGTTCAGCACAATTTCACCGCAGGTGCTGGCCTGTGGTTCGTCATTACCGAGCACCGCACATTCAATTTCGCGCCCGTTAATGCCGGTTTCAACCACGACTTTGCTGTCGAATTCGAACGCCAGCGCGACGGCTTGTTGATACTGCTCTTCGCTTTTCACTTTGCTGACGCCGACGGAAGAACCCTGGTTAGCCGGTTTCACAAACATCGGCAGACCCAGTTTTTCTTTCATATCGGCAAAACTGAATTTATTACGGTTGGAACGGGTCAGGGTCACGAATGGCGCAATCGCCAGCCCGGCATCGCGCAGCAGGCGCTTGGTGACGTCTTTATCCATACAGGCGGCGGAGCTCAATACATCGGAGCCGACAAAGGGCAAGTTCGCCATGCGCAGCATCCCCTGCAGGGAACCGTCTTCACCGAGCGTGCCGTGAACAATCGGGAAAATAACGTCAATGGATGGCAGCGGCTGGCCAGTTCCGGCGTTGATCAGCTGCTCTGAGGCTTTGCCGGGGATCTGGGCCAGCGTAATGTCGGAAGGACGCAGGGCGATTCGGGCTGGATCCTGCGCATTCAGCAGATAGCGACTGGCGTCGTTGATATGCCATTCACCCTGCTTATCAATGCCCAGCAACACCACCTCAAAACGCGTTTTATCCATCGCTTCGACAATGTTCTTTGCCGACTGCAAAGAGACTTCATGCTCCGCCGATTTACCGCCAAAGACGACTCCAACCCGCAACTTAGCCATTTCTACATCCATCCACAGAAAATACAAAGCCGATACCATAGCACGTGATTCCTGGGGCTTCTGCCATAATCTTAGTTTTCAGCGTCGGGAGAAATAATGAGAGGGAAGGGGATCTTTGGGCTTCTGATTGTTATGACGGCAGGCTATCTGGGGTACCAGATTTCATCTGGGAATGCACGGTTATGGCCTCTGCCGATGAGCATAACCCACTGCGAATAGGGGTGTTTTTCGTGATATTTATCACACAATTACGTATTGGAAAAATAAAATACCAAACTCCTTTACAGCGCATCTCGCGCCATACAAGCAGACGACGCACTTGCTATGCTGGGCAATACACCCCGAAAACGAATGAAAACGCGTAGTTATGGAATCCTGGAAGGTTAATCTTATTTCCGTCTGGTTTGGCTGTTTCTTCACCGGTCTCGCTATCAGCCAAATCCTGCCTTTTTTACCGCTGTACGTCTCCCAGCTTGGGGTGACGTCGCACGAAGCCCTGTCGATGTGGTCCGGGCTGACCTTTAGCGTCACGTTCCTGGTGTCCGCCATCGTCTCGCCAATGTGGGGCAGTCTCGCGGATCGTAAGGGGCGAAAACTGATGCTGCTGCGCGCTTCCCTCGGAATGGCGATTGCGATTTTACTGCAGGCCTTTGCCACCAACGTCTGGCAGCTGTTTATTCTGCGTGCCATCATGGGGTTGACGTCAGGTTACATACCGAATGCAATGGCGCTGGTGGCCTCGCAGGTGCCGCGTGAGCGCAGCGGCTGGGCATTGAGCACGCTGTCAACCGCGCAAATCAGCGGCGTGATTGGCGGGCCTCTGCTCGGCGGTTTCCTGGCCGACCACGTTGGCCTGCGCGCGGTGTTTTTCATCACCGCCATTTTGTTGACGGTCAGTTTTTTGGTGACGCTGTTCCTGATTAAAGAGGGCGCACGCCCGGTAGTCAGCAAAGCGGACCGGCTCAGCGGCAAAGCGGTGTTTGCTTCACTCACCTATCCGGGCCTGGTTATCAGCCTGTTTTTCACCACTCTGGTTATCCAGCTCTGTAACGGCTCGATTGGCCCCATTCTGGCACTGTTTATCAAATCGATGGAGCCGCAAAGTAATAACATCGCGTTTCTGGCCGGGATGATTGCCGCCGTGCCGGGAATTTCTGCGCTGATTTCTGCCCCCCGGCTGGGCAAACTCGGTGACCGCATCGGGGCGCATCGCATATTACTGGCCACGCTATTCTGTGCGGTGGTGATGTTCTTCGCGATGTCATTTGTCACCACGCCATTCCAGCTCGGCGCGCTGCGTTTCCTGCTCGGCTTTGCCGACGGCGCGATGTTACCCGCCGTACAGACGCTGCTGCTTAAATATTCCAGCGATCAGGTCACCGGCCGCATCTTCGGATATAACCAGTCGTTTATGTATTTAGGCAATGTGGTCGGCCCGCTGATCGGTGCATCGGTATCGGCAATGGCAGGTTTCCGTTGGGTGTTTGTCGCCACGGCGATAGTTGTGCTAATAAACCTGATACAACTCGCCATTATGTTGCGGCGGCGGCAGCGTATCGCGGTGAATTAGACGAGTAACTCTCTGGGGGTAGAATAATATGTATTCTGCCCCCTTAATTTTGGTGGGGTAAACCGATGAGAGAAACGTTTCGCTAATATACCCGTCGCCCTTCAAGTTGCAGGGTTGTTGGCTGTTCTCATTCACCCGAATCACTTACTTGAGTAAGCTCATCGGGATTCATTCGATTGCCGCCTACCTGCATCTTGAAGTTACTTGGGTATAATTCAATTTGCATAATTGGGGATTTATAAAATAATTCTTATACCGCCTATGCATTACGGATCATCGGTGCTACCGTCTCCGGCATTCTCATAAGGAAGTCTCGCCATGAAAAATCTGATTGCAGAATTGTTGGTAAAGCTTGCGGAAAAGGAAGAAGAATCAAAGGAGTTAGTGGTTCAGGTTGAAGCACTGGAAATTGTAGTCACTGCACTGTTACGCCATATGCGACAACCGGAACAACAGGCGTTAATCACCGATATTGAAGCTGCACTGGATGACGCAAAACCAGAGCTTGAGGTTCCCGCCCACGATGCCGAATTACTGCATCAATATATAAAAAAGCTATTACGGCATCCGCGTAATTAAGGCGTATGCCGTATTGTACAGCGACGATTCATCTGCAACCGCCGCTAATGCATTATTTATCTATCCGTAGTTCATTACACCACTTCGTTATTTTTCCGCCGTTAAGGTGGTTTTTTCTGCGTCAGCGACCAGACTTACTAAGATCCCCTCATAGAAGGATGGTGCAATGAAAATAACATTACTGGTTACCCTACTGTCCGGCCTGGTGTTTCTCACAACGGTGGGAGCAGCAGAAAAAACGATGACACCGCAACAACAGCGAATGACATCCTGCAACCAGCAGGCAACGTCTAAAACGCTGAAAGGCGATGCCCGAAAAACCTATATGAGCGACTGCCTGAAAAATAGCAGCTCAAAACCGGAAGAGAAAAGTCTGACGCCGCAGCAGCAGAAAATGCGGGAATGTAATTCCACGGCGACTCAGCAATCGCTGAAAGGTGACGATCGTAATAAATTCATGAGTGCGTGTCTGAAGAAAACCGGCTGATGCGGAAGTAAAAGACGGGTGAATCGCCAGCGCGGTTCACCCGTTATTGTCAGGACTTACTGAGCTTTTCTGATTTTTCCATGCAGCTGACCATCGCTTCGATAACCGCTGAACGGAAACCCTTTTCCTCCAGCACGCGAACCGCTTCAATGGTGGTACCACCTGGGGAGCATACCATATCTTTCAGTGCGCCCGGATGCATGCCGGTTTCCAGCACCATTTTGGCTGAGCCCATTACCGCCTGTGCGGCAAATTTATAAGCCTGCGCGCGCGGCATCCCGCCCAGCACGGCGGCGTCAGCCATCGCTTCGATAAACATAAAGACATAGGCTGGCGCAGAACCGCTGACGCCAACTACCGGGTGGATCATCGGCTCAGCAATGACTTCGGTTTCACCAACGCAGCGGAAAATCGACACCACATCGGCAACGTCTTCGCTGGTCACCAGCGCATTTGGCGTAATGGAGGTCATGCCCGCGTTCACCAGGGATGGGGTGTTTGGCATGGCGCGAACAATTTTGCGATCGTGGCCCAGCGCCTGCGCGAGCTGATCGAGAGTAACGCCTGCGGCAATGGAAACCACCACCGTCTCTTTGTTGAAACTGGACGTCACATCGCTCAGCACTTTAGTCATAATGCCTGGCTTCACGGCACCGAAGACGATGTCCGCCACGTGGGCGACTTCCTGGGCGCTTTCGGCAGCGTTAATGCCGTATTGATCGTGAAGGGCGGCGACTTTTTCTGGCGATGGCGTGTAAACCCAAATCTGAGTGGGCTGTACCTGGCCGCTGGCGATCAGGCCACCAAGAATGGCCTTACCCATATTACCGCAGCCGATGAAACCAATTTTCTTGTCCATTCTGTCTCTCTCTCAGCGTTTTTCTGATAATGCGTATTAGCTTAACATCTTGTGACTATGCCCGAAGAAGAAAGCAGGCGACAATACCCCGGTTATTTTATTCAGGAGTAAATATGACGATTTGGGTGGATGCGGATGCGTGTCCGAATGTGATTAAAGAGATCCTGTTCCGCGCGGCGGACAGAACACAAACGCCGGTCACGCTAGTGGCTAACCAGAATCTGCGCGTACCGCCTTCACGGTTTATCCGTTCAATGCGTGTTCCGGCCGGTTTCGACGTGGCGGATAATGAAATTGTGCGTCAGTGCCAGCCGGGTGATTTGGTGATTACCGCCGACATTCCCCTGGCAGCAGAAGTGCTGGCCAAAGGCGGCGCGGCGCTTAATCCGCGCGGTGAGCGTTACAGCGATGCCACCATCCGCGAGCGTCTGACCATGCGTGATTTTATGGATACGCTGCGCTCCAGCGGGATCCAGACCGGCGGCCCGGACACGTTGTCTCAGCGTGACCGCCAGCAGTTTGCCGCTGAACTCGACAAATGGCTACTGGCGGTTCAGCGCGGACAGAATTAAGTCCAGCTGTCGTCATCGCCGCCAAAGTCGTCGTTACTGAAATCATCGTTATTGAAATCAGCATTGCTCCAGTCGTCGCTTCCGCTGTTGGCGGTGTAGTCGGTGCCATCATCCGGCAGAAACTGTGCGTCGCTGGCCTGATTCAGGTCATCCGTCGCCGGGGCCTGTGGCTCCTCGATGATGTTCACAATCTCCTGCGGATGCGTGCCGGAGAACATGTTCATCAGCATATTGCCGAGGACGACGCCACCAGCAACGCCCGCGGCGGTTTGCAGGGCGCCGGCCATAAAGCCGCCACCGCTGCGACCCTGAGCATAATTCTGAGCCTGAGGGGGCGCGTAACCGGCCTGCGGTGGCGCAGAACGAGCATAATTTTGCGCGCCGGGAATCGGGTCACTCACGTGTGGCTGCGACTGACCGCCGCCAAACAGCCCTGCGAGAAACCCACCGCTGTTTTGTTTCGTTGACTGAAGCTGAGCAACATTGCTCTCCAGCGCCTGAATACGTTCGTTCAGCTGCTTAATGGCGGCTTCCTGAATCAGGATAGTCTGTGCCATATAGTACGGAGCGGCAGGCTGAGCCTGAACATGTTGCGCAATAACGTTCTCGGCGGTAGCATCGCGCGGCGCGCTTTGCGCTTCGGCCTGTTGCAGACGCGAAAAGAGTCCGTCGATCAGCCGTTGTTCTTCAGATTGCATGGGTCACTCCTCGATAAGACGAACGGTACAGTGCTTAGTGTGTCTGAAACATTTGCACTGTAAATATACGGTACGTAAACCTATGCATAAATGTGTTACCTTTTGCAGCCCGACAGGGGTTGTCAAACTGACGCCCTTTCATGTAAGGTTGCCGCAACACTAAATGACACTATTTCTTTACACTTTCATCCTGCCCAATAGCCAATAATAATAGCCAAGACGTTGGGGTTTGGATTGAAGGTGTAATTATTATTTTACACTTACTTGCGTACTAGTTTGGTGATATTATCACCGACTCACCAGTACGACTTGCCACACCGCAGTACCAGGGGGATTTTCAGTGATAACACAGCCTATTTTTCTTATTGGCGCCCGCGGCTGCGGTAAAACCACGGTCGGGCAGAAGCTCGCCGGGGCCTGTCATTTTGATTTCATCGATACCGACGTTACCCTCCAGGAGCGTGCGCAACAAAGCATCGCCGATATAGTGGCGAAAGAAGGCTGGCCCGCGTTTCGCGCGCTTGAGACCCAAACGCTGCAATCTGTCACTGCGGCGCAATCCGTTATTGCCACCGGCGGCGGTGTCATTCTGGCACCGGCTAATCGTGAGTTTCTGCGTGACAACGGGATCGTTTTCTATCTGAAAGCGCCGGTCGCGGTACTCGCCGGGCGCCTGGAAGCTTTTCCGGAAGAGTCTCAGCGTCCAACGCTGACCGGCAAACCTATCAGCGAAGAAGTGCGTGAAATTCTGGCCCAGCGTGATGCACTGTACCGTGAAACGGCGCATTTCACGGTGGACGCCGCCTGTGAACCTGATGACGTCGTGGCGCAAATTTTGGCGGCAATCGCCTCTGTTCATCCCACCACCATGGCGGTAAATTCGGCAACCGCTGGCTAACGCCTATACTTAACGCTCTGAACCGAAAGAGGAAGAGCTATGCCGTCAAATCCCCCATATCCACGTGAAGCCCGCGTTGTCGCCGTCGAGAAGGGCGATCCGGGCCAGTCGGTGACCTGGTTTCAGCTGCGTGCTGACCACCCGAAACCCGATTCGCTGATCAGCGAACATCCCACCGAGGCGGAAGCCATCGACGCCAAACGGCGTTACGAAGATCCCGATAAGTCCTAATTCAGCCTTAAGTTGCGCAACGCCTGCGATGAGCGGGCGTAAATCACACTTTTTAGCTAAAATTAATGTTAATAAAAAGTTAAGCTCCAGAAATTACTGGAGTGCACTGGCGCTATCCGGAATCTTTACAAACGCCCGCAGAAGGGAGCTGCTACGCTTCTGAACGGTTGTTTTTTAGCCATCCAGGGGGCTGTCAGTCAGCAGTAAGCCTGTGTCGAAGCTGTGATTGTCGTGATAAAAGGTAAATAACATGAGTGCGACTTTGGCAATCCTGACCATCGGTGTTGTTCCGATGCGTGAGGTGTTGCCGTTATTAACAGAGCACATCAGGGAAGATCAAATTACCCATGTCAGTTTGGTGGGAAAAATGACCCGAGAAGCGGTCATGGAAGAATACGCCGCAGAGCCAGGAGAAGAGGTTCTTATCACTCTCCTGAATGATAACCAGCTGGCGGAAGTCTCACGTAAGAAAGTCGAGCGTGATTTACAGTCGGTCGTTGAAGTGCTGGATAACCAAAACTACGATGTCATTTTGTTCATGAGCACTGCGCCAATTAGTGGACTGGTGGCTCGGAACGCTATTCTTATTGAACCACAGCGCATCATTCCTCCGTTGGTGAGTTCCATCGTCGACGGTCATCAGGTGGGCGTCATCGTACCGATCCCGGAGTTGATGAAAAACCAACGTATCAAATGGCAGACCTTACAGAATGAGCCGCGTTACGCGCTGGCGAATCCCATTCATGGTACCGAAGACGAGCTGATCGCCGCCGGCAAGCAACTGCTAAGCGAAGGCGTGGACGTGCTAATGCTCGATTGCCTGGGCTTTAATCAGAAGCACCGTGACCTGCTGCAAAAAGCGCTGGATGTTCCGGTTCTGCTGTCGAATGTGCTGGTCGCAAGACTGGTGTCTGAACTATTGGTTTAATCTCACTATTTGCGTGACAGTTCGCTGTCACGCCCCCTATATTGGATTTGTACACAACGACGAAACTAATAAGGGTCTGTTTATGCTTCAAAGCAATGAGTACTTTTCCGGGAAAGTGAAGTCCATCGGTTTTACAAGCAGCAGTACTGGCCGCGCGAGCGTAGGCGTCATGGCTGAAGGGGAATATACCTTTGGGACGGCTGAGCCTGAAGAAATGACCGTCGTGAGCGGGGCGCTACACGTTCTGCTGCCGGGTGAAACGGAGTGGAAAACCTATACTGCCGGGCAGGTGTTTAACGTGCCGGGTCACAGCGAATTTCATCTGCAGGTTGCAGAACCCACATCCTATCTTTGCCGCTACCTTTAAGCGTTACCAGTAAAAATCAGCCTTCCTGTTTGCGCAGGAAGGCTCTTTCTTAACGCTGAGCTTCGCCGCCCAGACCTTCTACCAGATTCGCCACCAGCGCAGCCAACTCTCCGGTCATCAGGATAAAGTCGGCATCGAAACGCTGATCGTAATTCTCGCGCTCAATGTCTTCGTTCTGATCGCGCAGTTCATCGCAGAACTTCAGGCGTTTAATCGACGCATCCTCGCAGATCATAAACTGAATACGCTGCTGCCAGTCGAGAGCCAGTTTGGTCACCACTTTCCCGGCTTCAATGTGTACCGCGATTTCGTCGCTGACCAGATCCTGCTTTTTCGCGCGGATGACGCCCCCGTCTTCGAGGATCGCTTTCAGTTCCGCTTCATCAAGCAGCTGGAAGCCCTGCGCCACGTTGCCGGAGCGAACCCACTCGGTCAGCGTCAGCTCAATTGGATTTTCCAGCGCCAGCGGAACCACCGGCAGCGAACCGAGGGTTTTACGCAGCAGTGCGAGGGTATCTTCACCTTTTTTCGCACTGGCACAATCGACCATGATCAATCCGTTGACGGTATCGATCCACAGCATTGTCTGGCTGAAACGGCTGAAAGCACGAGGCAGCAGCGAGTGCAGCACTTCATCTTTCAGGGAATCTTTTTCGGTTTTCTTGAGCTTACGGCCCTGCTCGGCTTCCAGCTTGAGGATCTTGGCTTCCAGCGACTGTTTCACTACCGACGACGGAAGGATCTTCTCTTCCTTACGGGCGCATACCAGGATCTGGCCGTTGGCCTCATGCGTGAAAGCATCACTGTGCGAGCCCATCGGCGAAACCCAACCGGTTTTTGCCATATCCTGGCTGCCGCAAGGGGTAAACGCCAGTGAGGCTAACTGTTTTTCCATCTCATCGGCACGCAACGTAATGTCGCGGCTCAGACGGTAAACCATTAAATTTTTGAACCACAGCATGATAATTTCCACGGCTTTGTCGTTAAATTCAGCGGGCATGATAGCGAATTGTCACTATGCTTGCATTGTTAATCAGGCACCGGGGAGGCTTCTGTGCGAATAGGAATAGACTTGGGTGGTACTAAAACAGAGGTCATTGCACTCAGTGACCAGGGCGAGCAACTGTATCGTCATCGTCTGCCGACGCCGCGCGATGACTATCAGCAGACAATTGAAACCATTGCCACGCTGGTCGGGTTGGCAGAGAAAGAAACCGGGCAGACCGGCACCGTAGGCATGGGCATTCCTGGCTCCATTTCGCCGTATACCGGGGTGGTGAAAAACGCCAATTCAACGTGGCTCAACGGGCAGCCTTTCGATAAAGATCTGGGTAAGCGGCTCAATCGCGAAGTGCGACTGGCGAACGATGCCAACTGTCTGGCGGTCTCAGAAGCCATCGACGGTGCCGCGGCGGGTGCGCAAACCGTTTTTGCGGTGATTATTGGCACAGGCTGCGGCGCGGGCGTCGCGCTCGGCGGCAGGGCGCACATTGGCGGTAACGGCACGGCGGGCGAGTGGGGTCACAATCCACTGCCATGGATGGATGAAGACGAACTGCGCTATCGCGCGGAAGTGCCGTGCTACTGCGGCAAACAGGGGTGCATTGAAACCTTTATCTCCGGTACCGGTTTTGCGACGGATTATCATCGTCTGAGCGGGCACCCGTTAAAAGGCAGTGAAATCATGCGTCTGGTTGAAGAGCAGGATGCGGTGGCGGAACTGGCGCTGAGTCGCTATGAACTGCGGCTGGCGAAATCCTTGGCCCACGTGGTGAATATTCTGGATCCGGACGTGATTGTGCTCGGTGGAGGTATGAGTAACGTCGAGCGCCTGTATAAAACGGTGCCGGGACTGGTGAAGAATTTTGTCTTTGGCGGGGAGTGTGAAACACCGATTCGCAAGGCGGTGCATGGCGACTCCAGCGGCGTGCGCGGTGCCGCATGGTTGTGGCCGCTCTAAATCAGGCTGCCCTGGTCAACAGGGCAGAATTCAGATTGAGGAGAATGCTGGCACAGGCTTGTGTTTCAAGCGAGCATACAGCAGCAGCGAAGACATCGCGAAAAATGACAGAAGCGCCGCGGGGAGCGCCACATAGTTGTAGGCAAAACCCGCCGTCAGCATCAACCCGCCACAGTAAGCGCCGACAGCGCTCCCAAGATTAAAGGCCATTTGTCCCCCGGCCGCCCCCAGCATTTCGCCTCCTTTCGCATTTTGCAGCAGCAAAATTTGCAACGGTGCGGAGAGTGCAAAAAGCCCCATACAGCAGATAAATGTCAGACTAAGCGAGGCGAATTGGCCATCGCCAAACAAAAACAGCAGGCCCAGCGAAAGCGCAATAACCCCATCCGTCACAATGGCGATACTGAGCGGAGAGAATTTTCCGGATAAGCGACCACTCAGCAGATTACCCGACACCATTCCCAGCCCCGCCAGCATCATAATCACCGTTATTTTCCCTTCGGAAAAACCGGCGACCGTCATCATGAATGGCTTGATATAGCTAAACCATGCGAAGACACCGGCATTGCCAAAGAGAGTCGCAGCGAAAATAAACCAGGGGGCGGGTGATTTCAGAAAGTGAAACTGATTACGCAATTTGGTTCTGGCATTATCAGTAATATTGGGCACCCAACAGGTCACCGCGGCCATCACCGCGATATTAAACATGGCTATCAATAAAAAGGTGTAGCGCCAGCTAAATTCCTGGCTAAGCCAGGTGCCAAGTGGCACGCCGAGCAGGTTCGCGACAGTCATTCCACTGATCATCCCCGCGACGGCTGACGTCACTTTTCCGGGGCTGGCGAGTTTTGACAATATAATAGCGCCCACGCCAAAGAAGGCGCCGTGAGGAAAACCGGAGACCAGTCGGCCTGCCGCGAGCATCCAGTAAGAGGACGACAGGGTGAACATCGCATTACCGACCAGGCAAAGGGCCAGCAGAAAAATCAGGATATGTTTAAGGGAAAAACGGTTGGAAAACAGGGCGATGACCGGCGCCCCCAGCACCACGCCGAACGCATACCAGGAGATCATATGCCCGGCCATGGGGATAGAAATTCCTATGTTGCTGGCAAGTTCCGTCAGCACGCCCATAATACCAAATTCAGCCATACCCAGGCCGAACGTGCCCAGTGCTAAAGATAAAATGACTTTTTTCATACTGACTCGTTGCGAGGGAATGCGCCCGGAATATCAGGCCGCGCAGTAAAGCCCAGCTTGAGGTAAAAGCGGGGCTAAACCAAGGGCTTATTCTTCTGTCTATATTGACGAAACTGCTACGTCATTACTCTACAGCAAAAATTTTATCCAGCCTGCTGTATCCCAGGCCATTAATTTTCTTCACTTTAATCTGCACCGGGATCCGCTCCTTCATCGCTTCCACATGGCTTATCACGCCGATAACCTTACCACTGGCGTTCAGCGCGTCGAGCGCGTCGAGCGCGGTATCCAGCGTTTCACTGTCGAGCGTGCCGAAACCTTCGTCGAGGAATAGCGAATCAATGCGCGTTTTATGACTGACTAAATCGGACAGCGCCAGCGCCAGCGCGAGGCTGACGAGGAAGCTCTCTCCGCCGGAAAGCGTGCGGGTGTCGCGCACCGCGTCGGCCTGCCAGGTGTCCATCACTTCCAGTTCCAGCGCTTCGCTGGCTTTGCGTTTCAACAGATAGCGCCCATGCAGGCGGCTCAGCTGCTCGTTGGCCAGCCACACTAAATTGTCGAGCGTCAGCCCCTGCGCAAATTTACGGAATTTGTCGCCCTCTTTGGAGCCAATCAGCGTATTCAGGCAGCCCCAGTCTTCCAGGGTTTGCGCGGCGGCATCAATCTGCGCCATTAGCGCCTGCTGTTGTTGCCGATTGTCCGCATCCTGTTTCAGCTGCTGGCGGATTTCCCCTTGTGCCGCGCTGCTTTCGCGTAACCGCTGCGCCAGTTGGGCCAGCAACGTTTGCACTTGCTCGCGGTCCTGCGTTTCCGGTAAATCGTTCGGACGCTGCTGCTGGTGCTGAACTCGCTCGTTCTGCGCCTGCGACGCCAGCGCCTGCTGTTGCTGAAGCTGTTTTTCAAGCTGCTGCTTCAGCTGCTCCAGTTTTTGGTGCGTATCGTCATCCAGCAGCGCGGCCAGGAAAGCGTCCTGGTTGGCAAACTGGCTGCCTTCCAGCGCGGCTCCAAACTCTTTTTGCGCCAGTGTCAGGCGTTCGTGGGCCTGATTTTCCTGTTGTTGCAGCGTTTGCCACTGGCTTTGCAGCGACACGCAGTCATGATGCAGCTGCTGCCAGCCGTCCAGCGCCATCGGGGCAACATCTTCCTGCGGCGAAGCCGTAGGCAGGGTATCGAGCAGCGGTTGAAGCTGCGCGAGTTTATGTTCAAGGGATTGCTGCTGTTCGCTCTGCATCTGCCACTGCTGACTTTCGGCCTCGCGCGCCGCCAACCAGGCGTTTTCTTCGCCCTGAGCGGGAAGCGTCAGGCTAAAGCCGTTCAGGGTTTCACCCAGCGTTAGCTGGCGCTCGGCAATTTCCTGCTCCAGTGCGCTGCGCTGCGTTTTCAGGTCGCGCATCTGACGCTCTAAACTCAAACGCTGACTGTGCTGATAAAGCTGCCGTTCGTAGTTCTCCTGCTCGTTCAGCCAGCCGCCGATATCATCGTCAGGGGTGAGGGAGATCTGCAAACCATCGACAGTCGATTGCCATTGAGAGGTAAGCGCTTGCTCCTGCTCGGCTACCGACCGCAGCTCGATTTGCTCGGCCTGAATTTGTTTCACCAGCGCATCGAGTTCGCCTTTCAGGCTAGCCCCAGATTCGCCAATCTGTTTGACCTCTTTTTCAAGCGCATCGCGACGGGCTTCGTTGACGCCCGGCTTTAACGCTTGATATTCCGCCACTGCCGGATGTTCCGCCGAACCGCACAGCGGGCACGGCGCGCCGGGCTGCAAACGGGCGCGTTCATCGGTGAGTTTGGCAATGATTTTTTCCTGCTCGCACAGGGTTCTGACATCGTTAAACTGCTGCAGTTTTTCTTTGTACTGCTGACGACGGCGAGCGAGTTCGGCTTCGCCTTTTTCCTGCTCCTGCTGACGCTGAATCAGCATCGGTTGCAGCTGTTGGCGGCGCTTTTGCAGTGGCTGAAAACGGCTTTGCAGCGCGTTCAGTTGCTGGCGAAGCGGGCGGGCGGCACCGTGTTGTTCCAGTGCCGTTGCCACCGCCGTTTCATCGAGGCTGAGCGACGCGGGTGGCAGGACGTTGAGATGGCGCGTGAATTCAGTTTCACGCTGGGCCAGGGTCTGCAACTGGGCCGCTTCGCGTGTTTGCTGGCTAAACGCTGCGCGCCAACCGGTCAGTTCGCGCTGCCAGTGGCGATAGCGTTCATTCGCCAACAGCCATTCGTTCAGGGTTTTCTGGCTCACCAGCCATTGTTGTTGCTGGCGTTCGGCGCTAAGGCGCAAACGCCCGCGCAGTGAAAGCTGGCTCTGTAAGCGAGTATTTACTTCTTCAGTTTGCTGATGGGTTTGCGTCAGTGCAGTCTGGCTGTCCTGTAGACGAACCCACATCGGGCGAAGTCTGTCGGCGGGTAATGACTGGGCGAGCGCGGAAAGCTGCGGCTGTACGGCAGTCAGCGCGTGCTGCGCGGCGCTTAGCGAGGCCTGCGTGCGCTGCTCTGCGGCGTGCAGTTCTGTTTCGCGCGTCAGCCACTGCTGCCAAAGCTGGACCCGAATCTGTTCATTCTGCTGCTGCTTTTCGTCGTCAGTAAGTGCCTGCAAACGTTGCTGCAACGCCTGCTGCTGCTCATCATTCAGCAAAATCATGCCCGAAGCCTGCGCCTGGAATTTTTCCAGTTCGTTTTTGGCTTCTTTATGCTTCTCAAACACCATCGCGGAAATCTGGCCGTAAATCTCGGTGCCGGTCAGCTCCTCCAGCAGTTCGGCACGTTCTTTCGGTTCGGCATTGAGAAATGCGGCAAACTGCCCCTGCGACAGCATCATTGAGCGGGTGAAGCGGCCATAATCCAGCCCGGTCAGCGAGGCGGTCAGATCCAGCTTGTCTTTGACTTTTTCCGCCAGAATTTTACCGTCGTCGCAGCGGGCCAGCTCCACGCGTGGGGCCTGCAGATTGCCGTCGGGCTGATTGCGCGCGCGGTTCTGGCTCCAGAATGCGCGGTAGGCCACGCCTTTTACCTCGAATTCCACTTCCGCCAGACATTCGGCGGTATCGCGGGTCATCAAATCGTTTTGTGATTGTGACAGGGTGCTGAGGCGCGGCGTTTTGTGGTACAGCGCGAGGCAAATGGCGTCCAGCAGGGTGGTTTTACCCGCGCCGGTCGGCCCGGTAATGGCAAACAGGCCGTTGCTGGCGAACGGCTCGGCGGTGAAATCAATTTTCCACTCGCCCTTCAGCGAGTTGAGGTTTTTCAGCCGCAGACTCAAAATTTTCATGGCTGTTCCTCCCCGGAAAGCGCGTGCAGCGTTTCGTTAAACAGCTGATGCAGGCGCTGTTGCTGCGGCTCTTCGAGTTCTTCCAGCGCCAGGCGGCGCTCAAAAACCTCTTCGACTTTCAGTTCGCTCAGCGTTTCGCGATGTTCGCTGGCCATAATGCGCTCACGCTGTTCGCGACTGCGGCGCACCAGCAGCACTTCAACCGGCAGTGCGTCGGTCAGGGCCTGAATTTTTCGCTGGATGTCGTGCAGATATTCGTCGCTGGTGATTTCGATATCAAGCCACACCGGCGAGGCGGCATCGCCATTGTGCCATTGCGTCAGTTGCTCGCTGATGCTGGCGAAATCGCCTTTCAGCACTGCCAGTTGCTGCGTCACCGGCACCTCCAGCGGCATCACTTCCGCCAGTTTCCCATTATCAAAACTCACCAGATTGACGGTTTTCGCTTTACCGGTTTCATCGAAGCTCAGGGAAATCGGCGATCCGCTGTAGCGGATGTGCTCGCTGCCGCCAATTTTTTGCGCGCGATGAATGTGGCCGAGGGCTATGTAGTCCACCGGCGGGAAGTTCTGCGCCGGGAAGGCATCGAGCGTGCCGATATAAATGTCACGTACTGCGTCACTTTTGCTGGCGCCGACGGTGGTCAGATGGCCGCTGGCGATGATTGGCAGCGGGCGATCGCCACGGAGTTCGCAAGCCTGCTGATACTGCTGCTGATAGTAATCCGTGATCGCCTGTAACAAATGTTGCTGCTTTTCTCCGGCGGAGGAACCGGCCTGGCTGACGATGACATCACGCGGACGCAGAAACGGCACCGGGCAGAAAATCGCCCCAGGGGTTCCATCGCGATGGTTGAGCACGCAAGGGGCCATACCGCTTCCGGCGACCACGGTGGTGTTCAGAAACGCGAGAATATCGCGGGATTCGTTGAGCGTGGCGACGGAATCATGGTTCCCCGCCAGCACCAGCAGATGACAGCCGGTTTGCTGCAATTTCACCACGAAACGGTTGTAGAGTTCGCGCGCGTAGCTCGGTGGTGAACCGGTATCGAAGATATCACCGGCCACGATAATGGCATCCACCGCTTGCGCCTGCGCTGTTTCCAGCAGCCAGTCGAGAAAAGCGTCGTGCTCAGCGGCTCGGCTTTTGCTGTAAAAATTCTGGCCGAGGTGCCAGTCGGAGGTGTGTAGGATGCGCATAGTGGGCCCGTGGCTGAAAAGCGAGGCCGCCAGTATAAACATTTAGAGATAACAGGGCGATGAACGTCGCTATTCAGTGTAATAATGTGAAAAGGCTCTATCATAAATCTGTCATAAATCTGACGCATACTTACGCCGAATAAGACGCCGCTTACAGGCACATGACTAATAACACAGGATTTATAATGGCGAGACGTATTCTGGTCGTTGAAGATGAAGCTCCAATTCGCGAAATGGTGTGCTTCGTCCTGGAGCAAAATGGCTTTCAGCCTGTAGAAGCAGACGATTATGACAGTGCCGTAAACCAACTGAACGAGCCGTGGCCTGATTTAGTCCTGCTTGACTGGATGCTACCAGGCGGCTCAGGCATTCAGTTTATCAAACACCTCAAGCGCGAAGCGTTAACGCGCGATATTCCGGTGGTGATGCTGACCGCGCGTGGCGAAGAAGAAGATCGCGTGCGCGGGCTGGAAACTGGCGCCGATGATTACATTACCAAGCCTTTTTCCCCGAAAGAGTTGGTGGCCCGTATCAAAGCTGTCATGCGCCGTATCTCGCCGATGGCGGTAGAAGAAGTGATCGAAATGCAGGGCCTGAGCCTTGACCCGTCTTCACACCGCGTCATGACCGGTGAAAACCCGCTGGACATGGGGCCGACCGAGTTTAAATTGCTGCACTTCTTTATGACTCACCCGGAACGCGTATACAGCCGCGAACAGCTGCTGAATAACGTCTGGGGAACCAATGTGTATGTAGAAGACCGGACGGTGGATGTTCACATTCGTCGTCTGCGCAAAGCGCTGGAACACAGTGGTCACGACAGAATGGTACAAACCGTTCGCGGCACGGGGTATCGTTTCTCCGCCCGTTTCTGACAATTGACTGGAGTGTGACCCGTGCTTGAACGGCTGTCATGGAAAAGGCTGGTTTTTGAGCTGATCCTCTGTTGTATTCCGGCCCTCATTCTGGGGGCGCTATTCGGGTACCTGCCATGGTTTTTACTGGCGGCGGTGACCGGATTGCTGATCTGGCATTTCTGGAATTTACTGCAACTTTCATGGTGGCTATGGGTTGACCGCAGCATGACGCCACCGCCGGGCAAAGGCAGCTGGGAGCCGCTGCTGTACGGGCTGCACCAGATGCAGATGCGTAATAAAAAGCGTCGTCGTGAGCTGGGGAGCCTGATCAAACGCTTTCGCAGTGGGGCTGAATCGTTGCCCGATGCGGTGGTGCTGACCACCGAAGAAGGGGCCATGTTCTGGTGTAACGGCCTGGCCCAGCAGATGCTGAATCTGCGCTGGCCGGACGATAATGGTCAGAACATCCTCAACCTGCTGCGCTACCCTGAATTTTCCCGCTATCTCAAATCCCGCGATTTCACCCGGCCGCTCAACCTGGTGCTCAACACCGGTCGACATCTGGAAATTCGCGTCATGCCCTACAGTGAAAAACAGCTGCTGCTGGTGGCGCGCGACGTCACGCAGATGCACCAGCTGGAAGGTGCACGCCGCAATTTCTTCGCCAACGTCAGCCATGAATTACGCACGCCGTTGACGGTGCTACAGGGCTATCTGGAGATGATGCAGGAGCAAACGCTGGAAGGCGCGCCGCGTGAAAAAGCGCTGCACACCATGCGCGAGCAAACCCAGCGGATGGAAGGCCTGGTGCGCCAGTTGCTGACGCTGTCACGCATCGAGGCGGCTCCGCTGGCGGCATTGAATGAAATCATCGACGTGCCAATGATGCTCAGGGTGATTGAACGCGAGGCGCAGACGCTCAGCCATAAAAAGCACATTCTGCATTTCGACATTGAGGATTCACTAAAGGTGCTCGGCAGCGAGGAGCAGCTGCGCAGCGCGATGTCGAACCTGGTGTATAACGCGGTGAATCATACGCCAGAAGGCACTGAAATTACCGTACGCTGGCTGCGCGAGCCGCACGGCGCATTGTTCAGCGTGGAAGATAATGGCCCAGGCATCGCGCCGGAGCATATTCCGCGCCTGACGGAACGCTTCTACCGCGTCGATAAAGCCCGTTCGCGGCAAACAGGCGGCAGCGGCCTGGGGCTGGCAATCGTGAAACATGCGGTAAATCATCACGAAAGCCGCCTCGATATCGAAAGTACGCCAGGCAAAAACACCCGCTTCAGTTTCTTACTGCCGGAACGTTTTATTGCCACAAAAAGCGCGTGATGATTCGTGTGTCAGGAAAGATTGACAAAGACCGGCGTAAGCCGGTTTTTTGACTTTCCAGTTAACCAAACGGTGGATGATTATCAAACGTCTGTTGCTTTTTTGTTCGCATGATTAGCCAGAGGTTTTTCTGATATCTGGTTAATCATGCTAACTGATTATTCGATATTGCTATAATCCTCTGGTTTTGCGATCCCTTGTTGCTTTAAAACGTTATAAGCGTTTAAATTGCCCCTAATGCAGTTGCGGTCTGACTGCTTTCGCGCGCTAAACCCAATAACAATTCTTCTTGCGTGATTATCGGGAGTATTTCCCACTGCTTTGCTCGCTCTTACCGTTGTTCTGTTCCGCAGGAATAAAACGACGTTTTTACTTTCAACACCACATCCACAGGCAGTAAAGAGTTTATGACCCATCAGTTAAAATCTCGCGATATCATCGCCCTGGGCTTTATGACCTTTGCGTTGTTCGTTGGCGCAGGCAACATTATTTTCCCTCCTATGGTGGGTTTGCAGGCTGGCGAACACGTCTGGACTGCGGCCTTTGGGTTCCTGATAACCGGCGTTGGCCTGCCGGTTTTGACGATTGTCGCACTGGCGAAAGTCGGCGGTGGCGTTGACAGCCTCAGCACGCCAATCGGTAAAGTGGCCGGTATTCTGCTGGCGGTGGTGTGTTATCTCGCCGTCGGGCCGCTGTTCGCCACGCCGCGTACGGCAACCGTTTCTTTCGAAGTAGGTATCGCGCCTCTGACCGGTGACGGCCCACTGCCGCTGCTTATCTACAGCATTATCTATTTCGCACTGGTCATTCTGGTGTCGCTGTATCCGGGCAAACTGCTCGATACAGTGGGTAACTTCCTGGCGCCGCTGAAAATTATCGCTCTGGTGGTGCTGTCGGTTGCCGCGCTGATGTGGCCTGCAGGCTCTATCAGCCATGCGCTGGATGCCTACCAGACGGCGCCGTTCTCCAACGGTTTCGTCAACGGCTACCTGACCATGGATACCCTTGGCGCAATGGTATTCGGCATCGTTATCGTTAACGCCGCTCGCTCTCGCGGTGTGACTGAAGCGCGTTTGCTGACCCGTTACACCGTTTGGGCGGGCCTGATGGCGGGCGTCGGCCTGACGCTGCTCTACCTGGCGCTGTTCCGTCTGGGTTCAGACAGCGCGACGCTGGTCGATCAGAACGCCAACGGCGCCGCTATTCTGCACGCTTACGTTCAGCACACCTTTGGTGGTGCAGGCAGCTTCCTGCTGGCAGCGTTGATTTTCATCGCCTGCATGGTGACGGCGGTTGGCCTGACCACGGCGTGTGCCGAGTTCTTCTCTCAGTATCTGCCACTGTCTTATCGTTCACTGGTCTTTATCCTCGGTCTGTTCTCGATGGTGGTGTCCAATCTGGGCCTCAGCCATCTGATTCAGATTTCGATTCCGGTGCTGACAGCGATTTATCCGCCATGTATCGCACTGGTGGTATTAAGTTTTACCCGCAGTTGGTGGCATAATTCGTCCCGCGTGATTGCCCCGGCGATGTTTATCAGCCTGGTGTTCGGTTTGCTGGACGGTGTTAAAGCCTCTGCATTCGCCGATATTCTGCCAGCCTGGACCGCGCATCTGCCGCTGTCTCAGCAAGGTCTGGCCTGGCTGATGCCGACTATCGTTGCCGCCGTTCTGGCAATGGGGTGGGATCGCGCAGCAGGCCGTCAGGTGACTTCCAGCGCGCATTAATTAGCGGGCGAGGATTGAAATTAACCACGGGGCCACTGGCTCCGTGGTTTTGTTTTTTGTACAGGCAGTGGAATTTATGGAAACCAACAACAAGCTAAAGCGTGGGCTAACCGCCCGTCACATCCGCTTTATGGC
Organism: Scandinavium hiltneri; assembly: GCF_024764835.1. Lineage (GTDB taxonomy): Bacteria > Pseudomonadota > Gammaproteobacteria > Enterobacterales > Enterobacteriaceae > Scandinavium > Scandinavium hiltneri. Next base: position 1,091,951 of record NZ_JALIGE010000076.1, on the reverse strand, counting down.
GCTCGGATCGGCAATTGGTACCGGTCTTTTTTATGGCTCGGCAGACGCCATCAAAATGGCCGGTCCCAGTGTGCTGCTGGCGTATCTTATTGGCGGCGTTGCCGCTTACATCATCATGCGCGCACTTGGCGAAATGTCGGTGCACAACCCGTCTGCCAGCTCGTTTTCTCGCTATGCGCAGGACAACTTAGGCCCGCTCGCGGGTTACATCACCGGCTGGACCTATTGTTTTGAAATCCTGATCGTGGCCATCGCCGACGTCACCGCGTTTGGCATATACATGGGCGTCTGGTTCCCGGCAGTACCGCACTGGATTTGGGTGCTGAGCGTCGTCTTACTGATTTGCTCCATCAACCTGATGAGCGTGAAGGTCTTCGGCGAGCTGGAATTCTGGTTCTCGTTCTTTAAAGTCGCTACCATTATCGTGATGATTGTCGCTGGTTTCGGCATCATCATTTGGGGGATAGGCAACGGCGGGCAGCCAACCGGCATCCACAACCTGTGGAGCAACGGCGGCTTCTTCAGTCATGGCTGGCTCGGTATGGTGATGTCGCTGCAAATGGTGATGTTCGCCTACGGCGGGATTGAAATCATCGGTATCACCGCCGGTGAAGCGAAAGACCCGCAGACCTCCATTCCGCGTGCGATTAACTCCGTGCCGATGCGCATCCTGGTGTTCTATGTGGGCACGCTGTTTGTGATCATGTCGATTTACCCATGGAACCAGGTCGGTACCAGCGGTAGCCCGTTCGTGATGACCTTTCAGCACATGGGGATTACGTTTGCTGCTGGCATCCTGAACTTCGTGGTGCTGACCGCGTCGCTGTCGGCGATTAACTCCGACGTCTTTGGCGTGGGCCGTATGCTGCACGGCATGGCGGAGCAGGGCAGTGCGCCGAAGGTGTTCGCTAAAACCTCGCGTAACGGCGTGCCGTGGGTGACGGTGGCGGTCATGACCGTCGCGCTGCTGCTGGCGGTGTATCTGAACTATATCATGCCGGAAAACGTGTTCCTGGTGATTGCCTCCCTGGCGACGTTCGCCACCGTCTGGGTGTGGATAATGATCCTGCTGTCGCAGATTGCGTTCCGCCGTCGTCTGTCGGCGGAAGAGCTGAAGGACCTGAAGTTTAAAGTCCCTGGCGGTGTGTTCACCACCATCGTCGGTCTGCTGTTCCTGGTGTTTATCATCGTGCTGATTGGCTGGCACCCGGATACCCGCATTTCGCTGTACGTTGGCTTCGCGTGGATTGTGCTGCTGCTGATTGGCTGGCAGTTCAAAACGCGTCGCGACCGTCAACTGTCCAGCGCGCAATAATTGTCAGGCCCGGCGGCATTCGCCGCTGGGTTTACCTGGCCTCAGAACTGGTATTTATAGGCTAACAAAAAGCGTTTATCGGGATCGGCGATATAGGTATTGTTATCCTGGATATAGGTCATGGCCCTGAAAGAGCGATGAGTGTTGATCGAATAGCCCGCGCCTATCCCGCCAAAATAACCAGAATAATTGTCTCCGGCATCGTTCTTCGAACCATAAGAGCCTGCCATAAACGCCATCAGCCGCCACTGAGTGGACAACGGTTTAAGCACAAAAGCGCCCAGATAACCGCTGCTGCTGGAGATATCCGTAGGGGCAAAACCATTCTCAGGCGAAGGTGAGCCATTAAATCCTTCATGTGAGCAGGCGTCCTGTGCCTGACGGCTACACTCTACCGCATCACCGGTATTATAGGTGTAACCTGCCATCGGGAAGATCTGGAAACCGGCGGGTTCAATGCCGAAATAGCTCAGGGGCAGGAATGTGCCGATCGAGTAGTTGGTCTGTGATGCGCCGTTAGAGAAATCATTCTTGCCGATATTGAAATTAAAAATACCAATCGGAAATAGCCATGAACCCCCGACCCGCCACTCAGACGCATCACTGTTGATCCTGGCGTTGATTTTACGGGCGTCATCCAGCGCAAGAGACCCAGAAAACGTTACATCGCTGTCATCAAAGTCATAATCATCGGACCAGGACACCCCCACCTGTGTTGTTACTCGGGTAGGATCATCGTCGGATTTTTCGCTATTCGTTTTAACGGTGCCTGCTTTTCCAAACGTTGCGCTGGAGAAACCTCCGAGAGCAATGATCAATGCTGATAACAGCGTTGTACGCATACATTCACCCAGATTTGTCATGTCAGATACGGATGTGGTCAGCAATATTCCTTATCGCTCATAATGTTAACTATATAGGCAGATTACCTTTTCTGCCGGAACTACGCGTAAACTTCGTCATTTCTGTATTCAGTGTGATGAGATGAGATGAAATGACATGACTGATAAATGTGGCACTGTTCACGGAACAGACATCCTGGCTGACCGACCCGGAGACTCCTGAATTGGCCCGCCGCCGCCGCCAGGCTGACGTGACGCTGGATTCATGCGTGAGGCTCATGAATCAATGCAGTAAATGCACTTATTCTGACCTCTGAAATCACGCACTCTCAAGGTTGATGAAAAGTTAAATGTGTTAGCTTTCATGTTAACTACGGAGGGCGAGATGCCTTATTCTGCTGACAAAGCGTCGTTCCGCGCAAAGGCTATGGCAATTTTGCGCGTCACGTCGGGAAACTTTCTGGAACAGTTCGACTTCTTCCTGTTCGGCTTTTACGCCACCTACATCGCCCACACCTTTTTCCCTGCTGAAAGCGAATTCGCATCGTTAATGATGACCTTTGCCGTGTTCGGCGCCGGGTTTTTAATACGCCCAATTGGCGCCGTGGTGCTCGGGGCGTGGATTGATAAAGTCGGTCGCCGCAAAGGGCTTATCGTCACGCTGTCTATCATGGCGGCGGGTACCTTTATGATTGTGCTGATCCCAGGTTATCAGACGATTGGCCTGTGGGCGCCGTTCCTGGTGCTGTGCGGCCGTCTGTTACAGGGCTTTTCTGCGGGCGCAGAGCTTGGTGGGGTGTCGGTGTATCTGGCTGAAATCGCCACGCCGGGTCGCAAAGGCTTCTACACCAGCTGGCAGTCCGGTAGTCAGCAGGTGTCGATCATGGTGGCAGCCTCGCTCGGGTTTATTCTCAACGAATTTATGGACGCCGGGGCGTTGCATGACTGGGGTTGGCGCATTCCGTTTGTCGTCGGCTGCCTGATAGTGCCTCTCATTTTTGTTCTCCGTCGCCAGCTGGCGGAAACGGAAGCCTATGCCTCACGCAAGGAGCATCTGCCACTGAACGAGGCGATGAAAACCTTGATGGTGAACTGGCGCGTGGTGGTGGCGGGGATGTTGATGGTGGCGATGACCACCACCGCGTTCTACCTGATAACCGTCTATGCGCCAACGTTTGGTAAAAAAGTCCTGCTGCTGAGCTCCTCCGACAGCCTGCTGGTGACGCTGTTGGTGGCGATTTCAAACTTCATCTGGCTGCCGATTGGCGGGGCTATTTCTGACCGATTTGGCCGTAAGCCGGTGCTGATTGCGATGACGCTGCTGGCGATTTTCACCAGTTGGCCAGTGCTCTCGATCCTCGCGCATGCCCCGAGTTTCGGCATGATGCTGGCGGTGCTGCTGTGGTTGTCATTTATTTATGGCCTCTATAACGGGGCGATGATCCCGGCGCTGACCGAAATCATGCCCGCTGAAGTGCGGGTGGCCGGTTTCTCACTGGCGTATAGCCTGGCGACCGCCATTTTCGGTGGCTTCACGCCTGCGGTATCGACTGCGCTGATTCACTTCACCGGTGACAAAGCGGCTCCCGGCTACTGGATGAGTTTCGCCGCCGTCTGTGCACTGCTCGCCACGCTGTACCTCTACCATCGCGCGTCAGGGCACGCCACGCATTCCCCTAAATCATTCAATCATGGAGCCGCGCGATGAAACGTCGGACACTCTGGATAGCGATGATCATCGCAGGAAATATCAGCCTCGGGGTACAGGCCGAAGAGATTACGGTGATGATTTCCGGCGGGTTTTCTGCCGCGCTCGATAAACTCGCCCCGCAATACGAGGCCAAAACCGGCGATACGATCCGCATTGTTCATGGTCCGTCGATGGGGAATTCCGCCGATGCCATTCCCCAGCGGCTGACGGCGGGACAACCTGCGGACGCGGTGATCATGGTCGGTTACGCGTTGGATAAACTGCAGCAGGACGGAAAAATTGCCGCAGGCAGCCGGACTGAATTGGCTGATTCGCGCATTGGCCTGGTGGTTCGCGCAGGCGCGAAGGCGCCGGATATCAGTACTGTGGCGGCGCTGAAAGCCACGCTGCTGAACGCCAAATCTATCGCGTATTCCGACAGCGCCAGCGGGCGCTATGTGCAGTCGGAACTGTTCAAGCGTTTGGGAATGACTGATGAGGTGAAGTCGAAGGCGAAAATGATCGAGAAAACGCCAGTCGCCTCGATGGTGGCAAAAGGCGATTACGCCGTCGGTTTGCAGCAGGTGAGTGAGTTGCTGCCGGAGAAAGGGGCCGAGTTTGTCGGGCGCATTCCTGAACCCGTACAGTACGTGACACGCTTTTCGGGCGGCGTCGTTGATGGCGCGGCGCATCAGGAGCATGCCCGCCAGCTCCTGCGCTATTTAGCGTCGCCGAACGCACAGGCTGCCGTCCGTGAAACGGGGCTGGATCCGCTAATGGCTAAGGCTGAAATAAGCCAGTAATGATCGTTTCCAGCTCGCCTGCCAGCGGTGACAGCGTGGTTCCCGCTTTCTTGATCAACCCCACCTGACGTTTGATCACCGGCTCAATCAGCGGTTTTTGCAGCAGTAACGGGTGACCGCCTTCAGGAAATGCCATGGATGGCACGGCGGCAACGCCAAGCCCGGCTTCGACCATGCCAATCATAGTGGTGACGTGGCGCGTTTCACACACCGCAGGGCGGCGAACAGTGATGTCGCCTAATGCCTGATCGAGTAAATGGCGGTTTCCGGATGATTTGCTCAGCCAGATGTAATCGGCGTTAAAAAAGTCCTGCCAGCTCAGGGAGGAAAGCTGTGCGAACGGATGGTCCTGGCGACACACCAGCCGGTAAGTTTCGTCCACCAACGGCATAAACGTCAGGTCTGATTCTTCGCGGGAGAGAAAGCTCAGGCCAAAATCGGCCTGTCGGTTGTGGACGGCGGCGTAGACATTCCCGGCGCTGGTATCCACCAGTTTGATGCGTGCTTTGGCAAAACGACTGCGGAAGTGAGCGATCACTTTTGGCATGAAATAGTAGGCAGCAGAAGGGATACAGGCCACGGTGACGACGCCGCTGGCGTAAAACATCGGGTCACTGATACCGGTTAGCGCGTCTTCAAAGTCGCTCAGCAGTTGCCGGGCGCGCGGGGCGAAGGTTCGCCCGACCTGCGTCAAGGTGACGCGACGGGTAGTGCGATCAAACAGGCGCACGCCGAGTGCCGATTCGAGTTTTTCTATCCGACGGCTGAGTGCGGATTGTGAGATGCATATGGCTTCCGCAGCAAAGCGAAAGCTGCCATGTTCGCATAATGCCCTGAAGGCATACAGGTCCTGCAAATCGAAATTGGGCACAGCGCGTCTCTTTTATAACAACTGAGTAACAAGCAGTGTATCGTAAATTTTTGTAAGGAAGGAGCCTTACCTCTGGTCGATTTGTGCGCTCGTACTGCGGGAAATTCCGCTATTCTTCGATCTCATCCTCCGGCATCCTCCCCCAATAAACATCATAATGATGAGTCGGACGCTGCCTGACTGTGGCAAGGTGAACGCATTTTGAACAAAGGGGAATGACGATGTTGAAGGCATGGCATCTTCCTGTTGCACCGTTCCTGAAACAGCAGCAGGACCGACTGGTGATTACGCTGTGGCTGAGCGGTGAAATGGCGCCGCTGCGGGTCACATTACGGGCAGAGGAAGACAATGAGGAAATTGCGCTGCCGATGCATCGTCTGCGCAGTGAACCGCATCCCGGCATTACCGCCTGGCGTGCGGAAATCGATTTAAGCAACGGCCAGTCGCGCCGCCGCTACAGCTTTAAACTGTTGTGGGAAAACCGCCAGCGCTGGTTTACGCCGCAGGGTTTTAGTCGTTTTCCTCCGGCGCGTCTGGAGCAGTTTGCGGTCGATGTACCGGATAACGGCCCGCAGTGGGTTGCCGATCAGGTGTTCTATCAGATTTTTCCCGACCGTTTTTCCCGCACCGAACCGCGCAATGCCGAACAGGATAACGTTTATTATCATCACGCGGCCGGGCGCGAAATCGTCCTGCGCGACTGGGATGAACCGTTAACGGCGGAGGCGGGCGGATCGACGTTTTACGGCGGCGATCTGGACGGGATTAGCGAAAAGCTGCCGTACCTCAAAAAGCTTGGTGTCACCGCGCTGTACCTCAATCCGGTATTTGTCGCGCCCAGCGTGCATAAATATGACACCGAAGATTATCGTCACGTGGATCCGCAGTTTGGCGGTGATCAGGCGTTGCTGCGTCTGCGGCACAATACGCGCCGGGAAGGGATGCGTCTGATCCTCGACGGCGTGTTTAATCACAGCGGCGATTCGCATGCCTGGTTCGACCGACACAATCGCGGCACCGACGGCGCGTGCCACAATCCGTCTTCTCACTGGCGCGATTGGTACAGTTTTTCTGACGAAGGGCAGGCGCTGGACTGGCTCGGTTACGCCAGCCTGCCGAAGCTGGATTTCAGCTCGGAGACGCTGATTAACGAAGTGTATCGCGGCGAAGACAGCATCGTGCGCCACTGGCTGAAAGCGCCATGGAGCATGGATGGCTGGCGGCTCGACGTGGTGCATATGCTCGGCGAGGCGGGCGGGGCGCGGAACAATTTGCAGCACATCGCGGGCATCACCAAAGCGGCGAAAGAGACCCAGCCCGAAGCCTACGTGCTTGGCGAACATTTTGGCGACGCTCGCCAGTGGCTGCAGGCCGATGCGGAAGACGCGGCAATGAACTATCGCGGCTTTACTTTCCCGCTGTGGGGTTTCCTCGCCAACACCGATATTTCCTACGATCCGCAGATGATCGACGCCCAAACCTGTATGGCGTGGATGGATAACTACCGCGCCAGCCTGTCGCATCAGCAGCAGCTGCGGATGTTTAATCAGCTCGACAGCCACGATACCGCGCGCTTTAAATCGCTGCTCGGTAAGGACGTGGCACGCCTGCCGCTGGCGGTGGTGTGGCTGTTCACCTGGCCGGGTGTGCCGTGTATTTATTACGGCGACGAAGTGGGGCTGGACGGCAACAACGATCCGTTCTGCCGCAAGCCGTTCCCGTGGGATAAAGCGCAGCAGGACGGTGACTTGCTGGCGTTGTATCAGCGTATGACCAAACTGCGTCACCGGACGCAGGCCCTGCGCCACGGCGGCTGTCAGGTGATTTACGCCGAAGACAACGTCGTAGTGTTTGTTCGGGTGCTGAAGCAGCAGCGGGTGCTGGTGGCGATTAATCGCGGCGAACCGTGCGAAGTGGTGCTGGAAGCGACCCCGTTACTGGCGGTGAAAGAGTGGCTGCTGAAAGAGGGCAAAGGCACGCTGCATGATGATGTGCTGTCGCTACCAGCCATTTCTGCCAGTGTGTGGTTTGGTAATTAACACGTCTCAGGATGGGGCACGAAAAACAAAAAAGCCTGCTATTTCAGCAGGCTTTTTGACGAAACGAGCCGATTACAGGCTGGTGACGTTTTCAGTCAGGTACTTAGCCACGCCTGCTGGAGACGCGTTCATGCCTTCTTTCCCTTTTTCCCACTGAGCTGGGCACACTTCGCCGTGCTCTTCGTGGAACTGCAGCGCGTCAACCATGCGCAGCATTTCGTCGATGTTACGACCCAGTGGCAGATCGTTCACAACCTGGTGACGTACGATGCCGTTAGCGTCGATCAGGAAAGAACCACGCAGAGCAACGCCAGCGTCCGGATGTTCGATACCGTAAGCCTGCTGGATTTCACGTTTGATGTCCGCAACCATTGCGTATTTCACTGCACCGATGCCGCCTTTGTCGACAGGGGTGTTGCGCCATGCGTTATGGACAAACTCGGAGTCAAAGGAAACGCCAACCACTTCTACGCCGCGTTTCTGGAATTCTTCGTAACGCTTATCGAAAGCGATCAGTTCAGACGGGCATACGAAGGTGAAGTCCATCGGCCAGAAGAACAGAACGGTAGCTTTACCGTTGGTGTGCTGTTTGAAGTTGAAGTTATCAACGATTTCGCCGTTACCCAGTACAGCAGCGGCAGTAAAATCAGGAGCAGGACGAGTTACCAGAACCATGAGGTTCTCCTCTACATTTATAAGGTTAATGGAACGCAACGCGGGCCAGTATAGGGAGAGGAAGCAGGTGACTCAATGAGAAGCTGACAATCGTTGAGACAGGTTTTACCTATCAATTATAATATGAACAACTGTTTCAGCTTAGCGATTCTGTGACAAAGCGCAAGTTTTATAGTTCCCGCGCCTTGGCCTGCGCCATCATGCGTGGGTAAAACGCCCAAAATGTGTCTTCTAACTGTGCGTAATGCGCGTCCAAATCCAACCAGGAATCGCGCAAGGCATCGAGTCGAGGGCGGCGATTAGCCATCCCGTTCAGCACATTTTGTATAAAATCCATGTCGGCATAACGTTCCAGCCAACGCTCTGACCATAAATAATCATTCAGATTAACGAAACGCGGCGGTGATTCCGGCAGAATTTGTGTGACCTGAGTTTGTGCGTAGCGCACGAAATCCGGCAGAGAGATTTCCGGCGACAGTTTTGCCCAGTCGCGGGAAAGGAAATGATCCCACATCACGTCGAGCGTAATCGGCGCCACGCGGCGGGTTTCGGGGCGAAACCACGCTTTCGCGCTCTTCACTTCCGGCAGATTATCAGTCAGCACATCGACCCGGCGGTGCATATGAATGCCGCTGACAATCGCCGATTCGTAGGTGTCATCCGGGTTGCCGCGCACAAAATCGGCCAGCAAATTGCCGGGCAAGGAGCTGTCGGCGAGGTGTGCGAGGTGCAGGTGGGCCAGAAAATTCATGTTATGCGTTATCCGTATTTAAGGCTTACAGGTTGCAGCCAAAGCAGCCTGCCACTAGACTACCCGCCTCTTTATTATGTCTCGAGTTACCGTCATGCGCGTCGCCGATTTTTCTTTTGAACTGCCCGAATCCCTGATTGCTCACTACCCACAGCCGGAGCGCAGTGGCTGCCGCTTGCTGTCGCTGGATGGGCCCACGGGCGCGCTGACGCACGGTACTTTCACCGATTTGCTCACCAGGCTCAACCCTGGAGATCTGCTGGTCTTTAACAATACCCGCGTGATCCCGGCGCGCCTGTTTGGTCGTAAAGCCAGCGGCGGCAAGATTGAAGTGCTGGTTGAGCGTATGCTCGATGATAAACGTATTCTGGCACATATTCGCGCTTCCAAAGCGCCGAAGCCGGGGGCTGAACTGCTGCTCGGCGACGATGAAAGTATTAATGCCACCATGGTGGCGCGTCACGATGCGCTGTTTGAAGTGCAGTTTAACGATGAGCGCCCGGTGCTGGATATTCTCAACGCTATCGGCCACATGCCGTTGCCGCCCTATATCGACCGTCCGGACGAAGACGCAGATCGCGAGCTGTATCAGACCGTCTACAGCCAGAAGCCTGGCGCTGTTGCGGCCCCGACCGCGGGCCTGCACTTTGACGAGCCGCTGCTGGCGAAACTGCGTGAGAAAGGTATCGAGATGGCGTTTGTGACGCTGCACGTCGGCGCGGGAACCTTCCAGCCGGTGCGGGTTGACACCATTGAAGATCACATCATGCACTCCGAATATGCGGAAGTGCCACAGGATGTTGTCGATGCGGTGTTGGCGGCGAAAGCGCGTGGTAGCAAAGTGGTCGCGGTGGGCACGACTTCTGTGCGTTCTCTGGAGAGCGCAGCGCAGGCAGCGAAAACGGACCTGATTGAGCCATTCTTCGGCGACACGCAAATCTTTATCTACCCAGGCTATCAGTACAACGTGATTGATGCGCTGGTGACTAATTTCCACCTGCCGGAGTCAACCCTCATCATGCTGGTGTCGGCTTTTGCCGGTTATCAAAACACGATGAACGCCTACAAGTCTGCGGTAGAACAAAAATATCGCTTTTTTAGCTACGGGGATGCCATGTACATCACGTACAATCCGTCGGCTATTCAAGAACGTGTTGGGGAATAATTCCGCGGCGCAGGGTTTTATACGTCAGACTGTCTTTCTGACGCAGGAGCAATAATGAAATTTGAACTGGATACTACCGACGGACGCGCACGCCGCGGCCGCCTGGTCTTCGAACGTGGCGTTGTCGAAACGCCTGCATTTATGCCCGTCGGCACTTACGGCACCGTAAAAGGGATGACGCCGGAAGAAGTTGAAGAAACCGGCGCGCAAATCATTCTCGGCAACACCTTCCACCTGTGGCTGCGTCCGGGTCAGGAGATCATGAAGCTGCACGGCGATCTGCACGACTTCATGCAGTGGAAAGGGCCGATCCTTACCGATTCCGGCGGCTTCCAGGTCTTCAGCCTGGGCGATATCCGTAAGATCACCGAAGCGGGCGTTCACTTCCGTAACCCGATCAACGGCGATCCGATTTTCCTCGATCCGGAAAAATCCATGGAGATTCAGAACGATCTTGGTTCCGACATCGTGATGATCTTCGACGAATGTACGCCGTATCCGGCGGACTGGGATTATGCCAAGCGCTCGATGGAAATGTCCCTGCGTTGGGCAAAACGTAGCCGTGACCGCTTTGATTCTCTGAATAATAAGAACGCACTGTTTGGCATTATTCAGGGCAGCGTTTACGAAGATTTACGTGATATCTCGGTCAAAGGTCTGGTGGAGATTGGCTTTGATGGCTACGCTGTCGGCGGCCTGGCTGTCGGTGAGCCGAAGGAAGACATGCACCGCATTCTGGAACATGTGTGTCCACAAATCCCGGCAGACAAACCACGATACCTGATGGGTGTGGGCAAACCGGAAGATCTGGTTGAAGGCGTGCGTCGCGGTATCGACATGTTCGACTGCGTGATGCCAACGCGTAATGCCCGAAACGGGCACCTGTTTGTGACCGATGGCGTGGTGAAAATTCGTAATGCGAAGCATAAAAGTGACACCAGCACGCTCGATGCTGAGTGTGATTGCTACACCTGTCGACATTATTCACGCGCTTATTTGCATCATCTTGACCGTTGCAATGAGATTTTGGGCGCGCGTCTTAATACCATCCATAATCTTCGCTACTATCAGCGCTTAATGGCTGGTTTACGCAAGGCTATCGAAGAGGGTAAATTAGAGAGCTTTGTGACGGAGTTTTACCAACGTCAGGGTCGAGATGTTCCACCGTTGAACGTTGATTAATTTTAATAATGAGGGAAATTCAATGAGCTTTTTTATTTCTGATGCGGTAGCCGCTTCTGGTGCTCAGGCTGGAGGTGGTCAAACTATCCAGCTGGTGGGCATGCTGGTCGTGTTTGGTCTGATCTTCTATTTCATGATCCTGCGCCCACAGCAGAAGCGCACCAAAGACCATAAAAAGCTGATGGACTCCATTGCCAAAGGCGATGAAGTGCTGACTAACGGTGGTCTGGTTGGTCGCGTAACCAAAGTAGCTGAAGCTGGCTACATTGCTATCGCGCTGAACGACACCACTGAAGTGGTTATCAAACGTGACTTCGTAGCTGCCGTTCTGCCGAAAGGCACCATGAAGGCGCTGTAATCTACTGTTTTCCCAAAGGGAACTGCCGTGTTAAACCGTTATCCTTTGTGGAAGTACATTATGCTGGTCGTCGTGTTTGTCGTCGGCCTGCTTTACGCACTTCCCAACCTGTATGGTGAGGATCCGGCTGTTCAAATCACTGGCGCGCGCGGCGTCGCCGCCAGTGAGCAAACGCTGATCCAGGTCCAGAACACCTTAAAAGAAGAAAAAATTACCGCTAAGTCTGTGGCACTGGAAGAGGGCGCAATTCTTGCTCGCTTCGACTCCACTGACATCCAGCTGCGCGCGCGCGAAGCGCTGATGAGCGTGCTGGGTGACAAGTACGTCGTGGCGTTAAACCTTGCTCCGGCAACCCCGCGCTGGTTAGCGTCGATTTCCGCAGAGCCGATGAAACTCGGTCTTGATCTGCGTGGCGGCGTGCACTTCCTGATGGAAGTGGATATGGATACCGCGCTCGGTAAATTGCAGGAACAAAACATTGATGGCCTGCGCAGTGACCTGCGTGAAAAAGGCATCGCCTACACTACCGTTCGTAAAGAAGATAACTATGGTCTGAGCATTACGTTCCGCGACGACGCGGCGCGCAATCAGGCGATTGATTATCTGGCTCCGCGTCATCGCGACCTGGTTCTCTCTAAGCAGGGCAGCAACCAGCTGCGTGCGGTGATGACCGATGCGCGTCTGAATGAAGCGCGTGAGTACGCTGTTCAGCAGAACATCAACATCCTGCGTAACCGTGTTAACCAGCTTGGCGTTGCCGAACCTCTGGTTCAGCGTCAGGGTGCTGACCGTATTGTGGTTGAACTGCCTGGTATTCAGGACACGGCGCGTGCGAAAGAAATTCTTGGCGCAACCGCAACCCTGGAATTCCGTCTGGTGAATACCTCCGTCGATCAGTCCGCTGCCGCATCTGGCCGCGTACCGGGCGATTCCGAAGTGAAAGATACTCGTGAAGGCCAGCCGGTTGTGCTGTACAAGCGTGTTATCCTGACCGGTGACCACATCACCGATTCCACTTCGAACCAGGATGAATACAATCAGCCGCAAGTTAACATCTCGCTTGATAGCGCGGGTGGCAACATCATGTCTAACTTCACCAAGGATAACATCGGTAAACCGATGGCAACCCTGTTCGTGGAGTACAAAGACAGCGGTAAGAAAGACGCGAAAGGCCGTGCCGTTCTGGTGAAAGAGGAAGAGGTGATTAACATCGCCAACATCCAGTCTCGCCTCGGTAACAGCTTCCGTATTACTGGTATCAGCAACCCTAACGAAGCGCGTCAGCTCTCGCTGCTGCTGCGTGCCGGTGCGCTGATTGCTCCGATTCAGATTGTTGAAGAACGTACCATCGGTCCAACCCTGGGTATGCAGAATATTCAGCAAGGTCTGGAAGCGTGTCTGGCGGGTCTGGCTATCTCCATCATCTTCATGATCTTCTTCTATAAGAAGTTTGGTCTGATCGCGACCTCTGCGCTGATTATGAACCTGGTCATGATTGTCGGTATCATGTCGCTGCTGCCGGGGGCCACGCTGACCATGCCGGGGATTGCGGGTATTGTGTTAACCCTTGCCGTAGCGGTCGATGCCAACGTTCTGATTAACGAACGTATTAAGGAAGAAATCAGCAACGGACGTTCTATTCAGCAGGCGATTGACGAAGGTTATCGCGGCGCGTTTAGCTCGATTTTCGATGCGAACGTTACAACGCTTATCAAAGTTATCATCCTGTACGCGGTCGGTACTGGCGCTATTAAAGGCTTCGCTATCACTACCGGTATCGGTGTGGCGACTTCCATGTTTACCGCGATCGTCGGCACCCGTGCCATCGTAAACCTGTTGTACGGCGGCAAACGCATCAACAAGCTGTCTATCTGAGGAGTGCGTTGTGGCACAGGAATATACTGTTGAACAATTGAACCACGGCCGTAAAGTCCATGACTTTATGCGCTGGGACTACTGGGCCTTTGGCATCTCTGGCCTGCTGCTGGTGGCTTCCATCATCATTATCGGCGTCCGTGGTTTTAACTGGGGTCTGGATTTCACCGGCGGTACCGTCATTGAGATCAGCCTCGAACAACCGGCCGATATGGACCAGATGCGTGACGCGCTGGAAAAAGCAGGCTTTGCCGATCCACTGCTGCAGAACTTCGGCAGCAGCCGCGACATCATGGTGCGTATGCCACCGGCCAAAGGGGAAACCGGCGGTCAGGAGCTGGGCAGCAAGGTGTTGAGCGTGATTAACGAAACCACTAACCAACATGCTGCTGTAAAGCGCATCGAGTTTGTGGGGCCAAGCGTCGGGGCTGACCTGGCAACTAACGGCGCGATGGCGCTGTTGGTGGCGCTTATCTCTATCCTCGTGTACGTCGGATTCCGCTTCGAGTGGCGTCTGGCGGCGGGTGTGGTTATCTCGCTGGCGCACGACGTGGTGATCACCATGGGCATTCTGTCGCTGTTCCAGATTGAAGTCGATTTGACCATCGTTGCGTCACTGATGTCGGTTATCGGCTACTCGCTGAACGACAGCATCGTGGTATCGGATCGTATTCGTGAAAACTTCCGCAAAATTCGTCGCGGTACGCCTTACGAAATCTTTAACGTGTCCCTGACCCAGACGCTGCACCGTACGTTGATCACATCCGGTACCACCTTGATGGTTATCCTGATGCTGTTCCTGTTCGGTGGTGCGATGCTGAAAGGCTTCTCGCTGACCATGCTTATCGGTGTTACCATCGGTACGGCGTCGTCCATCTACGTCGCTTCCGCGCTGGCGCTGAAACTCGGGATGCGTCGCGAGCACCTGCTGCAACAGAAAGTGGAAAAAGAAGGCGCCGATCAGCCTAATATTCTGCCGTAAGTTCAGCTCTGCAAAATCGAATCCCGGTCAAATGGCCGGGATTTTTTTATGCCAAAAATCCGCGTTTCCGGTAGGGTGAACAGATAATCTCTGTTTAAAGGACGCTACAGAAATGACTACCACACCCTCCGTTTCACTGCAGCCGATGCCTCAGCCACCGTGCTGGACGAACCTGCCTTCCGTTACCCTAAATGACGCCACACTTGCCGGGCGTAAAGCGCGCGTGCTGGACCGGATGCGCCAACAGGGGGTGGACACGCTGATTGTCTACGCCGACAAAGAGCATGGCGGAAACTTTGAATATCTCACCGGCTTTATTCCGCGCTTTGAAGAGGCGCTGCTGGTGTTGCATCAGGATGGTGAGGCGGGGCTGGTTCTCGGCAACGAAAACCTCAAGCTGGCGCCGCACGCGCGGCTGAAAAACCGCGTGCTGCATGCACCATGGTTCTCTTTGCCGAATCAGCCGATGGACACCGCTCAGCCCCTTCACGAGGTTCTACAACACGCCGGTATTACCGGGGATAAAACGCTGGGTTTGGCGGGCTGGAAGCTGTTCACTGGTCTAAGCGACAACACGCGGCAGATGTTCGATATCCCGTCGTTTATCGTTGATGCAGTTCGTGAGGCTGCGCCCAGGGCAGAACTGCACAATGCCACCGGCGTGTTTATTTCCCCGGCGTATGGCGCGCGGGTTATCAATAATGCCAATGAGTTAGCGCATTATGAATACGGCGCCAATCTGGCGTCAACGGCGATACTTCGGGCGCTGAATGCGGTCGCGCCGGGCAAAACGGAAAAGGAGATTGCCAGCCTGCTCGCCGCCGATGGCCAGCCGCACAACGTAGTGTCCATTGCTGCCACCGGCGATCGTTTCGCCCATGCGAATCTTTATCCGGGTGATAAAACGGTGCAGCTGGGGGATAAATTTTCGCTGACCACCAGTTTTAAGGGCGGGCTCAGCAGTCGTGCGGCCTACGTGGTTGAAAATGCCGGGCAGCTGCCGGATGCGGTCAGTGATTATCTGGATGTGGTCGCGATCCCGTATTTCCGCGCGGTGGTCGCGTGGCTGGAAAACATTCGCCCGGGAATGACCGGCGGCGAGTTGTATCAGCTGATTGAAGATGTACTGCCGAAGGCGGACTATCGCTGGCACCTGAATCCAGGGCATCTGGTGGCAGATGAAGAGTGGCTGTGTTCGCCGGTGTCGGCGGGGTCTGATATTCCACTAGCCAGCGGCATGCTGTTGCAAATCGATATTATTCCTTCCCGGGCGGGATACGCAGGGGCAAGCATCGAAGATACGGTGGCGCTGGCAGACGAATCGCTGCGTCAGCAGTTGGCGGTGGATTATCCGCAGCTGTGGGCGAGGGTGCAGGCGAGACGGGCTTTCATTGAAAAATACGTTGGGATTCGTTTACCGGAATGGGTATTGCCGTTCTCAAACACGGTGGGATATTTGCGGCCGTGGTTGCTGGACCCGATCAGAGCGTTATCATGTAAGTCGTAAGTCGTTAATTGCCCGGTGGCACTGCGCTTACCGGGCTTACAATCGAGCACGGTGTAGGCCCGGCAAACTTGCGCCGCCGGGCGTTTCAACATCAGAAGTTATAACCGACAACCAGGTAGCCACCCCAACCGGTGGAGCGGACGTTGAAGTTACCGTCACCGAAGTTCAGGCTTGCATCGTCGTTCCACTGACCGCCGTTGTGCCAGTAACGTGCGACCACCGAGTAATGCCAGTGATCGTAGTTCAGCGCCAGAATGTGGCTGGACGCGATGGAGTTATTGGTACGCGCTTTCTTGCCGTTCAGGTCACGGAAGTCTTCGTTACCCAGGTCTGAACCCCAGTCAAAGTTGGTGAAGCCGATGTAGCTCAGCTGGCCGCCCCACAGTTGGGTGATTGGCACAAAGTATTTCACCTTGAAGCGGTAACCATCCCACTCGTTTTCGTTCGCGGCACCGTAGTTCTGCCACTGGTATTTCGCATACACGTTCAGGGACAGGCTCATTGGCAAACCGGTGTCGATATCGGTACCCAGACCCATATACCAGGTGTTCTGCTTACTTGCATCATCTCCGTGCGCACCCATATCGTAGATATAGTTGTTGGCGAAGTACCATTCTTTAAACGGACCGAAAGCCAGGCTAGTGCCAGTCAGCTTGTCGATAGAGAAGCGCGGTTCAATCTCCATGAACATACGTGAACCGTCATCCCAAATGCCTTTGTCGTTACCGTTACCCGCACCGAAGGTTTTTGGGATATCGATATAGCCGTAGAAGTCGAACCAATCTTTCTTGGCGAACGCTTCATATTCCAGGTAAACGTCATTATTGATTTTCGGTCCAAAGCGGGTGTGGTAGCTGCCTACCACGTTGACGCTCTGATGCCACCAGTCAGAGACATACTCTGGTTTGGTCGTTTCGGCTGCGTTTGCCGTGAAAGTCGAAGAAAGCGCGAGCACTGCACCGGCTGCAAGTAATGTTTTTTTCATCATGATGCCACTTGTTGAAATCCCTTTCGGGGAGTGAAAAGAACCGCTTGGGCGTTTCTAAATGTAACTGTTTTCTGCGAGGCCTATTATAAGAATCATTGCTCACAAAAATATGTGGTGTTTCACAGTTTTCTCAAGTACGTAATCGATTGCGTTCACGTTTGCGTACATTATCGGCGGGGATTGTACGGATCCTCTCAAATGTTTCCAGGGATTTCTGAAAAACAGCAAAGATTGCTGTGCATGTTGAAGGGTGAGGAAAAAGGGGAGGGAAACCGGATAGCCATCGCTATCCGGTGATAAGAGATTACTGAACGCTGGCGGGCTGAATATCGTGAATGCGCACGAAAACGGGCTGCTTCGGATCGGTCCCGCTGAGCTGAAGGGGAATATCCACATCGCTCGGTGCGAGGACGCTGGCTGGGGCGTTGATCAGCTGGTTTTTGACGTTCACTTCCTGATAGCTGTCGGTGGTGCCCTGAATCAGGCCCCATTCCACGGTGCCGCTGAACGCCGGAAGCGGATCGTTGGACTCGCCCTGAATACGCAGCGTGGCGTGCATACCGTCGGCGTTTTGTGCGATGTTAATCAGTGACATTCTCAACGTACCAATCTGACTTTCCAGACGCGCTGGGGTATTCGATCCCGGTAGCAGATATACACCGCTTGCGGATTTCGCATTCAGGGTATTTTGCTGGGTTATCTTCACGGTTTCCTGATTCAGTTTGGTCATATCTTTATTGAGCGCAGTGACGCTCTGCTGCATCTGTTGTACTTCGTGCTGCTGTGCGCAGGCGCTAAGGGTAAACAGACTGCCCAGCGCCAGAATTCGTACTAAACGTCGTGTCATCGTTAGGTGTCCTTTCAGGGTTCTGTCGACAGTAATGGTAGCAGTATCGTCCTGGAAGCCATCGGGGGATTGTCTCAAAATGACGCAGTGGGGTGGGTCGTGGTAAAATAGGAATATGTTATTTATCTTCGTCAGGACGCGCCATGCATTGCCCATTTTGTTTAGCCGTAGATACCAAAGTGATCGACTCCCGTCTGGTAGGAGAAGGTTCCTCAGTGCGCCGCCGCCGTCAGTGCCTGGTGTGTAATGAACGTTTTACAACCTTCGAAGTGGCCGAACTGGTGATGCCGCGGGTGGTGAAAAGCAACGACGTCCGCGAACCGTTTAACGAAGACAAACTGCGCAGCGGCTTACAAAAAGCGCTGGAAAAGCGCCCGGTCAGCTCTGATGATGTCGAAATGGCGGTTAATCACATTAAATCGCAACTGCGTGCCACCGGCGAACGTGAAGTGCCGAGCAAGCAAATCGGTAATCTGGTGATGGAACAGCTGAAAAAGCTCGATAAAGTGGCCTATATCCGCTTTGCTTCGGTCTATCGCAGTTTCGAAGACATCAAAGAATTTGGCGAAGAGATCGCCCGTTTACAGGACTGATCGATGCTTGACGAAATGTACATGGCCCGTGCGCTGAAGCTGGCGAATCAGGGGCGCTTCACGACTCATCCGAATCCACGCGTTGGCTGTGTCATCGTGAAAGACGGGGAAATTGTCGGCGAAGGCGCGCACTACCGCGCGGGTGAACCGCACGCCGAAGTCCACGCCCTGCGCATGGCGGGCGAGAAAGCGAAAGGGGCAACGGCATACGTCACCCTCGAACCGTGCAGCCACCATGGCCGTACGCCGCCGTGCTGCGAGGCGCTGATTACCGCGGGCGTCAGCCGTGTGGTTGCCGCGATGCAGGACCCTAATCCACAGGTTGCGGGGCGCGGGCTGTACCGTTTGCAGCAGGAAGGCATTGAGGTCAGTCACGGGCTGATGATGAGCGAAGCGGAAGCGCTGAATAAGGGTTTCCTGAAGCGGATGCGTACCGGTTTCCCGTATATTCAGCTGAAGCTCGGCGCGTCGTTGGATGGCCGCACGGCGATGGCCAGCGGTGAAAGCCAATGGATTACCTCGCCGCAGGCGCGCCGCGATGTGCAGCGTCTTCGTGCGGAAAGCCACGCCATTTTGACCACCGATGCCACGGTGTTAGCCGACGATCCGGCATTAACCGTGCGTTGGGATGAATTGAGTGCCGATGTGCAGGCGCATTATCCGCAGGAAAATCTGCGTCAGCCGCTGCGCGTTGTTATCGACCGTCAGAACCGCGTGACACCGGAACACCGCATCGTGCAGCAACCGGGCGACATCCTGTTTGCGCGCTGCAAAGACGATACCCGTGAATGGCCGGACAATGTGCGTAACCTGAACGTGCCAGAACATAACGGTCATCTCGATTTAGTTCTGCTGATGATGCAGTTGGGCAAACAGCAAATTAACAGTCTATGGGTGGAAGCGGGCCCAACGTTTGCCGGCGCATTGTTGCAGGCAGGTCTGGTTGATGAGCTGATTGTTTACGTTGCGCCTAAACTGTTAGGCAGTGATGCTCGCGGTTTATGTGTGCTGCCAGGGCTTGAGAAACTGGCCGATGCACCCCAGTTTAGTTTCAACGAGATCAGAAGCCTTGGCCCGGATCTGTGTCTGCATTTAATACCCGCGTGATGCAGCCCTAAATAGGGAAGCCGTACGCGAATAATTATGATAAAATCCGCCCCCCTCGGGGTAAGTCGAATCCCAAAAGGAAAAGTATGAACATTATCGAAGCTAACGTTGCTGCCCCGGACGCTCGCGTCGCCATCACCATTGCGCGTTTCAACAACTTCATCAATGACAGCCTGCTGGAAGGCGCGATTGACGCTATGAAGCGTATCGGTCAGATGAAAGATGAAAATATTACCGTGGTTTGGGTTCCAGGTGCGTACGAACTGCCTTTGGCAGCTGCCGCTCTGGCGAAAACCGGTAAATACGACGCGGTTGTGGCGCTCGGCACCGTTATCCGTGGTGGTACTGCTCACTTTGAATACGTGGCCGGTGGAGCAAGCAATGGTCTGGCGCAGGTTGCGCACGACAGCGAAATCCCGGTCGCTTTTGGGGTTCTGACCACCGAAAGCATCGAACAAGCCATCGAACGTGCTGGCACCAAGGCCGGTAACAAAGGTGCAGAAGCTGCACTGACCGCGCTTGAAATGATCAATGTATTGAAAGCCATCAAGGCCTGATTTTTTTGTAAGGGGAATTCCGTGAAACCTGCTGCTCGTCGCCGCGCCCGTGAGTGTGCTGTCCAGGCGCTTTACTCCTGGCAGTTGTCTAAAAACGACATCTCTGATGTTGAATATCAGTTCCTGGCGGAACAGGACGTGAAAGACGTCGACGTCGTGTACTTCCGTGAACTGCTGACCGGAGTGGCGACCAACAGCGCGTATCTCGACGGCCTGATGAAACCGTATCTGTCCCGTCTGCTGGAAGAACTGGGTCAGGTAGAGAAAGCCGTGCTGCGCATCGCGCTGTTTGAGCTGGCTAAACGTGATGATGTGCCGTACAAAGTGGCCATCAACGAAGCTATCGAACTGGCAAAAACCTTCGGTGCCGAAGACAGCCATAAGTTCGTTAACGGCGTGCTGGATAAAGCAGCTCCGGCAATCCGTCCCCGCAAAAAGTAATCTGCAGGCCGGAGAAAGCGGTGTCACCGTTTTCTCCGGCCTTCTCTTTTCTCTGCCGAGGCATAACGTATGGCATGTGGCGAATTCTCCCTGATTGCCCGTTATTTTGATCGCGTAAGAAGTTCCCGTCTTGATGTTGAAACCGGAATCGGTGACGACTGCGCACTGCTCAATATTCCTGAAAAACAAACTCTCGCGATCAGTACTGACACTCTGGTGTCGGGCATTCATTTCCTTCCTGATATCAATCCTGCCGATTTAGCCCGCAAAGCGCTGGCGGTGAATCTTAGCGATCTCGCGGCGATGGGCGCTGATCCTGCGTGGTTGACGCTGGCATTAACGCTGCCGTCGGTAGACGAAGCCTGGCTTGAAGCATTCAGCGACAGCCTGTTTGAACAACTCAATTATTACGATATGCAGCTGATTGGCGGCGACACAACTAAAGGTCCGCTGTCGATGACACTGGGTATTCACGGCTTAGTGCCGGAAGGCCGGGCCTTGAAGCGTTCTGGCGCAAAACCGGGTGACTGGATTTACGTCACCGGCACACCTGGCGATAGTGCGGCGGGTCTGGCGATTTTGCAGGACCGTCTGCAGGTGGATTCCGAAGAAGACGCAGATTATCTGGTTAAGCGTCATCTGAACCCGACCCCGCGAATTCTGAGTGGTCAGGCGCTGCGTAATCTGGCGCATTCGGCCATCGATATTTCCGACGGACTGATTTCTGACCTCGGGCATATTCTCAAGGCCAGCGGCTGTGGCGCGCGGGTTGATCTCGATCTGCTGCCGTATTCTGACGTGATGAAGCGTCACGTAGCGCCGGAACAGGCGCTGCGTTGGGCGCTTTCTGGTGGCGAAGACTACGAACTGTGCTTCACCGTGCCGGAGCTTAATCGCGGCGCGCTGGATGTCGCTTTGGGCAATTTCGGCATGGGCTTCACCTGCGTTGGCCAGGTCAGCGCCGACATTGAAGGGCTGCATTTTCAGCGTGACGGCAAGCCGGTAACGCTCGACTGGAAGGGGTATGACCATTTTGCGCAGTAAAGACGTAGCAAAAAGCCGACTGAGCATGCTCAACCCGTGGCATCTGCTGGCGACCGGTTTTGGCAGTGGCCTCAGCCCGATAATGCCAGGCACTGCGGGCTCGATTGCGGCCATTCCCTTCTGGTATCTGTTGACCTTCCTGCCGTGGCAGCTCTATTCGCTGACGGTGATGCTGAGTATCTGTATTGGCGTATACATTTGTCACCGCACGGCGAAAGACATGGGCGTGCATGACCACGGCAGCATCGTCTGGGACGAGTTTGTCGGGATGTGGATTACGCTGATGGCCATTCCCACCAACGACTGGCAGTGGGTCGCCGCTGGATTTATCATCTTCCGTATTTTTGATATCTGGAAACCGTGGCCAATTCGCTGGTTCGATCGCAACGTGCATGGCGGGATGGGAATTATGGTCGACGATATTGTCGCCGGAGTGATTTCCGCGGGGCTGTTGTATGTGATTGGGCATCACTGGCCGATGGGGATTATTTGATAAGACCCTCACCCCGATCCTCTCCCTAAAAGGGAGAGGGAGGAAAGCGTTCGAGGATTATTCCCTCGCCCCTTAAGGGAAAGGGTTAGGGCGAGGGGAGACTCACTTATTTAAATCCCACCACCGGATGAGCCTGATACGGCGTTTCCAGTTCGGCAATCTGCTCCGGTTTCAAGGTGATATCCACCGCATTCAGTAACTCTTCGAGCTGTTCTTCCCGCGATGTACCAATAATGGGTGCCGCCACGCCGGGTTTGCTTAACAGCCACGCCAGCGCCACCTGCGCACGTGTCACATCCAGCTCATCCGCAATGTTCGCCAGCCGCTGCGCAATATGTGCGTCATTCTCTTCGGTGGTGCTGTAGAGCGTTTTACCAAATTCATCGGAGACCACGCGGGCGGTGGTTTCACCCCACGGTCGCGTCAGACGACCGCGCGCCAGCGGGCTCCACGGGATAACCGCCACGCCCTCCTGATAGCACAGCGGCAGCATCTCGCGCTCTTCTTCGCGATAAATCAGATTGTAATGATCCTGCATGGTGACGAACCGCGCCCAGCCGTGTTGTTTTTGCAGTTCCAGTGTTTGCGCGAACTGTGACGCATGCATGGATGACGCACCGATGTAACGCGCCTTTCCGCTCTTAACCACGTCGTTCAGTGCTTCCAGCGTCTCTTCAATCGGCGTGTTGTAATCCCAACGGTGGATTTGTAGCAGGTCAACGTAATCCATCCCCAGACGCGTCAGGCTGTCGTCGATAGAGCGCAGGATTTGCGCCCGGGAAAGCCCCTGCGGTAAATCACCCGTTTGATGGTAAACCTTGGTCGCCACAACCACCTCTTCACGACGAGCGAAATCGCGCAGCGCACGGCCGACGATCTCTTCGCTGCTGCCGTCGGAGTAGCTGTTGGCGGTATCAAAGAAGTTAATTCCGCCTTCAAGGGCGTGTTTAATGATGGGGCGACTGCTTTCCTCCGGCAGCGTCCAGGCGTGATTACCACGGTCAGGTTCGCCAAAAGTCATACAGCCAAGACACAGTCGGGAGACGTTGAGGTCGGTTGTTCCCAATTTATTGTATTGCATGCTTCCACTCCTGCGATGAACATAATGTTAAGCATAGCAGGAGCGGAAAGGGGGGAAGGATCAGGCCAGCCAGGCCGTGATTTTTGCTTCGATTCCGACCGCGTCGAGGCCGATATCTGCCCGCGCTTCTTCCTGCGTTCCCTGCGGGATAAAGACATCCGGCAGGCCAATATTCAGAACCGGCACCGGTTTGCGGTGCGCCATCAGCACTTCATTTACGCCGCTGCCCGCACCGCCCATGATAGCGTTTTCTTCCAGCGTGACCAGCACTTCATGTCGGGCTGCCATGTCGAGAATTAACGTTTCATCCAGCGGTTTCACAAAGCGCATATCGACCAGCGTGGCATTGAGATTTTCGGCCACCACGGCGGCATCCGCCAGCAGCGTACCAAAGTTGAGAATCGCAATTTTCTCGCCCTGGCGTTTGACGACGCCTTTACCGAGTGGCAGTTTTTCCAGGGGGGCCAGCTCGACGCCGGTACCGCTGCCGCGTGGATAGCGAACGGCGCTCGGGCCATCGTTGTAGTGATAGCCGGTAAACAGCATCTGGCGGCATTCGTTTTCATCGCTTGGGGTCATAATGACCATTTCCGGAACGCAGCGCAGATAGGAAAGGTCGAATGCACCTTGATGGGTTTGACCATCCGCGCCAACGATGCCCGCGCGGTCAATGGCGAACAGCACCGGCAATTTCTGGATGGCGACGTCGTGAATGACCTGGTCATAGGCGCGTTGCAGGAAGGTCGAGTAAATCGCCACCACCGGCTTATAACCGCCAATCGCCAGACCGGCTGCAAACGTCACCGCATGCTGCTCGGCAATCGCCACGTCAAAATACTGGTCAGGGTATTTTTTAGAGAACGCGACCATCCCGGAGCCCTCACGCATTGCCGGGGTGACTGCCATCAGTTTGTTGTCTTTCGCCGCGGTTTCGCACAGCCAGTCGCCGAAAATTTTCGAGTAACCCGGCAGGCCACCGCTACTTTTCGGCAGCACGCCGCTGGTATGGTCGAATTTTGGCACCGCGTGGAAGGTGATGGGATCTTTTTCTGCTGGCTCATAACCACGCCCTTTTTTGGTCATGATGTGCAGGAACTGCGGGCCTTTCAGGTCGCGCATGTTTTTCAGCGTACTGACCAGCCCCAACACGTCGTGTCCGTCGACCGGGCCGATATAGTTAAAGCCAAGCTCTTCAAACAGGGTGCCCGGAACCACCATGCCTTTGATGTGTTCTTCGGTGCGTTTGAGGAGCTCTTTAATCGGCGGGACACCGGAGAAGACTTTCTTGCCGCCTTCACGCAGCGACGAATAGAGCTTACCGGACAGCAGCTGCGCCAGATGGTTATTCAGCGCGCCGACGTTCTCGGAAATCGACATTTCGTTGTCGTTGAGGACAACCAGCATATCCGGCTTGATATCGCCCGCATGGTTCATCGCTTCGAATGCCATCCCGGCGGTGATCGCGCCATCGCCAATGACGCACACGGTGCGACGCTGTTTAGCTTCTTTTTCTGCGGCGACGGCGATGCCGATCCCGGCGGAAATTGAGGTAGACGAGTGCCCGACGCTCAGCACGTCGTACTCGCTTTCACCGCGCCATGGGAACGGATGCAGGCCACCTTTCTGGCGAATGGTGCCAATACGATCACGACGGCCGGTCAAAATTTTGTGTGGGTAAGCCTGATGACCCACGTCCCAGATCAGCTGATCGAACGGGGTGTTATAGACGTAATGCAGCGCCACGGTGAGTTCCACCGTGCCAAGCCCGGAGGCAAAGTGTCCGCTGGAGCGGCTCACGCTGTCGAGCAGGTAGCGACGCAGTTCGTCGCAGAGCTTCGGCAGGCTCTCTTTTGGCAACAGACGCAATTCCTGAGTGGACTCCACCAGTGCCAGCGTCGGGTATTTGGCTATATCAAAACTCATCAGAGACTCACAATTTCCTCTTCATTCTTCAGGGGCGTTGGCTTCCGCGTTCACCCCAGTCACTGACTTGTGTAAGCGCCTGAGGATTCACTGCGTTGCCGTCTTCCTGCAACCTGAATTATTTAGAGAATGTAGTTTATTTATCGCGCTGAATAATGTAATTCGCTAGCGCTTCCAGTGCCGTGGTGTCCAGAGACTGCGCGGCCAGTACCGTTAATGACTGGCGGGCCTCTTCAATGAGATCACGGGCTTTTCGTTGGGCTTGCTCAAGTCCCAATAGGGCAGGGTAGGTGCTTTTACCAAGCTGCTGGTCAGCGCCCTGGCGTTTGCCAAGGGTCGCAGTATCCCCTACCACATCCAGAATGTCATCTTGCACCTGGAATGCGAGGCCGATGCTTTCGGCGTATTTATCCAGTACCGGCAGGGCCGCTTTGCCCGGCTCACCAGCGCTCAGCGCCCCCAGACGAACAGCCGAGCGGATAAGCGCCCCGGTTTTGTGGCGATGAATACGCTCAAGTGCGTCTAAATCAACCTGCTTACCTTCTGCGTCCAGATCAAGCGCCTGACCGCCGCACATCCCTGCCACGCCGCTGGCCTGAGCCAGCTCTGACACCATCGCCAGACGGAAACGATCTGACACTTCCGGCATCGGTGCATCACTGAGTATAGAGAACGCCAGCGTCTGTAGGGCGTCGCCGGCCAGAATGGCATTGGCTTCACCGTATTTAATGTGGCAGGTCGGTTGGCCGCGACGCAGATCGTCATCGTCCATCGCCGGCAGATCGTCATGGATCAACGAATAGGCATGAATGCATTCCACCGCCGCCGCTGGGGCGTCCAGCGTGGAAAGACTCACGTTGAACATGCCGCCGGTGGCATACACCAGGAATGGGCGCAGGCGTTTACCCCCTAAGAGTGCACCATAATGCATGGCTTCAACCAGCGGAGTGTTCTGAAAGGGCTGCGGAGCAATAAACTGACGCAGCGCTTCATTGGCCCGCTCGACGCAGGCCTGTAACTGTTGCGAGAAATCCATTGTTTACTCAGCGTCCGGCGTGAAAGGGGTCAGCGGGGCTTCTTCGTTATCGGCGAGCAGGATTTGTACCCGCTGCTCCGCCTGTTGCAGCTTCACCTGACCCTGACGCGCCAGCTGAACGCCGCGCTCGAACTCGTTCAGGGCGTCTTCCAGCGGTAAGTCACCGTTTTCGAGACGGGAAACAATCTGCTCAAGTTCAGTCAGTGCGCTTTCAAACGTGGCTGGCGCTTCATTTTTCTTTGGCATAGTGAATGTTTGACTCTTGTTGTGTCGCGACCCGCCTATGGTAGCGAAGTCCTCGGGCATATGAAATAACGCATAATGGTAACGCGCAGGTTGACCGCGATGGTGATATACTTGCGCGCCTGGATGCAGCCGGGATGTCATGGCTGCTGTATTTTTTGTCCACAAGCCCAATCGGGTTTGCCAACGAACCATTGCCGCCATGAAGTTTATCATTAAATTGTTCCCGGAAATCACCATCAAAAGCCAATCTGTGCGGTTGCGCTTTATAAAAATTCTGACCGGGAATATCCGTAACGTACTCAAGCAGTACGACGAGACCCTTGCCGTTGTTCGTCATTGGGATCACATCGAAGTTCGCGCCAAAGACGAAGATCAGCGTCCGATTATTCGCGATGCGCTGACCCGTATTCCCGGCATCCACCATATTCTGGAAGTGGAAGATGTGCCTTTCACTTCACTGCACGATATCTTCGAACAGACGCTGCCGCTGTGGCGCGAAACGCTGGAAGGTAAATCATTCTGCGTACGCGTAAAGCGTCGTGGTAAGCATGATTTTACCTCTATTGAGGTAGAGCGTTACGTGGGCGGCGGGCTGAATCAGCACATCGAAACCGCGCGCGTGAAGCTGACCAAACCGGATGTAACGGTCAATCTGGAAATTGATAACGATCGTTTGCTGCTGGTTAAAGGCCGCTACGAAGGTATCGGTGGTTTTCCGATTGGCACCCAAGAGGACGTGCTGTCGCTGATTTCCGGCGGTTTCGACTCCGGCGTGTCCAGCTATATGCTGATTCGTCGTGGTTGTCGTGTGCATTATTGCTTCTTCAACCTGGGCGGCGCTGCACATGAAATCGGTGTACGTCAGGTGGCGCATTATCTGTGGAACCGCTTCGGCAGTTCACACCGCGTACGCTTCGTGGCGATCAACTTCGAGCCGGTGGTGGGTGAAATCCTCGAAAAAGTCGACGACGGCCAGATGGGCGTGGTGCTTAAACGCATGATGATGCGTGCCGCGTCTCAGGTCGCTGAGCGCTACGGCGTGCAGGCGCTGGTCACCGGCGAAGCGCTGGGCCAGGTGTCCAGCCAGACCCTGACCAACCTGCGTCTGATCGACAACGTGTCCGATACCTTGATTCTGCGTCCGCTGATTTCTCACGACAAAGAACACATCATCGATCTGGCGCGTGAAATCGGCACAGAAGATTTTGCCCGCACCATGCCGGAATACTGCGGCGTGATTTCGAAGAGCCCGACCGTGAAAGCGGTGAAGGCGAAAATCGAAGCGGAAGAGCAGAACTTCGATTTCGCTATTCTCGACAAAGTGGTGGCGGAAGCCAACAACGTCGATATTCGCGAGATTGCGCAGCAGACTCAGCATGAAGTGGTTGAAGTCGAAACCGTGACTGCGTTTGACGCGACCGATGTGGTGCTCGATATTCGTTCTATCGATGAACAGGACGACAAACCGCTGAAGCTCGAAGGCGTGGAAGTGGCGTCTCTGCCGTTCTACAAACTCAGCACCCAGTTTGGCGACCTTGACCAGAGCAGAACGTATTTGCTGTGGTGCGATCGCGGCGTGATGAGCCGTCTGCAGGCGCTGTATCTGCGCGAGCAGGGCTTTGCTAACGTGAAGGTCTATCGCCCGTAGAGTGACAGCCCTGCGGCATGTTGTTTGCCCGGCCTATGTGGAAATGTAGCCCGGGTAAACACCGCGCCACCCGGCATTTGTCTGAGGTCAGCATGCAAAAGGTGCACAAGTATATTGAGATTAAGGAACGCATTAAGGGCGATATCCTCAATCAACTCTATAAAAAAGGTGAAAGTATCCCCTCTGAGCGCGAACTGGCAGGCCTGTACGGCGTGACCCGCGTAACGGTGCAGAAAGCGATGGATAACCTGGTTCAGGAAGGGTTTATCGAGCGCATTCACGGCAAAGGGATGTTCGTGCTGAAAAACAGCGCCACCAACGTCTACCTTTTAAATAACGAAACCAGCGACAGCATCCTCGGCTTTTCCCGCGAATTTCAGGGGCGAGTAAAGGTCAGCAGTCAACTGTTAGCGTTCAATGTCATTCAGGCTGATGCCACGCTGGCGCAGCATCTTGAAATCTCTCCCGGCGACAACGTCTGGTTTATCCGTCGTATCCGATTGCTCGACGGCAATCCGGTGCTGGTGGAAGACAGTAATATCCCGCAACGCGTCATCGACACCATTCCTGAGGACATCCTCAAGGAAAGATCGCTGTATGGCTATATCGAAGCGTACACCGGGAAGAAAATCAAAGACGCCGACTCCATTATCGAAGCCGCGCTGTTTGACGATGAGCTGGCACTACTGCTCAATATCGCCAGCGGCCAGCCGATGCTGAAAATTACCGAAGTGACGCGCCTTGCCGACAAAACGGCGTTTAACTACTCCATCAGCTATAACCGCGCCGATATCTTCCGGGTCAAAAACCTACGCATCGAACGCTAGCAGGCGCTAAAGCGCCTGCCAGATTCGCACTACAGCGCGCTTGCCGCTGCGCTATCTACATACAAACTTGCCTGTGGCACCGTTTTGACCAGCGTCGACGGAATATCTCGACTCGCCGGGTGATTCACAGTCTGCGCCACAATGGCCGCTTTCTTCTCGCCGCTTGCCATCAGCACGATATTTTTCGCCGCCAGAATGGTTTTCAGCCCAAGTGAAATACCCTGTTTTACCTCGCGTGGCGTATCGAAATACTTCACCGACACCGCCTGTGTAACGTCATCCAAATCAATCACGTGGCAGGTGTTATCCGGCGACGCACCCGGCTCGTTAAAGCCAATGTGCCCATTCATGCCGATACCGAGCACGATACAGTCAATCGGCCCATGCTGTGCAATATAACCATCGACGCGCTGGCACTCTGTCTGCGGGTTGGCGGTGAGCCCATCGAAGAAGCAGATTTGCTCCTCACGCAGCGTCAGCTTGTCGAAGAAATGATGCCAGACCATTTCGCGGCAGCTGCCTTTGTCCGCCTTGCCAAGACCGAGCCATTCATCCAGCCCGAGAAACTGCGTACGGGAAAAGTCCACGCGGCCCTGCTTTTGCGCATCGACCAGTGCGGCAAACACACCCAGCGGCGTGTCACCGCCCGCGATACAGATAAGCGCGTCGGGTTTGGCGTTCACACAGTGAATCACATTTTGCGCAACCGCCTGACACAGTTGCGAGTAGTCCGGGGAAATAAAGGTTTTCATCGCTGTTCCTTAGCTTTTGGAATGATATTGCGGTAAATAGCGCTGATTCACTTCCAGATATTCATCGAGAATTTTCTCGGCAAGCGTTGCCGACGGTACCAGCGGGTTAATGGTCAGCGCCATCAGCGCAGTGCTGTAATCACCGGTGACTGCGGCTTCGACGGTCAGTTCTTCATAGGCTTTGACGCTCTGGATCAGGCCGCGAATTTTGACCGGCAAACGCCCGTACGCCAACGGGTGCGCGCCGTTACGATCGATGACCGCGTTGGTTTCTAGCGTCACGTGATCCGGCAGATCCGGTGTCGCGCCGTTGTTGACGGTGTTCACCACGTGGATCTCTTTTTTGTCGTTAAAAATCGAACTGATAATTGAGCAGGCGGTATCCGAATACCAGGCACCGCCGCGTTTTTCCAGCTCTTTCGGTTTATGGGAAAGGTGCTCATCCTGATAAAGCTCAAACAGACGATGTTCAATCTCGCGGGTTTGCTCACCGCGGGTGCCTTTGGTACTGGCATCAATCTGTGCCGCCTCAACCATTTCGCGGGTCAGGAAGAAGTACTTCAGATAGGAAATCGGGTACATGTGTAACGCTTTGGCAAAGCGCGAGGAGAAGCCGATGTCCGGGATATTTTTCAGCGAGTTGCTGGCGCTGCCCTGCGCCAGTTTTGCCATGAAATCATCCGTGTAATCTTCGCCTTTAATGAAAATCTGGTCGGCGAAAATCAGGTGATTCAGGCCCATAATGCGGGCGTAAACGTCCTTCTTTTCGACCTCATAGGCTTTGGCGATATCCATCAGCATGCTGTTCGCGCCGCTGCAAATCCCGATGCTCTTGATGTTCGAATGGCGGGTGATGGCTTCGGTGACGATGCCTGCCGGGTTGGTGAAATTAATCAGCCACGCGTCCGGGCAATATTTTTCCATGTCCCGGCAGATATCCAGCAGCACCGGGATCGTACGCTGGGCTTTCATAAACCCCCCTGGGCCGGTGGTTTCCTGGCCCAGCACGCCGTATTTCAACGGGATTTTTTCATCGTTGATGCGCGCATCCAGGAAGCCCACGCGCAGCTGGGTAGTAACGAAATCGGCGTCTTTCAGCGCTTCGGCGCGGTCGAGGGACAGATGAATGTTCATCGGGATCCCGGCCTCTTTCACCATGCGCTGCGCCAGCTTGCCAACAATCTCCAGTTTCTCTTTGCCTTCTTCGATGTCCAGCAGATAGTAATCGGTCACTGGCAGTTCATCGTAACGTTTGATAAAGCCGTCGATCAGTTCCGGGGTATAGCTTGAGCCACCGCCGATGGTGACAATTTTGAGCTTTTTCATCAGATATCCTTTTTACACAGAGTCAGCGTTCAGTACGGATTCGCTTTCGCGTTGTTCTTCATGACGCTCTTTTTCCAGCTGTTGGCGTTCGAGCAATTTGAAGAACGGAAAGTAGATGGCGACAGAGATGACGATGGTACAGACGGACCAGATAACCGCCGGAATATTGCCGCCGGTGACGAACCAGGCAGCGAAAATTGGCGGCATGGTCCAGGGAATTTGCAGTACCGGGCGGCCGATGATGTCGAAATACATCAGGCTGTAGGTGGAGATACACAGCAGCATCGGCGTCAGGGTGAACGGGATCATCAGCAGCGGGTTGAAGACAATCGGGCAACCGAAAATCACCGGTTCGTTGATGCAGAACACTGCCGAAGGCAGCGACAGTTTGCCCACCGATTTATACATTTTGCTGCGGGAACGCAGCATCGCCAGCACCAGACCGAGCGTGGCGCCCGTGCCGCCGATACACATAAACACGATGTAAAAGCCGTCGGCGGTGATGTGTGGAATCGGCTGGTGGTTTAAATACGCCTGGGTGTTTTCAGCGATGTATTTCAGGAATATCGGGCTGGTGATGCCAGACAGCACGTTGTCACCGTGGATACCGCAACACCACAGCAGAGAGATCAGGAAAATCAGCACCAGCATACCCGGCAGTGAGCCGAGACCGCTCACCAGCGGGCTGAGGATCTGGGTGAAAAATTCATTGATATCAAAGCCGAGCATGACCCGGACAAACCACACCAGAGTGATGGCGACCGCAGCCGGAATGAGGCTGGCAAAAGATTGAGCCACGGCAGGCGGAACGCCGTCCGGCAGCTTGATGACAATTTCACGGCCAATAAACCAGCGAATGATATGCACCGTCAGCACTGCCAGAATAATGGCGGAGAACAGGCCCGCAGCCCCAAGGTTATCGACGTTCAGCTGATATTTATCGTTGAGCTGCGCCAGCAGGAACACCACCAGGGTGACGACGCTGCAGGTAATCGCATTCAGCTTATATTCCTTCGCGAGGTTGTAGCTGATCCCAACGGCAGAAATAAGGCCGATTGCACCGAAGGTGACGGCAACTGGCGCGCTGATTTTGTCTGCCCATGGGCCTAACCACTCGCTCCAGCCGGGAATCGGTAAATTGGCGATGATTAAGAAAAGACTGCCGGTGATGGTAAACGGCAGCGTCAGGGCGATCCCGTTACGGACCGCGACCAGAATTTTGTTTTCACCAATCCGGATAAGGACAGGGATGACCTTGCTCTCAATAAACGTAACCACGGGCTACTCCTCTTGATGAGGTTTTTATGCCTCCTGCCGGGGGCGTAAGGAGGTGTTTTTTAAACTGGTATAGTCCAGTTTAAGTTGAGTTTTCCACGGAATATTGGGAGTGTCAAGGCAGGCAAAATGAGAGAGTTTTCGTTTAATTGATTGAAAAATAAGCGCTAGTTGATAAAATCGATGTACAGAAGGGGAGAACTTAATGCCGGAAGTGTGAGCGCCGCCACGGGCGTGGCGGCGGTAAATTGGCTTAGAGCTTACTCGTAGAAGTTGTAAATCCCCGCCGGTAACACCAGTTGGGAAGCAACGTCATAGGCTTTTTCACGGCCAACCAGCAGGTCGATGATTTTCAGGCCGAAGTCGATGCTGGTGCCCGGTGCCTGGCTGGTGAGCAGATTCACTCGCGGATCCCAGACTACGCGTTTATCCTGCCATTGATCGGCCGGAATGGTGTCT
The DNA here is from genome assembly GCF_024764835.1 of Scandinavium hiltneri. GTDB lineage: Bacteria > Pseudomonadota > Gammaproteobacteria > Enterobacterales > Enterobacteriaceae > Scandinavium > Scandinavium hiltneri. The sequence continues at coordinate 1,059,253 of NZ_JALIGE010000076.1, read as the reverse complement.
TTCAGCCCCGGGAATCCGGCCATGTTGCCGACAGGGAAGATATCGTGTGGAACCAAAACCGTGCCCGCCGCGGCGCAAATGGCCGCCACGATCCGGCCTGAGCGGTGAAATTGTTTTACCGTTTCCACAAGAATGGTGCTGTCGCGGAAATACTCGGCGCCTTTTAAGCCGCCTGGCAGAATGATGATGTCGAAGTCGCCGTCAGCCACCTGTGCCAAGGGTGCATCGGCCAGCAGTTTTACACCGCGTGAGCAGGTGATAGCCAGTTCGCCGTCGCTGGCAACGCTTGCAATGGTGACCTTGATCCCGCCGCGAACCAGCAGATCGATGGTGGTCACGGCTTCCATTTCTTCACTCCCAGGGGCGAGACAAACCAGCGCTGATGCGCTCATACGTATTCTCCTTACGTTTAATCTGTTCATACAGGCGGGCGTTTTCCGGCACCGTAATACCGTGGGCACGCGCGCGCTTTAGCAGGTAGCCGCTGATGTAGTCGATTTCAGTCTGGCGCTGGGCGCGAACGTCCTGAAGCATGGACGAAATGTTGTTGGCAGTGCTGTCGATGATTTGCCAGGTGTAGGCCAGTAAATCTTCTGGACTTGAGTGATGGCCTTCGCGCGCCATTACCGCCGCCGCTTCGTGGCAGATCTGCTCCACTTCCTGCGGATAGTCACGCAGCTCGCCGTTCGGGCAATCGTAGATTGCAGTCAGTGGGTTAATCACGCAGTTGACGGCCAGTTTCTTCCAGCTCGCTGCGCCCAAATCGTTATGCCAGGCTACATCCGGCAGCGCGACGTGCAGTGTATCCGCGAGGGTACTGTGCGCTTGCGCGAGGAGATTGGCCGGACCAATGTGCGTGGTGCCGTTGGCGACATGAATAATCAGATTGCCATCACGTCGTGCCGCCTGGGTGGTCAGGCCCATCAGCAGCGGTTGCTTCACACCGCGCAGCTCTTCCAGTATGCCCATTCCGTTATGCACAAGCAGTATGGGGCAATCGGCCGGGAGTTTACTCGCCAGATTTTTTACCGCTGTCGAGACCTGCCAGGCTTTCAGCGTAACTAACAGCAAGTCGCTGCTGGCGAGAAACTCAGGATCGTTGGCGGTCAGCAGTTCGTTGAAGACGCTCCCGTCAGTCTCCTGCAGATTCACACTGCACCATGGCGAAGGGACGCGTAGCCAGCCCTGCGCCTCGTGGCCTTGCCGGTACAGCGCGGTCAGCCATAATTGTCCAAGGGCGCCGCATCCGAGCACGGTAATCTTCATCGTTCCTCCTCACCTGCTACGGGATCAGGCGTTATGTTACTATTATAGCGCCGACGATACCCCCTGACTCGCAGGGATAACAGGTTGTGTTCTCTGACTTTGCGGGTATTATGCATCGCAACAAAAAGAGAGGGAGAATAAAACATGCCATCTTTCGATATTGTCTCTGAAGTTGATCTTCAGGAAGCCAAGAACGCGGTCGATAATGCGGCCCGTGAAGTGGAGTCGCGTTTCGACTTCCGTGGCGTAGAAGCCAGCATTGAGCTGAACGAAAAAAACCAGACCATCAAGGTGCTGAGCGAATCTGATTTCCAGGTCAATCAGCTGCTGGATATCCTGCGTGCCAAGCTGCTCAAGCGTGGCATTGAAGGTAACTCCATCGAAGTGCCGGAAGAGTTTGTCCACAGTGGCAAAACCTGGTTCGTTGAAGGGAAGCTGAAAACCGGCATTGAAAGTGCGGTGCAGAAGAAGCTCATTAAGCTGATTAAAGACAGCAAACTGAAAGTGCAGACGCAGATTCAGGGCGAAGAAATCCGCGTGACGGGTAAAGCCCGTGACGATCTGCAGGCGGTTATGGCGCTGGTGCGCGGCGGCAATCTCGGACAGCCTTTCCAGTTCAAGAATTTCCGCGACTAATAAAAAACCACCTTCGTGAAGGTGGTTTCATTGAACTCAAAAAGCGGGCGATGCCCGCTTTTTTATGCCCCAACGATCATCTGTTCAATCTCAAAGCGGTTGGTCACTTTGCTGTCGATTTTGACGTATGCAGAGCGCTCGGCGGCGACAACCAACACTTCTTTCACCCCGTCTTTTGCTAACAGACGCGTTTTAAGGTTTTCATCTGCATCGACACCCTCCGGAATGGCCACGCGCAGGCTGCTGACGTACCGCGGCTCCTGCATGGTCATGGCGACCAGCAGCCAGACGGTGGCGAGTAACGCGCCCATCAGGAAGACCGTTTGCGAATCAAAGAAACCGTCGAGCCAGCCGCCCAGTGAGCCACCAATCGCTACGCCCAGGAACTGGCTAGTGGAGTAAATTCCCATCGCCGTACCTTTGTAACCCGCCGGGGATTCTTTGCTGATAAGCGATGGCAGCAGGGCTTCCATCAGGTTGAAGGCGAGGAAGAACAGCTGAACGCCGGCGACAAGTTCCCAGAAGTAGGCGCCCGATCCCCACAGCACAATCTCGGCAATCAAAATGAGGGCGATGCAAATCAGGAACACACGCTTCATGCGGCGTTTCACTTCGGCATAAATGATAAACGGTATGACGGAAACGAATGAGACGAGCATGGTGACCAGGTAGATCTTCCAGTGCTCGGCTGCCGGGAAACCCGCAGCTTCAAGCTGACCCGGCAGGGCGACAAACGTCGACATCAGCAGAATGTGCAGGCACATAATGCCGAAATTCAGTTTCAGCAGTTTTGGCTCCATCAGCACCTTGCTGAAGCAGCCTTTCACCATGCCCGATTCACGGTTGAGGACGTGGTTGTCGCTGTTCGGCACCACCCAAATGGTCAGCAGGATCCCGAGCGTTGCCAGCCCGGAAATCATCCAGAACAGCGCATGCAGGCCGAGTTTGTGGGTAACGATCGGGCCCAGCACCATGGCGATAGCAAAAGTGACCCCGAAGCTGACGCCAATAAACGCCATCGCTTTGGTGCGGTTCTGTTCGCGGGTCAGGTCTGAGAGCAGTGCCATCACGGCGGCGGCAATGGCGCCAGAGCCTTGCAGCGCGCGGCCAAGAATGATGCCCCAGATAGAATCCGACATCGCGGCAATCATACTGCCGACGACGAAAATCAGGAGTCCTCCGACGATCAGCGGCTTACGGCCAATCCGGTCTGAAAGCAGGCCGAATGGGATTTGAAATATTGCCTGTGCGAGCCCGTAAATTCCGATGGCGAGCCCAATCAACGCTTCGCTGGCACCCTGTAATGCCATGCCGTACGTGGTCAGAACGGGCAGAACCATAAACATGCCGAGCATACGCAGTGAGAATACGGTCCCTAAACCCCAGGTTGCGCGCAATTCGCCTGGCGTCATCTTAAAATCGTTCATTTCCACCTCAGTATAAAAGCAGCGCTTAGTGTAAAGCCGGGGAAGGGTAGGGTAAACAAGCGGTTGTTTAGCAAATATTACATCGTGGCGCGTTGATCTAACGAATAAAAAAGGGTGCCGAAGCACCCTTTTAACGCGATGGTTGGCTTACCAGACGTAAGCCAGAACCGAATGCGAATCCGGAACCATAAAGTCGACTGACATCATCACCGATAGCGAGGTAATGGCGACGATAGAGAAGACGAACAACTTGCGCGCCCAGACTCTGTCATCTGCCACTTTGTACCCACGCAGCGCCATTCCAAGCCACCAGACGCTTACCGCCGCCGCTACAATCAGATATTTATATCCAGCGTAGCCACCGAGAGTCAGCATCAGCGTTGCAACAGCAAAAGCAATGATGTAGAGCGTGATGTGGTTTTTGGCAACGGAGATCCCCTTAACAACCGGCAGGACCGGAATGTTTGCCGCCTGATAATCCTTAAAGCGGAAAATCGCGATGGCGTAGGAGTGAGGCATCTGCCACAGGCTGAAAATCGCCAGCAGAATAGCCGCACCGCTGTCAAAGTTGCCGGTAACGGCACAGTAGCCAATCACCGGCGGCGCTGCGCCGGAGAGTGAACCAATCAACGTGCCGTAGACGGAATGGCGCTTCATATACAGGCTGTAAACGCCCACATAAACCACGAAGCCCATCACGCCAAGCCAGCAGGCCAGCGGGTTAGCGCCAAACCACAGGAGCATAAAGCCAGCAACACCCAACAAGGTGGCATACACCAGCGAAACGTTCGGAGAAATCAGGCCTTTGACCAGCACCCGATTTTTGGTCCGTTCCATCTTCCTGTCGATATCCCTGTCGATGTAGTTGTTAAACACACAACCGGACGCAACGACCAGCGACACGCCAATCAAGGTATAGACAAACAGCGGGTAATCGATGCTGCCTTTAGAAGCCAACAGGAAGCCGCCGATGACCGAGATCAGGTTACCGAAGATGATGCCTGGTTTTGTAACTTGCAGGTATTGCTTAAACATACTCGCCGCTCTTATCGAACCATCATGTTGTAGTTAAGGTTCCACATGATCCAGATTGAACCTATCACTACAATCGCAATGATTAGTACAGTAAAGATGAATGCCGTCAGATTCCAGCCCTCATCAGACTTGGAGTTCATGTGCAGGAAGCACACCAGATGCACCAGAATCTGTACTACCGCAGCCACCAGTACGCAGCCAATAAGTACTGCGTGAGATGCGGTGCCGTTCATCACCATCCCGAACGGGATTAGCGTCAGGATGATCGACAGGATAAATCCTGTCATGTAGGTTTTTACGCTACCGTGGGAAGCGCCGTGATCGGTTGAATGACTCATTACATCGCCCCCATCAGATAGACTACAGAGAACACGCAGATCCAGACGACGTCCAGGAAGTGCCAGAACAAGCTCAGGCACAGGATACGGGTGCGGTTGGTCGGAGTCAGGCCGCGACGGTTAATCTGGAACATCAGAACTGCCATCCAGATAAGACCGGAGGTCACGTGCAGACCGTGGGTGCCAACCAGCGCGAAGAACGCTGACAGGAAGCCACTACGATCCGGGCCCATACCTTCCATGATCAGGTGATGGAATTCATAGATTTCCATCGCGATGAACCCTGCACCGAACAGCCAGGTCAGCGCCAGCCAGGAAACAACCTGGCTTTTGTTGTTCTTATACATGGCGATAGCCGCCATGCCATAAGTAATGGAGCTGAACAACAGCAGGGCAGTTTCAACCAGCACGAACGGCAGCTCGAAAATGTCTTTACCTGCCGGGCCACCGGCGGTGTTGTTAACCAACACCGCATAGGTTGCGAACAGAATAGAGAACAGAACGCAGTCGCTCATCAGGTAGATCCAGAAACCGAAGACTTTCATCGGTCCTGCATCATGATGCCCATGTTCGTGCGCGTGGGCATGCGCGTTAGTCAGAGTATCAGTTGACATTTTTCAGCCCTGCCTTAGAGATCTCATCGAAATGCTGGTTTTCCAGTGTTTCGATTTCTGCCACAGGCACGTAGTAATCCACGTCCTCGTCGAAGCTTTTTACAATCCAGGTGATGATGATGCCGAGGAAGCCAACGATCGCCATCCACCAGATATGCCAGATCATGGCAAAGCCAAACACCGTTGCGAAGGCAGCAATCACAATGCCTGCACCGCTGTTTTTCGGCATATGAATCTCTTCATAGCCCGCCGGTTTCTTGTACGCTTCGCCTTTCTCTTTCATTTCCCAGAACGCGTCACGCTCATGAATGTGCGGTACGTGTGCAAAGTTATAGAAAGGTGCAGGGGAGGATGTTGACCACTCCAGCGTACGGCCGCCCCATGGGTCACCGGTCCAGTCACGGTTCTGCTCGCGGTCGCGAATAGACACGTAGTACTGAATCAGCTGGCATGCGATGCCGCAGGCAATCAGCGCCGCACCACATGCTGCAACAACCAGCATTGGGTGGAACTGTGGATCAATCTGCTGGCTCAGGCGACGGGTCATACCCATGAAGCCCAGTACGTACAGCGGCATAAATGCCACGAAGAAGCCGATGATCCAGAACCAGAATGCGCGCTTGCCCCAGGTTTCATTCAGGGTGAAGCCGAACGCTTTCGGCCACCAGTAGGTGATCCCTGCGAAGCAACCGAACACTACACCACCGATAATGACGTTATGGAAGTGAGCAATCAGGAACAGGCTGTTATGCAGAACGAAGTCCGCGCCCGGCACCGCCAGCAGAACACCGGTCATACCGCCGACCGAGAAGGTCACGATAAAGCCGATAGTCCACAGCATCGCGGAGTGGAACACGATACGACCCTGGTACATGGTGAACAGCCAGTTGAAGATCTTAACCCCGGTAGGGATGGCGATAATCATGGTGGCAATACCGAAGAAGGCGTTTACGTTCGCGCCAGCACCCATCGTGAAGAAGTGGTGCAGCCAAACAATGAACGACAGAACGGTAATACACACGGTTGCCCACACCAGAGAGGTGTAACCAAACAGACGCTTACGCGAGAAGGTTGCGACCACTTCTGAGAACACACCGAAGACTGGCAGAACCAGAATGTACACTTCCGGATGGCCCCATGCCCAGATCAGGTTGATGTACATCATCATGTTGCCGCCCATTTCGTTAGTGAAGAAATGGGTACCCAGATAGCGGTCGAGGGTCAGCAAAGCGATGGTGACGGTCAGGATCGGGAATGATGCAATAATCAGGACGTTTGCGCACAGAGAGGCCCAGGTGAATACCGGCATCTTGAACATGGTCATGCCAGGCGCACGCATCTTGATAATGGTCACGAAGAAGTTGATACCGGTCAGCGTAGTACCAATACCGGAGAGCTGAAGCGCCCAAATCCAGTAATCGACCCCGACGCCGGGACTGTACTCAATACCTGACAGCGGCGGATAGGCCAGCCAGCCGGTCTGTGCGAATTCACCCACACCGAGAGACAGGTTAACCAGAATCACACCGACAACCGTGAACCAGAAGCTGAGGTTATTCAGGAACGGGAACGCAACGTCGCGTGCGCCGATCTGCAGAGGAACAACCACGTTCATCAGGCCGATAACCAGCGGCATCGCTACGAAGAAGATCATGATAACGCCGTGAGCGGTAAAGATCTGATCGTAATGGTGAGGTGGTAAGAAGCCTGCTTCACCCGCCGAGGCCAGAACCTGCTGGCTACGCATCATAATGGCGTCAGAGAAACCGCGAATCAGCATCACGATGCCGACGATGCAGTACATCACGCCGAGTTTTTTGTGGTCGACCGAAGTCAGCCATTCTTTCCACAGGTAGGTCCACTTACCGAGGTAAGTGATCAGCGCCAGCAGCGCCAGACCCCCAATGATAATTGCAGATACCGTAACCATGATAATAGGTTCATGGTAGGGCACTGAATCCAGTGTCAATTTTCCGAACATCGTTTCTTCCTCGGCCCCTTAATGAGCGGTTTCCGCGTGGCTCATGTCCATGCCTTCCATCCCTTCGTGTGAGGCATGCTCACCGGCAGGTTGGCTCATGTCCATGTGACCGTGACCCATGTATTTGTTGATAACGTCTTTGAACAAATCAGGTTTCACGCTGGAGAAGTATTCCACCTTGTTGTACTCGCTCGGCGCTGCCAGTTTTTCATAAGCGTCCATATCGTTCATGGTGCTCTGAGACTGTTTCACCTTCGCGACCCACTGGTCGAACGTAGCGCGATCCGGTGTTGCAGTAGCTTTGAACTTCATACCAGAGAAGCCCTTGCCGCTGTAGCTGGCGGAGATACCGTCGTAGGTGCCCGCTTCGTTGGCAATCAGATGCAGGTTAGTCTGCATACCGGCCATCGCATAAATCTGGCTGCCCAGACGCGGGATAAAGAACGAGTTCATCACGGAATTGGAGGTGACTTTGAACTGAACCGGAACGTTCGCCGGGAAAGCGATTTCGTTAACGGTCGCAATGCCCTGCTCCGGGTAAATGAAGAACCATTTCCAGTCCATGGAAATCACTTCGATAGTGATTGGCTTCTCGGCATGGGCCAGCGGTTTGCTAGGCTCAAGCGCGTGAGTGGTTTTCCAGGTCAACACGGAGAGGAACAGGATGATAAGGATAGGCACCGTCCAGACCACAGCTTCCACTTTATTGGAGTGTGACCAGTTAGGGCTATACTTCGCATCTTTGTTGCTCGCACGGTATTTCCAGGCGAAACCAACGGCCATCAAGACGGCGGGAATGACGACGATTAACATCAGGCCAAATGCCGTCAGTATCAGCGAACGTTGCTCCAGTCCAATCTGTCCTTTGGGGTCAAGTAGCGCAGAATCACAACCACTGAGTAAAACAGTGCTGGCGATTAATGACAACCATCCCAAGCTTTTATTGTATTTCCTGAGTCTCATGTAACGACCTCAATTCCACGGGATTTGGTGGCGTTTAAAGTGTGGGGGCATTTTACGGGAAGGTTACATTACTGTAAACATGATTGGAGAAGTGTCTTTCGGGTGTTACTGGGTTCTGCCGGGCCTGTCACAGATGTTGCTGATTGTGTCTAAAATCCAGGCGGATAGCGCATTGCCGGAGTTTTATAACGAAACGAGGTAGAATGGATCTGTTTCTCTGGCAATTGGTATAACTAATGCCGGAAAAACACAAAAAGTTAACAATTAATTATCAAATTAACGACATCATAAAAACAAAAAAATAATCGAATAAAAGCTGAATCGGTTAAGGAAATATGCCGGAACTTAAAAAGCGCCAGTAATTTCCGAAATTAAATAACGCACAAAATAACAATCGGGGAAAATAAATGAATTGTTGCCGTTATAATTACCGAAAGTAACTACAACGACAAGTAACGTTTATTTAGTGTTCAGTGAGGTGTGTTTTGCGTAATGCCATCGCGTCGAGAATGCCACCCAGCACAATGCCGCAAATGGCAATCATAGCCCCCACTTCCAGCAGGCCTGTCAGGAACGAGAAGGCCGTCAGGTCAAGCGCGTTCATGATGAGCAGCAGTAGCCAGACACCGATGACCAGACAGCCAATGGCGAGGATCCGCAGGGCGACGGAATAGAGGTTTTTGAATTCTGTTCGCGGCATAAAGCTTTCGCTCCGCCAGGTGTATTCCAGCGTTTGCCGACACAACATCAGCAGCAAAATACCTGGAATGGCGGCAAATACGGAGAACAGATAAAACGTGGGCCAACCGTGCGCTTCGACAAACCAGCCTGCAATTGGACCGACATACACGCGACCGACCGCAGAAAGGGCAGAGAGCAGCGCGAACTGCGTCGCAGAGAAGGACTTGTTGCACAGCGTCATTAACAATGCGACGAATGCCGCCGTTCCCATCCCGCCGCACAGGTTTTCAAAGAATACCGCCGTGCCCATGGTCAACATGCTTTTGTCCGTAATCGACAACAGCCAGTAACCGGCATTGGATGCGCCCTGCAAAATACCGAAAATCAGCAATGCGCGGAACAGGGATAAACGCTGCATCAGCACGCCGCCGTATAGCGCGCCGAGGATGGTGGCAAACAGCCCGAGGGTTTTATTCACCACCCCGACTTCGCCCGCGTCAAAACCGACCCCTCTTATAAGGAAGGTGGTGGTCAGACTCATCGCGAACGCGTCGCCAAGCTTATAAAGGACAATCAGCAGCAGAATCAGCCAGGCATTGTTCCGGCCAAAGAAATCACGCAGTGGTTCAGCGACGGCCTGTTCCAGGGTTTTTGGCGCGGGAATGACATCGCTTGGTTCAGGTGCAACCAGCGTGGCGATAATGCAGGGGATCATCAGTGCCGCCATCAGCCAGTACATGGCCTGCCAACCGAGCCACTGATCCGCCAGCCACAGTGCCAGTCCGCCGGATACCAGCATCGCCAGACGATAGCCCAGCACGCTGATTGCTGCCCCGGTGCCACGTTCTTCCGGCGACAGAATGTCGGTTTTCCATGCGTCGAAAACGATGTCCTGCGACGCCGAACAGAAGGCGATCACCACTGCAAGAGCGGCCATCCAGCGCAATTGCGACGTTGGTTCAAGGAAGCCCATCGCCGCAATCGAGAACAATAACAGGATCTGCGTGGTGAGTAGCCAGCCGCGACGGCGCCCCAAAAATGGCGGCGTGTAGCGGTCCATCATCGGCGACCACAGAAATTTAAAGACGTAGGCCTGGCCGACGAGAGAGAAGAACCCAATGGTTTTAAGATCGATGTTCTCGACGGTCATCCACGCCTGAAGCGTGCCGGACGTGAGCGCCAGAGGTAAACCGGAGGCGAAGCCAAGTATCAACAGGATCGCTGATTTGGGCTGCTGGAAAAGGCGTAAGTATCGGTTGGGCATGGGCATAAATAACTGACCCGGCACAGGGCCGGGTCAGAAAGACTTAGTGGGCGTTCTGTTTGATGAAGTCGTGGACGCTGGTGTCCTGCGCCATATCGGAAATGGTATCCGTCAGAACGCTGTTAACCGCGTTAGCAATATTCTGGTTGTTCGCCGTGAAGGCACCTTCAACCTGATAGCTTGCGCGATAGTTTTTGCTCATCTTATTGCCGTTCTTCGCGGTGGCGATGATGGCGATATCCGCTTTGGTAGCGATGTTGTAGCGCACGTTGCCCTGAGACACGTCTGCATACAGGTTGTTGACGATGATCTGCAGATCAACGGCACCGTTCGGCCCAATCATATAACCGCGCGCGGTCATCTGCTTTTCAAGCACTTCCTGCAGCAGGAAACGCAGGTCTCGGGAAGCGGTCAGCGTCACCAGCTGGTTATCACGGGTCACTTTTGCCAGCGCCTGGTCCGGTCGCTGGTCAGCGCCGTTGATGCTGACAGTCACGCCCATCAGGCTTGGATCTTGTGAAGGCAGGGTGATTTTTGGTGCTACATCAATAGTCGTTTGCGGCTTGGCACAACCGGCCAGCATAAACATCGCAACCAACGGGAAGAGGAATTTTTTTAACATAGTAAGACTCTCAGCGTCACTGTTGTTCAACGGGCGAAAAATTCCCGCCATCATAACATCGCCAACGGTAAGGGGAAGTGGGTAACGCATGTAAATTCATCGTGTTGAGTGTTTTCTGAGCGCAAGCCCGATTTCGCACTCTTTTTTGCAATTATTCGTCTACGGGAGGGCACAAGGTTCATCCGTTTGACTGAGAAATACAGACGAAAGCTAAATTTTTGTTGTCTTGATGTAATGGAAACGGTAAAAGCGGCTAACATTTAAAGGGAAAGGGCGGCATCTCAGCGTTGTCGGAGGAGTAAATTCATGATGATACGTGAACAGATAGAAGAAAAATTAAGGGCAGCGTTTGAACCCTTATTCCTCGAAGTGGTGGACGAAAGTTATCGCCACAATGTCCCGGCCGGCTCCGAAAGTCACTTTAAAGTGGTGCTGGTCAGCGATCGCTTTGCCGGAGAACGTTTTCTTAACCGTCACCGCATGATTTATGGCACTTTAACCGCTGAATTGTCCACGACCGTGCATGCGCTGGCGTTGCATACCTACACCGTGAAAGAGTGGGAAGGGTTGCAAGATACTGTCTTTGCATCACCACCTTGTCGCGGCGCGGGCAGTATCGCGTAAAATTCGCATTTGCAACTGCCGGAACTTTTCCAGTATGTTGCGTACAGATTAAATGAGAAACGGCCTGCGGGCCGTTTTGTTTTGTTTGAATTTTGAGCGAGCAACGCATTTTTTGGGTCAAAATTACCTCAAAACTGTGAAAAATGGCGCATCTATGCGGCATTACCGTTCTCGACTCACTACAGTGATGCCGCTATAATGCTGCGTCTTATTTTCGGAATGTCTTCGGGATGATTCTGGCAACAGGGATTGTATTCTGCATTGAAGAGAACATCCCGGTTCTGCGAAGCCATCGATACGTGCTTCCAGAGTTGACCGAGCACTGTGATTTTTTTGAGGTAACAAGATGCAAGTTTCAGTTGAAACCACTCAGGGCCTTGGCCGCCGTGTAACGATTACTATCGCTGCTGACAGCATCGAAAAAGCTGTAAATAGCGAGCTGGTCAACGTAGCGAAAAAAGTTCGCATCGACGGTTTCCGTAAAGGGAAAGTACCGATGACTGTAGTTGCTCAGCGTTATGGCGCCTCTGTTCGCCAGGACGTGCTGGGTGACCTGATGAGCCGCAACTTCGTTGATGCGATCATCAAAGAGAAAATCAATCCAGCAGGCTCCCCGACTTACGTTCCGGGCGAGTACAAACTGGGTGAAGACTTCACTTACACTGTTGAATTTGAAGTTTACCCAGAAGTAGAACTGCAGGGTCTGGACGCAATCGAAGTTGAAAAACCGGTTGTAGAAGTGACTGATGCTGACGTTGATGGCATGCTGGACACTCTGCGTAAGCAGCAGGCGACCTGGAAAGATAAAGAAGGCGCTGTAGCCGATGAAGATCGCGTTACCGTTGACTTCTCCGGTTCTATTGACGGCGAAGAATTCGAAGGCGGCAAAGCCACTGATTTCGTACTGGCAATGGGCCAGGGACGTATGATCCCAGGCTTTGAAGACGGTATCAAAGGCCACAAAGCGGGCGAAGAATTCACTATCGACGTGAACTTCCCGGAAGATTACCACGCAGAAAACCTGAAAGGTAAAGCAGCGAAATTCGCTATCAACCTGAAGAAAGTTGAAGAGCGTGAACTGCCAGAACTGACTGCAGAATTCATCAAACGTTTCGGCGTTGATGATGGTTCCGTAGACGGTCTGCGTGCTGAAGTACGTAAAAACATGGAACGCGAGCTGAAAGGCGCGGTTAAAAACCGCATCAAGTCTCAGGCAATCGACGGTCTGGTTACCGCCAATGACATCGACGTTCCTGCTGCCCTGATCGACAGCGAAATCGACGTACTGCGTCAGCAGGCTGCACAGCGCTTTGGTGGCAACGCCAAGCAAGCGATGGAACTGCCACGCGAACTGTTCGAAGAGCAGGCTAAACGCCGCGTTGTTGTTGGCCTGTTGCTGGGCGAAGTGATTCGTACCCACGAGCTGAAAGCTGACGAAGACCGCGTTAAAGTCCTGATCGAAGAGATGGCTGCTGCGTACGAAGATCCAACAGAAGTCATCGAGTTCTACAGCAAAAACAAAGAGCTGATGGACAACATGCGCAACGTAGCTCTGGAAGAGCAGGCTGTTGAAGCTGTTCTGAACAAAGCGAAAGTGTCTGAAAAAGCGACTTCTTTCAACGAACTGATGAACCAGCAGGCGTAATTAACGCCCTCACGGTTTAAAGTTTGAGCGAAAAACCCGTTGCCTTTGGTAGCGGGTTTTTTTATCACTGTAATAGATGACGATACGTGCCAAAACGCTGTTTCGGTGTTAGCGTTACAGCAAAATATTGTTATGCTTGAAATAGGGCAGTATCACCCCCATAAAAGGGGAAGCAGTAGATTGACTGGCTGATGATCCGTCCGCAAGGTTACAATCAGTACAGCAGGTATTTTCACTTTTTATCCAGGAGACGGACATGTCATACAGTGGCGAACGAGATAACTTTGCACCCCATATGGCCCTGGTGCCAATGGTCATCGAACAGACCTCACGCGGTGAACGTTCTTTTGATATCTACTCCCGTCTGCTCAAGGAGCGCGTTATCTTTCTGACAGGCCAGGTGGAAGACCACATGGCGAACCTGATCGTAGCGCAGATGCTGTTTCTGGAAGCGGAAAACCCGGAAAAAGACATTTACCTGTACATCAACTCCCCAGGCGGCGTCATCACTGCAGGGATGTCCATCTACGACACCATGCAGTTCATTAAGCCAGACGTCAGCACCATTTGTATGGGGCAGGCGTGTTCAATGGGGGCATTCCTGTTGACCGCTGGAGCGAAAGGCAAGCGTTTCTGCTTGCCGAACTCTCGCGTGATGATTCACCAGCCGCTGGGCGGCTATCAGGGCCAGGCGACGGATATCGAAATCCACGCCCGCGAAATCCTGAAAGTTAAAGCGCGCATGAATGAACTTATGGCACAACACACGGGTCAATCTCTTGAGCAGATTGAGCGCGACACCGAGCGCGACCGCTTCCTCGCTGCGTCTGAAGCAGTAGAGTACGGCCTGGTCGACTCCATTTTGACCCATCGTAAATAATGCCACTGCGTCGAGTGCCGCTATACTGTTTAGGGCGGCATTCCGTTAAGACTGGCATTTGCGTCGTCATGTGCGGCACAAAGAACTTAGAAAGAGGTTTGGACTCATGACAGATAAACGCAAAGATGGCTCAGGCAAACTGTTGTATTGCTCTTTTTGCGGCAAAAGCCAGCACGAAGTGCGTAAGCTGATCGCTGGGCCGTCCGTGTATATCTGCGACGAATGCGTTGATTTATGTAACGACATCATTCGCGAAGAAATCAAAGAGGTAGCCCCGCATCGTGAACGTAGTGCACTGCCGACACCGCATGAAATCCGCCATCACCTGGACGATTATGTCATCGGTCAGGAACGTGCGAAAAAAGTGCTGGCTGTGGCGGTATACAACCACTATAAACGTCTGCGTAACGGCGATACCAGCAACGGCGTTGAGCTCGGAAAAAGTAACATCCTGCTGATTGGCCCAACCGGTTCCGGTAAGACGCTGCTTGCGGAAACGCTCGCACGCCTGTTGGACGTTCCATTTACTATGGCTGATGCAACCACCCTGACCGAAGCCGGTTACGTGGGTGAAGATGTTGAAAACATCATCCAGAAACTGTTGCAGAAATGCGATTACGACGTGCAGAAAGCGCAGCGCGGCATCGTTTACATCGATGAAATCGACAAAATTTCCCGTAAATCGGATAACCCGTCGATCACCCGTGACGTGTCCGGCGAAGGCGTACAACAGGCTCTGCTGAAGCTTATCGAAGGCACCGTGGCTGCAGTTCCGCCGCAGGGTGGCCGTAAACATCCGCAGCAGGAATTCCTGCAGGTTGATACGTCGAAGATCCTCTTTATCTGTGGCGGCGCATTCGCCGGTCTGGATAAAGTGATCGCCAACCGCGTTGAAACTGGTTCAGGTATTGGCTTTGGCGCGACGGTAAAAGCGAAATCCGAAAAAGCGAACGAAGGTGAACTGCTGGAGCAGGTAGAGCCGGGCGATCTGATCAAGTTTGGTCTTATCCCGGAATTTATCGGTCGTCTGCCGGTTGTCGCGACGCTCAACGAGCTGAGTGAAGATGCCCTGATTCAGATCCTGAAAGAACCGAAAAACGCCCTGACTAAGCAATATCAGGCACTGTTCGGTCTTGAAGGTGTTGATCTGGAATTCCGTGATGAAGCGCTGGATGCGATTGCCCGTAAAGCGATGGCCCGTAAAACCGGTGCCCGTGGTCTGCGTTCAATCGTCGAAGCGGCACTGCTTGATACCATGTACGACCTGCCTTCCATGGAAGACGTCGAAAAAGTGGTTATCGATGAGTCCGTCATCGAAGGTCAAACCAAGCCGCTGCTGATTTACAGCGCCGCTGAAACGCAGCAGGCATCTGGCGAATAATTCACCAAATCACTCAGTCAGTTAACCAAAAGGGGGATATTTTATCCCCCTTTTACTTTTCCTGTATTCCTCCCGTTGAATGTGTGGGAAACATCCCCATATACTGGATCACATGTTAACGGTGGCGTGAAGCACAGTGACGCCATTGACTACCTGGCGGACATTAAACTAAGAGAGAGCTCTATGAATCCTGAGCGTTCTGAACGCATTGAAATCCCCGTATTGCCGTTGCGCGATGTGGTGGTTTATCCGCACATGGTCATTCCCTTATTTGTAGGGCGGGAAAAATCTATCCGTTGTCTCGAAGCGGCCATGGACCATGATAAAAAAATCATGCTGGTTGCTCAGAAAGACGCGTCAACGGATGAGCCGGGTGTAAACGATCTTTTCACCGTCGGGACCGTGGCCTCTATTTTGCAGATGCTGAAGCTGCCTGACGGCACCGTCAAAGTGCTGGTTGAAGGCTTGCAGCGTGCGCGTATTTCCGCGCTGTCTGACGACGGCGAGCATTTCTCGGCGAAAGCGGAGTACCTCGAGTCTCCGGCAATCGACGAGCGCGAGCAGGAAGTGCTGGTACGCACTGCCATTAGCCAGTTTGAAGGCTATATCAAGCTCAACAAGAAAATCCCACCAGAAGTGCTGACGTCGCTGAACAGCATTGACGATCCTGCACGTCTGGCGGACACCATCGCAGCGCACATGCCGCTGAAGCTAACTGATAAACAGTCCGTGCTGGAAATGTCCGACATCAACGAGCGTCTGGAATACCTGATGGCGATGATGGAATCGGAAATCGATCTGCTGCAGGTTGAGAAACGCATTCGCAACCGCGTCAAAAAGCAGATGGAGAAATCCCAGCGCGAGTACTATCTGAACGAGCAAATGAAGGCTATTCAGAAAGAACTCGGTGAGATGGACGATGCACCGGACGAAAACGAAGCGCTGAAGCGTAAAATTGACGCCTCTAAAATGCCGAAAGAGGCAAAAGAGAAGGCTGAAGCTGAGCTGCAGAAGCTGAAAATGATGTCGCCGATGTCTGCGGAAGCGACCGTCGTTCGTGGCTACATTGACTGGATGGTGCAGGTTCCATGGACCGCACGCAGCAAAGTTAAAAAGGACCTGCGTCAGGCGCAGGAGGTTCTCGATACCGACCATTACGGTCTGGAACGCGTGAAAGACCGCATTCTCGAGTATCTCGCAGTCCAGAGCCGCGTGAACAAACTTAAAGGCCCAATTTTGTGTCTGGTTGGACCGCCAGGGGTGGGTAAAACCTCTCTGGGTCAGTCCATCGCGAAAGCGACCGGACGTAAATATATCCGTATGGCGCTGGGCGGCGTGCGTGACGAAGCGGAAATTCGCGGTCACCGTCGGACTTACATCGGTTCGATGCCGGGTAAACTTATCCAGAAAATGGCGAAAGTGGGCGTTAAAAACCCGCTGTTCCTGCTGGATGAAATCGACAAAATGTCGTCCGACATGCGCGGCGATCCGGCGTCAGCGCTGCTGGAAGTCCTTGATCCAGAACAGAATGTGGCGTTCAACGATCACTATCTGGAGGTCGATTACGATCTCAGCGATGTGATGTTTGTGGCGACCTCCAACTCCATGAACATTCCGGCTCCACTGCTGGATCGTATGGAAGTGATTCGTCTGTCCGGTTACACCGAAGACGAGAAGCTGAACATCGCGAAACGTCATTTGCTGTCGAAGCAGATTGAGCGAAACGCGCTGAAGCCGAGCGAAATTACGGTCGATGACAGTGCGATTGTCAGCATCATTCGCTACTACACCCGTGAAGCGGGCGTGCGTAGTCTGGAGCGTGAAATCTCCAAACTGTGCCGTAAAGCGGTGAAACAGCTGCTGCTGGACAAAACGCTCAAGCACATTGATATCAATGGTGAAAACCTGCATGACTATCTCGGTGTGCAGCGCTTTGACTTTGGCCGCGCCGACAGCGAAAACCGTGTCGGTCAGGTGACTGGCCTGGCGTGGACCGAAGTGGGTGGCGATCTGTTGACCATCGAAACCGCGTGCGTTCCAGGTAAAGGCAAACTGACCTATACCGGCTCGCTTGGTGAAGTGATGCAGGAATCCATTCAGGCGGCGCTGACCGTGGTGCGTGCGCGTGCAGAGAAGCTGGGTATTAATGGCGACTTCTACGAAAAACGCGATATTCACGTTCACGTTCCGGAAGGGGCTACGCCGAAAGACGGTCCAAGTGCAGGTATCGCAATGTGTACCGCGCTAGTGTCGTGTCTGACCGGTAACCCGGTGCGGGCCGATGTGGCGATGACCGGTGAAATCACGCTGCGTGGTCAGGTTCTGCCTATCGGCGGTCTGAAGGAAAAACTGTTGGCAGCCCACCGTGGCGGCATTAAGACAGTTCTGATTCCTGATGAAAATAAACGCGATCTGGAAGAAATCCCTGATAATGTGATCGCCGATCTGGATATCCATCCTGTTAAGCGAATTGAAGAAGTTCTGGCCCTTGCACTGCAAAATGCACCGTATGGCATGCAGGTAGAGACCGTAAAATAGTGACGTCGCGCAAATAGCGCTAAGAAAAACGGGGCTGTCAGGTGATTTCGCACTTGCCAGCCTTTTTTTGTATAGCTAATTTAGATTGCTGGTTGGGTATGTCATAGACAACGGGTGTTGTAAGGGCATGACACTCCTGATATAACTGCTGCGCCGTCGCATTGCGAAGGATTCCAGTGCGATATAAATTATAAAGAGAGGAAGAGAATAGTGAATAAATCTCAACTGATTGACAAAATTGCTGCAGGTGCGGATATCTCTAAAGCTGCTGCTGGACGTGCGTTAGACGCTTTAATCGCTTCCGTTACCGAGTCTCTGCAGTCTGGGGATGACGTTGCACTGGTTGGTTTTGGTACTTTTGCTGTTAAAGAGCGTGCTGCCCGTACTGGTCGCAACCCGCAAACAGGTAAAGAGATCACCATCGCTGCTGCCAAAGTGCCAGGTTTCCGTGCAGGTAAAGCACTGAAAGACGCGGTAAACTGATCGCTTTCCCGTCCAGGGAATGTGACAAAGTACAAGGGCGCATCATCAGATGTGCCTTTTTTTGTTTCTCCAGCCTGACTTTATGCGACTTTAGGCGAGTTGTGGGCTGACAATAACCCTCGTTTCTTGTCAAAATACGTCCTCACGTGCAGCCGCTCTCATGGTATGCTGTGCGAGGATACAGTCACCTACAGCGGAGCGTTGTTACACCATGATGGACTCCTTACGTACGGCAGCCAATAGTGTCGTGCTCAAGATTATTTTCGGTATCATTATCGTGTCGTTCATTTTGACCGGCGTGAGCAGCTACCTGATTGGCGGAAACAAAGATTACGCCGCGAAAGTGAATGGCCAGGAAATTGGCCGCGCACAATATGAAAATGCCGTTGCCAGCGAGCGAAATCGCATGCAGCAGCAGTTGGGCGATCAGTTCTCTGAACTGGCTTCCAACGAAAACTACATGAAGACCATGCGTCATCAGGTGCTCAACCGTCTTATCGACGAATCCCTTCTCGACCAGTATGCGAAACACCTGAACCTTGGCATCAGCGATGAGCAGGTGAAACAGGCGATTTTCCAGACTCAGGCGTTCCAGGCCAATGGCAAATTCGATAACCAGCGTTTCAGCGGTATCGTAGGCCAGATGGGCATGACGACCGATCAGTACGCGCAGGCACTGCGTAATCAGCTGGTCACTCAACAGTTGATCAACGCCATCGTAGGTTCTGAGTTCATGCTCCCGGGCGAAACGGACGAACTGGCTTCTCTGGTTTCCCAGCAGCGCGTCGTGCGCGAAGCCACCCTTGATGTGGATGCCCTGGCGGCGAAGCAGCAGGTGAGCGATCAGGAAATCAACAGCTACTACGAGCAGCACAAGAATGAATTTGTTGCGCCAGAGCAGTTCCGCGTCAGCTATATCAAGTTGGACGCCGCGGCGATGCAGGAAACGGCATCTGACAACGACATCCAGTCTTACTACGATCAGCACCAGGATCAGTACACTCAGCCGCAGCGCGTACGCTACAGCGTGATTCAGACCAAAACCGAAGCAGATGCAAAAGCGGCGCTGGATGAAATCACCAAAGGCGCAAACTTTGCTGACGTGGCGAAAGCGAAATCCACCGACATTATCTCCGCCAAAAATGGCGGTGACATGGGCTGGCTGGAAGCGTCTACCATGCCGGACGAGCTGAAAAATGCGGGTCTGAAAGATAAAGGCCAGTTGTCCGGTGTTATCAAATCGTCCGTCGGTTTCCTTATCGCGCGTCTTGATGACGTTCAGCCTGCGACAGTTAAACCGCTGGCCGATGTTCATGATGATATCGCGGCGAAAGTGAAGCAGGAAAAAGCGCTGGACGCTTATTACGCTCTGCAGCAGAAAGTGAGCGATGCGGCGAGCAATGATAACGAATCCCTGGCGGGTGCAGAGCAGGTTTCCGGTGTTAAAGCCGTTGAAACTGGCTGGTTTGGACACGACAATCTGCCAGCCGAGCTGAATTTCAAACCGGTATCTGACGCTATCTTTAACGGCGGCCTTGTGGGTCAAAACGGCACCCCGGGTAGCAACTCTGACATCATCACCGTCGATGGCGACCGTGCGTTTGTGCTGCGTGTCAGCGAGCATAAAGCTGAATCGGTCAAACCACTGGCAGAGGTGAAAGTGCAGGTGACGGACATCGTCAAGCACACCAAAGCGGTGCAGCAGGCGAACATCACCGCAGAGAAGTTGCTGGCTGACCTGAAAGCAGGCAAAGGCGACGACGCGATGAAAGCGGCGAACCTGAGCTTCGGTGAAGCGAAGACCCTGAGCCGTACTGGTCAGGATCCGCTTAGCCAGACCGCGTTTACGCTGCCGCTGCCGCCGAAAGACAAAGCGAGCTACGGTGTCGGTTCTGACATGCAGGGTAACGTTGTCATTCTGTCGCTGGATGAAGTGAAAGACGGCACCATGCCGGAAGCACAGAAGAAAGCGATGGTACAGGGGATCACCCAGAACAACGCCCAGGTGGCTTTCGAAGCACTGATGGCAAACCTGCGTAAAGAAGCGAAGATCAAGCTGGGCGACATCGCTGAACAACAGCAATAACGTCGAGCACGCTCGCAGAATTTCGTAACGCACTGCAATATTTAAAGGCCGCTTTCGCGGCCTTTTCCAATTCTGAAATCTGCCCTTTGTACTGTTTTCTCCCTCTGGTTATCGTGACGTTGCTGTCAACACATAAGGAGATACAGCATGAAATCAGGAATCAAAACAGTACTTCTCGTTCTTACTCTCGCCATTTCGGGTATCGGTTCTCACGCTCTGGCTGCCACGGCGGCAGGTAAACCGCCTGTGGATGCCAAATCCGCAGCAGCCCCTGCAAGCCCTGAAAAACTCAGCGAGTCAGCCACCGCAAACCAAAGCGCTGGCGATAAGGTCAGTATCAACACGGCCACCGCCGACGAGCTGGCCCGGGTGATGAATGGCGTCGGGCTGAAGAAAGCCCAGGCTATCGTCAGCTATCGTGAAGAATACGGTCCCTTTAAAGCTATTGACGATCTGCGCCAGGTGCCGGGTATGGGAGGCGCACTTGTCGAAAGAAATCTTTCAAATCTGATGCTCTGACCATGCGGAGAGTTTGCACAGTAGCAAAATAATGCCAAACTAAAGAGGTCGTACCAGTGTGCGACCTCTGACTCTATAAATAACAAAGGCTATTGCGCTATGCAGACCCAAATTAAAGTTCGTGGATATCATCTTGATGTTTATCAACACGTTAATAACGCTCGCTACCTTGAGTTTCTCGAAGAGGCTCGCTGGGACGGGCTGGAAAGCAGCGCGGGCTTTCAATGGATGAGCCAGCACCACATCGCGTTTGTGGTGGTGAATATCAACATCAACTATCGTCGCCCCGCGGTACTGGGCGACCTGCTCACAGTCACCAGCAAGGTACAGCAACTGAATGGTAAAAGCGGTGTATTAAGCCAGGTTGTGACGCTGGAGCCTGAAGGGGAAGTGGTGGCGGATGCGCAGATTACGTTTGTTTGTATCGATCTGAAAACACAAAAAGCGTTACCGCTGG
This sequence comes from Scandinavium hiltneri, assembly GCF_024764835.1. Taxonomy (GTDB): domain Bacteria; phylum Pseudomonadota; class Gammaproteobacteria; order Enterobacterales; family Enterobacteriaceae; genus Scandinavium; species Scandinavium hiltneri. The sequence continues at coordinate 1,037,813 of NZ_JALIGE010000076.1, read as the reverse complement.
ACGGTGAACTTCGCGCTCATCTGGAAGACATGGTCGAATAAATTGAAATGGTAGGAAAGAACCCCGGCACGCAGACTGCCGCCGGGGAGTACGCACTTACTTCAGGCCGGTTTTCGCTTTCAATGCCGCCATTACGCCAGTTTTGTCGGCCAGATAATGATTCAGACCGTTGGCGCGAAGCGTGCAGGCCGCGCAGTGGCCACAGCCATCGCCTTTGATGCCGTTATAGCAGGTGAGGGTTTCGCTGCGAACCATATCGAGATGGCCCCAGTAATCTGCAAGCGCCCAGGTTTCTGCTTTATCTATCCACATCAGCGGCGTTTCGAAGCGGGTTTCTTTCGCCATACCGAGGTTCACTGCGTGGTTGAGGGCTTTAACAAACTCATCCCGGCAATCCGGATAACCGGAGAAATCGGTTTCGCATACCCCGGTGATCACCGCTTCTGCTTTTACCTGATAGGCATAAATTGCGGCCAGGGTCAGGAAAAGAATATTGCGGCCCGGCACGAAGGTATTTGGAATGCCGTTGGCTTCAGGTTCGTAGTCTGGAACAGGAATACTGTCGCGAGTGAGGCTGCTGACCGCCAGTTCGTTAAGCAGCGTAACATCCAGCACCTTATGCGCACGCGCGCCGAGTTTCAGCGCCAGTTCACGTGCGACGTCGATTTCCGCGCGATGGCGCTGTCCGTAATCAAACGTCACGCAGTGCACTTCATCATACTGCTGTAAAGCCTGGACCAGGCAAGTGGTGGAGTCCTGACCTCCGCTGAAAACCACGACGGCGCGTTTCATAGCAAATCCTGTCAATATTTAAGAAAACGCTATGGTAGCGTTTGGCGACGATGCCGACCAGCTACAAGACGTGCTTTACGTTTCCGTAGAGGCGGGCAGCCAGGCCTCGGTGAAATCGAACCAGCCCCTGGCGTTCAGACGAATACCGTTCACACCCGGCGGCGCGCTGATTTTGTACTGATAGTTAAACAGCGGCGTCAGCACTGCCGCATCCATTAAATGATGGAAAACATTTTGCAGGGCCGCATGGCGCGATTCAGGGTTTTTCTGCGTCTGAACCGCGTCAAGCGTGGCCTGAAGATGGGAATACTGTGCCGGGCTGAGCGTATGTGGCCACAGCGGATCGCAGCGCAGCCATTGTTCGAGCGTGTATTCAGGCGTGTCGCCAATCAGCCTGTCGCCCATCACCAAATCCGCCTGAGATAAATTCGGGCAGCCATCCCAGGTTTTGGCATCATGGAAAATAACCGTCAGCTTACAGCCCCGTTTCTCCAGCGCCTGACGAAGCTGTTCGGCCATGGTGTGAAGTTCAACGGGCAAATGGTAGATGAGCGTCAATGATGCCGGGAAGGTGACAGACTGTGAGTCTTCTGCCAACGGAATTTCCCAACCGGGTAGCAGTTCATGGCTCGGCGTAATCAGGTTTTCATCCAGGGGCAGCGTCTGCATTAGCGATGTCCGGTGGATGAGCGTAATCAGTTTTTGCGCCTGAGATGTGGTAAGCGCCGCGCTTTTTCGCAGCGTCAGGTAGCAAAAACCGAGACTAATACTGTCGCTCACCAGCCGTAATTTTCGCAGGTCGTCCGCTTCACCAATCGCCAGCTGTACTGGATGACGACAGCTGGTGCCCAAATCCTGCTCAAACAGCTGCGGTGTAATCCAGTATTCAATGGTCTGCAACAGCGGATGCGTCAGATGGTAGCGGTTATGGCTTTCTAGTCTTACCAATTCAGGTTCGAAGATTTTCAGCCGGAACGGACCGGTGCCGATGGCTGGGTTATCCGGATGCGCCAGCACGCTGCAATAGCTGGCCAGGCGATGCGCCAGCCAGAAGTCAGGCTTGACCAGCGTGAACGTCAGGCACTGCGCGTGAGTGATTTCGATGCGCTGCACGCTGGCGAACAGTGTCCGTAGAGCGGGCTGCGCCAGTAACATTTCCAGACGCCGATGCAGCTGCGCGGTATCAACCGGATCGCCATTGTGCCAGTGCAGCGTCGAACGGATGTAAAAATGCCAGCGCAATCCGTCGGCCGACACTTCCCAGTGATGGGCCAGGTCACCGCGCGGCTCGGCGGTATTTTGATGAAAGCGAGTCAGGCCGGAAAAAACCTGTCCTGCCAGATGCTGTTCCGCACGACCAGGCAGAAAACCGGGGTGCAGTGGTTCGAGCGAGCGATAGTAGGGAATACGCAGCGTCGGAGTGTTGTTCTGCCACTGGCCGCCGAGAAACGGATGCAGCAGGGCGCGCAGTTCCGGGGCCGCAAGCTGTGCCAGCTCCAGCGCATTCTGCTGTTGGCCGAGTGTCAGCGCTTGCTCCATCATCTCATTGCGCAGCGTCTCGGGCGTGACGTGAAAAGTCAGCGTGCCGCGCTTTCCACGGCCTGACTGGGCCTGCCAGCTAAGCCAGCCGGAGTCCTGCGCCTGACGCAAAAGCGTACGCACATGTCGCTCGCTGCAAAAACAACGTTCCGCCAGTTCGGCAACGGTAATTTGCTGCGGCGCGCCGGAAGAAGGCTGCCACAGGCGTTGAAACTGATTAAGTCTGTTGAGTTGGCGCATCGTCGCTCACTTGATAAACCCGGAACAATAAAGTTCATTCATTCACTATTCCTTCCGTATATCTCAGGCGATACTTTCGCACAAGAGACTCTCATCACACTTCCGAGGAACAACATGGCAAGACTGGCTGCATTTGATATGGATGGGACGCTGTTGATGCCCGACCATCGTCTGGGTGAACAAACGTTGAGTACGCTGAAACGCCTGCACGAGCGGGAAATTACGCTGACGTTTGCCACCGGCCGCCATGTCCTCGAAATGCGCCACCTGATTGGTAACTTCGCCCTCGATGCCTTCTTGATAACCGGTAACGGCACGCGCATTCATTCCCTGGAAGGTGATGTGCTGCACCGTAGTGATCTGGACCCCGACGTGGCTGACCTTGTCCTGCACAGCCATTGGGATACTCAGGCCAGCATGCATGTGTTTAACGACAGTGGTTGGCTGACGGACAGAGATATTCCGGACATGTTACAGGCGCACGTTTATAGCGGATTCCGTTATCAGCTCTGCGATTTTAAACGTCTGCCAGCCCATGACGTCACCAAGATCTGTTTCTGTGGCGATCATGACGATCTCTGCCGTTTACGGATCCAGCTCAATGACGCATTGGGTTCCCGCGCGCATCTGACTTTTTCAGCGGTCGAGTGCCTGGAAGTACTGCCCGTCGGCTGCAACAAAGGCGCAGCGCTGGCGACGCTCAGCACCCATCTCGGCGTGACCATGGCAGACTGCATGGCATTTGGCGACGCGATGAACGACAGCGAAATGCTGGGTCAGGTTGGAAAAGGTCTGATTATGGGCAACGCCATGCCGCAGCTGAAAGCGGCATTACCGCACTTACCGGTTATCGGTCATTGCCAAAATCAGGCAGTGTCCCACTTTTTGACTCATTGGCTGGATACACCACATCTCCCTTATTCCCCCGAATGACGAGACCCTTCCGGCAAGCCAGGCTTCATATGATGCCTGGCTTTTTTCTTTTATGAGTCCGTTGATTACTGTCCGATAAGCTCTGACAGCGCAGCCTGCGACGGGGCAAGTTCGCCAATATTTGCGGCCACCCATTGCGGGTTGTAGTAGGTTTCGAGATAGCGTTCGCCGCTGTCACACAGCAGGGTCACAATCGAACCGGTCTGACCCGCACTGCGCATTTGTGCGGCAAGCTGTAACGCGCCCCACATATTGGTTCCCGTTGAAGCCCCCACTTTGCGGCCCAGTTGCGTTTCCAGCCAATGCGCGGTGACGACGCTTGCCGCATCCTGCACGCGCAGCATGTTATCGACCACGTCAGGAATGAACGACGGCTCGACGCGCGGGCGACCAATCCCTTCAATTTTGCTGCCAATCGGGCTGCGTAATGTTGCATCGCGCTGCTGCCAGTAGTCCATAAATACCGAGTTCTGCGGGTCAACCACCGTCAGCTGCGTGTCATAACCCTGGCAGCGAATATAGCGCCCGATGGTAGCCGATGTACCGCCGGTGCCTGCACTCATTACGATATGGGCTGGAACCGGGTTAGGTTCATGCTGCATCTGGCGGAAAATGCTGTCGGCGATGTTATTATTGCCGCGCCAGTCGGTGGCGCGCTCGGCGTAGGTGAACTGATCCATATAATGACCGTTTATCTCGCGGGCCAGCATTTCAGAGGCTTCGTAGATTTCGCAGGCACTTTGCACAAAGTGGCAGCGACCGCCGTAAAATTCGATTTGTTCAATTTTGCGTTTCGCAGTGCACGACGGCATCACGGCGATAAACGGCAGGCCGAGCAGACGCGCAAAATAGGCTTCGGAAACCGCCGTCGATCCTGACGAAGCTTCGATGATCGTGGTGCCTTCTTTGATCCAGCCGTTGCACAAACCATATAAAAACAGTGAACGCGCCAGGCGGTGCTTGAGGCTGCCGGTCGGGTGCGTGCTTTCATCTTTCAGGTAGAGCTGAATGCCGGAGAAAGCGGGCAGCGTCAGGCGAATCAGGTGCGTGTCCGCAGAGCGCTGATAGTCGGCATTAATCTCACTGATGGCGTGTTTTACCCAGGTGCTGTTCATCATTACGTCCTGTTTGTCATTTTGTGCCCAGATTAACGGAAAGCACGGAAAAAATTGTTGCTATATAGCCTTTGAAATACAATTAAGAGAGAATATTTTTCTCCACGGGGCGCTAATGATAGATAAAACTGACCGTAAGCTGCTGGCGCTGCTGCAGGAGGATTGCACCCTCTCTTTGCAGGCGCTCGCCGATGCCGTTAATCTGACCACCACGCCCTGCTGGAAACGCCTGAAACGCCTCGAAGACGAAGGCGTTTTGCGTGCACGAGTGGCGCTGTTGGATGCAGAAAAATTAGGGCTCGGACTCACAGCGTTCGTGCTGATAAAAACCCAGCACCACAGCAGTGAATGGTACAGCCACTTTGTGTCACAGGTGACGCAAATGCCCGAAGTGCTTGGCTTCTGGCGCATGGCGGGCGAGTACGACTATCTCCTGCGGGTACAGGTAGCGGACATGAAGCGCTACGACGACTTTTACAAACGGCTGGTTAACAGCGTGCCGGGCTTATCTGATGTGACATCGAGTTTTGCGATGGAACAGATTAAGTACACTACCGCGTTGCCGGTCGAATAATTCTCTGGGTAATTCTGCGTGCGATTATTTGCTCAACTCAGCTGGTATTTCCGTCGGGAATGGCGCCGCTATCTCGGTGCGGTCCTGCTGCTTATCATTATTGCCATTCTGCAACTGATCCCGCCGAAGGTGGTGGGCATCGTGGTGGATGGCGTGACGCAACAACACTACACCACCACGCGGATCATGATGTGGGTGGCAACGCTGGCGCTGATTGCGGTGGTGGTGTATCTGCTGCGCTATGTCTGGCGCGTGCTGCTGTTCGGCGCGTCCTATCAGCTCGCCGTTGAACTGCGTGAGGATTATTACCGCCAACTCAGCCGTCAGCATCCTGAATTTTACCTGCGCCACCGCACCGGGGATTTGATTGCCCGCGCCACCAACGACGTTGACCGGGTGGTGTTTGCCGCCGGTGAAGGTGTGCTGACGCTGGTGGATTCGCTGGTAATGGGCTGTGCGGTGCTGATCGTCATGTCGACTCAAATAAGCTGGGAACTGACCTTGCTGGCGCTGGTGCCGATGCCGATTATGGCGCTGGTTATCAAGCGTAACGGCGACACGCTACATAACCGCTTTAAGCTGGCGCAGGCGGCGTTCTCCGGCCTGAATGACCGTACGCAGGAAAGCCTGACCAGCATTCGCATGATCAAAGCGTTTGGTCTGGAAGACCGGCAGTCCGCGCAGTTTGCGGCCGATGCGGCGGATACCGGCGCGAAAAACATGCGCGTGGCCCGGGTGGATGCCCGCTTCGATCCGACGATTTACATCGCAATCGGCATGGCAAACTTACTGGCGATTTCCGGCGGAAGCTGGATGGTGGTGCACGGTAGCCTCACACTCGGTCAGCTCACCAGCTTCATGATGTATCTCGGCCTGATGATTTGGCCAATGCTGGCGCTGGCGTGGATGTTTAATATCGTCGAGCGCGGCAGTGCCGCTTATACTCGAATCCGCGACATGCTCGCTGAAGCGCCGGTGGTGAACGACGGTACGCAAATACTGACGCCCGATCGCGGCACGCTGGCGGTGAATATTCGCGAGTTCTGCTATCCGCAAACCGAAAAGCCGACGCTGCATAATGTGCAGTTCAGCCTGCAGCCTGGCCAGATGCTGGGGATCTGCGGCCCAACCGGCGCCGGGAAATCCACGGTGTTGTCGCTTATCCAGCGTCATTTTGACGTCACCGAGGGCGACATTCGCTTCCAGGATCTCCCTCTGACAGCGCTCCAGCTCGACAGTTGGCGTAGCCGCCTGGCAGTGGTCAATCAGACACCATTCCTGTTCTCCGATACCGTGGGCAGCAATATTGCGCTCGGCAAACCGGGTGCGACGCAGGAAGAAATTGAGCATGTGGCGCGGCTTGCCAGCGTGCATGAAGACATTTTACGTTTGCCGCAGGGCTATGACACAGAAGTGGGCGAGCGAGGCGTGATGCTGTCTGGTGGGCAGAAGCAGCGTATTTCTATCGCCCGCGCGCTGTTGCTGGATGCTGAAATTCTGATCCTCGACGATGCGCTGTCTGCGGTCGACGGGCGCACAGAGCATCAGATCCTGCACAACCTGCGTCAGTGGGGCGAAGGGCGTACGGTGATCATCAGCGCGCATCGCCTGTCGGCCTTGACCGAAGCCAGTGAGATTATCGTCATGCAGCATGGACACATTGCCCAGCGCGGTGAACACGAGCAGCTGGCGATACAGTCCGGCTGGTATCGCGATATGTATCGTTATCAGCAACTGGAGGCGGCGCTCGACGACGTGCCGGAAGAGCAGCGTGAGGAGGAAGCCGATGCGTAGTTTCGGACAACTTTGGCCAACGCTCAAACGCCTGCTGGCTTATGGATCGCCGTGGCGTAAGCCACTAGGCATCGGCATGGTGATGATGTGGATTGCCGCCATCGCGGAAGTCACAGGCCCGCTGCTGATAAGCTATTTCATCGATAACATGGTGGCGAAAAGCTATCTGCCGTGGGGCATTGTTATCGGTCTTGCCGCATCGTACGTTGGCCTGCAGCTGCTGGCGGCGTCCTTGCACTATGCGCAGTCGCTGCTGTTTAACCGGGCTGCTGTCGGGGTGGTGCAACAATTGCGCACCGACGTCATGGACGCCGCGCTGCGCCAGCCACTCAGCGAGTTTGACGTGCAGCCGGTCGGGCAGCTGATTTCACGCGTGACTAATGACACCGAAGTGATTCGTGATCTGTATGTCACCGTGGTTTCTACGGTACTCCGCAGCGCGGCACTGATCAGCGCGATGCTGGTGGCAATGTTCAGCCTCGACTGGCGCATGGCACTGGTGGCGATCGCCATCTTCCCGGCGGTGATTGTGGTGATGCTGATTTACCAGCGCTACAGCACGCCGATTGTGCGTCGCGTCCGCGCCTATCTGGCGGACATCAACGACGGTTTCAACGAAGTCATCAACGGCATGAGCGTCATTCAGCAGTTCCGCCAGCAGGCGCGTTTTGGCGAACGGATGGGCGAAGCGAGCCGCTCGCACTACATGGCCCGCATGCAGACCCTGCGTCTGGACGGCTTCCTGCTGCGTCCGCTGTTGAGCCTGTTCTCCTCACTGATTCTCTGCGGCCTGCTGATGCTGTTTGGGTTGAGCAGCACCGGCACGATTGAAGTCGGCGTGCTGTATGCGTTTATCAGCTACCTCGGGCGTTTAAATGAACCGTTAATCGAACTCACCACCCAGCAGTCGATGCTGCAGCAGGCGGTGGTGGCGGGCGAGCGCGTGTTTGAACTGATGGACAAACCGCGTCAGAACTACGGCGCAGACGAAGCACCGCTGCAAAGCGGGTCGATCGACGTTGACGATGTCTCTTTCGCCTACCGTGGCGACCGTCTGGTGCTGCAGGACATCAACATTAACGTGCCAACGCGCAACTTTGTGGCACTGGTCGGGCATACCGGCAGTGGTAAAAGTACGCTCGCCAGCCTGCTGATGGGCTACTACCCGCTGAGCAAAGGCGAAATTCGCCTTGATGGACGTCCGCTGTCGTCACTCAGCCACAGCGTTATTCGACAGGGCGTGGCGATGGTGCAGCAGGACCCGGTGGTGCTGGCCGAATCGTTCTTTGCCAACGTCACGCTGGGCCGTGATATCAGCGAAGCACAGGTCTGGCAGGCCCTTGAAACGGTGCAGCTTGCAGAACTGGCGCGTAGCCTGAGCGACGGGATTTACACCCGGCTCGGCGAGCAGGGCAATAATCTGTCGGTCGGACAGAAACAGCTGCTGGCCCTGGCCCGCGTGCTGGTGGACACTCCGCAAATTCTGATCCTTGATGAAGCTACCGCGAACATCGATTCCGGCACCGAGCAGGCGATTCAACAGGCGCTGGCGCTGGTTCGACAGCGTACGACGCTGGTGGTGATTGCCCACCGTCTCTCGACCATCGTTGAGGCCGACACCATCATGGTGCTGCATCGTGGCCAGGCGGTAGAGCGGGGCACGCATCAGCAACTTCTTGAAGCCAAAGGGCGTTACTGGCAAATGTATCAACTGCAGCTTGCCGGTGAAGAACTGGCGGCCAGTATTGAAGAAGAAACGCTTATCTCCTGATGCACCACGATTAAGCAATTTACTTACACCAGCGCGCGCTGGTGCAAAAACAAAACGCACCTTGCACCGCAATGGTGCGTTTTGTTTTTCCTTCCTGCCTCTCATTTTCGTTCAGTCGAACTGCGCTGCTCGCCGCAGCCACAGAAAAGGCCAGAATCCTCTGAATGACCTCCGGTTTTAATTTCTGGCACGCCGATTGCTTTACCTCATATGTGTTAGCTGCCGCCATTACCGAATTCTGACTGGAGGGGATCTATGAAGCTGGTTACCGTGGTGATTAAACCATTCAAACTCGAAGACGTTCGCGAAGCGCTGTCTTCCATTGGTATTCAGGGGCTGACCGTTACCGAAGTGAAAGGCTTCGGGCGTCAGAAAGGCCATGCCGAGCTTTACCGCGGTGCCGAATATAGCGTCAACTTTCTGCCGAAGGTGAAAATCGATGTGGCGATCGCTGACGATCAACTCGATGAGGTGATCGACGTGATCAGTAAAGCGGCGTACACCGGCAAGATTGGCGACGGCAAGATCTTCGTCGCCGAGCTGCAACGCGTCATTCGTATTCGTACCGGCGAAGCCGACGAAGCGGCTCTGTAACTCCTGGCACACAGTGATAGGGATCGAGAAAATGAACAAAACTCTACTGAAAATTGCCCCAGCTGTACTGGCACTGTTGCCGGGCCTGGCTCTGGCGGCGCCTGCGGTCGCCGATAAAGCTGACAACGCCTTTATGATGATCAGCACCGCACTGGTGCTGTTTATGAGTATCCCCGGGATTGCGCTGTTTTACGGTGGCCTGATCCGTGGCAAAAATGTGCTTTCCATGCTGACGCAGGTCACCGTCACCTTCGCACTGGTTTGCGTTCTGTGGGTGGTTTACGGCTATACCCTGGCGTTCGGAACCGGCGGCAACTTCTTCGGCAGTTTCGACTGGGTGCTGCTGAAAGGCATCGAACTGAAAGCACTGATGGGCACCTTCTATCAGTACATCCACGTCGCTTTCCAGGGTTCATTCGCCTGTATCACCGTCGGCCTGATTGTTGGCTCGTTGGCGGAGCGTATTCGCTTCTCCGCAGTGCTGATTTTCGTGGTGGTGTGGATGACCTTCTCCTACGTACCGATTGCGCACATGGTCTGGGGCGGCGGTTTGCTGGCCACGCATGGCGCGCTGGACTTCGCGGGCGGTACCGTTGTTCACATCAACGCCGCAGTTGCGGGCCTGGTGGGCGCATACCTGATTGGCAAACGCGTGGGCTTTGGCAAAGAAGCGTTCAAACCGCATAACCTGCCAATGGTCTTCACCGGCACGGCTATCCTGTACGTGGGCTGGTTCGGCTTTAACGCCGGTTCCGCAAGCTCCGCCAACGAAATTGCGGCACTCGCTTTCCTGAACACCGTAGTGGCGACTGCGGCTGCGATTCTGGCCTGGGTCTTCGGTGAGTGGGCGGTACGCGGTAAGCCTTCTCTGCTGGGCGCATGTTCTGGTGCAATCGCCGGTCTGGTGGCCGTCACTCCTGCCTGTGGTTACATCGGCGTGGGTGGTTCCCTGATTGTCGGTATCGCGGCGGGCCTGGCCGGTCTGTGGGGCGTCACGGCTCTGAAACGCTGGCTGCGTGTGGATGACCCATGCGATGTGTTCGGTGTACACGGCGTATGCGGGATTGTAGGTTGTATCCTGACCGGCATCTTCGCATCGACTTCACTGGGTGGCGTCGGCTATGCGGAAGGCGTGACCATGGGCCATCAGGTTCTGGTACAGCTGGAAAGTATCGGTCTGACGATTGTCTGGTCTGGCGTGGTGGCTTTCATCGGTTACAAACTGGCTGACCTGACCGTGGGGCTGCGTGTTCCGGAAGAACAGGAACGCGAAGGTCTGGACGTCAACAGCCACGGCGAGAATGCGTATAACGCATAAGTAAAAGCAAAACGGCAATCCTAAGATTGCCGTTTTTAGTGTTTGCCCGCTCCCGGCGGGAGCGGGAACTAACCGATACCGCAAAATTCTAACCGCGGTTGCGCATCACGCCTTCTTGTACTGTCGACGCGACCAGCACACCATCCTGAGTATAAAACTCACCGCGTACAAAACCGCGTGCGCTAGAAGCAGACGTGCTCTCCACGCTGTACAGCAGCCATTCATTCATATTGAACGGGCGATGGAACCACATGGAATGGTCAATCGTCGCCACCTGCATCCCTTTTTCGAGGAAGCCCACGCCGTGCGGCTGAAGGGCAACCGGCAGGAAGTTAAAGTCAGACGCATAGCCCAGCAGATACTGATGCACGCGGAAATCATCGGGCACCGTGCCGTTGGCACGGATCCATACCTGGCGTTTTGGCTCAGCCACGTGGCCTTTCATCGGGTTATGGAACTCGACCGGACGGATCTCCAGTGGTTTATCACACAGGAACTTCTCCTTCACCTGTTGGGGCAGCAGATGCGCCAGCTGGCGGGCGATATCCGTTTCGGATGATAGCGAATCAGGGGCAGGGGCCAGCGGCATCTGTTTTTGATGTTCGTAACCCGATTCCGGCGCCTGGAAAGAGGCGGTCATATAGAAAATCGGTTTGCCGTTCTGGATAGCAGCCACGCGGCGGGCGCTGAAACTATTACCATCGCGCAGGACTTCCACGTCGTACACAATCGGTTTCTGGCTGTCGCCCGGGCGTAAAAAGTAGCTGTGGAACGAATGCACCAGTCGGTCGACAGGCACGGTTTCTTTGGCGGCATACAACGCCTGACCGACGACCTGGCCGCCAAATACCTGGCGTAAGCCCAGATCCTCACTTTGACCGCGGAACAATCCCTCTTCAATTTTTTCCAGATTTAACAGGGTTAGCAGATTAGAGAGAGCCTGGCTCATAAATGTCCTCAAAGGTAAAAAGACCGCGTTCTGCGCGGGAATAGCCACAGTATAACGCAGTTTTCGAAGCAGTCCGATGGGTGCAATTATCTGAATAACAGCGCGATTACAGGCAAATTTCTGAGATCTGTGCCACACTTACTGCGTCACAAATGTTTTAACCACTCACTCTTGCGGGATTTAATCCTGTGAGTGCATGGATGATAAGGAGAACATAATGAAACTCGTGCACATGTTAAGTGGTTTAGCGGTTGCGGTTGCACTGTCTGCCTGTGCTCAAAAAAGTGCGGATATTAAGACACCAGCGCCAAGCCCGAACCCCTCTGAGGCTACACAACCTGTCATTCAGCAACCTAACGTTTCCGGTACCGCCTGGATCCGCCAGAAAGTGGCCTTGCCACCGGATGCGGTGCTGACGGTAACGCTGTCGGATGCTTCTCTGGCAGATGCGCCATCAAAAGTGCTTTCTCAGAAAGTCACGCGTACGGAAGGGAAACAGGCGCCGTTTAGCTTCGTGCTGCCGTATAACCCGGCAGATATTCAGCCAAACGCACGGATCCTGTTGAGTGCGGCAGTGACCATCAACGATAAACTGGTGTTCATTACCGATACGGTGCAGCCGGTTATCAATAACGGTGGTACCAAAGCTGACCTGACGCTGGTGCCTGTGCAGCAAACCCCAGTGCCGGTGGCGACTGATGATGGTGCGGCAACAACCGTGCCGTCGACTTCACCGACTCAGGTGAACCCGTCGTCTGCCGTACCTGCCCCGACGCAAATCCCATAACGTCGGTTTCCCTCCTCCTCCTCGCGGGGGAGGGATCAGTAATTCCAGCGATACTTCTGCATATTAATTTTGCCGCTACCCGATACCTGAACGCCTTCCGACAGTAACGCCTGGCGCTGACGCTGAAGATCTGGGCCGGTCAGGGAAATATTGCCATGACGATTCACTACCCGATGCCACGGCAGGGTTGATCCTTCCGGTAAACGGCGCAGAGCGCCACCTACCTGACGCGCCGCGCGAGGCGAACCCGCCAGCCGCGCGACGTCACCGTAGGTCGTGACTGTACCTTCCGGAATGGCTGCAACGATTTGCCACACCCGGTGCGGAAATGAATCAATGGGTTCCATAGCACTTTCCAGTTGGGAAAAGCACAGGATAAGCGACGCACTTCAGCTTGTGAAGGCGGAGATCACTCGGGCTGCTGGAAGGTAAACTCCAGGGCCAGGCCAATGACCTGCGACGTACTTGGGGCAAATTCGTCGCGTTTGACCACCTGATTTTCGAGGAATTTCAGCTTTCTGGAGGCGGTATTGATAATCAACTTTCCGCGCAATTCCGGCAGCACCTGGGTGCAGATGGGATAGGTTACACGCCCGGAAACCGCCACGGGCAGCCTGCGTAGCGGCACGTGGCCCACCACGCCAAGCGAGGCGAACAGCACCGCAACTGGCGTGACAAACAGCAAGGCATTGGGACTAACGCTGATAAAATCCAGCACCACATCCGGGCGTAAATAGTTCAGCCCCTGATGGGCAAGAGTCACTTCGTCGATAGCGGGCATTGGCAGAGTGAGTGTCAAAGGCATTGAATTGATCATTGTCGACCCCTAAAAAAGAAGAAAGACGGATGTCCGATGGCATTAAAACAGTCTGGACACTCTCCCAAGTTTTGCTGAGAGCAAGTTCGCAATATGGAAATCTCGTTCCCACAGGACGCCAGGAAAGGCACAGTCGCACAATAAACCACCATCCAGACTGCGGTGGGTTGCAATTGCCGGGCCGCACAGGGATAATGCGCCAGCGCGTTAGGAATAACGCTCTCAATGGGGGCTCTGTTGGTTCTCCCGCAACGCTACTCTGTTCACCAGGTCAGATCCGGAAGGAAGCAGCCAGGGCAGACGACGTGTGTGCCGGGATGTAGCTGGCAGGGCCCCCACCCAATTCTGGGTAACTCTCTGATTTCCCCCTTCTTTATTATTTTTTTCATTCCTTTCAGGCAATAAGTGCCATCGTCGCTGGTGTTGGCTATGTACTCTACGCGATACCAGGATAAACAACAGCCCCAACGCAAGGACTAAATAAAGAATATTCTTGCTTGTTGCGGGATGCTCTTTATATGATTGGTCGTTTCATCTCTCGGAGTTTTCTTGGGGTTTGTGCAAAATAAAAGCGCTTTTGTTTAATTTTAAATTGAATGCTGTTTCTTTAGTTTCATTAATTTAATAGGGGTGTAATACCATAGTCTTCGCTCTATAATTATTCTGCAATTTTATTTGATAGTGCTAATTTTGATGTTAAAGAGGAATGGAATATGGTGATTTGCCCACCAAAACGTCCCGATGATGCAATTGACACTTTAATCAAAGCTCTGACGCCTTTAGGCGAACAAATACATATTGTTGCACGACAAAGAATTGCCTGGGGGACGCGTGAAAAATCTTATATTTATCTGGTCATACAAGGGGAAGTCTCAGTATTAAGGATATCTGATGGACTCCTTTTGGGGTCATCGAGTGAGCCCCATGTTCTTGGTTTTACAGAAATGTTTTGCCCTATCCGCAGTAACCTTATTCGAGCCGAGACGGCGTGTACACTCATTCGCGTAGATGCATCGCGTGTGATCCCCGAGATTGAACGACTCGGTTTATGGCGTGCGGTCGCAGAGTTATCAACCTACCACACCACTTTTATGGTGTATCGCGATATGCAGATTGTCAATCAACGCACGCCACCCGTGGTCCATCAGTATCTGCAAGAGCTGGATAAACTTCCGGCGGAGAGAAAATATCGAGTTAACATTCTTAGCTATATTCAGGAGCGCACCGGATTGTCACGCAGCAGTATTCTGAATGTTGTATCTTCGTTAAAAAAGAATAAATATATTGACTATGAGCGCGGTGGATACAAACTGAAGATTAATAATCTTCCTGACTAACCAGCTCTGCCTTTTAGTTATTATTTTTAGAGGTAATAATAAACTACGGGACTATTTTTTGTTGTCTGCAGTTTATGCTATATTGCGCAAGATGAACGGCGTGTTGCGCAATAAAGTCTGAGGAATGGAAGCAACAGCGAGAAGTCCTCTCAGCGTGTCCCGTGCATTTTCCGAATCTTAAACATTTATCTGCTCTCGTGCCGTCACCGTCACCGTCACAGGAATGAAATATTACTGTCACGTGACTGTCATATATTGGGCCGACAATAAATTTTGGTGATAATGTATCTCAACCATAAGTAAAATATATCTGTGGATCGGCTTGCCATCTTCGTGTATTAATTATGTTAATTTATTGCACGGGGAATCTGAACATGGCCACTGCGGTTTTGAATGTTAAAATTGAAAACGATTTAAAAGAGCAATTACGTCATTATGCGGAAGTCCATAACGAGACCTTAAGCGCAGCAACACAACGTCTGCTGCAGCTGGCGCTAGAAACGGCATCAGAGGTGGGAGTATCCGAAGGCGAGGTAGACAGTCAGCATACCGAAGAAGAATCAACTCCTCTTACTCCTAAAGAAATCAAAGCGATACGAAAAATTCTGAAGAAGAGAAAATGAAACAACAACTTTCGACAGCCGCTAACTACGGCGAAGCCTGTGAAATGCTCCGCTCCGGGTATGTTAAGCATGTACGCTTGAACTGGAATGTCGGTAGCGATGAGTTCTTTCGCATTGCATCCGACTGGTGCGACACCGGTGCAAAAATTAAAAAAGACGGTGACAGCTTTATTATCTCAGTCAAAGGCTTCCCGATCCCACGCCAGCATTAATAAAAATATCCACGTCATGTCATATCGCTGAAGCCTGAGAACAGGATAATTGTCGGCGATAATAAAGACATAATTATCTCAAATATCACGGACGATATAGTGGACGAGCGAATAGCCGCTATTAGCTCGTCGCGATTTTAATAGATTATTTTTCTTGCTCGTAAGTTATTCTGCTGACCGTTCAGAGAATTCCAGATGGGTTGCAAGGTTTTGAAGGCGATTTGTAGCGTTTCATCGTCCAGCGTAAACGGCAACCGTAGCCAGCGGTCGAATGCGCCAACCAGTCCAAATCGCGTCCCCGTTCCCAAATGAATCCCCACACTTTCGGCCCGCGCTGCAAACAGCGTCGAGAGCATATCCGGTAATTCCACCCAGAATGACAGTCCGCCTTCCGGCTGCGTATAGCGCCACTGAGGGAAATACTCCGCCATTAACGCGCTGCACATATCCCGACGGGCGGCGAGCATCTGTCGTCTTTGCGGCAGCAGGTGGTCGGCATTTTCCAGCAGCCAGTCGGTGGCCAGCTGTTCCAGCAACGGCGAGCCTAAATCCAGCGTATCGCGCGCCTGTGCCAGCGAAGAAAGCGTGCGCGATGAAGCGCGGATCCACCCAAGCCGCAACCCTCCCCAAAAACTTTTTCCTGTTGAACCCAGCGTTATCACCGGCGCATCGGTGTTGAATGCAGCCAGCGGCGGTGGCGGTGGGGCGTTGTACCAGAGATCGACCATTGTTTCGTCAATCACAAGCGTAGTGCGGGTGCGCGCTGAAAGATCGGCGATGCGCTGGCGAGTCGGGCCATCCATACAACGTCCGGTCGGGTTATGAAAGTCAGGCATCAGATACGCCAGACGCGGTGACGTTTGCGCGAATGTGGCGGTGAGACCGTCTACATCCCAGCCTTCTGCAGGCAGTGACACACCCACCGGACGGCAGGACGCACCCTGGATAGCCGCAATCGCCAGCGGATACGTTGGGTTATCGACCACCACCCGATCGCCAGGGCCAGTCAACAGCCGCAGAATCAAGGCCAGCCCACTCACCGCTCCGTTCACAATCATGATTTCGTCAGCGCGCGTCGGCAAACCACGGGCGCAATAGTGTTGCGCAATGGTTTCACGCAGCGCCGGTAAACCCTGCTGATCGTAACCGGTGCTGGCTAAATGCTGTGGTAAAAGAGAGAGCGCGTGATGATAAGCCTGATGAATTTCTGGTCCGGCGTTGAGTGCGGCAATGGATAAGTCCAGCGCCTGTACGGTGTTCATTCTGGTCGGAACCTGAGGCTGCTGAGCCGGCAGAATCACCCGGGAACCGCTGCCATGACGGCTGACCACGTAGCCTTCATCACGCAGCTGTGCCAGCGCGCTGGCAACCGTGGTGCGACTTACGCCGAGCGCGGTCGACAGTTCGCGTTCGCCAGGCAAACGGCTGTCGAGCGCCAGGCGACCGTCAAGAATTAACAGCCGCAGCGCCTCGGCCAGCTGACGCCAGAGTGGGGTGCGGGACGGGGTTTCCTGCCAGTGGCCCAGCAGGCTTACCAACGACTGGCTACCGGAACGACGAAGAGACATAGCAGTCCACTTTTATAAAACTGGTCATTAATAATAAGTCCATTTTTAACGATGATGCGTTTTTCAGCAACGAATATAGAGGTCGCTATGCTGCGTCGTTTACTGCAACTGTACGTCGGGCTGTGCCTGTATGGGATTTCCACCGGGATGTTTGTGCAGGCCAATTTGGGCGCTGATCCCTGGAATGTATTTCATCTTGGGGTGGGGAAAGTCTTCTCACTGGATATCGGTACGGTGATGATCCTCACCGGGGCATTGGTATTGCTGCTGTGGATCCCCATCCGCCAGCGTCCGGGACTCGGGACTATCAGCAATGTGATTGTGCTTGGCCTGGCAGCGAATGCCACGATTGTCGTGATCCCCGCGCCGGAATCACTGTGGCTACAAAGTGGGATGATGGTCATCGCGGTGATATTGAACGCGCTGGCGACCGGAATGTACATCGGTGCCGGTTTTGGCCCCGGGCCGCGCGATGGACTGATGACGGGGATCCACGCCCGCACGGGCTGGGCGATTCGAGGGATCCGCACCACGATTGAAGTCACGGTGCTGGTTATCGGTTATTTTTTGGGGGGCAGCGTTGGGATCGGTACGCTGGTTTATGCCCTGGCGATTGGCCCGTTGATCCAGCTCTGTTTACCGTGGTTCCGCGCAGAATCTGCGGTGCGCCCGGTGCTGAAAAAAGAGAAAGTGTTGCGCTAATTTACGAAGCGCTCACAGTCAGGCGCTGAATTATCCGTTACACTGACGGCATTGCTTCCCGGATGTCGGAAATATGAAAACCACCACCCTTTACGATGTTGCCCGTGTGGCGGGCGTTTCCTATCAGACCGTTTCCCGCGTGATAAATCAGGCGGCGCACGTCTCGGCGCGCACGCGTGAAAACGTCGAGCGCGCAATGGCGGAACTCAACTATGTTCCCAACCGTGGCGCACAGCTTCTGGCGGGAAAACGCCAGCCGACGCTGGGGCTTATCAGCGCCGATCTGGCGTTGCATGCGCCGTCGCAAATCGCGTCAGCGGTGAAACAGCGGGCGGGTGAGCAAGGCTACGCGGTGCTGATTTCGATGGTCACGGATAATGCGGAAACCTGCTGCCGGGAGGCGGTGCAAGAACTGTTGGCGCAGCGCGTTGATGGCCTGATGATCAACGTCCCGCTGGAAGATGAGGTTGCGCAGCGGCTACGGGCGCTGGCCGCGCCGCTGCCGGTGCTATTTCTCGATGTCAGTGAACAAGCGGCGGTGAATAGCCTCGTGTTCAGCCCTTCGCAGGGTGCGCAGCTTGGCGTGACGCATCTTCTTGAACAGGGGCATTCACGTATTGCGCTGCTGGCAGGGCCTGTAACATCCGTCTCGGCCCGGGCGCGCCTGGCGGGCTGGCAGCAGTCGCTTGCAGCGGCCGGGCTGACGCCATGCGCGGTAGCCCGCGGAGACTGGAGCGCGCAGTCGGGGTATGAAAAAGCCCACGGTTTATTGGCGAATGCGACGAAACCTGACGCGGTACTGGTGGCGAACGATCAGATGGCGCTCGGCGTGCTGCGGGCCTGTGCTGAAAAGGGCATTGCGGTGCCGGGGCAGCTGTCGGTCGTCGGCTATGATGACACCACCGACAGCGCATGGTTTACGCCGCCATTGACCACCATTCGTCAGGCGTTTCGCGAAGCGGGCGAGCAGGGCGTTGACTGGCTGACGGGCGAAAGCGAGGCAGGCGTTATCCGCCAGACCCGGCTGCCGGTGACGTTGGTGGTACGTGGATCGAGCGCGCCTGCTCAGCAGGAAGCGCCGGAAGATCTGGCCCATCGTTTACACCAACTGATGGCGCTGGCGAATAAACTGGGTTTGCCATGATCGCTTTGTGATCGTGCTCGCTTCTTGTCGACAGGATCCTTTACCCTTCTTTCCGAACGGTGCATTCTGATTAAAATTGTGAGCGCTTCGCAAAGAGGTTTATCTGATGACATCTGCACCTACCACCCTGGCTCTGCAACTGGCTCGTCGTGACTGGGAAAACCCCGGCGTCACCCAATGGCATCGTTTAGCGGCCCACGCGCCGATGAACAGCTGGCGCGATCCACTTGCGGGGCAGCAAGATGTGGCTTCAGCTTCGCTAAAATCCCTCAACGGTGAGTGGCGTTTTAGCTTCTTTAGCGCCCCTGAAGCGGTGCCGGATGCGTGGCTCGAACGCGATTTGCCCGACGCCGTCGCCATGCCGGTGCCGTCGAACTGGCAGATGCAGGGTTTTGATACGCCGATTTATACCAACGTCACCTATCCCATTCCGGTCACCCCGCCGCAGGTGCCTGCCGACAACCCGACAGGCTGCTATTCGCGCGACGTTGAGGTGCCGGAAAGCTGGCTGCAAAAAGGGCAGACGAGAATTGTGTTCGACGGCGTGAACTCCGCGTTTCATTTGTGGTGCAACGGCGTGTGGATTGGTTATTCCCAGGACAGTCGCCTGCCTGCGGAATTTGACCTCAGCGAGGTGCTGGTGGCCGGACGTAACCGGCTGGCGGTGATGGTGCTGCGCTGGTGCGACGGCAGCTATCTGGAAGATCAGGACATGTGGCGGATGAGCGGCATTTTCCGCGACGTCGCGCTGCTGCATAAGCCCGCGACGCGGATTGCTGATTACTATCACGTCACGGATTTGAACGAGGATTTCAGCCATGGCGTGCTCAAGCTTAACGTGGCGCTGGAAGGTGAGGCGTTTAACGAAACCGAAGTGGAAGCGGTGCTCTGGCATGATGGCGAGGAAATTGGCCGCCAACGGCAAAAGCCGGGCAGCGACACTGTCGATGAGCGCGGCAACTGGGCCGAACGGCTGGTGCTGGCCATTCCGGTTAACGAACCGGAATTGTGGAGTGCCGAGATCCCGAATCTTTATCGACTGACGATCACCCTGTTTGACGCCGACGGCCAGGCGCTGGAAACCGAAGCCTGCGATGTTGGCTTTCGTCGGGTAGCCATCATTGATGGCCTGCTGATGCTCAACGGCAAACCGCTGCTTATCCGCGGCGTGAACCGCCACGAGCATCACCCGCAAACCGGGCAAGCCGTAGATGAGACCACGATGCGGCAGGATATTTTGCTGATGAAGCAGAATAACTTTAACGCCGTACGCTGCTCGCATTATCCCAACCATCCGCTGTGGTACCGGCTCTGTGACCGCTATGGCCTGTACGTGGTGGATGAGGCGAATATTGAAACCCACGGCATGGTGCCGATGCGTCGTCTGGCGGACGATCCACGCTGGTTACCGGCGATGAGCGAGCGTGTGACGCGCATGGTGAGCCGCGATCGCAACCATCCGTCGATCGTTATCTGGTCGCTCGGCAATGAATCAGGACACGGTGCGAACCACGATGCGCTGTATCGCTGGCTGAAAACCACCGATCCGACGCGTCCGGTGCAGTACGAAGGCGGCGGGGCGAATAGCGCCGCGACCGATATCGTCTGCCCGATGTATGCGCGTGTTGATCAGGATCAGCCGTTCCCGGCGGTGCCGAAATGGTCGCTGAAAAAATGGATTGGCCTGCCAGGCGAAACGCGGCCGCTGATCCTTTGTGAATACGCCCACGCGATGGGCAACAGCTTTGGCGGTTTTGCCAAATACTGGCAGGCATTCCGCGAGTTCCCACGTTTACAGGGCGGCTTCGTCTGGGACTGGGTCGATCAGGCGCTGTGTAAAACCGATTCGAATGGGCAGACATTTTGGGCCTACGGCGGAGATTTTGGCGACACGCCCAACGATCGCCAGTTCTGCATGAACGGCCTGGTTTTTCCGGATCGCACGCCGCATCCGGCGTTGTCTGAAGCCAAACGCGCGCAGCAGTTTTTCCAGTTCCGTCTGCATTCTCTCGCGCCGCTGTGTGTGGAAATCAGCAGCGAATACCTGTTCCGTTACAGCGATAACGAGCGTCTGTGCTGGTGGATTTCGCGCGACGGCGAACGTTTGGTGGAAGGTGAGTGCGAGCTTAATCTGGCGCCGCAGAGCAGCCAATGTATTGAATTATCAGGAATTACTCTGCCCGCGGGCGAGGGTGAAATCTGGCTGAACGTTGAGGTGTGGCAGACCAATGCCACCGCCTGGTCTGAGGCCAATCATCTCTGCGCCTGGAACCAGTGGCCGCTGCCCGCGCCGCTCGCCGTGCCTGCTTCACGCGTTACGGGTCTTGCGCCGCAGCTGGCCGTGAGTGAAAAAGCCTTCACCGTCACCCACGGTAGCCAGCGCTGGGCTTTTTGCCGGGAAAGCGGGCATCTGAGCCAGTGGTGGCGAGACGAACAGCCGGGATTATTGACGCCTGTGATGGATAACTTCACCCGCGCGCCGCTGGATAACGATATTGGCGTCAGCGAAGCCACGCGCATCGATCCGAATGCCTGGGTTGAGCGCTGGAAGGCTGCCGGACTGTACGCCATGAATGCCCGCCTGCTGCGCTGTGAAGGCCGCCAGCAGGGCGATGAAGTGGTGATTCACACTCGCCACGTTTGGGAGCATCAGCAGAAAGTGCTGTTTATCTCGGATAAGTGCTGGCGCATCGACGACAATGGCATGCTTCACGCGGAAATTGACGTCACCGTGGCGACCGATATCCCTCAGCCTGCGCGCATCGGCCTGTGCTGTCAGCTGGTCGACATTGCGCCAGAGGCATCGTGGCTGGGCCTTGGACCGCATGAAAACTACCCGGACAGAAAGCTTGCCGCGCGTCAGGGGCGCTGGACGTTGCCGCTTGAAAAACTGCATACGCCATATGTTTTCCCCACTGAAAATGGCCTGCGCTGCGACACCCGCGAACTGCGCTATGGCGATAATCTCTGGCAGGGCGCGTTCCATTTCGGCCTGAGTCGCTATGGTCAACAGCAGCTGCATGCCGTGAGTCATCAGCATTTGCTGCGTGAAGAAGCGGGCTGCTGGCTGAACCTGGACGCGTTCCACATGGGCGTCGGCGGTGACGATTCATGGAGCCCGAGCGTATCGCCAGAATTCCTGCTTTCCTCGCGCCGCCTGCGTTATGCGTTCAGCTGGCGTCGCGACTAAACTTATCAACGCCGGATGCGGTCAGAAACGCTGGCCGCACCGTTCACTTCGGAGGTTATCTCATGAAGTATGTTGATGGTTTTGTCGTTGCCGTGCCTGCGGACAAAAAGGAGGCGTATATCGCGCTGGCGGCAAAGGCGGCACCGTTGTTTAAAGAGTTTGGTGCAACCCGCGTGGTGGAATGTTGGGCAGATGATGTGCCGGACGGCAAGCTGACCGATTTTCGCATGGCGGTAAAAGCCGAAGACAATGAAGAAGTGGTTTTCAGCTGGATTGAGTACCCCTCGAAAGAGGTTCGGGATGCGGCCAACGCGAAGATGATGGCCGATCCGCGGATGAAAGAGATGGGCGATAGCATGCCGTTTGATGGTAACCGGATGATTTACGGCGGCTTTTCCCCGATCCTCGACGAGTAAGCGTTGAATACGGCTGTGCGGCGTGCCGCCAGCCGTTTTTACATTGACGTCGACGGATGCAGATTCTCCTCAGCCCAGGTAATAAACTCCGCCTGCGGCAGCGCTTTGCAGAACAGCCAGCCCTGGCCAAACTGTACCCCGTGTTCCGCCAGCCAGCGGCGCTGCTCCTCGGTTTCCACGCCTTCCGCCACCATCGCCAGCTGCAATGATTTGGCCATTTCAATGATGTGCGGGGTGACGTTTTTAAACTCCAGCGCATCGACAAACGACTTATCGATTTTGATGATGTCGACGTCGAGATTTTGCAGATAGCTGAGACTGGAATAGCCAGTGCCGAAATCATCGATGTACAGCGCATACCCCGCCTGACGTAGCTGGCTCAGGGTGTCGGCGCTGTTTTTCAAATCGATAAAGCTGCGTTCGGTTAGCTCTAACGCCACCTGTGACGGCGTTAAACTCCATTTGTTCAACTGCTGCGCGAGCTGGGCAGGTAACCGCGTGGTGATCAAATCCTGCGGATCGAGATTGATCGAGACGTGTTGGGTCGGATGCTGCTTCAGCCATGGACCCAGATCCTCAAATACTGTCTCGACGATAAGGCCGGTCAGGCGAGTAATCAGTCCGGTTTGCTCGGCCAGCGGAACGAAAATCTCCGGTGACAAAAAGGTACCGTCCGGCTGTCGCCAGCGGGCCAGGGCTTCTGCGCCAACGATCCGGCCCGAGCGTAACGAGACAATCGGCTGATAATACACGTCGAGGCTGCGGGCGTTGATGGCGTCGAGCATACGGTGATAGGGCGATTGCAAATTGCGCACCATGCGCAGAATCAGCAGCGACGCGAGGCCGCTGATTAACACGCCGAGCGGCAGCCAGAGCTGCAACTGCTGGTGCCATTTGTCAGTCAGCGGCGCAACAGGAGCCCAGACCACCTGCGATAAGCCGATATCCGGGTAGTCGCGTAAGTTGTAAAGCATGCCATCGTGCTCAAAGGTATGGTCGCCTTTGTGGCGCTCCTGCTGCCATAGCAACAGGTCAAACGGTGCGCTTTGGGCGATGATGCCGCCGCTATGGCTGCCAATCAGCACGGTGTTAATAGTCCATTGCGCGAAGGGAACGACGTCGACAAATGAGCCGGGATCAATCATCACCATATGACGTTGGCTCGCCAGTGCCACCATGTCATGATTGATGCCCAAGTCGTTGCTGTTGGTCAGCCAAACGCGATAGCCATCCGGGGTCCGGCGGTTGGCCGGCGGAAACTGTATTTCGCTACTGTGGCTTTCGAGGGAAGAACATTCCGGCTTCATGCCATTGAGCGATAAGACTTCCTGGATGTCACGGTGCGTATAGGACACACGTCGCATCGCTTGCAGATGCGCTGGGCTACAGGTTAGGCCCTGAAAGGCGTCAATTTCTTTCAGCGTCGATTTAGCCTGTTCCACCACCAGATGCGTGCGCAGTATGGTGCGCTCACCGTATTGGTTGAGGTCATGGTTAAACTCTTTTTCTGCCTGATAATGCGCGAGCCACACGCTGAGCGTGACCGGCAACAGGACCGAAAGGATCAACACGACCACGACCAGACCTATCGTTCTTTTACTTGTCATGGGCCTGTTTTCCTTTCAGCGCTGAATTCGTCATGTTCTGCCAATTATATGCAATGATAGGGTTAACTGTCTTTTTTCAAAGGACTAATTTGGGAAGTGCCGATGAAAAAAAATGAATTCGTCACGCAGGATCTGCTCAGCAAAATTTATCAGCAGGGTGATTCGGCCCCGCGCAAACTGCCACCTGAACGACAGCTGGCGGAAGAATATGGCGTGTCGCGCTTTACGGTGCGTCAGGCACTGGAAAAGCTGGCGAGTATTGGCGTCGTCAGAATTGTGCAGGGATCGGGATGCTGGATTAACGAACAGGCGCGAAATAATCCGTTGGTGTACAACTCGATTACCGAAAAACGTTTCGACCAGATGCGTTATCGGATGATAAGCCTGCATAAAAAGCGCCCGAATCGCGAGGAGCAACAGATATTCGGGCTAACGGATGATGATTTTATCTGGCAGTTTTGTCGTCTGCGCTATGTGGACGACAGCCCAGTGCAAATCGAGGTATCACGCATGCCGTCGACGGCGTTCGCTGACCTTAATCAGCAGGTTATCGAACGATCGTTACAGCAATATGTTCTGGAAAAGGGCTATCAGATTTCGCACATGCTCACGACGTATCGGGCGGTAAACGTTAGTCGGGAACAGGCGGAATTATTGGGCTGCAAAAAGGGCAGCCCGGCGATGCTCATCAATAACCGTGGCCTTCTGGCGGGCGGGCAGGTCTACGCGGTCAGCGACATTATCGACATCAACTACACCTGCACCTACGTGATTCCGCATAACCGCGATAACCTCGCATTCCGCCAGCAGCCTGGCTGATTACGGCGTGTGCAGTGAGCCGTCTGGCAGGCGGCTTTGGGTCCATTCATGCGGACGGTAAGCCACCGGATGCGCGAGGGCCAGCGCTTCGTTGAAATCGACGCCAATGCCATTGGCCTGCGGTGGATATACGTAGCCATCTTTGACTTCCGGTGCGCCAGGGAATACCGCGTCGGTGGTGGCCGAGCGCGGAATGTATTCCTGAATCGCGGCGTTGTGCAGATGAATATTCAGATGCGTATTCACCGCCACGCCAATCGGCGTCATGTCACCAGGGCCATGCCAGGCCAGACGCACGCCAAAGGCCTGACACAGCACCGCCAGCTTCAGCGCCGGAGTTACCCCGCCAATCTGCGAAACATGGCAGCGAATAAAATCAATCTGCCGGTTCACAATCACGTCGTGCCATTCCGCAGGGTTGTTGAACAGCTCGCCCAGCGCCAGCGGAACGCTGCTCTGCTGACGAATTTGTGCCAGCCACGGGGTTTGCTGCGGTGGCAAAATGTCTTCAATAAAGTATGGCTGGTACGGTTCGAGCTGTTTGGCTAACTGTACCGCCTGCTGCGGGAAAAGGCGTTCGTGGACGTCATGCAGAATATGGAAACGGTGGCCGTAGCGCTCGCGCAGGGCGCGGAACATTTCCACCGTGTTGCGCATGTACTGATCCTGATCGAACCACGCGCCGGACGAAGGGTTTTCTGGGGCATGTAATTCCGTCGGCGTGCCGCCGTAAAAGCCGAGCTGGCAGCGAATATGGCGATAGCCTATTTCCAGCAGCCCATCGACAGCGACGAACAGCTCTTCCAGCGTTTCACCGCTGGCGTGCGAATAGGCGGCGATTGCATCCCGGGATTTTCCACCCAGCAGCTGATACAGCGGCATATTCGCCAGCCGCGCTTTGATATCCCACAGCGCCATATCAACCCCGGCCATGGCGTTGTTCATCGCCGGGCCGTTACGCCAGTAGGCGTTGACGTTCATCATCTGCCAGAGATCTTCGATATTATTGGCGTCGCGGCCAATCAGCAGCGGGCGCAGATATTCATCGACCAGCGTTTTGACCGCCAGCGGGCGCTGCTGAAATGTGGCGCAGCCAAGGCCGATAACGCCTTTGTCAGTAGTAACGCGCACCGTCACCAGATTATGGCGGTCGGGGCGGGTGATGAAGCAGTCGATAGCGGTAATAAGCGTCGGTTGCACGGAAAAAAGCTCCCTGTCTGAGACGAAAAAAGAACACGATTGATGATTTATCTTCGCCCTATTTTCAGTGGCAGGTAAACCTTTTTCTGGAATAAATATTTTGGTCTGAAATAGAAGGTTAATTGAATTAAAAACCAGACCAATTGTGCCCGAAAACGACATTGATGGCTAATTAGAACTAGAAATGTGATGGCCTTCAAATTTTATTGGTTTGTTTTACGCGATGGGCTTTATTACCATCCGGATAACCAAAACAAGTACACTTCGCAGGAGTCACTATGGGGACGCGAGACGCCATCGCCCGGATTATTCAGCTGGTCGGTGGGCAAGATAATATCAATAAAGTCTGGCACTGCATGACCCGCTTACGCTTTGATTTAATTGATGATAGCAAAATAGAACAGAGTGAAATTAAGAAGCTACCCGGCGTGCTGGGTGCGCAATTACAAAGCGATCAGTTCCAGATAATCATCGGCCCGAAGGTGAACGGCTGGTATGAGCAATTGCAGGAAACGTTGGGCCAGCGTGATGCGCCAGCCGCGTCGGACTCAAAAGGGCGAAAAAGCCTGGTATCGCTGTTTATGGATACCGTCTCTGGGGTGTTTGGTCCGATTGTGCCGGCGATTGCCGGGGCCGGGATGATCAAAGGTTTACTGGCCGGATTAATTGCGCTGAAGGTGGTGTCGCCGAAAAGTGAAACGGTGATGGTCATCGACCTTATCGCCAGCGGCGTGTTCTATTTCCTGCCGTTTTTCCTGGCGGTTTCCGCAGCGAAAATCTTCAAAACCAATGAATACCTCGCGGCGGCGGTGGCGGCCTGCCTGATGTATCCGACCTTAATCGACGCGGCGAAGGCGCTGGCTACGCACCAGCCGGATGCGGCTTCCGCGCTGTGGCTGATGAACGCTATCCCGGTGTCGGTGTTTAACTATTCATCGAGCGTTATTCCGGTGATTTTCTCGGTGCTGGCGCTGAAATACATCCATAAATGGGTCGACAGCATTATGCCGGAGGTGCTGAAAACTGTGTTCACGCCAACGCTGACGCTGTTTATCGGCGCGCTGGCGGCACTGGTGGTGATTGGTCCGGTTGGTATCTGGCTGGGTAAAGGGCTGGCGTTGTTTATCGAAGGCCTGTTCAGCGTGTCAGCGAGCTTTGCCGGACTGGTGGTGGGCGCAATCCGTCCGGTGGCAATCCTGACCGGGATGCACCACGCAATGACGCCGATTGCCCTGCAAAACTTCAGCGATCGCGGCTACGACATGCTGATGCCGATGATGTTTATGGCCAATATGGCGATTGCCGGGGCGACGTTTGCTATCTGGCGTTTGAGCAAAGATCGCCAGGACCGTACGGTGACGCTGTCGGCGGCGGTTTCCGCGTTGCTCGGCATTACCGAACCGGCGCTGTTTGGCGTGCTGACGCGCTATAAAAAGGCCTTTATCGCCGCAACGATTGCCAGTTCAGTAGCCTCAGCGTTTATCGCGTTCTTCGGTGTGCGCCTGTACGGCTACATTTTGTCGAGCATTTTCAGTTTACCGGCCTATATCGGCCCGTATTTTGTCTTTGCGTTTTCGGGTGTGGTGATTGCGCTGGTGCTGTCGTTTACGCTGACCACGCTGCTGGTGGGCCAGGAACAAAAAAACGCCCGCTGACGCTACGCGGCGAATATAGATCTGGTCAAAGGAAAGGGCGACATGTTCGCCCTTTTTTATTGGTAACAGAAAAACCTCGTGTTTCTCATGGTTGATATTCATTCCCGGTCGGCGTACTTTGTTGTTATGTTATACTATAACAATTGAGGTTGATTATGAGAACCGATATCCATCCACACTACCGTACCGTGGTATTCCACGACACCAGCGCCAACGAATACTTCAAAGTCGGGTCCACCATTAAAACCGACAGGGAAATCGAACTGGACGGGGAAACTTTCCCGTACATCACCCTTGAAGTGTCGTCTAAGTCGCATCCGTTCTATACCGGGAAGCAAAAAACCTTCTCGAATGAAGGCAGCATGGCGCGTTTCCGTCAGCGTTTTGGCGGCTTTCTTGATGCGAAACGAGGCTAAACATACAGGTTCTGAATTCACTTAAAAGCGCGAAACAGCGCCACCCGGATTGTCAGATTGTAAGACGCAAAGGGCGGCTGTACGTCATTTGCAAAACAAACCCCCGCTTTAAAGCCGTGCAGGGGCGTAAGAAAAGACGTTAACGTTTTGGCTGTCGCCAACTTTCCAGGGAAGTCCTCTGCTTGCCGTCGGCGGTAAAATTGTCGGCGGCAAGCCATTTCTGCATTGCCTCATCGACCTCAGGCCATTCCTGGTCGATGATCGAAAACCAGTCGGTGTCACGATTGTGTCCTTTGATAACCAAAGCCTGACGAAAATGCCCTTCATACTGGAAGCCCATGCGCAGCGCGGCGCGACGTGACGGCTCATTCAGACTGTTACATTTCCACTCGTAGCGGCGATAGCCGAGAGTGTCGAACGCGTAACGCATCAGCAGCCATTGCGCTTCGGTGGACATCGGGGTGCGGCTCAGCAGCGGTGAAAAATGCACATGGCCCACTTCAACGACGCCATTTTTACTGTCGATGCGCATCAGCGCCAGCGTGCCAACCGGCTGCCCGCTCTGTTTATCGATGACGGCGAAGTGAATCGGGTCCGGTAAGCTCACCACACTTTGCACCCACGC
Source organism: Scandinavium hiltneri (assembly GCF_024764835.1). Classification (GTDB taxonomy): domain Bacteria; phylum Pseudomonadota; class Gammaproteobacteria; order Enterobacterales; family Enterobacteriaceae; genus Scandinavium; species Scandinavium hiltneri. The sequence goes on along the minus strand of NZ_JALIGE010000076.1, from coordinate 1,009,076 downwards.
GCGGTAGCTTTCCACGTCGGTGTCCGGTTCGCGCAGCAGCCATGTCCAGGCGCGGGTGTCTTCCGCCAGCTGATAGGCAGCAAACAGCGCGTCGGCATGTTCTGCCCGTAAAGGTTCGAGGCGGCACAGACGGCCTTCCAGGGTTTCACGACCCGGGTGCGGGCGCGGTTGCCAGTCCGGAAGCGCTTCCCCAACCGGTTGACCAAACTCATTTTTCTGACTCATACGGACTCCTTTTTTGGACGCGTTTACGCAGAATAGGGCGCTGATGGTTCCCTGGAAAGAGCCACTGGCGTATCTTCTTGTGGTACCACGAGGAGAGCCGATGAATATTCCTGATGATGCGTTTTATGGGCTGCTGGCAAAGGCCGTGCAGTTGCGCGACGGCGAAACGCTGCAGCGGACGATTTACCATGCGCTGCGCAACGCCATTCTGAACGGGCAACTTCAGCCGCAGAGCCGTCTGCCCGGCTCGCGCGCCATTGCCCAGCAGCTGCAACTTTCGCGTAATACCATTAACGCCGCGCTGGATCAGCTGGCGACGGAAGGCTATTTGCTGCGTGACCGACAGGGCTCTCAGGTGGCGACGCTGCCCCATTCCCCGGCGAATGAAACGACCCCGCCCTTGGTAATCAGCCTGCCACCGCATCTGGCACAGCTGCCCGCGGGTACGCGTCGGGATTCGCCGGCGCTGGCGTTTACGCCGGGCACGCCTGCGGTGAACTATTTCCCGTTGCCGCTTTGGCGCCGTTTGCTCGACCGCGTATGGCGTGATGAAGGCAGCGCGCTGTTGGGCTACGGTGATTCCGCTGGCGAATGGTCGTTGCGGGTGGCGGTTGCCCGGCATCTGGCGCTGTCACGTGGGATTGATTGCGATGCAAACCAGGTGGTGATTACCGAAGGCGCACGCGAAGGGCTGAATTTGTGCACCCAGCTGCTGAGTGAAAGAGGCCAGCCGGTGTGGTTTGAAGACCCAGGTTATTTTGGCGCACGCAGCGCGTTTATTTCCGCTGGATTACCGATTCATGGCCTTCCGGTGGATGAAGACGGCATGTGCTTTACCTCGGCAGTATTGCCCTCGCCGCGATTCATTTTCACCTCGCCTTCGCACCAGTATCCGCTCGGAAATCTGATGAGCGCCACGCGACGTCTGGCGTGGCTGGAGTTCGCCCGTCAGCATGACGCGTGGATTATTGAAGATGATTACGACAGTGAGTTTCGCTACAGCGGCGAGCCGATTCCGGCGATGCTCGGGATGGTGCCGAATGCACCGGTGGTGTATCTCGGGACGTTCAGCAAAACGCTGTTTCCGTCGCTGCGGATCGGATTTGTGGTGATGCCCAAAGCGCTGGCAAAATCGGTGCAGCCTGCGATTGATTCGTTGTTACGCGGAGGGCATCGCGCCGAGCAGCGAACGTTGGCCCATTTCATTGAGGAAGGGCACTACGCGCGGCACCTGGCGTCGATGCGTCGATTATACCGTAAGCGTCAGGCGCAGCTACGGGAGGCCATTGAGCAGGAGCTGACGTTTCCACACCTGATTTCTGCCGGGGAAGGGGGAATGCACCTGACGGTGAAAATTGACGGGATTGATGACGGAAAGGTGGTGGATTTAGCGCGCCAGTTCCAGCTGGCCCCGGCGGCACTGAGTCGTTTCTATCTTGACCCATCTCAGGGCGAAACCGGGATTGTGCTGGGGTACGGCAATACGTCGGCGTCGCGGTTTGTGGCCGGGATCCGTACCCTGAATCAGCTTATTACGCAGACTCGGCGCGCGTCAGAGTAAAGATGTCGTAGAACGACAGTTCACCTTTGGTGGCGATCATTTTCTTCAGCTGGCTTTTCTGCGGCTCTGCCACGCGCGGCGACTGCATGATGCTGTCGATTAGCGCTTCGGGTACGAAACGGGTGTTATACCACTCACCGTTGTAGCAGACGCGGAAATCGAGCACGTCGATATCTTCGTAACGGTAGCGCGGGGCCACGTCAAAAAAGAAAAATCCATTCATCACGATGAACAGCACCACCAACAGCCATTGAGAATCCGCCAGCGTTTCCGAACGGTACATCACAATCCAGGTGGCGAGGAAGCCGAGATACATGGCGATAAACAGCCCTGGGAAGCGGCGGATAAAGCTGATGCTGAAGCGCGGACGGTTGTCACGCTTCTCGGTGCTGTTCAGCTCATTGATGGTACGGGTGAGCAGTTGTTGGATTTCGGACATCTGCGCCTTCTGTTATGCCTGAATCAGGGATGCCCTATTTTATGTTGCGTCAATTCAGGCGAAAAGTAACAGTTCAGTGACAGAAAAGCATAACAGTCAGGCGAGCATTTTGATTATCTTCGCCGGATTGCCACCCACCACCGCATTGGCCGGGACATCTTTTACCACCACAGCACCGGATGCAATCACCGCGTTATCACCGATAGTGACCCCAGGATTAATGATGGCTCTTCCGCCAACCCAGACGCTGTTGCCAATCGTTACTGGTTTTCCGTATTCCGCCCCGCTATTACGCTCGTCGGCATCCAGCGGGTGGGTGGCGGTATAAATATGTACGCCGGGGGCGAGCATGCAGTTATCGCCAATCCGAATCGGACAGACGTCCAGCATCACGCAGTCGAAATTAGCGTAAAAGTGATGACCGAGGAAAATGTTGTAGCCGTAATCGCAGCGGAAAGTGGGCTCAATATACGCGTCTTCAGCCCGCCCGAGCAGTTCACCGAGCAAGCGGGAGCGTAGCGCTTTCTCCTCAGGCGAGGAGTGATTGTATTGATGCAAAGAGTTTCTGGCGCATAAACGGTCGGCACGGAGGGTGGCATCACCCGGACGATACAGCTCTCCGGCGATCATTTTACGTTTTTCTTCACTCATGTGATTCTCCTTTTAATCAGAGAGCCACAGTATAGGCTGTCGCGCCAATGGGGAACGTTCCCTGGCTCGACGTGTGACTTTTATCACATTGTAATCTGTACTGTTGTCAGTAAAGAAAGTAAGAGGAAGGGGAACATAAGCAGTGTTAATTAACGTATAAATTTCCACACTGATGATGGAATCTTATCATAGAGCTTATTCATTGTGAGTTCTGCGAGACGATGATCCGCTGCTGAGTAAAAAACAGCCAGTTCATTATCTGAGAGTTCATATTTATTTTTTTCAATAACGCGTTCTAATGTATCAAGCGTCTGACAACGTCGCAGTCGCATCAAATAATCAGTTTTTGTTAAAGGTTGATCTGACATAACTTCACCTTTTTGATTGTAATAATTTTAACAAGAAAGACTTACAGGGTTCGTCCGGCTAAGATTGACAAAGCAACGGAAGAGTCTGTTTCCAGACTTCCGCCATTTCTGCAGGTCATCTGCATTAATGCCGTAGTTACTGAACAACATAAAGGTATCGTCCAGATATTCATCAATTTGCGCGATCAATTTATTGTCTTCGTTATACTTAATTTTGTAATTAAGTGCGAAGGTTGCAATATGCTCGATCAGTTCATTGAGTTGAAGATTCAGCGCCGACGTGGGGTCATTAACCCAGCCAGCTCGATTTTCTTCAAGGTTAGCGAGACAGTCATGATACAACGTTTCACAGAGAAATTTAAGCTGTGCGAGATCATGTCTTTTTGGCGAATATTCGTCCATAACGCATCCCCTTATGATTAATCAACAAACACCGTGTGGGATGGATACTGCTGTCTGACCCGGAACATACTCTGTGAACCTGATACGGTAACTATAATCTACTCTGAAAAAGATTTCACCGCGCTATTACGAAAAATTACAATTACCGTTATTTCGCGCGTCACCATCCACATTTCACGACATTCCTAATACCAATGACGTAAGACTGTTATCGGAAAAGAGGCTCAGACACGCTTATTTTTCATTAGCTTATGTTTAATGAAAGGCCGTTTTAGTGAATAGCCATATAGTGCAAGGCAATCAAACCAAGAGTAATCTTAAGTGAACGTCTGAAAACAAGGCAGAATTTCCGCATATTGACTGCGGAAAATATCCACATTATTAAGATTATATCCCTGATGATTGTTGGCGTTAAATAAACGATTGCGCAATACGTGCGATTCATCTTATGAGACAAAAAAGAAGGGCCGCAGAAGCGGCCCTTTTTCATTACAGTAAACGTTAATTAATGACGTTCTACCGGATGACTATGTTCAACATCTTCGTTCTTTTTACTGAAACGGCGGCGAACCACCACGAAGAACACTGGAACAAAGAAGATAGCCAGAACGGTCGCGGTGATCATCCCGCCCATTACGCCAGTACCAACGGCGTTCTGTGCACCGGAACCTGCACCAGTACTGATAACCAGCGGCATTACCCCGAGGATAAACGCCAGAGAGGTCATCAGAATCGGACGCAGACGCATACGGACCGCTTCGAGCGTCGATTCAATCAGGCCTTTACCTTCTTTTTCCATCAGATCTTTGGCGAATTCCACGATAAGAATCGCGTTCTTCGCCGACAAGCCAATGGTTGTCAGCAGGCCTACCTGGAAGTACACGTCGTTGGTCAGCCCGCGGAACGTGGCGGCTAACAGCGCACCCACAACCCCGAGCGGAACCACCAGCATGACCGAGAACGGAATCGACCAGCTCTCGTACAGGGCTGCCAGACACAAGAACACGACAATCAGTGAAATTGCGTACAGGGCAGGGGCCTGGTTACCGGACAGACGTTCCTGGTAGGACATCCCCGTCCAGTCGTAGCCCACACCAGTCGGCAGTTTACTCGCCAGCTGTTCCATCAGCAGCATCGCTTCACCGGTACTCTTACCCGGTGCCGCCTGGCCGAGGATTTCCATCGAAGGCAGACCGTTATAGCGTTCCAGACGCGGTGAACCGTATTCCCAACGCGAGGTGGAGAAGGCGGAGAACGGTACCATCTGGCCATTGCTGCCACGGACGTACCAGTTGCCAATATCATTCGGCAGCATACGGTATGGCGCTTCGGACATCACATACACTTTCTTCACGCGCCCACGGTCAACGAAGTCGTTGACGTAGCTACCGCCCCAAGCGGCTCCCAGTGTAGTGTTGATGTCGCTAATGGACACACCGAGCGCCTGTGCTTTTTCCTGATCGATATCGATTTTGAACTGCGGCGTATCTTCCAGACCGTTCGGACGAACACCGACCAGCATGTCAGGATGTTTAGCCACTTCGCCAAACAGCTGGTTACGCGCCTGCGTCAGTTTTTCGTGGCCGAGGCCCGCCTGGTCAATTAGCTGGAAGTCAAAGCCGGTTGCTGTACCCAGTTCAACAATCGCTGGCAGGTTGAAGGCGAACACCATCGCATCTTTAATCTGCGAGAAGCGCGCCATCGCGCGACCAGTGATCGCACCAACTTTGTTTTCCTCACCCGGACGTTCGCTCCAGTCTTTCAGAGAAACGAACGCAATACCGGTGTTCTGACCACGACCGGCGAAGCCGAAGCCGTTAACCGCGAACACGGATTCTACGTTGGCTTTCTCTTTGTTGAGGTAGTAATCCGTTACCTCATCAAGGACTTTCTGCGTACGTTCCTGCGTCGCACCTGCTGGCAGCTGCGCCATGGTCAGGAAGACGCCCTGGTCTTCATCTGGCAGGAACGAACTTGGCAGACGGACGAACAGGTAAGCCATGCCGACCACGATGATGATATACAGCAGCAGATAACGACCGGTGCTGCGCAGAATGTTGCCTACGCTGTCGGTGTAATGGTGCGTGCTCTTATCGAACATGCGGTTAAACCAGCCGAAGAACCCTTTGTGCTCGCCGTGGCCGCCTTTCTGAATAGGCTTCAGCATGGTGGCACACAGGGCAGGGGTCAGGATCAACGCCACGAGAACCGACAGGGCCATCGCAGAAACGATGGTGATGGAGAACTGACGATAAATCGCACCGGTTGAACCCCCGAAGAATGCCATCGGGATAAATACTGCGGACAGTACCATGGCGATACCCACCAACGCGCCTTGGATCTGGCCCATTGATTTACGGGTCGCTTCTTTCGGCGGTAGCCCTTCCTCGGCCATGACACGCTCGACGTTCTCGACCACCACGATGGCGTCATCCACCAACAGCCCGATGGCGAGCACCATCCCGAACATCGTCAGGGTGTTTATCGAGTAACCGAAGGCGGAAAGTACCGCAAAGGTGCCGAGCAATACCACGGGTACCGCGATGGTTGGGATAAGCGTGGCTCGGAAGTTCTGCAGGAACAGATACATAACGAGGAACACGAGGATAATCGCTTCAACCAGCGTTTTCACCACTTCGTGAATGGAGATTTTCACGAATGGCGTGGTGTCGTATGGGTAAACGATTTTCATCCCTGCCGGGAAGAAAGGCTCCATGCGTTTCAGTTCTGCACGGATCGCATCGGCGGTGTTCAGCGCGTTCGCGCCGGTCGCCAGTTTGATCCCCAGACCTGATGCAGGCTGTCCGTTAAACTTCGCCACAACGTCGTAGTTTTCGCCGCCGAGTTCAATCTTCGCCACGTCACGCAGACGAACCTGCGAACCGTCCGGATTGACTTTCAGCAAGATTTTGCCGAACTCATCGGTGTTAGTCAGACGCGTCTGGGCAATGATCGAGGCATTCAGCTGCTGGCCTTTCACTGGCGGCGTACCGCCTAACTGACCGGCCGCCACCTGGGCGTTCTGTGCTTTCAGTGCGTTAATGACGTCAACTGGCGTCAACTGGTAGTTATTCAGCTTGTTCGGATCCATCCAGATACGCATTGCGTACTGAGAACCGAACAGCTGAACGTCACCGACGCCGGAAGTACGGCTAATCGGGTCCTTCATGTTGGCGGCAACGTAGTCGGAGATATCGTCTTGGGTCATGGTGCCGTTGGTGTTGATAACACCGACAACCATCAGGAAGCTGCTGGAGGCTTTCTCCACGCTCACACCCTGCTGTTGAACTTCCTGCGGCAGAAGCGGCATCGCCAGCTGCAGTTTGTTCTGAACCTGAACCTGAGCGATGTCTGGATCGGTACCGGACTGGAAGGTCAGGGTAATGGTTGCTGTACCGGTAGAGTCACCGTTGGAAGACATATACATCAGGTTATCGATACCGTTCATATTCTGTTCGATAACCTGCGTCACGGTGTTCTGCACAGTCGCAGCATCCGCTCCTGGATACACGGCTGTGATAGCAATCGCCGGTGGCGCAATCGTTGGATATTGCGCTATCGGCAATTTGAGGATCGCAAGCCCCCCTGCCAGCATGATAATGATGGCGATCACCCACGCGAATATGGGGCGATCGATAAAGAAATTAGGCATGTCTTAACGTCTCCTGTTTAAGTTAAGACTTAGGCTGTTCTGACGCTGCATTACCTGCAGTTTGCTGCTGTGCGTCAGAAGTGACTTCCTGCGCTTTTACCTGAGCGCCCGGCCTCACTTTTTGTAAACCGGTAATGATGACGCGATCGCCTGTTTTCAGACCGTCGGTAACCAGCCATTTGTCGCCGATAGCTTGGGTTGCGGTAATCTGGCGAAGTTCGACTTTGTCGCCTTCACCGACCAACATGACGCTGGCATCACCACGTGGGGTACGCGTTACGCCCTGCTGAGGTACCAGCAGCGCCGTCGGGTTGGTCCCTTCTTCCAGTTTCGCTCGCACGAACATGCCCGGTAACAGGGTATGGTCAGGGTTAGGGAAGACTGCACGGAGGGTAATAGAACCGGTGGTCTGGTCTACGGTCACATCAGAGAATTCCAGGGTACCGCTCTGCGAATATTTGATACCGTCCTGAGTAACGAGGTCGACCTTCGCTTTGCCGTCAACTTGCTTCAGCGCACCGCTGGTCAGTTCCTGCTTCAGACGCAGGAAATCGTTACTGGATTGCGTAACATCCACATAGATAGGATCAAGCTGCTGAACGGTCGCCAGGGCATCAGCCTGACCGTTCTGTACCAGCGCACCTTCGGTAACGGAAGATTTGCCAATGCGGCCACCGATTGGAGAAGTCACTTTGGTGTACGCCAGGTTGATACGCGCGCTTTCAACCGCAGCTTTCGACGCAACAACGGAGGCGTTAGCCTGCTGTGCATCAGCCAGCGCGGTGTCGTAATCCTGTTTACTGATGTACTGAGTACCCACCAGTTTCTGATAACGGTTAACCGTCAGCTGAGCAATTTTAGCGGCAGCTTCTGCTTTCGCCAGATCGCCTTTCGCGCTGTCATAGGAAGCCTGATAGGTTGCTGGATCAATCTGATACAGAGACTCGCCAGCCTTGATTTCACCGCCTTCCGTAAAGTTGCGTTTCAGGATAATGCCACTCACCTGAGGACGAACTTCTGCGATACGGAAAGCACTGGTGCGGCCAGGTAATTCAGTCGTGATTTGGAGAGGTTCAGTTTTGAGCGTTACAACACCAACTTCTGGCGTATGCGCTGCTCCTTGTTGAGCCTGTTTATCGTCACATCCTGTAAGCGCTAAGCTGCCTGAAAGCATCAGAACGACCGCCAGAGGCGTTAACCCTCTGTTTTTGTTCATATGTAAACCTCGAGTGTCCGATTTCAAATTGATCAATGGATCAAATGTCCACAAACCCATTGCTGCTTTATATTATGGTCGTGCTATGGTACATACATTCACAAATGTATGTAAATCTAACCTCTGTAAATTCACCAACCTATGGCACGAAAAACCAAACAACAAGCCCTGGAAACACGGCATCACATTCTTGATGTGGCCCTGCGGTTGTTTTCCCAACGGGGGGTATCATCCACCTCGCTGGCCGAGATTGCAAAAGCGGCTGGTGTAACCCGCGGAGCAATTTACTGGCATTTCAAGAACAAATCAGATTTATTTAACGAAATCTGGCAGCTTTATGAATTCAGTATCGGCAGTCTTGAGTCTGAGTATCAGGCAAAATTCCCCGGCGATCCACTCTCAGTTCTTAGGGAAATACTAGTCTATATCCTGGAAGCAACGGTGGTTGTAGAGCGTCGGCGGTTATTGATGGAGATAATCTTCCATAAATGTGAATTTGTTGGCGAAATGGCCACTGTACAGCAAGTTCAGCGCGACCTTTGCCTTGAAAGTTATGACCGGGTAGAACAGGCCTTACGGGAATGTACCCTCGCTGGACAACTTCCGGCAGATTTACTTACCCGACGCGCTGCCATTTTGATGCGTAGCTATATTTCCGGAATTGTCGAGAATTGGTTATTTTCTCCCGACACCTTTGACCTGAAAAAAGAAGCCCGAGACTACATCGCTATTTTGCTGGAAATGTACCAGCTTTGCCCGACGCTGAGGGCCGGCCCGTCGCAATGAATGGGCAAGAGGGAATATACCCGGAATTTTCCTAAGGCTGACTGCTATTCGGCGAACGGGAGAAATGCTATTCTTCGCCAGCAATTGCTCCCGGCGTCTCCGGCCCTGAACTCATTCATGCTGACACTATGCTGCACAACAATTTCTGGCGAAAATCATTTTCCGCGCTCATCATCGCTCTGACCTTTTTCTTCGGTACCTTTGGCATTTCGCAGGCGCGCGCGCAAAGCAATAACGATCTGCCTGATCGGGCCGACGTGCAAAAGCAACTCACAACGCTGAGTAAGAAAAAAGAACTCACTCCGCAGGATAAGCTCGTTGAGCAGGACCTGTCGGACACGCTGCAACTGCTCGATAAAATTGACCGCGTCAAAGATGAAACTGCGCAGCTTAAACAGCAGATAGACCAGGCCCCGGCTAAAATGCGCCAGGCTACCGACAGCCTCAACGCGCTATCCGACGTCGACAACGACGTCGAAACCCGCAAAAACCTGAATCAGCTTTCTATGCGTCAGCTGGAAGCGCGGGTCACTGAATTACTCGATCAACTGCAAAATGCGCAGAACGATCTCGCCACCTACAACAGCCAGCTGGTGTCTCTGCAAACACAGCCCGAACGCGTGCAGAACGCCATGTACAACGCGTCCCAGCAGCTCCAGCAAATTCGTAATCGCCTGAACGGCACCACCGTGGGTGAAGACGCGCTGCGTCCGACTCAGCAAACCATGCTGTTAGTGCAGCAGGCGTTGCTCAATGCCGAACTCGATCAGCAGCGTAAAAGCCTCTCCGGCAACACCGTGTTGCAGGACACATTGCAGAAACAGCGCGATTACGTCACTGCCAACAGCAACCGTCTTCAGCATCAACTCCTGCTTTTACAGGAAGCGGTAAACAGCAAGCGTCTGACCCTGACCGAAAAAACGGCACAGGAAGCGGTCTCACCTGACGATGCCGAACGCATTCAGGCGAATCCGTTGGTCAAACAGGAGCTGGATGTTAACCATCAGCTCAGCGAACGTTTGATTAAGGCGACCGAGACCGGCAACCAACTGGTACAGCAGAATATTCGGGTCAAAACCTGGCTCGACCGCGCGCTGCAGTCCGAACGCAACATCAAAGAACAGATTTCGATGCTCAAAGGCAGCCTGCTGCTGTCGCGAATTCTCTATCAGGAACAGCAGACGCTGCCGTCGGCGGATGAACTGGAAGACATGACCAACCGCATAGCGGACTTGCGTCTTGAGCAGTTTGAAGTGAATCAGCAGCGCGATGCGCTGTTCCAGAGCGACGATTTCGTGGCGAAGCTGGAAGAGGGTCACAAGACTGACGTCACCGACGAAGTAACCGATGCGCTGACCCAAGTGGTCGACATGCGTCGTGAATTGCTAGACCAGATGAACAAGCAGCTCGGCAACCAGCTGATGATGGCTATCAACCTGCAGGTAAATCAGCAGCAGTTGATGAGCGTCTCGAAAAGCCTGCGCTCCATTCTTACCCAGCAAATTTTCTGGGTGAACAGCAACAAACCGATGGACTGGGATTGGATTAAATCGTTCCCGTCTGCGCTGAAAGATCAGTTCAGCAAAATGAAAGTCACCGTCAACTGGGAAAAGGCCTGGCCGTCGGTGTTCGTTGCTTTCCTTGCCGGATTGCCGCTGTTGCTGATCGCCGGGCTTATCCGCTGGCGTATGAAATGGCTGCGCAACTACCAGCAAAAGCTGGCCTCGGAAGTGGGGCAGCTGCGTAACGACAGCCAGCTCAATACCCCGAAAGCGCTGTTTATCGATCTCATTCGCACCCTGCCGGTGGTGATGTTAATCCTGGCGGTGGGGCTGATCCTGCTGACCATGCAGCTCAACATCAGCGACCTGCTGTGGGCATTCAGTAAAAAACTGGCGCTGTTCTGGCTGATTTTTGGCATGTGCTGGAAAGTGCTCGAGAAAAATGGCGTGGCGGTGATGCATTTCAACATGCAGCCGCAGCTGACCAGCCACTGGCGTCGCCAGATTGTACGCATCAGCCTGGCGCTGCTGCCGCTGCACTTCTGGTCTGTTGAAGCGGAGCTCTCGCCGTTACACCTGATGGATGACGTACTCGGCCAGTTTGCGATTTTCCTCAACCTGCTGCTGGTCACTGTGCTTATCTGGCCGATGTGCCGCGACAGCTGGCGTGACAAAGAGTCCCACAGCCTGCGCCTGATAACCATTACCACGCTGGCGATTGTGCCGGTTGCGCTGATGGTGCTGACAGCCACCGGTTATTTCTACACCACGCTGCGCCTGGCCGGACGCTGGATTGAAACTGTTTATCTGGTCATTCTGTGGAACCTGATTTACCAGACTGTTCTGCGTGGCCTGAGTGTTGCCGCTCGGCGAATTGCCTACCGCCGTGCGCTGGCGCGTCGTCAGCATATTGTGAAAGAGGGTGCAGAAGGGGCTGAGCCGCTGGAAGAACCGACCATCGCGCTGGAAGACGTTAACCAGCAGACGTTGCGTATTACCGTGCTGGTGATGACGGCGCTGTTTGGCGTGATGTTCTGGGCGATTTGGTCAGACTTAATCACCGTATTCGCCTATCTCGACAGCATCACGTTGTGGCATTACAACGTGACCGAAGCCGGGGCCGAAGTGCTACGTAACGTCACGCTCGGTAGCCTGCTGTTTGCGCTGATTTCTTTTGGCGTTGCCTGGGCGCTAATCCGTAACTTACCAGGCCTGCTGGAAGTGCTGGTGCTCTCGCGTCTGAACATGCGCCAGGGGGCCTCTTACGCCATCACGACGATTTTGAATTATGTGATTATCGGCGCGGGCGCAATGACGGTCTTCGGCTCGCTTGGCGTGTCGTGGGACAAACTGCAATGGCTCGCTGCCGCGCTGTCGGTCGGTCTTGGTTTTGGTTTACAGGAAATTTTCGGTAACTTTGTATCGGGCCTGATCATCCTGTTCGAGCGCCCGGTACGCATCGGCGATACGGTGACCATCGGGACATTCTCGGGATCGGTCAGCAAGATCCGTATCCGCGCCACCACCATCACCGACTTTGACCGTAAAGAAGTGATCATCCCGAACAAAGCCTTCGTCACCGAGCGTCTGATTAACTGGTCGCTGAGCGATACCATCACTCGCGTGGTGATCCGTTTGGGTGTGGCTTACGGTTCTGATCTGGATAAGGTCAAAGAAGTGCTGCTGCAAGCGGCGAGGGAACATCCAAAAGTCATGCACGATCCGGAGCCGTCGGTGTTCTTCACCAATTTCGGCCCGAGCACGCTGGATCATGAGCTGCGTCTGTACGTGCGTGAATTACGCGATCGCAGCTACACCGTAGACGAGCTGAACCGCGCCATTGACCGTCTGTGTCGTGAGAATGGAATTAACATCGCGTTTAATCAACTGGAAGTTCATCTGAGTAATAAAATGGGTGATCAAGTGACGGAAGTGAAGCGCGAAGTGAAAGGGGACGATCCGACCCCTGCGGGTGCGTGATGGGGGGGCTGGATCGGTGGAATTGTTCCGTTCACCAGGGCTCCTCTGCTTTTCTGTTACACCGTTGACGGTGAACGTGCAAAGGGAGCTCGCCGCCGCTCCCTTTGCAATCCCGGCTCCCGGCGATCAAAATCGCCGCTTCGCGGTGCCCGTGACTTATTGCGTCTGGCTTTCGGGTCGGGCGCAGGTAACATCCCTGTAAGTTGCGCCCTCCGCCCGCATCCCTGCGGGCGGCCCCGGCCAGCCGCAAACGTCCCGGCGATTTTCAGCCGGACACAAGGTCAACACCCTCAGTTCCCTCTGGCGGGGTCGCGGGGATTGATAAGGGGCGCGCGAAAGCGCCCCTTATCCCGTTCACGTTCTGCATGAGTTGCGGAACCTGCTGAACATTTGGTGAACGGAACAATACCACCGTTCTAACATTGTGAATGTCGGACACCCTGCGCCTTACGCTCAAAATCCCGTTTCACGATCTCCAGCGCGCGAAGCACAACTTCAGGTGCAATCTCGTGTTCCTCCAGCAGCATAATCAAATCTACCGCCAGTTTGACATCGTCCGGGGCATTCTCCAGCGACATGCGTTCTCCTGTTAGCGCGTCATGCGTGCCAGTACGTTTTCAATATTCTCCAGCGCGTCACGACAGCGTGCCAGCCGGGCGCTAAACGCCTCGACTTCCCTGGTAAGCCGTTGCTGATCCGCAAGCGTAGTGGCCTGCGCTAACTGCTGGCGGCGTTGCTGCGTCATCTCCAGCAGGCGGCGCTCAAACTCCTGATGCTGAAGCCGCTTACGCTGCCAGCGGGTCAACGCCGGGGAACCATTGTCCCAGCCGCGCAGTTGCCAGGCGGCACTTTCTCGGGCGATGGCTTCCAACTGGGAAACCAGATGTTCCGCCAGCCACTGCACCTGCTCAAACTGCTGTTTTTCGACTGCCAGGTGCAACGCTTTCAAATTGCCTCGCGCCTCTTCCACGCAGGCCTGTAAGAATGAACTGCGGGTGCGGAAAAGCTGCCGGTCGAAGCGGGCGCCAAGGGTGGCATGAAACGCCATCGGGGCGACCTCGGTTTCGAGCCGCGACAGTTGCGCATCCAGCGATTGCAGTAACAGGTCAGTTTTCATGTTTTCTCCCTCGAAAGGACGGTGGCCTGTGCTACATTTGCCGTTATGAAACGGACCATTCTAAACATCATTGGCTGGCTGGCGGTAGTCCTTGGCACTCTGGGCGTGTTTTTACCGCTCCTGCCGACTACGCCTTTCATCTTGCTGGCGGCCTGGTGCTTTGCGCAATCTTCACCGCGCTTTCACGACTGGCTGCTGTATCGCTCGTGGTTTGGCGGCTATTTACGTCACTGGCAGCAGCATAAAGCGATGCCGCCAGGGGCGAAATCGCGCGCCATTGTGGTCACGCTTGTGACCTTCGCATTTTCGCTGTGGCTGGTGAAGATGTTATGGGTGCGATTTTTGCTACTGGGGATCCTCGCCTGCCTGCTGATTTTCCTGTGGCGTATTCCAGTGGTTGATGCAAAACAACAAAAATAATAATGCTGGTAATGGTTATTGCATTTCTGTTTGACTGCCAGTACATTCTGGCGTTTTCGAGCACGGGCCCAGTGGGTTAAAAGTTAATCAAGTGTAACTTGATACCGCAGAAAAGGCGCCTTGTGAGTAACACCGTTTTAATCAGGCATACACCTATGACCGCAACAGCACAGCAGCTTGAATTTCTGAAAAACAGCATCAAAAGCATCCAGGACTATCCGAAACCTGGCATTCTTTTCCGCGATGTCACCAGTTTGCTGGAAGACCCGAAAGCCTATGCGCTCAGCATTGAACTGCTGACCGAGCGTTTTAAAAGCATGGGTATCACCAAAGTGGTGGGTACCGAGGCGCGTGGCTTCCTGTTTGGTGCTCCGGTCGCGCTGGCGATGGGCGTAGGTTTTGTACCGGTACGTAAGCCAGGCAAACTGCCGCGTGAAACTATCGCTGAAAGCTACGAGCTGGAATACGGCACCGATCAGCTGGAGATCCACATCGATGCTATCCAGCCTGGCGACAAAGTGCTGGTGGTGGACGATTTGCTGGCAACCGGCGGGACCATCGAAGCGACCGTGAAGCTGATCCGCCGTCTGGGTGGCGAAGTCACCGACGCTGCGTTCATCATCAATCTGTTCGATCTGGGCGGCGAACAGCGCCTGGAAAACCAGGGTATCAACTGCTACAGCCTGGTCCCTTTCCCGGGTCATTGATCAGTCTATCTTATTTGCCATTTTGGCCCCGGGCAGTGCTCAAAATCCTCACGTACTCTGTGTACGCTCCGGTTTTTGCGCGCTGGCCGTGACCAAACTGGCTGCAACGATAACGACTGATAAGTGAAGGCAAGACACAGCTGTCAACGCAAAGCAGAAGTGGCACCTTCACTGCGAGACAGAGATGTCCTGTCGAAGTTCAAAGGATCCGTTTGACCGCTTCGGTATAAACATCCGAGCGCTCTCTTTTCCCGACAGATACAACAAAGACGACAACCTTTTCATCGATGACCTGATATACCAGTCGATAACCAGAGGACCTGAGTTTTATCTTGTAGCAATCAGGCATCCCACGTAGCTTGTTAGCTTCAATGCGTGGAGATTTGAGCACCTCTGCCAGCTTCTTTTTCAGTTGTTCTCTGACAGTCGCGCCAAGTTTATGCCATTCCTTTAATGCACGTTCGTCAAAGTCCAGAAAATACGCCATCAGAGATCGTCCAGAGTCACGCGAACAGGCCTAGGATTACGAAGGCGCTCTTTCACTATCTCCACAAGTTCGGCATCTTCATCACTCAGGAGTGTCTGTTTGAACGGCAAACGTTCATTGTCAGCGATATATTCAAGCATCAGGCGAAGCGCTTCCGAGGGCGTTACCCCCATTTTTTCCAGTGCAGCGTAAGAACGAGCTTTAAGTTCATCGTCGATACGTAGGTTAATGCTACCCATGTCTCACACCTCTTGTAAATACAAATGTCATTACAAGTATTGCACTGCTGTATACATATAGCAAGCCGCACAGGACGTCATGAACGCCAGTCGTCAGGATGGTGATACCAGGCCACTTCGAGCCAAAAGTAGATACCTCTAAAGCAGAATGTGTAAGTCAATGACCCTTGAGTTAGTTAGCTATACCTCTGAAATGTTTCAAAAGACGCAGCAACCGCTTCTGATCCTCCGTTAGCACTGATTTTATTAAATAAAAAAGGGCGAGTTCTCTCGCCCTTCGTCACCGGAACACGTTTAGTTCAGCCGGTTACCTTTTTCATCAACCACCTTCTCACCGTCCTCTTTCGTGAACGCGCTTTTCTGTGCATCGGGAAGAATATCCAGCACGACTTCAGAAGGGCGGCATAGCCGGGTACCCAGCGGCGTCACCACGATGGGGCGATTGATCAGAACTGGGTGCTGCAACATAAAATCGATTAACTGCTCGTCAGTAAAGCGGTCTTCCGCCAGCCCTAGCGCTTCAAAAGGTTCGACATTCTTACGCAGCAGCGCTCGCACCGTGATCCCCATATCCGCAATGAGTTTTACCAGTTCATCTCGTGATGGTGGGGTCTCAAGATAATGAATAACGGTCGGCTCTGTACCGCTGTTGCGGATCATTTCAAGGGTATTGCGTGACGTGCCGCAGGCCGGGTTGTGATAAATGGTAATGTTGCTCATATCAGTATCTCATTACATAGTGAAAGACAGACGAAGCGCCAGTGCTGCCAGCGTGACAAACAGCACGGGGATTGTCATGACAATGCCCACCCGGAAGTAATATCCCCAGGTAATTTTGATGTTTTTCTGCGACAGAACGTGCAGCCACAGTAACGTTGCCAGACTGCCGATAGGGGTAATTTTTGGCCCCAGGTCGCTGCCGATGACGTTGGCGTAAATCATCGCTTCTTTGATAACACCGGTCGCTGTGCTGCCATCAATCGACAGCGCCCCGACCAGCACGGTCGGCATATTGTTCATCACCGATGACAGGAAGGCCGTCAGGAAGCCCGTACCCAGCGTTGCCGCCCATAATCCCTGCTCTGCCAGCTGATTCAGCACGGATGAAAGATAGTGGGTCAGACCGGCATTTCGTAAGCCGTAGACCACCAGGTACATCCCCAGCGAGAAGATAACGATTTGCCAGGGCGCACCACGCAGCACCTTACCGGTGTTAATGGCATGCCCTTTTTTCGCAACAGCAAACAGAAGCAATGCACCAGCGGCTGCGACCAGACTGACCGGTACGCCCAGCGGCTCCAGTCCGAAGAATCCCACCAGAAGCAACACCAGAACCAGCCAGCCGGTTTTAAAGGTATTCACATCACGTATAGCGTCTTTCGGTTCTTTCAACAGAGAAACGTCGTAAACGGCGGGAATGTCTTTACGGAAAAACAGATGCAGCATCACCAGCGTAGCCGCAATCGCGGCAAGGTTAACCGGGACCATCACGGCGGCATATTCGGAGAAACCAAGCTTAAAGAAATCCGCCGAGACGATGTTTACCAGGTTTGAGACAATCAGCGGCAGGCTTGCCGTGTCAGCGATAAACCCTGCGGCCATGATAAACGCTAAGGTTGCCCCCCGGCTGAATCCCAGCGCCAGCAGCATCGCGATAACGATAGGTGTCAGGATCAGTGCCGCACCGTCGTTGGCAAACAGTGCCGCAACCATCGCCCCAAGCAGGACGATCCAGGTGAAGAGCAGCCGCCCCCGGCCATTCCCCCAACGGGCAACGTGCAGCGCGGCCCATTCAAAGAAGCCGGATTCGTCGAGCAGAAGACTGATGATGATCACGGCAATAAAGGTGGCGGTCGCATTCCACACTATCTGCCAGACCACCGGAATATCCCCCAGATGAACGACGCCAGTCAGCAATGCCAGAATTGCGCCCAGTGAGGCACTCCAGCCAATCCCCAGCCCTCTGGGTTGCCAGATAACCAGGACGAGCGTGAATAAAAAGATAGCACCAGCCAGTAACATCAGAAACTCCATTCACATTTGTTTATTCGAATATATACATCTTCAGCAGGAGGCAGATGCCACGCTACTGAGCTTGTTGCGTATGTTTTCTCGTTCACAGTTCCAGGCTGTATCAATAATACCCGCAGCCCATGCTGGCATGTGTGGCGACAGTCGGT
Source organism: Scandinavium hiltneri (assembly GCF_024764835.1). Classification (GTDB taxonomy): domain Bacteria; phylum Pseudomonadota; class Gammaproteobacteria; order Enterobacterales; family Enterobacteriaceae; genus Scandinavium; species Scandinavium hiltneri. The sequence continues at coordinate 991,144 of NZ_JALIGE010000076.1, read as the reverse complement.
AATGCACCCATTTTCCTTCGCGACGGTCGATGACCAGTTCTGCTTCGCGTAACAGTGCCATATGTCGGGATATTTTGGGCTGAGACTCTGCGGTTGCCGCACAAATGTCACAGACGCACATTTCACCGGACTCCCTGAGAAGCATCACGATAGTTGAACGGGTTTCGTCGGCGAGCAGTTTAAAAAGCTGGACAGGCTGTAGCATGCTTAACCTCGTTAAAAAATAACAATATATATGATATTCCATATGTGATAATTTTTAAAGCATAGCTTATTAAATGGAGATTTTTTATGACCGACTTACCGGCAATCGAACCGGCTTATTTTGATGATGCGCTGGCCAGCAAACTTATGGGCAACAACGAAACCATGCCGCGTATTCTCATCCTTTATGGCTCAGTACGAGAGCGGTCCTACAGCCGTTTTGCAGCGGAAGAGGCCGGACGGTTGCTGGCAAAGATGGGCGCTGAGGTGAAAATATTTAACCCATCCGGTCTGCCGTTACCCGATGATGCCCCGGAAAGTCACCCCAAAGTGCTTGAACTCCGCGAGCTGGTCAGGTGGTGTGACGGAATGGTGTGGAGTTCTCCGGAAAGGCATGGCGCCATGAGCTCAGTGATGAAGGCCCAGATTGACTGGATACCCCTGAGTGAAGGTGCTGTTCGTCCGTCCCAGGGCAAAACGCTGGCGGTGATGCAGGTTTGTGGTGGTTCACAGTCGTTTAACACGGTCAATCAGATGCGGATACTTGGCCGCTGGATGCGGATGTTCACCATCCCCAATCAGTCGTCAGTGCCAAAGGCATGGCAGGAATTCGATGATGAAGGGCGCATGAAACCGTCAGCCTGGTACGACAGGATTGTCGACGTTACTGAAGAGTTGTTCAAAATGACGTTACTCCTGAAAGGGCACTCTGGCTATCTCGCTGACCGTTACAGCGAAAGAAAAGAGAGCCATCAGGAGCTCTCTGCGAGGGTCAATCAGGCCAAAATATAATCCTCATATTATTAGGGTGAAACAGTCAGAGGAAAGACGTTATGCTTTTGCTGAATCGATTCCCGTAGTAAGATAGAGACTACAGGGGATGGCATTCCCCCTTGAACCGCCATGTGGCTAATGATGCCTGCTTTTATTCCCGGACCGGGAAGAGGCAGGCGTATCGTTTTATCAGCCATGCAGCGTTGCGTGTCCGGGATGATTAACCATCTGAGGATGCTTCAATGCGCTCAAATCACTTCCTGCTCAATAATTCAATCAGTTCTCTTGCGCAATGGCTTGGCCTTGCTTTTCTGATTGCCGTGCTGACCGGCACAGCTTCTGCGTTCTTTCTGTTTTCCCTTGACTGGGCTACTGCGACCCGGCTCAGCCACCACTGGCTTATCTGGTTGCTTCCTGTTGCAGGATTTGCCGTGGGATGGGTTTATCTGCGCTACGGCAGCGCTGTAGAGGGCGGAAACAACCTCGTGCTCGATGAGATTCATGATCCGCAAAAAATTATCAGTCTGCGCATGGCCCCCCTGGTCTTGACAGGCACGGTCGTTTCGCACCTCTTTGGTGCCTCTGTCGGGCGAGAAGGGACCGCGGTACAGATGGGGGCATCCATTGCCGATCAGTTTACTCGCCTGTTTGGCCTGACGCCGGATACCCGACGCATTGTCCTGATGGCTGGTATCAGCGCCGGTTTCTCATCAGTATTTGGTACCCCTCTCGCGGGCGCCATTTTTGGGCTTGAGGTTCTGGCTGTAGGGCGGATGAATTACAACGCACTGATACCGTGTATTTTCGCTGCCATTGTGGCCGATCAGACTGGATTGTTATGGGGAGTACATCATACCTATTACGCCGTCTCACTTATTCCTCATATGTCTGCCTGGACACTGATTGCTGTCATTATCGCCGGTGGGCTCTTTGGTCTGACTGCCAGGGCTTTTGCCAGCGCAACACATGCCATCGGCAGTTTCATGAAGAAAACTATCCATTATGCGCCGCTGAGACCGTTCATTGGCGGGCTGGTAGTGGCTGTGGCGGTCTTTTGTCTGGGAGCCGATCGTTATATCGGTCTGGGTATACCCGTTATCATTGACGCCTTTCATCAGCCTCTGGCGCCATGGGATTTCCTGGGCAAACTGGTATTTACCGTCACATCTCTGGGGGCAGGTTTTAAAGGTGGGGAAGTCACACCGCTCTTCTATATTGGAGCCACACTGGGTAACGCGCTGGCTCCCCTGCTGCATTTACCGGTCAGTTTTCTGGCGGGGATTGGCTTTGTGGCCGTCTTTGCCGGAGCTGCGAATACCCCTGTGGCTTCAACACTGATGGCGATTGAGTTATTTGGCTCTGAGATGGGCATTTATGCTGCTCTGGCATGCGCTGTTGCCTGGCTGATATCGGGTTATACCGGCATTTATCGTTCCCAGCGCGTAGCCTGCCTGAAACATGGCTTCGTGCCGGAGAACATTAAACTTGCAGATGTCCCGGCCTGGGTGGCAACCCACGCTGGTTCCCGGAAGCAGAAAAGCAGTGAAACCAGCGCGGTGGAGGTGAGTGAGTGATGATGCATACGCTAGCGACGCTACGGATATATATTCCATCAGGCACCCGGGTAAAAGCATCGGGATTTGTGAAAAAACTGACGGCTCCACCGTTGAGCCATTATCTGCTTCGGCAGGCCCGGGCAGAGGGCATACCTCAGGCTATCATTAACAACGTAAGCGCAGGTTATCTTGCCGGGATGAAAATAAGCTATTCCCATCAGGAGATTAAGGCAGGTGCTCACCCAGAATGTCTTGAACTGATTGGGCATGTTGCTGAATTAAAAAAATTCATCGCCAATTATGAAGAACATCTCGAAGGGTTGCGCTGCATCATCTCAATGTCTGAGGAACATACCATCGCTTCAGAAGAAATATTATCATGAATGAAATACATCCGTTGTAATAGCTCGGGCCGCTCTGAATCACAATGGGTTTAAAGGCAACTGCGAGCAAGTATTGGGCTGGGATTAGCCCATTACTTGCAGATAAGGACAAATATTATGAACAACCGTTCTTTGCTCTTAGCAGGCATTGGCCATAACAAATGAGATTTACCATAACGCTCTAATTGCACGCACCGTCAAAACGCGCTCAGGGCGTTTCTGACGAATAACCGGTAAAAAGGGTAACAAACCACCCGAAAACCCGCCAGAAACGCACAGGCAGCATTTTACCCCACTGCATGACTATTCAGGTAAATGAATCAGTGCCGGATTCATCCTGATTTGTCCCTGTCAGCCTTCTTTCTGGATAATTTCGGCGGTTTTACCGGATCTCTGCTCTGCGTTATGAGAGTGGTCCAGGAGTGGCCAGCAGCCGGTTTTACATTAAACTTGGATCGCAGGTCGAAACACGCAATTTCAACCCGCTCATGGGCACTCTCCTCTTCATCGAAAGGTATGGGCTTCGGCCCCTTCATAGTCAGTCTCGCAGCAAGAAAACATGAGCAAATGTAACTAAAGGTCAGTGTTTTTTTGAGCATATTTCTGAAAATGTCTAAACCAGATTGCGGAAGTATGGTCAGAGTGATTAACTGCGATCCTGTTTTAATATCTGTACTCACTGAACGTTGATCCATGAACAGCAAAAAAGCAATTCAGGCGAAACTGCTTAAATATCATAAAAATATTCTTATAAATCCCCATCATCGCTCGGATATATCAGGTGTAGACCTGCGGTTTATGGATCTCCGGAGACTAAAATTGCGCAATATTAATTTATCGGGATGCGATCTTTCGTTCAGTGACCTGCGGGGGGCCGATTTCTCTTATGCCTCTCTGACAGGAGCAAATCTAAGTCACTGTAAAACTGAAGGCGCTATTTTTAGTCATGCAGACTGTACCGGCGTAGATTTTTCCGGTTGTGACGTGCCTGAAACCAGGTTTACCGGGGTACTGATGGAACGAGAGAATGCTGACACTGACACTTTGTTATCCCGGCCGCTCATTTCCGTCTATATGCCTACCTGGAACCGAGAGGCGCTGACTATCCGGGCCATACAGTCGGTGTTGAAGCAGGACTACGAATACTGGGAACTCATTATAATCGACGATTTCTCATCGTCATTTGAGAAACTCCAGACGTATATCGCCAATCTGAATGACCCACGTATAACCTATATCCGCAATGAATTTAATTCCGGGGCCTGTGCCGTCAGAAATCAGGCGATACGAATGGCCCGAGGTTACTTGATAACGGGTCTGGATGATGATGATGAATGGCTGCCTAAACGCTTGTCCTCTTTTCTTGCCTGCCAGCATAAACTTCAACAGCACGGTTTTTTATACGCCAATGATTACCTCTGCGACAGTACCGGCTACCACCATCCTGATGAGTTGCAGGTATATCCGAAGCCGGCCTATAAAAAGAGCCTGTTTGATAAGCGGAATATTATCGGCAATCAGATGCTGACCTTAACCAGCAGGATGCAGCAGGTTCTGTTCGACGAGCGGCTTACGGCTGCCCAGGATTACGATGCCTTTTACCGTCTGGCAGAAACCTTCGGTGATCCTTTTAAGCTTGATGCGATCACTCAGGTGCTTTATGTCAATCATGGCGAGGTCCGCATTACCTGCTCAGGACGAAAGTTTGCAGGTTATCTGGATTTTTATCGGAAGCACAAAGCCAAATTAGACGCGTCCAGTAAAAAATATCATCTTTTCACCCTGTACTATATCCGTAATAAAAAGATGCGCCCCCAAACACTGATGAAACTGATGACGCTACGCAATCTGAAACGCTATCTGATGATGTATTCAAGCTTCCGGAACAGGAAATTCTAGTGAGTACAGACGATGAGACGTCTTACGACATTTAGAATCATGGGATTATTTCAAGTTTTAAGTCAGGTAAATGAATCCGTCCTGGATTCATCCTGATTTGTCCGTATCCACTTTCTTTCTGGGTAACTTCGGTGGTTTAACAGGGGACATACTTTGCGTTCTGCGTGTATTCCACGGATGGTCGGCTGCCGGTTTAACATAGAACTTCGAACGCAGGTCGAAACGCGCATTCTCAACCCGCTCATGAACACTCTTCTCGTCATCAAGAGGTAAGGGCTCAGGCCCATCCACATATTTCTCACAGCCAAGTTCCCGGCTGTCGTGCAAGACCGTAATCTCTCCCTGAAAATTCTCACAAACCGTGACGAGCGCATGCCTGAGTCGGTAACCCTGCCCTTCTGAGCGGATCTGATACGCGCAGGTTTTGTACTGGAACGTCAGATTCCTGGACAACACACGGCGGGCCTGATAGGAGAGAATGTAATTCAGTTCTTCCGGAGTGTGATGAATGTCCCGATGGGCATTACCGCCTTCCCGGGGCTGGGATGCAAAGCGGTCATTGTAAGCTTTCACGAATTCCGGCAGCCAGGCGTTAGCCGTTTCGATGTCACTGATATGACGAAGTCGCAGCTCTTTAACCAGCCTGTCCTGCAACGTCTGATTAGCCCGTTCAACCCGACCTTTAGCTTGCGGGGTGTTAGCATGAATCGGCGCTATGCCAAGCGTTTTCACGGCGCGGGTGAACTGCGTCAGCTCACCTTCCCTTTCCGGGTTATTAACACGGAAAATACTGTGTCGATCTGAATACAGGGCGAGAGGGAGTCCATGGTTGCCGAGATAATCTCGCAGAGTTTCCATGTAAGCCCGGGTGGTTTCGGCCGGGGCGAACCGAAGGGCCATCAACGCACTGGTCGCATCATCGATAAAGACGATCAGCGTGCAGCGTGGCCCCCGTGCTTCGAACCAGTCATGCGGAGAGCCATCAATCTGGATCAGCTCCCCATAGCAAGGGCGGCGCTGCCGCCGCTGATAAATACGGGCAATCTTGCGACGACGCTCTCGCCACAGTCCTTCCTCAACCATCCACTTACGCAATGTCTCAGCGGACAGCGCCAGCCCGTGAATTTCCCGCAGCTTCTCGCTGGCGAAGGTGGGCCCAAAATCCGGGTATTTATCCCTGACAAGCGAGATAACGAGTGAGCGAAACTCAGGCGAGAAAGCATTATTGGGACGTTTCCCGCGACGGCGTGAAATCAGCCCCTGAGGGCCTTCAACCCGGTATCGTTGAACAAGACGTTTGACCTGCCGGACCGAAATACCTATTCGCTCCGCAGCCTGGTCCTGAGTGATGTGGCGGCTGACCGACTCCCGAATAATCTGGAGCCGATCGAGCTCTTTGTGACTCATGCTAATTATCTCTTTTGCCATGAAATATCCCCCCAGAATACGATGGGTGACATTTCAGATTTGGTCAAAGGGGACATTACCGCATAGTCTTAACAAGGCAAGACACAGCCTCGCTGATTTTGCCTGTCTATGTTAGCATTACCCTCCTGTATTCCACCTTCCAGCGTTGCAGAGCCTGCCAATGAGTTATCAGGTCTTAGCCCGAAAATGGCGACCACAAACCTTCGCTGACGTTGTCGGCCAGGAACATGTGCTGACCGCACTGGCGAACGGCCTGGCGTCCGGTCGTATCCACCATGCGTATCTGTTTTCCGGCACCCGCGGCGTCGGGAAAACCTCTATTGCCCGCCTGCTGGCGAAAGGACTGAACTGCGAAAGCGGCATCACCGCCACGCCGTGCGGTGTGTGTGATAACTGCCGTGAAATAGAGCAGGGCCGTTTTGTCGATCTGATTGAGATCGATGCCGCCTCGCGCACCAAAGTTGAAGATACCCGTGACCTGCTCGACAACGTGCAGTACGCTCCGGCCCGTGGTCGCTTCAAGGTCTATCTGATCGATGAAGTGCACATGCTCTCGCGTCACAGCTTTAATGCGCTGTTAAAAACGCTGGAAGAGCCACCATCGCACGTAAAATTCCTGCTGGCGACGACCGATCCGCAAAAGCTGCCGGTGACTATCCTTTCCCGCTGCCTGCAATTCCATCTGAAGGCGATCGATGTCGATCAGATTCGTCATCAGTTGGAACATATTCTCGGCGAAGAGAAAATTGTTTCCGAAACGCGCGCTTTGCAGCTGTTGGCTCGTGCGGCCGATGGCAGCCTGCGTGACGCGCTGAGCCTCACCGATCAGGCAATTGCCAGCGGTGACGGACAGCTGACCGCCGCCAGCGTAAGCACCATGCTTGGCACGCTCGACGACGATCAGGCGCTGTCACTGATTGAAGCGCTGGTCGGTGCCAACGGCGAGCAGGTAATGGCGCTTATCCACGAGGCCGCGTCTCGCGGTATCGAATGGGAAGCGCTGTTGGTCGAAATGCAAAGCCTGCTGCACCGCATTGCGATGGTGCAGCTGTCGCCGTCGGCCCTCGGCAGCGACATGGCGCCGGTAGAGCACCGGATGCGCGAGCTGGCGCGAACCGTGCCGCCCGCCGATATTCAACTGTATTACCAGACGCTGCTGATGGGCCGCAAAGAGCTGCCGTATGCGCCGGACCGCCGGATGGGTATCGAAATGACCCTGCTGCGTGCGTTGGCGTTCCATCCGCGCCAGCCGTTGCCAGAACCGGAAGTCCAGCCGCAGTCGTTTGCTCCCGTCGCGCCGACGGCGGTGATGCACCCGACGCAGGTCGCGGCCCAGCAAGCGCCAGCCGCGCCTGCGTATCAAAGCGAAACGCTACCGGATTCTACCAGCCAGGTGCTGGCGGCCCGCAGCCAATTGCAACGCGCTCAGGGAGCACCCAAAGCAAAAAAGAGTGAACCGGCAGCCGCATCCCGCGCGCGGCCGGTGAACAATGCTGCGTTGGAGAGACTGGCCTCGGTCACGGAACGCGTACAGACGCGCCCATCTTCGACGGCGCTGGAAGAACAGCGTCCGCAGAAAAAAGAAGCATACCGCTGGAAAGCGACCACCATTACCGAAGTGGTGAAGGAAGAGGTCGCCACGCCGAAGGCGCTGAAGAAAGCGCTGGAGCATGAGAAAACGCCAGAGCTCGCCGCGAAACTTGCGGTCGAAGCGGTGGAGCGCGACGGCTGGGCGGCAGAAGTAAGTCAGCTTAAATTGCCTAAACTGGTAGAACAGGTCGCGCTGAATGCGTGGAAAGAGCAGAGCGGGAACAGTGTCTGCCTGCACCTGCGTCCGTCACAGCGTCATCTGAATAACGGCGGGGCGCTCAAGGTTCTGACCGAAGCGATGAGCGAATTAACCGGCGCGCCGGTTGAACTGACCATCGTTGAAGATGATAATCCCGCGGTGCGTACGCCGCTTGAGTGGCGTCAGGCCATTTATGAAGAAAAGCTCGCGCAGGCACGCGAGGCGATCGTTGCCGATAACAACATTCAGACCCTGCGTCGTTTCTTCGATGCGGATCTGGATGAAGACAGTATTCGACCCATTTGACTGTAAGCCCGGCTTACGGTTTTACCTTTAACATGACTGACTGAGAGATAAGCCTATGTTTGGTGGAAAAGGCGGTCTGGGTAACCTGATGAAACAGGCCCAGCAGATGCAAGAAAAAATGCAGAAAGCGCAGGAAGAAATTGCTCAACTGGAAGTGACCGGTGAGTCTGGTGCGGGCCTGGTAAAGGTCACCATCAACGGCGCGCACAACTGCCGTCGCGTTGAGATCGACCCAAGTCTGCTCGAAGATGACAAAGACATGCTGGAAGATTTGGTCGCTGCCGCGTTCAACGACGCAGCACGCCGCATCGAAGAAACCCAGAAAGAGAAAATGGCCGGTGTTTCCTCAGGAATGCAGCTGCCACCAGGCTTTAAAATGCCGTTCTAATGTCATCCACACCCTCTCCCCGGAGAGGGTGTTCTTTTTTAGCTATTCCTCGTCAAACCCCGCGTAACACTCAGCCAGAAAATCAATTAACGCCCGCACCGCCGGAAGCTGTCCTCGTCGTGAAGGAAAGACCGCGTGAATAATTTCGCGTCGCGTTCGCCACTCTGGCAACAGAGGCACCAGCATTCCTGCCGCAATCTGCTCTTTCAGCATCAACCGTGGCAACTGCACAATGCCGACTCCGGCCAGCGCTGCACTGCGTAGCGCAATCATATCGGTAGTGATAAACCGTGGCGTGTGGTGCAAGGTGACGTCCTGGTTATCCGGCCCGTACAAACACCAGCGATAAACCTGTTGCGGCTTGCTTAAGGCGAGGCTCGGCCAGGGCTGGAGATCGGCGGGCGATGCCGGGGCACCATACTGAGCAACCAGCGTCGGGCTCGCGACCAGACACATACTTCTGTCGGCCAGCTTGCGCATCACCAGATCGCTGTCTTCCAGCGGAAGCGGACGCACGCGAATGGCGATATCAACGTTTTCATTCAGCACATCCACCTGACGGTTGGTTTCTTCCAACTGCACCGTGACGTGGGGATAACGCGCCATAAACTGCGCGAGCATCTCGCCGATGTGCACATGCAATAACGTAATCGGGCAGGCCAGGCGAATGACGCCGCGTGGCTCGGCACGCAGCGAATCAATCGCCTCCTGCGCCGCTTCGGCCTCAATCATCATCGCTTTGCAGTGGCGATAGAAAATCTGCCCGGCTTCGGTCACCGTAAAACTGCGCGTCGAGCGCTGGATAAGCCGCGTTTCCAGCCGCTCTTCCAGCAGCGCAATCCGGCGACTCAGGCGTGATTTTGGAATGCCAATCACGCGACTGGCCGGGGAAAATCCGCCGTTATCCACGACTTGCACGAAATACCACAGATCGTTGAGATCCTGCATCTTCATTGTCCTGAATATGGAACACTGAGTTCATTTTTTCAGTCTACCGCAGTCACTGTCTTGTGAGTAAGCTTTATCCCATCGCAACAACCGCAATGGAGCTAACGATGAAATCAATTTTAGGCGTGTACTCAGCCCCGCAGTCCCACTGGGTGGGCGATGGGTTCCCGGTGCGTTCCCTGTTCTCTTACGCAAAATTTGCCAAACAGCTTAGCCCGTTCCTGTTGATGGATTACGCGGGCCCGGCAGATTTTAAACCGAGTAACAAAGGCCAGCGTGGCGTAGATGTGCATCCGCACCGCGGTTTTGAAACGGTCACTATTGTCTACAAAGGCGAAGTGGCGCACCGCGACTCCACCGGTAGCGGTGGGGTGATTGGCCCAGGCGACGTGCAATGGATGACCGCCGGGAGCGGCATTTTGCATGAAGAGTTTCACTCTCCGGCTTTCAGTGAGAAGGGCGGTACGCTGGAAATGGTCCAGCTGTGGGTGAACCTGCCTGCGAAGGATAAATCCACGCCAGCGGCGTATCAGTCGATAACCGACGGTGATATTCCACAGGTGGCGTTGCCGGATAATGCCGGTCTGGCGCGCGTGATTGCCGGTGAACTGGACGGCCATAAAGGCCCGGCGAAAACATTCTCGCCAATGCGCATTCTTGATTTGCGCCTCAACGCCCATAGCACGACCACGCTGACTCTGCCGGATGGCTGGAATACCGCGCTGGTGGTGCTGAAAGGCACGGTGCAGGTGAATGGCCAGGAAATTGCGCGGGAAGCGCAGCTGGTCGTACTGGATGCGAAAGGCGAAAGCGTAACGCTTGAATCCAACAACGACGCCACGGTGCTGCTGCTTAGCGGCGAACCGCTGAATGAGCCGGTAGTGGGCTATGGGCCGTTCGTGATGAATACCCGTGAAGAAATCAACCAGGCTATCGACGATTTCAACCAAGGACGATTCGGCCAGCAGGCCGAGTAAACGTTAACGGCTACCGGCCCGGTAGCCGTTCATTTTCAATCAGATGGAGAACACAATCATGACCCCAGCAAATTTTAACGGCCAAAAGCCAATGATCGACCCGAACGACGCGGTGCTGCTGCTGATCGACCACCAGAGCGGCCTGTTCCAGTTGGTCCACGACATGCCGATGACCACGCTGCGCACCCACGCCACGGTGCTCGCCAAAATGGCGACCCTGGCGAAAATCCCGGTCATCACTACTGCGTCCGTGCCGCAAGGCCCGAACGGACCGCTGATCCCAGAGATCCATAAGTACGCGCCGCATGCGCAGTACGTGCCGCGTAAAGGTGAAATCAACGCCTGGGATAACCCGGAGTTTGTGGCGGCGGTGAAAGCGACCGGTCGCAGCACCCTGATTATCGCCGGGACCGTCACCAGCGTATGCATGGCTTTCCCGGCTATCAGCGCGGTGGCAGACGGCTTTAAAGTCTTCGCGGTGATTGATGCGTCCGGGACCTATTCCAAAATGGCCCAGGAAATCAGCTTGGCGCGAGTGATGCAGGCGGGCGTGGTTCCGCTGGATATGGCGGCAGTAACAGCGGAAATTCAGCACACCTGGAACCGTGATGATGCGATGGAATGGGCCAACCTGTGGTCGGGTGTGTTCACCGAATATCCGCTGCTAATGGAAAGCTACCAGAAGGCACAGGACGTGGTGACGAATCAGGAAACACTGGATTCGCAGCGCGCCTGAGTCATCGCCTCTGCGCGAGCGATCGCGCAGAGGCGTATCTTTTTCTATACCCGTCGCTGGGGCTAATGTTAGGCTATGGCCCACTCTTTTTTTAGAAGTCTGAGCAATGCAAACCAGTCCTTTACTTACCGCCCTTATGGAATCCCTCCGCTGCCTGCCAGGCGTGGGTCCGAAGTCTGCCCAACGCATGGCGTTTACCTTGTTACAACGCGATCGTAGCGGTGGAATGCGCCTGGCGCAGGCGCTGACTCGGGCAATGTCTGAAATTGGCCACTGTGCTGATTGCCGGACCTTCACCGAGCAGGACGTGTGTAACATTTGCTCGAACCCACGTCGTCAGGAAAACGGCCAGCTTTGCGTGGTCGAGAGTCCAGCGGACATCTACGCCATCGAACAAACCGGGCAGTTTTCCGGGCGTTACTTCGTGCTGATGGGCCATTTGTCACCGCTCGACGGTATCGGCCCGGACGACATCGGCCTCGACAGGCTCGAAGAGCGTTTGAGCAGCGAACAGATGAAAGAAGTGATCCTTGCCACCAACCCGACGGTGGAAGGGGAGGCGACCGCCAACTATATCGCTGAACTCTGCGGGCAATATGGCGTAGAAGCTAGCCGCATCGCGCACGGCGTGCCGGTCGGCGGTGAACTGGAAATGGTCGATGGCACCACGCTGTCGCACTCCCTTGCCGGTCGCCACAAGATTCGTTTTTAACCAATCGGGAGGACAATCGTGTTCTCCCGCTTGAAAAGTTCCTCTCTGAGCCCCATCTCCCCTTCAACGCTTTTTTATTCTATTTAATTGGCATTGAGGAATTTTCCGATGAAAGGACAAGAAACTCGCGGTTTCCAGTCAGAGGTGAAACAGCTTCTGCACCTGATGATCCACTCGCTCTACTCCAATAAAGAAATTTTCCTGCGTGAGCTGATTTCCAACGCCTCCGATGCGGCGGATAAGCTGCGTTTCCGCGCGCTGTCTGACGCCTCCCTGTATGAAGGTGACGGCGAACTGCGCGTGCGCGTTTCGTTCGATCAGGAAAAGCGCACCCTGACCATCGCCGATAACGGTATTGGTATGAACCGCGACGACGTGGTTGATCACCTCGGTACCATCGCCAAATCCGGCACCAAAGCCTTCTTGCAATCCATGGGCTCCGACCAGGCGAAAGACAGCCAGCTGATCGGTCAGTTTGGCGTCGGCTTCTACTCGGCGTTCATCGTGGCGGATAAAGTCACTGTGCGCACTCGTGCGGCAGGCGACAGCGCTGAGAACGGCGTGTTCTGGGAATCCGAAGGCGAAGGTGAATACACCGTGGCCGACATCACCAAGGCCGATCGCGGTACCGAAATCACGCTGCATCTGCGTGAAGGCGAAGACGATTTCCTCAACGACTGGCGCGTTCGTTCGATTATCAGTAAATACTCCGATCACATCGCACTCCCGGTTGAGATTGAGAAAACGGAAGAGGTTGACGGCGAAACCGTCGTGTCATGGGAAAAAATCAACAAAGCCCAGGCGCTGTGGACGCGCAACAAGTCTGAAATTAAAGACGACGAATACAACGAATTCTACAAGCACATCGCCCACGACTTTACCGACCCGCTGGCCTGGAGCCACAACCGCGTGGAAGGTAAACAGGAATACACCAGCCTGCTGTACATTCCGGCGCAGGCCCCGTGGGATATGTGGAACCGTGACCACAAGCATGGCCTGAAACTGTACGTACAGCGCGTGTTCATCATGGACGAAGCCGAGCAGTTCATGCCGAACTACCTGCGCTTTATCCGTGGTCTGATCGACTCCAACGATCTGCCCCTGAACGTGTCCCGTGAAATTCTGCAAGACAGCACCGTTACCCGCAATCTGCGTGCTGCCCTGAGCAAACGCGCGCTGCAGATGCTGGAAAAACTGGCGAAAGATGACGCGGAAAAATACCAGACCTTCTGGAAACAGTTCGGCTTAGTGCTGAAAGAAGGCCCGGCGGAAGATAACGCCAACCAGCAGACCATCGCCAAACTGCTGCGCTTCGCGTCCACCCATACTGATTCTTCCGAGCAGACCGTGTCGCTGGAAGAGTACGTCTCCCGCATGAAAGAAGGGCAGGAGAAGATTTATTACATCACCGCTGACAGCTACGCCGCGGCGAAGAGCAGCCCGCATCTGGAACTGCTGCGTAAGAAAGGCATCGAAGTGCTGCTGTTGTCCGATCGCATCGACGAATGGATGATGAGTTACCTGACCGAGTTTGACGGCAAAGCGTTCCAGTCGGTGGCCAAAGCCGACGAGTCGCTGGATAAGCTGACAGACGACGTGGATGACAGCACCAAGGAAGCCGAAAAAGCGCTGGAGCCATTTGTTGAGCGCGTGAAAAACCTGCTGGGCGAGCGTGTGAAAGAGGTGCGTTTGACGCATCGCCTGACCGATACTCCGGCGATTGTCACCACTGAAGCCGATGAAATGAGCACTCAGATGGCGAAATTGTTCGCGGCGGCGGGCCAGAGCGTGCCGGAAGTGAAGTACCTGTTTGAACTGAACCCGGATCACGCGCTGGTGAAACGCGCCGCCGAGACTCAGGACGACGCGCAGTTTGGCGAATGGGTTGAACTGCTGCTGGATCAGGCGCTGTTTGCCGAGCGCGGCACGCTGGAAGATCCAAACCTGTTTATCAAACGAATGAATACCTTGCTGACTAATTAATTACAAGAATAATGAAAAGCCCCGGAAAATTATTTCGGGGTTTTTTTTATTTCTCGCGATCATTCCCTTGTCTATATGTTGTGAACCTGAATATAGTTTTTAATCTCCTTTTACGGTATTTTCTTGCGGTATTTTCATTTTCCCATTGATTCTATTATTCATAAGGATTTTGTATGCCCGTAACCAATCAATTACCGTCACCTGTCGTCAGGTGTCATGGATATTTTAACAATGTTTACTCCGGCCTGTCTTCGATTCAGGGGGGAAAGCGAGGGTTTCAACCGGAAAATACGCTGATTGTACCCGGAGGTCTGCGAGGGACATTTGATTACTCATCAGAAGAGGCCCTGTATTGCATTAGCGATGGTACAGAAGATGATGTTATTATTAGTATTTATGACCAAATATCAAAGCGAGGGGGTATTTTTTATATAAAAGAGTCCGTTCAGGGGAAGGGGGGGCAATGCTCTGAGTTAGAGAGTTTTATTTCACTATTACAAAATATCGACATAAAGCGTATCTTTGTGACCATTACCGGAGGTGCGACGTTGTCCAGGAATAGCCTGGTGAAATCGGCTCAGACACAACTAAAAAAACTTAAGGTCATAAAAACAACCTGGAATAATTATCTGTGGATCCCCAATAAGTGGCGCTATTGCTGCCATCACTGCTGGATAGTTAAGCTGGATCTGAGTAATGGTGCCGTCAAATCATTTCGGACATCGTACGTTGCGGTGAATAGTTTTATGAATAATGATGATTTTCTCCGGATCTCACGAACGTTAAGAGTCGTAGGCCGTGACGACTTCATTGCTAAATTTTTTAGAAATCATCCTGAGTTTAGAGAAATGCGGGGACGCATTGAGGCAATAGCACAGAAAAAACCCTTTGGCAATATAACGCAATTCATTCAACCTATTGAAAATAGCAATGTATTTGTCTTTGTTTCATGCCCCATACCCACGAATGGGGTAGTAGTGGATATGATTGGGCTGAAGAACGCATTGCGAAGTGGTTGTGCAGAATATGTCATTCTTTACCCTTCAAACCCTCACCCACTTCCGGTAATCCCTGATACTCAGCCTGTTTCTTTTCCCACTGAGGTAGCTTCCCGTTCGATCATCACTCAACGTCGGAAAAAAGGGCAAGCCACCAGCGCCGACCACCCCCCTGCGGTTGCCCGCGAAGGTAAATCGGCAACCCGCTATACGGTGATTGACGATCCCTATTTTAGAGGGCAGCTGGCATTACTTCAGACGTTTGGGAACGATGGCGTCTATAAATCCACACTGAATAAAATTAGTGAAATACGTCAGGATGCGGAAAATGGACGAATACCGGGAAAAATAATAGAGGGTTATCGCATTTGTGATCTTTCAGGGTTGGGTGCTAACGGACGGGGTAACTGGCGTTTATTAATGACGCTGTCGGGGGGAACCGTAACCTTTAAGTCGATTGCCGATTATCATGGCAATCGCTGGCGGACCTGGTGTTAACTGAGGGATCTCAGCTGGCTTTCTTGAGATGAAGACTGCTTTAATGGTAAGGTCACCCCTCAGAAATCTATCCACAAAATCGAAACGAATGGGGAATTACGCAATGCGTATTATTCTGCTTGGCGCTCCGGGCGCGGGTAAAGGAACTCAGGCGCAGTTCATCATGGAGAAGTACGGTATTCCGCAAATCTCCACGGGTGACATGCTGCGTGCCGCAGTAAAGTCAGGTTCTGAGCTCGGCAAACAGGCGAAAGACATCATGGACGCTGGCAAGCTGGTGACTGATGAACTGGTTATCGCCCTGGTGAAAGAGCGCATTGCGCAAGAAGACTGCCGTAATGGTTTCCTGCTCGATGGTTTCCCACGCACCATTCCGCAGGCTGATGCCATGAAAGAAGCGGGCATCAACGTGGATTATGTGCTCGAGTTCGCGGTACCGGACGAGCTGATCGTTGACCGCATTATCGGTCGTCGCGTACACGCCGCTTCTGGTCGCGTTTACCACATCAAATTCAATCCACCGAAAGTGGAAGGGAAAGATGATGTGACCGGCGAAGAGCTGACCACCCGTAAAGACGATCAGGAAGAAACCGTGCGTAAGCGCCTGGTGGAATACCATCAGATGACTGCGCCGCTGATCGGCTACTACTCCAAAGAAGCGCAGGCTGGCAACACTAAGTATGCCAAAGTTGACGGCACCCAAGCCGTGGCTGACGTTCGCGCTGAACTGGCTAAAATCCTCGGCTAATCTCGCTGAGTTTCTCGCCCGGGCCTCCGGGTGAGAAAGTTTCTTATCTACCTCTCACACCAATAGATACTTCTCTGTGCCGTTTCGGCTACAATTATCAGCCATTTAACGACTCAGAGGCGGCAATGCGTCAGACGAAAACCGGCATTCTGTTAGCTAACCTCGGCACGCCCGATGCACCCACCCCGCAAGCGGTTAAACGCTATCTGCGCCAGTTCCTCAGCGACTCACGCGTCGTCGATACTCCGCGCGCCCTGTGGTGGCCGATTCTGCGCGGCGTCATTCTGCCACTGCGCTCACCGCGTGTGGCGAAACTCTATCAGTCCGTGTGGATGGACGAAGGCTCGCCGTTGATGGTGTACAGCCGTCAGCAGCAGCAGGCGCTGGCTAAGCGTTTACCGGACACACCGGTGGTGCTCGGCATGAGCTACGGCTCGCCGTCGCTGGCAAGTGCGGTGGAAGAGCTGTTGACCCATAACGTCGATCACATAGTCGTCCTGCCGCTGTACCCGCAGTATTCCTGTTCGACCGTCGCGGCGGTGTGGGATGAACTGGCCCGCATTTTAGCCACCAAACGTCACATTCCCGGCGTCTCGTTTATTCGCGATTACGCCGACGATGACGACTACATCCAGGCGCTGGTCAGCAGCGCAAAAGCCTCGTTTGCCGAACACGGCGAACCGGACGTACTGCTGCTCTCCTATCACGGTATTCCGCAGCGCTACGCTGACGAAGGCGATGACTATCCGCAGCGCTGCCGCGATACCACCCGCGAGCTGGCTTCGGCCCTCGACATTTCACCTGACAAAGTGATGATGACCTACCAGTCGCGTTTTGGCCGTGAACCGTGGCTGACGCCGTATACTGACGCCACGCTGAAAATGCTCGGTGAGAAAGGTGTGCAGCATGTGCAGGTGATGTGTCCGGGCTTTTCGGCAGATTGTCTGGAAACCCTGGAAGAAATCGCAGTGCAGAACAAAGCGTTCTTCCTGGAAGCCGGGGGCAAAAAGTATGAATATATCCCTGCGCTAAATGCTTCGGCTGAACACATTGAGATGATGGTCAATCTGACCGCACCCTACCGCTAGGCCCGCAGTCAGAGAGCGAACGGGCGGAGAATATGCTAGTATTCTCCGCTTATTCACAGCCACCTGACTGCATCCCATGAAATTTCCCGGTAAACGCAAATCCAAACATTACTTCCCCGTAAACGCCCGCGATCCGCTGTTGCAGCAGATCCAGCCTGAAACTGAAAACAGTGCTTCATGGGTGGTCGGTATCGATCAGACGCTGGTGGATATCGAAGCAAAAGTGGATGACGGGTTTGTCGCCCGTTACGGCCTGAGCAGCGGTCATTCGCTGGTGATTGAAGACGATGTGGCGGAAGCGCTTTATCAGGAGCTGGTGAGTAAGGACTTGATTACTCATCAGTTTGCCGGTGGCACCATCGGTAACACCATGCACAACTACTCGGTGCTGGCCGACGACCGTTCGATACTGCTCGGCGTGATGTGCAGCAACATCGAAATCGGCGGCTACGCCTATCGCTATCTCTGCAACACCTCCAGCCGCACGGATCTCAACTACTTGCAGGGCGTAGATGGCCCAATCGGCCGCTGCTTCACGCTTATCAGCGACAGCGGCGAGCGTACCTTTGCGATTAGCCCCGGCCACATGAACCAACTGCACGCAGAGAGCATTCCTGAAGAGGTGATTGCGGGCGCGTCGGCGCTGGTGCTGACGTCATATCTGGTGCGCTGCAAGCCCGGCGAACCGATGCGTGACGCGACCATGAAAGCGGTGGAGTACGCCAAAAAGCATGACGTGCCGGTGGTGCTGACGCTGGGAACCAAATATGTCATTGCCGACGATCCGGCCTGGTGGCAGTCTTTCCTCAAAGAAAACGTCTCGATTCTGGCGATGAACGAAGAAGAAGCCGAAGCGTTGACCGGCATTGCCGACCCGCTGCTGGCGTCTGACAAAGCGCTGGATTGGGTGGATTTAGTGCTCTGTACCGCAGGCCCGGTTGGGCTGTACATGGCGGGCTTCACCGAAGAAGAGAAAAAGCGTCTGACGCAGCATCCGCTGCTGCCGGGGGCGATTGCCGAATTTAACCAGTATGAATTCAGCCGCGCGATGCGTCACAAAGATTGTCAGCAGCCGCTGCGTATTTACTCCCACATCGCCCCGTACATGGGCGGCCCGGAGAAAATCATGAACACCAACGGCGCTGGCGACGGCGCGCTGGCGGCGCTGCTGCATGACATCACGGCGAATAATTTCCACCGCAGCAACGTACCGAACTCCAGCAAACACGCGTTCACGTGGCTGACCTATTCCTCGCTGGCGCAGGTGTGTAAATACGCTAACCGTGTGAGCTATCAGGTGCTGAACCAGCATTCCCCACGCCTGACGCGCGGTTTGCCGGAGCGGGAAGACAGCCTGGAAGAGTCTTACTGGGATCGGTAAGCAATGTGGGTCGTGTAGGCCCGACAAGCAACGCGCCGTCGGGCATTTACGTTAGACAGCCGGTGGACAGACCGTGTTTACGGGGTTTTATCCCGTTACCGCTTCATCCACTGCCGGTTTCTCCAGCAGCGTCAACATCGTATTGGCAATCTCACGCTCGCCCATTACGACCTTATTCGCGCCACGCTCGGTGATGTAATCCACTTCATCGTCGTAATGTGCGCGGGCAATAATTTCAATGGTCGGGCATTTCTCTCTGGCCGACGCAACAATCTCACCCGCCTCGTAGCCATTCGGAATCGTCAGCAGCAGCCAGCGTGCGCAGTCCAGATGCGCCAGATTCATAATCTCTTCACTCGCCGCATTGCCGAGCACCGCCCGAATGCCGCGCTCGCGCAGCTCATCGACCCGGGTGCGTGATGTTTCAATCACCACCAGTGGAATGCCCTGGGCCATCAGCTTCTCGCCCAGCAGGCTGCCAACGCGGCCAAAGCCAACCAGCAGCGCATGATTACAGATATCCACCGGGATCTGTTTTTCGTCCTCAATCGCTTCTTCGAGGGTCTGCTCGTCGAGGGTTTCGGTTTTATCGAGGTATTTTTCCAGCACCGCAAACAGCACCGGATTGAGCATAATCGACAGGATCGCACCCGCCAGCACCAGATTCTGTCCGGCCTGTGGCAGCAGCCCCAGCGCCAGACCGAGGCCGGCAAGAATAAAGGCGAATTCACCGATCTGCGCCAGGCTCGCGGCGATAGTCAACGCGGTGCGATGCGAATGCCCGAACAGGCGCACCAGCGCAAACGCGGCGACCGACTTACCAAAGATGATAATCGTCAGCGTGCCTAGCACCGCCAGCGGCTGCTCGATAAGCACCATCGGGTCGAACAACATCCCGACGGAGACAAAGAACAGCACCGCGAAGGCATCGCGCAGCGGCAGCGTATCGTGCGCAGCGCGATGGCTGAGTTCAGATTCGTTAAGCACCATACCGGCGAAAAATGCGCCGAGGGCGAAGGAGACGTCGAACAGCTCAACCGCGCCAAAAGCAATGCCCAGCGCCAGTGCCAGCACCGACAGGGTGAACAGTTCGCGAGAGCCAGTGGCAGCACTGCGGGCTAAAATCCACGGCACCAGACGGCGGCCTACCAGCAGCATTACGGCGATAAAGGCGATAACTTTGCCGATGGTCATACTTAAGTCGAGCGCCAGCGTAGCGAAGCCCACGTCGCCTTGCTCGGTCATACTGGCAATCGCAGGCAGCATGACCAGCGTCAGCACCATCACCAAATCTTCGACAATCAGCCAGCCAATGGCAATTTGCCCTCGCTGGCTGTCGACCAGTTGCCTCTCCTCAAGCGCGCGCAGCAGTACTACGGTACTGGCGGTAGAGAGACACAGGCCAAACACGATGCCGGTCATTAGCGACCAGCCTAATCCCGCAGAAAGTGCCATACCCAGCAGCGTGGCGACTGCAATTTGTGCGATAGCGCCGGGAATGGCGATGGCCTTTACCGCCATCAAGTCCTTCAGTGAGAAATGCAGCCCAACGCCGAACATCAGCAAAATTACGCCGAGTTCCGCCAGTTCAGGGGCAAGTTTGGTATCGGCGACAAAGCCGGGGGTAAAGGGTCCGGACAGCACGCCTGCTAATAAATAGCCCACCAGAGGAGAAATACGCAGCTTGTTGGCAATCATGCCGAAAATAAAGGCGAGGACGAGCCCCCCTACAATGGTGGTGATTAGCGGTGTCGCGTGATGCATTCCGTCTCCTTTCGTAGCTGCTGGGTTCCATTTCTGGCCTTAAAAAGCCAAAAAACCGAGTAATAGTTTATGACAATTTCGAGCATTCTGTTTATGAATAATTGTTGAATTTATAATAAAAAAGGAATTGGACGTGAAAAGTGCACAGATGGAAAAAGAATGGGACTCATGAGGGGAGAGGGCTGATAAAACGTAGGGAAATGGCCGTCAGAGTTTCAATCTGACGGCCAGAAAATCAGGCTTTATGACGATTGTCAGGCAGGAATATGGTCAACATCCCGAGTAAAGGCAGGAAAGCACAGATTTTATAGACCTCTTCGATGCTGGTATGGTCGGCAACCACCCCCAGAACCGCGGCTCCAAGGCCACCCATCCCGAATGCGAAGCCAAAGAACAGTCCGGAAACCATGCCGATTCGGCCCGGTAACAGCTCCTGAGCGTACACCAGAATGGCGGAAAACGCCGAGGCGAGGATAAATCCAATGATCACCGTTAGAATTCCGGTCCACTCCAGCGTTGCATAAGGTAAAACAAGCGTAAACGGCGCAACGCCAAGGATAGAACCCCAAATTACGTATTTACGTCCGATCTTATCACCGACAGGCCCGCCAATCACGGTCCCGGCCGCCACCGCGAACAAGAAAGCAAACAGATGGAACTGCGCATTCTGAATCGATAATCCGAATTTATGCATCAGATAAAAGGTGTAATAGCTGCTAATACTCGCCATATAGAAGTATTTCGAGAATATCAGCAGCAACAGGACGCTCACAGCCAGTATGACTTTGTTGCGCGGCAGCGGATTAACAATTTTCGCGACCGGTTTGCCCTTGTTTATCCGATGCTGAGCGGCGTACCAGCGGCTGATTTGCGCCAGAACCACAATCGCCAGCAGCGCGGCAAGCACGAACCACGCCACGTTCCCCTTGCCGTATGGCGCGATAATCAGCGCCGCCAGCAAGGGACCCAGCGAGCTGCCGAAGTTGCCACCGACCTGGAACAGAGACTGCGCCAGGCCATGACGCCCACCGGAGGCCATCCGCGCCACGCGGGAAGATTCCGGATGGAACACCGATGAACCGGTCCCGACCAATGCCGCGGCAAGTACCACGCCTTCAAAACTGCCCGCCATCGCCAGCAGCACCAGCCCGCTCAGGGTAAAGCACATGCCAATCGGCAACGACCACGGCATCGGGTATTTATCGGTCCAGTAACCAACCACTGGCTGCAATAGCGAAGAGGTCAGCTGGAAGGTCAGGGTTATCATCCCAATCTGCACGAAGGTCAGGGAGAACTCCGATTGCAGCAGAGGGTAAATCGCCAGGATCAGCGACTGGATCATATCGTTTAGCAGGTGAGAAAGGCTGATTGCGCCCAGAATGCCAAAGGAGGTTCTGGCCTTTTGCGGCGGCGCAGATGGGCCTGACAGCGTCGGACTGGTTTCACTGATTGCCATAGTTTTCACTTTATAAAGGTTGGTTTGCGACGTTGGAATAAACAGGAGCTGTAATAATTATCAGACTAAGATAACGGTGTCGGACGTTTGAAGAAAGTCTCAATTCTGAAAACATATTTGTCTATGCTTGTTACTCATTGTAATTTCTGCACTTGTCATTCAGTCAGGGAGAGAATCATGAAATGTTTGAAACGCGGTATGGCGCTGGCAATGCTGGCCGCATGGTCGCTGACCAGCCTGCAAGTGCAGGCGTATGAGCAGGATAAAACCTACAAAATCACCATCCTCCATACCAACGATCACCACGGCCATTTCTGGCGCAGCGAATACGGGGAATACGGTCTGGCGGCACAAAAAACGCTGGTGGATGGTATTCGTAGAGAAGTGGCGGCAGAAGGCGGCAGCGTACTGCTGCTGTCGGGCGGTGATATCAACACCGGCGTGCCGGAATCTGATTTGCAGGATGCTGAGCCCGATTTCCGTGGCATGAATCTGGTTGGTTACGACGCGATGGCGGTCGGCAATCATGAATTCGACAACCCGCTGTCGGTACTGCGCCAGCAGGAAAAATGGGCTAAATTCCCGTTCCTTTCCGCCAATATTTACCAGAAAAGCACCGGCGAACGCCTGTTTAAACCGTGGGCGCTGTTTAACCGCCAGGGGCTGAAAATTGCGGTGATTGGCTTAACCACCGACGACACCGCCAAAATTGGTAACCCGGAAAACTTCACCGATATCGAGTTCCGTAACCCGGCCGCAGAAGCGGCGCTGGTGATTCAGGAGCTGCAGCAAACGCAGAAGCCGGACGTTATCCTCGCCGCAACGCACATGGGGCATTACGACAACGGCAACCATGGCTCGAACGCGCCGGGTGATGTGGAAATGGCGCGCAGCCTGCCCGCTGGTTCTCTGGCGATGATTGTGGGTGGTCACTCACAGGACCCGGTCTGCATGGCGTCAGAGAATAAAAAGCAGGTCGATTACGTGCCGGGCACACCGTGCGCGCCGGATAAGCAAAACGGCATCTGGATTGTGCAGGCCCATGAATGGGGCAAATACGTGGGCCGGGCAGATTTCGAGTTCCGCAACGGCGAATTGAAGCTCGTGCATTACCAACTGATCCCGGTCAACCTGAAGAAAAAGGTGACGTACGATAACGGGCAAAGTGAGCGCGTACTTTATACCCCGCAGATCCCGGAAAACCCGCAGATGCTCTCGCTGCTTACGCCGTTCCAGAACAAAGGCAAAGCGCAGCTGGACGTGAAAGTGGGCGAGGTGAATGGCCATCTTGAAGGCGATCGCAGCAAAGTGCGTTTTGTGCAAACCAACATGGGTCATCTGATTCTGTCGGCGCAAATGGCGCGTACTAATGCTGATTTCGCAGTGATGAGCGGCGGCGGTATTCGCGACTCCATCGAAGCGGGCAAAATCACCTACAAAGACGTGCTGAAAGTCCAGCCGTTCGGCAACGTGGTGGTGTATGTCGACATGACTGGCAAAGACGTGACGGATTATCTGACGGCGGTAGCACAGATGAAGCCGGATTCAGGGGCGTATCCGCAGTTTGCGAACGTCAGTTTTGTGGCGAAAAGCGGTCAGCTGAACGACCTGAAAATCAAAGGCGAGCCGATTGACCCGAACAAAACCTACCGCATGGCGACGCTGAACTTTAACGCCACTGGCGGTGATGGTTATCCGCATATTGATACTAAACCGGGGTATGTGAATACCGGGTTTATCGATGCCGAAGTGTTGAAACAGTACGTTGAGCAAAACTCACCGCTGGATGTGAATACTTACGAACCGAAAGGGGAAGTGAGCTGGCAGTAAGATGTCTTTGAAGAGAACCTTTTTTAGGCCCGGTGGCGCAAGCTGACCGGGCCTACACTTTCCTGGGACATTAATCCTGTCGCGCAATATCCGCAAATTTCGCATCCAACATTTTGGCCAAATCGCTCGCCGCTAACTCAATATCCAGTCCCCGTCTTCCACCAGACACATAAATCGTCTCGAAGGTCTGAGCGGGAGCGTCAATCAGCGTCGGCAGGCGTTTCTTCTGCCCCAGCGGGCTAATGCCGCCCACCAGATACCCGGTGATGCGCTGGGCGACCATCGGATCGGCCATATCGACTTTCTTCGCGCCCAATGCTTTGGCGACTTTTTTCAAATCAAGCTGCGTCGCAACGGGGGTCACGGCGACGGCCAAATGCTTCATATCGCCATTCATCGCGACCAAAAGTGTTTTGTAAACCTGGTCTGCATTCAGGCCGAGTTTGCGCACCACTTCATCGCCAAAGTTGGTTTCATTCGGATCGTGATCGTAGCTGTGGAGCAGGAAAGAGATCTTGTTTTTTTCGAGTAACTTAACGGCGGGAGTCATAACCATCCTTCTTACAACCGGGGTGAACTGGGGCCAGCATACGCCTGAAGATTGTCGAAAAAATAGTACTATCTTGCGCAATAGTGTTGGCAGTGATGGTGACTTTGAGCGACAATCGTAGGATCCGAAGTGCGAACTTCGGGATAATAATAACGATGAAATTCCTCTTTGACGGGCCAATAGAAATATTGGCCACTTTTTTATTTCCGCGTTGATCGCAGCATCGACGGCAAATTTCCTTCCCCGTATAAATGCAGTGCCCCGACGGCAACCACATAGCGTCCCGGTGGCAACGTGTGCAATTTTTCTCGCCAGGCCAGGTTTCTCTGATGCATCAACACATCGTACAGCGAATGGCTGAAAGTATTCGGCAGCGATGGCGTTTCGCCCGGCGGCTGCTCCATCCACCAGCCAATCATCACCTGCAGCAAACGCGCATTGGTGTGCCAGTGGGTCAGGGTATCTTCCAGCAGCGCCAATCCGTTGTCAGGCATATCACGCAGCAGTGCTATCTGACTCTCAGCCCCTTCCAGTTCGATGACCTTACGGTTCGCTTCCCGCGCGGTATTTAGCAACTGATAATCAATCCCGTAATCAGGACGTAAACCCAGCTTTTGCGCCTGCGTGGCTTGCAGCACCATCGCCACCTGCCACAGCGGCTGGCTGTCGAAAAGCGCGACGGAAAGCCCAAGCTCGTCGGTCAGCTTTTCCAACTGCTGGAAACAGGCTTTACTCAGACGCTCACGCAACGGTGGATACGCCGGGAGATCACGAAACGGCGTCTCGCTGCCGGTGATATCGGCTTCGACGATCAGCACATCGGCCTGCTGAATCAGTTTGATCAACCGCGGGGGCAGCGGCGACATATCTCGAGTGCCCATATGAATGCTGCCGACCAGGTGCAGCTGTTGCCCACCTGCCAGCGTGATGTCCATGCCGGGCCACGGATAACGGCCACGGAACAGGGCGCATAGCGAAGATTTTACGCGTTGAAACAGTCCCATATGCGCTCCATGAAGGTAAAAGTTCATGCTAACGCGTCAGGGTTGGGCGCTCAACGCCTAAATCACCGCCAGCCCCTGTTTCTGGCAAGACGCGTGGCGGTTTAGCGTTTAGGTTTAAACCGCAACAGGCGGTTGGCGTTACTGACCACGGTGATGGACGACAGCGCCATCGCCGCACCTGCAACCACCGGGTTGAGTAGCGTTCCGGTCAGCGGCCAGAGGATCCCGGCGGCAATCGGAATGCCGAGTGAGTTGTAAATAAACGCCCCCAGCAGGTTCTGCTTCATATTACGCAGCGTCGCTTTTGAGATAGCCAGCGCGTCAGCCACACCGACCAGGCTGTGGCGCATCAGGGTAATGGCTGCCGTTTCGATGGCGACATCGCTACCGCCACCCATCGCGATACCCACTTCCGCCTGCGCCAGCGCCGGGGCGTCGTTGATACCGTCGCCGACCATGGCTACTTTCCGGCCCTCAGCCTGCAATTTTTTAATCGCTTCGGCTTTGCCATCCGGCAATACGCCGGCAATGACCTCATCGATACCCGCTTCTTTGGCAATCGCCCGGGCGGTAATCGGGTTATCGCCCGTCAGCATCACCAGGCGATAGCCTTCCCGGTGCAGTCTTTCCAGGGCAGCCACGCTGTCAGCTCGCAGCGGGTCACGAATGGCAAACAGTGCCGCGACTTTGCCGTCGACCGCCAGAAGTACCGGCGTCGCCCCTTTGCTTGCCTGCGCTTCAAGTTCTGGATCAATTTCAGTAGTAGCAATCTGCTGTTCATTTAGCAGCGCCTGATTCCCCAGAAGCAATGCGTGGTCTTCGGCTTCGCCACTCACACCCAGACCCCGTAGGGTGCGAAACGCGGAAATCTGTGGCAGCTGTGTTTCACCTGCTTTTTCAATAATGGCGTGAGCCAGCGGGTGGCTCGACCCTTGTTCAAGTGCGGCGGCAAGGCGCAGGGCTTGAGCTTCATTAATATCACCGTAGGTTTTCACGGCCACGACCTGCGGTTTGCCTTCGGTCAGGGTGCCGGTTTTATCGAACACCAACGTATCCAGTTCGCTGGCGCGCTGCAGCGCATCGGCATCGCGCACCAGTACGCCGTATTCAGCGGCGCGACCAACCCCGGCGATAATCGACATTGGCGTTGCCAGCCCTAATGCACACGGACAGGCGATGATCAGCACCGTGGTGGCTATCACCAGGGTGTAGACAATCTGTGGCGCCGGGCCGAAGAAATACCAGATGGCGGCGCTCAGTAATGCAATGGCGACTACCGTCGGAACAAACACGGCAGAGATGCGGTCAGCCAGCTGGCCAATTTCCGGTTTGCTGCTTTGCGCCTGGCGTACCATGCGAATAATGCGCGACAACGTGGTGTGGCTGCCGACTGCACTGGCGCGGAACAGTACGCTCCCGTCCTGCACTACCGTCCCGGCGTGAATGTTGTCGCCGTCACTTTTTTGCTGTGGAACCGGTTCGCCGGTCAGCATCGCTTCATCAAACCACGCTTCACCCTGGGTGATGTCGCCATCAACCGGAACGCGATCGCCGGTGGCGAGGCGCAGCGTCATGCCTGGCTGTACGTCAGCCAGCGGCACCGACTTTTCACCGTCTTGCGTCACGACGCGAGCCGTCGGTGGGGTCAGGTCGAGCAGTTTTTCCAGCGCTTTTGAGGAACGCTGGCGCGCACGGGCTTCCAGCATATGGCCGAGGTTTATCAGACCGATGATCATCGCGCTGGCTTCATAATAAAGATGTCGGGCTTCCATCGGGAACCACTGCGGCCACAGATTGACGCTCATCGAATAGAGCCAGGCCACCCCGGTACCCAGTGCGACCAGCGTATCCATCGTCGCGGTGCGATTCTTGAGACTTTTCCACGCGCTGGTATAGAAGTGGCCCCCGGCGAAAACCATCACGCCGAGCGTCACCAGACCCATCACCAGCCACAGGGAGCGGTTGGCGTCGGTGACCATCATATTGTCGCCGATCATTCCCCATATCATGACCGGAACCCCAACCAGCAGCGCGACAATCGCCTGCCAGCGGAAGCGTTTCATGGTGGCGACGGCGGTTTCCTGCTGACGTTCGCGACGCTTCAGATCATCTTCAATCGCTTCTGCACCGTAGCCCGCTTTTTCTACCGCCTGCACTAAATCGGTGGCAGCCGCACTGCCCATTACCAGCGCAGTGCGTTCCGCCAGATTGACCCGTGCCTGGGTGACGCCCGGAACGGCAGCGAGCGCGTTTTGAACCCGGGAGACACAGCTGGCGCAGCTCATGCCGTTGATCAGCAGCTGTTGGCTGTCATCAAGGTCATCAGCTGCCGGAAGCGCTGAAGGGACCGCTGTCAGTGCTTCCGACGGGAGTGATGACTCTGTCAGCGGGTTAGCCTTTGGGTGGCTAAGCTCCGCCCCGTATCCGGCCTGTTTAATGGTATCGATCAGCTGTTCCGCACTGGCGCTGCCGGTGACATGTGCTTCAGTGGTTGTCACATCAGCCCGATCAACGTCCGGACGCTGCTCCAGACTGCCTTTAACGCGTTTAACGCAGTGGCCGCAAGTGAGGCCATCCAGCGTAAGGTCAATAATGTGAGACATATTCATTCTCCAGATGGATGAGTCGACAAACCGCGTCGACACGATTTCTTTTTGTCACTGTGCTAAAGCTTAAACCTTCCATCAAGGGGAAGGTCAAGTGGGTTTTACTGCGGCTAACGGGAGATTTTTTTCTTCTTGGGAGGGATTTAAGATTGATAAATAGGATGTTTTTTCTCAGATTTTATTTAGGATGTTTCGTCAGATTTCTCGCATGATTATTAATAGGGTGTGATTAATCGTGTGTGAAAATTCTCAAAAACACTTAATTCATCTGTGTAAAGTCCATTAATGGACGCGTTAAAATATTAATTTATGTATTAAGTCGCTCTGCAGACCAGTAATGATGGGAGTGTTAAGAAATAATGTATGGATGTTTAATTATTGCTTAATTATTTAATTAATGCAATCGCATGCACTTTACGGCTCTTGATAATACTGGTAAAAGTACAGCGCTTGATTATATGCGAGCATCTTACCCACTACAGGGAATGATATATTCAGGAGATGAATTAAAATGGCAGACTCATTCCAGGCTGAAATACCAAAAGCCCGTGTTAATATTCAACTGTCACTGCACACCGGTGGCGCACAGAAGAAAGTTGAGCTTCCGCTTAAGTTACTGAGCGTGGGTGACTTCAGCAACGGAAAGGCTGAGGGGCCGCTGTCTGAGCGCGAAAAAATCAACGTTAATAAAAATAATTTCAACAGCGTCCTCGCTGATATCAATCCCGAAGTGAGTCTCACGGTGAAAAATACTCTCGCCGGAGATAACTCAGAAGAAAATGTGAAACTGGCATTTAAAGAGATGAAAGACTTTGAGCCAGAGCAGATTGCGCGCCAAATTCCACAGCTGAAAGCGATGCTGGCCATGCGTAACCTGTTACGCGATTTGAAATCCAACCTTCTGGACAATGTTACTTTCCGGAAAGAACTGGAAGTCATCCTGAAAGACCCCGCATTAAGCGATGAACTGCGTAACGAGCTGAATGCGCTCGCTCCAGGCCAGAAATAATTACTGGAACTGTTAACGGACTAATTTCGAGAAAAATGCTTATGTCAGTCAATAATGAATCCCAGGTATCTATGGGCGGGGCGGCTATTGTAAAAACGCTGCCTAACGACGGTGTTTATGCCTCTCTGTTCTCCAAAATCAATTTAAAACCGGTATCGTCCATCGACGATCTCAACGGTTTCGACGATAACGTGGTTATGGCGGAAACGTCTGCCGACGCGCGCGTTACCGCAGCGGTTAAAGTGTTCTTGCAGTGTCTGCAAAAATCCGGCCAACAGGTTGATAAGCTGGACAAAACCCTGCTGGATCACCATATAGCAGAACTGGATTTCCAGATAAGCCGCCAGCTCGATGAAGTGATGCACCACGACGAGTTCCAGAAAGTGGAATCCATCTGGCGTGGACTGAAGTCGCTGGTGGATAAAACCGACTTCCGCCAGAACGTGAAGCTGGAAATCCTCGACCTGTCGAAAGAAGAACTGCGTCAGGACTTCGAAGACGCTCCGGAAATCATCCAGAGCGGCCTGTACAAGCAGACCTACATCGCGGAATACGACACCCCGGGCGGTGAGCCGATTGCTGCCGTGATTTCAGCCTACGAGTTCGACGCCTCGGCGCAGGACGTGGCGCTGATGCGTAACATCTCCAAAGTGTCCGCTGCGGCACACATGCCGTTTATCGGTTCCGCTGGGCCGAAATTCTTCCTGAAAGAGAAAATGGAAGAAGTGGCGGCCATCAAGGATATCGGTAACTACTTCGACCGTGCCGAATACATCAAGTGGAAATCCTTCCGCGATACCGACGACTCCCGCTATCTTGGCCTGGTCATGCCGCGCGTGCTGGGCCGTCTGCCGTATGGCCCGGACACCGTGCCAGTGCGCAGCTTCAATTACATCGAAGAAGTGAAGGGCCCCGAACACGACAAATACCTGTGGACCAACGCTTCGTTCGCCTTTGCCGCCAATATGGTGAAAAGCTTCATCAACAACGGCTGGTGTGTGCAAATTCGTGGCCCGCAGGCGGGTGGCGCGGTGAAAGACTTGCCAATCCACCTGTATGACCTCGGCACCGGTAATCAGGTGAAAATCCCGTCAGAAGTGATGATCCCGGAAACCCGCGAATTTGAATTCGCCAACCTCGGCTTCATCCCGCTGTCGTACTACAAAAACCGCGATTACGCCTGCTTCTTCTCGGCAAACTCGACCCAGAAACCTGCGCTGTACGACACTGCTGATGCCACCGCTAACAGCCGGATCAACTCCCGCTTGCCGTACATCTTCCTGCTGTCGCGTATCGCGCACTATCTGAAGCTGATTCAGCGTGAAAACATCGGCACCACCAAAGACCGCCGTCTGCTCGAGCTGGAGCTCAACACCTGGGTCCGTGGTCTGGTGACTGAAATGACTGATCCTGGCGACGAACTGCAGGCTTCTCACCCGCTGCGTGATGCGAAGGTGTTGGTCGAAGACATCGAAGACAACCCGGGCTTCTTCCGTGTGAAACTGTTCGCTATCCCGCACTTCCAGGTCGAAGGCATGGACGTGAATCTGTCGCTGGTTTCCCAGATGCCGAAAGCGAAAGCGTAAGGTGGGATCGCTGTGAA
This sequence comes from Scandinavium hiltneri, assembly GCF_024764835.1. Classification (GTDB taxonomy): domain Bacteria; phylum Pseudomonadota; class Gammaproteobacteria; order Enterobacterales; family Enterobacteriaceae; genus Scandinavium; species Scandinavium hiltneri. Next base: position 960,526 of record NZ_JALIGE010000076.1, on the reverse strand, counting down.
AACGGAACAACCATTATGGGGCAGGGGGATTATGGTCTCGCCCCAGCATTTTCAGCAACAGGCTGCGTATGCAGCCTGGTCTGCCGAATGTATTGCCCGGATGGGACTCAATCAGCCCTGGGGAGTTATCGAGTCTGTCTTTGAAACTGATGCTCTGAAACTCGGGCACCTTCAGGCTCGTCATCTGCTTGTTCGTTTTCAGGATGGCACGCTGATTGACACAGACAATGCGGATGCGCTGCCGCCAGTGCTGGCACTTGACACGGAATCCGATGAAACGTTGGTGGTGCTTGCACTACCCCTGCTGCGTGCCAACGGTGGCAATTGTCTGAAGGCTGACGAAGTGGCGGAGCGGCCTGTCCGCTATCGGCAGCGCTGGCGCGATATCCGCAATCAGTTTGGTGATGATAATCGCCAGATTGCGGTGATACAGCCGGAGTTGGTTCTGCGTTTTGCTAGCCAGAATAACAGCGATTATCTCACCTGCCCGGTGGCCCGCCTGCGGCAGGATTCGCAAGGCGTCTGGTCACTCGACGAGACTTTCTTACCGCCAATGTTGATGGTGCAAAGCAGTCGCTGGTTGATGACGCAGCTCGAACAACTTATGACGCAACTGCGTACCCGCCTGACTCGCCTGATGGCGATGCGTCGAGAGAGTAACGAGCGCATGGCGGATTTCGCCGTAGCCGATGTCTCGTTGTTCTGGCTACTGAATGCGCTGAACAGTGCTGAACCGATCCTGGGACAGTTTCTGCGTAATCCACAGAGCCCGGTTGAGCGACTGTATCCGGAACTGGCACGGCTGGCAGGTAGTCTGCTGACTTTTTCGCTGGAGCACCAAGTCAGTGCCATTCCGGCTTGGCAACATGAACAGCTGAATGACGTCTTCCCTCCGTTGTTCGATCTGCTAAGTGAGCTGCTTGAAGCGAGTCTTCCATCGCGAGTGGTCTCAATTGATCTCACTCACGATTCGCGTCTGCGTCTCTGGCTGGCTCGCCTACAGGATCCTCGTCTTCGGGAAGGGGTGGATTACTACCTCTCCGTTCGTTCTTCACTGCCTGTGGTGCAACTGCAGGAGCAATTCCCGCTGCAATGCAAAGTGGGAAGTCAGGATCATGTCACCAGCATTGTTAACTCATCGCAGCGCGGTGTGCCGTTGAAACCCTTGCAACATGTCCCTGCAGCCATTCCGTTACGCCTTGAAAACCAGTATTTCTCACTCGACCTCTCACACCCGGTCGCTATAGAGATGTTGGCCAGTGGTAGCTGCATGTTCTATGTCCCGGGCATGCTCGGCGAACCTGAACTTGAACTCTTTGCGGTACTGAGAACATGAGACAGAAAGAGAGCTGTGATATCGATGCGCTGTTGCAGGATACCTGGCTTCAGGTAATCAGCCTGCGTCACGGTCCAACCTTTAAGGATGGGGAAGGGCGCTTACTGTGGGAGCGCTGTGTTGCTGACGTGGAGCGAGTACAGCAGTCGTTGAAAGCGGCGGGATTGGACGAAGCCAGCTGTAAGAACATCCTGTATGCACAGTGTTCACTATTAGACGAAGCCGTCAAAGGCCGTGGCGTGGAAGATGATGCCTGCGTGCAGTGGTATGGCATTCCGCTACAGGGCTATTTTCTTGGCACCCTGGATGCGGGCGATGAGCTGTGCAATCGCATGCGTGATGTACTGCGTGAACCGGCCCCTGACAGCGTGGAACTGACCTGCTTTCATCGGGTGATGATGCTGGGTTTCCTCGGCGGATACTCTTCACTCAACGATCCGGAGCGCGAGAAACTGGTCAAGGCGCTCGCCCAGCAGGTTCCGCCATTCAGTTACCCTCAAAACCATCCTGTTTTGGCCGACGCTAAAGCGGGGCGTGGGGTTGGCGGTCTCTTTGCATCCTGGCCAGTCCGAATTGGTTTCAGCGTGCTGCTGCTGGCAGCGTTGTGGTGGGGGCTAAATCACTGGCTCGATCAGATGCTGGTCACGCTGTTATCGGGGGCGATGAAATGAGTCCAGTGCAGCAGCGCTTGCTGGTCCTGTGGGCCGCACTGTTGTCCGCGATTGTCTGTATGGGCTTTTTGCCTGTCTCTCGGCTGACTTCTGTTCTGTTACTGCTTGCCATCTGGGCACTGATCGGTGCGGTCTGGTATATCGCCAGTCGTCGCCATGAGTATGAGTCCGCGGTGCGGCTCGATAATCTTCCGGAAGCGACGTATCGCCAGCCGGTCGTATTGGTTTGTGGTGATTTACCACAGTCATGGCCGGATGACACGTCTGTCCTGACGGTCGCTCAAGGCTGTTGGGTCCGGGTTGATGCAACTCAGGATCTGAGTCAGTTCGCGGAGCAACTTTTATGGCTGCGCCCAGACTGGGGGCGACAACTGTCGGTGATGGTCACGGTATGCCCACAACAGCATGCTGAAACCGAAACGCTCACCAGTTACCTTCTGGCATTGCGTTGGCAAGTGAGTCAGATACGACGTAACACCGGTCACAGCATCCCGCTAGTTCTCAACGGTGTGGTGGGCAGTGCCATGATGAGTGACACGCTCTGGCAGGCGGCTATTCCTGAGGAAGGCGTCAGCGTCTGGCGTGAGTCCTCAGCCCCTTGCTCGATTGCTTGCTGGGTGACAACCGGTGGTGCAATGGCTCTGCAGCAACAGGTGCTGATGAATAACCTGATGACCTGGTTCCATCACCACGTCAAAGCGGTCTTTAAAGATGACAATTCGGATATTCCTCGGGTGCTGCCGACGGCGATGCTATGGGGAATGGGGCCGTCGCTGAAGAGTGCGCTGCAGCCTTCTGTCTGGACAGGCTACTTGGCGCAACGTACCGCAATGCACAGCGTAGCAGGTTTGCAGCCTGTGGACAGTGAGGCTTCGTCGATGAAGTTGTTGCCGGATTTTGTCCTGCCGCTGTTGCCAGAAGGGCAAGGTATGACACCGCGTCAGCGAACATTGAGCAAAGGGCTAACGATCTTCACACTCGCCGGCGTGCTTGCATTGGGCAGCAGTGGCTGGAATAACCGCGAGTTAATACACCGTCTCAGCTTTGACATTAAGCGCTATGACCGTATTTCGATGGATGATTACAGCCCTAAGGCCAATGCCGTGAACGTGTTGCGTGAAGATGCCGCTCAGTTGGATTTTTGGGCCCGCAATGGAGAACCCGTTCGTATGAGTCTGGGACTCTATCAGGGGGAACGCCTGCGAATGCCGGTCCTTGATGCCATTCGGTCCTATATTCCGCGGCTTCCGCCGCCAAAACCAGCAGCGAAAACGGAGCCTAAGATTATCCGTCTCGACAGCATATCCCTGTTCGATTCAGGAAAATCCGACCTCAAACCCGGCTCGACCAAAGTGCTGGTGAATTCGCTGGTGGGTATCAAAGCCAAGCCAGGTTGGCTGATTGTGGTCAGCGGGCACACCGATAATACCGGCACGCCGCCGCTGAACCAGACGCTGTCCCTGAGGCGTGCCGAATCGGTGCGCAACTGGATGCGTGACACCGGTGACGTGCCGGAAAGTTGTTTTGCGGTGCAGGGCTATGGCGCAAGCCGGCCGGTCGCAACCAATGACACGGCGGAAGGCCGCGCAGCTAACCGTCGTGTCGAAATCAGTCTGGTACCACAGGCGAATGCCTGCCAGGTAGTGGGCAAATCCCCAGCGTCATCGCAGGATGATGACGCTTCATAACACAATGGAGAGTAATTTCATGGCTATTCCTATTTATCTGTGGCTGAAAGACGACGGCGGTGCGGACATTAAAGGCTCTGTAGACGTATATGAGCGTGAAGGCAGCATCGAAGTGGTTGCGCAGGATCACAATCTGTACATCCCGACCGACAACAACACGGGCAAACTGACCGGAACCCGCGTTCACACCCCGTTCAAGTTCACCAAAGAAATCGATTCCTCCACCCCGTATCTGTACAAGGCTGTGACCACGGGTCAAACCCTGAAGACAGCTGAGTTCAAGTGGTATCGCATCAATGACGCAGGCCAGGAAGTTGAATATTTCAACACCAAACTGGAAAACGTCAAGCTGGTGAAAGTCGCGCCGAAAATGCACGACATCAAAGATCCTGCCAAAGAGAAACACAACCATCTCGAAGAGATCGAGCTGCGTTACGAAAAAATTACCTGGACCTACAAAGACGGCAACATCATTCATTCCGATTCATGGAACGAACGCGCCACCGCATAAGCCCACTGCGGACAGGGTTTCCTGTCCGCAGTTTTTTGCTGAGTGCCTGTCTGAAACGGGCTTTCAGCAAAGAAAATCACAATCTGCCTGCCTGACCTGATGCGCTTTAGGATCCTGACCGACAGGAAACAGCGAAGGGCGGTAGCGTGTCCGGGAACTTATAAAGAGAAAATCTCATGGAAAATCCAGCCATCCTGTTGCGACGTCTGAACCCTTACTGTGCCCGTGCGATGGAGGGCGCGGCTTCGCTCTGCCAGACCCGTGCTCATGCGGAAATTTTGCCAGAGCACTGGCTGCTGAAACTGCTGGAGCAGGGTGAAGGCGACCTGAGCGTGCTGGCGCGCCGTTACGAATGGGATATGGACGCGCTGTGGCAGGATTTGCTCGGCTGGCTGGACAATCTTCCGCGCTCGGTACGTGGGAGACCGGAGTTGTCCGACAGCATTCAGACGCTGATGCAGGAAGCGTGGATGTTAGCGTCGCTTTCCGGCGAAGAACAGATCCGAAGCCACCACCTGCTGATGGCGCTGGTCGGTAAACCGAAACTGGCGCGCTGCGACGGCCTGTGGCCACTGCTGACGCTGGGCCAGAATCAGCTTGAGCGTCTTCGCCCGCTGCTTGATGCGCAGTCCGACGAGCGTCCGGAAATGCAGCAGGAGGCAGAGCTGGCTCAACAGGGGGGGGATGTCGAAATGGTCGGCCGTCCGGTGAGGGCCGAAATTCGCGAAGGTGAGCTCAACCCGGCACTGCAAAACGCGCTGGATAAATTCACTCTCGACGTCACCGCCAAAGCGAAAGAGGGCAAAATCGATCCGGTGTTTGGCCGCGATACGGAAATCCGCCAGATGATCGATATCCTCTCCCGTCGTCGCAAGAACAACCCTATTCTTGTCGGGGAACCTGGCGTCGGGAAAACTGCTCTCGTGGAAGGCCTGGCGCTACGCATTGCCGAAGGCAACGTACCTGAATCGCTGAAAACCGTCAGCCTGCGGACCCTCGACCTTGGCCTGTTGCAGGCAGGCGCGGGCGTGAAAGGTGAATTTGAGCAACGCCTGAAAAACGTGATCGATGCTGTACAGCAGTCGCCGAATCCGGTGCTGCTGTTTATCGACGAAGCGCACACCATTATCGGCGCGGGCAATCAGGCGGGCGGGGCAGATGCGGCTAACCTGCTGAAACCGGCGCTGGCGCGCGGTGAACTGCGCACCATTGCTGCCACTACCTGGAGTGAGTACAAACAGTATTTTGAACGCGATGCGGCACTCGAGCGCCGCTTTCAGATGGTGAAAGTCGACGAGCCGGACGACGAGACGGCCTGCCTGATGCTCAGAGGCCTGAAGTCCCGTTATGCCGAACACCATAATGTGCACATCACCGACGCAGCCGTCCGTGCCGCCGTGACGCTGTCGCGCCGCTATCTGACGGGGCGTCAGTTGCCGGATAAAGCCGTCGACCTGCTCGACACCGCGAGCGCCCGTGTGCGCATGAGTCTTGATACCGTGCCGGAGCCGTTAACGCGTATGCGCGCGCAAATCACGACCCTGGAAATCGAGAAACAGGCGCTACTGGAAGATATCGCTGTTGGAAGCAGCAGCCAGGGCGAGCGTCTGGTGGCGATTGAGCAGGAAGAAATCCGCCTGTTTGTCGAACTGGACGAGCGTGAGACGCAGTACGGTCAGGAACTGTCGTTAACGGAACAGCTGCTGGAGACCCGCAAGGATATCTCCCGTCAGAGTGAGACCCGTGACCTGCAACAGCAACTGGATGGCATGCAGCAGAACAGCCCACTGTTATCTGTGGACGTCGACACCCGCACCATCGCCAACGTGATTGCCGACTGGACCGGGGTGCCTCTCTCTTCGCTGATGAAGGACGAACAGACTGAACTGCTGCACCTGGAAGGGGAAATCGGCAAACGCGTGGTGGGCCAGGATGTGGCGCTTAACGCCATCGCTCAGCGTCTGCGGGCGGCCAAAACCGGACTCACCTCCGAGAACGGCCCGCAGGGCGTGTTCCTGCTTGTCGGCCCGAGCGGCACCGGGAAAACCGAGACCGCGCTGACCCTCGCGGATGTGCTGTACGGCGGTGAGAAGTCACTCATCACCATCAACCTGTCCGAGTACCAGGAGCCGCATACCGTCTCCCAGCTGAAGGGCTCGCCACCGGGCTATGTCGGCTACGGTCAGGGCGGCATTCTGACCGAGGCGGTGCGCAAACGCCCGTACAGCGTGGTGCTGCTGGATGAAGTGGAGAAAGCGCACCGCGACGTGATGAATCTGTTCTACCAGGTGTTTGACCGCGGCTTCATGCGCGACGGCGAAGGGCGAGAAATCGACTTCCGTAACACCGTGATCCTGATGACCGCCAACCTTGGTAGCGACCCCCTCATGCAGCTGCTGGATGAACAGCCTGAAGCCACCGAAGGCGACCTGCACGAACTGCTGCGCCCCATCCTACGCGACCACTTCCAGCCCGCGCTACTGGCCCGTTTCCAGACCGTGATTTATCGTCCGCTGGCGGAAACCGCGATGCGCACCATCGTGCAGATGAAACTGGAGCAGGTCAGCAAACGCCTGCACCGTCACTATGGCCTGAAAACGCATATCGGCGAAAGCCTATTCGATGCGCTGACGTCCGCCTGCCTGCTGCCTGATACCGGCGCGCGCAACGTCGACAGCCTGCTTAATCAGCAAATTCTGCCGGTGCTGAGCCAGCAGTTGCTGAGCCACATGGCGGCGCAGCAGAAACCGAAGTCGCTGACGATGGGCTGGAGCGAAGAGGCGGGGATTGAGCTGGGGTTTAACACGGGTATTACTTCTGGCGAAGGAGTGAACGCATGAGTACTGGCCTTCCGATAAGATTCAGCCACAACCACCATCTGCTGGCGGTAAATGGCTGTAATTCAGATCTGGACGTGCTGGCCTTTGAAGGCCTGGAAGCCCTGAGTAAGCCGTTCAGCTACCGGGTGGAGTTTACCAGCAGCGACCACGGTATCTGCCGGGAAGTGATGCTGATGAGGCCTGCCTCACTAACGCTGCAGGCCCCGGTAGACCAGGGCTACGGTATTAAAATTCAGCAGCCGGTGCGGGTCATGCAGGGGGTGGTCAGCGGGTTTGAACGCCTCAATACTTCGGAAGATGAGACCCACTACGCACTGACACTGACTCCACGCCTGGCCCTGCTAGATCGTTCGCACCAGAATGCTATTTACCAGGACATGTCCGTCCCACAAATCGTGGAAAAAATCCTGCGTGAACGCCATAACCTGCGTGGCCAGGATTTCCTGTTCTCACTGACGAAAGCCTATCCACGCCGTGAGCAGGTGGTGCAGTACGGTGAGAATGACCTGCACTTCATCACCCGTTTGCTTGGTGAAGTTGGCATCTGGTTCCGCTTTACCACCGATACCCGGCTGAACATTGACGTGGTGGAGTTTTACGACAGCCAGCAGGGCTATGAACAGGGTTTGACTTTGCCGTCTGTGCCGCCGTCAGGCCAGCACGCGAAGGGCGTGGATTCAGTATGGGGCATGGAAAGCCATTACAACGTGGTGCAGAAGCAGGTCAGCACCTGCGATTACAACTACCGGCAGGCCACCGACGACATGAATACGCAGGTCGATGCGACCCGCGGAGATACCACGACCTACGGAGATGCCTATCATTACGCCGACAATTACCTGACAGCGGGCAGTGCCTATGACCGCAATCCGGCCCCGGAGTCCGGTGCGTTTTATGCCCGTCTGCGCCACGAGCGTTACCTCAACGGCCAGACGACACTGGCGGGCATCACCAGCTGTCCGACACTTTCCCCGGGTCAGGTCCTTAAAGTCACCGGTGGTCATGAAGTGACAGAGACCTTCAGCCAGGGTGTGGTTATTACCGCGATGAACAGCCAGGCCCGACGTGATAAAGATTTTAAGGTCGAGTTTGATGGCATACCGGATGACAGCGATTACGGATTCCGTCCGCAGCCAGGCACACGCCCGGTAATGGCCGGGACGTTACCGGCCCGTGTCACCAGCACCACTGAAAACGACACCTACGGTCATATCGATAAAGATGGGCGCTACCGCGTCAACATGCTGTTTGATCGCGACAATTGGGAAAACGGATTCGAGAGCCTGTGGGTGCGGCAGTCCCGCCCGTATGCTGGAGACACCTATGGTCTACACCTGCCGCTACTGGCGGGGACTGAAGTGGCGATTGGCTTTGAGGACGGCAACCCCGATCGGCCGTACATCTCAGGGGTATTACACGATTCGGCGCACGGCGACCACGTCACCATCCGCAACTACAAACGTAACGTGCTGCGCACCCCGGCGAATAACAAAATTCGCATGGAAGATGAGCGCGGGAAAGAGCACGTCAAGGTCAGCACCGAATACGGCGGCAAGAGCCAGCTGAACCTGGGGCATCTTGTGGATGCGGAAAAGCAGAAGCGCGGGGAAGGCTTTGAGCTCAGAACTGACAGTTGGGGGGCGATACGAGCCCAGAAAGGGATGTTCATCAGCGCTGACGGCCAGGCAAAAGCACAAGGACAGGTACTGGAGATGCAGGCGGCCCTGGATGAACTTGAAGCTGCCCGTAAAGTGACTGAAGGGCTGCGGCATGCCGCTCAGGCTGCCCAAGCGGAACTGTCAGATTTGACAAAACAAACGTCTTTAATGAACGACGCGCTTAACCAGCTTAAACGTCAAGCATTACTACTTTCGGCACCCTCCGGAATCGCTCAGGTCACACCTGCAAGCCTTCAACTCTCAGCAGGTGAAAATATGATTGTTACAGCGGGACAAAATGCCGATTTCAGCGTTGTGAAAAAATTCACTTTAGCAGTGGGTGATGTTTTGAGTCTTTTTGCTCACAGGATGGGAATTAAGATGTTTGCCGCTGAAGGCAAAATCGATATTCAGGCCCAGTCGGATGCACTTAACGTGTTTGCGAAAAAACAGCTAACTGTAGCTAGCGCCGATGACAGCATTATTGTATCAGCAAAAAAACAAATCCTACTTAACTGCGGAGGCTCATTTATTAAATTGAGCGATGCAGGGGTGGAAATAGGCACAGCAAAAAATGTCACTCTGAAATGCCTTGCCGTCCAGCAACAATCTGCTGCAGCGATGAATTCGAAACTGGATCTGCCGTCAGGATGTAAACCTGGCGTAACAAGCGCGGCACAGCAGCAAAGCGCTGTTGTTATTCTCGGTTAGTAGGAGAGGAAAATGACAAAACGATTAGCAGTTATAGGGGATAAAACCTCAAACGGAAAAGTAGTATCCGCAACCTCCAATTATTTCAGTACAGGAAAGCGCGTTGCACAAAACAACGATCTCGCCTTGTGCTCAGTGTGCAAAGGTGCCTTTCCAGTCCAGGGAACTGCACTGGGCATTGTCAGTAATGGCCTGCTGCTTGTTCAGGATCAGGATCGTGTGCTTTGCCAGTGCCCTGAACACAAGGTAACCGCAGGATCGAATTTTTTCACCGGATAAAATAAAACTCCGTGACTGACAGGACTATTTAAAAAAGGAAGCGTTTATGGCGTGCCAGGGATTATGCACCACGAAAGGGCTGACAGTGCTGCCGGTGCGATATGCGGTAGTGCCCGACATTATTAATGCCAGTTTGCCGGGCTGGGCAGAGGATGCGGCCATCACAGGCGTCAGTCTGGGCAATGGCGAAAAATACGTGCTGCGCGCCCTTCGCCAGGGCTATCTTTATGTCTTTTATGAAAAAGGCAGGAGAGGAAATAATTACTGGCAGTGCTATAGCGTGGCGCCGGATGGTTCGCTGTGGCTGCAGCACATGGCTTCCAGCCCGGTGGTAGCGGATGAACCCCTGTGTGCCAGCGGCGAACATATTGCGCAAAACGTGGAGTTCATGAGCATTGAGACGCCGGACAAATGCGGCAATGTCTGGTTTGCGTTCAGTCAGTATCCGTGGGAGCAGGAAACGCTGGACCGGTACGGTTCAGATGCAAAATCCAGGGCTGAACGGATGCAGAAAGTCATGCCTTCAGTCGTGGGAGCACAGCGCTCGAAAACAGGCACTGACGCAACAGAGTCCAGTCTGAACCAGGTGCTGGATTATCAGGCGGCGCCGGTCTTTGGTCTGTTGCCAGGCCCGGATGATGGCGGTGTGCAGAGGGTCAGCCGGGCGACGTCGCTCTGGGACCCGGCAGTGGAAGATGTGTGGCGGGTGAACGATGAGATTGTGAAGTCGCAGTCCAGCCTTTATCCCTGGGCCCGGGGCCGCAGCGGGGGGGCAGAAGCGACAGTTACGGCGATGCAAAACCGAAGTGAAGGTATGACGCCGCTGATACTGCCGCTGTGGGACCCGGTGGGGATAGTGCATGAACTCAATGGCTGGAGCCAGGATGTGCTGGGACGTCAGGCGCAGTTTCTGCAGGAGCGGGAGCTGGAGCTGTCGACGAAAGCGAATCTTGATGCGTTAAAAACGTTACTGAGTGAGAACGCGCAGGAGAGAGGAGAGGTGGTGCTGACACGGTTTGCGCAACCTGAAAACGCGATGCTGTCGGATACGTTTCTGGATGCACGACTGCAGACGCTGGAACAGCGTTATCAGAGCAAACCTGATGTGCTGGCGCAGGTCAGGGCGGATGACAAATTAGTCAGGCAGTGGCACGGGCAGAATGTAACGGCGATGTACCCTGAAAACGTATTACTGAGCTCCCCCGAGCCGCTGGCTGCGCACCAGCGACGGGTTGCAGAGATTAAGGCGCAGGTTGATAAAGAGCTGGCTGAACGGCCACAAAACTTCACCGATGCGAGAGCAAAAAGCTGGGCACCGTATCAGAAAAGGCTGAATCAGATACGGCTGGACAATTTTGACACCTGCTACAGAAGTCTGGGCGACAAAGTGAACGAGCTCTTTCAGAAGAGAATAGTCAGCGTGGTGAACTGGCTCAGTGCGCCGTTGCTGGTGACGGTTCTCGATGATTTTCATTGTACGGCAGAGCGTGCGGGGGTGTTTTACCAGTCAGCGGTGAGTATGGCACTCAATAGCATCAACAGTTGCCCGGCGGGCGCAGAAAAAATAGACGGCTGGTGGCAAGAGTACAGCACGACGAACCGGGGCAACCTGCTGTGGCGACACGTCAGTGCGAATAATCCTGAGCTGATGAGTGAGCTGGAGCCGTTACTGGCGACGGTAAAATCCAGGAAGGATGAAGAGGTCACGCCGGTAACGGCGACGGTGGTGACCGCCACCCTGATGCAGCAGGCCGGAAACCTGAAGAAGCTGAGTGGGTATTACCAGAAGTCCCTGAGTACGGTCGTCAAAGGGCTGAGGGAAAATGCCAGTAAACTGGAAGCTGAGATTTTCAAAACCGATGCATTTATTGTGACCGTGGGAGACCGGGTAAGCCGGATCCTGCGAGTGGATAAGATGGGGGAGAAGCTGTCGACCACGGCATTTCGTCTGGTGTTTATGGTACGAGCGGGTATTCCATCGGAAAAAGTGCACGGAATGGTGAATAGCTACCTCCATGATGCCCCGGCCCTGCGCAGCGCGGTGCTGGCAGGTATCCGCAGCAGTAAACGTTTTATGGCCAGCCAGAGCGAAGTGGTGACCATAAGGCAGACGTTAAGCAGCAAACTGGAAGAGCATTTTGCGACAGAGAAAGGCAGGGGAGAATACCGTCTGGCAGGAATAAACAGCCTGTTACTGGTACTGAATGCGGTGGATTTTATTTATCTGTGCGGGCAGGTACAGGATGACAAAAAGCCGCTGTCGAGCCTGATGGCCAGCGGACTGGCGATGGTGAGTCAGGGGACATCGGTATTTCTACCGGCGATAGAGAAAGGGCTGGAGGCACGGCCGTTGACAGTGGCATGGCTGAAGGGAGCCGGGGCGGCAACGGGAGGCGTGGCATCGATGTTTTCGGTGTATGCGGATGGTGCTTCGGCTGTTAGCGAATTTCAGAATAATCGTTTTTTCTTAACGACTGTTTTAGGGCTAAAAACACTTGTTGATGGTTTAGGGGCTTTAAAATCAGTCGGCCTTCTGCTCGAACTGATAGATAAACCCCTTGCTCAAAAAGCCGCAGGGAAAATCACTGGTTTTCTGGCTGTGGAGTTTTTAGGTATCAGAGTACTGGCGGTACTGATGACCTGGGAAGCCATGGTGGCTATTACGTTGCTGCAGGTGATAGCCATCTGGATATCAGACGACGAGCTTCAGCTGTGGTGCAAGAAGTCTGTTTTTGGAACTGCCCCACTCAACCGAACACTGGCGGTGCAGGATAAAGCTCTGGAAGCGGCTATAAAGGATGTTGTATGACTGTAGACGAAAAGAAAAAAAAATATGCCCGATACATTAAGGCCGAAAAGCTAAGGGATTTACGCACAAAGCAAGAAATCGAACTGATGAATGGCAGACCGTGGACACGGGAGCTGCCACCACCACCGGTGCTGCCGCCGTATGGCCCGCTGGAGAAAATCAGTGGACGGCTGGATTCTTTCAGCTCTGAGCCATTCAAAGAATACTTTGATGTGAAGGCGTACCGCATCAACCCTTTGCCAGAGGTTTCAGATTCTCAGCTCGGGCGGGCTGCAGCCATGGCAATCGCAGTAGGAAGTCCGGGTTTAGGTAGTGTAATGATGAGCGAAAGTGATTCTGTGTATGATTCAGCTGAATATGTTCAGGGGCAAATTAATGGTAAGCCGTTTCGTGGTTGGGTCGGACGAACAAGATTACAGGCTGGAGATAAAGTTGAAATGGCAGTTGATTGGCAACATGACCACTATGAGGTTTATGCAATCACTTTGCCAAAAGAAGGTATAATTTCAATCTGTCCTAAATGTGATATGGGGCATATTTCTCATGTTTTGTGGCGAGTTAAAAATATGTTCTTTCTTACCGCGTTACTATTTTTTGCAATTATGCTTGTAGTTATTATCCACTCGGTGACTGAAGGTGATTGGAAGGGTGGGGGATTTATTTTTGAATATTGGTGGCTATTTGTTATGGCTTTAGGTATCAATCTCTCTATCGCCGGTTTAATAGCATTTGCAGCCTGCAGGGCTTACATTCCAACTATTTGTAGGTTTTCGGAGGAAATATTTAAGGTTCTAGGCATGAAAAATCCTTCGCGAATCAATCTGAATAGAACCACTAAACAAAAGGAGCTGCATCTGAAGGATATCGGAGAATGGCATGATCCGGAAGACCTTTCAAAGCCACTATGTCCCACCCAAAAATTCGTTTATTCAGCTGAAAGCTGGTTTTATTATTGACCTGTTCATTTAGATTTCAACAGTGGCGCCTGGAGCCATGTTATTTAACAGACGTCTGGCGGTGCAGGATAAAGCCCTGGAAGCGGCGATAAAGGATATTTCATGATTTCATTTGAAAAAAAACAACGCTGCTCCCGATTTGTTGAGCCCGAAAAATTGGCCGACTTACGCACAAAGCAAGAAATCGAACTGATGAACGGCAGACCGTGGACACGGCAACTGCCGCCGCCACCGGTATTGCCGCCGTATGGCCCTCTGGAAAAAATCAGTGGACGGCTGGAGGCATTCAGCTACGAAAGTTTCAGAGAGTACTTTGATGTTAAAGCCTATCGGACATCCACGCTGCCGACGATTTCTGATGGTCAGCGTGCGGGGGCTGCAGCCGCAGCCATTGCGGTCGGTAGTCCGGGCGTAGGGGCTGTGATAATGGCAGAAAGTGAGTCATCTAATGACACGGCTGAATATGTGCAGGGGATTATTAACGGCAGAGCGTTTCGGGGCTGGGTGGGTATTACCCGCCTGCAGGAGGGGGACGATGTTGAGATGGTGGCTGAATGGCAACATGACCATTATGAGGTTTATGCCATTACGCTTCCGAAAGAGCGAATAGTATCAATTATTCCAAAATGTGATATGGGGCATATTTCACATGCATTATGGCGAATTAAGAATATGTTAATGCTTATGGTTATAATGATGTTTTTATTTATAGGTTCGCTTGTGCTAAAAAATTCATTTGGTGATGAAGAATATGTTGGCTTTGGGATGGCATATCTTTTTCCTTCGCTTGCGATGTTTGGTGGGTCAATTATTATTTCTGGCTTGATAGCATTTTTTGCATGCAGATCCTGTGCTCCGACACGTTGTAAACTGGCGGAGGAAATATTCCGCTTACTGGGTATGAAAAACGCCTCGAAAGTCAATCTCAATAAAATAACAAAAAAACGAGAGCAGCGATTAATGGATGAAGGGAAATGGCACGATCCGGGTGATAAGAGTAAACCGGCCTGCCCCAGTGGGAAGTTTATATACTCAGGGGAAAGCTGGTTTTATTATTGACCTGTTCATTTAGATTTCAACTGTGGTGCCTGGAGCCATGTTATTTTACAGACGGCTGGCGGTGCAGGATAAATCCCTGGAAGCGGCGATAAAGGAAATTTCATGACTTCATTTGAACAAAAACAGCTCTGTTCCCGATTTGTTAAGCCCGAAAAATTAGCCGACTTACGCACAAAGCAAGAAATCGAACTGATGAACGGCAGACCGTGGACACGGCAACTGCCGCCGCCACCGGTATTGCCGCCGTATGGCCCGCTGGAAAAAATCAGTGGACTGCTGGAGGCATTCAGCTACGAAAGTTTCAGAGAGTATTTTGATGTAAAAGCCTATCGGACTTCCACGCTGCCGACGATTTCTGATGGTCAGCGTGCGGGGGCTGCAGCGGCGGCCATTGCGGTAGGTAGTCCGGGCGTAGGGGCTGTGATAATGGCAGAAAGTGAGTCATCTAATGACACGGCTGAATATGTACAGGGGATAATTAACGGCAGAGCATTTCGGGGCTGGGTGGGTATTACCCGCCTGCAGGAGGGGGACGATGTTGAGATGGTGGCTGAATGGCAACATGACCATTATGAGGTTTATGCCATTGCGCTTCCGAAAGAGCGAATAGTATCAATTATTCCAAAATGTGATATGGGGCATATTTCACATGCGTTGTGGCGGATAAAGAATCTGTTTATTCTAACTACTATGTTTATGTTTATGTTTATATTAGTTTGCTTCATTAAATCATTAAATGAGACAGGGTGGGGGAATTTTGATTTTTGGAAAGAATATTCATTTTTTTTATTAATGATGTTTGGGTTAGCACTGGCTTTTAGTGGGCTGATTGCATTTTCAGCGTGCAGAGCCTGCGCTCCGACACGGTGTAAATTGGCGGAGGAAATATTCCGCTTACTGGGTATGAAAAACGCCTCGAAAGTCAATCTCAATAAAATAACAAAAAAACGAGAGCAGCGATTAATGGATGAAGGGAAATGGCACGATCCGGGTGATAAGAGTAAACCGGCCTGCCCCAGTGGGAAGTTTATATACTCAGGGGAAAGCTGGTTTTATTATTGACCTGTTCATTTAGATTTCAACTGTGGCGCCTGGAGCCATGTTATTTAACAGACGTCTGGCGGTGCAGGATAAAGCCCTGGAAGGGGCTATAAAGGAAATTTCATGACTTCATTTGAACAAAAACAGCTCTGCTCCCGATTTGTTGAGCCCGAAAAGTTAGACGACTTACGCACAAAGCAAGAAATCGAACTGATGAATGGCAGACCGTGGACACGGCAACTGCCACCGCCGCCGGTATTACCCCCTTTTGGTCCGCTGGAAAAAATAAGCGGGCGACTGGACTCCTTCAGGAGCGAACGTTTTCGTGAATATTTTGATGCGGATGCATACCGGACAAACACCTTGCAGGGTGCGTCTGATGTGCAATGTGGAGCGGCTGCCGCAGTGGCGATTGCGGCAGGTAGCCCTGGAGTGGGGGCCGTGATGATGATGGAAGGCGACCATACGGATACTGCAGAATATGTTCAGGGCAGTATTAACGGTAAACCCTATAGCGGGTGGGTTGGACAGACGCGTTTGCAGGCTGAGGATGAGGTAGAAATGGCGGTGGAATGGCAACACGACCATTACCAGGTTTATGCTATCGCGTTGCCGGAAGAACGAATTATATCAATTTGCCCGAAATGCAATATGGGGCATATCGCCCATGCATGGTGGCGAATTAAAAATATGGTTATTTTAACCTCATTGTTAATAACGATCATTGGTTTTTCATTTTTTGTGAATTTTGTGGTTGGTGATAATCATGATCGCATTAGTTTTTGGGGAAGTAATAGGGTGATATTGCTAATAATGCTAGGGGTGGCTTCGTTTGTTTCAGGCGGCATTGCATTTTCTGCCTATAAAGAATATGCATCCACGACCTGTAGGTTGTCTGAGGAAATATTAGGGTTGTTTGATATGGTCAACCCGGCAAGTATTAATTTAAAGAAAAAAAGAAAGGCCCATATAAAATGGTTGAAAACTCAAGGAAAATGGTACCCGCCTGATACCGAGGATCGGCCGGCTTGCCCGAGTTCTAAGTATCCGATCTCACGGGGTGAGTGGTATTACTACTGATTGATACTGGAAGGATGTGTTATGAACGACGTGAGGAAAATAGTCAGCTCCCGCTTTATTCAACCAGAAAAGTTAAGCGACTTACGCACAAAGCAAGAAATCGAACTGATGAACGGCAGACCGTGGACACGGCAACTGCCGCCGCCACCGGTATTGCCGCCGTATGGCCCGCTGGAAAAAATCAGTGGACGGCTGGAGGCTTTCAGCTACGAAAGTTTCAGAGAGTATTTTGATGTAAAAGCCTATCGGACTTCCACGCTGCCGACGATTTCTGATGGTCAGCGTGCGGGGGCTGCAGCGGCGGCCATTGCGGCAGGTAGTCCGGGGGTTGGGGCAGTGATAATGGCAGAAAGTGATTCGGCAAACAGCTCTGCGGAATATATTCAGGGAGTAATTAATGGAAAACCATTCCGTGGCTGGGTTGGAGTAACCCGCGTTCAGGTCGGCGATGTCGTAGAAATGGCCGTGGAATGGCAGCATGACCATTACGAAGTTTATGCCATGGTCCTTCCTGAAGAGAGAATTATATCGATGTGCCCCGAATGTGATATGGGACATATCGCGCATGCAAAATGGAGGATAAAAAACATGCTTATTCTTACTACAGTAATGATGTCATTTTTTATAGGTTCTCTTCTATTAAAAAATTTGTTTGGTAATGATATCTACATTGATTTTTGGGGCCGCTATCTTGGTCCATCGGTTTTTATGTTGGCAGGCGCATTGGGCATTACTGGGCTAATAGCATATTTTGCTTATAAATCCAGCGCTTCAACTCGTTGTAAACTGGCTGAGGAAATATTTAAGCTAATTGGATTGGAAAATATTTCAAAAGTTAATCTAAAAAAAATAACCAAACAAAAAGAAAATCTGCAGAAAGAGAAGGGAGAATGGTATGACCCGTCAGACCAGACTCGCCCCCCGCGTCCGAGTCGGAAATTTGGACACCTGTTTGAACACTGGTTTTATTACTAACTCCAGGTGATAGCGGTCCGGGTATCGGGTGATGAGATTCAGCTGTGATGTAAAAAAAATGTGTTTGACACCGCCCTACTCAACCGAACACTGGCGGTGCAGGATAAAGCCCTGGAAGCGGCTATAAAGGAAATTTCATGACTTCATTTGAACAAAAACAGCTCTGTTCCCGATTTGTTAAGCCCGAAAAATTAGCCGACTTACGCACAAAGCAAGAAATCGAACTGATGAACGGCAGACCGTGGACACGGCAACTGCCGCCGCCACCGGTATTGCCGCCGTATGGCCTGCTGGAAAAAATCAGTGGACGGCTGGAGGCATTCAGCTACGAAAGTTTCAGAGAGTACTTTGATGTTAAAGCCTATCGGACATCCACGCTGCCGACGATTTCTGATGGTCAGCGTGCGGGGGCTGCAGCGGCGGCCATTGCGGCAGGTAGTCCGGGCGTAGGGGCTGTGATAATGGCAGAAAGTGAGTCATCTAATGACACGGCTGAATATGTACAGGGGATAATTAACGGCAGAGCGTTTCGGGGCTGGGTGGGTATCACCCGCCTGCAGGAGGGGGACGATGTTGAGATGGTGGCTGAATGGCAACATGATCACTATGAGGTTTATGCGATTGCGCTTCCGAAAGAGCGAATAGTATCAATTATCCCAAAATGTGATATGGGACATAATGCGCATTTACTGTGGCGAGCAAAAAATATGTTCATATTGGCTGGGATATTGTTATCAATGTTTAACGGTGTTTGTCTTATACGGTTTTTATTAGAAGGGGGGGAAGGGGGGTTTTGGGAATATTATGGGTTCCCTATATTTATAATGCTCTGCGGCGACCTGCTTTTTTCGGGAGGAATCGCATATTTTGCATACAGAGCCTGCGCTCCGACACGTTGTAAACTGGCGGAGGAAATATTCCGCTTGCTGGGTATGAAAAACGCCTCGAAAGTCAATCTCAATAAAATAACAAAAAAACGAGAGCAGCGATTAATGGATGAAGGGAAATGGCACGATCCCGGAGATAAGAATAAACCGGCCTGTCCCAGTGGGAAGTTTATATACTCAGGGGAAAGCTGGTTTTATTATTGACCTGTTCATTTAGATTGGAACTGTGGTGCCTGGAGCCATGTTATTTAACAGACGTCTGGCGGTGCAGGATAAAGCCCTGGAAGCAGCGATAAAGGATAGCTAATGATTAGAGTTATTCTATTCCCATCAGGAATGTAAAACTCTTATGTATGGCTTTTAGGGTAATTATCGTGAAAGCTTATAGTCTGAAATTACTCAGGGTCGGTTTTTTAACCTTAAAATAAAATTCAGAAAAATTGATTTTGATTTTATTACAGCGAATGTTGATTATGGATACAAATAATAACCATCATGAATTGGAAGTTAAACTGCATGATGCGGTTTTTGGTAATAATGGTAAATGTTTTCTAATCATTGACCCGACACTTGAAAGATACCATGCGAGTACGATTTTTTTTGAAATGCTCATGAAACATAATAAGCATCACATCAGTTTTCCGCATCAAGAACTTGATGGATCTTTAGTTTTATGGTTGGTATCACTAGATTCAAACATCCCTGCTGATCTTGCGTTATTTGAGGCGAGTATTACGCATTCTTTAAATGAATTAAAGCCTGAGAATGTGAGTCAAGGTATTGGAAGGATCGTGTGCTCATGGATCTCTACGGAATTATCGATAAATGATTTTTCTGAACAAATATCACATATTGCAATTCAAAGAATGCAAAACATGGGTAGCATTCTTCTTCGCTTCTTTGATTCCGCTGTATTTGGTGGTTTTTACGATATTCTGGATGATTGGCAAAGACAACAATTATTAACTAATATCAATGCGTGGTGTTATCTCGATGGAGATGGAATGCCACAAATTTTCAATGGAGATGGTGGCGTATTTAAAAAGTTGAACCACTCATTAGGATTGACTGATTCAAACCTGTCAAAACTACATGTTATTTTTAGAATCAATAGGGTGTTGCAGAGATACAGACGGTTGAATATCCCTGAAGGGATGTGTGAGAGACAAGCCTCACGCATATTACATCCCGCCATGAGTTATTTTTTATCAAATTTTGATACATCAGATGAAGGTTATGTGGATTTTGGTATTGATGTACTAATAAACACCTCGCGATTCTACCTTAACCCGACTTTTGAAAAATATATTAAAGACACTGCTAATAATGGACTTCCCCTCTATCATATAGTTAGATCCCGAATTGATAAAAATATGTGGGAAATACAAACTCTTAACTATCTATCCTAGCGATATATTATTGTTTCCTATGGAGTAAAGCATGAGTTGGCCAGTGCGTATTGTGTTGCCGTGTGAGAAAATAAGAAGGATTAATTGGAAGAGATGGTTTTATTCTTTACTAGCTGTTTCATCGTTGATTATTTTTATTAGCTGGCTATTACATTCACTTCGCAGTATCGAGAGTGAAAGTTTATGGGGCTTTTTTTATCCATGCCTGATTATTGGATTCGGTGTATACAGTATTTCCTTGTCCCTTAGGGTTTATTTTTATGGAATGTGTCTCGCTGCCAATGAAGCCTATCTTCTGGAGTCAACAACATTACGTAAAGAATGGTCTGAATGGGCCAACCAGGAAGTTGTGATTGCAGCAAGCCACTTATTCCTTCCTGCTGATATTCACCCGGAAGATCTTGCTGCAGGTTCAGCCTGCGCTATATACAATGGCCAGACAATGACCTTGCACAAGGTGGGGGATGTTGCCTATACAGAGGAGCAACTGTTCTATGAACTCCTTTCGTCAATCAGAGCGACGCTACAAAAGCTTTCATTAACGTGTGTTTTTGATGTGGTGTTTGCCTATGATGATAATTACTCATCATTTCCAACATTTATGGAATGCTGGATTTCGATAGGACTTCCATCTCATTGCATCGAGAATCATTTCTTCATAAAGAATTCATATGAGAGTGTTTTTGAAAAAGTAATCAATGCTAAAAAAAATAAATTGACCATTGTTATTTCTATCGACGTGCAAAGTCTTCGGAGTAATGCTGTTGTCGGGACTGAGTATGCGTCGATTATTATGATGACTCAAAAGAATAAGTTGTTTGATAACAGCGGTTATAACTCTGTCTTACGCCCAATGACATGCCAAAAAAAATATGCTGGCGAAGAATTTACCCTTATGAAGACATATCAATCTGAAGTTACCAAAACATCAAGAGTGCTATTTAGTGGCATGAATGTTAATGACATCGCAAAAATTAGCGATATGTTTCGTAGCATGGACACACTTAATGATGAGCGCTGGGATTTCGAACTACAGGATCTGAATATGGCTATTGGTCAGTTGGGTGATGAGCATTTCTGGTTGGTTCAATCACTATCATTATATTTTGCAGATGCGACAAGTAAATCGATCCTATCAGTGAGCAGTATTGATGATGAATACGTTTTTAATGTTGTGAAACCTTTCTTTAAGGAAGAGGAGAACAAAAGTTGAAGTCTTCAACAACGTGGAGAGTTCTGGGTTTAGTCTTATGCTTTCTAATCTTTGGTTTATTGTCATGGATAGGGTGTTTTTATTTCGGGGGATCATTAGGTTGGGTTGAGACAAAAGAAAAACTTAGCTTTTGGTTGTGGATAATGCTGCTATTCTCAATTTTCTTGATTTTGATGAATATTGGTGTCTGGAGCTACCAAAAGGGATTACGATTTAACTCAAGTAATATTATCACTTCAAAACAAAGCCCAACTAATCCACCTAAACGTGAAAGACAGAGATCATTAAAAGATCCAATCAAGACTTATCTTCATCGTCGATACAACCTCTTCTGGCGCCAAAAAGTCCGCATCCTGTTAGTCACCGGCGACGAAGCCGCTATCAGTCAATTGGTTCCGGGTCTACAGGAAAAGCAGTGGCTAGAAGGCAATCGCACCGTGCTGATTTACGGTGGCAGCCTGACCGCTGAAATCGATAACGAAAAATATACCGCGCTGCGCAAACTGCGCTGTGGTCGTCCGCTGGATGGCATTGTGCGGGTGATCGGCGAGGGGCAGACCCTCACGCCGCAGATGAGTGATAACGACCTGCGCGGGCTGGAGAAAATCGGTGAGTTGCTGCGCTACCAGCCACCGGTGTGGTTGTGGCAGCTATGTGAAAGTGCCTGGTCACAGTCCGGACGCACAACCCAGTCCGTGGGCTTGGCTTTAAACGCCAAAGCGATGCTGGAAGATGTCGCAGTACAGCTGAATAAACTGCTGCCACAGCTGCGCGAGCAGGGTATTTCCCAGGTTGCTGAACATCGAGCTCACGACTTCCTGCTGCGGCTTTCGCAGGAGCTTGAGCAGGGCGAAAGCGAGCGCTGGAAAATGCTACTTTCGCCGTGGCTGTACGGCACCCAGCAGCGTGTACCGCTGCGTGGCCTGATGTTTAGCCTGGCAGAAAAGCCTACGTTGCCAGGTGAAGTCGATGTGCAGAATGTAGCAGATAGCACGGTGCTTCCCTCTCAACAACACGCCCTGACGTTCCCGCTCACATGGCAGGGGGTCATCGACGATTGTACCCGCGTGCGCGGCCGTCGCGTGGGTATGGCCTGGGAACAAACGCTGGCCTGGTCGTTGATGGCGTTAATCGGTCTCTGGAGCGCGGGTCTTCTCCTCTCCTTTGGCCATAATTATCTCCAGATCTCTTCGGTAGCAAAGAAAGCGCATGCTCTGGTGGAGCGTCCTTCAGTCTCTGATTATCAACTGACCGCCCTTCATGCGTTACGAAACGATGCGGGCAGACTGCAATACCATTTGCAGGACGGTACCCCGTGGTATCAACGTTTTGGTCTGGATCATAATCAGCAGCTTCTGAGTGCCATGCTTCCCTGGTACGGCGTGGCGAGTAATCGTCTTATTCGCGATCCGGCTAGTGCCGCGCTGAGCCAGAAACTGAATGCGTTGGTGAACTCCGCGCCCAACAGCGAACAACGGGTGCAGCTTTCCAAACCGGGTTATGACCAGCTGAAAGCATGGCAGATGATGGCGCGTCCGGATAAGGCAGATGGCGAATTCTACGCCCAGACAATGAAAATGGTTCAGCCGACACGGAACGGTATTTCTCCCGGACTGTGGCAGAGTCTGTCACCGGATTTATGGGAGTTTTATATCAACGAATTGCCGCGTCAACCGCAGTGGAAAATCATCCCGGATGCCTCGCTGGTCGCCCAGAGTCGCCAGGTATTGTTGCAGCAAATCGGTCGTCGTAATGCGGAAAGCACGCTGTACGAGAACATGCTCAAATCAGTCCGCCGTAATTTTTCTGACGTCACCCTCGAAGATATAACTAATGGCACGGACGCGCGTCGGCTGTTCGAGAGCGATGAAGTGGTGCCGGGGATGTTCACCCGCCAGGCGTGGGAAGGGGGAATACAGCAGGCTATCGAGAAAGCCGTGACCTCTCGTCGGGATGAAATCGACTGGGTGCTGAGTGACAGCCGTAAAGCGGTTTCCGCAGATCTTTCGCCAGAAGCCCTGAAGGCCCGTCTTACCCAGCGCTACTTCACCGATTTTGCCGGTAGCTGGCTGAACTTCCTTAACAACCTGAGGCTTAATCCCGCGAACAATATTGCCGATGTGACCGACCAACTGACGCTTATGAGTGATGTACGCCAGTCGCCGATGATTGCGCTGATGAATACGCTAGCCTGGCAGGGGCAGACGGGACAGCAAAATGAAGGGTTGTCAGACTCCCTTATCAAATCGGCGAAAGACCTGATGGGCAATAAAGACAAACCCGCCATCGATCAGGGGTCTGCTGGCCCGCAGGGGCCACTGGATGAGACCTTCGGACCTCTGCTGACGCTAATGGGGAAAAATAAGGCCGGCAATGTTATGTCAGCCGATGACACACTCAGCCTGCAAACCTATCTGACCCGTATTACCCGTGTGCGTCTGCGTCTTCAGCAGGTAGCGAGTGCCTCCGATCCGCAGGAGATGATGCAAACCCTGGCTCAGACGGTATTCCAGGGCAAAAGCGTGGATCTGACCGATACCCAGCAGTACGGTAGCCTCGTGGCTGCAAGTCTGGGGGAAGAGTGGAGCGGGTTTGGTAACACTCTGTTTGTTCAGCCGCTGACACAGGCATGGGAAACGGTACTGCAACCGTCAGCCGCCAGCCTTAACGACCGCTGGAGCCGTTCAGTGGTGGCGAACTGGCACACGGCCTTTGACGGTCGGTATCCTTTTGCAGAAAGCAAAAGCGATGCCTCACTGCCAATGTTGGCGGAGTTTATCCGCAAGGACAGTGGCCGCATCGACAGGTTCCTGACCACAGAGCTCAGCGGTGTGCTGCACAAAGAGGGCAGCCAATGGGTGCCGGATAGCGCTCACAGTCAGGGGTTAACCTTTAACCCGGCATTCCTGAAAGCGGTTAATCAGCTCAGCCAATTGTCGGACATTCTCTTTACTGACGGCAGCCAGGGGATCAGCTTTGACCTGCAGGCCCGGCCTTCTCCTGAAGTGGTGGAAACACAGCTGACCATCGACGGTCAGCGCTTGCGCTATTTCAACCAGATGGCTGACTGGCAGTCTTTCCGCTGGCCGGGGGATACCTTTAAGCCTGGCACGATGCTGACGTGGATCTCCACCAGCGCCGGGGCGCGTCTGTTTGGCGATTACAACGGCACATGGGGCTTTATTCGCTGGCTTGAACTAAGTAAACGTAAACAGCTCGATCGCAGCCAGTGGATGATGAGTTTCAATGCGCCGGATGGCCGCACCTTGCAGTGGGTTCTGCGCTCACAGCTCGGCAAAGGTCCACTGGCACTGCTGGATTTGCGCGGTTTCAACCTGCCGGAGCAGATTTTCAGCGTTGATGCGGCAGCTACTGCACAAGCATTCACGTCGAATAACGACAATATGGACATGGACGGAGCGCAATAATGGCGACCCTGCAAAACTTACTCCTCGCCTGTGCCGCTGACGAAAGCGTGCTGCTGGAGCAGGCCCGAGGGCAGTGTGAACTCTGGGTTAAATGGCTGGCTCCCCTGAATGGTGATACACCGACCGGCGAAGATCCTGGCTATGACGATGACTTCCAGCAAATTCGCGAGGAGGTGAACAAGCTGTCCGGGATTGATACCGCGCTGATTTGTACGCTGAGCGAAAAGTTGCTGACCACGGTCAGCAAAGATCTCCGGGTGGTCACCTTTTATGTCTGGGCCCGTCTGCATCAGGACGGGGAAGTTGGGCTGGCTGAGGGGCTGGAATTGTTGGCCGGGATGTTGCAACGCTTCGGGAGACAGCTGCATCCGCAGCGCGATCGCAGTCGTAAATCTGCTCTGGAGTGGCTTGGCAGCGCTCGGGTTCTCGACAGCCTGTCGTTGTATCCGGAGGTGGACGTCACGGTTATGCAGCGTATAGCAGGCGCACTGCTGCTGGTAGAACAGGCCATGAACGGTTCCGATAATGCTTCGCGTCCACAGTTTTCAGCCCTGCATCAGGCGCTGGAAAACCGACTGATACAGAGCGGCGGAGCAAATAGCCTGGTTCCGCAAACCAGACGGGAAGAGAGTACGACGAGCACGCCTTCAACGTCTTCTGCCCCGGAGATGACGGCCGTAACGTCTGGGCGAGATTTGCTGGATCAGGCCAAAGTACTGGCCAATTATCTGCGTGACCAGCCCGGCGGCTGGTTGGCGAGCCATCATCTGATGACCAGCGTTCGCTGGGATACGCTGACCGAACTGCCACCGCTGGATGTCAGCGGCCGGACTCGCCTGGTCCCCCCAAAGCCAGATAATCGCGCTCACCTCAAACGGTTATATCTGCAACAAAGCTGGTCAGAACTGCTGGAGCAGGCCGACAGCCTGCTGGCGCAGGGCGTCAACCATTTATGGCTGGATGTGCAGTGGTATACCTGGCTGGCGCTGGGCAAGCTCGATAGCGATAGCGTACGTGCCGATATCATTTGCCGGGATCTGAAAGGGTTATTGATCCGTCTGCCGGGGCTGGAGGCACTGGCTTTCAATGACGGAACGCCCTTTGCCGATGAGGTTACGCTGAGCTGGATTGAAGAAAAGGTGCAGGACTGCATGACCGGCTGGAATGACGGGGCAATCAGCGCCGTCATATCGACAGGGGACGATATCCTTGCGCTTGAGCCCGAGGTGCTGGTGCAGGCGGACAGCGATGGCATTGAGGCGGCACTCAACTGGCTTCAGCAGCGGCCGGGGTTTACCTCACCACGTAACCAGTGGCTGATGCGGCTGTTGATGGCGCGGGTCGCCGAGCAGTATGGCAAAAACGAAATGGCGCTACATCTGCTGGGTGAGCTGGACGGCAGCGCCAGGACGCTCACCCTGCAACAGTGGACGCCGGAACTGATGTTTGAAGTAAAAGCGCGTCGACTGAAATTACTGCGCGCCAAAGCGGGCCGTAACGAAACAGACAAAACGCGCCTGCAGCCAGAAATGGATAGTCTGCTTTCCGGACTGATTGCGCTTGATCCTGCTCGTGCAGCGGTGCTGTGCAGTGAACTCACAAAATAACCAGAATATAAAAAAATTATGGACGACTTAACCCTGCGTTATTACGACGCTGAAATGCGCTACCTGCTTGAAGCAGGTGAAGAATTCGCCCGATCTCATCCTGATCGGGCGGCAACGCTGAATCTCGACAAAGCGGGTGCGCGCGACCCGTACGTGGAGCGCCTGTTTGAAGGCTTTGCTTTTTTGATGGGACGACTGCGCGAAAAACTTGATGATGATCTACCGGAGCTGACCGAAGGGTTGGTCAGCCTTTTATGGCCGCACTATCTGCGCACGATCCCCTCGATGTCGATTGTGGAATTCTCGCCTGACTGGCGTGAGATGAAAGAGCAGATGCGCATCGCCAAAGGTTTCGAGGTGCATTCCCGGCCTATCGGTGAGAAAAATACCCGCTGCCGGTACACCACCACCCAGCAAATTAACCTTCAGCCGCTGTCGCTGGAAACCGTGACGTTGACTACTGAGCCGGATGGTCGCTCAGTGGTAAGGATGCGTTTCAATTGCAGTCAACTGGCCGACTGGAGTCGGGTAGATCTCAGCCACATATCGCTATATCTCAACGCCGATGCGCCGCTGGCTTGCGCGATGCACGAAGCCTTCACCATGAACGTGGCGCGGATGTGGCTACGTCTGCCTGGCGATATCGACAGGCGGCCGTTGGAGGGGCATTTCGCTGCTCTGGGTTTTGGCGATAATGACGGGCTGTGGCCGAAGGGCAGCAGCAGTTTCAGTGGTTATCAACTGCTACTGGAGTATTTCACCTTTCGTGAGAAGTTTATGTTTACCAGCCTGCGAGGTCTGGAAAGTGTGGTGTTGCCAGCGGATTTGCCATGGTTTGAAATTGATGTGGTGCTGGCTGAACGCTGGGAGCACGACTTCAGCTTTAACCAGAAGCATCTGCGGCTTAACTGTGTACCGGTGATAAATCTGTTCCCGCTGGAGTCCGATCCGCTGACGCTCAACTCACTGCAGACGGAATATATGCTGCGTCCGATGCGCGTGCAGGACGGTCATACCGAGATATACGCGGTCGATTCAGTGCTGTCTTCCAGCCAGCATAGCTATGTGCCGTTTTCCAGCTTCCGCCATAAAGGCGGGATGATGCGGCATGAAGCTCCGGAATATTACTATCATACACGTATGCGCCGTGGCCCATCAGGCTTACACGACACCTGGCTTATCCTGGGTGGTGAGGCGTTTGATCATCACACGGTACCAGCGAACGAGAGTCTGTCACTGACGCTGACCGGCACTAACGGGCAACTGCCGCGTCGGGCGCTTCAGAGTACGGTGCTGGATACGGTGATGAAAACCACCTCAGTCAGTATCGGCGTGCGTAATCTCTGTGCCCCGACGATGCCCTGCTATCCTCCTAACCAGGATCGTTTTCACTGGCGCGTGCTGAGCCATCTTGGCAGCGGTTTTCTGTCGATGATGGATAACGCCGATGTGCTGCGCGGTACTTTGGCGTTATATGAATGGACTGACAGTGAGATGAACCGCCGCCGTCTGGAGGCCATCATCGAGGTGAAGCACAGTGAAACCGAACGTTATGAGCAAGGCTATCTGGTGCGCGGCGTACAGATTGAGGTCACACTCGACAGCCATGGTTTTGCGGGCAAGGGTGACATCTGCCTATTTGGCGAGATGCTGAGTCGTTTCTTCGCGCTTTATACCGATATATATCTGTTTAACCGCCTGATTATCATCCTGCAACCTACCGGAGAGCGCCTGGAATGGGAAGAGAAGCACAACCGCCGCATTCCAGGCTGACCTCGAGGCTGGAAGCTGACCTTACCCGCATGAATTTTTATCGTTTTTGTCAGTTGCTGGAGAATCGTAGGCCGGGTAAGCCGTTGCTTGGAACGACCAGCCACCCGCAGGATGACCCGGTGCGCTTCTGTCCGCATCCGGGAATGGGGTTCCCATCAAGCGAACTGAAATCTGTCGAATACGACGAAGACGATGACAGCAAACCACCGTTCATCCGCACGACTTTTATGGGGATGTACGGCGTGGATTCGCCGCTGCCGACAGCGTACATAGATGACATCACTCAGCGCAGAGAAGGGCATGAAGCTTTACAGGGGTTTCTGGATATTTTCAGTCACCGCATTCTGACGCAGTTTTATCGCATCTGGCGAAAATACTCGTATCCGGCAACGTTTGAGGCAGGGGGAACCGACGCGATTTCGCAATCGCTCCTCGGCTTGGTCGGGCTCGGTATTCCGGGAACCGCACAGCACATCGCCACGCCGGTTTCGCGCTTTCTGGCCCTCTTGGGCGTGCTTCGCCAGCCTGGAAAAACGCAGGAGGGGATGCAGGCTCTGGTGAGTCTGTTGGCGCCAGACTCTAAGGTTAGCGTACGTCCTTACTGTTTGCGACCCGTAACCATCAGCCAGCCGTTGGGTTTTTACGGCGACGACGATTTTGTACTGGATGGCAATACCCCGCTCGGCGATGAAGCGATGGATGCCAATAGCCAGTTGCTGGTAGCGCTGAAGACAGACAATGAACAGGAAGCGCAAGGCTGGAAACCTGATGGTCTGCTGTATCAGGATTTTCTGGTGATGCTGCGCGTGTATCTGGGCTGGCGCTTTAAAGCCAAAATCACCCTGACGGTCAGCACCCGTTTATTGACGGTCCCCGCGCTGGGCGATTCTCCTTTCTGGCTAGGGATGAATGGGGTTCTGGGCGTCGAAGGGGATACGCTTACGATGGATGTGCCGCATACATTTACTACTGAACTGGGTTATTACAGCGGCCTGCAGCCCGCGACACAACAAAAAGGAAATCGACGTGTTACGTATAAGTATGACTAAATCCGCCTGCTGGCTGCTGCCAATTCTGGCCATGGGCCTTAGCGGTTGTGGTCTGACGCAAAGCGTTTCAGATGGTACCAAATCGGCGTACAAATCGGTCTTTTACAAAAAAATTAAGGTACTCCATCTCGATTTTACCGCCCGCGAGGCACTCAATGTCGATGCACGGGAAAACAACTCGCTTTCCGAGCCGGTAGTAGTCCGCATTTATCAGCTAAAAGACAGCAAGACCTTCGATAAAACGGTGTATCAGGAGTTGCTCAAGGATGACGAAAGCATTCTGAAAGACGATCTGCTGGCCAGTCGCGATGTGGTGATAAAACCGGGGGGGGATGTCTCACTGGATATGCCGTTGGATGTTGAAGCACAGTTTGTGGCGGTGGTCGGAATGTTCCGTCATCCGGATATGACGAAGAATAACTGGAAGCAGGTGCTGGAGCGCGAAGAACTAGACCCGGATAAGCCACGTATTTTTGAGGCGGGGAATAACGCCCTGACGCTGCAGCCGGTTAAGGAAAAATAATGCCCCAGCAAGATAACACGCCGTCATTGTATGAAATGCTTACGGGCAATTTCACCGGCGGCCTCGATCTCCATCAGGTCAGCGAACAGAACCAGGTGATCCTGTCCGTGCTGGACAACATGCAGCGGATCCTCAACTGTCGCGCCGGAACGCTGGCGCATATTCCGGACTACGGTCTGCCGGATATGACCACTATTCTGCAAGGCCTGCCGGGTACCGCGCATCAGTTGATGAGCACGCTCTCTACGCTGCTGCTCAAATATGAACCGCGCCTGAATAGCATCAACGTGGTGATGCAGGACCAGACGATCCCCGGTGAGCTGCGTTATGCGATCGACGCGGAGCTGAAAGGCATTGGCCTGGTGCGTTATGGCACCGAGTTTATGCCTGAAGGCCGGGTGTTGATACGTCACCTCAAACAGCAGAACTATTTTGATAATAAAGCCCGAATTTAGGTCGGGCGTCTAAT
Source organism: Scandinavium hiltneri (assembly GCF_024764835.1). GTDB lineage: Bacteria > Pseudomonadota > Gammaproteobacteria > Enterobacterales > Enterobacteriaceae > Scandinavium > Scandinavium hiltneri. Next base: position 930,554 of record NZ_JALIGE010000076.1, on the reverse strand, counting down.
GGCAGGGAAAGCATGTCAGCCAAAGCACAATTTCTTAAAAAACTTCAGGACCAACAGCCACGGCCTCGCGAATTTGACAGTAAATGCGAGGCAGATATTGCAGAGATGCGTCAGCGAATGGGCGAGCTTCAGGAAAATATGGCCGCGTGGCTCACAGACACCGGGATTCGTATTGAACCTCAAGACGTCGCGCTCAGCGATTTACTGGTAGGGCGGAAAACCTTCAACGTTCCTGCGCTAGGGCTGCACTACAACGACCGGGAGATAAAATTCACGCCGGTGTTTTTGTACGGGCAGGGCGTCACCGGCTGCGTGGAAACCAGCCTCTGGGTGCAGGGGCGTGCGACCCCGCAGTACCGGTTGTTCATGCGTAGCAGCGAAAGCGCTGGCTGGACCTGTAGCCCGCTATGTATCCCCGGCGCGCGCAGAAGTGCGTTCAGCGAAGATGCCTTCTTCGAAATGATTGCCGGGCTGCTGTCCTGATAACACGCCATTTAGGGATAAAATCACTATGTACGACGCAAAAACTCGTCCGGTAAGAACCGGTGGCGATCCGCGGGCCCTTGCGGACTTCACCACCCTGCGTGACGAGATGAACAAACTGACGCATCCGGCTCGCCCGGACGTGAACTGGGCGCGGGTCGAAAGCCTTTCCCTTTCGCTGTTTGAACAAAATGGCGTTGAGCTGCAAACTGCCGCCTGGTACACCCTGGCCCGCAGCCATTTGGCGCGAATCAACGGGCTGAACGAAGGCGCGGCTATCCTCAATGCACTTCTGGCGCATCAGTGGGCGCAGGTCTGGCCCCTGCAAACGGCGTCCCGGGCGGAAATCCTGAGCGGGCTGAGCCAGCGCTTACAGAAAGTGTTCCGTACTTTTACCCTGACCCATGCAGATCTGCCTCCGTTGTATGACGCGGAAAAGCAGCTGCGTGCGCTGGAGGAGATCCTGACGCGTCAGGGGCTGAAGCAGGTCTGCCAGTTCTCGCCACTGTTGGCGCAAATCTCGAGTGCGGCGACCCGGCTTGAAAACAGTGCACCGCAGGAAACATCCGCCCCGGCGCTTGCACTGCCGATACAGGCGTTGCAGGAGCCTGCCGCTGTAAGCGAACGCGCACCAGACAGCCGTCTGGTGTATGTGATTCACGCTGAACCAGAAGTGACGCTCGACGTGGTACATGAACTGCCATCGCCATCACTACCGCTACTCCCGGCGCCACCGCGCTGGCATGCGTTTGCCGCCGGGGCATGTTCGACGTTGCTGCTGGGGGCCGTGGCGCTGTGGGGCTGGAATGCGCTGCATCGCGTCGATGCTACACTCCCGGCGTTGAGCGCGTCGGTCACCCCGTTGCCGCAGGTTTTGAGTCGCGCTGAAATCCAGCGTCTGCGCGAAAGTGGCACCGGCAAAGTGAATGCCGATGTGTGGTTGAAACAGGCTTCATCTCAGCTGGATACACTCGCGTCGTTGCCGCCGCAATGGGCGCAACAGCAGGGCAATGCGCTGCTGGAACAGGCGAAAATCCTGTGGCCGGATAACGTACAGGTCGGCGAGATGCGCAATCAGTGGCAGCAAAAAATGGCGTTGAACCGGATAACGGATGAGACGCTCAACGGCTGGCATGACGGCATGGTGATGCTGCAACGGCTTACCGACCAGCTGAACGCGCTCGATGGGCAAAAGGGAAAATACCTCACCGTCAGCGAGCTAAAATCGCAGATATTTGCCACTACTCAGGCGTTTAATCGCGCGGTACCAACGGAGGAATTGTTGCGACAGATGGCGCTGCAGGATGATCCTCAGCACATTTCGACGGCGCAGAAACTGCAAACGGAGCAGGGCCTGAAACAGCTGATCACCCGTTATTCTCAGCTGAATAACGAAGACACCGGCAAATAACCGTCAGTGAAATCGCAGGGTAGCTCTGATTTACCTCAGTAAAACAAAATGCTGCTGTACAAATCACTTATACTGCCGACAAATAGATCAATCGAAGTCATCTTGCTGGTATGTATATTTCGACACGCATTAAAGTGGTTATCCATCTCTGCGCTTTCCTCGTTGTGCTGTATAGCCTGACGATGCTTCCGCCTATGCTGCTGGCATTGGTGGATAAGGAGCGCAGCCTGTTTGCGTTCCTGTCGACGTTTGCGATTTTCTTTCCCGCCGGGCTAATTGGCTGGGGATTAACGCGCCAGTCCAAAATCCAGCTCGAAACCCGGGACGGATTTATCATCATCGTCCTATTCTGGCTGTTGTTTTCACTGATAAGCGCCATGCCGCTGTGGCTGGATGACTCGCTCAATGTTTCCCTGGCCGACGCGATGTTTGAGGGCGTGTCCGGGATAACCACCACCGGTGCGTCGATTTTCAGCGACGTGACGCATCTGCCTCGCTCGATTCTCTATTACCGCTCACAGCTGAACTTTATTGGCGGGTTAGGCGTTATCGTCCTGGCGGTTGCGGTACTGCCGCTACTGGGTATCGGGGGCATGAAGCTGTATCAGTCAGAAATGCCGGGTCCGTTTAAAGAAGAGCGCCTGACGCCGCGCCTGGCGGATACCTCGAAAAGCCTGTGGTTCACCTACATGCTGCTGGGTATGACCTGCACGCTGGCGTTTTACCTTGCCGGAATGCCGTTTTTCGATGCGCTGTGCCACGGTTTATCGACCGTTTCACTAGGCGGCTTTTCCACACAAAGCGAGAGTATTGGCTACTACAACAGCTATGCCATCGAACTGGTGGCGGGCGGCTTTTCGCTGCTGTCGGCGGTGAACTTTACCCTTTATTTCGTCGCACTTTCGCGCCGCAGTCTTAAACCTTTTCGCCGCAACAGCGAGCTGCGCTTTTTTCTCTGCGTGGTGATGTTGGTGGTCGCGATTATCACCTTCGAAGTCTGGCGCGCTGGCATGTACGCGCTGCCTGCGTCGTTCGTGCACTCTTTCTTCCTCGTCAGCTCGATGATTACCGATAACGGGCTGGCCACGGCAGATTACGCCTCATGGCCCACGCACGTGGTCGTTTTGCTGTTGTCGGCGAGTTTCTTCGGCGGCTGCGTGGGGTCAACCTGCGGCGGGATTAAGGCGCTGCGATTCCTGATCCTGTTCCGTCAGAGCCGCCACGAAGTGCATCAGCTGGCGCACCCACGCGCGATTATGAGTGTGCGCGTGGGCAACACGGTGATTAACGACAGGGTGATGCGATCGGTCTGGAGTTTCTTCTTTTTGTACATTTTCTGCACCTGTTCATTCATTTGGGCACTGAATCTGTTGGGCTACGATTTGCTCACATCGTTTGCTTCCGTCGCCGCCTGCATCAATAATATGGGCCTGGGATTTGGCGAGACCGCGACGGGCTTCGGCACGCTCGACGATACCGCCAAATATCTGTTGTGCGGGGCGATGCTGCTGGGCCGACTGGAGATTTATCCGGTGTTGATCCTCTTGTCGAGGACCTTCTGGCGCAGTTAAGCGAGTCCCACAACTGATGAGTGGAGGCAAGCGTGAATATCAGCGACGTGGCGAAAAGAACCGGTTTAACCAGCAAAGCGATTCGTTTTTACGAAGAGAAGGGGCTGGTCACACCGCCATTGCGCAGCGATAACGGCTACCGCAGCTACACGCAAAAACATCTGGAAGAGCTGACGCTACTGCGTCAGGCACGGCAGGTGGGTTTCAATCTGGAAGAGTGTGGCGAGTTGGTGAATTTGTTCAACGATCCGGGGCGTCACAGTGCTGATGTGAAGGCACGTACGTTGCAAAAAGTGGCTGACATAGAAAGGCACATCACGGAATTGCAGAGTATGCGGGAACAGCTGCTGGTGCTGGCGGATGCCTGTCCAGGAGATGACAGCGCCGACTGCCCAATTATTGATAATCTGTCCGGCTGCTGTCATCGCAAAAGTAGCTAGTGTGGGCGCACCTTTAAGGTAATGCCTTCTACGGCGAACACTTCTACGCGGGTCCCTGCCGGAAGATCATCTTCGGCAAGAACCGGCCATGAACTGTCGCCGACTCGCATATGACCACGACCGTTGATGAGTGTCGTATCCAGCGTGAAGATTTTACCGACCAGCTGCTGACCGCGTTGATTGAGCTGGCTGTCGGCGCGCGGCTGTTGACGAACACGATTCGACAGCCAACGCCACCACAGCCAGGCGGCGAGCAGCGTCAGCACCGCAAACACCACCCCTTGCCACTCCCAGCCAAACGGCAGCAGCCAGACCAGCAGGCCGGTGACAATCGCCGCCACGCCGCTCCACAGCAGATAGCCATTCCCGCCTAGCATTTCTGCCGCCAGCAGCACGCCGCCGAGGCTCAGCCAGAAAATGTGCGGGTGGACGAGAAGGGCATCAATCATGGTTTTTTCCGCTCACCGGCGCTGTCTTTCACCAGTTCAGCAATCCCGGCAATCGAGCCCATCAGGCTGCTGGCATCCAGCGGCATCATCACCACTTTGCTGTTATTCGCTGAGCCAATCTGCTGTAACGCATCAGTGTATTTCTGCGCGATGAAGTAGTTCACGGCCTGAATATCCCCGGCGGCAATCGCTTCGGATACCATTTGTGTGGCGCGTGCTTCCGCTTCGGCTGAACGCTCACGTGCTTCCGCCTGCAGGAACGTTGACTGGCGTTCACCTTCCGCTTTGAGAATTTTCGACTGCTTCTCACCTTCGGCTTTGACGATCTGCGCCTGGCGGATCCCTTCAGCTTCCAGGATGTACGCACGTTTGGTACGTTCGGCTTTCATCTGCGCATTCATGGCGTCGATCAGCTCAGCCGGTGGGCGAACGTCGCGAATTTCAATACGGGTGATTTTGATGCCCCAAGGATTAGTGGCTTCATCCACTATATGCAGCAGGCGGGTGTTGATGTTGTCACGCTGGGAGAGCATTTCGTCCAGCTCCATCGAGCCCAGCACAGTACGGATGTTGGTCATCGTCAGGTTGATGATTGCCAGTTCCAGGTTGCTGACTTCATACGCCGCTTTCGGGGCATCAATCACCTGAATAAAACATACCGCATCAATGGAAACGTTGGCGTTATCTTTGGAGATAACTTCCTGGGATGGAATGTCCAGCACCTGTTCCATCATGTTGATTTTACGGCCAATACGGTCCATGAAGGGTACCACCAGACTTAAGCCTGGGTTCAGTGTATTGGTATAGCGGCCAAAGCGCTCGACCGTCCATTGATAACCCTGAGGAACGATCTTGACGCCAGCGCCCACAATCACCAGCGCGACGAAGATCAGTACGGGAATAAAGACGAGCATTTAAAACCTCCTGTTTTTACTGAGAAACCCTGGGACTTACATGTCAGGGTTGATACAGGAAGTATAACTTTTATTCACCAGGCTGCGGTAACGTTCTTCTGTGTTGAAAGCGTACTAAATGCCCCGGCGACAGGACGCCGCCGGGGAGAGGGAATATCAGTAGAGCAGGGAGTACAGCAGGCGGCGGTATTTCGACGCCAGCGCATCGCCGGTACCGAGTGCCGCGAGGATTTCCTGCAGCATCTTGCGCGCCTGGCCATCTGCCGCGCCCAGGTCTTTTCGCAGGTGACTGAACAATAGTTCCAGCGCTTCTTCATTGCGCCCGACCTGATGCAGCTGCAGCGCTAGCTGTGAGGCGAGAGCCGCATCTTCCGGATGCTCCGCCACCTGCTGTTGCAGCTGTTGGATTTCCGGGGTGTCAGCCGCCTGTTTCAACAGCTCAATTTGCGCCACCAGGCCCTGATAGCGGGTGTCCTGATCCTGCAACGGCACGGTTTTCAGCGTCGCTTCTGCCTCTTCTGAACGGTTCAACGCAATCTGCGTTTCCGCTAACAGCAGGCCAATCTGGCTGTCCTGATTTGACAGCTGCCATGCGTCTTTCAGCAGCGGCAGCGCGTCGGCGTGATTGCCTTCCTGCATCAGCAGCATCGCCTGCTGAGCTTTGAGCTCTTCTTCACGTGGCAGGAATTTGTCCAGCAGCGTACGGATAACGTCTTCCGGCTGCGGTCCCTGGAAACCGTCGACAGGCTGGCCGTTCTGGAACAGATATACGGTCGGAATGGCGCGCAGGCCGAACTGAGAGGCAATCATCTGCTCGGCGTCGCAGTCGAGCTTCGCCAGAATGAACTGACCGTTGTACTGGGTCGCGAGGCTTTCCAGAACCGGGGTTAACTGCTCGCAGTGCTGGCTACGCGGAGACCAGAAGTAGAACAGGACAGGAACGGTGGCGGACTGCTCCAGGGTCTGGTGCAGGTTAGCTTCGGTAATGTTAACGATATACTGTGCAGACATAAGGCATTCTCTTTATTCGATATGAGTCGATATCTCATTGAGATGGGGGCGGAGGACGATGCTTCAACTCAGCCTTGCAAAATTTTGTCCATCATTCGGCCCGGCAACAGACGCTTGAGCAGCATCACCGCGTGGGTCACCAGCGTCACCGGATAGCGTATTTTCGGCTTCTCGCTGGTGAAAGCATGGCGCACTTTTTCCACCACCGCCTCCGGCCCGAGAGTAAAACGGGCGGCGATACCGGGGTTTTCGACGGGTTTGTCGGCCTGGGTCTGGTTGACGTTTTCCGTGAAGCGGGTGCGGATCGGGCCGGGTTCAATCAGACAGACTTTAATCCCGCTGTGGCGCAGTTCCATACGCAGCGCGTCGGACCAGGCTTCCAGCGCATATTTACTGGCGGCATACGCCCCACGGCCCGGCGTGGAAATCAGGCCCATGACGGAAGATGTCATCACAATCCGGCCTTCGCCGTGCGGCACCATCGCGGGCAGCAGGCGCATAGTTAGCTGATGCGCCCCGAAGACGTTAGTGGAAAACTGTTGCTCCAACTGCGCGCGGCTCAGGGTATTCAGTGGGCCATACACGCCAAAACCGGCGTTATTGAAAATGCCGAACAGGTGGTTTTCGGTAAGGGCGAGAATTTCGTCGGCGGCGCGGTCCACGCTGTCGGGCGAATCCAAATCAAGAATAATTCCCGTTAGCCCCAGACCTGACATGCGGGCCACGTCCTCTGGCTTGCGACAAGCGGCCAGTACGCGAAAGCCCTGACGTTTCAGCTCAAGCGCACTCTCCAGCCCAATACCGCTGGAACATCCTGTTATTAAGACCGTTTTTTGCATAACTTTACCTGAAGACAACCCCTGATATTCAGGTGTCGTGTTTAACTAAGGGAGCCAGGCGTGTCGCCATCCAGTCCGCTATAAACGGCTGCGCGTCACGATTGGGGTGAATACCATCATCCTGCATCCATTGCGGTTTCAGATAGACCTCTTCCATGAAAAATGGCAGCAGAGGAATATCGAACTCTTTGGCAAGCTGCGGATACATCGCGCTAAAGGCCTCATTATACCGACGGCCATAGTTCGCAGGCAGACGAATTTGCATCAACAGTGGTTCTGCGTTGGCGGCTTTAATTTGTTTGATAACCGTTCGCAGGGTTTGCTCGGTTTGTTGAGGCTGAAACCCGCGCAAGCCATCGTTACCACCCAGTTCGACCAACACCCAGCGCGGCTGGTGCTGCTTGAGCAGCGCTGGCAGGCGCGCCAGCCCCTGCTGCGACGTGTCACCGCTAATACTGGCGTTGACAACCTCGGTCTTCGGCTGCCACTTTTCATTAAGGAGCGCGGGCCATGCGGCCGTTGCCGCCATGCGATACCCGGCACTCAGACTGTCACCCAGAATTAACAGCGTGTCGGCAAATGCGGCACGACAGGTTAACAGTAAAAGAAACAGGAACGGCACATGCCAGCGGAAAACATACTTGATAGATTTAAGTAACTTCTCAAAACGGATTGCAACCACAGCTAGATCCCCTTACTTGCTGACTTTTTTGGCTTTTACAAACTCCTGCTAACTCTGTGAGAGTATCACGAAAACAGTGTAATAAAGTGTCCCTCCGTAGTAACCTCGAAAAAAAGTAAAATGCGAGGGACATACTTTGCTAACCAATGCCCACATAAAAAACGCCACCCCCAAAGAACGCGAGTACACGATCACTGATGGCGGAGGTCTGGCAATTCTCATAAAGCCCAATGGCTCTAAGCTGTGGCGTTTCAGGTACACCCTGAACGGAAAAAAACAAAAATTATCCATAGGTGTTTATCCAGACGTCACCCTGTCTACTGCCCGCATTCAGGCGGCAAACGCTCGCGCGAAAGTGGCTCAGGGTATTAGCCCTGTAGATGAAAAAGCCAAAGAGATCGAAGCAAATCGCTCTGGCTCCTCGTTCAGAGACGTTTACGGCGAATGGTATCAATCCAGAATAGCCCGGTGGGCTGATAGCTATGCGAAAAACATAACACGTCTGTTTGATAACCATATTCTGCCGTCTATCGGAGGTCGTTCCGTTGCGAAGATTGAGCCGCCTGACGTTCTCAAACTTCTGAAGAAGATCGAGGCGAAAGGTTCGAAAACTGTAGCAAGCAATGCCCGCGCCAGATGTTCGGAGGTATTCGCGTTTGCTGTTATAACGGGTAAGGCCAAATACAACCCCGCCAGAGACTTAACCGGTGCGCTACAGCGCCACAAAAAAGGCCACTTCGCATCGTTGGACACCTCAGAGATAGGCTCGTTCCTGAATGTTCTCACGACGTCTGGTGAAAGCCTGATAGTCATATCATTAATCAGGCTCCTGATGCTCACAGGTTTGCGACCAACCGAAGCCCGTGAAGGGGCGTGGAACGAGGTCGATTTAGATGCGGCGCTGTGGCGAATGCCAGCCGAACGAATGAAGGGGGATAGGCCGCATATTGTCCCGCTCTCCCGGCAGGCCATCGATATTCTGAAGTTTATGCGGTCTATAACTGGCCCACATGGATTGATATTTCCAAACCAACGCGATGCGCTGCGGGCGATGTCCCCCGGTCTTGTTGGCAATTTGATACATCGCTGCGGGTACGGAAATGAGGCTACAGGGCACGGATTCAGGCACACAATGAGTACGATCCTACATGAGCAGGGATATAACACTGCATGGATTGAAGCGCAGCTAGCCCACGCTGACAAAAACACCATTCGCAGCACGTACAATCACGCTCAATACCTCGACAACCGTCGCGAGATGCTTCAGTGGTACGCCGATCACATCGACGAACTGCATCGCGCAGCAACCTCCCTTTCCGTTAACGCTGGTGATTCACATGGTTACTAAGAAAATACTATCTATACATGAGAGGGAGAAGGCAAAGCTAATCGCTGATGAGGAGGAAAAACTATCCAGAGTTTCGGAGATACATTCTATCGAGGGGTTTTCTCCCGCATGGCAGTTGGCAAAAAACGCTGCGGGTGATGCTAGGGCGTATAAATTTGCCTATGCGCGCGTAAGCACGTCAAGGCGTTATGGCAAGCCAGATCCATCAAGTTCTAAATTCTGGATCGATATGTCGCATCAGGAGTGTGATTTATCACATAGCGCCATAAAAGAAAAACTTAGAGACGTTCCCGCTGATGGCCTGCGGGAAATTATCGCCGATTTCCTTGTTTATCAGCGTGGCACTATTGATAGCGCGATTGACAACATTGAGGCGAAGGCTGATAAGGACGGAAATATCAAGATAAACGATAAAGGTGATGAAGTTCCTGTTTCGGAGTTACAGATGTATTTCAGGTATGTGCCAGATAAAAAAAGGGAATATCACCCCTCAAACAATCGCCGCTCAATATCTGCATCATTCAACAAAATTTTGTTTTTCAGCGAGGGAAGGGCAGTAAGTGGACTAATTAAAAACCAAGCGAAGGGCGGGCACCATCCAGCTAAACCAGACACCAAAAAAAAATCCCTTGAAAGATGGCTCGTTAAACAGTGGGAAGGTGGTCAGTGGTCAACGAAAGTAGAGTTTATCAATAAATTGAAGGATATCGCGCCGCCCGGAAAGGCTGAGACGCTAGACGGCATGAGCGAAAGCGCGATAATGAAACTGATACCTATAAAAAAGAAATATTCACGTAAAAAGTGATTAAATTCAGCAAATTATATTTTGCTGCCGTTAGCGGTAAAACAAAAGCTCTCAGCATCCCGGCAAAGTTCCCTCACTGACACACAAAGAGTTAATGAGGGACATTTAATGTTGACAACCTTACCTAAACTGAAAGATTATTCGTCCGCACCTGCAAAATCAGGTGTCGGGATTGGTCTCCCGGATAAAGCAAAAGGCGATAACACACGCGCCGCAGCGTGTTTTTTATTGTCTAATATCCTGCACGCCTTCAATGGTGGGCTGGTGGCGGAGCTTCGTAAGAAGCGCCGGGTTCCTTTTGCTCCGGTAAGACCAATCTGCTGCCAGTTCACCACCAATCGATTGGTCTCGATTTGTGGTGATTTACAATCATTGCAAAAGGAGATCGCCACCATGGCTGTCTGTGTCCACGCTCACCTAAAAACCTTCATTTTTGCCGCCGTTGAGCGTGCAAACCTCAAATCAGCTCGCCCTGTCATGTTGCATATTACCGCTGCAACAGAACGCGATGCCCGTCAATCCGCCAGCCGTCAATATGTGCTTTCTTTCGCTGGTGTCATCCAGAACGGAGGAATCGCATAATGGCTATGTCCCCGCAGTGCTGGAACCCGCAACCATTCAATCCTAAATTCAACTGGATCCGCTTAGATGAAGTCAAAGCAATCGTATTCCGCAGCGAGCAGGTCATCTACGCCCTGATGGGCAAAGGTTCCTTCCCTGTGCCCGCCAAATTGTCGCCACGTATCAGCGTATGGCGTGAAGATGAAGTTAAGCAGTGGCTTATCGACTCAACCAAAGCTAACGGCTATGCAGTGATGGAGGGGGCGGAATGAGCATCAATAGTCCAAACCAACCCATAGTCCGTAAGGCCGAATTAACCATTACCGGGGGAGGATTAGTGATATGCGATCAACACTGATCACACCAACCCCGATTGGCCGCCCGCGATACGCCATAAAAGCGCTCGTACTGAGGCCTGTCACGGTCGGAAAGTACGGACACAATATCATGCTGAAAATTGTGGATACGAACTGCCCCATTAAGTACGACAGGGATATTCTCAGCTTGCATCTTACAGATTCCGTCGCCATCGGCAATATGGGGGGGCTTGTCACTGGTGATGTTATCGCCATTTGCGGTGTGACATGGCATGGCTGGCGGCGCTGTCAGTGGCTGAAGGCTGATGCCATAACCGCCGTGGTGAACTTGCAACACCATGAGAATTTAGAGCCACAAAAATAGCGGTATCAAAAAAGTCACCAGCGGCCACGGATGGGCTGATTGGTGGCGTGAGGTCATCACCATGAATAAGAACACTACCCCGAACACTCCTTTTAGCCAGGTAAAAGCCCGCATCATGGCTGAAGGTTGGCGATATGCGCTCGCCCCACTGGGTATACCTGAGCCACACGGTTCTAAAAAGCACACCTGCCCGATATGCGGCAAAACTGACAGCTTCAGAATTTACGACAACGGCAAGAATGCCGGGACGTATATCTGTACGTGTGGAGCGGCTGGAATTGGATTTAACCTGCTGGAGCTGGTGGCACGTATGCGCTGTGGCTGTGCTCCCGACAGTAAACCAGATGGGCAGCAGATTAAACAGGCTGCGCAATTAATTGATGAGGTTTGTGGCTGGGGTTACTTCAGACAGGGCATGACCAGTGAAGAGCGGGCGCAGATGGATGAACAGCGCAAAAAAAATGAACGTATCGCAGCAGAAAAACGCCGCGAACGGGAGGAGGCAGCAGAGCAGCAGGCTAGAGAATCCCGCAAGACGATGTGCGAATTGCTAAATTCTGCCCGCCCCGGTGAATGTCATTACCTGACCCGTAAAGGCTTTCCGATTGAATCGCAACGTCTTTCCGTTACCGCTGATGGAACTGGGATTGCTGAGATTCACAATATCAATGGCGAGCTGGTGAACGTGCAACGATTACTGGCAAAACCTTTCCCTGATGGTCGCAGCAAAGATCCGATGAAGGGATTGCCAACATCGGGCATGTTTATTCCGGTTTACACGCCAGAAATGCCAGATACCACCTTCATTATTGCTGAAGGATATGCAACGGCGCTTAGCCTATCTATCGCTGTGCCATCTTCTCGCATCATAGCAGCAATGTATGCGGGGAACCTTTTAAGCGTCGCCACGGCTTTCAGGGAGAGATTTCCTGCGCTCGAAATTGTCATTGCGGCAGATAACGACTACCACGCTCCCGGCGATGTTGACGCTAACGGCAAGGTAAAGGCCAATATGGGAATTATCAAAGCCAACGAAGCCGCAAGGTTATCCGGTGCGCTGGTGGTATTTCCGGGCTGTTTGGGGCGTAAAAAACAGGACTGGGACGACGTGCGGGCAGAGCTGGGAGCCGAGCGAATGACTGAAGAATTTAACCGCGAACTGGCGAAGGCCAGAAAAGAGCGGGACGCGAAGGGCAGCAGCGCTGCCACCATTCACGTCCCATACCACGAAATAAACACCAGAAAACAGCGCACGTCCATAGTTCCGGCTGGCTTTGATTTCAGCATGGGGGTTCCTGACGACTTCGAAAAATGGCACCAGACACGTGACGCAATCGCACAAGACCTTGTAAGCATTAAAGCTATGTATGCCTGTATCCACTGGGTGCCTTGCAATAACCGTGGTCAACGAAAAGCCTATATTCTGCATGAGCCATCTGTCCGCGGTAAGGAAGACGAAAAGCGAGTTACTGACTGTATCAGCACAGTGATTTGTGAGGGGGTTGATGTTATCGGGCGCGGCACGATTGACGGAGAGGCGTGTCTCACGATAGGAAGCGACACCGGAAACCGTATCACCATTAAACAGAGCGAGTTAACTCCTAAACTTATTCGTGTTGCGCTGTCAGCCATTGGTGGCGAGCCAGACCAGAGCACGAAAGCAATGGAGATGATCGCAACCATATTTTCATGGAAGCCCGCCCCTAAATTTACTTATTCAATGCTTCCCGGTTGGTACCGCCTGCCCGATGAGGATGGTAAATCGCGGTACAACTACACATTGCCAAACGGGAAAACCTACGGACATAAGGCGAGTACACATTGTGCAATGCTCACCCTGCCAGAAGATACAACCTCTTTTTCCGTCACCGCGTTCGAAGACTGGCGTAACAACCTAGCAGCACTGGCGACGGGCAACCCCATCATGGTTTTTTGCATCCTGTATGCACTTGCTGCACCGTTTTATCTGATGGCGACCGATAAAGCGAAGGCAGAAATGCCGATAGTCCACATATTCGGGACGACCACGCAGGGTAAGACTACAGCGTTAAAAGGCGCCGCCAGCGTACTGGGTAAGCCTGAGCGCTCTATGTATGGATGGTCGGCAACTGCCTTCGGACTCACCCAGATAGCGACTGCGATGAATAACGGGCTTCTTATCCTTGATGAATTGCAGTTAGCTGGGACAGGGGATAGCTCTGAGGGTTCGAAGCTCAGCAAGGCATTTCGAGACCTGAGCGAAGGCAACGGAAAGATTCAGGGTAAACCTATTGGTTATGGATTTATCAGAACCCCACGTTTTGAAACTGCGATCCTTTCATCTGGTGAACTTTCTGCCGAGAGCTTTGTTGAGTCGAAAGGCGGCGATACATCAGGCGGTGTTGGCGCACGTCTGCTGGATATTCCATTCATCCCGTATACGGATCTTCACGGCTACGCTGATGCCCGCGCCTACGTGGAAGCGTTTGAAGCCAAAGCCTCTCGCTACTACGGTACGCCACTCGATGCCGTGCTTTCTGAGTTCTGTAATATCGATAACACCGTGCTGCGCGAGAAAATAGCAGAGCAGGTGAACAGCTTTACGAACTGGCTTAAAAGCGAAACATCCGATCCCATTGTCATTCGTGCGCTGTCAAAGCTGGCTCCTGTGTATGCCATCGGTATGCTTACGCAGCACATAACCGGATTTACTGATGACGATGTTAATTCCACGTTTATGGCACTCATTGACGCATACACAGAGCATAACGGCACCGGAAACCGCGATAGCCGCAAATTCATTGCCGCGCTTCACGTTGCCATTGTTAAGGACCGCGCTCACATTGCCCCGAAAAACATCACTGACGGCGCTGATAGCCGCTATATCGATAATCGCGCTGGGTTCTTTGAAACGAAGAAAATCAGCGAAGATGGCGACGAAACTTACCCCGTATGGCTTTTACGTCCGGAATTCATTAAGTCCGTCATGCCATCCATGAGCTACCTGAAGAAGCTGGAGGCATTGCGGCAGGCCGGACGCTATGAATGGCCAGTTTTCGTAGTAAATGGTGATAAACCCGCCACCGAATCCAACGCCACTACGATGGTGAAAGTGCGAACCGGACACAAAGAAGGTAGAACAAACACTCGTTTAGTCATTATTTCCGGCGTGGATGGCTTTGGATCCTAATCACAACACAACGGCTGCAATCAAATTTATGAGGGTAAAATATGAACAACGGAAACAAAACGACCAATACTCCGGAGCATCTGGGCTGCTTATCGATAACGATCCGCATCGCTTTGCGTACATCGAAGCGGCTATCACAACCGGCAGCGTGCGTATTCGTTATCTCGTCGAGCATGATGGCGAGATTGCTCCTGTGGGGAGAGTTGAGGTTGTACCTGAGGGGGGCTTAGAATGATGAACAGCTGCAGTACAAGCGATACAATCCGGTGGAGGTGAGCTGCTTTCCCACTGGTCAATACACCGGTTCAGTAAACTACTGCCTTGGCGCATCAACCTACCTACTGAATAATCCACCATCTTCGATACAATTTCCGCTGCACATTTACGCACAGTTAACTTAAAAGGATTCTATTAACACGCGTATTATGGCTTCCCCGCAAAGCGGGGGCTTGGAAACAGATACGCTGGAAATTATGAAAAAGATATTATTTGCTTTATTGATGGTGCTGACTACCTCTGCTTTTGCTGGTCATTGTGACTATCCAGATCAGCTAGCCTCTGATGGTTCAATCTGTGGCGGTCGTGCTGCCTCTGTTCGTCCAGGGGGATATGAACCACCACCGGAATACGGCAGACAGCAGCCCTTAAATTTAGATGCTATGTATAACAACACCCCACGCATTCAGAGCTATCAGAAATCTGAATACGAAATCACAGGGGATAAGCTAAATGAAGCAGCACCATATTATAACGGTCATGATGACTTCCTAATTCACTATGATTGTGTTGATAATAGCAATGATTTTCATTCATATTTGACACGAGGGCGAATTAACGGGAAGTATATTTTCATCGTTCGTAGTGGTGATGGCCATAATACAAATTATGGCGAAAATATCGGTGCTATAGACAAAGATAGTACATCCAGTGGTAACGCCTTTCATTATGTATTTAAAAGTGAAGATGAGCAGCAGAACGGACAGCTTTGGACGACTAGTAATGATGATAAAGATAACACCCCTTCAATGGGCATAGACACTTGCACTGTAGTTAAATCTTTCTAAGGTATATTAAAATGAATAAGTATTTTAAATTAGCTGGCTGGTGTGTTGCTGTGGCTGTTGTTGGTGGCTTGTCTGGATCACATGGTGTAGATTTGGTTAACCAATATGCACACCGAGTTTCTATTGTTGACGCTAATAACTCTGCGAACATTGGTGGGGTGTATTGGTCACATGGTTTTAAAAACGCTGATAAGAATGCTGCAATACGTACAGTTGTAGATGCAACTAATACAACTTTTAATAATATTCCTGCTAATATCACTGATGCGGAATTTATTAAGCATTTCGGCAGTCGTCCAGAATGGCAAGGCCATCATTTTTTTGGTCATGCTTACACGCCTGTCGAGGTTGTTAAATTTGGCGAGTCGCAAAAAACTCATCCAGAGGTTGAGGCTTGTGATAGTTGGCAGAATGTATTAACCGCTAAGCGAGATAATAAAATTTCAACGTGGGAAGTATATAAAGACGTTAAAGCTTTGCGTGAAGATTATTTACGCCAGTGTGCATGGAATGAAGCTAAAGACATGCGATATACGGATAATGAAGCAACAAGTAATTTCAACGAAGGTGAAATAATGCGAAAAGGCTGGTTTGCTCTGCTGGCACTGTTCGGAACTATCCCCGCTATTTGGATTGGATTCTGGCGTGTTGTTGGTGCTGCCGTGCGTTCTGCAAAATCTGAAATAAAAGGGGATAAGAAATAATGAAACGTTTAATTATCAGTGCTGCTTTAATGGCTGTATCTGCTGGTGTAATGGCTAATACTTTTCAGTGCTCTGGTAATGGTCTTTCTAACCGTGTTGAAGAATGGGAGGGTTTAAACAACATTAAAATTAACGGCATGTTTTTTAATGCAACTGGCACTGCTTCACGCTTAAAGCATGGAACCAATGAGCAGTTGTTCAAATCAGAATATCCATCAGTTAGAGCATTTACAGTCTTCTACAATGATTCAGGGGATATTTATGCTGTAGCAGATGTAACCGGACTTGCAGATAGTCAGGGGCTAATTACTGGTGCTAATATCGAGGCGCATAAAACCATATGTCCTGCATGGGAGCAGCAGAAGCAAGCAGAGCAGGAAGAGCGCAATGCTGCACAACAGGAGCGTGAAGAAGCAGCAAGAGCTAAAGAGATAGCTAGGAAGGAGGCTGAAGAACAGGCTGAATATAAAGCCATACTAAAACATGCAGTAGATGAAGCGGCTAAAGCAAAGGCTAAAGAAGAAGCCGCTAGATCGTGGTGATAAAATGAAAACACTGAAGTGGCTGGCATAAATTGGCCAGAAGATAAGAACTTTTCTTGATCAACTAAAAATCTGCTTTTGGCACAGGGCTGCCTGCCAGCTTAGGTTAAGCTAGGGGCCGTAATAGTGTCATAGTGAATCTGAGCTAATACAGAGATCAGATCGTGGCGTAGAGAATCGAACTACAGTTATACCGCCACCAGTAAGCGATAAACCCGCGCCCTACCTCTCCAGTAACCCCATAAAGCGACAAAAAACAGCCTTAACGGAATAGGGCTGTATTTCATCGCGGTACGCCCTCTTTACTGCGGTTTCCGTAAAAATATTTTTTGCTCATTTATTAAACATAGTCAGGGGCGGGCGTATTATCGCTGCGATTAATGCTCTTTTTTCGTGTGTTCTATGCTGCGTGGCTACAAATATAAAACCATTTTGTAACCAAAAAAGGTAATTTGTAGCCACCTTTGTAGCCACTTTATTTGTAATAATGTCTATATAAAATATATTGTTGCTTTTTTTATTGTTATACATGTAGCCATGTGGCTACATGGCTACATGTATTCGCTCGCACATATGGGGAAATTTTTTATCGGGAAAATATCCGATCTCGCCATCATGATATTTCTATACGTGTATATAGTTTTTCGTGTAGCCATGTAGCCGCTCCTGAGAAACTGATTTAGCTGTATTTTTTTGTAATTAATGAGAGTTGAAAAAGTGGCTACAAAGGTGGCTACATGTGGGCAATAATCCGTGAAAGTGGTTACATCACATTACCGGTAGGATCAAGCAACTGCCGCAGGAACTGACCGCACACCTTCCGTCCCCGCTACTGAGTTAATGCATATTGGCGGCATTGAGTTCCTACACTTCGCACGGGTATATGGGGTTGTCGAAAGTCCCCGCCCCTCAGCAAACCTGAATCTAGGCGGTTGTAGTTACCGTTCGTAAAGGGACTCCTTTACGAACAGCAGAAAACCATACTATTAATGAGTTCGTAAAGATTGATTTTACAGTTTATGAACTATATGGTTTGCGAACTCCCTTTACGAACGAAATGAAAAATTATGGCTCTCATCACATACCTGCGAGTTTCAACGAACGATCAAACAATCGAAAACCAACGCCGCCAAATTCAGGACGCGGGCTATCAGGTTGAGCGGGATTTTGAATTTTATGATGATGGCATTAGTGGTGCGGTTCCCGCGAGTAAGCGCCCGGCGCTAGATGAAGCCATGAAAATGGCACGAAAGGGTGATGTATTCGTAGTGGTTGCTATTGACCGACTCGGACGCGATGCCGTTGATGTCCTGACGACAGTTAAAGCGCTAGACTCAAAGGGCGTGAAGGTAGTCAGCCTCCGTGAGGGATTTGACCTCAGCACTCCAGCAGGGAAGATGATGCTTCATATGATGGCAGGTTTTGCTGAGATGGAAAAAAGTCTGATTGCCGAACGCCGTGATGCTGGTATCTCCCGCGCAAAGGCTGAGGGTGTCCATTGCGGTCGCCCTCAGTTTGAGCATGGCGAGTTTATCGCATCCCTGTGGGATAGCGGCCTGAGTTACTCGCAGATTGTTTCTGAGCTGGCAGGGAAAGGCATCAAGGCCGGGAAAACAACGATCTATCGCTTTAAAAAGTGAATATCTTTCCGTCACCGCCAGAGGATCTACCATGCCGAGCAGCAATCCCGCGGACATGAGCAATACAACGTTTTCTATAGGAGCATCCGCTTCTGCTCAGCGTCTCGCCGCCACAATGCAACAATTCCGCGCCCAGCAGGAAGAATCGCGAGTGTTTTCTGAACCTGTGGAGTTTGACCCGTCACCTTCCAGTGCTCTGGGTATGCGTGCACATGACATCAGAGGGTTTTGTGATTCTCGCCCATCGGAATTGCTTACCGAATATCTTCGCGGGTTGGGGTTCGTCAGGGAGCATCTCATAGCGGCGCGCAACACCCTTAAGGCTAGTGGCAAGAAGAAATACGAGGCATACATCAAAAATGCTGTAGAAGCGCTTCCCGCGCGATTCTGTGGCCTCAATTCATACTATCTGAAAATCCTTACCGACTTAATGGCGATCCCCTTTCGGAGAAGTGCAGAGAAGGACAGGAGGGAACTTTCTGATTCTCTGTGCCTGATTGCTAACTTTATCGAGAAATATCGTTACTGCGCTACCGATGATCGCTACCGGCTCTACGCCACAACCATTGTTAACGATATCGATACTGAGCAGCTCCCGCCTATGATTGCGGGGATAATCATCCGGGAAGTAACTTCACTGGTAAACACGGCCTGCGTGGCGAACGTGCTGACGTTTGCCTGCTCCGGCATTACTCATGAAGAATACTGGCGATATACTGACCCAGATGATTTTGCTGAGGTTTATCCGGGTGGCGAGATTCCTGATGATGCTTCCCCGCTTGATATGCTGGATATTTATCAGCCCCACCACGGCATAGCGCAGCAAAGCCTGTGGTATGGGCTGGATAATTACGTTGATGATTTCGTTGTGTCCCTTGCTGGTGGCCTTTTGTGCGGAAGAATGCCAGAGCAGCCGCGTCGGGTGATACTGAAGCGAGCTTGATATTATTATGTGGTGTCCCTCCAGTGTTGCCTTGATGGTTTTCTTTTTTATTTTTTATCTATAAAACAATTGGATAAGCTTTATATGGAAAACATACTTGAAGTTCATCATCTTAAGAAATCCGTCGGTCAGGGGGAGCAGGAGCTATCCATCCTCACCGGAGTTGAGCTGGTTGTCAAACGAGGCCAGAGCATTGCGCTAGTGGGGGAATCCGGTTCCGGTAAGTCGACGCTGCTGGCGATCCTCGCCGGGCTGGACGACGGCAGCAGTGGGGAAGTGAAGTTGATTGGCCAACCTCTGCACGCGATGGACGAAGAGGCGCGCGCCGGGCTACGTGCCCGTCATGTGGGCTTTGTGTTTCAATCTTTCATGCTGATCCCGACGCTCAACGCGCTGGAAAACGTCGAACTCCCGGCCCTGCTGCGCGGTGAAACCGACAGTCAGGGGCGCAGCCACGCCAAAGCGCTGCTGGAACAATTAGGGCTCGGCAAACGTCTGCATCATCTTCCGGCACAGCTTTCCGGCGGCGAACAACAGCGTGTGGCGCTGGCCCGCGCGTTTAACGGTCGGCCAGACTTGCTGTTCGCCGATGAACCCACTGGCAATCTTGACCGGCAAACTGGCGATCGCATTGCCGATTTGCTGTTCTCCCTGAACCGCGAGCACGGCACGACGCTGGTGCTGGTGACGCACGATCCGGCGCTGGCGGCGCGTTGTGATCGACGCCTGCGGCTGGTGAACGGTCAACTGCAGGAGGAATCATGATTGCCCGTTGGTTCTGGCGCGAATGGCGTTCGCCGTCGCTGCTGATTGTCTGGATGGCACTGAGCCTGGCGGTGGCCTGTGTGCTGGCGCTCGGTAATATCAGTGACCGCATGGACAAAGGGCTGAGTCAGCAGAGCCGCGAATTTATGGCGGGTGACAGAACGCTGCGCACCGCGCGTGCCGCGCCGGAGGAATGGCTGAATAAAGCCCGCGAAATGGGGCTAAAGATCGGCGAGCAGCTCAGTTTTGCCACTATGACCTTCGCGGGTGATACCCCGCAGCTGGCGAGTGTGAAAGCGGTGGATGACGTTTATCCGATGTATGGCCAGCTGGACACCCAACCGCCGCGCCTGAAGCCGCAGGCGGGCAGCGTGCTGTTAGCCCCCCGGTTGATGGCGCTGCTGAACCTGAAAACGGGGGACACAATCGACGTTGGCGATGCGACGCTGCGTATTGCCGGTGAAGTCATGCAGGAGCCGGATTCCGGCTTTAACCCGTTCCAGATGGCACCGCGTCTAATGATGAACATCGCCGACGTGGCAAAAACCGGGGCTGTACAGCCGGGGAGTCGTGTCAGCTGGCGTTACAAATTTGGTGGCACGCCGCAGCAGATTGAAGCCTACGAGAAATGGTTGTTGCCGCAGCTAAAGCCCGATCAGCGCTGGATTGGCCTCGAGCAGGATGAAGGTGCACTCGGCAAATCTCTTGAACGCTCGCAGCAGTTTTTACTGTTGTCGGCGCTGCTGACACTGCTGCTGGCGGTCGCTGCGGTGGCGGTGGCGATGGGACATTATTGCCGCAGTCGTTACGATCTGGTGGCGGTGCTCAAAACGCTGGGGGCAGGGCGGGCGCAACTGCGTAAGCTGATCCTCGGTCAGTGGGCGATGCTCCTGCTGTTGTCATTGGTCACCGGCGGCGCGATGGGGTTGCTGTTTGAACGCGTGTTGATGGTGCTACTCAAACCGGTGCTGCCTGTCGCGTTGCCGCCTGCCAGCCTGTGGCCGTGGCTGTGGGCTATTGGCGCGATGGTGGTGATTTCACTGCTGGTGGGAATGCGACCGTGGCGTCTGCTGCTGGCGACCCAGCCATTGCGCGTATTACGGCGTGATGCGGTGGCGAACGTCTGGCCGCTGAAATTCTACATCCCGGTGATGATGGTAGTGGTTGTGCTACTGCTGGCCTGGCTGATGGGCGGCTCAATGCTACTGTGGTCGGTGCTGGCGGGCGCAGTCGTGCTGGCGGTGCTCTGCGGGCTGTTGGGCTGGGTACTCCTGAACGTGCTCCGGCGCGTAACGTTGAAATCGTTGGCATTGCGTCTGGCGGTAAGCCGCTTACTGCGGCAGCCATGGTCTACGCTCAGTCAGCTGGCGGCGTTCTCGCTCTCCTTCATGCTACTGGCGTTGTTGCTGGTGCTTCGCGGCGATTTACTTGACCGCTGGCAGCAGCAGCTTCCGCCTGAAAGCCCGAACTACTTCCTGATCAACATTGCGCCAGAGCAGGTCGGGCCGATGAAGGCCTTCCTGGCCGAACATCAGGTGATCCCGTCGGCGTTCTACCCCATCGTGCGTGCGCGTCTGACGGACATTAACGGTCAGACGACGGACGGCAATAAAGACGAAGCGCTAAACCGCGAGCTGAACCTGACCTGGCAAAGCCAGCCGCTGGAACACAATGCGGTAACCGATGGCAGCTGGCCGCCGAAAGCGGGTGAAGTGTCGATTGAGGAAGGCCTGGCGAAGCGCCTGAACATTGAGCTCGGCGACAACGTGACCTTTACCGGAGATACCCAGGCGTTCAGCGCGAAAGTCACCAGCCTGCGTAAAGTGGACTGGGAAAGCCTGCGGCCAAACTTCTTCTTTATCTTCCCGACCGGGGCACTGGATGGGCAACCGCAAAGCTGGCTTACCAGTTTCCGCTGGGACAATGGCAACGCGCTGTTGACTCAGCTGAATCGCGAATTTCCGACCGTCAGTCTGCTGGACATCGGCGCTATTCTCAAGCAGGTCGGGCAGGTGCTGGAGCAGGTCAGTCGGGCGCTGGAAGTGATGGTGGTGCTGGTGACCGCCTGCGGCGTGCTACTGCTGTTAGCACAGGTTCAGGTGGGGATGCGACAACGTCATCAGGAGCTGGTGGTCTGGCGCACGCTGGGCGCAGGAAAATCATTGCTGCGTACCACATTGTGGGCTGAGTTTGCCTTACTGGGGCTGGTATCCGGGTTGGTGGCGGCTATTGGCGCAGAAACCGCGCTGGCGGTATTGCAGACGAAAGTCTTCGATTTCCCGTGGGAGCCTGACTGGCGACTGTGGGTCACGCTGCCGCTAAGTGGCGGGGTAATGCTTTCGTTGTGCGGCGGCTGGTTAGGACTGCGTCTGCTGAAAGGCAAAGCGCTGTTCCGTCAGTTCAACGTGTAATTTCGCCCGGCGGTGCTCTGTTTGCACAGGCCTACAGGTTTTGTAGGCCGGGTAAGCGGAGCGCCACCGGGCATTTGCGATTAGCGCGCGAGCCAGGTGCCAACGTCCTGATAATTCCCGCGAAACACAATCTTGTCGGCTTTTTTACTGAGCTGATAGCGATACATCGGATCGTAATATTCCACCAACAACGGTTTAAGCCAGCTGAAATGCACCTCGGTGGATGCGCCACGTTGCTGCTGAAGCAGCGCTTCGTCGAGGCTTGCCGTCAGTTCGGCAAAACGCTGCAATCCTAAACGGCGGCGGATGGCGAACAGGCCCTGATGCAGGTAGTCGCTATATTCCTGCCAGCCTTGCTCTTCGCCGAACGCCTGCAAAAAATCATGGTGCATGCGGGTGAAATACTCTTCCCGAAGGCGCTCCAGCCGGACCTCAAACGGATCTTCCACCACCGCAATGGAGGACTGCGCCATCCGATTGCGCAGGCATTCCGGCAAGTGGTTAGCCCCAATCATGTGACCTTCATCTTCGATAACCCAACGCGCGGCGTCTTTTTGTAACAGCGCAATGGCCAGTTCATTTTCAAAACTGGCCTGTGAAAGCTGCGGCTGAAGCGTGCGGCCAAAGGACGATCCGCGGTGATGGGCGAGCCCTTCGAGATCGATTCCGGATGTCTGAGATTGTACCAGCAGGGTTTTTCCGTTCCCGGTGCAGCCGCCAATCAGCACCATTGGCCGCTCGACATATTCTGCTGTCACGGAGATAGCGGTCTGACGCAAGGATTTGTAGCCGCCGACGATCAACGGCACATCCACTCCCGCCTCGCGCAGCCACTGCTGGGTAATATGCGAGCGCTGGCCGCCGCGCGCGCAGCACAGCAGGGCATCCGGGTGGCGGCGAATAGCATCGAACCAGGCGTCTAAACGTTGTTGGCGCTTTTCCCCGGCGACCAGTGTGTGGCCGAGTTTCAGCGCGGCATCCGCCCCGTGGCGTTTGTAGCAGGTCCCAACGGTGGCGCGTTCGTCGTCATCCATCAGAGGGAGGTTAATACCCGTTGGCATTGCCCCTTGTTGAAACTCTATCGGGGCGCGCACATCGATGATGGGCGTGTTGCCTGCGAGAATTTGTCGGAAGTTTACTGCGGGTCGGGTGGTATGTGGCATGGTTAAAGACTCTGGAGCGATACACCCCGGCATTTTACGCCACGTGAGGGGGGATAGCTTGATATTCGCCATTCGTTTAGCAAAAAGGTGTCATAAAACCGTGGATTTCTGGCCGCCGCTGTTGGAACAGACCAACGATATCCTCAACAACTTTGCCGCTGTGGGCGGTATGCCAGGCAAGGCTCAGTGGCGAGGCGGCTCGCATGGCAGGAATAGCTCGGCTAACCAGCTGACCTTGTGCGATTAGCGGCTGGCAAAGTGGTAACGGTAAAAAACCGATCCCCACCCCCGCAATATGCGCGGCGACTTTCGTCTCGATATCGGGCACCAGAAATTCTTTTTGCCCTGGCAGTCGCCAGGCCACTCGTTTGGTCAACCGGCGCGCACTGTCGGCAATGTTGACCGCCGGATAGCGGCGGAGCAGGGCCTCGGTGAGCGTGACTTCGGGCTGGTTGAGTGGGTGAGTGGGGGACATCACAAACAGCCACTGAACCTCGCCGAGGGGTTCAACGGCGATGGTATCCGACAGGGCTTCGGTGCCGGTCACGCCAATCGCCAGTGAAAAATCATCATGCAGCAGTGTGTCCCAGACGCCCATGTAAATCTGGCGAGAAAAATGAAACTGGGTAAATGGATAACGCCCGACCAGCCACGCCAACAGCTGCGAGACGGCAAGCGGGCTGTACATCAGGTTATTGACCACGATATTCACCTGGCGCTCAATGCCGTCGTTAATTTGCCGGAGTTCACCGGGCATGCCGTCTATCCAGCCCAGCCACTCTCGCGCCTGAGCCAATAGGTGATAGCCGGCAGGGGTCAGCGAAACACTGCGTGTAGTCCGGCAGAAGAGGGCTACGCCGGTGTTCTCTTCGAGCAACTTAATACGATAGCTGATCGTTGCCGTGGTTTTGCACAGGCGCTCAGCGGCCCTGGAGAAGCTACCGGTTTCAGCAATGCACAGAAAGGTGCGCAGCGTTTCAATATCAAACATATTACATTCCAATAGTGAACTGATTTATAAGCACTTTCTCACAATTACCTTTTGTGAATTGTGGTCTTTGTCTTGTTTTGGAAAAATATTCCAACTTTTAGGTTGCTGTTAATTTGAGAAGGTTCTAGATTAGCCACAGAGAGAAGTTCAGGGCCGAAAGGGATCGGGATCACAAGGGAAAACAAGATGAAACTTGAGGTAAAACCGCTCAATCGTGCGGAATTTGCAGAGTATGGTGACGTAATTGAAACCGAAGGCCAGGATTTTTTCTTTATCAATAACGGCCAGGTGCAGCGCTTTCACGATCTGGCACACGTCGAGATCCTTGAACAGGACCGGACGCTGATCAGCATTAATCAGGCGCAGCCTGTCGCGCTTCCCATCATCGTCACGGAGCTGGAGCGCCATCCGCTTGGTACACAAGCGTTTGTGCCTCTGCACGGTGAACCTTTCGTCATTGTCGTGGCGCTGGGTGGGGATGACGTTGATTTAACGACTTTGCGCGCGTTTATCACTAACGGGCAGCAGGGGGTCAATTACCACCGTAACGTCTGGCATCACCCGCTGTTTGCCTGGCAAAAAGAAACCCAATTTCTGACCATCGATCGCGGTGGAAATGATAACTGCGACGTGGTTTCTGTCCCGTCGCACGAGCTGGTAATTTGTTGAGGTATCCCGTGACGCTGCCGGTTATCTTGCATAAGATATCGAACTTACGCTTAACGTAAGCTGGCGGAGAAGACGGAAAAAATGACAGAAGTACGACGGCGCGGCAGGCCAGGCCTGGCAGAACCGACCGCGCAAAAAGGGGCGCAGGCCTTGGAGCGAGGCATCGCGATTATGCAGTATCTGGCCAAAAGCGGCGGCAGTTCTTCGGTTAGCGATATTTCGGTGAATCTCGACTTGCCTCTGACCACCGCCTTTCGCTTACTGAAGGTGCTGGAAAACGCAGATTTTGTCTACCAGGACAATCAGTTAGGCTGGTGGCATATCGGGCTGGGCGTGTTTAACGTCGGCACGGCCTACATCCACAACCGTGACGTCCTGTCTGTCGCCGGGCCGTTTATGCGCCGTCTGATGCTGATGTCAGGGGAAACGGTGAACGTGGCTATCCGCAACGGTAACGAAGCGGTGTTGATAGGGCAGCAGGAGTGTAAGGCGATGGTCAGAATGTGTGCCCCGCTGGGTAGCCGTCTGCCGCTTCACGCATCCGGTGCGGGGAAAGCGCTGCTCTATCCGATAGGTGAAGAGGCGCTGATGGACGCAATTTTGAAAACGGGTTTGCAGCGCTTTACGCCGACGACCCTTATCGACCTGCCGGTGTTGCAAAAAGACCTGGAGGGCGCACGTCAGCAGGGCTACTGCATCGATCAGGAAGAACACGTTATTGGGCTGAACTGTATCGCCTCAGCCATTTACGATGATGTAGGCAGCGTGGTGGCCGCCATCTCTATCTCTGGACCTGCCTCACGCTTAACGCCGGATCGCTTTGCCAGCCAGGGCGAGTTGGTACATCAGACGGCTATGGATATCAGTACTGCGCTTGGCCTGAAAACAGCCAGAGCATAAGCGTCGCACCCGCTCGCCGGAGCGGGTTTTTTTGGTGGATTCACAAAGTTGGAATATTTTTCCAAAAATTAAGGTGGAACGGAAATGGCAAGAATGCGAGCCGTGGATGCGGCAATGTATGTCCTGGAAAAAGAAGGTGTGAACACCGCATTTGGTGTGCCGGGTGCGGCGATTAACCCTTTTTATTCTGCAATGCGTCAACATGGCGGTATCCGTCATGTACTGGCGCGCCACGTGGAAGGTGCTTCCCACATGGCGGAGGGGTACACCCGTGCAACGGCCGGGAATATCGGCGTCTGCCTGGGGACGTCTGGCCCGGCAGGGACAGATATGATAACCGCGCTGTATTCAGCTTCGGCAGATTCAATCCCTATTCTGTGCATTACCGGCCAGGCACCGCGTGCCCGTCTGCATAAAGAAGATTTTCAGGCAGTGGATATCGAATCCATTGCCAAACCGGTGAGCAAATGGGCTGTGACCGTGCGCGAAGCAGCGCTGGTGCCGCGCGTGCTGCAACAGGCATTTCACCTGATGCGCTCAGGCCGCCCTGGCCCGGTGTTGGTCGACCTGCCGTACGACGTGCAGGTGGCAGAAATTGAGTTTGATCCTGACATGTACGAACCGCTGGCGGTCTACAAACCTGCGGCTTCCCGCGCGCAAATTGAAAGAGCCATCGACATGCTGCTGCAGGCTGAGCATCCGGTGATCGTCGCCGGGGGCGGGGTAATTAATGCCGATGCGGCTGCGCTGTTACAGCGTTTTGCCGAGCTGACGCAGGTGCCGGTGATCCCAACCCTGATGGGCTGGGGCTGCATTCCAGACGATCATGAACTGATGGCCGGAATGGTCGGGCTGCAAACGGCACACCGCTACGGGAACGCAACGCTGTTGGCCTCCGATCTGGTGTTGGGCATTGGTAACCGTTTTGCCAATCGCCATACTGGCTCGGTAGAGAAATACACCGAAGGGCGCAAAATCATCCATATCGACATCGAGCCGACGCAGATTGGACGCGTGCTGTGCCCGGACTTAGGCATTGTCTCTGATGCGAAAGCGGCGCTGACCCTGCTGGTTGAAGTGGCGGAAGCGCGGCAAAAAGCAGGGCAGTTGCCGTGTCGCGACGCGTGGGTGGCCGACTGCCAGCAGCGTAAACGCACCCTGCTGCGCAAAACGCACTTTGACAACGTGCCGGTCAAGCCGCAGCGCGTCTACGAAGAGATGAACAAAGCCTTCAGCCGCGACGTATGCTACGTCACCACCATTGGCCTGTCGCAAATCGCTGCGGCGCAAATGCTGCATGTGTTTAAAGACCGCCACTGGATCAACTGTGGCCAGGCGGGTCCATTAGGCTGGACGCTTCCGGCGGCCCTCGGCGTTTGCATCGCGGATCCGAAACGTGAGGTGGTGGCAATTTCTGGCGACTTTGATTTCCAGTTCATGATTGAAGAACTTGCCGTCGGCGCGCAGTTTAACATTCCGTATATCCATGTGCTGGTGAATAACGCCTATCTGGGCCTTATCCGCCAGTCACAGCGCGCCTTTGATATGGATTACTGCGTCCAGTTGGCGTTCGAAAATATCAACTCCAGCGAAGTAAACGGCTATGGCGTTGACCACGTGAAGGTGGCCGAAGGTTTAGGCTGTAAAGCCATTCGTGTGTTTAACCCGCAGGATCTGGCCCCGGCGTTTGAGCAGGCTAAGGCCCTGATGGCGCAATACCGCGTGCCGGTAGTGGTGGAAGTCATCCTTGAGCGCGTAACCAATATTTCGATGGGTAGCGAACTGGATAATGTTACGGAGTTTGAAGCCACGGCTGACAGCGCCGCCGACGCACCGACTGAAACCTGCTTTATGCAATATCACTAAGGAAGGCGCACCATGTTACGTTTTTCTGCCAATATCTCGATGCTGTTTACAGAATATGATTTCCTGGACCGCTTTGCCAAAGCGGCAGCCTGCGGATTTCGCGGCGTCGAATTTATGTTCCCGTACGACTACGACATTGATGTGCTCCAGCAGGTCCTGAAGCAGAACTCTCTGGAACATACGCTGCACAACCTCCCGGCGGGTGACTGGGCCGCCGGGGAACGCGGAATAGCCTGTATTCCCGGGCGCGAAGCGGAGTTTCGAGAAGGCGTGCTGGCGGCCGTGCGTTATGCAAAAGCGTTAGGCAACCGCAAAATCAACTGCCTGGTAGGCAAAACTCCGACGCAGTTCAGCCCGGAACAGGTTCACACAACGCTGGTGGATAATCTGCGTTTTGCGGCAAACGTGCTGGCAAAAGAAGACCTGCTGTTGCTGCTTGAGCCAATTAACACCTTCGATATCCCGGGTTTCCATCTGACCGGCACGCAGCAGGCACTGGCGTTGATTGAGGATATCGGTTGTCACAACGTCAAAATTCAGTATGACATTTATCATATGCAGCGCATGGAAGGGGAATTAACTCTGACGATGCAAAAGCAGGCTGAGCATATTGGTCATTTGCAAATTGCCGATAACCCACATCGTGGTGAACCGGGAACCGGGGAAATTAATTACGACTACCTGTTTGACGTGATTGCGCAATCTGATTATGACGGCTGGGTCGGGTGCGAATATAAACCCGTCAACACCACCGAAGCCGGAATAGGCTGGATGGGTCGTTATTTAAAATAAGTCTTTTGTCAGGCAGCTTTTATTTCACCGTAAATCCGGCGGGATAACTGTTGCCTGAATTCAGAAAACGAAGAGGGAAATAGCATGAAACTGGGATTTATTGGATTGGGCATTATGGGCACGCCGATGGCGCTGCGTCTGGCACAAGCCGGTCATTCGCTCCACGTGACCACCATCGGTCCGGTGGCTGAGGCACTGTTGGCAACCGGTGCGAAAAATGTCGAGACGGCGCGTCAGGTGACGGAAGCGTCAGACATTATCTTTATTATGGTGCCTGATACCCCCCAGGTTGACGAGGTGCTGTTTGGTGAGTACGGCTGTGCGAAAGCGTCGCTGAAGGGCAAAATCCTCGTCGATATGAGCTCCATTTCACCGATTGAAACCAAGCGCTTTGCAAAGCAGGTCAATGAACTCGGCGGTGAATATCTTGATGCGCCAGTGTCCGGGGGCGAAATAGGCGCTCGTGAAGGCACGCTTTCAATTATGGTCGGCGGCGATCAGGATGTGTTTGACCAGGTGAAACCGCTCTTTGAGATTATGGGGAAAAATATCACCCTGGTGGGCGGCAACGGTGACGGTCAGACCTGTAAAGTGGCGAACCAGATTATCGTGGCGCTGAACATTGAAGCCGTATCGGAAGCATTGCTGTTCGCCTCGAAGGCCGGGGCCGATCCGGTACGTGTGCGTCAGGCGTTGATGGGTGGTTTTGCCGCCTCGCGTATCCTCGAAGTGCACGGCGAGCGTATGATCAAGCGTACCTTTAATCCGGGCTTCAAAATCGCCTTACATCAGAAAGACCTTAACCTTGCGCTGCAAAGTGCCAGGGCGCTGGGTGTCAATTTACCGAACACCGCGACCTGTCAGGAATTGTTTAATACTTGCGCCGCCAACGGTGGCAGCCAGCTGGATCACTCGGCTCTGGTACAGGCGCTGGAATTAATGGCCAACCATAAAATTGCATAAAAATTAAACCCGCCGCTATGACGGCGGGAAGTTTCATCGTTTTGTTCCGCATAGCTAAACCCGTGAAAGCGTTATTCCGATACGTGAAAAGAGGGCATTATGGAACAGCAAAGAAGTCTTTACCAAAAACGCGGTTACAGTGACGATCTCTTACCCAAACTAGAAAGTCAACGCAACTGGAAGAGCTTTAACTATTTTACCTTATGGATGGGGTCGGTTCATAACGTCCCTAATTATGTAATGGTCGGCGGATTTTTTATTCTCGGGTTATCGACGCTGAATATTATGCTGGCAATTATTATTAGCGCCTTTTTTGTTGCCGCAGTAATGGTAATGAACGGTGCAGCAGGCAGTAAATACGGCGTACCGTTTGCGATGATCCTGCGTGCGTCTTACGGCATTCGTGGTGCGTTATTTCCTGGCATTTTAAGAGGCGGTATCGCGGCTATCATGTGGTTCGGTTTGCAGTGCTACGCCGGGTCGCTGGCATTACTTATTCTGCTCGGAAAAATCTGGCCTGCGTTCCTGACGTTGGGCGGTGATTTTACACTGCTGGGGCTGTCTTTACCGGGGCTGATTGCGTTCCTGCTGTTCTGGCTGGTTAACGTTGGTATCGGTTTTGGTGGCGGGAAAGTGCTGAATAAGTTCACCGCGATCCTTAATCCCTGCATCTATATCGTGTTTGGCGGCATGGCTATCTGGGCGATTTCATTAACCGGTATCGGCCCGATTCTGGACTATTTGCCGGCCGGGGTGCAGAAAGCTGAGCACAGCGGCTTCCTGTTTCTGGTGGTGATCAACGCGGTCGTGGCGGTTTGGGCGGCACCTGCGGTAAGCGCCTCTGACTTTACGCAAAATGCGTCCTCGTTTCGCGCCCAAGCACTGGGACAAACGCTGGGATTGATTGTGGCCTATGTGCTGTTTGCGGTAGCGGGCGTGTGCATTATTGCCGGAGCCAGTATCCATTACGGTATGGACACCTGGAACGTACTGGACATTGTGCAGAAATGGGACAGCCTGTTTGCCTCATTCTTTGCGGTGCTGGTTATTCTGATGACCACTATTTCGACTAACGCCACCGGGAATATTATTCCGGCAGGCTATCAAATTGCCGCGATTGCCCCGACCAAACTGACGTATAAAAACGGCGTACTGATTGCCAGTATTATTAGTCTGCTGATTTGCCCGTGGAAGCTCATGGAAAATCAGAACAGCATCTATTTATTCCTCGATATTATCGGCGGCATGTTAGGTCCGGTGATTGGTGTCATGATGGCCCATTATTTTGTGGTCATGCGTGGGAATATTAATCTTGATGAGCTGTATACCGCCGCAGGCGATTATCAATATTACGATAATGGTTTTAACCTGACGGCGTTTTCCGTCACCGTTGCCGCCGTTATTTTATCCCTCGGTGGAAAATTCATCCCTCTGCTGGAACCGTTATCCCGCGTTTCGTGGTTTGTCGGCGTCATATTTGCATTTGTCGCTTACGCCTTATTGAAAAAACGTGCGGTGAATGAACCGGCGCCTAAGCAACATGTAGCAAGCTAGCACCAGGCAATACGTAAATAAAAACAACTGTACCTACACGGAGAATATTATGTCTTACGATCTGATTATTAAAAACGGCACTGTTATTCTGGAAAATGAAGCCCGAGTGATTGATATCGCTGTCCGGGACGGCAAAATCGTTGCTCTTGGCGACGATCTGGGCGAGGCCAAAGAGGTGATGGACGCCAGCGGATTAGTGGTTTCACCCGGAATGGTGGATGCGCATACCCACATTTCTGAGCCAGGCCGCTCCCACTGGGAAGGCTACGCCACCGGAACGCGTGCGGCGGCGAAGGGCGGCATTACGACCATGATTGAAATGCCCCTCAACCAGCTGCCAGCCACCGTCGATCGCGCCAGTATTGAACTGAAATTCGACGCCGCTGCGGGCAAGCTCACCATTGACGCCGCGCAGCTTGGCGGGCTGGTGTCCTACAACCTCGACCGTCTGCACGAACTCGATGAAGTCGGCGTGGTTGGCTTCAAATGCTTTGTCGCCACCTGCGGCGATCGTGGCATCGACAACGATTTCCGTGATGTGAACGACTGGCAATTTTATAAAGGCGCGCAGACGCTGGCGAAGCTTGGCCAGCCGGTGCTGGTGCATTGCGAAAACGCGCTGATCTGCGACGAGCTGGGTGAGGAAGCCAAAAAAGAAGGCCGCGTGACCGCCCATGATTATGTGGCATCGCGTCCGGTGTTTACCGAAGTAGAAGCCATTCGTCGCGTACTGTATCTGGCGAAGTCTGCCGGTTGTCGCCTGCACGTATGCCACGTCAGCAGCCCGGAAGGTGTGGCAGAAGTGACTCGCGCCCGTCAGGAAGGCCAGGACGTGACCTGCGAATCGTGCCCGCATTACTTCGTGCTGGATACCGATCAGTTTGAAGCCATTGGCACCCTGGCAAAATGCTCACCGCCGATCCGCGATGCGGAAAACCAGAAAGGCATGTGGGACAAACTGTTCAATGGTGAAATCGACTGCCTGGTCTCTGACCACTCGCCGTGCCCGCCAGATATGAAAGCAGGCAACATCATGCAGGCGTGGGGCGGCATTGCCGGTCTGCAAAGCTGTATGGACGTGATGTTTGACGAAGCGGTGCAAAAGCGCGGCATGTCGCTGGCGATGTTCGGCAAGCTGATGGCCACCAACGCGGCCGACATTTTCGGCTTGCAGAACAAAGGCAGAATTGCCCCAGGCAAAGATGCCGATTTGGTCTTTATCCAGCCGAACAGCAGCTACGTGCTGAAAAACGAGGATCTGGAATACCGTCATAAAGTCAGCCCATACGTAGGCCGTACCATCGGGGCGCGCATTACTAAAACGCTGCTGCGCGGCGATGTGATTTACGACATCGAAGCGGGCTTCCCAATCGCGCCGAAAGGTCAGTTCATTCTTAAACACCAGCAATAACGCGGTCATGCATGCCCATCCCTGGATGGGCATGCTTTTTTCTGGGTAATGTGATGATGAATGTGTCTTTAAGCCGCGATAGTGCGCTGTCCGGTTTCCAGTGGTTTTTCTTTATTTTCTGCAATACCGTCGTGGTTCCACCGACGCTGCAATCGGCCTTTCAGCTTCCCGATGCCGCCCTGTTTACCCTGATCCAGTTCGCTTTTCTCAGCACCGCGCTGGCCTGCCTGGCACAGGCTTTTCTGGGGCATCAACGGGCAATCATGGAAGGGCCAACCGGGTTGTGGTGGGGCACTATTTTAACCGTCACCCTCGCGGAAACCGCACGCGGCACACCGGTCGACAGCATTGCCTGGAGCCTGGCGGTGGGGATTGGCTGCTCCGGGATCCTCACGCTGGTGTTGGGCGCGAGTGGGCTTGGCCAGCGCCTGGCACGCTGGTTCAGCCCGGCGGTGATGGTAGTGTTTATGCTGCTGCTCGGCGCGCAGCTCACCAGCATCTTTTTCAAAGGTATGCTTGGGCTGCCGTTCGGCGCAGACCACGTGGCACAAGGCGTGCAGATGCTGCCTTTTCTGCTGGCGCTGGCGGTGATGTTGTTGGTGATAGGAATGATTATTTTGCTGCCGCCTCGGGTGTCTCGCTACGCACTGTTAGTGGGAACGCTGGTGGGCTGGGTCGCCTGGCGTTTGTGCTATCCCGCGCCGTCAATCAGCGGCCCGGGCGCACACTGGCAGTTCTTCCCGCTGGGCCATGGCGGTGAATTGAAGCCCGGCATTATCCTGACCGCGCTGTTGGCGGGTATCGTTAACGTCTCGAATACCTACGGGGCATTGCGCGGTACGGACGTTTTTTATCCGCAGAAAACAGCAGGCCCTTCGCCGTATTCCCGCAGTTTTATCGTATCTGGGGCGATGACCGTGCTCACCGTTCCGCTTGGCGTGGTGCCGTTCTCTCCGTTTGTTTCCTCCATTGGACTGATTACCCAGACCGGCGACAGCACGCGGCGTGCTTTTGTCATTGGTAGCCTGTGTTGTCTGGCGGTGGCGGTGTTTCCCCCGCTGACGCGACTGTTTTGCACTTTACCTCTGGCGGTCAGCAGTGCGGTCATGCTGGTGTCCTATCTGCCGCTGCTCTATTCAAGTTTGGCTTTCAGTCAACAACTGACCCTGACCCCACGCAATTGCTACCGTCTGGCGCTACCGCTGTTCGCCGGTATTTTCCTGATGGGCTTGCCGCCGCTCTATTTACAGGCGGTACCACTGATCGTGCGGCCGTTACTGAGTAACGGTTTGCTGGTCGGCATTTTGCTGGCTCTGGCGATGGACAACCTCATTCCGTGGCAACGGCTGAAATAATCTCCCTACCGTAAGGATGTAGCATGAAAATTGTGATTGCCCCTGATTCATTCAAAGAAAGCCTCAGTGCGCAAAAATGCGCACAGGCAATCCAGGCGGGCTTCTCCGCTATTTTTCCCGATGCGGAATATCAGTGTTTACCGATTGCCGATGGCGGCGAAGGCACCGTTGAGGCGATGGTCGCCGCCACCTCGGGACTGATTGTCCCGGTGACGGTCACTGGCCCGCAGGGAACGCCGGTTGAGGCGTTCTACGGCGTGACCGGGGATGGCGCAACGGCGGTGATTGAGATGGCCGCGGCCAGCGGGTTGATGCTGGTGGAGCCTGACGCGCGAAACCCGCTGCGGGCGACCAGCTACGGCACCGGGGAGCTTATCCGTCACGCGCTGCGGGCCGGGATCGGGCATATCATTTTGGGTATCGGCGGCAGCGCCACCGTAGACGGCGGTATGGGCATGGCGCAGGCGCTGGGCGCACGTTTTCTTGACGCTCAGGGCAAGGAACTGTCAGCCAGCGGCGGGGCCCTGTTGCACGTGGAGCGGGTCGATCTGCAGGGGTTAGATCCGTTGCTGAAAAAGTGCCGGATAGAGGTGGCCTGCGATGTGGATAATCCGCTGATTGGCCCGCGCGGGGCGGCCACGGTGTTTGGCCCGCAAAAAGGGGCAACACTGGATATGGTTGAGGCGCTTGAGCGCGGTTTGACCCGCTATGCCGGGGTGCTGCAAACGTTGACCGATGTTGAGGTAAGCACGCTCCCGGGCGGCGGTGCCGCGGGTGGGATGGGCATTGCCGCCATGGTGTTCCTTAATGCGCAGCTCAAACCGGGGATTGATATCGTGATTGAGGCGGTCGGTCTGGCGCAGGCGATTGACGGGGCGACGCTGGTGGTCACCGGGGAAGGGCGCATCGACTCACAAACCGTCGGTGGTAAAGCCCCGATGGGGGTGGCCCGGGTGGCGAAGCAGTTTAACGTGCCGGTGATCGGCATTGCGGGCGTGTTAGGTGAGGGCGTGGAGGTGGTTCATCAGCACGGTATCGACGCGGTTTTCAGCATTTTACCGCGCCTTGCACCGCTGCCTGAGGTATTGGCCGATGGCCAAAACAATCTCTATCACTGTGCGCGAAACATTGCCTGTGTCATCAGGATCGGTCAGTTGATGGCGTAAAAAAAGCCACGGCGCTTGCCGTGGCTAAACAGAACAAACTCAAGCCAACATAGCTAAACTAAATTTCCACGTCGCGGTTACAGTCCTTCGAATAGATATAGCTGAAGGCTTCCCCGCGTCCAACGCCATAGCCCGCCTGCAGCGAGTACGCGCCCATAAAGATGTAATCGCCTTTTTTCACCGACACCCAGTTGTTATCGAGGTTATAAACCCCCTGGCCGGAAAGAATGTAGGCTCCGTGCTCCTGCACGTGCGTTTCGATATAGCCGTGGCTGGCACCTGGCGCAAACGACAGAATGTGCATGTTCATGTCAAAACCCAGCTCTTTAGGCAGGAAATCGAGCAGGATGACGTCGTTCATGCCTTCGTAATGGACTTGCTCCAGCTGGCTGGCATGGCCGCATACCCGATACGGCGCGTGACCCGCAGCCGGAATATAGCGGCGCTTATAGAGGAATAACTGACTGTCGGCAGCCTGCTGATTCTTAAAGGTCATCAACATATCCGGCG
This sequence comes from Scandinavium hiltneri, assembly GCF_024764835.1. Taxonomy (GTDB): domain Bacteria; phylum Pseudomonadota; class Gammaproteobacteria; order Enterobacterales; family Enterobacteriaceae; genus Scandinavium; species Scandinavium hiltneri. The sequence goes on along the minus strand of NZ_JALIGE010000076.1, from coordinate 894,781 downwards.
GGCAGTATAGATAGCCACCCTGTGTCAATGCAAAACGCTCGCCACCGGCTTCGACGCTAATGCTGCCTTCGATAACATAGAGGAACGTTTCGATTCCTTCGCCACCAAAGCCCGTCGTGTTGCCGCCATCCTGATGCAGGGTGACAAGGTAATCAACGAAGGTCGCCCCCAGCTTCGGCGTGGAGAGGATCGTGACGTCGCAACGTTCAAAGCCAGGAATGATGTTTTTCACCAGACCATCTGGCGTCAGCAGGGCATAGTTACCATGGCGGACGATGGAACGGCTGGCCAGTAAATCATCCCGGTAGCCGATAACGTTATTCAGATATCCCATTGTTACAGTTCCTTATAAGCCAATTGATAAAGCATCAGCGCCAGCGTTTTGACGCCCTCCGCCAGATCGGTCATGTGAGTACGTTCTGCCGGGTTATGGCTGATGCCTCCGATGCTGGGGATAAAAATCATGCAGGTCGGGACATGCGGGGCAAAAATTTGCGCATCATGGCCTGCACCGCTGTGCATGACGCGGTAGTTGAGGTTTTCTGATTTACACAGGGTGGTAAGCTGCGCCACCAGGGCGGCGTCCATCGGCACCGGGGCTTCGTCCATCCATAAGTCGATATCGATGTCGACATTTTCCTGCTGGCAAATCTGGCGCATATCCACTTCAAGGCGCTCGGTAAATTGCTGTAGCGCTAGAGCGTCAGTGTGACGGCAGTCGATGGTAAAAAGCGTTTTACCCGGCACGACGTTCACGGTATTGGGCTGCGGCTCGACCTTGCCGAAGGTCAGTACCAGCGGATCGCCCTCCGCCCGCGCTTTGGCGACAGATTCACTGCAGATGCGGCTAAAAGCGTGCACCGTATCGCGGCGATAGCTCATTGGCGTGCTGCCCGCGTGATTAGACTCACCGCTGAGCGTGACCGTATAACGGCGCTGGCCGACAATCGCATGCACCACGCCAATCGCCTGCTGGTGGGTTTCGAGGACTCGCCCCTGCTCAATATGCAGCTCGACAAAGGCTTTGATGTCCTTGCGTGCCGGGAGAGCCGCGACAGGCAGGGTAAAGCCGCAGGCGTGCATTGCCTCGACAAAGCCAATGCCTTGCGCGTCGCTGATATCACGCACGTCGGCAGGGTTGGCCTCGCCCATGATGTTTTTGCTGCCCCAGAACACATGCGGGAAGCGGCTGCCTTCTTCCTCCGCCATCGCCACCATTTCCAGGCTGCGCAGCGGTGGGCCATAGGTCTCTTTCAACCAGCGAATAGCCAGCCAGGCGGCCAGCGCCCCGAACTGACCGTCGAGATTGCCGCCGTTGACCACGCTATCAATATGCGAGCCGCTGAGGATCACCTCATCGGGATAGCGGGTGCCCGGCAGGCGGGCAAACAGATTTCCGACTGCGTCAAACCGGGTTTCCAGGCCGTCGTCGGCCATCCGCTGCCGGAATTGTTGCTGGGTCTCCAGCCACTGCGGCGAATAAAGTAAACGGGTTATTCCCCCACTCGGGTCGGCACCGAAAGTTGAAAGCCATGGCAGCGTGTCTTCTATCGCTTTGCGAAATATGTTATCCATATATTAAAACCTGTTATTACTGGGCAAACGGATTTTTCGTCTCATACGAGCGGGTATATATCGCGTCTGAAACCAGATAGTCATAAATATCATCAACAATCTCTATGCCATGGGTTGTTGATTCCTTTTCATAAAGATCTAAATTTTGTCCAGGGTAATACACCTGGTTAAATCCTGGTGCGGGCTGAATGGTATTTAATTCACGCATGGTTTGGCTTAAATGCTGACGGAACACTTCGCTGGAAGAGAAGAAGGCCGGGTTTATGACAATATGCAATTGGCCGAGATTACGTCCGTGGCTTAAATCGTCATACATTGAACTGACCTGCTTACCGAACGGTAATCCGAGCAAAATACCGGACAGTACGTCAATCATCATCATTAGCCCGTAACCTTTTGGCCCGGCGGCGGGCAGCAGCGCGTGGACGGCAAACGGATCAGTGGTAGGAGCGCCGTGGCTGTCGACGGCCCAGCTCGCGGGGATGGGTTCCTGACGCGAGCGGGCATCAAGAATTTTGCCCCACGCCTGCACGGTGGTCGCCATGTCAAAGGTCATGATATCGCCGTTTTCACCCGGCGCGGCGAAGGCCAGCGGGTTGGTGCCATAGTAAATCTCTGCCCCGCCAAACGGCACCACCATCGGATCGGACTGGCACAGCGAAATGCCGATCAGCCCCGCCCGGGCAGCCTGCTGCACGAAATAGGAGATAGCGCCGCTGTGGCCCATCCGGCTGATGCCGACCACAGCCACGCCTTTTTCCTGGGCCAGTTCGATGGCGTGCAGCATCCCCCGCTTGGCGGCAACCTGACCGGCAGCGTTATCCGCATGAAGCACGGCAGAACAGGGGCCGGTTTGTTCCATCTGGAAGACCGGTTTGCGGTTAGTGCCGCCTTTGGAAATGCGCTCGGCGTAATACTCCACGCGGACGGCGCCATGAGAATGGATACCCCGCGCATCCGCAAACACCAGTACTTCGGCAACGGTGGCGGCGTGGTCGCTATTAAGCCCTGCTTTGGTCAACTTCTGCTGAATAAGTTGAAAGAGTGTTTCCCGGCTGACTTTCATCGGTCTTCCTTTTTACGACGGTGGAGAGCTGAATAAGCGTCAACATACCGTGAAAATAAATCGAATATGTGATCCGGATTGATAAAGTCAGATAGTTAGAATTAATTTGATAATCCAGTTTATTTTTGTCGAAGCTTTTAATGAGTCGGGTGTTTAAAATTACGCAGGTAATGCCAAAGAGACTGTTCGAATAATTCGTGTAATAAATGGGGTGTGATGCCTGTCACCCTTAATCACGCTTTTGCTGTATAGCCTTGAGCCAAATTAACAGCGCCTGTGTATTTATGCACGGTGTAATTATTGGGGAGTGGTTATGATCCATGCCTTTATAAAAAAAGGGTGCTTTCAGGATTCGGTCAGCTTAATGATTATTTCTCGTAAATTAAGCGAATCAGAAAGTGTAGAGGACGTGTCGGTAATGATGGGCACGCCCGCCAATAAAGCCTTGCTGGAAACCACCGGTTTTTGGCATGACGATTTTCAGCAGGCGACGCCGAATGATATCTGCGTGGCGATTCGCACTCTGGCCGATGACGCGACGGTTACTCAGCAGATTGTTGAGCAACTCGATGCCGCGCTAGTAGCCCTGGCACAGGGGACGGGTAACGATCAGTCGCTGGTCCAGGTGAAACGCTGGGAAAGCGCCTGTCAGAAGCTGCCCCAGGCCAATTTACTGCTGATCTCCATTGCCGGTGAGTATGCCGCCGGGCTGGCGCATCAGGCGCTGGAAAGCGGCAAAAACGTGATGATATTTTCCGATAACGTCACGCTCGACGATGAAATTGCACTCAAAACGCGTGCCCGTGAACGCGGGCTGCTCGTGATGGGGCCAGATTGTGGCACCTCGATTTTGGCCGGGACGCCGCTGGCTTTCGCCAACGTCATGCCCAAGGGAAACATCGGCGTTATCGGTGCCTCCGGGACCGGTATCCAGGAGCTCACGTCGCAAATCGCCCTCGCCGGAGAAGGGATTACCCACGCCATCGGGCTGGGTGGGCGCGATCTCAGTGAGCAAGTGGGAGGCATCAGCGCTCTGACCGCACTGGAGATGCTGGCGAGCGATGCGCCAAGCCAGGTACTGGCCTTTGTGTCCAAACCTCCCGCAGACACCGTGCGCCATCGTGTCATTCAGGCGATGAAAGCCAGCGGGAAACCGGTGGTGGCGCTGTTCCTCGGCTATGTCTCTCCGGTTGCCCGCGATGAAAACGTCTGGTTTGCCGCCACCCTGGATGAGGCAGCCCGGCTGGCCTGTTTGCTTTCACGCGTTACGAGCCGCGTAGATACCTGCGCGCCGGCTGCCGGCGGTGTTTTGCGCGGACTGTACACTGGCGGCACCCTGGCGGCAGAAGCCGCGATGCTGCTGGCCAGCCATCTCGGGATCGAACCTGACCCGCTGCATCATCACGGCATGATGCTGGATGCACAAGGACATCAGGTTATCGACTTGGGCGATGATTTTTACACCGTGGGTCGCCCGCACCCGATGATCGACCCGTCCCTGCGCAACCAACTGGTCGCCGGCCTGGGACAGCAACCGGACGTCAGCGTTCTGATGCTCGATGTGGTACTCGGCTATGGCGCGACCGACTCCCCTGCCGGGCCGCTGGTGGAGGCCATCGCCAAAGCTCAGGCGGGACGCAGCGCGGCACATCCACTTCAGGTTATCGCCACCGTCACCGGCACCGAGCGCGATCCGCAGGTGCGTTCGATGCAAATTGCCATTCTGGAAGATGCCGGGATTGCGGTAGTCAATTCTCTGCCCGAAGCGACCTTGCTGGCGGTGGAATTATTGCGCCCACGTCCGGTTCACCTCGCAGAAAGTACTGCAGCGCTGCTGGAAGGCGTGGCGGTGATCAACGCCGGGCTGCGCAGTTTTGCTCTGGATTTACAGGCTGCCGACACCCCGGTGGTGCATTACTCATGGGTGCCCGTGGCGGGCGGCAATCAACAACTGGCGCGTTTATTAGAACGTTTGCAATAAGGGGTTCCAATGTTTACATCCGTGGCGCAAGCCAATGTCGCAGTAATCGAACGTATTCGTCAGGCGCGTCCTCACTGGCTCGACGTCAAACCCGCCGCCGCGCTTATCTCTGTGCTTAATCAGGGAAAAACGTTGCTGCACGCCGGGCCGCCAATGTGCTGGCAGGAGATGACCGGCCCGATGAAAGGGGCCTGCATTGGGGCCTGCCTGTTTGAAGGTTGGGCCGCCAATGAGCAAAGTGCGCTGGCGTTGCTTGAAAACGGGCAAGTCACGTTTATCCCTTGTCATCATGTCAACGCAGTGGGGCCGATGGGGGGCATCACCTCCGCCAGTATGCCGATGCTGGTGGTGGAGAACATTACCGACGGCAACCGTGCTTTTTGTAATCTAAACGAAGGGATCGGCAAAGTGATGCGCTTTGGCGCGTATGGCGAGGACGTTCAACAGCGGCTGCGTTGGATGCGCGACGTGCTGGGGCCGGTACTGAGTGCGGTGCTGGGCACCTTTGAACGTGGCATCGATCTGACCGCCATGATGGCGCAGGGCATCACCATGGGTGATGAATTCCATCAGCGCAATATCGCCACCTCGGCGCTGTTGATGCGCGTGCTGTCCCCGCAGATTGCCCGTCTGAATCATGATAAGCAGCAGATTGCCGAAGTCCTCGATTTCCTTAGCCTCACCGATCAGTTCTTCCTCAACGTGGCAATGGCTTACTGCAAAGCGGCGATGGACGCCGGGGCGCAGGTGCGGGCAGGCAGCATCGTGACCGCCATGACCCGCAACGGTAATCAGTTCGGCATTCGCGTTAGCGGTCTGGGCGAGCGTTGGTTTACCGCGCCGGTCAACACGCCGCAGGGATTGTTCTTCACCGGTTTCAGCCAGCAGCAGGCTAACCCGGATATGGGGGACAGCGCCATTACCGAAACCTTTGGTATTGGCGGCGCGGCGATGATTGCGGCCCCGGGGGTGACGCGTTTTGTCGGCGCCGGGGGCATGGAGGCGGCGAAGTCGGTTTCTGAGGAAATGGCGGAAATCTTCGTCGAGCGCAACATGCAACTGCAAATCCCCGGCTGGGATTTCCAGGGTGCTTGTCTGGGGCTGGACATCCGGCGAGTGGTGGAAACCGGGATCACGCCGTTGATCAATACCGGGATTGCTCACCAGGAGGCCGGGATTGGCCAGATTGGCGCGGGTACGGTCAGGGCACCGCTGGGCTGCTTCGAACAGGCGCTGCTGGCGCTGGCCGATGAGCTGGGCGTGAACTAAATGCGTCTTATTGCGCCGTTGATCGGCAGCCTGCAGGCCACGGATCCCGATCAGCGCTGGCGGCTGGCAGGCATCTGGCGGCGCAGTATCAATCTACAGAGTAGCGGCGGGGCGATGCTGACGCTGCATCGCATCGGCAGTGGGATTAGCCCTGCCGGATGGGTGCTACGTGCCGATGATTTTGATCGGTTGCGTCAGGCACTCGGACCGACTAGCCGGGTGGGGTCAGATGCGCATTCGCTCAGGCTGGGCGGCTATGCCATTTGCTCGCCGCAACGGCGTTGTTCGCTGCGCCTCGTGCCGCCCACTACGCCGTATCGTTTAGCGGCCAGCGAGATGCAGTGTGCGGCAGAAACCGGGTTGTTTGGTCCGTTATGGAAGGCGTCAATGCTGCCGTTGCCCAATGAGTTACGCCAGTTTGCGCATGCCTTTGGCGTGGCTCTGAACGGGCAAGCGATTGACTGGCGGGTGTGGCTGGGCAAAGGTCCCGGCCTCACGCCAAGCCATGACGATGCGCTGACCGGGATGTTGCTGGCGGCCTGGTACTTCGGTGCGCTGAACCTTTCACGCGCCGCGCCATTTTTTGCCGCGTCCAGTGCGCTGAACGAGGTGACGACTGCCGTGAGCGTCAATTATTTGCACTATGCGGCGATGGGCTGTTTTTCCTCACCGTTGCTGCATTTCGCCCATGCCCTGAGCCATCAACGACGCCTGGATGAAGCCATTGCCGCCGTGCTGGCGCTCGGGCATACCTCCGGGGCAGATACGCTGCTGGGGTTTTGGGCTGCACAACAGATTATCAAGGGAACACAATGAAAACTCTGGTGGTTGCCCTCGGCGGCAATGCATTACTTCAGCGCGGAGAAGCGCTAACCGTAGAAAATCAATATCGCAATATCGACAGCGCAGTGCCTGCCCTGGCACGGTTGGCAAAGCACTATCGACTGGCGATTGTGCACGGTAATGGCCCGCAGGTCGGGTTGTTGGCTCTGCAAAATCTCGCCTATCAGGAGAGTGTCGCGCCGTACCCGCTTGATGTACTGGTAGCAGAAAGCCAGGGCATGATTGGCTATATGCTGGCCCAACGCCTGAGTACTGAAGCAGACATGCCGCCGGTGACCACGGTGATGACGCGGATAGCGGTGGCGAAAGATGACCCGGCATTCAGCACTCCGGAGAAATTTATCGGCCCGGTGTATGCGCCTGAGCAGCAAACGCAGCTGGAAGCCTGTCACGGCTGGACCATGAAGCGCGATGGCAAGCATTTGCGCCGCGTGGTGCCGTCGCCGCTCCCGCAGCAGATCATGGATATCAACGCCATCGAGCTGCTGTTACAGGCCGGACACGTGGTCATTTGCAGCGGCGGTGGCGGTGTGCCAGTGCTGGAAAGCGGGGCAGGGGCGGAAGCGGTGATTGACAAAGACCTGGCGGCGGCACTGTTGGCTGAACGTATTCAGGCCGACGGGTTGGTTATCCTGACTGATGCGGATGCGGTGTATCAACACTGGGGCACGCCGCAACAACGGGCGATCCGCCAGGCCACGCCGCAGGAACTGGCCCCGTTTGCCAAAGCCGATGGCGCGATGGGGCCAAAAGTGGCCGCGGTCAGTGGGTACGTGACCCGTCTTGGAAAACCTGCGTGGATTGGCGCACTGTCGCGCATTGAGGAGACACTGGCCGGGCAGGCGGGAACCTGTATTAGCCTGGAGTGAGACTGTCGTTAATGTGCCCGGCAGCGTAACGCCACCGGGCAAGAGGATTACCGCAACTGAGACTGTGCCCAGGTAATTCCGCTGGCATATTCCGGGGGCAGCAGTGGAACCAGCGCTTCAAGAGTCGCGCTTAACCGATCGGTGTCGCTGTCATTGAGGTTCAAATGGCCGACCTTCCGGCCCGCACGCACCTCTTTCGCATACCAGTGCAGATGCACCAGTGGCAGCTTCAGCCAGTCCGTGTTCAGGTCCGTACCAATCAGATTGACCATCACCGACGGGCTGTTGATCACCGGCGGTGGCAGCGGCAGCTGAGTGATGGCACGCAGATGCAGTTCGAACTGGCTGATAGACGCGCCGTTTTGCGTCCAGTGCCCGCTGTTGTGCACGCGTGGGGCCAGTTCATTAATCAGCAGCCCAGCAGGGGTGATAAAGCACTCCATCGCCATCACGCCGACGTAGTTCAGCTCATTCATGATGGACGTGAGCATGGTTTCGGCCTGCGCCTGCTGCTCTGCATTAGCCTGCGGGAAGGCGACGCTGACGCGCAGAATACCGTCCTGATGCAGGTTGTGGGTCAGCGGATAGAACACCGTCGTACCGTCATGTGCTCTGGCACCGACCAGCGACACTTCGCCGCTGAAATTAATGCCTTGCTCAACGATGCACTCCCCGTAGCAGTCGTCCGGCAGCTGTTCGGTTTCGTGGCTGCGCAAGCGCCACTGACCACGCCCGTCATAACCGCCGGTGCGGCGCTTAACGATGGCCAGTTCGCCGAGATTCTCAAACACGCCGGGCCATTCGGTTTTCTCCGCCAGCAGCTGCCACGGCGCGGTGGCGAGACTCAGCTTGTCGAACAACTGTTTTTGCGTCAGGCGGTCGGCGATTATCGGAAAGACGTCGCGGTTAACGAACGCCGGATGACGCGCCAGTTCGCGGGTTAACGCGGTTTCCGGCCAGCGCTCAATTTCAGCCGTAATGACGCTTTGCTGAAACGGCACGGCTTCCGGATCGGCTTCTAGGCCGACCGGCCAGACGTCGATCCCCAACGGTTCACCGGCCTGGCGCAGCATGCGGCCTAACTGACCGTTGCCGAGGACGCAAACCTGTTTCATGCGTCACCCCGCGGGTCCGGATTCTCCAGAACCTCGTCGGTCTGCGCTTTACGCCAGTCCGCCAGGCGCTGATGCAATTCGCGGTCGTGCGTCGCAAGGATTTGTGCCGCCAGCAGGGCGGCGTTGGCGGCGCCTGCTTTGCCAATCGCCAGCGTTCCCACCGGAATACCGCGCGGCATCTGGACGATAGAGTAGAGGCTGTCCACGCCGCTCAGGGCCGCGGTCTGAACGGGCACGCCGAGCACCGGCACCAGAGTTTTCGCTGCAATCATTCCCGGCAAATGCGCTGCACCTCCTGCACCCGCAATAATCACCTGATAGCCGTTGTCTTCTGCCGTTTCGGCAAAACTGAACAGTTTGTCGGGCGTGCGATGGGCGGAGACGATTTCCACGTGGTGTGGAACATTCAGGGAATCAAAAATTTCGGCGGCAAACTGCATGGTAGCCCAGTCGCTTTTGGACCCCATCACGATGGCGACTCGCGCCGGATTGTTGCGGGAAGACATGCGTCTTAAAACTCCTGTGGGTGTGGAACACACTGCTTTGAAGGACACAGAGAATAGCATGGAAAAACGCCAAGGAAAACGGTTGCGCGGTTATGAAAGCGGCGAATACGGCGCCGATTTTTCTGTTCCTGTAAATCTGACCCATAACGCGGATATACTCTAAATAATTCGAGTTGCAGGCAGGCGGCAAGCCTGTGAGTCCCCAGGAGCTGACTAAAGTAAGTGACTGGGGTGAGCAGGTGTAGCCAACGCACATGCAACTTGAAGTATGACGAGTATAAATACGGTAAAGTCACGCGTGGACTTACCTGTTAGAAAATATCGACTGCGTCGTCATCCGACGTATTACGCAGCGCAGCATTTCATGAGGAGAAGGTATGCTGGCAATACTTCGCACCCCGGAGGGGAAAAAATTTCTGACCGCCGTTGCTATCGTTTTCATTATTGCGGTAACGGTGGTGTCCAAAGTCACGTTCCAGGGGGTTGAGGATCAATACAACCTGCCGATGGATCAGTGGAGCGTGTCGATGTACTTCATTCAGGGCGCATGGGCCACCATCTACAGCATTATGTTCACCATCATTGGCTCACTGCCGTTTGGTTTCTACTTCCTCGGCCCGAAAGACGATCGTGGTTAATTTGTTCGCTTGAGAAAAAGCAGTTCAGAAAGGGAAGGCGATCAATTCGACGTTATCGGTGGTCACTTTGATCATCGATCCTTCGCTGTGCCACGCGCCTAATACCACGCGAAAAGCGGGTTGTTCGTTCGCGGTGAGTTCGTGGACTGCCGGGCGATGCGTGTGCCCGTGTATGAGCCACTGCACCTGATGCTTTTCCATCACGTCGATCACCGCGTGGGCGTTGACGTCCATGATTTCCATCGATTTATGGCTGTTGGCATTTTTGCTGTCATCGCGCATTTTGGCGGCAATGCGACGACGGATAAACAGCGGCAGGGCCAGAAACAGCGTTTGCAGCCAGGGCTGATGCACTTTGGCGCGGAAGGCCAGATACCCGGGATCGTCGGTGCACAGCGTGTCGCCGTGCATTACCAATACCTTTCGGCCATACAGATCCAGACACTGTTCTTCGGGCAGTAACGTCATACCGCTCTCACGGGCAAAACGCTTGCCAAGCAGAAAGTCACGGTTGCCGTGGATGAAGAAACAGGGCACACCTGAATCGACCAGGGCTTTGATTTCTTTTGCTATTTCACGATTAAGGGGTTCAGGACTGTCATCGCCAATCCAGGCTTCAAACAGATCGCCAAGAATGTAAAGCGCGTCGGCGCTGCGGGCAACACCTCGTAAAAAACGCAGAAAACCGGCGGTGATCGCCGGTTCTTCTGTGTGCAGATGCAAATCTGCAATAAAGAGTGTCGCCACGAATTACTCGCTGACGGTCACGCTTGTCACAATAACGTCTTCTTTAGGAACGTCCTGGTGCATGCCGCTGCGGCCAGTTGCCACGGCTTTGATCTTATCAACAACGTCCATGCCTTCAGCCACTTCTGCGAATACGCAGTAACCCCAGCCTTGCAGGTTTTCGCCGGAGAAGTTCAGGAAGTCGTTATCAACGACGTTAATGAAGAACTGTGCGGTAGCAGAGTGTGGCGCCTGAGTACGGGCCATTGCCAGCGTACCACGGGTATTTTTCAGGCCGTTGTTCGCTTCGTTTTTGATCTGATCTTTGGTTTCTTTCTGATTCATGCCCGGCTCAAAGCCGCCGCCCTGGATCATAAAACCGTTGATAACACGGTGGAAAATGGTGTTGTCGTAGAAACCTTCGCGGCAGTAGTCCAGGAAGTTTTTAACTGTTTCAGGCGCTTTATCATCAAACGTTTTGATTACGATATCGCCGTGATTAGTGTGGAAAGTAACCATTTTTGCATCCTGTTCCGATATTGTGGTGCGAATACCCGCTGGCGGGTCACGTATAGGGGGTTGTTATAGCATAACCGCCGGGTTCGATCACCTTGCATTGCGTGCTGCTTCCGGATCGAATTACAGGTAGAATATCCGCTTTACGACCACACTCGTTTACATGGAATCTTCAATGTTAAAAATCTTTAATACACTGACGCGCCAAAAAGAGGAATTCAAACCTATTCATGCCGGGGGAATCGGCATGTACGTGTGTGGTATTACCGTTTACGATCTCTGTCATATCGGCCATGGCCGTACGTTTGTTGCCTTTGACGTGGTAGCGCGCTACCTGCGTTTTCTCGGCTACCAGCTGAAGTACGTGCGTAACATCACCGATATTGACGACAAAATCATCAAGCGTGCTAATGAAAACGGCGAAGATTTTGTGGCGCTGGTTGATCGCATGATTGTCGAAATGCACAACGATTTTGATGCGCTGAATATCCTGCGCCCGGACAACGAACCGCGTGCAACGCACCACATTCATGAAATAGTTGAAATAACCGAACGCCTGATCGAACGGGGTCATGCCTACGTGGCAGACAACGGCGACGTGATGTTCTCGGTGCCGAGCTGCCCAAACTACGGCCTGCTGTCGCGTCAGGATCTCGACAATCTTCAGGCCGGTGCCCGTGTTGACGTGGTTGACGTGAAGCGTAACCCAATGGACTTCGTGCTGTGGAAAATGTCCAAAGCCGACGAGCCAAGCTGGCCGTCACCGTGGGGCGACGGGCGTCCAGGCTGGCACATCGAATGTTCCGCCATGAACTGCAAGCAGCTCGGCTCCCATTTCGACATTCACGGCGGTGGCTCGGACCTGATGTTCCCGCACCATGAGAATGAAATCGCGCAGTCAACCTGTGCGCACGATGGCGAGTACGTCAACACCTGGATGCACTCCGGGATGGTGATGGTTGACCGCGAAAAAATGTCCAAATCGCTGGGCAACTTCTTCACCGTGCGTGACGTGCTGAAATATTACGACGCGGAAACCGTGCGTTATTTCCTGATGTCCGGCCACTATCGCAGCCAGCTGAACTACAGCGAAGATAACCTCAAGCAGGCACGTTCTGCGCTTGAGCGCCTGTACACCGCGCTGCGCGGCACCGATGCCAGCGTAGAGGCGGCGGGCGGCGACGCGTTCGAAACGCGTTTCCGTGACGCGATGGACGACGATTTCAACACCCCGGAAGCCTACTCCGTGCTGTTCGATATGGCGCGTGAAGTGAACCGTCTGAAGGGCGAAGATGTGGCTGCGGCGAACGCCATGGCGGCACATTTGCGTAAACTCTCTGCCGTGCTGGGCCTGTTGGCGCAGGATCCGGAAGAGTTCCTGCAGGGTGGCGCGCAGGCAGATGACGGCGAAGTGGCTGAAATCGAAGCGTTGATCAAACAGCGTCTGGACGCGCGTCAGTCAAAAGACTGGGCGGCGGCGGATGCGGCGCGTGACCGTTTGAACGAAATGGGTATCGTGCTGGAAGACGGCGCACAGGGGACAACCTGGCGTCGTAAATAACACGTTATCTGATTTAACTGCCCGGTGGCACTGCGCTGACCGGTCCTACAACGACAAACGTAGGCCCGTGCAAGCGTAGCGCCACCGGGTTTTTTTATGCTGATTCTCGGGCGATTAGCTGGCCTGACAGCGTGACTTTCTGCGTTTGTAACTCGGGTTCTTTGAGTTTACGGATGATCAGACTTGCCGCCTGTCGGCCCGTTTCTTCACTGGCGGAGGAGACAAAGGTGAACGACGGGGAGGTGAGATTGATGTGCAGCATATCTTCAAAGCCGATCAGCGCCACCTGCTGCGTCAGGAACACGTCTTTCCCGATGGTACGCCCGACCTGATGAATGCCATTGATACAGCCGATCATCGCGTCCGGAGAATGACACAGCAGGGCGGTGAGGGTGTTATTTTTCTCCAGCAATTGCCGGGTGGCGATGCTGGCCGCATGTGTATCATCGCTGCATGCCGGGGCCGAATCTTCTTTGTACACCATGCCATTTTGCACCAGCGTACTGCGAAAACCTTGCAGCCTCTGTTGGCGAATCAGGCACTCGTCCTGGCCGCCGATATAGCCAATGCTGCGGTGTCCGCGCTCAATCAGATAGCGGGTCGCGAGGCTCGCCGCCTGGCGGTTATCGCGCATCACCAGATTGCAGTTTTCTTCCATCAGCGACTGAGACACTACCACTAACGGTAAGGGACACGCGCGAATTTGCTCCGGCAGATGAGGGCGTTTGGTGTCGGATGCCAGATAAATCACGCCCGCTACGCCCTGTTGTTTGAACGACAGCAGGCAACGTTCGAGGCTGGCGTGGTCATCCTGTGGCTGACCGAGAAACACCATAAACCCTTGCTTCTCCAGCTCCTGAACCACGCTTGCCATTACTTTGATGGAAAAGCTGTCGCTGAAATCGCGCAGGATAAGGCCAATCAGATTGGAAGTATTGGAACGCAGGTTGGCGGCAGCGACGTTATGCACGTAACCAAGTTGGGCGATGGCGGCCTGAACTTTCTCAATGGTGGCGTCGGAAATTTTACCTTTCTGGCGCAGAACCAAAGAGACGGTGGAGACGGAAACGCCCGACTGTTTCGCCACATCGATAATGCTGACTTTTTTCAAACCTGCTCCCTGAAAAACTCGCCGCAATCAAACAGATAAAAAACGTCTCCCGCACGGGCAGGAGACGTTGACAGCGTATCATCTTCCGCTTATTTGCCAATCATCGTCGACATGGTTTGTGCGATAAATTGCGCTCTGGCACCAAAAATCACCTGGATACCGGTATCACCGATGAACACCACGCCGCGAGCGCCAACGGCGTTGAGGCCATCTTTGTCCACGATATCGCTCTTTGCCACTTCCAGACGCAGACGGGTAATGCAGGAACCGACGGAATCGATGTTCTGCGCACCCCCCAGCAGGCCGATAATTTCAGTCGCGATTTCAGTGTCGGTTTTGTCGTTTGCATTGGCAGTCACGCTGGTACGACCCGGCGTTTTGACGTCAAAGCGACGAATCACGAAACGGAAGGTGAAGTAGTAAATCAGCCCCATCGGGATACCGATAATCACCGCGCTGAGGAAGTTTGTCTGATAGCCGTTAAACGACGGCAGAATACCGAACGACAGATAGTCGATGAACCCGGCGGAGAACGATTTGGCGATGTGGGCGTGCATCAGGTACATGGTCATGTACGCCAGACCGGCCATGATGGCGTTGAAGACGTACAGAATTGGCGCCACAAAGATGAAGGTAAATTCAACCGGCTCGGTGATGCCTGTCAGGAAACAGGTCAGGGCTGCAGAGAACAAGATCCCCGCTGCGATTTTTTTGTTAGCGGTATGCGCTTCGTGGTACATCGCCAGACACGCCGCTGGCAGTGCGAACAGCATCAGCGGGAACTCGCCCTGCATGAACTTACCGGCATTCTGGTAGCTGTCGCTGCTGAAGGATTTCACGCCTTCTTCCAGCATTTTGAACCAGATGGTCTGGTCGCCGTGAATCACCTGGCCTGCCTGAGTGGTGTAATCGCCAAAGGAGTACCAGAACGATGGATACCAGATGTGGTGCAGGCCGAGCGGGATCAGCGCGCGTTCAACCAGACCAAAGATAAAGGTCGATGCCGCCTGATTATCACCGTTGACCACCACCGACAGGGCGTCGATGCCAGACTGAATGTGTGACCAGATATACGGCAGCAGCAGGCCCATGATGAACGACAGAAACGCCGTCGCGATTGCCACGAAGCGCTTGCCGGAGAAGAAGCCGAGGAATTCCGGCAGCTGCATCTTGTGGAAGCGGTTGTAGCACCATGCCGCCAGCACGCCGCAAATCAGGCCGCCAAAGACGCCCATTTGCAGCGTCGGAATGCCGACGACCATTGCATATTTCCCGCCCTGAGAGGCCATTTCTGGCGTAATGCTCAGCACGGTGCCGATGGTGATGTTGGTGACAAACACCGACACCGCCGCGGATAACGCTGCAATCCCTGATTCGGACGCCAGCCCGACCGCAGAACCGATGGCGAACAGCATCGGCAGGTTATCGAAAATAACCCCGCCGGCGTTCATCATTAACGGCATATGGAATTTATCACCGAACGCCAGCAGCAAACCGGCCGCAGGCAGCAGTGAAATTGGCAGCATCAGCGCACGACCAATCATGGATAATTTTGACAACGATTTAACAAACCCTGAGAACAGACCCATGCTGTTTTCCCCCGACCTGAGACCCTGAGATGCACTGATTACGTGCTGTTGTTGTGAGTAGAACGTTTTAGTAGAACGTTCTACTTATAGTGGCAAAACCGATATTACCCGGCAACAAAAATCTGGATTGTTGCCATACGGTTATCGAATATTTGAAGTTGCGCAGGTTTTAACCTGATGGTTTGAGGGGCTAATGGATGATTTACTGAAATAACGTGAAGTGAATTCCCCCCGAGCTATTCGCCTGGGGGGGAGAAATATGCCTGACTGGTTAAGCTTTAGATAAAAAAACGTCGATTCCAAAGGCCGGAAGTGAGTATTGGTGGCCGTTCAGCAAGTCGGGATGAAGCAAAGGTTCAAGAGCCCGGCTTTCTTCTGCCAGTTCAAGGGTGACGGTCTGGTCGCTGTAGTTCTGCACAAACAGATATTCCTCGTCATCCTGCTGCCGGCTCGTTGCAACCACACCTTTTGGTAGGCGTAATGCGGTGCAGGCGCAAATGCCATGTGTATCGGTAATGGTCTGGTAAAAGTCATACAAGAAATCAACGCCGGTTCTGGCAGCCAGGTAATATGCCTGCCCTTTGCCATAGAGGTTACGGGTTACTGCGGGTCTCCCCTGATAGAAATCATGTTGATAAACAGCCAATACCTCTGCCGTTTCCGCATGAATTAAATCGCAAAGTTCAATGCACGTATATTCACCTACCGCACCATTCCAGCCTGGCGAGGTGATGCTGATTTGATTTGTTTCGCCATCGTAAAGGCTGTCAATTTCTTCTGACCAGATACCCAAAACGTCACGTAACGGACCCGGGAACCCGTTGGTAAAACAGAGATCGTCTGGGTTGACGATGCCCGACCAGTACGTAGCAATAAAGACACCCCCTGCGGCCACAAATTGATTCACACGCGCGGCAAATGCGTCATCCACCATATAGAGCATGGGGGCAATAAGCACGCGATAAGCGCTCAGTTCAGAGTGTCGTGAGACGATGTCTACAGCAATATTCTGCTGCCACAGCGCCTGATAATGCTGCTGTACCGTTTCTTCAAATTTAATGCCACAGTTGCGTGGTCCCGCTGAATCGTTCACTGCCCAGCGGTTATCCCAGTCATAAATCAGCGCAACGTCCGCGTGATAATCCGCGCCCGCAGCACCTGCCAGTTTCTCCAGCGACATGCCAACCTGCTTTACATCCTGCCCGACACGTGTGCCGATATGCCCGACGTGATCAACTACTGCACCGTGGAATTTTTCAATTGAACCACGGCTTTTACGCCACTGAAAATACTGAACCGAATCAGAACCATGCGCTACTGCCTGTAATGACGAAAGCATATGCATGCCCGGTTTCTTAAGCTTACTGACTCCTTGCCAACTTGTGGTGCCTGGCGTGGATTCCATTAGTAAGAACGGCAGGCCCGGTTTCAGACTACGCATCAGGTCAAACGTGAAGGCTGTGTACGAAGCCAATTGCAGCTGATCCCGGGTCTGGTGCCATTCCGGGTAACTGTCCCAAGAAATGAAATCGACTTCCTGTGCGAGTCGCCAGTAATCGTAATCGTTAAACACGCCGTGGAAGTTGGTCGTGGCGGGTAGTGCCGGGTTGTACGGCTTAACCGCCTGGATTTCATGGCGACAAAACAGCGCCACTTGTTCGCTCACAAAACGCCGCCAGTCAACATTCAACGCATGTACTGATTCTTCGCCCAATGGCCCTGGTGAGTGAAGTTGTTCCCAGCTGGAATACTCGTGGCTCCAGAATGAACTCCACCAGCGCTGGTTTAAATTTTCCAGTGTCTGGTATTTATTCTTCAGCCATTTTCGAAATGCTTGCTGGCAATTATCGCAATGGCACTCACCGCCGTATTCATTCGAAATATGCCAGGCCAGTACAGCGGGATGGTGCGCATAACGTTTTGCCAATTGTTGGTTAATGCTCCCGGTTAAACGTAAGTAATCGGGTGACGAATAGCAGTGGTTGTGCCGTTCACCATGCAGGCTTTTAGTCAGATTTTTATGAGTACGTAATACCTGCGGATATTTTTCAGATACCCAGGCGGGTCTTGCACCACTCGGCGTTGCCAGGAAAACATAAATCCCATTGGCATAGAGTGTATCTAACACATTATCCAGCCAGCTGAACTGGAAATTTTCCTCTTCGGGTTCCAGCGTAGACCAGCTAAAAATACCGACAGACATCACATTGCACTTTGTTTCTTTCATCATCGCAATATCTTGTGCAAGGATCTCGGGCTGATTTAGCCACTGATCAGGGTTATAATCTGCACCGTGTAAAAAATGTAATGTCGGGAATAATTTACTCATCACTGCCTCCGTTATGCTAAAGACTCTCTCTCCTGAGAAAGGGGTATGACGTTGTCTTTTTTATTACTTAGAGAGAACACTGAGAACAGCGTAAAGATCCCTGAAATAATGCCAAGAATGATATAGGTGTTAGCAAAACCAATCGTGTCGTACAAATATCCAACCGTTGGGGAGTAAATCGTCGTCGCGATGGATGCGGAAAACAGGACTAACAAGTAGATAGTCGATGACAATTTCTGTTCAAAATTCTGTGCGATAAATTTAAAGATGGAGATGAGAATTAAGGGTTTTTCAATCGCATGCATCATTTTTACTGCCGCAATCCACACAGGCCCAAGCGGTACGGCAGAACCCAGAATGCGTATAGACATAATGGTACCAGCGATAATCATTGCCCGCTTTGCACCCACACGATTGACAAACCAGGGCATCAGGCCAAGGAATAGGGTTTCAAAACAGACCTGTACAGACGCCAGCGTGCCGTACCATTTATTCCCGATATCAACACTTGAGAACTGAAGAGAGAAATACTGTGCAAATTGTTGATCGTAAGTGTCATAAATTTGCGAGACGAAAAGGGTGAATATGATCAGCATCCAAAACTGTTTGTTTTTCGCTAGTTCAAAAACATGTGCGCCTTTTAGTGATGACGTCATTTTCTCTTCTTCAATGGTGACTTCAATTTTAGTCAACATAAAGCAGATAGCCGCCAGAACAATCGCGATGCTGGCCAGCCAGAAAGAAAGGTTAGGGTTGTCATTAATATTACGCCCGACAATATAGGCGGCAGCAGCCCAGCCCAAAGACCCCCACATTCTCACGCGACCATATTCGAAGGAATAACGGCGGGATATCTTGTCGATATAAGAATCGATAACCCCGCAACCGGAGTTAAAGATAATCCCCAGATAAACCCCACCCAATATGGCACCCAACCAGAATGAACTCACCAATAATGGGGCATAAATATAAATAAAGAATGGCCCGATAGGCAGCAGCAAAGCAATGATCAGAAAGATTAAGGATTTCTTCGTACCAAATTTATCTGAGATAAAACCAAAGAACGGCTGCATTGTCAGCGCAATAAACGCGTTAATGGCGTAAAGCCAACCCGTTTTGGTTGCACTGATCCCTAAATGCTGGGTCGTCCAGATAACAAAAAAGGCCATCGTTGACGACCAGGCAAACAGGTAGAGAAAATCGAAAATGCTTAAAAGAATGTAGTTCCTTTTACCGGTAACCATTTTTTCTTCCTCATCAAGGAACAGAGTTGGTGCTTCGCTGAAGACTCAGTGAGTCGCGCTATTTTTAGGGATAGATTCACGCGTCTGGGTCGGGAGTATTTACGTAATCACAAAATGTATGACGTTCACATCAGTGAGTTACATACAATACCCAGCAAATAGTTCAAACAACTGTCGGTAAGTCAAACTGCAACGAACATCACAGAATCCAGGGTTAAAAGTGATAAAGGGTGAACAAGATCCCAAAATGCGATCATGTGAACGTATGACATTTTGATATAGTAACCGCTGCAGCCAGGATGAAACGGACTACTTTAGCCACGCGCAAATGAAAGGATTGAGGGTGAATAAAAATAGAAATGCGACGCTTGAAGATGTTGCTCAACGGGCTGGTGTCTCCTATCAGACGGTGTCCAGAGTGCTTAATAAATCGGTGAATGTTGCCGATAAAACGCGAATTCGCGTTGAGCAGGCTATTGAAGAACTACGCTACGTACCCAATCGCCTGGCGCAACAACTTGTCGGGAAAAGAGCCCTGACATTAGGGCTGATTACCACATCCCTTGCGCTGCATGCTCCTTCGCAAATTGCTGCTTCTGTCAAAAAACACGCACGTGAAGCCCATTATCAGGTGCTGATTTCGATGATTGATGAACATGACCCCTTGGCTATCCAGCAATCCATCAACGAATTTAAATCTCAATTTGTCGACAAAATCCTTATCAACGTCCCGCTGGAAACGCCCGTTGCTCAGGCTTTAGCTGCCCAAAATAACGATGTGATGTGCCTGTTTCTCGACGTTGCTCCAGACAGTGGGGTGTTCCATGTCATCTTCGACCCGGCAAATGGAACCCAAGAGAGCGTTAAGCGCTTGCATGAACTCGGGCACCACTCTGTCGCGCTAATGCCTGGTCCACAGCACTCGATTTCTGCACAACTACGCCTGGCGAGTTGGGTAACCAGCCTGGCCGAATTAGGTCTGACGCCGGCGGCGATTATTTTTGGTTCGTGGGATGCACAAAGTGGTTACGACGATGTAAGGCAACTTATTGAAAATAAAGTCGAGTTTAGCGCGATTTTAGCCGGTAACGATCAGATGGCACTGGGTGCACTGAGTGCATTAAATCAAGCAAATATCGCTGTGCCGGCGCAGGTGTCGGTGATTGGTTACGATGATAGTTACGAAAGTGCGTTTTTCATCCCATCCCTTACCACCGTTCGGCTGGATTTGGACGCGCAAGGTAAAGAAGCGGTTGCCAGAGTGCTGGTTGCAACACAGGAAAACCGGCCAGCCAATTGCATTTTGCCCGCGGAGTTTGTGCTACGTGATTCGATTCTGCAGAAGTCTTGCAAAGAAATAGAGGGAACGTTGGTAGAACGCTAATTCAGTTGTCTAAAACGGCCCGAGTAGGGCCGCATGGACGCTGATTACGCTTGAACAGTAATACTCTGACCTTCGAAGACAACCGTCTGGCCAGCAACAATTTTGCAGCGTTTACGGGTTTCAACAACACCGTCTACTTTAACCACGCCTTCAGCAATCACCGCTTTCGCCCGTGCGCCACTTTCGCACCAGCCTTCCAGTTTCAGCAGGTCGCATAATTCAACATGTGGGTGTTTACCCAGAGAAAAAGTCGCCATTCTTATATTTCCTTTACATCATGATATTCTTCACACGCTTGCAGCGTGTTCTGGATAAGCGTTGCCACGGTCATTGGGCCAACGCCACCCGGCACGGGGGTGATATACGACGCGCGCGCGGCGGCATCGTCAAAAATCACATCGCCGACCACTTTTCCGCTTTCCAGACGGTTAATGCCGACGTCGACCACGATCGCGCCTTCTTTGATCCACTCGCCAGGAATAAAGCCCGGTTTACCGACCGCGACGACCAGCAAATCGGCGTTCTCAACGTGCTGACGCAGATTTTTGGTAAAGCGGTGGGTGACGGTAGTGGTACAGCCCGCGAGCAGTAATTCCATGCTCATTGGACGACCCACAATGTTCGATGCGCCCACGATCACTGCGTTCAGCCCGTAGGTGTCGATATTGTAACGCTCAAGCATCGTCACTATCCCGCGCGGTGTGCACGGACGCAGACGCGGCGCGCGCTGGCACAGACGACCGACGTTATACGGATGGAAGCCGTCCACGTCTTTGTCCGGCGCAATGCGTTCCAGCACCTTCACGTTATCAATGCCCGCAGGCAGCGGAAGCTGCACCAGAATGCCGTCGATGGTGTCGTCAGCGTTCAGGGTATCGATAAGCTCCAGCAGCTCGGCTTCGAGGGTGGTTTCCGGCAGATCGTAAGAGCGGGAAATGAAGCCTACTTCTTCGCACGCTTTGCGTTTGCTGCCGACGTAAATTTGCGACGCAGGATTGCTGCCGACCAGCACTACGGCTAATCCAGGGGCGCGTTTTCCGGCGGAAATTCTCGCCTTCACTTTTTCCGCGACCTCAGAGCGTACCTGCTGCGCAATCGTTTTACCGTCAATAATCTTTGCTGCCATCAGAGAGAAGATTCCGTCTGTCAGTGTCACAAGGGGGGATGTACATATTTTGTCAGAAGCCGGACGGGATGTCAGTCACCGTTTGCGTTTTTCTGGCGTGCTCAATGCCTGGTGGCCCAAAAGCCCTGATATTTTTAGGCCTTTTCTTGTGCGCCATTATTTACCGGGTCATTTCCTAAATAATAATAGGACGTGACTGAAGGCGATCGCAGCTTTTATACATATTTTGCATCAGGCGAATTGTTTAATTTATGACTACTGCCGGGAACCCTATTTTCGGACAGTGTTGAAGGAACGACGAAACTTATTTTCGGGTAGTTTCTTCGCCGTAAATAATGAGATAAATCATCAAGGAAAAATCATGAAAGTTAGCAAAATAGCTGCGTCTCTGGTGGCATCGCTGGGTTTGTTTGTTGGCGCGGCGAATGCCGATACCACCACCGTTAACGGCGGTAACGTGCATTTTAAAGGTGAACTGGTCAACGCGGCGTGTGCGGTCAGCACCGACTCTTCCAACCAGGAAGTGAAGCTGGGCCAGTACCGCACCGCGTCTTTCACTAAAACCGGTGATACCTCTGCCAAAATCCCATTCAGCATCGTGCTGAATGATTGCGACCCAACCGTTGCGGCAACCGCAGCCGTCGCCTTTACCGGTCAGGTTGATGCGAAAGACAACACCCTGTTGGCAGTGGCTTCCAGTGACAACGCCGATACCGCAACTGGCGTCGGCATTGAAATCCTGGATACTTCATCCGCGACGCTGGCTCCAAACGGCGCAACGTTCTCTACCGCGCAGAACCTGGTAGAAGGCACCAACACCCTGCGCTTCACCGCGCGTTACAAAGCAACGGCTGACACCACCGCGCCGGGCCAGGCTAACGCTGACGCTACCTTCGTAATGAAATACGAGTAAGCCTCAGTCACGCTCAGGATGAGCATTGCCTCAAGGATGAGGACCCTTTTAGACCTCCCGGGAATCTATCATGATACGGACGTTGCCACTGCTGGCACTGATATTCGTCGCGGCTGCACCGGCCTTCGCGCACACGGTGGTAGTCGATGGCGGGCGCGTTCAGCTGCGCGGTGAACTGGTGAACAGCGCCTGCGTTGTGGCCCCTGAGAGCCAGGATTTACGCGTGGAAATGGGGCAATACCGCAGCAATACCTTCGGCGAAGTGGGCAGCTATTCCACCGTTACCGTGCCGTTCACGCTACGCCTCGTGGAGTGTCGTCGCGATGTCGCAAACCTTGTGGGCATGAGTTTTCAGGGGTTGAGTCCGGCAGAAGATCCACAGGTCTTTGTCGCCTCATCAAAAGCCAGCGGCAGGCCAGGAGAAAGCGGCTTAGGGTTGGCGCTCTTTGATACCCAGCAGCAGCTTATTATTCCAAACGCACCGCCCGATAATTATTTACCGATAACCGCTGAGGAAATGACTTTCCATTTCAGCGCGCGTTATCGCGTTATTTCATTACCGCTCGTACCAGGGGATTTACTCACTGACGTCTGGTTTACCCTTGTTTATCCCTAAAAACAGACGCTGTCAGAAAATAAGAAAACAGGTAACTGGGTTATGATCCGCTTAATTAAAAAAACACTTTTGTTGTCGATTCTGATGTTAATGAATGCGCTACCGGCACAGGCAGCAGGTGGCATCGCGCTGGGCGCGACCCGAGTGATTTACCCTGCTGATGCCAAACAAACCTCGCTGGCGCTGAGCAACAGCAACAAGCAGGAGCGTTATCTGATTAACGCGTGGATTGAAAATGCCACCGGTCAGAAAGAAAAAACCTTCGTCATCACGCCGCCGCTGTTCGTGAGCGAGCCCAACAGCGAAAATACGCTGCGTATCATTTATGCCGGGCCAGCCCTGGCCACGGACCGGGAATCGCTGTTTTATCTGAATGTTAAAGCGATCCCGTCGATGGATAAAAAGAACGGCGAAAACAACAACGTTTTACAGCTGGCTATCCTGTCGCGCATCAAGCTGTTCGTTCGCCCAAACAAACTCGAGACGCAGCCGTTGCAGGCCCTCGACACGCTGGCGTTTACCCGCAGCGGTTCAGCCATCAGCATCAACAATCCTTCACCGTATTACATGACTCTGGTTAATTTACAGATGGGGGGCAAGAAGCTCGAGAACGTGATGGTTGCGCCAAAAAGCCGTGCCACGGTCGCGCTGCCAACGGGTGCGCAGGGCACGCTGAGCTGGCAGAGCGTGAATGACTACGGGGCAATTACTCCGGCTCGTCGCGTGAATCTGTAATGAATGCCTTTCCTCACGCCGAACTTTCCAGACGCTGGCCGCGTCTGAAACTGCTGACCCTTGCCTTGTCCGGCGTGTCGTTTGCGTCCGGCGTGCAGGCGGAAAGCTACTTTAACCCTTCGTTCCTGTCCGATGATGCGGCGGGCGTGGCGGATTTGTCGCGCTTCGAGAAAGGCAACAAGCAACCCGCCGGGGTGTATCGGGTCGATATCTGGCGCAACGATGAGTTCGTTGGCTCGCAGGATTTAGCCTTTACGCCCGCCGAAGGCACACAGCCAGCGGCCGGGGGATTAGCCCCGTGCATGACCCCGGCGCTGCTAAAGCGTCTTGGCGTCAACACCACGGCATTTCCGGCGCTGGCGAAAGAGGCGCCTGAGGCCTGCGTGGCGCTGGAAAACGTGATTCCGGGAACGGAAATCGCCTTTGATTTTGCGGCGCTCAAGCTCAACATCAGCCTGCCACAGGTGGCGATGTTCAACAGCGCGCGCGGCTATATCCCGCCCGAAGAGTGGGATGAGGGCATCCCGGCGCTGCTGGCGAACTACAGTTTTAGCGGCAACCGCGGCAGCGACGATGACAGCTACTTTTTGAGCCTGACCAGTGGCGCCAACTATGGCCCGTGGAGGTTGCGTAACAGTGGCACCTGGACCTATTCCGACAACAATAACCAGAAAGAAAACCGCTGGCGCAACGTCGCCACCTGGGTGCAGCGCGCGATAGTGCCGTGGAAAAGTGAGTTGGTGATGGGTGATAGCAACACCGGGAGCGACGTGTTCGACAGCGTCGGCTTTCGCGGGGCGCGTCTCTATTCGTCCGACAGCATGTACCCCGACAGTATGCAGGGCTTCGCGCCGACGGTGCGCGGCATCGCCCGCACGCCCGCCAAAATCACCATTCGCCAGAACGGCTATGTGGTCTATCAGAGCTATGTTCAGAGCGGGGCATTCGCCATCAGCGATTTGAACCCGACGTCTTCGAGCGGTGACCTGGAGGTGACCGTGGACGAAAAAGACGGCAGCCAGCAGCGCTATACCGTGCCGTATTCTTCGGTTCCTTTGCTGCAACGTGAAGGCCGCTGGAAATATGACCTGGTGGCGGGGGATTACCGTTCTGGTAACAACCAGCAGGAGACGCCGTTCTTCACGCAGGGCACGGTGGTAACCGGGCTGAACGACGGCTACACGGTTTACGGCGGCACGCAGCTGGCGGAAAACTACACCGCCGTTGCGCTGGGATTGGGAAAAAACCTCGGCGACTGGGGCGCGGTCTCGCTGGATATCACCCACGCGCACAGCCGGCTGGTGGACGACAGCACCCACGACGGGCAATCCCTGCGTTTCCTGTACGCCAAATCTCTGAACACCTACGGCACCAACTTCCAGCTGCTCGGCTACCGCTACTCAACCAAAGGCTTCTTCACCCTCGATGATACGACGTGGAAGAACATGAGCGGCTATCAGTACAGCGACAAGAAAACGGACGATGATGGCGTGCCGGATATCATCAGCTATCACAACCTGACGCAGAATAAAAAAGGCCGCTTTCAGGCCAACATTTCGCAGTCGCTTGGCGATTACGGCTCGCTGTACCTTTCCGGCAGTGAGCAAACCTACTGGGGTTCTGACGATACCAACACCTGGTATCAGGTGGGCTATTCCGGCGGCTGGCGCGGGGTGAGCTATTCAGTGTCGATGTCGTGGAACCGTTCGATTGGTATTCCGGGCACCGATCAGATTGCGTCATTTAATCTCTCCGTGCCGTTCAGCATATTCAGCAACGGCGCGGCACGTCGCAATTCAGCGTTCGACCGCGCCTATGCCACCGTTTCCGCCAGCCGCAACAGCGACGGCGACAACAGCTGGCAGAGCGGCGTCAGCGGCACGCTGCTCGACGGAAACAACCTCAGCTACAGCGTGACGCAGGGCAGCACCAGCGGCCAGGGTTACACCGGCAGCGCCAGCGCCAACTGGCAGGCAACTTACGGCACGCTGAGCGGCGCCTACAACTATGATCGCGACCAGCATTCCCTGAACTGGCAGGCAGCGGGCGGCATTCTGGCCCACGCCGATGGCGTCACGTTCAGCCAGCCGTTGGGGGATACCAACGTGCTAATCAAAGCGCCGGGCGCGAGCGGCGTCAGCATAGAAAACCAGACCGGCGTCAAAACCGACTGGCGCGGTTACGCGGTGATGCCGTACGCCACCGTCTATCGTTACAACCGCATCGCGCTCGACACCAACACCATGAGCAACAGCACTGACGTCGAAAACAACGTCAGCAGCGTGGTGCCAACCGAGGGCGCAGTGGTCCGGGCGACGTTTGATACGCGTATTGGCGTGAGAGCGTTGGTAACCGTTCATCGAGGCGTACAGCCTGTGCCGTTTGGTGCCATCGTCCGGGAAACGATCAGTGGCGTAACCAGCATGGTGGGCGACGACGGACAAATCTACTTAAGTGGTTTGCCGCTCAGCGGTGAGCTGTTGATTCAGTGGGGCGAAGGCCCGGGCGCGCAGTGTCGTGCTCGTTACGCGCTCCCGGAAAAGAGCCTGCAACAGGCGATCACGCTCACGGAGGTTCGCTGTGATCAATAAAGTCTTCACCGTTTTACTGCTGGGGTGCGCAATGGCGTCTACTTCGGCGATGGCCACGGTTTGCCGCAACGCGAACGGTGTGGCATCGGATGTGTTTTACGATTTGACCGATACCTTTACCAGCGCCAATAACCAGGTCGGGCAGGTGGTCACGCTCAGCCAAAAATCCGGCTGGGTGGGGGTGAATGCCATCTGTCCGAGCGGTACCACGGGCACCACCACCAAACGCAGTTACGTCACTAGCTTCCCGGTGGTCAGCACCGAGAATGGCTTTAAGTACCTTAAACTTAATGATTATCTCGACGGCGCGATGCAGATAACCGACAGTTATGCCGGTACATTCTATCCGCCACAGAACGACATTCAGATGGGCTCACACCCGAATGTGCCGAACCAAAAAGCGTTTCCGGTGAATGATTCCAAACTGGTTTTTCGCCTGAAGGTGACGCGGCGCTTTATTAACATGGTGGTTATCCCAAAACAGACCATGTTTAACGTCTACGTAACCACAACCAGCGCTGATCCGTTGACCACGCCGGTCTATACCATCAGTTACAGCGGTACCATCAACGTGCCGCAAACCTGTGAGATCAACGCCGGTACCGTGGTGCAATTTGATTTTGGCGATATTGGCGCATCGCTGTTTAGCCAGGCAGGGGCCGGAAACCGTCCGGCGAATATCCCGGCGCAGCAGAAAACCATCGGTATCAAATGTACTAACGTGGAATCGCAGGCGTATCTCACCATGCGCGTGGAAGCGGAAAAGTCGCAGGGCAACGCGATGGTATCGGATAACCCGGATTTGGGTTTTATCGTCGCCGATAATAGCGGTAATCCGCTAACGCCGAACAACATTAACAGCAAAATCCCGTTCCGACTGGATGCCAGCGCCCAGGCGCAGGTGGGGATCCGCGCATGGCCAGTCAGCATCACCGGCAACAAACCGGCGGAAGGGAAGTTTACCGCCAGGGGTTATTTGCGCGTGGATTATGACTAAGGGCCTGCCGATGAAATCAGTCTATATGTGCCTGGCCGTATTGGCCGTAACAGCGATGAGCCACAGTGCGCGTGCCGATAACGCCCTTGGGGCTGTGAACATTGAATTGTCTGGTAACGTGGTGGATTACAGCTGCGTGGTGGAGGCGAGCGACAGCGACAAAGCCGTCGAGCTGGGGCGCTGGGCCACCAAACAGCTGCGCAACGCCGGAAGCACCACCTCGGTGATTCCTTTCACGTTGAGCCTGACCGGTTGCCCACCGGGTTCGGCATCGATAACCTTTGCCGGAAAAGCCGATGACGACGATCCCGCACTGCTTGGGCTGAACGGCACCAGCAATGCCACAAGGGTAGCGGTGGAAATCCGCGACGCGGATCGCAGTCGCCTGCCTTTACAGCAGGCAAGTCGCGAAGTGGCCGTCGATGCGCTGGGCAACGCCACGCTGCAATTTTACGCCAACTATATTGCGACAGCCGATAATCCGCAGCCCGGTAAGGCCGATGCCGACGCCACGTTCATGATTAACTACAATTAATATGAAAATGCCGCACCCGATATTTTATCAGGCGCGGCGCATTCTCTTAAACCAGCTCGTGGGACTTTGCGTAGTCAATCAATTCAACAATAGTATGTACGCCAAGTTTGGTGAAAATATTTGATTTATGCGCACTGATTGTTTTGTTGCTGAGCAAAAGTTGATCGGCTATTTCTTTATTTGTCAGGCCATTGACCAGATACCGTAGCACCGTCACTTCACGATTTGAAAGCGGAAGTTCGTTCAATTCTCCGCGCCTTGCCGGATTGTTGCTAAGAAAGTTAAGGGTGTCTGCCGGGAAGAAGGAATAACCCGCCAGTAGCATATCCACCGCTTTATAGATGTCATTGTGATCTTTTCTTTTACTGACAAAACCATTAGCGCCCGCGCGGATCGCCCGCCCGGCATAATAATTTTCCGACTTTGAAGATAAAAACAAAACCTTGGTTTTAGGGCTTATGTCATGGATCCGTTTGAGTAGCGAAAAACCATCGGTTCCAGGCAGTTCAATGTCAACAATGACCAGGTCTGTTTCATTTTTTCGTACATAATCAATAACTTCTCTGCCATCGTCCGACTTGAGGACAACGCGAATCTGGCTATTCTTGTGCAACAGAACCTCTATCGACATCCTGACGATAGGTTGTTCATCCATAATAACAACGGAAGCAGGTTTCATTTTCTATTCCTCAGATTATGTATTCAGTTGTGCTGAGTTCGGAGAGAACTTCATTGCCAGCCCTGGCGTGCATTTGTCTCGTTTTGGAACACCCGGTTACACCCTAAAGGTCAGTGTCCAGGGTGAGAGAAAACACAATATCTGGCTGGCAGGCCATTCGTTCGTAAAAACGGTGGGTTGTATCAGACCTTTCTGATGCGTGTTTATTTGTGGACTGCTGTGATCAGCGCTTCCTTTTTTGAGTTACGACAAAATCGTCGTCATTAACATATTATCCATAGATGATCTTGTTGTGGTTTTTGTTATTTATCTCAATGGTGCCGATTATACCGTGTAACGTTTTAGGAAAAAGTCTGAGATTACGACAATTAACTTTACTCATTACGATGTTCTGTAGCGGATTGACCAGGAATTTTCTTTTGGACCTAATTTCTGTGGTTTATCGATTTGCTGACGCTTAGTGTTTATGTAATAGCAAAAAACAAAATATGTGACTGCTTGTTGTCTGATTGTTAAATTAATTGCGAGTTGTGATGTTACGCAACGTATTGCGATGAGGATAAAAACGCTGGCTGCATAATGACTTATGGGCGGATTTTAGTTTAGCTTAGGGGTTTCTTGTCTGGCGCACTAGCCAGTCGGTTGTCCTGCCAGACGGGTGCGGAAAGGGTTCTGGTTTGTCAGTTAGCTCACAATATGCTCGAACAAATCACCGATGACTGTGAAAATCATTCCTTTCATGCAGAGATAAATTCCATGATTTTATTTCATCATGGTGATAAATTTCACCAATGGCGCATTCTTAGGAATAGTTGTAATTGTTTGCTTTTGGTTAAATAATTACCACTTATTAACACTGATTTAAGTAATTTCTTAAAGTTATCTCATTTCCAGCAGGTTATCCCGAGTTATACGTGTCACGAATGGCCCTAATGCGCTGGAGCAGGTGCAGCAGCTGGTGGCGATGGTTTAGCCGCAGTAGGGTTAAAACGCAGCCTACACGGTAGATAATCCTGTGATATGGACGAACCTGTAGGCGGGCGATATGACACAAGGTGTAGCCTTCAGACATCATCATCAGCACGCTCCACTCTTTGGCTTTGAACAAACGGGGCAGAAGAGGTTGATTATGATTCTGGAAGTGAAGCGCATCCCGGGCCTGAAACAGCGCCAGGCGTTTGTCCAGCACCCGACAATGGCAAGCCGCCTGGAGAAACAGCTGTGCACCAGGGTCAACTTCAGGGGTGAGCAGCACGATGTCCAGCGCCGGATAGCTTTGCCGCAACAGACGCAGGCGATCCAGAAGCGTAATAACGGCCAGGCTGTGGCCTTCAAGATCGATAATCAGGCCAAGCGGGTGTGTCAGGCGAACCACGTCCAGCGCCTCGTCGATATCGTCAAAGATGCGACACAGGCATAAGGGAAACGGGCTGTGACGAACGCCAGTGGCAAGATAGCGGTCGCGCGTCACGAGAATGTGGTACGCGCAATAGCGTGCCGTATGGTTGAGCAGGTCGCTGCGTTCAACCAGCGCGTTATGGGGCAGGGGGAGTGAATGCCCCTGAAATTCCATGATATTTCGCCGCCGCCTTTCCCTGCGTAGCATCACGCGCATCGTTTCTCTCCCGGCACGTTGGGCAATTGCTCATTGCACTTTGTGTGAGTATCGGCATAAGCACAAAAATATTGCCTGAGAACAGTCAGCAATAGGAGGTGTCACGACGGTTTCCCCTCCGTCCCGTGACGTGCTTCATTGTTGCTATAAGGAATATCTGAAGGTACCAGGCGTTGCTTAAACCGTAGCGGGATATTTCGTATAGGAAGGCGAGATTAAAGCCAGTGCTTACGCTTTAATCAGTTGATGCGATTGTTTTTGCAGGTATCCGTAGAGAAGAGGGTTTTGAGGGCGAAACCCATTGACTCATTGGTCTTAGACCGTATAATTCCTGGCGTTCAACACCGCGAAGTTTACCTTCTCAGTGCGCCCTTAGCTCAGTTGGATAGAGCAACGGCCTTCTAAGCCGTAGGTCACAGGTTCGAGCCCTGTAGGGCGTACCATTTAGATTCAGTAACTTACGCGAGTTTCAGGCCAGCCTGATTTTCCCCTTGTGTCATGTTTGTGTCATAGTTGCCAAAAATGGCATCTATTTTCCGAGCGTGTTCGCTTAAATGGTTCGGTGCCAGGTGAGCATAACGACGGACCATTTCGATTGACTCCCATCCTCCCATTTCCTGCAGGACAGACAACGGCACTCCGGACTGAATGAGCCAGCTTGCCCAGGTATGTCTCAGGTCATGAAATCTGAAATCCTCAATGCCAGCTTTCGCCAGTCCGATCTTCCAGGCGCTGTTATCATCGACACGCATTTTCCTCACGGCCGGAGTCAGCGTTCCGTCCGGGCGAGTGCTTGCCTTCGCGTTCTCCGGATTTACCCATGCAACCTTTCTTTGCATATCGACCTGCTGCCACTCCAGATCAATGATGTTGGAGCGACGCAGGCCGGTAGCCAGTGCGAATATCACAACTGGCTTAATGCTCTCAGGCATGCATTCAATCAGGCGTTCGGCCTCATCCCTGGTTAGCCACCTGATTCGCTTGCTTACCGGCTTTCTGGTTTTGATTGCCGGTGCCGATTTTATCCAACCCCAGTCATTAGCGGCGGCCTTTAGCAGAGACCGCATAAATGAAAGATGCTGGCTCTTTGTTGCCTGGCTTACCGGCTTATCGGAATATGGTGGTGGCTCCTTCCCCCGACGTATGGCTGCATCCCTGCGAGACTCCCACACCTGAATATGCTTGCGATTAACCATCTTCGAAACAGCGTCGTTAACCTGTTCGGCGGTGATTGTAGAAACATCTCTCCCGGAAAAGTGACGCAGGAAATATTCAATCTTTGTCCTGTCGTCATCCAGCGACCGTTTATGTTCCTTCTCGCGGATCCACCGTATACAACACTCCTCGAACGTCCTTGTCGGCAACTCCCCGATTTTATCCACCCGCCACGCCTCTGACTTCAGCCTGTCGTGCAACTCCTGTGCTTGTTTCTTGTCCCCCGTGCCAAGAGACTTTCTAATTCTTTTCCCTGACGGCGTAACGAAATGACAGTGAATAGACCCGGGTTTCGTAGACACTTTTTTGCCTCATAATGGACTGACCCCGCCCCGGTAGACGATCCTGCCCTATAGTTTGAGCATAGGAGGAGCGTATGGGCACACCACGATTTACACCTGAATTTAAGGAAGAAGCCGTCCGTCAAATAACGGAACGCGGTTATTCCGTCGCTGAAGTTTCTGACCGGCTGGGCGTATCAGCACATAGTCTCTATAAGTGGTTACGGGCGATTAAACCCGATAACAGCGAGCAGCATGCCCGGGATTTACTGGAGGCCAAAAGCGAGATTCTGAAACTACGGGCGCAGCTAAAACGTACCGAAGAAGAACGGGATATCCTGAAAAAGGCCGCGCGGTACTTTGCAAGGGAGCCCGACTGAAGTACCGCTTTATCAATGAGCACCGCACTGTATGGGGTGTGATGACGATGTGTCGGGTACTGAATGTCGCCCGGGCCGGGTTCTATGCATGGCTGCATAACCCGATCTCGGCGCGTGATAAAGATAACCAGCGTCTGCTGACGCTTATCCGTGACTCATATTCACTTAGCGGAGGCGTATACGGTTACCGGCGGGTTCATGGCGATCTGAACGAAATCGGTGAAACCTGCGGCAAAAACCGGGTGGGTCGTATTATGCAACTGAACCGGATCAAAGCCGTACGAGGCTATAAAGCGCCGCGTCGTATCTCTGGCCGACCTTCAGTGATTGCCCCTAATCGCGTGCAGCGGCAGTTTACTGTTGTCCGGGCCAATCAGGTGTGGGTCACAGACATCACTTACATCCGCACCTGGCAGGGATGGTTGTATCTGGCGGTGGTTATCGATCTCTTCGCCCGTAACGTGGTCGGCTGGTCGATGAAGCCCACTCTCTCACGCGAACTGGCACTCGACGCGCTGATGATGGCCGTCTGGCGTCGAAAACCGGACGGTGAGGTCATCGTACATAGCGATCAAGGTAGCCAGTATAGCAGTGACGACTGGCAGCGTTTCTGCCGGGCCAATAACCTGGCTCCGAGCATGAGCCGGCGTGGCAACTGCTGGGATAATGCGGTGGCCGAATCGTTCTTCAGTTCACTGAAAAAAGAACGCATCAGGAAGAGAATATACAAAACCCGGGATCTGGCCCGGGCGGATATCTTCGATTACATTGAAGTGTTCTACAACCGGGCCCGGCGTCACAGTCATCTCGGTGGCGTCAGTCCGGAGGCCTTTGAACAGGCCTCGTCGTGAGGACAGAATTTGTCTACTGTCGTGGGGTCAGTCCAAAGTGTGGCAGAACTTAGGCTGGGAAGGGGCGTCCATCACATCACCTCTGGTTGAGAGTTTACTCACTTAGTCGCGTGTCCACTATTGGCGGGTAAGATCAGATAAGTGAGGTAACAACGATGAAACGTGACTGGGATTTGCTGCGACAGCAGTAAGTATCGTCTTAATACCGTCTGGTTCTGAAACCACGATCCTGTAGCTTTACTAATACAACGTATCAGTAAAGCTTTGTAGAAGATTGAAAAATGCCACTAACGGAATCTCCGGGAGTTTAACAGACGCCTCAGAGTCATTTAAAATGACTTAAAAGAGAGGTGTCCATACGCGGTAAACGTTATCCCGAAGATTTGCGCTCCTTAAGCAACACGGCTCAAAACTTTATATCCCCACGGGGCGAGATTAACGGTAGAAAGCGTTTCTGCCTCAACCGTTTCTTTGCTGAACCAGTCAACAAATTCCCCTTGGCAATCCGGATTAGCTAAGTTCAGGCACACGGTCTCGTCGCTGAAATTAACCATTGCAAGGATTGCGTGGCCCTCTTTTTCCCGTGAGAAGGCGATGGCCTTATCCTCATGATTATGATTAATCCTCACCATATCTCCACCGCTACTGGCGTTCCATAGCGCACGATTAAGATGCTTTAGCTGAAAAAGGCTTTTGTATAACTCTCCTATTCTGCTTTCCTGCCAATGGATGGAGTCTTTATCAAAGAATTTGAGTGAGTGTGCAAGGCCAGCCTCCTGCCCGCCGTAAATTAAGGGCATACCCTTGACCATCACCGTCAGAATAATAGCGGCTTCAAGTCCGTCCCCGAAATTAGAAAACTGATTCCCCTCCCATGCATTTTTGTCATGGTTTTCAATAAAGGACATGCTGATGCCATCCCGGGGGAAAGCTTTTGTCTGGTGGCCCATCCATTCAACCAGCGGGGCGATATTTTTATGATTTATCGCCTCAAGCATTTTTTCCCACAGGCTCCAGGAATAGACCATATCAAAAGATTTTTTCAGAAGATCTCGTGATTCCCATTCGGCCAACATAAACACAGGCTTGATATTGTCGAGTTCCCGACGCGCATTTTCCCAAAAATCAAGCGGCACAAAACCGGCGACATCGCAGCGGTAGCCGTCAATACCGGTTTCACGCACCCAGAACGTTAACGCACCGGTCATATATTCTCTCAGGCCGGCATTATCATAATTGAATTCAATAATGTCATCCCAGTCATACCAGGGTGTTGGCATAAAGTTGCCGCTTTTATTTCTGGAATACCATTCTGGATGTGTGGTGGTCAGAGCATTATCCAACGCCGAATGGTTGGCTACCCAGTCTAAAATGATGTACATACCCAAATCATGAATACTATTAACCAGATGCTTAAAGTCATCCAGCGTACCGAACTCTTCGTTCACGCCAAAGTAATCCCTCACGGAATACCCGCTTCCCAGGCTGCCTTTTCGCCCTTTAATGCCGATAGGATGTATCGGCATTAACCAGATAATATCAATGCCTAACTCCTTAATTCGTAGGAGATGTTCTTCAAAAGAGCGAAAAGTACCTTCAGGGGTAAACTGACGAATATTAACCTGATAGATAGTGGCATTCTGCGTCCAGTTTGGGTGCTTTATTTCTACATATTCCTCTGGTACATAGCTAATTATGCTACTCATCGCTTGCTCCTTAACATTATTCTGGGATGGTCAATGACTTTTATTATACGAAATGTGGTTTGCGCTGGACTCCTCCCGCAGAGGGAATGGGCGGGAGGAGCATGCCGTATGAGAAGTGAACATATAACGCGTTATGAATCGCCATTTGTTAACGTTTTGTGCTTTTTATAACCAATCTGGATCACATAAAACGGTTAAAAAAAGATATATATCACATAATTTCCCCCACGGCGTAGGGCGTAGGAGGAGGCGCAGATTAAAAACATAAATTAATTTTTCATTGATAAACCCTACAGAGAACACCGAAATGAAAAAATTATTTTTAACTACGCTATCCCTGTGTTGCATGGCAGCATTTGCTGCAAATGCCGAAATGAAAGCAGGAAATCTGGTGATTTGGGGAGGTAATCCAGGAGAGGGACGTCAGGCGCTGGAAAATATTGGTAAACAATTCGAAGCCGATACGGGTGTACATGTTACGGTTGAACACCCTAAAAACATGGAAGAGATTTACCCTATGGAAGCCAGTAACGGCGGCGGGCCGGATATTATTATGTATGCACACGACCGCTTCGGTGGCTACGCTAAGGCCGGACTGCTTGCCGAGGTAAATACCTCGCAGGAATTTAAAGATAAAATATCCTCCTTTGCCTGGGATGCCGTTAAATACAACGGCAAACTCATCGGTTACCCAATGAGTATTGAGGCGTTAACACTAATTTATAATAAAAAGCTTGTCAGTACACCGCCAAAAACGTGGGAAGAGATCCCCGCACTTAATCAGAAACTGCAAAAGAACGGTAAAAAAGCTATTATCTGGAACCTCGCTGAACCGTATTTTTCCTGGCCGCTGATTGCTTCCGCGGGTGGTTATGCGTTTAAACCCACAAAAGATGGCTATGACATTAATGATGTTGGTGTAAATAATAAAGGCTCAGTTAGCGGGCTAAGCTTTATTGTCGCTATGATCAAAAGTGGCGCACTTAATCCAGATACGGATTATCCGCTGGCTGAATCCAGCTTTATTAAAGGGGAATCTGCGATGACGATTAACGGCCCCTGGTCATGGGCTAATATCGAAAAAAGCGGCATTGACTATGGTGTAACAACGATCCCCACTTTCCAGGGTAAGCCGGCAAAACCTTTTGTTGGTGTAGTCAGCATCGGTATCAACGCCGCCAGTCCTAATAAAGATTTAGCAACCGAGTTTATTGAACATTACCTGTTAACGGACAAAGGGCTGGAGATGTTAAACAAGGCCAACCCGCTGGGAGCGGTGGCGTTAAAAAGCTATCAGGAACAGTTGAATAAGGATCCCCGCATTCAGGCAACCATGCTGAGCGCGCAAAATGGCGATGTGATGCCTAATATTCCGCAGATGGGTGGCTTCTGGTATGCCGAGAAGGCGGCCATCATCAACGCTATTAACCAAAAGCAGACGCCTCAGGAAGCGCTGGATGCGGCGGCGCAGCGCATAAAATCCGCGAATAAATAGATCCTTCGTGCCTTACCGGGGAACGCTATTTTTATTTTCATAAAAAAGCAGTCGTTATCCCGGTATCCATACGCCATTCGTTTTATCACTTTTATCCTGTTGTTTATCCCTTCCAGCCTGCTGGTATGCAGATAATTTGTGGAAATTATTCGGATTACGCCTGTTTTTGACTGATCTATATTTCACCCGTTACTGAATAAACCTTAACTAAATAGCTTATATGGACAGGCAAAAATGTCGCGGTATTTTGGATTGAGTGTAACACTATCCCGCAGTATCCAGTTTCGTGTCTGCCATGGCCAGTGGCAATGCATTACCGGCGGCACGATGATGAAATCATAAGGAATCTAAGATGAAGTTAACGTTGGGCGTTGTCTTGATGGCGGCCTTGATGGCCAGCAGCGTTCAGGCGCGCGATATGCAGTCGATTCAACAAAGCGGCGTGTTAAAAGTGGGCGTACCGGGCGACTATGCGCCGCTGGCGTTTCATAACGACGCCGGAGAGCTTATTGGCTATGACGTGGATATGGCCCGCGATCTTGGTAAGACGCTGGGTCTGAAGGTGACGTTTATCATCACCAGTTGGCCGACGCTATCCGCTGATTTAAAAGCTGATAAATTTGATATTGCCATGGGTGGCGTGACGCAGATACCGGCGCGTGAGAAAGAATTCTCGCTGAGCCAGCCGGTGGTGGCGAACGGTAAAATCGCCCTTGCCAACTGCACCGCCGCGCCAGCGCTTACCAGCCTCGAAAAGATCGACAAGCCGAATGTGAAGGTGATTGTTAACCCGGGTGGCACCAACCAAAGTTTTGTTGATGAACATATCAAGCATGCGCAGATCATTCGTGTGCAGAACAATGTTGATAACCTGCAGGCGCTACGGCAGAAAACCGCCGATATGATGGTGACTGACCTGATCGAAGGGGAGTATTACCAGGGCAAAGAGCCTGGCGTGTTCTGCGTGGCCAACGAGACGCCGTTCCCCGGCACTACCAGCTACAAGGTGTATATGATGAACAAGGATAATCCGGCGCTGCTGGAGAAAGTGAACCAGTGGCTGGATAGCCAGGACAAAAATGTCCTCAAGCGGAAGTGGAAAATTCACGGTTAATTTATGAAACGTGCTGCCGCCAGAAAGCAAGATTCTGGCGGTGCCCGTCGAAGCCATACTACACTGAATGTACGTGCCGCTGGCGCTGCGCTGATGCCGCGTCAACCGGCGACACAAATCTTACCCCTACACACTCTCCTGGACGTATATGCAGATGAAATATAGCTCGTTTTTTCTCATTGCTGCCCTGGCTCTGGCCGGGTGCAGCGCCAAAGGTGATACCGCCAGCGAAAAGCGTGCCGCGATCCAGAGTATGCGCACTGAAACGTTGAACAAACTCTACTCTCTGCACCCGGAAGCCCGCAGCGATGTTCAGCATTCAGAAGGCTATGCGGTATTTTCCAGTAACAACAGTAAGATTTTTCTCTTTGGTTTTGGCGGCGGCTTCGGCATTGTGAAAGACAGACACAGTGGTAAAGACACCTACATGAAAATGGCTCAGGGCGGTGCAGGCCTGGGCCTTGGTCTGAAACAGCAGGATACGGTAATGGTTTTCCACGATCGCGCTGTACTCAACAAGTTTATTACCAATGGCTATGTTGTCGGCGCTGATGCCAACGCCGCTGCCACTTACGATAACCAGGGGATTGGCGCGATAGGTGCTTCAGCAAAAGGTGTGGCACCGGATTCTGCCGCATTACCGTCGAAGGTCAATGTGTATGAAATCACCGAAAAAGGGCTGTCGGCGCAGGCAATGCTCAATGGCTATAAATACTGGCCTGATGATGAGCTGAATAAATAGTCTTTACCCTGCCGACGATATCCGGTAACAGACAAACGGCACATTCCAGTGCCGTTTTTAAATCTGCTCACTTTTTCAGCCAGCGATCGACGAACATCGTTCTTCACATAAAGATCTGTGTTGTGAATGACAGCTTTAGGGCGGTTTCTCATGCAATGGGCTGATACGCCCTGGAGATAAGCGTATTGTCGTGGTCAGCGTTACATGTCATATCAAGCGACTTTTTTATTTTTAAATAATTTTCGGCATTTCTTACTTTCACCGCTAACCTATAATAATCCGTTTTTTACTCGTCAAGACGGCGACAGACATCATTTCAACGGGAAGAACCCATAATGGAAAGCAATGATTTAATTACCATTGAAAGAAGACTCGTAACCAGATTTCTGGATATGTTCATTAAATTTGGACTGATCCTGGCACTGGCTTCTTTCTGTTTTACCGTATTTTCCCCCTTCCTCAACGTCATGTTGTGGGGGCTGATACTGGCCGTTACGCTTTATCCGCTGCATCAGTATTTCGCTAAAAAACTGGGCGGGAAGCAGGGTTTAGCTTCCGTTATTCTGGTGTTGCTCGGCGTGGCGCTTATCGTCGTCCCGACCATTATCATGCTCACCTCATTAGGGGAGAGCGCCACCACGCTGGTTGAGCAAGCCAGCCACACACATCTGGTTATCCCACCGCCTAATGCCAGCATCGGTACTATTCCTGTTATCGGTGGGAAGCTGTTTGCCTTATGGTCTCAGGCGTCACAGGATTTACCGGGCCTCATCAGTGACTACCACTCTCAGATTGCCCACGCGGCCAAACTGGTGCTGGCGGTTCTGGCAAGTATGGGCGGCGGCGTGTTCGGATTTATCATTTCCTTTATCGCGGCGGGCATCATGATGGCTGTGGGCGCATCCGGGGCGAATAGCGCGACGCGTATCGCCATGCGTATCACCGATGAAAGAAAAGGCGTTGAGCTGGTCAAACTTTGCACCGGAACGATTCGTGCTGTGGCTCAGGGCGTCATCGGTGTGGCTCTGATTCAGTCGCTGCTGGTGGGGATCATCATGGCGCTGGCCGGTATCCCGGCCGTGGGTATTTTCTTCGTTGCTGCACTGATCCTCGGGATTGCACAGGTTCCACTGCTGCTCGTCACCTTACCGGCGATTGCCCTGATGTGGATGACAGGCGACCACGGAACCGCGATGAATGTGGTCTTTACCGTGCTGCTGATTGTGGCAGGCATGGTCGACAACGTGCTTAAGCCAATGCTGCTGGGCCGTGGCGTGGATGTCCCAATGCCAGTTGTGCTGCTCGGGGCACTGGGCGGCATGGCGACAAACGGTATTCTGGGTATGTTCATCGGCGCTACGCTGCTGTCGATTGGCTATCTCATCTTTATGGCCTGGGTAAATGAAGGCCTAAAGAAAGCGGCGATTGAAAACGCAACACAGTAATTGATTTTCCTGACGTCCCGAATTATCGGGACGTCTTACCGCATATTGTTCACCTTCCACTAATTAAGACCGTCTTAATGTCAACGATTGTTATCAGTAAACTTCATTTAAAATAAAAATTATCGATAGAAAAATATACCTCGCTTAATTCTCTTACATTTACTCTGAGTTAAAAACTTGCGCTCCCATGACGTTAAGTTTAGTATTTCATCATTATCATATCATCTTTCAACACTAAGAATGTTCCCGCAGCGAAATCTCATATAATGAACGAATCCCGCGAAAAACTATTCTTGCCACGCAAATGCTTGGTAATCTGAAAACGCTACAAAGAGTACGGTTTCAATATTACCTGGGGCGATATTTACAGCCTGTCGATGCTACAGCTTAAAAATAATGCATGGCATGCGGATTATATTAAACTCGATCGCCGTCTGATGGCGAAAAGTCGTCTGAGTGAAACCCAGTCAATTATTCGTGAAGCGTTCCAGAAATTAGCGTTCAGCGGCGTCCGTTTCCAGCAGCTGCTGAATGTCAATCCTGCTGATGCCGCCGGAGTCGCTGTGATGCACCGTCACCACCCGCGCCTTGGCTAATTCCGCCAGCAACGTTTCTGGAACGTCAAAACTTTCCGCCAACTGTGCCTGCTCAAGTCCCGGCCTACGCTGGCGACGCTCTACGCCATGAAAGCGTATCTGATTATACCTGGCCCAGAAAATCAGCATCGCGCCGTTGAGCAATGCCACCGCAATGTACAGCGTCAGCGTATTGACGGTGGAGAAAAACGGGTGCGGCCCGGCGTGGGTGTTGTTCGTAATCTCCGTTACCACGCCCTTAAAAATCAGCCATGAAAATCCCAGCCACGCGATAACCGACATCAGCACGTCGAGAAGGCGCGGTAGAATGCGTTGTTCGGTGAAAATAAGTGCGTTCTGCTGCATGTCACATCCTTCCTATACCGCGATCGGGGCTGACCCAACGCGCACGGCCACGCTGGTTTTTGAGCATCACTTTCGGGAATGCGACCAGCGTAGTGAACAGGCTCAGCATCCAGTACACCACCGGGAACCAGATAACCCAGAACAGCGATGCGGCGATGCTCTTTTCATAACGTCGTTCAATCAACAGGCTGACCACGAACTGCAGCAGGCACACGACGCCCAGCAGAAGGCCGGTAAACTGCGGCGGAAACAGATGCTGTACGACCAGGTTACCGGGCATCGGAAGCACCAGACCGAGCAAATACAGCACGATACTCATGGCATAGGCGAAAGCCCAGGTAGTGGAAAGACAAAACTCGATAAACAGCGGCCACATACGGCGATATTCCCAGGCCCACAGGCGGCGGATGTTGACGCGGAACACTTCCGCACCGCCCTGAGCCCAGCGCAGGCGCTGTTTCCACAGGCCACGCAGGGTTTCGGGCATCAGGATCCAGCACAGCGCGCGCGGTTCGAAGAATATGGACCAGTGGCGAAGCTGCAGCTTCCAGCTGATATCGATATCCTCGGTTATCATGTCTGCACTCCAGTATCCGACCTCGGAGAGCGCGCGGCGGCGGAAGGCGGCGACCACGCCGGAGACAGTGAACACTTGGCCGTAAATTCGTTGGGTGCGTTTAATCAGCCCAATGATGGAGGAGAACTCGCCCACCTGAATACGGCCAATCAGGGTAGATCGCGTACGAATGCGCGGGCTGCCGGTCACCGCGCCGACGCGAGGGAAGGCCAGTAACGGGCCGACCAGATACGCCGCGGTGTCGCGGTCGAGCAGCGCATCGCCATCAATGCACACCAGGAAATCACTTTTTGCCGCCGCTGCACCTGCGGTCAGCGCCACCGCTTTGCCCTGATTTTCCGCCAGATGAATCACCCGCAATTTCGGATACTTGCTCGCCAGCTGGTTCAGCACGTCCGCAGTATTATCGGCGGAACCGTCGTTAATGGCGATAACCTCAATGTTTTCATAACGCTGTGCCAGCGCCGCTTCGATGGTTTCCCGGGCATTCAGTCCTTCGTTGTAGCATGGGATCAGAATGGAAATTAACGGGTTGCCTTTCAGCACCGGCGGCGGTGTCTCTTCATTCCATGACCAGCGCCGTTCACGGTAATACCAGAAGTAGATGCCCCCGGTCATCCACATCGCCGACATGAACAGCGGCCAGAAGAACACAAAGTTCAGGATGGCGGCACCGGTAAACACCGCAGCGACGCCCAGAGGCAGGCTCAGAACCAGACAAAGGATTAAAAACGCGAGTAAACGATCCATCATTTCTGCGGGTACCAGGCGGATGAGAAGGCGGGTGCTAACGGTGCCATTTCAGGCTTATCATTAACAAAATCATCAGGGTAATAACCAAAGCTACTGGCACCGTTCATTTGCAACAGCGTCATCCAGTCGGCAAGTTGGCGGGCGCTCACGTTGGCCTCATCGCCCTGTTTGTGCCAGTCACGTGCCTGTAATTCGAAAACGGTTTTATCCAGCGCCTGCGGGTGGCGGGCGATGGTTGTGACCAGGTTTTGCAGCCACGCATTACTTTGCGCCAGCGGCACGTTTTCCATCAACGGCATCGCCATCGGCGCAGTCCAGTCGTAGGTGCGGAGGAAATCATTGAGGTTTTGCGCGTACCACGCCTCGCTTTCCGGCTTGAGGACAGGCATGGCGTAAATGTTGCGCGCCGTTTTCACCTGTGGGCCACGGATGGCGCGCACGGCTTTGGTGAGGTCCATCGTGAAATCAATCAGATAGTGGCTTTTATAGCGCGTCCAGCGGTTGAATTCAGTGGGATCGCGGCGAATATTGTCCAGAGTGCCACTGAATCCGGCCTGCTGATACGCCACCATGGCTGGTGGGCTCACGTCTTCAAAATCAGACAGCAGCGCATCGTCGTGGAACAGGATCCCGTCGAACGTCGCATGGCTGGCCAGATCCTGGTAAATCTCGGTGATGCGTTTTCGTGCTTCCGGACTCCAGGGAGAAAGGCGTCGGTACTGCTTCGGGTCCACGCTGGTCTGGCCGGTTTTCGGATCCCAGTGGGTCACGCGGGGCAGCGAGGGGTCCAGCGCAAAAGAGAGTACCGGCATCCAGGCGTAAACGTTAACACCTGCGCGGGTTTGCAGCTGCCAGGAGATATAATTGAACAGGTCGGCGCGTACCGGCAGCCAGCGGTTCGGGAAGTACAACGCTTTGATGTTACCGTCGCCGTCCGGGTCGGCAAACGCCTGCAGGAAAACGGTGGTAATGCGCATGTCGTGCACGCGCTCTATAAGCTTATCGATGTTCTTGCGCTGCTGTTCAGGGTTCGGATCGTAGATGTAGTCGAGGTCGATATGCATCACCCGCATCAGGTGCCGCTCCTGCACCTGTGTCACCTGTTCGGCAAAATCGTGCAAACTCGGGTTCCCGGACATCAACATACGTGGAATGCTCATCAGGTTATTCACGTCACCGAGCCCGTCGTCGAGAGTGAATGCTAACTGATAGCCGTGCTTTTGCGCGATGGAGAGCGTGGTTCCGCCCGCCGCGCCGTAAGGCCAGACCCATGCGCGGGGGGATTTATGGGTGACGTCTTTCAGTTTGCGGGTGATGTGGTCCACGTCACCGTCGATGCGCTGATAGAACTGCGAAGCCGTCTCGTATTGTCCGCTTTTTGGGTCATACAGACGGTTGGCCACCGCTGGTTGTGTGGTGCCTTCCGGGTTGGCCTGGCCGCCATAATGCGATGCCCAGGTGTGGGCGCCAATTTCGACCAGCGGCGATTCACTCAGGGTTTTCACCATATCCCAGGTGGCAAACCGTTCTCGCGGGGTCATCAGCCCACCGAAATTCACTTTTTGATTCAGCGGGGTGCTGACCCAACTGCCGACCGGAGCCCACAGCGCGGGCCAGTTATAGGCCTTTAACAGTGGCCAGACGCGGGAATAAAAACTGCTGTAACCATCGTCAAAACTTAACAGTACCGCTTTTGGTGGCAGTTCTTTTCCGCCGTTATGCGCATCGAGAATTTGCTGCACGCTGACCGGCTGATAATGGTTGTCGCGCAGCCACGCAATCTGGTCCTTCAGCGCGCTGGTACGCACCGTCAGGTAGCGTTCATCGGCGGCACCGTCTTCAATGTCGTGATAGCAAATCACCAGGAAATGATTTTTCGGCCACGGTTGATTAACCCGTTGCTGCGCACGCTGAGCGGGCGGCACAAACGGCGGCGGCGTCTCGCCAAAAGCAATTTCAGACATCAGCCAGCACAGAACAATCAGCGTGATATGGAGAAAGTATTTAGGCATCAGTGGCCTCCGAACCGATAATTCAAATCAAACGCGACGCCGAGATTTTTCTCCCGCGTGCCGTCATAAGGGCGCTTGTCCCAGGTGAGCATGACGTCCATGTCGAGCTGATTGTTCCATTGGATGCGCTGTCCGTAACCCAGCGTGGTGATGGCTCCGTTTTTTTCGCCTTTTTGCACGTAGGTCCCGAGGCCCGCGGTGAACAGCTGGCTCCAGACCGTGTTATAGCGGCGGTATAAAATCTGCTCCGCAGACAGGGCAGGCAGAATGGCGAGGTCACGCTTTGGGTTGTAGTAGGGGGTGTCCGTTTTACTGTTGCTGCTGGCGCTGATATCCGGGGTGAAATCCAGAGTGAAATGCGGCGTGGTCCACAGCCGTTCTTTACCGGTGAAGTTCAGCGCCATGCGTGTGTTGCCGTCGGAGAACCACTGCGGGGCGAGGGTGAGTTGGTACTCACGTCGCTCGCTTTGATACCAGCGCACCCACAGATCGCCGCCATTAGAGGTGATGCCGTTTCGCAACGCGCGCAGCGGCGTTTCGCTCGACATTCGTTGGGCAGAACCGCCGATGCGCCAGTTATCGTTGACGTCATGCCAGCCGGAAAAACGCACGCCAAGTTTATTGCCTCCGGCAAAATTGCGGTTCGACAGCCCGAGCTCGGCCCAGTTATCGCGGGAGGTGTATTCCACGCCGCCGAGCACATCGCGGTTCGAGCCTTTGCCTTCGTCGAACTCGCCGGTCGCGTAGTTAAACCCGGCAAAAGGCCGCCAGTGATCGGCAATGCGCGGGCCGTACAGCGCCGTTTTGAGGGTGAAATCGTGGGAGCCGCTGATCGGGCTGTCGGAAGAAATGCCCTTGTCGCCAGTGATGCGCAGCTCATAGCCATTTTGCAAATCGCGATCGCGTTCGAGCTGGCGGATATCTGGGGCGTCCGGGTTTCTGGCGACCAAATCGTCGGTCAGCAGATCCATCTGACGCCACTCCTGCAAATCCATTGCCACTTCGGCCTGCTGGCGCTCCAGCTCAGGATTCGATGGCTCCAGCGGCTCGGCCAGTTTCAGCTCACGTTCTGCCGCGCGCGGCAGACCACGTGCGGCCAGGACGCTGGCGTAGTTAATCAACAGCCCTTGATTGCCGGGCCCACTGCGCGCCAGATGGCGGGCGTATTGCTCCGCTTCGGGGAGACGGTTGGCCATTTGCAGATACTGTGACATCAACAATCGGCCATTCAGCCAGCTGTCGTTAGGCTGCGGAACCGGTGAACCGTAGTGGAAAGTGTTGTACGGGCTGTCAGCAATAA
The DNA here is from genome assembly GCF_024764835.1 of Scandinavium hiltneri. Taxonomy (GTDB): domain Bacteria; phylum Pseudomonadota; class Gammaproteobacteria; order Enterobacterales; family Enterobacteriaceae; genus Scandinavium; species Scandinavium hiltneri. The sequence goes on along the minus strand of NZ_JALIGE010000076.1, from coordinate 849,840 downwards.
TGCGCTCCGCCTCGCATTTAGCGGCGGGGAAATCTTCATTTTCAATGGAGGCGTAAAACATCTCCTGCTGATCGTCGGGCAGCAGAGTCGCCGGGCTTACCTTTTTATACACGTCGTTGAACAGACGATGGGCTTTGTCGGGACGCATTTGCGCCAGCCAGGCGGATGCCACCCAGCGTTTGGCGTAATCCGGCACCGGTTTGCCGTCGGCGGTTAGCGCCTGGTATTCGTCAGTGACCTCGGCAAAACGCTGACGCGTCAATAACGCACCAAGACGGTCAATGCGCGCCTGGCGGATATCGGCCTGGGCATCCGGATTGTTTTTCCACTGTGCCAGCAGGCTGTCGTAGCGTGCCAGCACCTGGTCGGCAACCACATAATGTTCCGCTTCGCCGTGGGTAGTGGTCCGGGCGTTACGCACCATCACTGCCGCAGCTTTCAGCTCCAGCTGGCGGCTGGCGGCGGCGGAAATGTTCATCGAACGTGACAGCCTGAGCGCCGGGAAGGCGATATGATTTTTGTCCCAGGCGGCAAGCAGGTCGGTTTTGAAGGCTTTGCCTTGCTGATGGTTTTGCCACGCCAGGGTCAGGGAGAGCAGTGAGTCGCGGCTTTTTCCCTGCGCGCGCCAGGCGTAGGCCAACAGTTGGTAGTGATAGGCGCTCGGTGCATCGCGCACCAGGCGCTGGGCTTCATAGAGGGCTTGTTTATCATGGCGCGCATCGGCCAGGGTCATGACCCAGCCTGCGCGGATATCGTCATCGTCCGGCGACATTTTCCGCGCTTTGTCCCACAGCACCAGCGAGACATCCCATTGCTGTTGATTGCGGTACGCCTGTGCCGCCGCGGCAACGCCCCAGGTTGGGATCGCCATTTTCGGGCTGTAGCGTCGCCAGAGGGAAATGACGTCCGCATCATGCCCCGCCCAGCCCGAAACCTGCAGCCAGTCAGCGACCTGCGATTCGGTCAGTGGGGCGTGTTGTGCGCGCTGCTGGAGCCAGTTCAGCAGCGGAGCGGTTTGTCCGTCGCGGGCCAGCAACACTTTTTTATCGTAGGCGCCATCGTCGGCCCGGGCCGGGAAGGTGCACGCCAGACAGAGGCTCACCGCGAGGGAAATCACGCTGTAGCGTCGTAGGGTTGAGATTCTGGCTATCGCTCTCATGGCAAAACGCTCAGGCCCACGAAACGCGATCGCGTCCGGCTGATTTCGCCTGGTACAGCGCCGCATCGGCTTTTTCCAGCAGCGTTTCGATAGAGGTATCGTCAACCTGAACAGCACCGAAGCTGGCGGTAATGCCAACCTGATTGCCATCGGGTGCGACAAAGCGCATCGCCCGGATATTCTCCTGGAAACGCGCGAGGATTTTTTGCGCCTTAACGTTTGAATCGGCGTTGAACATCACCGCGAACTCTTCACCACCGAAACGGGCGACAAAGTCCCCCGCGCGGCAGTTGCTTTGCAGCGTGCGCGCCAGGCCAATAAGCACTTCGTCACCGAACGGGTGACCCCAGGTGTCGTTGACCCGTTTGAAGTGATCGACGTCGATAATCGCCAGCCAGATTGAGGCTCCTGCTGGAAGTTGTTCCGGAAGCTGAGCGACCTGTTCGTTGAAGAAACGACGGTTGCCAATCCCGGTCAGCGGATCTTCATTCATCTTGCGGGTCAGCACTTTGGTTTCTGCTTTTTGCTGCTTAAACACGCCGTCTAATATATCGATGGATTTGAACAAATTCTGAATTTCCGCCGCATCTTCCGCGTCGGTGCCGTTTTTATTGATGTTGTCATCAATCACATTGCGGATGGTTTCGTTCAGCGTCAGCAGCGGTTTTAGCACCCGTAAGTTAATAAAGATGCAGATGGTGATAATGATGCACAGCAGGGCAATCAGCGAGATGATAACCTCGACCAGACGTGAAAAGGATTGTTCGGTCTGGTTTGCGAAAAAGCTGCCCAAATTATCGAGATATTTTTGCTCCAGGAACTGGAAGCTGCTCAGGCCTTCGCGATATTGAATCGAAAAATCCACCGCATCGATATGCTTAAGGCCGTTATAGGTCATCTGATTATCGACGGACTTAATCAGAAATTCGGTTTTGTTATTATAATCATCGCGTGCGCGCTGCAAATCACCGCTCAGCACTGGATTTTCTTTCAGACCGCCAAGCATCAACCACAGTACGTTCAGACGTGCCTGGCGTTTGGTGGTGGCGGTAAGATCGGCTGACGAAATGGGAATGTCATAGCGCAGGGAGTACAGATAGGGCGTCGCCATCCGGCCCAGCGTATCCCTTATCTCCCCGAGTGAAAGCAGAGTATAGAAATAGCCGGTGCCCGCAATGTCTCTGCTGGCATAATTCATCGACACCGAGATAGTGATTTTATTAAAGGCACTGGTGGCGTCCAGCAGGACGTTCATCGCACGGTAGACTTCGGTCGGTGATTTATCTGGAACCGCCATCACGTCATCGACTTTGCGTCTGGCGATGCTCAAACCCTCTTCGGCATCTGCGACCTCATCGGAAAGTTCGGGAATCGCTATGAGCTGCTTAAGGGATTCATCGGTTTTCTCCCGAGCCATCGCCAGGGCGGTTTTGGCGTGAAGATCGTCCTGGGCCGATTCCAGCAAATACTCGTTCGAGTAACCGCGTTCATTGCCCATCAGGTGATTGGCATTCAGCATCAACTTGATGGTGTTGAATTTCGCGGCGCGCTCTCGGGCGGCGATGTAGTGCTGGGAGACCGTCGAGATTTGCCACCAGCTCAGCACGGTTGAAATCAGTGCCACCGCGCAGGACAGGGCAATGAGCATCCTCATTATCTCGGCATTTCTTAAAATTTTCTTACTTTTGCTCATGCGTGCGTTTGCCTGGAAATGAAAGCGGAAATCAACGCATTGCATAAACAATAAAGATTGCCACTGAGAGAGTATTCAGAAAGGGTTCAATGGTGTCAGGCTGGATAAAACAGCGGCGCTGACAGTACATCGTTTAATATAAAGACTATCCGATGATTATATAATGGATGGAGAGGTGGCTGAGAATGGAGTTGTTTATAATTAAATCTCAGGGCCGGGAAGTGTCTTATTTTTTGATGGAATGACAACAAAATAAAACCGCCCGGAGGCGGATTCATTATTTATTCAGTTCGGTTTTCGCGTCGGCTAATTCTTCTTTCGCGTCATCCAGTTTTTCCTGCTTTTTCTGGATCTTATCCGTGCGGCCTGTTGCTTTTGCCTCACTCAATTCCTGCTCACGCTCGGCGACTTTTTGCTCTTTTTTACGCACGTCGGCTTCACGGTCTGCACGCAGTGACGCGTCGGTACAGTTGGCACTCACTTCTGACAACGCTTTTTCAAGTCCGGCGATGCGGTAGCTATTGTTATGTGCCTTGGCGTAGTCGATTTGCTGTTGGATGTCGTCCTTCTTCGCCGCGCAGCCGGTGAGGTTTGACTGGGCAAGGGCAGAGGTGGCAGGCAGTGCCAGCAAAAGCAGGGCAACGGTTGTTTTCCGGGGGATAGCAGCGAACGTCATGGTTTTACACTCCGTGTTCAGTAACGTAAGGATTATCTTAACCGACAGTTCTTAATAATTTCTTAAATCCCCCAATAAAATGCGGGATGATTCATTTTTTCGCCAACCCTTGACCCTCAACAAGGTCGCCTCTGGCCACTTCTCGCATAATCACCGCCGTTTATCCTCTTACTGGTGTGATTGTATGGTTAACCAACTGAACCTTAACTGGCCCGAGTTTTTAGAGAAATATTGGCAAAAACAGCCCGTTGTGTTGAAAAATGCCTTCCCAAACTTTGTTGACACGATCACGCCAGATGAGCTGGCAGGCCTTGCAATGGAGCCGGAAGTGGACAGCCGTCTGGTCCGTCAAACTGACGGACAATGGGACGCCAGCCATGGTCCATTCGAGGATTTCGACGGTCTGGGCGAAACCGGCTGGTCGCTGCTGGCACAGGCCGTCAACCACTGGCATGCGCCGTCGGCGGAGCTGGTGCGTCCATTCCGCGTACTGCCGGACTGGCGTCTGGACGACCTGATGATCTCCTTCTCAGTGCCGGGCGGTGGCGTTGGCCCGCACATCGATAACTACGATGTCTTTATCATTCAGGGTATGGGCCGCCGTCGCTGGCGCGTGGGTGATGCTATCCCAATGCGTCAGTTCTGCCCGCATCCGGCACTGCTGCACGTCGATCCGTTTGAACCGATTATCGATGTTGAAATGGAGCCGGGCGATATTCTGTATATCCCACCTGGATTCCCGCACGACGGTTACACTTTTGAAAACACGCTGAACTACTCCGTGGGCTTCCGTGGGCCAAACGGTCGCGACCTGATCAGCAGCTTTGCCGATTACGCACTGGAAAACGATCTGGGTGGCGCGCACTACGGCGACCCGGAACTGACCGTACGCGAGCATCCGGGCAAGGTTGAAGCGCATGAGCTTGAGCGCCTGCGTAACATGATGATCGACGTTATCAGCCAGCCGGAAGACTTCGCCCAGTGGTTTGGCCGCTTCGCTTCTACGCCGCGCCACGAACTGGATATCGCCCCGGCAGAACCGCCGTATGCGGAAGAAGAAGTGCGGGATGCGCTGACGGGCGGCGAAACGCTGGTTCGTCTGAGCGGTCTGCGCGTGCTGAACATCGGTGACAGATTCTTCCTCAACAGTGAAGGCTGGAAGACGGTAGACACCAAAGCCGCCGACGCGCTGTGCCGTTTCACCGAACTCGGTCAGCAGGAACTGGGCGATGCGCTGCAAAACCCGGCGTTTATCGCCGAGCTGACAGCGTTTATCAATCAGGGTTATTGGTACTTCGAAGAGTAAGTTTCCATGCCCGGCGGCGCTCTGCTTGCGCGGGCCTACATAAAGCGATTCACAACGCGTCCTTGTAGATACTGTTATGCCATGCAAGCATTTTCCATGTGTTGTGTGGCATCGAACGGGCGTCCTGATTTCAGGACGCCATACGCTACCTGCGCCAGCTTTCGCATCATTGCCCCGATTATCAACTTCGCGCTCTTCCCGTTCTTTTCCAGCCTTTCCCTGAACACCCGGCCCCATTCCGTTTTGTACAGCGTCACCATCGCCGGCATGTACAGCGCCCGTCTCAGTGACACGTGCCCCATTTTGCTCATCCGGCTCACCCGCCGGATACTGCTCCCGGATTCATGTTGCTTCGGCGTCAGCCCCGCGAACGCCGCGAACTGCCTCGCTTCCCTGAACCGCTGTGTCAGTCCTGCATAAGCCAGCAGCACCGCCGACGTCTTCGGCCCGATGCCCGGGATACTGTCCAGCAGCTTACGCCGGTGTTTCATATCCGGGTCATTGTCCGTCAGGTCCTTTATCTGTTTTTCAATGCGCTTCAGCTCCGTCTCCAGCCACAGCAGATGCATATCGATACTCGGCAGCTGAACGTCCCGGGCACTTTCCCGACGGTTTTGCTCCTGAACGTGCATCTCCGTCAGCGCCTGATGGCGCAACACCAGCGCCCGCAGGGCCCGCTCCAGCGGATGCGGGGCTTCCCATATCACCGGGCGTTTTTCCCGGCAAAAATACGCCAGCTGACGGGCATCCACCGCATCCGTTTTGCTCCGTATCCCCTGACTCTGGATAAAAGCTTTACTGAGCAGCGGATTGATAATGGAGACCTGATACCCCGCATCACTGAGATGCGCGGCGACATCTTCCATGTACGTCCCGGTGGCTTCCATACAGATGTGGGCATGCATGACCAGGTGCTGATGCAGCCAGCTGATCAGTTCATCATGACCTTTGGGCGTGTTAGCGAATTTCTTGCTGCGGTGACGGCCATCAGGACGCAACATATCGACATCGAGTTTGGCTTTGGCAACATCAATGCCGATGAAGTGAAGTGTGTTTTCCATCGTATAACCATCCTTGCGAATGCGGGGTACCGGGTGACCCGGTCCATGATACTGTTCGGTTTATCAGATGTGGAGAAGGGCAGTCCGGTGCAAATTATCTACGACACAGATTCTGGGATCTAAGGCCCGGCACGGCATCCGGACTGCCTGGCAAAAAGAACTGGCCGGTTCTCTTTGCACAGAAAAGATAATACAAGGCCCGGCAAGCCTGCGCCGCCGGGCATTTACTCAAGTCAATTCGCTGAAATCGGGCGTGGGTCCATCGCCGGTTTTTCCGCTTCATCCTCACGCGCATGGCGTCGTTCTGCCAACAAGCGACAAATCTCCGCGTGCTTATCCTCGGTAAAGGTATAGCGCGACATAAAGCCCAGACGAATCACTGAACCGATGGCAGGCAGCAGGCAAATCCCAAAGAATAAGCCGTTCAGCACCGCATCACTCTGGCTTTGCGCCTGCGGCACATAGCCAATCATGGTCAGGAAAACCCCTATCAGACCGCCGCCAACCGCCACCGACATTTTCCCGGTGAACGTCTGCCCGGAAAAGGTAATCGCCGCGCAACGTTTATGGGTGTGGTATTCGGCATACTCAATGGTGTCGGCAATCATCGAGGAGGTCAGGAGATTGGTCATCATGACAAAGATAGTGCTCAGCCCCAGTAGCAGGAACAGAACGGCGGTGTGTTGATATCCCGCGAACCACATCACTACGCGTACCGCGACATCCAGCCCGCAGAGGATCATAAACAGCTTCCGCTTCTGCATTTTACGCGTCAGCATTGGGGCAACCAGGCAAATAACCGCCGCCGCAATGCCCATCACACCGATAATCATTTGCAGGCTGGCATCGTGCATGTTGTAAATAAAGAAGTAGATATAAATGCCGTTGGCGACGTTATGGAACACGCAGAAAAAGAACGACAGCAGAATAATAAACAGCGGCTTGTTCTGGCGTAAGTTGCGGAAGGTGTCGCGCATGGTGACTTTATCCGGGCTCGGCGGCACGCGCTCCTTAATCTGCATAAAACCGTTGAGCATCAGCGGCAGGCCAACCAGCATCATTACCAGCGCCGCCATAAAGTAGCCTTTGTCGTTGCTGTATTGCGCGAAGAAGGCCGCCAGTTTCGGGAAGAAGATATTGGCACAGGCGATACCGGCATTGACGCCGAGCATCGCGGCCGTCACTGCACGCGTGCGCTGGACGGAGTCGTTGGTCATCACCGACGACATCGACCAGAACGGAATATCGGAAATCGCGTACAGGGTGCCCCACAAAATATAGGTCACGCCGGCGTAGAGAATTTTGGTGGTGGTGTCGGCTTCTATTTTATAGAACGACAGCAGGGTGACGCCGGTTATCAGCAGCGGCGCAATCAGCATAAAGTGACGGAACTTGCCGAAGCGACTGTTGATGGTATCCATGAAGCTAGCAAACAGCGGGTCGTGGATAGCATCCCAGGCGCGGGCGATAAGGAAAATGGTACTGGCGGCGAGGGCGGAAATGCCCAGCACGTCGGTATAAAAATAGTTAATAAACGAACCCACTAAACCAAAGCTAAAACACTGACCTAAACCATAGCCAAAATAGGACCACAACTCGCGTGACGGTATTTTCATTGTAATTGCCATAGTGCGTACCTTTCGTCCCGGTGGCGAACCACCGGGTTAGCTAACATTATTCGTGTTATTAACGGGTAGGGTGCAAGCCGATTTTGCTCAGTTTACGCACCAGATCTATCTCTGTTTTTGAGAACGGAATGCCGTTCTCTTCAAACACGTCGTGGAACCACAGGCGGCAATAGTCAGGTGAACTGGTCATCACCACCGGCCACGGCAGCCAGGTCTGGGTTTTGCCGCGCACCAGGCCCCATTGATACGGTGCGACGTTGGCGGCGTGCATCAGCGGGAGCTGTTCTTCGATGGTGCTGCCAACATGGCGCGCCAGCCACTCGGTGCAGAAGATAGGGCGGCCCAACTGCTCGAGTTGGTGAATGATGGCCACCATTCGTGCGGTGTTGGTGTAGGCATGGAAGCTGACCACGTCGGAGAGCGCCAGTGCGGCTTGATCCAACGGATGCTGATAGAAATGCTCACTTTGCGTTTCAGCGTGAAGCGGCAGACGCCAGGCGCAAACCGTCAGCGGTTGTTGAGGGTCTTCATCGCGAGCCCATTCGAACGCGCGTTGCATCAGTTCTTGTGCGTAGCTTTCCAGCTTTTCGTCGTACTGCACTTCTACGGTACCGGTGGCGAAGATCCCGCGGTTACCCGGTTCGTTATAGAGGTCCCATAACAGCACGCGTTTATCGCGCTTGAATTCGCGTACGATGTCGCGCACATAACGTTCAATCTGTGGCCACTCGTCGCGATCGCAAACTTTCGCCCGGCCCGGGCTGGCGGCTGCCTGGCTGTTGTGTTTGCCTGGGATCGCGGCTTTTTGCGGGCCGAGATACGGTTCGTCACCCGAGAAGCCGCAGTCGTCCATTAGCGTCAGCATGGTGCTAAAACCGTGGCTGTCGGCAATCTCCAGGAAGTGATGGATGCGGGCTATCAGCCCGTCGCGGTCGTGCTCCCAGACGATAAACGGCAGATTGATGCGCAGCGAGTTGTAGCCTGCCTCCGCTGCCCAACCGAGTTCTCGCTCAATGGTCGGCGCGTCAAAGGTCTCTTTCTGCCAGATATCGGTCCAGTTCACTGCGCTCGACGGCAAGTAGTTAAAGCCGCACAGCCAGCCCTGTTGCTGGTACCACGCCTGCGCCTGTGCCTGACTCCATTGCTCTTTCATCGTTATCTCCATTGACTGATAATGTTTAGCTAATAAATATTAGTTGCGGTATGAATGAGCAAATAGCGGGTGATAAAAAAGCGAACTGCGTCACAAAGCCGAGGTCTGTGGCGAGAAGAAACGTGACGCAGCGCATACGGCGCTGCCGAAATCAGACGAGGGCAGGTATGATGTTGATTCTGTTAGCCGAGGGGCAGGGATAATGAAACGGAAAAATAAAGTCACCATGATCGATATCGCGCGCGCAGCCGGGGTCTCACAGGCCACGGTGTCACTGGTGCTTAACCAGTCGCGGAATATCAAACTGAGTGAAGAGACGCGTCAGCGGGTGATTGCGGTAGCGGGCGAGTTGGGTTATGACCGCCTGCCGGCCATTCACTCCCCGCGCAATCAGGAAGAGATCGCGCTGCTGATAAGTTCGCTGCAAAGTTACGATCCGTTTGTTGATGCCATCAGCCAGGCGCGGGAAGCGGCGTGGCGTAACGAAGTGCTGCTTACCGTCTACGACTATGGCGACGATAACGAGCTGGCGCTGAACATCATTCGCCAGCTCGAAAAGCGCAACTGCTTAGGCGTGATCATTGCCTCGCCGGTGACCACTATCGTTGATATGACCGCTTTCCAGGACTGCACCCGTTTGCCGATTGTGCTGCTCAATCAGCGTGACCCGGATTCGCCGCTACTGCCGTCGTTCGTGCCGGACGATTACGCCAATGCGTTTCAGATGACGCGTCACTTGATTCAGCAGGGCGCAAAACGTATCGCGCATATCACCGGCGAGAGCTGGATGGAGGCGACCCGACAGCGTCTGGGCGGTTACCAGGCGGCACTGGCGCAGGCGGGGATCGCGCCGCAGCCGGAATGGGTACAACAGACCAATTGGCAGTTTAACGAATCGTACCAGGCGACGGTTACGCTGCTGGCGCTCGAGTCACGCCCAGACGCGATTTTCTGCGCCAGCGACTGGCTGGCGATTGGCTGTTATCAGGCGCTTTCCACGCACGGCGTGCAGGTACCGGAGGCGATACTGGTGGCGGGATACGACGATCAGAAAATCTCTGAACAGATGACCCCTCCACTCACAAGTATTCAGCTGCCTTATGGTGAACTGGGGCGACTGGCGGTGGAATATCTCTGTAATGCCGAAGATACCGCCACCCATTTATCCCTCGCAGGTCGCTTGAAAATAAGGCAATCCAGCGCGGCAAATTTATAATTAAACCCCCAATAGCACAGCTTGCTTAGTACATTATAAGCAAGCTAAGTATTATTCATCTCATCAATAACTCTGCTGATACCTGAACACTTCAACTTAGATGCACCCTGTCCGTCGCGCAGGGCGTCTGCGTTTCTTTTTGTTTCTCTTCCGACGTGGGTATCGCTCAAATAATGAGACCTGCACATGAATATTAAAAAATTACGTTTTATCTTATTACTTGTCGTTCCGACTCTGGGCGTTGCGGCGGGCGGCTGGTTTTATTTAACTGGCGGTCGTTATGTGGAAACCGATAATGCTTACGTGAAAGCGGATAAAACCGCTATCGGCGCAGAGGTATCCGGTCGCGTATTACACGTGGCGGTAAAAGAAAATCAGCATGTGAATAAAGGCGACTTATTATTTAGCGTCGATCCTAAACCCTATGAATTAGCGGTAGCACAGGCGAAGTCTGAATTGAATAATACCGTTATCGATTTAAATACCGTTAAATCGCAATATCAGAGCAAGCTCGCCAATATCGCGGTATCCAAAAGTCAGTATGCTTATGCGCAACGTGAAGAAGGGCGTTTGCATCGCCTGAGCGGCCCGGGATACGTGTCGGCGTCGGAACTCGACGGTGCGCACCAGAAAACGTTAATGATGGCGCTGGAAGTGAATATGCTGCAAAAGCAATTGCAGGAAGTGGTCGACAGTTTCGGCGGCGATATTTCTCTGCCGGTGGAAAAACACCCACGTTATAAAGAAGCGCTGGCGCATCTGAATACGGCTAAGAATGACCTGACTCACGTTAACGAATATGCGCCGTCGTCCGGGAATATCACCAAAGTATTGCAGACCGGGGAATACGTGCAGAGTGGGACGACTGCCATGCTGCTGGTCTCCGATCAGAATTTATATGTTGAAGCGAACTTCACCGAGAAAGATTTGACCCACATCCGCGATAACGAGACCGCTGAAATCAACGTCGATTACGCCCCGGGTGTGACCTGGCACGGCAAAGTGAGCAGCATCAGCCCGGCGACGGGTGCGGAGTATTCGGTTATCCCGGCGGAAAACGCCACCGGTAACTGGGTGAAAGTGACCCAGCGTGTGCCGGTCCGTATTCGCCTCGAAACTGACGCCAACCAGCCGCAGTTGCGTGCGGGCTTAAGCGCCACCATCAAAATCGATACCCAAGCCAGCACCCACAGCGCGTCCTGAGGAGGTCCGTTATGTCTGATGTGATAGCTGCTCCGCAGCCACTGAAGCGTACTGCCGACAGACGATTGTTGATCACCTTCTCGGTGATGCTGGCAACCATCATGCAGGCGCTGGATACCACCATCGCCAATGTGGCCCTGCCGCATATGCAGGGCGCGATGGGCGCGACTCAGGACCAGACGTCGTGGGTGCTCACGTCCTACATTGTCGCCGCTGCGATTGCGATGCCGATGACCGGTTTTGTTGCCGCCCGAATCGGGCGTAAACGCCTGTTCACGTGGTCTGTCGTCGGTTTTACCGTGGCCTCAATGCTGTGCGGGGCCGCGCAGTCTCTCGATCAAATCGTAATTTTCCGTCTGCTGCAGGGGATTTTTGGCGCAAGCCTGGTGCCGCTGTCACAGTCGGTCATGCTGGATGCCTGGCCGAAAGAGAAGCACGGCTCGGCGATGGCAATGTGGGGGATGGGCGTGATGGTCGGTCCAATCCTCGGTCCGGCGCTCGGCGGCTGGCTCACTGAGTATTACAGCTGGCGCTGGGTGTTCTACATCAACATCCCGTTTGGCGCGCTGGCCTGGCTTGGGATCAGCACCTTCGTCAGTGAAACAGCGCTCGATGCAAAACGCAAATTCGACCTGCTGGGCTTCTTCTTACTGAGCGTGGCGATCGGCAGCCTGCAGCTTTTCCTCGACCGGGGCCAGTCGAAAGAGTGGTTCTCGAGCGGCGAAATCATCATCGAAGCGGTGCTGGCGGGCGTGGCGTTTTATCTTTTTGTCTCGCATATTTTCACTGTCAAAAAGCCGTTTATCGAGCCGGGGATTTTCCGCGATAAGAACTTTGTGGTGGGGCTGCTGTTCAGCTTTATGATGGGTACCATCCTGCTGGCCACGATGGCGCTGATGCCGCCGCTGCTGCAAAACTTCATGAACTATCCGGTTATCGACGTGGGTCTGCTGATGACCCCGCGCGGTTTCGGCACCATGCTCAGCATGATGGTAGTCGGGCGCATCGCCGGTAAAGTCGACCTGCGTTACGTTATCGCGCTTGGCGTGGTGGTGATGGCGATTTCTCTGTGGCAGATGACGCAATTCAGTATGTGGATGAGCCAGTGGGAGATTATCAGCTCCGGCGTTGTACAGGGTATCGGCATGGGGCTGACGTTTGTGCCGCTCTCGACGCTCACCTTTTCAACGCTGGCGCCCGCGTATCGTACCGAAGGGACGTCGCTGTACTCATTGATTCGTAATATCGGTAGCAGTATTGGTATTTCGGTCGTAACCACTTACCTCGCTCAACAGAGTCAGCGTAATCACAGCGTGTTCTCCGGGTTTATCAATCCGTTTAACAAAGCGCTTCAGCATGACATTCATCACGGTATGTATGGCCTGCACAATATGTCCGGGCTGATGGCTATCAACAACGAAGTCACCCGTCAGGCGACAGTGATGGCTTACTATCAGGATTTCCGCCTGATGATGTTTTTATGTTTCCTGCTGTTGCCGCTGGTGCTGCTGTTTTCGAAGCCGGATAAAGTGGGTGAGACGATTCTGGAGTAGGCGCTCGATTGCTCCCGGGATTGGAGGTTTGTTCCGTTCACCTTTTCAGTATGGCGGGTTGTTGCGCTCCCATTGCTTCTGGGATCGGAGGTTTGTTCCGTTCACCTTTTGTTCGGCAGATTCTATTTCTTCCGCGGAACGTGAACGGGATAAGGGGAACACCACGTTCCCCTTATCAATCCCCGTGGCCCCGCCAACGAAATCGGTGCTTCGCACTGCGCTCACCTCCCGTCCTTCTGCCTGCGGCCGGCTCGACTCGACTTCCTGTCTCGTTTCGCCTCTGGTCGCCTTCCCTGGCGCCCTGACCTTGTCATCCGGACTTCGGTTCGCCGATTTCAAGCAGGGACATGAACGCCCCTGCTGAAGGTCTGCGCGTGTTTAGTGGCATCAGGAAGGCGATAAGCCTGAAGGCGCGCAACAACCCTCCGGCCCAGGCTGCGCCATTACTTCGCCGGACACATCGCCGGATCAAATACCGTTTTCCAGTCCTGCTTCATATCCACTACCGTCCAGCCTTTGGCTTTCGCGACGGGCAGGGCGGCTTCCAGTTTACCGCTGGCGGGTGGATGGCTGTCATAGGCATACTCACGCGCCGCATCAGTGTGATGAACCAGCAGACCGAACGTTTTGTAATTTGGGTTCGCGGCGGTGTATTGCAGCATCTGTAAATCACCGTCGCTGTTGCCAAAGGCTGCCACCGGGCGATGGCCCATAAACAGGTGGATAGCCACCGGCTTGTTGGCCGCATCGTCATTAAATGCGCCGGTCATCGTTTTGCGGATTTGTGTGCCGTTGTCGGTGAGTGAGAATTCGCCCAGCGCGAACGAACCGACCACCTGTTCCGGTGGAATGCCGTACATTTTCTGCGACATCACGCGCATGAAGTCGATGCCGCCGCCGGAAACAATCCATGTTTTGAAGCCGTTCTCACGCAGGTAATCCAGCAACTGACGCATCGGCTGGTAGGCCAACTGGTCATAGCGACAGCCGGTGCGCGAGTCTTTATGCGTCTCAAGCCAACCAGCAACACGTTTATCGAAGTCTTCAGTGGTCATACCGCTGTGCGTCATTGCCAGCAGTTTTAGCAGCCCTTTATCGCCCGCTTTCACCACCGTTTTCAGATCGTTATTCAGCACCGCGTTGACCAGTGGATCCTGCTTCCATTCTGGATGTTCCGGGGCCAGACGCTTCACTTCGTCCAGAATGAACTGGATCTGGAAGGTTAGCGGCGCTTCCGGCCACAGGGTGCCGTCGTTATCGAACACCACGTAACGCTGGTCTTCAGGAATAAACGTGTCGCTCCCTTGCTTCGTCGAGTTTTGTACCCATTGTTCGATAGAGTGTTTGGCCGCGGTGTCGTTCCAGGCGGAAAGCGGGTCGGCATGCGCCAGCGTGCTACAGCCCAGCATTAACGTGCAGGCCAGAAGTGTTTTTTTCATCGTTTTTTCCTTTCAACGGGGGCAAGTTCAGGCAATGTGACTGGCTGCCAGAAGCGCTGCCAGCGGTGATGTAACCAGTTCGCGCTTTGAAGCAGCTGACGGCGTGCAAACCAGCCGGTTGCGCCGATAATCAGCAGAACCAGCAGGCCGATGGCGACATGCCACGGCGTGTCGCCGGTGCTACCACGTAGGGTAGATTCTTTGCCTGCAGCGCGGGCGCTTTCCACCTTCAGCGTTTCGCCTTTCAGTTCCGCCAGTTGCCACTGCTGGCGTTCGGTATCCCACCAGCGCAGTTTTACCGGCGGCAGCGTCAGGGTGCCTGAGTCGGTGGGCATATAGCGCAGTTTTTCCACCCGCATCGCGCCCTCGATATCACCGCGTCCACTTTTGATAAAACTATTTTCCGGCGTCAGACGCTGGCTCTCATCGCCTGGAATGGCGTACAGAATCTGCGGAATTTGTGCGGGTAAAATGTCCTGAGCCTTGACGGTGACCACGCGTTCGACTGCATCGCCCGCCCGCAGGGTTTTATCTTTCCCGGCATGATACTGGGTGATGGTCTGGGTGAGCGTCAGGCTGCGCGCGGGCAAAAAGCGGTCCGGCTGTTCGACGCCTTTCGGCCACACCACCGGTAGTTCGATGGCGTCGAGATGCACCGTAGCAGTCGGCTGACCGGCAGAAATGGCGTTCAAATCGATGGCGGGCAGACGCAGCGTGCCTTGATCCCACGCCATCAGCTGGCGTTCAAGACGAATGCCGCTCCAGCTGATACCGTTTTTTTGTCGGGTAACCAGCTGGTTTGGCAACGGCGTATTGAGCAGTACCCCTTCCTGAACCCTGAATTCAGGCCATTCCGGCGGCGGGTTAAACCAGCTGTCGGTCCAGTAAGTGACCGCTACGGTCACCGGCTGGCCCGGCACAATGCTGTTTGGGGCCACGATTTCACGGGTGATGTCCATTGCCGCATGGGCCGGGAGCATCGCCACCATCAGCAGGGCTAACAGGCGTTTCATGGCGTCGTCTCCTGGGCTCCGTTGCGGTACAGACTTTCCAGCAGGCCGGATGGTGACACCTGTAAATTCTCAAACCACTGATTAAGCTGCGGCGAGGTGCCTTTGATGGCACCAATGTCTTTTTGCTTCACGCCCTGGCCCTTTTTCAAATCTTTCAGCACTTTGTCCGGCCCGTCATCCATGTCATCCCCTTGCTCCTGCTCAGCCTCGCGCTGTTTCAGCCGCAGTTGCATGACGATGTGCGACACTTTTTCGCGGTTTTCCAGCGCCATTTTCCAGTCCGGGCGCAGGCTCAGCGCCTGATCGTAGGTGTCCAGCGCAGGCTGCCACTGCTTCTGTTGCGCAAGGCTATTGCCGGTCCACAACAGGGTTTCCGGCGTTTGCGGCGCGCGGCGGAATGCGCCCACCGCCGCGGTAAAGTTTCCGGCGTTATACCAGGCGATGCCTTGCCACAGCGGATCGCGGAAGTGTTCGGCAGCTTTTTGGTAGTCGCCTTTCTCAAACGCGTGCTGACCCTGCACGTCCGGGCTGACCCACGCGTCGAGCCAGGCGGCGTCACTGTGGGAAGACCAGAACATCATCGGCATCACCAGTGCGATGCAAATCAGCTGGCGACGCCAGAAGAACAGCAGCACCAGCATCGGGATCGCCAGCAGCCAGCCGCTGTTTTTCCAGTGCAGGTCGCTGCGGGCGTTGTTTTGTTGGGTGACCGACTGCTGAATATGGCTCTGCACCACCTGTAAATCGCTGTCATCGGCGGTGACCAGCGTGACCGGAATACCGGCCTCGCGCACCGTACTGAAACGCTCAACGTTGAGTCGGGTGTCGATCCCACGGCTGGTATATTTTTCCGGTAACGCGCCGCCCGCGGCGGTACCCGGCACCCAAATCTGAATCGGAGCGTTGAGTTTTTCGAGGTAGGCCACGTCGGCGTCCGTTAGCGTATCCGCCACCAGAATCAGGCTACGCGGCGAGGCCGGGCTGTTTTTGATAGCCAGTTCAACGGCGGCCTTCAGCCCAGAACCAGAGCCTTCCGGCATCAGTGATGGGTTTTGCGCATGCAGGAACAGCGAGAAGAACTGCGGATCCTGGGTCAACGGCGTGGTAACAAATGCCTGATTGCTGTACACCACCAGACCGTATCGTGCGCCGGGTGCGTTATCCATCAGGCTGCTGATTTTGCTTTGCATTCGTTCGTTACGGCTGGGTGCCAGGTCCTGAGCGTACATTGCCAGGTCCTGCTGCATGACCACCATCACGTTACTTTCCGGGGTCAGGGCCGCGGGAAACTCACGCTCCCAGGTCGGCCCGGCGAGGGCAATCACCCCGAGGGCGAACAGCCACGGCAGTACCTGGGTCAGTCGTTTTGAGCGCCCGATAATCAGCGCATTAGCGAACGGTTTGTCCATGATACGCTGCCAGGCGCTGGCCCCGGCGAAGGGCAGAAATGCCAGCAGGGCGGCAACAATCAGCCCCAGCAGACGCCACGGGTAGATAAAGTGGAAGTCACTCATGACCGTTTCTCCCTGATAAGCCGCGCCAGGGCCAGCAGGAGCAGCAGCAGCATGGCGGCCCCGAGCGGCCAGGCAAACAGCGGCAGATGCCACGACCAGCCGATGCTTTTCACTTGTACCGGCGTGATGGCGTCAATCTCTTTCCAGACGCTGTCGAGCGCTGCACCGGAGTTGGCGGCGGTCCACGATTTTCCGCCGGTTGTTTGGGCGATGTGCTGCAACAGCGGCAGGTCGACTTTATCTTCCCCGACGCTGTGCGTGTCGCCAAAGGCGATGGTATGCACCTGAACGTGGTGTGAGGCTGCCAGTTGCGCGGCGAGATCCGGCGAAAGCTGCGACGCGGTATCGTTGCCATCGGTCAGCAGAATGGCGAGTTTACTGGCCTCTTTATCGGTGCCGGAATCGAGCACTTTCACCGCCACGCCAAGGGCATCGCCAATCGCTGTTTGTTGGCCGATCATCCCCGGTGCGAGCTGATTAATACGCATGTTCAGCGCCTGCTTATCTTCACTCACCGGCGCGAACGGCCAGGCGCTGCTGGCAAAAATCACCATCCCGATGCGGTCAGATTTACGCGCCGCCACGAATTTACGCACCGACGCCTGAACCGCCTGCAAACGCGTGATGCCGCCTTCGACGTCGTTCTTTTGCATCGAACCGGAAACGTCGAGGATCAGTACCATGTCGCGCATCGGCTTCTGAATGTGCTGCGGCGGCGTGAGGTATTCCGGACGAGTCAGGGCGCAAACCAGCAGCGCCCACACCAGCCAGAACATCGTCCCGCGTAGCCAACCGTCACGTACCGGTTGGCTGTCGAGTTTCAGTTCATCGATGAGATTAGGCAAAAACGGCACACGAACGTGCTCTTTTTGCTGTTTGTCCTGCGACAGCAGATAGCGGCTGAGCAGCGGCAACAGCAGCAAAAGCCACGCCCACGGCCAGGCAAAATCAATCCGTGAAAATAGCTCAGACATCGGGTAGCTCCTTCAGCCATTGTGCCAGCTGGTGGCGCAGCCGTGATTCATCATCGTCCGCAAGCCGGTTATCTCTTTGGCAATATTTGGCACACATTTGCTCTCGCAATCCGTTTTCAAGAGGAACCTGCTGTAACAACGCTTCTGCGGTCAGCCAGTTGCTGACCGTCGCGCGCGGCTGGTGAACCAGCTGCACCTGTTTAATCAGATTCAGCCAGTCGTCGACGCTGTGTGATGCGGGCAAAACGGACAGCGCTTCGCGGCGCCAACGATTGCGACGGTAGCGGGCACAGTAGAAAAACAGATAAACGATGAGGACCGCAAACAGCAGGGCACCCAGGACCAGCCAGCCCGGCGGCAGGGGGAGCCAGGAGGGAGAGGGAGGTAGCGCCGGCTGCGAGAGCGCGGGCACGGTAAATCCTTTCTCGAGCATTCAGATACCTTTTTGTAACTGCTTAATCAGATCCTGAGTGACCACCAGATGATTCACGCGAATGCCGAGCCGCGTCAGGCGGCTTTGCTGGCGGGCAAGACGCGCGGTGGTGCTTTGCTCAATATCCGCCTTTAACCCGGAGGTGAGCGTAAACGCTGCGTCGCGCCCTTGCCAGGTGGCTGCCAGTGAGCCCGAAGAGGGCAGGCGCTTGTGCAAATCATCCAGTACCACAAAGGCGCTGACTTCGCAGCGACGGCGCAGCCCGGCAAGCAGGGCGTCGCAGTTGTGGTCCAGATCGTGGAAATCGCTGAGCACTGCTACCCATGCGCCGTTGGGGATAGCTCCGTTGGCACGCAGGAGCGCATCGGCAAGTGAGACAGTGGCGACGGGTTCGGTCGGATACTGTTCCGGCAGCAGCTGGTTGTAGTGCTGTAACGTATCGAGGATCGTATTCAGACTGGTACGCGGAGGACGGCATTTTTGCAGCGCCAAGTCGGTGTCATTAAACACCAGGCTGCCGACCCGGTCGCCGTCATGCCAGCTGCGCCAGGCAAGCAGTGCCGCGGTTTTTGCCGCGGCGACGGATTTGGTCTGTCCGCGGGTGGCGAAGAACATATCGAGTCGCTGATCGACCAGCAAAAACACCGGGCGCTCGCGCTCTTCATTGTACAGTCTGATCCACGGCTGACGCAGGCGGGCCGTCGCTTGCCAGTCAATCAGGCGCACGTCGTCGCCCGGCTGATAGCGGCGCAGGCTGTCAAAATTCAGCCCGCGTCCCTGCTGTTTTGAGGTGCGTTCACCTGCCAGCGCGCCCGGCGGAATTTGCCCCGGCGGATTGGCAATCAGACGCGCGTCGTTGACCAGCGCAAGCAGCGTCTCACGGTCGACACTGAGGCGGCTGTCCATTACGCCACCACGGCGTCGAGCAGCATTTTCACCACGTCATCGGCGCTGCAGTTATCAGCACTGGCCTGGTAGCTCAGCATCAGGCGATGACGGATAACCGCCGGCGCGATGCGGCGCACGTCTTCCGGCAGCACTGCATCGCGGCCTTCGAGCCACGCCTGCGCGCGGGCACAGCGGTCAAGCGCCAGTGAGCCACGTGGGCTGACGCCGATGTGGATGTAGCTTGCCAGCGTGTCGCTGACGTTCTGCGGATAACGGGTCGCTTCAATCAGATTGACGATGTACTCCTCAATCGCAGGCGCCACGTACACGGCGGAAATCTCCTGCCAGCTGGCGGTAATTTCCTGCTGCGAAAGGGTCAGATTTTCATCCTGCGGGGCGGTATCGCTTTTTGCCAGGGCCTGATATTTGGCCTGCTGTTCGGCGCGAACCATCTGCATCACTTTCTGCTCGTTCTCTTTCGACGGGTAATCGACGAGAACTTTCATCAGGAAGCGGTCGAGCTGTGCTTCCGGCAGCGGCCAGGTCCCTTCCTGATCCACCGGGTTCTGCGTGGCGAGCACCATGAAGACGCCCGGCAGCGGCCAGGTTTTCCCGGCGACGGTCACGTGGCGTTCTTCCATCGCTTCGAGCAGCGCCGATTGCACGCGGGCAGACGCACGGTTGATTTCATCGGCAAGAATAACGTTGCCGAACACCGGCCCTGGACGGAAGCGGAACTGGTCCTCTTCGCGGGTGGCGTTCTGCTGATAAATTTCGCTGCCGGTAATGTCTGATGGCAGCAGGTCAGGCGTGAACTGAATACGGCGGAATTCGCCTTCAACGTGGCGCGCCAGCTCGCGCACCGCGCGGGTTTTCGCCAGGCCTGGCAGGCCTTCGAGCAGCACATG
Source organism: Scandinavium hiltneri (assembly GCF_024764835.1). Taxonomy (GTDB): domain Bacteria; phylum Pseudomonadota; class Gammaproteobacteria; order Enterobacterales; family Enterobacteriaceae; genus Scandinavium; species Scandinavium hiltneri. Next base: position 830,023 of record NZ_JALIGE010000076.1, on the reverse strand, counting down.
CCCGTCGCAGAGCAGGGCGATAATCAGCATCCGCACCAGCTCTTCCTGGCCCAGAACCTGGGTGTTCATACGGTGTTCTAACTGAAGCAGTTTTTCCCTGCTATTCATTTTTTCACTCCTGCAAAATCACGTTTCAGTAGCGTGGCGATCCCAACCAGAATTGGCTCAGCATAGTTAAAGAAGGCTTTGATGCCTGGGCACAGATAGTTCAGACCCAGCTCGCCGTCGGGGGTCCGCACCAGCCGGTTTTTCGGGCATTCGCCCCAGCACAGTTTGAGGTAAGGGCACGCTTTGCAATATTTCGGCAGGGTGTCTTTTTTGCCCATGCCAAAAGCCTGCTGACGTTCGGAGAACGCGAGGTGCGCCAGTTTGCTGTTCTCGATATTGCCTATCTGATATTCCGGATAGACGTAATGGTCGCAGGAGAAAATGTCGCCATTTTTTTCGATAGCGAGGCCCTTGCCGCAGAACTCGGAGGCGGTGCAAATCTGCGCTGGCATCCCCATGCTCTGCGCCACGGCAGTTTCAAACAGATTCACCTGCACACGGCCTAAATCGTTATTAACCCACTCTTCGAACACCGCAATCAGGAAGGTGCCCCAGTCTTCGGGATCGACAGACCAGTCGGTGACGATGGAGTCTAAATCACCCGGTCGCGCGCGACGGCTGCCGGTAATCGGAATGGAATCGTCCTGCCAGAACTGTGGCGCGGTGCTTTTGAAATCGACGGGTTCGACACACGGATTGAACTGCACGTAGGTCGCACCCAGTTCGCGGGTCATGAAGCGATACACTTCCAGCGGGAAGCGGGCGTTGGTGCGGTTGACGGTCACCAGTGCGTTGAACGGTACGCCGTGACGCTTAAGCGCGTCGACGCCTTCCATCACTTTATCGAAGGTCGGTTTGCCGCTACGCGTGACGCGATAGCGGTCGTGCAATTCTCGTGGGCCATCAATCGAGATGCCCACCAGAAACTTATGTTCTTTGAGGAACGCAGCCCATTTGTCGTTGATCAGTACGCCGTTGGTCTGCAAATCGTTTTCAATCTGCTGGCCAGGTTTTTTGTACTGCTTCTGGAATGCGACCACTTTTTCGAAAAATTCGAGTCCCATCAGGGTCGGTTCGCCGCCCTGCCAGGAGAAGACAACCTGATCGCCATCCTGTCCGTCAATGTATTGACGAATGAAGTTTTCCAGCACTTCATCGCTCATCCCGGTGTGTCTGTCCTGATGGAGTAATTGTTCTTTAGACAGGTAGAAACAGTAGGTGCAGTCGAGATTGCAGGTGGAGCCGGAGGGCTTGGCCATCACGTGGAAGCGGCGCTTGTACTCTGGACCTTTGCCGTCATATTTTTCCGCAGACGGTAATGCTTTTACAGGTAGTGTGGTGCTGTACTTCATAGCAAACCCCTAAGGTGTCATAACCGACAAAGCGCACAATGAGCATAGTTCAAAATGCAGAGCGGATTGCAATCGCAACCCGCTCTGAGCATGAGGTTCAATGCCTCAATATATCAACTTTATTTGTTGATAGTAGAGCCTTGCTCCAGCATCGCTGACGCATCAGAGATGGTGAATGAGCCAGGTTTCTGACGTGGTGGGAACTCTTTAAAGGTTGCCAGCATTTCTTTCGCGTATTTCTGCGCGCCGCCCATCAGGAACATACGGTCGTAGAACCAGCTCTGATAGCCCATGCCTTTGTCGCCTTTCTCCAGCGGATCCACTTCCAGATCGAACAGCAGAGGTGCACGCAGTTTGGTGAACGGATAACGCCACAGATCCAGACCTTCGTGCTCCTGGATCATGAAGTGCGCTTTCCAGCGACCATAACGCATCGCCAGCAGGTCGCCGTCATCACTCCAGTAGAAGAACTCTTTACGCTGATCTTCGCCTTTACCCTGCAGGAAGTCGAGCTGGTTGTAACCATCCAGATGCACTTTGTAGGTGATGGATGGGGTTTTGTAACCCTTCAGCAGTTCTTGTTTGATGTTGGCATCGCCTGCGGCTGCAACCAGTGTCGGGAACCAGTCGTAGCTTGCAAACATGTCCTTCACGATGGTGCCTGGCTTGATGTGGCCCGGCCAACGGATCATTGCTGGTACACGGAAACCGCCTTCCCAGCCGGTGTTTTTCTCACCACGGAACGGGGTTTCGCCCGCATCTGGCCAGGTAGCGGTCATCGGGCCGTTGTCGGTTGTGTAGATAACGATGGTGTTATCTTCAATGCCGAGATCTTTAATCTTCTTCAGCACTTCACCGATCATTTTGTCGTGTTCAACCATACCGTCAGCATAGGTACCCAGACCGGTAACGCCAATGCTGGCGTCTTTCAGGTGGGTTTTATTGTGCATACGGGTGGTGTTGAACCAGGTGAAGAACGGCTTGTTGGCCTTAACCTGACGTTCCATAAAGTCGTTGTTTGCCGCTAACGTTTCTTCGTCAACGGTGCCCATACGCTTAACAGTTAACGGACCGGTATCTTCAATTTTGCCGTCGGCGCTGCTCTTAATTACGCCACGTGGACCAAATTCTTTACGGAAGGCCGGATCTTTCGGATAGTCCGGGTTCTCTGGCTCTTCTTCAGCATTCAGGTGATACAGGTTACCGAGGAACTCATCGAAACCGTGTGCGGTAGGTAGCATGTCATCACGGTCACCAAGGTGGTTTTTACCGAACTGACCGGTGGCATAACCCAGTTGTTTCAGAACGTTGGCGATGGTCGGATCTTCTTTTTGCATTCCCTGTGGCGCACCAGGCATACCGACTTTACTCAACCCGGTACGGAATGGCATCTGGCCGGTGATGAACGCAGAACGACCCGCAGTAGAACTTTGTTCAGCGTAGTAAGAGGTGAATTTTGCACCCTGAGCAGCAATGCTGTCGATGTTCGGGGTGTCATAACCCATCGTACCCTGGTTGTAGGTACTCAGGTTCCAGTAACCGATATCGTCACCAAAAATGACAACAATGTTCGGTTTGGCTGAATCTTGTTTTGGCGAGGCTGTCGCGGGCGCGGCATAAGCAGACGTTACTGCGCCAGAAGCCAGTGTCAGCATGCTGGCCAGCATCGTCCGCTTGAAAGGGACATGTTTAAACATTGAAAGGAACTCCGTTTGTTAAGGTCTTGTTCAGTATAGTTAAGGCTAACGAATTGCAAACTTGTGTTTGATGCAAAAATAAATGCTTACGAAGATATGCTTTTCTGCACAAAATCATTCCGATAGCGATGGAGTCTTACATTTTTTTGTGCAGAAAAGAAGGTGGGGGGAGCCCGAGAACCTGCAATTCCCGGGTGCCAGAAGGACTTTTTTTGGCGATGAATTGATGTTAGCGCGTTATTCCCGCTTCTGACGCTCCCAGCAGATCCGGTTTCGTCCGTCACGCTTGGCTTGATAAAGCTGCTTATCGGCAAATTCCAGTAGGGCTTCCATCGTCATGCCGGGGTGCCATCGCGCCACACCCAGACTCATCGTCACGCGCGGTGAAACCGTCGAGCCTTTGTGCGGAATACGCGCTTCAGCCAGCGCATGCTGGATACGCTTAGCGATGCTGAGCGCGCTGCCCGGTCCGTCGCAGGTCGCCATTACCACAAACTCCTCCCCGCCAAAACGGAAGGCGGCATCGGTGTCTTTGCGCAGCGACTGTTCAATGCAGCGCGAGACCCGAATCAGGCATTTATCACCTTCAACGTGACCGTAAAGATCGTTGTATTGCTTGAAAAAATCGATATCCAGCACAATCAGAAATAGCGATTTTTTGCCCTGCGCAAGCGAACGCGTGCTGCGGGAAAAATACTCGCCCAGGCTGTGCCGGTTATACAGGCCGGTGAGGGTATCGTAGTTGGCGAGTCTGAGTAACTTCTTGATCAGCAGGTTTTTTTCATACTCGCTGCGTTGGGTGCGTAAATAGGATTCCAGCAGGATATAGCGTGCCGACAGCACCACCGCCAGAATAATCACCGCGCCAACGCTCTGTAACAGGGTGAACTTCACGGGCGTCAGGATCTCGCCATAAATCAGGGCGATAATAATGGGCGCGCTAAAAAGCGTTAACAGTAACCCTGATATGTAAAAGGTTATCGTGGCAGGCAGCAGGATCATCACCAGAATCACCATCGTAATGGTCGGCTGGTAAAAATCGGTCAACATAGTAAAGAAGATAGCCGACCACAACAGTCCGAAAATCAGGGCGATAACCGGCAGGCAGCGTTGGTACCACCCTTCGTTAATCCTGTCGTGTATCGTCAGGGTGATGATGAGGTTGAGTAATGAGAAGGCGATGATGATGTAAAGCGAGGGCGCATAATTATCGGCTTCGTGGGGGATGCTTGCGCCGCCAAAAATCCGCATCACCAGCCAACCGGCAAAAATAACGTTCAGGCACAAAAACCAGAGATATCCTTTCACGCTGGCGATCGCCACTTCCCCGGTACTGTGCTTGATATCCATGGCCTGACTCCTGATTTTCTTGTGCCTGATGATAGTGGATCACACGCTGCTGCTCAAATCCGCCTGCATTTTCCTTTCTTCAGACGATTCAGTCAGATAACCAAGACTTAACTTAAATGTAACTAAATGATATATTTTTTCATGACTTACAAGGTTGAATAACCAAACTTGTACTACTTTTACAAAAAGTAAGATCTATTTTTTTAGCCCGTCATTCGTTCGTTTTTTTTAACGTCTTGATTTTAATGGAATGCGTATGAACAGAATTTATCGTCTGGTGTGGAGTGAAATCAGGTCTGCGTGGGTTGCCGCGCCTGAAACGACCAAAGGGCATCGCAAAGGAGCAGGACGGACAAAACTCGCGGCGTCTCTGGCACTGGCTTTAACGGCGGCGCCCGCGCTGGCGGATGATGTGAACTGGGCAGATGTCTATCCGACGTATAATTTCCCGGTGCTGGCGAATTACGATGCACCGCGGGAAACCGGTTTTGCTTTTACCATTGACGGCGATACTGGCACTGCAACACATTACGCCGCCGGCACGACGCTCAATATTTTGGGGCCGATCCCGACGATAACCGCAGGTACGAATGGCAATGCCACGCAGTTGCTGGTGCGCAACGGTCTGATCGACAGCACCGGCGCGGACGCAGATCCGGGGCGGATCACCATGATACAGGCGACGGATTCTAATAATAATAATCTGGTCACACCGATCACTTCGGCCAATATCGATACCTTCAGCTATTCAACCAACGAAGCTACCCCGCAGCAAAATCAGGAACTGAACGTAGTGGTGCCGGGGTTGGATGGCAGTTACGCCGTCATTAAAGTCTATGACTCTTCGACGTTTTCTGCGCCGGGCACCTCGCTGGTCGGCGATCTGCCGCTGAATGTGTATGACGCGAACTCATTTCATATCTACAACAACTTCGGCATCGCCAGCGTGGCGGCTGTGGGCGGCACCGCCAATATTAATGTCGGTGCTGATACTAACGGCACCACACCGATTTCGGCGGCTGCGAACACTATCGATCTGCTGGCGAAAAATTCGACGCTGGCGAAAGCGGATGGCAGTGGTACAGCTGCGAGCGCTGTTAAATGGCAATCCGATAACTACGTGCATTTTGCGCCAGCGGCAGTGATCTCCGGGGATCTGCAAAAAGAAACGGCGGTCAGTTCGCAGTATAACGATTCAATCACCTTGCCTAACTACGTGCTGGACCGCGGGCAGGTTGTGCAGGCCGGTTCCCGAACCTTCACCATTAATTCGGCGGCGGATATCGCCACGGTGAACAATTTCCTGCTGGGAACCAGCCGCGAAAACAGCCAGGTTCAGCTGTGGCTGACCGGCGGGGTGACATTACCGCCGGAAAATGGCGGGGCAGTGATAGATTCTCCGGTCATCGCGCAAAATACCTATAACGCGATTATTCAGAGCCTGCTCAGTGCCGAACAACAGAACCGCGTTGATCTGACCTATCACGTCTGGGACAACATGCTGGCCCATAACAACAATGCCACGCTGGGCACCGGCAGCCTGAACGTGATTTATGCCACAGGCGCTAACGCCACCGGCACCGTGACCAGTACCGGCAGCCTGGCGGTGGACGGCGCAACGGCAGTCATGCGCGGTGACAACGGCGCGGTGCTTACCAACGATGGCAATATCAACATCTGGCGCAGCAGCGGCTCAAGCCCGGCAGGTGTGGGCATGATGGCGACCGATGCAACGGCCACCAACACCAACAACAGCACGATTAATGCCGGGTTGTTCCTCGAAAAAGACGGCACCAACCAGAATGTCAGCAACCAGGGCACGATTGCCATGCAGGGGCTGGGTGCCAGTCAGCTGTCTAACTTAGGCTTTATCAACGTTGCGCTGACCGACGGCACTACTGATGGCGCGACCGGCATTCAGGCGCAGGGCACCACTGCGGCGACCAACAGCGGCACCGTCGCTGTCACCGGCAATACTCACAATACTGACGGACGCGCCAGTGGTTACGGCGCGGATATCTCCGGCGCGGCCACGTTCATCAACACCGCAGGCGGCAATATTTATGTCGGGACTACCCCGATTACGGCGACTACGCCTGCGGCTCCGACCAGTATGATCGGCGGTGCGGTACAGTCCGCCGCTATTCGCACCAGCAGCACCGGCGCGGTGACCAACAACGGAACCATCACCCTGGGCGCGCAAACGCGAAATGCGGTGGGGATACTGGTTAATGGCGGCACCGGTGCGGTACTTAACACTGGCACTATTAACGTGCTCGGGGTGCTCGGTGTAAACGGTGCGGCAGCGCAGAACGACGGGCTCTCAGCTATCGACACCAGCAACGTCACCAATACCGGCGCCATCCGCGTGTTCGGTGATAATAACGTGGCGATCAATTTGCTGGCGAGAACTGCCGCCGCGTCGGTGAATTCCACCATCGATGGGGCGATTACTGTCGGTGCCGACGGGGATCGCGGCGGCAGCGATAATAACCCGTTTACCTACCGTAACTATGCCGTGTATGCCGAAGGGCTGAACGGTTTTCAGGCCACTGCGGACGTCGATTCTTCGATAAATCTGCTGTCCGCCGGGGCGATAGGCGCCCATGCGCGCGGTTCAGCGACCATTAACGTGGGGGCTAATGCGGTACTTAATTTTGGCAACACCAACCAGATTGGCTATTACGCCTACGGTGAAGCCGCCAAAATCAATCTGGGCAGCGCCACCATCGATGACAATGACCAGGCGGGATCGATCCTGTTTGCTATCGACCATGGCGCGCAGTTTGACGGCAGTTCGGGCGGCGCAGGGCCGTATGTACTGACAGTGACCGGTACCGGTTCAACCGGCGTATTTGCCAACGGTCTGGATACCGGCGCAGACGGTCAGCCGGGCGGTGGCGATGATTCGCTGACCACGCTGAATACCGGACTAGCGACGATCCACGTCGGCGGGGAGAATGCGGTCGGGGTGAAAATCACCGGCGGCGCGACCGGCACCATCAATAACGGCGGCATTTTGCTGGAACATAACGACGCCACCGCTGTGGTGGTTGATGGTCGCAACTATACCATTGAGGGCACCAAAGGTGCCGGTGCGGATGCGCTGGCGACCAACGTGCTTTCAAAAGCGGATATCGGTACGACCGCCAGCCAGAGCGGCATCAAAGGCTATGATATTTCCTGGCTGGGTAAGATCGATATCGAAAGTGACGGCACCAGCCTGGCAGGCAGCAACAATATCGGGATTTACCTGCACGACGGCGGTATTGCCAATAACAACGCGCCGATCGACGTAAGCGGCACCAACAATATCGGCGTGTACATTCAGGACAAAGGTACGCTGAGCAATCTGCGTGATATCACGGTGACCGGCGCGGCAGGCAGCAATAACGTCGGGGTGAAAGTTCAGGGCGCAGGTGCGCAGGTCACGCAGCTCGGTAATGTGACAGCCAATGGCGGGCTGGCGGCGGTGCAACTGGTCAATGACGGCGCGTCTCTGGCGATCAGCGGCACCAATAACCACATCACTGCCAGCAATGGCGCAGACGGGATCCTGATGGATTTGGGGTCTGCCTCACTGACGGCCAGCAATACGCAAATTGATATCAGCGGTAGTGGCGCGGGGATCAACAACAAGGCCGATACCTCGAACATTAACCTGACAGACGTGACGATTAATGCGGCTGATGGCCCGGCAATTCGCACCGCCGTGACCTTCGATGCCGAGGGTTCCGGCAACCAACTGATCGTGTCCGGCAGCGGTGCAGGCTTTGCGTTTGAACAGGCCGACGGTAGCAATACCACCGGTAATCTGACTATCGGCACCGGTTATACCATTGATGTGACCGGCGTGACCGGCGCGAACGGCAACGGGATCCTGGCCAAAACCGACGGCAGCGTCACCTCCGGTGCCGATATCACCATGGTCGCGACCGGCGGGGCGGCGATATCGGCGGTGGATGCCAGCGCGGTCACCAATAATGGCAACATTCAGACCAGCAGCAACACCAACACCAGTATTCTTGCCACCAATGCGGGCGCGTTCACCAACAACGGCACGATCAATGCCACCGGTGCGATCAACCCGCTGGCCTTAATCCGCATCAACGGCACGGCGGCGAACCGCACCATTCTTAATACCGGAAAGATTACCGACGCCAGCCCGTACTCTGTAGTGATTGACGCCAGCGGCACGGCCAGCAATAGCGTCACCAATCAGGGCACGCTCAGTGCCGCCAGCAATACCGCAACGGCGTTGCTGACCGGTAGTGGCAACGACAGCGTCACACTTTCCGGCGCGCAGGCCACCACCGGACTGATTAATCTGGGTTCCGGCACAGATACCTTCACCTGGGACAGCGGAACGCTCGATGGCGCGGTGGATTTCACCGGCGCAGACGGCAATGACAGCGCCAACATTGGCGATGTTGATCTCACCTCTACGCGCCACATTCTCAGCGAAGGCGGCAGCAACAGCACACTGACTTTCACCAATACGCACGCGTTAACGGATCCCGCGCTGATCGGGTCGCTGACTGCGGATGATGTCGCCACCGCCACTAACATCGGTACCGGCTGGAGCACGCTGGCAGTGACCGGCACCTCTGCTGACGTACGTGTGGTGGATAATCTGCAACTTTCCGGCACGCCACTGATTCAGGTTACCGGCGGAGGGACTCTGCGCAGCGGTGACAATGTCATAGATCCGCAGTTTGCCAGCATTCGCAACTATAACGTCAGCACCGACGGCGCAGACAGCCTGCTGGTGTTTGATGGCCTTTTCGCTACACAAACCTATTCCGGCATTATCAGCGGCACCGGCGGGCTGGAACGTGCAGGTGGTGGAACCACCATTCTGACCGGCGAAAATACCTATACCGGCAATACACTGATCGACAATGGCGGCACGCTGCAACTCGGCGATGGCGGCGCGCCGGGTGCCTTGTCCGCGCAGACCAATATCACCGATAACGGCGTGCTGAACATCAATCAGTCCGATACGGTTAATCTGGGCGGCGCTATCAGCGGAACCGGTGCGTTCTACCAGACCGGCAGCGGCACCACGCGGTTAAGCGGTACCAATACTTATCAGGGCGTAACCCAGGTCAACGGGGGCACGTTGCTGGTCAACGGTGATCAGCGCGACGCATCCGGTGATACCACTGTCGCCAGCGGCGCAACGCTTGGCGGTTACGGCACGATTGGTGGCGATGTGCTATTTAACTCTGGAACTGTGTTACGCCCAGGGGATGAGAGTCACCAAAGTGGCGTTGGTACCCTGACAGTCAATGGCAACATGACCCTGGCGGGAGATACGGATAGCCAGTTCCAGTTAGGTGAGGTTTATCAGCCTGGCGGTGCGCTTAACGACCTGGTTCACGTCAAGGGTAATTTGGCCCTGGATGGCGATCTGAACGTCACGTTGAGTCCTGATGGCGCATTCCTGCCGGGTGTCTATCGTCTGTTCAATTATGATGGACAGTTAACGGACAATACATTAAATATCGTCTCTCTTCCTCCATATGATTCCGGAGCGAAATATAGTGTACAGACAGCTGTTGCGAATCAGGTCAACTTGATCCTCAACTACGTTGATCCCGCCTCTGTATTGCAGTTCTGGGATGGGGATGACACTGGTGAACACGATAATGAACAAGTAAACGGTGGTGACGGGACCTGGCGTTCAACCAGAAATACGCCAACCAATAACTGGACGGTCTCTACTGGTGAAGGTAATGCTCCCTGGGATGAAACCGCTTTTGCCATATTCCAGGGACAAAAAGGGATTGTCACACTAAACGACGATCAGGGACGAGTGATCACGTCCGGAATGCAGTTTTTGACGGACGGCTATGTTGTTCAGCAGCTTAACGATCATTCGCAATTACACTTTATTAGTACGGTAACAGATGCCTTCCCTCAGGCTGTACCCGTGCCACAAAATAACTGGGCTACTGAGGGTGAAACCAGGGCGGATAGTTTCTTTATCATCAGGGTTGGTTCCGGGAACGCCGGAGATAGCGACGCGGATATCACGACGACCATCAATGCGGACCTGGTACAGGATGAACTCGACGCAGGTGTTGTGCGTTTATTAAAAACCGATCCGGGTCGCCTGATCCTTAACGGCGACAATGTGATTTCCGGAGGGATCGAAGTCTGGAACGGCACATTACAAGCATCAAAAGACAGTAGTCTGGGTAACGCCGGGACGTCACTGACGTTGAGGAATGGGGCGACATTCCAGGCAGGGGATGATTTCACGACCAATCGCTTGGTCTTCCTGGATGGCGCAGCGGGCGGCACCTTTGACACCTACGGTCATACTTTCACCCCAACGGGCGTTATCGGTGGCGATGGTTCGCTGGCAGTGGTGGATAGCTCAGACAGTGGCGACGGCATCCTCGAACTGAACACCGCCAACACCTACAAAGGTGATACCACCATTACCGGCAAAAACGGCACCGGTACGCTGACGGTTAACGCAAATACCACGGGCGCATTCGGTAAACAGGACAGCACCGTGTCGTTGACCGATGAGGCAGTGGTTAATTTCAACAACGACGCCAGCGCGCAGTCACACACCTTTGATGTCAATAATTCGACCCTGGCGTTTAACAACGGCGCTACTGCCGAATCGAGCACCATCGGCCTGACCGGCGGCATCGCCAGCTTCACCGGTAGCAGTAATGCAGGCAGCGCGAAGATTAACGTCGATGCCGATTCACAAATGTTGATGTCCGACAGTGCCCATGGCGGCACCAGCGTCACCACCAACAGCGGCATGGTGGCGTTTTCCGGCAATGCACAGGCGGCTAACGCAACGATTGCCAACCAGAGCGGCGCGAATGTGACGCTGGCGGATGCAAGCAACAAGACCTCAATCGGTTCACTTTCCGGCGAGGGTACCGTTAACCTGGGCAGCAAGACCCTGAGCGAGGGCAATCTCAACCTTAACGACACCATCAGCGGCCTGATTTCCGGCGTCGGCGGCGGGCTGGAGAAAGTGGGCACCGGCATTCTGACGCTGACTGCCGACAACACCTTCACCGGTGCGACATCAGTGATGAACGGCGTGCTGCTGATTAACGGTGACCAGAGCGCGGCCACTGGCGCCACCAGCGTGGCCAGCAACGCGACGCTGGGCGGGGAAGGGATACTTGGCGCCAACGTCAGCGTGGCAGACAACGGTCATCTGGCACCGGGTAAAGATCTGAGCAGCGTCGGGATCCTGACGATGAACAATCTGACGCTCGCCAATAACGCGCAGCTCGATTTCCAGTTCGGTAAATCCAATGTGCAGGATGAGCAAGATCCGCTCAACGATCTGCTGGTGGTCAACGGCGATCTGACCCTTGATGGCAAGCTCAACATCGCCCAGACCCCTGGCGGCAAGTTCGATGTCGGCGTGTATCGCGTCATCAACTACAGCGGCAATCTCATCAACAACGGTCTGCAGTTCGGTACCGTACCGGATGCGGCAAGCCAGCTGTACGTGCAAACCTCAGTAGCGAATCAGGTCAACCTCGTTAACACCTCGGGTCTGGTACTCAACTTCTGGGATGGTACGGGGGGGCCTAATGGCGGGCTGAAAAACAACGGCAAAATTGACGGTGGCGACGGCGTCTGGCAAAACAGCGGCGGCAACGATAACTGGAGTACCGACCAGACTGACCCGGATGGTGCGATTAACGCCCCGTTCAGCGACGGCGCATTTGCCGTATTCAGCGGTAGAAAAGGCAATGTCACCGTCGATAACAGCCTCGGCGATGTGCTCATCAGCGGTGCGCAGTTCACTACCAACGGCTATGTGATTAACGACGGGGTGATCACCACCAACACCGCCGATACGGTGATCCGCGTCGGCGACGGTACCGCGCTTGGCAGACTCTACACCGCGACCATCAATTCGCAAATCACCGGCAGCGGCGGCATTGACAAAACTGACGTCGGTACGCTGGTGCTGAATGGCAACAACAGTTATCGCGGGGGCACCACCGTCAGCGGCGGTGTGTTACAGGTCAGCGGCGACCAGAATCTCGGCGCAGCGGACACCGGGATCACGCTGAACGGCGGGACCTTCCGCTACGGCGCGGCGTTTGATACTGCGCGTGCGTGGACTGTCGGCGACAACAGCGGCACCATTGATACCAACGGTAATGATGTCTCTCTGCTCTCCGCTGTCAGCGGCAGTGGCGGCTTAACCAAAGCGGGCGACGGCACCCTGACGCTGACCAAAGACAGCAGCTACAGCGGGTTGACCACCATCCGTAACGGCACCCTCCAGCTCGGTAGCGGTGGCGGTACAGGTAGCGTGGCCGGTAATATTCTCAACCTGGATACGCTGGTGGTGAACCGCAATAACACGGTTGATCTCGACGGTGTGATCACCGGGACCGGTGACTTTATCCAGCGCGGTAGCGGCACCACCTATCTGAACGGTCTGAATAACTGGAGCGGCTACACGTTGGTGGAAAATGGCACTCTGATCGCAGGTGGCATTTCGCGCTTCAGCGCCAACTCAACACATATCGTCAGCCAGAACGCGACCCTGGATACCGGCGGGCGCAACCAGACGGTAGCGAACCTGGTGAACCAGGGCACCGTTAATCTGCGCGGCGGCAATGTCGGCTCAACGCTGACCGTCAACGGCGACTATGTGGGGATGGACGGCACGATTAAAATCGCCGCCCAGCAGCACAGCCCGGGTGTGGCGGACAAACTGGTGATCAACGGCGGTACTGCGACCGGTACCACCCGACTGGACATCGATGTCAGCCAACTCGGTGAACCGACCACCGGCGACGGCATAATGGTGGTGGAAGCCAAAAATGGCGCAACCACCACGGCACAAACCACCAAAGATGCCTTTAACATTGGCGGCGACAAGCTGATCGCCGGGGCGTGGCAGTATCAGCTGTATGCCGGGAATGCGAGCGGAGCCGGGGAAGACTGGTTCCTGCGCGCGGGTTACAGCCCGGTAGTGCCGGGCTTCGATACCCTACCATCGATCGTTCGTCAGGCTGATTTGTTCGTGCTCGGCACGCTGCATCAGCGCGTAGGTGATGAGCAGCCGTGGCGTGCAGATGTGCCGGAAGATCAGGAAGGGCGCTTCTGGGCGCGCTATCTGACCAAAACGGTTGATCAGCATCTGGACGACGCCACCAGCAGTAAGAGCCATTCACAGTATGACGGGATGCAGATTGGCTTCGATCTGTGGCAGAACGACAAATGGCGTTCCGGGATCTACACCACCTTTATGGACCTCGACAGTTCGGTCAGCGGTAACACCGGTATGGGCGGCGGTTCAGCATACAACTCAACGTTCTCCTCCTACGTTGGCGGCTATGCCACCTGGACCGATACCAATGGTTTCTATGTTGATAATGTGTTGCAGTACGGTTACCATTCAGTCGACCTGAAAAGCGAAGGCAGTTCTGATACTTACCATCCAAATGGCAACACGGTGACCGCCTCTGTAGAAGTGGGTAAACCATGGCAACTTGGTGACAGTAACTGGGCCTTTGAACCGCAGGCGCAGCTGGTGTGGCAGTGGAGCAACTTCGATGATGTGACCCTTAACGATGGCGTCGATACCCATGTCAGCACTGATGCAGACAGCGCGGTGATTGGGCGTCTCGGTGCGCGTCTGACGGCGGACTACGATACCAACATGGGTAAAGTGAAACCGTACGTGCGGGTGAACTTCTGGAAAGAGCTGACCGATGGTGATGATGCGGTGACCTACAGCAATGGCGCCAACAGCCACGGCAAGACCACCCTCAAGGCTAACCAGCAGTTTAGCGCGACGGAAGCCGCAGTGGGTGCGACGTGGACGGTCACTAATGATGTGCAGGCATATACCGAAGTAGGCAAAACCTGGGATAACGGCGACGACACCAACGTGGATGCAGACTTGTCCGCCTCGGTGGGGATGAAAATCCGTTTCTAAGGCGTCTTGAATTAGCCTAAGGCTGGTCTATGCTCAAAATAGAGCAGGCCAGCCTTTTGCTTTTATGCTCTGAATAATAACGATAATTTTCACTTTTGCGGGTATTCAATATGAACAGGATGCGGCATGTTTTACTGGCGTGGCTTTCCCTGCTGCTGGCGTTTCCGTTATTCGCCGCTGAACCCCGGCAGCAACCCACGGATCAGGAGCGGGCACGGACGGTCTACATTTTCCACCAGCCGATCGTCATGTTGCAGGCCACATTTGGGCTGAGTACCCCTGAAGAGCGCGTCCTGCGCATTCGCAATACGCTTCGTGCATTCACTCACGATGACGTCAGTAAACCGCTGACGATTGAACCGATTACCCGTTATAACCAGCCTGCGCGTCTGTTCCTGATGAACGGAAAGCCTATCATGCTCCTGAGCCAGGCTGATCTCGACGAGGGCGATGATTTAACCCTCGATCAGGCGGCCCAGCGAGTGCTGGCACGAATGGAGTTACAAAGGTCGGCGTTAAGCGACCAGTACAACACCGGATATCTGGTGCTGGCGGTGCTCAAAACCGTGGCAGGCGCGTTGGCGGTGGCACTTTTATGCTACGGCGCGTACCGCACCTGGCGCTGGGTAAGACGCTATAACCTGATGATGCTGCTGGAAAAGCGCGGCATTATTCCCATTAGCTGGCGACGTTTTTTAGGGGCGATTGAATCTAAGCTGTACGGCCTGCTGATGATCATGGTGTCACTGGTGGCGGTGTACCTGTGGCTCGGCTGGGCATTCAGCCTGTTTCCCTGGACGCGTGTCTGGGGAGAATCGCTCGGCGACTGGACTTATCGGGCGCTGCAAAAAATCACGGTGTCGATTGCCTCAGCGCTGCCCGGTTTGCTTATCGTTTTGATTATCTTCCTAATTACATCGTTTATTATTAAATTATTGAAGGTTTTACTTAACCAGGTGGCGGCGGGTAAAGTGCAACTCCCTGGTTTACATCCGGAAACGGTTGGCGCAACACGCAAGCTGATTTCGGTGATGGTCTGGTTATTCGCTCTCTCAGCCGCCTACCCCTTCCTGCCTGGCGCAAACTCGCTGGCGTTCAAAGGGATCAGCGTCTTCTTCGGTTTGATGTTGACGCTAGGCTCTGCGGGGGTGATGAACCATGCCATGAGCGGGCTGGTGCTTATCTACTCCCGCGCATTGCACAAAGGTGACATTATCCGAATTGCAGACAATGAAGGCCAGGTCAGCGAAATCGGGTTGCTGGCCACCAAAATAATTACTCGCGAAAACTACGTCGTCACGGTGCCCAACGCGGTAGTGGTCAGCGGCAAAATTACCAACCTCAGCGCGCAAAACCCTGGCGGCGGTGTGAACCTCACGACCGGCGTTACCATCGGCTATGACACGCCGTGGCGACAGGTGCACGCGATGCTGGAACTGGCCGCCCGTCGTACCGACGGTATCGTCGATCCTGCCGAGGCGCCGCTGGTGCGTCAGCTCAGCCTGATGGACTGGTACATCTCCTACGAGCTTCAGGTGCGACTGCTGCCGGGTACTTCGCTGGCGGTGGCGCGTAACGCGCTGCACAGCAATATTCAGGACGTGTTTAACGAATTTGGTGTGCAGATTATGTCGCCGAACTTCGTGCTGCAGCCGGAAGACGCGGTGATGGTGGCGAAAGAGAACTGGTACGCGGCCCCTGCGACGCCGCCGGGCAGGCCGGAGGCATGATGCTGCGCAGACTGGCAGCACTGGGGCTGCTGTTCACCAGCATCCACAGCTTTGCCGCGGGCATGTTCGACCCTCAGGACGGCATGTTCGACATGAGCGATTATCTGCGCGATAACCCTTATGGTTTTTTACCGGTTCCGATGATGATAACTGAACCAGCGATTGGCTATGGTGGGGGGCTATTTGGTCTGTTTTTACACGGTAAAGGATCAATGGATGGCGATCACTTTATTCCACCGAACATGTCAGGCTTCGGCGGCGGGGCGACGGGAAACGGCACCTGGTTTGCGGGTGCCGGGCATCGCCATACCTGGAATAACGATCATATCCGCTACCTCGTCGGTGCAGGTTACGCCAATATTAATCTCGATATTTACAGCGGTGATGTACTGGGATTTGGCAAAAATCGCGCGATTAACACCAATACCAAAGGTTATGGCGCGTTGCAAAGGTTGCAGTTTCGCGTTGGCGATTCCCCGGTCTTTCTGGGGGTGACGCAAATTTATGCCCGCACCGAAATCTCTGCGGATAACAATAAGTTAATCAATGCGGCCTGGCAGCGCGTGTTCGGCAGTGAAAGTACCTCGTCTGCGGTTGGCCTGATGGCGGAATATGACACAACGGATAATTTTTTCTATCCTCACAAAGGGCTGTCATTAAGCGCGGAGTACCGGTTTTACAGTTCTTTCCTGGGAGGCGACTACCGCTACAATCAGTTGACTCTCGACGGTAAATACTTTCTGCCGCTCAGCCCGACACTCACGCTGGCACTGGCCGGTGACTATCAGGCGCTGAGCAACAGCGATCAGCATTTGCCGCCAATGACGCGACCCGATATCAATTTACGGGGGATTTCGCGTTACCGTTATCAGGGCGATTATGTTGGCACGGTACAAACCCAGCTTGCATGGCAGGTTACGCCGCGCTGGATCCTGCAAGGTTTTGTCGGCGCGGGAAGCGCGGCGAATGATAACAGTGATTTATTCAGTTCCAGTGAAGTGGCCTGGGGAACCGGTTTTCGTTACCTGATTGCCCGTAAATATGGGTTGTATACCGGTGCAGATATCGCCTTTAGCGAGGGTGATCAGGCGGTCTATTTTAATGTCGGCTCCGGGCTATAGGCGGGGCAAAGCGTAAAAAATGAGAAAAAAGATGATGAAATGGAGTCAAACTCTGGTCCCGTTACTGCTGATTTCTGGGGCAGCTTGTGGCGCAACAACTCCGACGGCTGACGCAACAGGCGGTACCGGGAGCACCAGCAGCGCGGAAGAGTCGTCATCCAGCGACAGCGGCACGTTCCCTATCTGGGGCGACGAGGCGCGCGCGCGCGGTTACTCCATTCCGCTGCCGTTCGGGGTCAACGTCAGCTACATGAACATGCGTCAGAACATTGATGTCGACAGCATCTCGCTGACCGGGCTTAAGGCCGGCGGCATGCAGTTGCCGGATGATATGTTCAATATCGGTGTCGGTGATACCCGTGAACGTAGCGAAACCGAAAACCTGCGTCTCGATATGTGGGTCTTCCCGTTCCTCAATGTCTACGGCATTCTGGGTCACACCAAAGGCTCGTCGGTGTCGAATATCTCCGTCGATGCGGATCCGGGTAAGTACGATGCCGGAACCCTTCGCCACCCTAATCCGGATCATATTATCGCCCAGGCGGTGCACGCCGGTTATGAAAGCGGGGCGTTACAGGATCTCGACTTCAAACTGAACTTTGAAGGCACGACTTACGGAGCGGGTGTGACGCTGGCGGGTGGCTACGGCAACTGGTTTACAATCCTCGACACCAACTACACCCAGACCAATTTTGATATTCTCGACGGAAAAATTTCTGCGCTTACCGTGTCGCCTCGTGTAGGTTATCGCTTTGAGTTTCAGGGCCTGGACGGGCCGTCGCACCTCAGCTTGTGGGTTGGCAGCATGTATCAGGATGTTCAGCAGGAATTTAAGGGCAACCTCTCCGACCTGAATCTGCCTTCTCAGCTGAATAGCGTGGTGGAAGACGGGCGCTTTGACGTGAAACAGCACCTGACGTCGCCGTGGAATATGCTGGTGGGCGCGCAGTACGAAATTACTCAGAATTTCAACGTCCTGACCGAGTTCGGCTTTAACGATCGTAATAGCTTCTTTGTCGCGGGTGAATATCGCTTCTGATGAACAAATGGGTAGCAGTGCTGGCGGGGCTGGTGAGCGCAGGAATGGCGACGCCGGCCATAGCCGAAATTAGCCAGCAGTCTATTGATGATTTTCTGGGAAAGCTCGGTGCCGATAACCAATATGATCCCAGCAAGGGCATTGACTGGAGCGTGCTGCCGGGACCGTTTTATACCCCGGAGCTGAAGCTCGGACTCGGCACGGCGGTGGCGGGGATTTATCGTATGGATCCCAACGATAAAACCACCCAGAATTCATCGATTTCCTTCACCGGGTTCGTCAGTACCAGCGGTGCGCTGGGCCTTGGGCTGCATAACTACACTTTCTTTACCGATGATCGCTGGCGCCTGTTTGTTGACGGCGGAATCGCCAAAGTGCCGACCAAATTCTGGGGCGTAGGCTACGACGCGGCGCAGGGCAGTTCGCAAAAGTATGACGATAACTCAATCCAGGTACATCCTGTGCTGATGCGCCAGATTGTGGATAATCTCTATCTCGGTGTCGGCTGGGATTTCTCGTCGATGAACGCCAACGTCGACGATCGCAAGACAGGCGATAAATTCTCTCAGTACACCGACTCGACCAATCCGCTGAGTTCCGGGGCGACCGTCAGCGTGAACTACGACTCACGCGACGCTATTACCCAGCCACATCATGGGCAGTACATGAGTGTGGAATACAGCTATTTTGACCCGTCTTTAGGGTCGGACACGCACTTCACCGCCACCAAACTGCAATACAATTACTATCATCCAATCGATGATAAACGTGTACTGGCGTTTGACCTGTGGGGCCGTTTCACCCACGGCGATGTGCCCTGGGACCGACTTTCGGAAGCGGGAGATGACAATCGTCTGCGTGGCTACTATCAGGGGCGCTATCGCGATAAAGACGTGGTCAGCAGTCAGGTGGAATACCGACAAAAACTCAACTGGCGTAACGGCTACGTGCTGTGGGCCGGGGTCGGCGCGCTGGGCGGTTCGCCGTCTGATTTAGGTGATAACCCGCTGCTGCCATCAGTTGGCGTGGGGTATCGTTTTGAAGTGAAGCCTGCGATGAATATCCGGCTGGATTTAGGGTTTGGCCGGGAAAGTGCCGGTTTTTATTTTCAGGTTGCGGAGGCGTTTTGATGCGGGGCTGGCTGTTAAGTTTGCTGTTGGTAACGAGCACGGTAATGGCGAGCGACACGCTGCTACCGATAGAACAGGCCGGGCGCGTATCGCCGGTCGTCGGCCATCTGGTTGCGCCGGAGTCGCTGCGCCCATGCTGTGCATTTGGCTATGACCTTAACGTGCGCGCAATTGGCGTGCCTATCCCGGTGTATCAGATTGGTAACGTACTGACCATCGACACGCTCGGGCATCATCATTACAACGACAGCGCGTTGGCGGCGGTAAAAGATTTGATCGGCCTGAATGATGAAAAAAGCGGGCTGATATATACCCATCGCGGCGGGTTTATCGACATCGCCCACGTGCGCGATACCGCCGATAACACCTTCTATATTTTCTCGCGGATTTACCCGAAGCTGGGTAGCCAGTGGCGATTCTTCTACAGCGAAGAACTTGGCCTGCGTCGTATTCAGCTCAACGCCTTTACACCTCCGGCATCGATGCCGCAGCGCTACACCCTGGCGGCGTGGCTGGCGGGGAAAATAGCCTTTGAACTGGCGCAGTGGCATGAGATTGCCCAATGGTACGGCTTCCAGTCGGTGCCCGGTTTCTCTGAGGAAATATCTGCATTTTCGCCGGAAGATCTCTACTCTAATCTGCTCGGTGCACGGCTTGCCATTAACGTGATTCTGCAAGGCAACGCCGGTTCAATTGATGCCTATAACAAGGCGATGGACAAGCAAATCCATCAGGCGTTGGTTGGGCTTGGCGTGGTGACGCGCGAGGAAACCGAAAGAATGTTCCGGGAAGTGGACGGCGACTGGTGGAACAGCAAGCGCCGGGTGCCGGACAAATTCCTGGTGCTCAAGCGCAATTATTCACTCAGTGAAAATCGCTTCCCGACCCCGGTGCCGTTTGAAAATGCAGATCCGTATCAACTGCACATGCCCGCAGTGATTGACGGTATTAAGCTCTCCACGCTAGGCGAGCTGCAAATCTATAAAGGGCGTCATATGGAACGTCTGCCGTCACCGGACGACTACTACACGCCGGCTCAGTTCCCGCCGCTGGCTGCAAAAGCGCAGGCTGCCGATAATACTCAGCTTGATCGTATGCTGAAATAGTCACGGCGTTTAATTATAAATAGTTCTCTTACTGAAGAAGCAAGCACCCCTTTGCTATTCTTTTGCCCCTTCGAAATGAAGGGGTTAACCGGCAGTTTGTTACTGGCAAATTCGTCGTGGGTCACTATGCTTTTTTTATCAATAACAATGCATACCCTCCTCTGGGTATAGAACGCTTATTTTTTGGCAGGTAGCAAATGAAAAAACTCGCCCTCGTGTGCTCCGGATTGCTTTGCACATCGCTTGCACACGCTAGTGCTCTCTATTTCTATGAAATCGGGACTGAAGATACCGCTCTGGCTGGCGCCGGGCAGGCCGCACGTGCGCAGGATGCCTCGACCATCGCCAGCAACCCGGCAGGGATGACGCGTTTGCCAGACCACATGTTTACCGGTGGCTTACAGGCGCTGGGCGGGAATATCGATTACCAGCTCGATCACGACAGGCTGCAGAGTCCGGGGAATGTGCTGGATGTGATGCCCAACGGTAACGCTTTTTACAGCCAGAAAGTCACCGATAACCTGTATGCCGGGATCGGTATGTACGGTAACTTTGGCCTGGGCATTGATTACGGCGACTGGGCGGGCGATGGCCTGATTAAAAAGAGTTCCATGATGGCGCTGACTATCAGCCCGTCTCTGGCCTATAAACTGAGTGATAAGGTATCCATCGGCGCATCGGTGAATGCTAACTACGGTTTTTTCAGCCTGACGCGTAACGTAGACGGCGACGATAAAACGCAGAAAGATCACGACTGGGCCGCCAGCTACCGTCTCGGTCTGTTGATGCAATTGACCGACCAGACCCGCGCCGGTATTACCTGGAACAGCAAAACGGATTACGATTTTGATATCGATGGCAAGGCGCGCTTGCCACAGGGTAACTTTGAACTGCCATTGACCGCGCAGGTTCGCGCGCCGCAGCAAATTATGCTGAGCCTGGTGCATGATATTAATAAACAGTGGTCAGTGATGGGCGATTTGGGGTGGCAGGACTGGAGTGAATTCGGCTCGCCGCAAATCACTGTTGAAGGGCAGCAGGTCAACAATAATAGCCGTCTGAAAGATACCTGGCATACCGCACTCGGTGTGCAGTATCGACCGACTGAACAATGGCGTTTGAACGGCGGTGTGGCCTTCGACAGCACCCCGTATCACGATCAGGGCGATATCTCACTCGCCATGCCAACTGGCGATGAATGGCGCTTTGCTACCGGGGCGCAGTACCAGGTTACCCCGGCCAGCAACATTGGTTTCGCAATGGAATATCTGCATATGCAGTCGTCGAAAGTCTCATCTCCAGAGGTCTTCTCTGGCCATATCGACAATCCTTATTTCTGGTTTGCGAGCGTCAACTACAGCTACCAGTTCTGATAAGCGTTGCCCGGCGGCGCGTGCGTGCCGGGTGAGAACGGCTTGAATTGCCTCAAGGCCCCTTTCTGGGGCCTTTAGATTGCTGACAAAGAAGGAAAAAGCGTGGTTTTTCCTGCTTTGTGGTCATCAGCCGAAAATCAATGAATTGATTTTCCTGTTATTTATCTGGTGCGATCTGTTCTTATCTCAAACGTTTTAGGTTTGTCATCAGTCTCGCAGGCCCCTTTCTGGGGCCTTTCTTTTGCCTTCAAAAACCCTGCATATTTATGCTTGAAACAATGAGAATAATGCGTATAGTTCTCATTTTCTTTTTTATTTAAATTTACAGGGAACTTTTCATGAAACGTCAATTCACCGCAATGGCGATGGCTTTCGCGCTGGCTGGCCCGGTAACGGGCCATTTTGTTTCACTTAAGCTTCGTTAATAAAAATTATGCATAACACCAACACAACTGCGTTTCGTAAAACGCTGCTGGCGCTCGCCATCAGCGCGGTTTCATACTCCGTCTTTGCGGCGGACGCTTCAGGCAACACCAGCAAAAAAACAGAAGAAACTATGGTGGTGCATGCCATCGAAGGGAGCGATTTCAAATCCGGCGGCGACGATCTGGTTCCGGCGTTCCTCGACGGGCAAATCGCCCACGGCGGGCGCATGGGGATGCTCGGCGAACAGAACGCGATGGATGTGCCGTTCAACGTCATCGGCTACACCTCCAAACTGGTAAAAGACCAGCAGGCCAAAACCATCGCCGATGTGGTCAGCAACGACGCCAGCGTGCAGCCGGTTCAGGGCTACGGTAACTTTGCCGAAACCTACAAAATCCGCGGCTTTGAGCTGGACGGCGACGATATGACCATGGGCGGTTTGTCGGGCGTGGTACCGCGTCAGGTGATGGACACCCAGATGCTTGAGCGCGTAGAAATCTTCAAAGGCGCAAACGGCCTGCTGAACGGCGCGTCGAGCACCGGCGTCGGCGGGATGATCAACCTCGAACCGAAACACGCGGAAGATACCCCGACCGCCAGCGTTGGCGTTGATTACACCTCTGATTCCCAGGTAGGCGGTACGCTGGATCTGGGCCGTCGCTTTGGTGATGACAACCAGTTTGGCGTGCGCGTGAACCTCGTCGACAGGGAAGGGGAAACCGCCATCGACGCGGATAAACGCCGTACCACCCTGGCTTCCATTGGCCTCGACTATCGCGGCGAGCGCCTGCGGACCTCTCTCGACCTTGGCTATCAGAAGAAAACCTTCCACGGCGGCGAGATGGGTGTCAACATCAGCGGCGTGGATTTCATTCCTGATGTGCCGGACAACGGCGACAACTACAGCCAGAAATGGGGCTACAGCAATATCGAAAGCGAATTCGGTATGGCGAAAGCCGAATATGACCTGACCAGTAACTGGACGACCTACGCCGCGTTCGGCGGCCAGCACTCTCATGAAATCGGCACCTATTCCGCGCCGAAGCTGATTGACGAAAGCGGCGAGGCCAGCGTCGGTCGTCTCGATACCAACCGCATCATCGACGCCTGGAGCGGCATGGGCGGCCTGCGCGGTAATTTCGATACCGGCCCAATCTCTCACAAAGTCAACGTCGGCTACTCGGCGCTGATTCGCTCTGACGCCACAGCCTGGCGCATGTCGGCCAACAATCCGACCACCAACATCTATGACAATCACGATGTGGCGAAGCCGGACAATGCCTATTTCGGCGGCAACTATTATGACCCATTGACCACCTCGCGCAGCCGTACGCAGGGCTGGTTGTTGAGCGACACCCTCGGCTTCTTCGACGATCAGGTGTTGTTCACCGCTGCCGCGCGTCACCAGAAGGTGGTGGTACGTAACTACAGCAACGCTACCGGACTGGAAGACACCTCCTCACGCTATACTGAAAGCCGCTGGACGCCGACGTACGGCATCGTCTACAAACCGTGGAAAGAGGTCTCGCTTTACGCCAACCACACCGAAGCGTTGCAGCCGGGCGACAACGCCCCGAAAGGCGCGTCGAACTACGGTCAAAGCATGGGCATTCTGCATTCGAAGCAGAACGAAGTCGGCGTAAAAATCGATTACGCGCGTGTGGGCGGTTCACTGGCGCTGTTCGAAATCAAAAAGCCATCGGCGTTGCTCAACAGCGACAACAAATACGTGCTCGATGGCGAGCAGCGTAACCGTGGCCTGGAGCTGAATGTCTTTGGCGAGCCGGTTTTCGGCCTGCGCCTGAACGGCAGCACCACCTGGCTTGACCCGGAGATGACCAAGACCGCAAGCGGAGCCAACGACGGTCACGATGCGATTGGTGTATCGCGCTTCTACGCGGTGGTCGGCGCAGAATATGACATCAAGCCGGTTGATGGCCTGACTGCGACGGCGAAAGTGAACTACACCGGTTCGCAGTACGCGGATGCGGCCAACACCAAGAAACTCGACAGCTACACCACGCTTGATCTCGGCGTGCGCTATCGCATGCGCGTCAACGCCGACCAGAACGACATGGTCTGGCGCGTCGGCGTAGATAACGTTACCAACGAGAAATACTGGTCCGGTGTGGAGAGCTACGGCACGTACGTTTTCCAGGGCGAGCCGCGCACGGTGAAAGTGTCTATGAGCTACGATTTCTAAGTGTGACCCTCGTTCCGGCGGGGCATCTCGCCGGGACGAAACTTGCGACACGTCTGTCGAAGTGTTAAAAGGTGCCCCTTCTAAAAAACGCTACAGGGGAAAGACGTGAAAAACGCGTCATCGGCATCCGACCAATTGCCAACGGATGCTGTGTCGGAAACTCAACCGACGCTTCACCGCGGCCTGCAAAACCGCCATATCCAGTTAATCGCCCTCGGCGGTGCTATCGGCACCGGTCTGTTTCTCGGCATCGGCCCCGCCATTCAAATGGCTGGCCCCGCCGTCATCCTCGGCTACGCTATCGCCGGGATCATCGCTTTTCTGATCATGCGCCAGCTCGGCGAAATGGTCGTCGAAGAACCGGTTTCAGGCTCCTTTGCCCACTTTGCGTATAAATACTGGGGACCGTTCGCGGGCTTCCTCTCTGGCTGGAATTACTGGGTGATGTTCGTGCTGGTTGGCATGGCAGAACTGACCGCCGCCGGAATTTACATGCAGTACTGGCTACCCGAAGTGCCTACGTGGATCTGGGCCGCGGCGTTCTTCGTGATCATCAACGCCGTGAATATGGTGAACGTGCGCCTGTATGGCGAAACGGAGTTCTGGTTCGCGCTGATTAAAGTGCTCGCCATTCTCGGCATGATTGGTTTCGGAATGTGGATGCTGTTTACCGGCCACGGCGGCGAACACGCGAGCTTCGACAATCTGTGGCAACACGGCGGTTTCTTTGCCACTGGCTGGCATGGCCTGGTGCTGTCACTGGCGGTGATTATGTTCTCCTTTGGCGGCCTTGAACTGATTGGCATCACCGCCGCCGAAGCACGCGATCCGGAAACCACCATTCCGAAAGCGGTGAATCAGGTGGTGTATCGCATTCTGCTGTTCTATATCGGTTCGCTGGTGGTGCTCCTGGCGCTGTATCCGTGGGTGAACGTCACCTCTGACAGCAGCCCGTTCGTGATGATTTTTCATAATCTCGACAGCACTATCGTGGCCTCGGCGCTGAATTTCGTCATTCTGGTGGCGTCGTTATCGGTCTATAACAGCGGCGTTTATTCTAATAGCCGAATGCTGTTTGGCCTGTCAGTGCAGGGCAACGCGCCGAAGTTTCTCACCCGCGTGAATCGTCGCGGCGTGCCGGTCAATTCGCTGCTGCTGTCCGGGGCGATAACCTCGCTGGTGGTGCTGGTGAACTATGTGCTGCCGCACAAAGCGTTCGGCCTGCTGATGGCGCTGGTGGTGGCGACGTTGCTGCTGAACTGGGTGATGATTTGCCTGGCGCACCTGAAATTCAGTGCCGCCCAGCGTCGAATTGGACGCGTGCCGAAATTCCGCGCACTGTGGGCTCCGGCCAGCAACTACATCTGCATAGCGTTTTTGCTGATGATCTTCGGCCTGATGCTGACGATGGAAAGCATGCGCTTGTCGGCCATTTTGCTGCCGGTGTGGGTGGTGTTCCTGTTTGTAGCGTTTAAAATGTTGAGAAAACGTGCCTGATTGATTGCCCGGCGGCGCAGCGCCGCCGGGCGTTCTATTATCAGGTGCGTGCCGCTGACAACGCGCGAATATCATTTCCGGTCGGTGTCTGATGAATGCGCAAACCAAATTCTTCCACGACGGCAAAAATATGGTCGAATATATCGGCCTGAATCCCTTCATACTCTGCCCATACTACCGTGTTGGTAAATGCATATATTTCCAGCGGCAAACCGTTGGCGTCCGGCGCTAACTGGCGCACCATCAGCGTCATATCTTTACGTATTCTCGGGTGATTACGCAGATATTCATTCAGGTACACACGGAAGGTGCCGACGTTGGTCATTTTACGGCGATTGAGTATCGACTCATCGCCGCCTTGCTGTTCATTCCACTGGTTAATTTCCTGGTGACGGCTATCCATATACGGCTTCAGCAGCTTAGCCTGAATCAGGCGCTGCTGTTCCTGCTCATCGAGAAAATGAATGCTGGTGGTGTCGAGATTAATGCTGCGCTTAATTCGACGCCCGCCGGACGCTGACATTCCGCTCCAGTTTTTAAACGAATCAGACACCAGCGACCAGGTCGGAATCGTGGTGATGGTGTTATCCCAGTTCTGCACTTTAACGGTGGTCAGGCCGATATCGGTCACCGCGCCGTCCGCACCGTATTTCGGCATCTCCAGCCAGTCGCCGAGGCGCAACATATCGTTGGCAGAAAGCTGAATGCCGGCCACCAATCCGAGGATCGGGTCTTTAAACACCAGCATTAATACCGCGGCCATAGCGCCCAGGCCACTGATCAGGATGGCGGGTGACTGCCCCAGCAGCAGTGAGATAATCAGAATACCGACCAGAATGGCGCTGACCAGTTTGACACCCTGGAAAATGCCCTTCAGCGGCAGCTGTGAGGAAAAGGTGAATTTCTGCGACAGATTTAGCAGCACGTCGAGCAGCGAGAAAAAGGCCAGCAGCGTATACAACATCACCCACAGCTGGGCGCAGTTAATCAGAATGCTGGAAGCGTCACTGCCTTTTTGCAGCCATAGCGCGGCCTGAACCTGAACTACGATCCCTTGCAGGGTAAATGCCACCCGGTGAAACAGTTTATTCTGGGTGATAATTTGCAGCCAGAAGTGCTGGCTGGCCTGAGCGCGTTTTTCAAAGGCGCGCAGAACGATACGGTGCAATATAACGTGGAGGATTATTGCCGTCAGAATAATAATGGCGAACACAATAATCAGCGATGTGGTGTGGTTTATCTCAAGGCCCCACTGTTTGAGGGCTAATATAATTTCCTGCATAACATCTCCTTTTTATTCTGCCCTTCATCCTTCACGCCGCAAACGCACCTGCAACTCGAATTATTAAGGGCATCTGAAAAGGCATAATGACCGCTGACAGAAAGAGATGCAAATCAGCCGGGATTATATTGACGGCAGCGGGCTGCGATTTAAATGACGACGGTAGCTCAGCACCAGCGCGGCGAGGACCAGCATCATCACCACTTCCAGCGCCAGGAAACCGACAATGGCGGCGGTGTAATCGCCCTGTGACGCCAGTGCCAGAAACACGCTGCCTAATACCGCGGGCCCGAGTCCCAGCGTCGACTGCTGCAACGTGCTGAGAATGGCGCTGCCGGCTCCCGCATCGCGGGCGTCAATATCACGCATCCCAATCCGGTAAAAGCTATTCACAATCAACGCCTGACCGTAGCCGACCAGCGCAGTCGCCGGGGCCAGCGTTAGCGCGTGGGTGTGCATACCGAAATACCAGAAGGTAAACATCAGCAACAGCAGGCCGCTAATTTGCACCGTCAGCCCGGTGAGCAGAATGCGTCCCATGCTGTAGCGAGCAATCAGTTTCGGGGCGTACAGCGCAGAAATAAAATAGGCGATACCGAGCGCGATAAAACTGTTCCCCGACTGCCACGGCGCCATGCCAAGACCAGACTGCATAGTCAGCGCCATACAAAACATAAAGCCGGACCAGGCGCTGAAGAACAGCAGCGCGATAAGCACGCCAAAGCGGATGCTCGGCAGTTTCAACAGCCGTGGCGGCAGGAGAGGCGTTTGCCCGCGCAGCTCTTTTGCCCGCGCGCTGGCGCGCATTAACCAGACCAGCGGCACCAGCGCCAGCAGCATCAGCTTCAGCGCCCACGGCCAGTGCAGCTCCATGCCGAGTGCCATCGGGAACAGCAGACAGCAAAGGATCGCCGCCAGATACAGTGTGCCTGGCCAGTCGATGCCCGACGGCGTTTCGCTGCGAGTTTCAGGCACATAACGATGACTAAACGCCAGCACCAGCAGGCAAATCGGTACGTTAATGAAGAAGGCGTTACGCCAGCCCAGCCCGGCGAAATCCGCCGACACCAGCCAGCCGCCGCCCATTTGCCCGACGATAAACGCAATTCCGCCGATGCCGCCGTACAGGCTAATCGCCCGGGCATGGGCGGAGCCTTTCAGCGTGACGTGCAGGGTAGCGAGGATTTGCGGCACGATCAGCGCCGCCCCCGCGCCCTGTAACACGCGAGCCGCCAGCAGCGAATGAATTGAATTCGCCATACCGCACAGCAGGGACGCCAGGCCAAACAGCGCCACGCCCCACATAAACAGGCGTCGGCGACCGTAGTTATCGCCAAGCTTGCTGCCCATCGCCAGGCACACGGCGAAGGCCACGCCATACAGCGCCACAATCAGCTCCAATTGAGTCGGGCTGGTGTGCAGCGAGTGGGTGATGGAGTCCAGCGCCACGTTGGTGATGGACGTATCAATCAGCGGTAACATCTGCCCGGTTAAGAGCAACAACAGACCGGCGCGACCGGGTGAAACAGCAGACGTTTTCATGGGATTCTCCATTGCGTCATTCAGGGATCGGACGTAGCATCGCTGAATGAATAAACGGGTACCAGTTCTTGCTTATACTGGTATTGGCACTACCCTGCTGGAGGTGACATGTCACTTATTACACAGCCTGAACGCGTTACCACGCGCTATGACGACAACCGTAAACAGCTCGGCGCATTCTTACGTTCACGGCGAGAAAGCCTGGATCCACAGCGGCTCGGATTGCCGCGCAGTGGAAGACGCCGCACGCCGGGTCTGAGACGGGAAGAAGTGGCGATGCTGGCAGACGTCGGGGTGACCTGGTACACGTGGCTGGAGCAGGGCAGGGAAGTGAATCCGTCAGTGGTTGTGATGCAGGCAGTGGCGCAGGCGTTGCAGTGCAGCGCGCTGGAAACGCGCCATCTGTTCGTGCTGGCCGGACTGGCTCCGCTGGAATCGTTGCAGGTGCCGAAATGTGAAGGCATCAGCCCCGGTACGCGCCGAATGCTCGACAGCCTGATGCCACAGCCCGCCAGCATCCAGACACCCGGTTTTGATATCGTGGCGTGGAACGACAGCTTCTGCCGCATGATGGGTGTCGATTTCGCGACGATACCGGAGGAAGATCGCAACTGCATCTATCTTTATCTCACCAATGACCACTGGCGCAGTCGCCTGGCGAACCCGGATGTGCTGCCGATGTTTGTGTCCTATTTCCGTGCCGCAATGGCTGAACATCGTGGAGAGGCGGAGTGGGAAAACAAGCTGGCGCGGTTCTTCGCAGCCTCGGCGGAATTCGAAGCCCTGTGGCATCAGCGCTATGAAGTGCGTGGCGTCGAGAATCAAATCAAACGGTTTAACCACCCTGAACTCGGTGCGTTTAGCCTGCAACAGATGTACTGGTATTCCGCGCCCCGCAACGGTTCGCGTCTGCTGGTCTATTTACCGGTAGACGAAGAAGGTGAGCGGGCGCTGGCGTGGTTTGCACTGCAGGGCTGAGTCACAATAACCCGATGACAATCTAAGGAAAGAGATAAACGTCACCTGCAAACAGGCAAGTTGCATCCGGTGACGTTCAACTTACACATTAATTTCCCCAGGCACCCCCGTGTAAACGTTTTTCTCGAGCGTGTTTCACGTTCTGTTCACCCGTTGTGACTTCGTTTGTCCGATACGCTACGTTTCGGTCAATGGATTGCATTTAGCCTTTAATGCAATTTGCCTTATATGCTAATCTCTTCGGGAGAACGAACAGGATGTTCACACTAGATATGCACAGTGCAGTTCGTGATGAACTTATTGCGTTGCCGGCCAGTGTACAGGGCAAAATAATACGACAACTGGACAAGCTACGTCAGAATCCAACGGCGCTGCGAGAGCCGGATACTAAGCCTTTGGGCAACGGCCTGTTTGAGATCCGTACGGTAGGTTTTTTTCACATTCGTGGCATTTATGTGTATCGCCATGGCAGAACTATCTGGCTGTTGCGCGTGTTTGTGAAAAAGACGCAAAAAACACCTGTAGCGGAACTTTCGCTGGCGATAAAACGGTTAAAGGAGATGCAGTATGAGCAAGAAAATCATTAACTGGGATGATGTGCGAGCAGAGATGCTGGCGCTGCCAGGCGTGCAGGTGGCGTACGATGCAGAACTCCGTCAAGAGAGATTGCGCGAAATGCTGGCGCAATGGCGGGCACACGCGGGCTTAACCCGTTCTCAGGTCGCCCAGCGCATGGGCGTTAGCGCGCCGACAGTATCGAGAATGGAAGCTAATGTGACACGCGCCAGTCTGGATACCCTGACGCGGTACGCGTTGGCCTGCGGCGTGGAATCACCGCTGATTCAGCTTTACTGAAAACGCCCGGTCGCCGCACGCAGGCCGGGCTGAAGACTTAAATCTCAGTCAGCGTTGTGCTCTGCGGCAGGCGAGATTTCGGCAGCGCGGCGTTGAAGTCTTCCACGCTGTGACGGCCAACCGGCACCACCACCACGCTGGTGAAGCCTTTCTCGGTCAGGCCAAACTCTTTGTCCATCACCGCCGCGTCAAAGCCTTCAATTGGCACGGCATCAAGACCCATCGCAGCTACGCCCAGCAGGAAGTTCCCGACGTTCAGGTAAACCTGTTTCTGCATCCAGTGCGCATCATCTTTCAGCTCTTTGCGGTGCAAATCAGCAAAGAACACGCGGCCTTTTTGGTTGCCTGCTTTTGCTTCCGGGGTCGCAAAACGGCCATCAATTTCTTCCTGATCGACCACTTTTTCCAGCCATGCATCGTCCATCGCCGTTTTGGCGCAGAATACTACCACGTGGGATGCATCCAGCATTTTGCGTTCGTTGAACACGAAACCACCGGCGGCAGATTTCGCGACGCGCGCTTTGCCTTCTTCGGTGCTGGCCACGATAAAGTGCCACGGCTGGGAGTTGGTGCTGGAAGGGCTGTACTGCAACAGGGTTTTCAGGTTTTCGGCCTGTTCAGCGCTCAGCTTCATGCTTGCGTCAAAGGCTTTGGTTGAATGGCGCTTTAACGCAACAGAAATAATGTCCATGATGACTCCCCTTCAAGGATTACAGCGCCTTAAGCGCGTTCAGTGGGAGCAGAGTACAGGGAGTGTCGGCAAATGATAAGTGTCAAAAATGCGATAACACTTATCGTTTTCGCCAGAAAATCACTGCGGGCGCAGGCGTTTCTGGTCTCGCTTCGGCAGTTTATCAACCACATTGTGCCAGGAGTCGGTGATTAAGTCTTCCACCAGCTCGGGGCTGATGTCGTCGCCACCGTAAACGGTTATCCAGTGCTTTTTGTTCATGTGATAACCCGGCGCAATACTTTTATAAATTTCCTGATGCAGCAGGGCTTTCTGCGGGTCGGCTTTCAGATTGATAAGCGGTTTGCCGCGCAGGGTCATGGCAATCATGAAGATTTTACCGCCAACGCGATACACATCGTATTCCGGGCCAAACGGCCAGGTTTGTTCGGTGAAGGGCAGTTCCAGCGCAAACTGGTGCGCGTGTTTGACTAACGCGTCGCCATTCATGCGGTGGTTTCTTCAGCCAGCGCCAACCACATGGCTTCAAATCCGAGGGCGGTTAAATCGTTCGCGCGCTCAGGTTCATGACTGGCAAATTCGATGGTGGTTTCGGCGAGCGATAAAAACAGCGCATCACCAAAGGCCTGAAAGGCGGTGGTGAGGAAGATATTGCGCACCGAACGCTGACACAGTTTGTGCAGTTCCGGGAACATGTCGGTAACCTGCTGCCTGGTTTCTGCGGTGATTTTTTCGCTGACGGCCATACGGCGAATCGCTTTATGACCCACAGGATTACGCACGCCCCAGGAAATGTAGCTGTTCCAGATGCAGCGGGTGAAATCTTTCGGCGTGACGGCATCGGTAATACCCATCAGCATCGTCTCACACAGCGAGCTTTTCAGGTGCAGGTAAAGGGTGTTGAGCAGGTCGTCTTTGGTGGCGAAATAACGAAACAGCGTTCCCTCGGCAACCCCCGCATTGCGGGCGATCATGGCCGTTGAGGCCGCGATACCTTGCTGAGCAATGGCAGCCGTTGCGGCTTCCAGTAACGCGTGTTTTTTGTCTTCACTCTTAGGACGAGCCACTACACTTTACCTCTCAGGCTAGAAAAAACACCGATTGAAACATGCCCCTGGCAGCACTTCAATGTTGAATGTCAAAAATTGAAAATCGGCTTGACGACTTTCGCGACCTTTATATAATGAGTGCTTACTCACTCATAATCAAGTTTTCTCCTAATCGTCTCCAACCGGATGGAGCGAGTCTTCGGGCCAGGATATGCAGCGTCCTCTTTTAAGTGTGGTTGTCATTATGTTAATTGCCAGTGCAGCGAGTTTACCGTTCGTGTTGAATGCCGGTTTCGGCAAGGCGCCGCAGGGCGCACAGTTGAATGCTGTGGAAAGCTCCGCGCACTATCACGACGGTCAGTTTCATAACCAGCAGCCGACTCCCAGCTGGTCCGGGCAGAAAAGTATGCTGCGTGCAATTTGGGAATTTCTGACCACTAAACGTCCGAACGCGCGACCGGAGCAGCCGTTGCCGATGGTCAAAACCTCCCTCGCGAGCCTGCCCGTGCAGCAGGATGTGATGATTTGGCTCGGCCATTCGTCCTGGTATTTGCAGCTCGCCGGGAAGCGCATCCTGATTGACCCGGTGTTTAGCAGCTACGCCGCGCCGTTCTCATTCCTCAATAAAGCGTTTGAAGGGGAGTACCCGTGGACCGCCGCCGCGATGCCGGACATCGATCTGCTTATCATCTCTCACGACCATTACGATCATCTGGATTACGCCACCATCAAGGCGCTGATGCCGAAGATTAAACGCGTCGTCACCCCGCTGGGCGTCGGATCGCACCTGCGTTATTGGGGTATGGATAGCGCAATCATTACCGAAGCGGACTGGCAGCAACAGGTCGACATCAGCGATGAACTGACCGTGCATGTGCTTCCCGCGCGCCATTTCTCCGGCCGTGGCCTGAAGCGCAATCAGACGCTATGGGGCAGTTTCATGTTTGTGACGCCAGATCAGAATATTTATTACAGCGGTGACAGCGGCTATGGCCCGCATTTCAAGGCCATCGGCGAGCAGTTTGGTCACGTTGACGTAGCCATTATGGAAAACGGCCAGTACGACCAGGACTGGAAATACATTCACATGCTACCAGAAGAAACCGCGCAGGCGGCGGTTGACCTGAACGCTCGCGCGGTATTACCGGGCCATGCAGGGCGATTTGTTCTGGCTAAACATACCTGGGATGACCCGTACAAACAGTTGAGCATCGCCAGCGAAGGGAAAGATTATCGCCTGCTAACGCCGGTTCAGGGTGAGCCGGTGTGGGTTGCCAATCGTGACCAGCAGTTCCATGCCTGGTGGGAATAACCACCTTACAGTTCAGAGAAGGGGAGGAAGGTATGACGATTTCCGCTCAGGTTATTGACACCATCGTCGAGTGGATTGACGACAACCTGCATCAGCCGCTGCGCATTGACGATATCGCCCGCCATGCGGGATATTCGAAATGGCATTTGCAGCGCCTGTTTTTGCAGCAAAAAGGGGAAAGTCTTGGCCGCTATATTCGCGAGCGCAAACTGCGGTTAGCGGCACAGGAATTACGTGATACCGATCTGAAGGTCTACGACATTTGCCTGAAGTACGGTTTTGACTCACAGCAGACGTTTACCCGCGTGTTTACGCGCACCTTCAAGCAGCCGCCGGGTGCGTGGCGTAAAGAGAACCAAAGTCGCGCGCATTAGTGCGCTGTTTTTTGGCCCGGAGACGATGCGCTTTCCGGGCAGGATATTACCCTTCCTTTATGTGATATTGAAAACCATTCCCATTTGCATTAACGTTGTTTTCCCGTTTCTACAGGAATAAGCACGTAATGAAGATGGCATGGAGTGGTCTGTTGATTGGGCTGAGCACGATGCCCGCCGCGGCGGTGGCCTGCGAGTCTCCTTCCGTTCAGGGGGAGCAAAAAGGAAAATTTGATGCCAGCGGGGAGGTCTGTTTTGAACTGCCGGAGCTGGGCGAAAACTATGTGCAGGCGACGCTTTCCGGCGTAACGGATGCCCGTTTACTCGACCGCGACAACCGCCGAATCCGTGCGTTGATTGAAGGCGGCCCGGCGGACGGCACGCAAACGCTGCTTTTCTCACTCCCTCCAAACCAAACCACCACGCTCGTGCTGCAGGGTAATGAAGGCGACCGCTGGCATTTCCAGTGGCGCATGAAAGAAACCTCGGCGATTTCCAGCGCCGACAAACCGGACCCCGCCAGCCCGCTCCTGCAAACCCTGGCGAAACAGCTTAAAAGCGGTGCAACGACCGAAACCTTCTGGCAGGCGCGCCAGCTTGAGGGCACGCCGCTGGTGGAGCCGGTCGATTCGCAGCATAAACGGGTGACGTTCCTGTGGCGCGGGGCGCATAAGAATGTGTTTCTGCTCGGATCGCCTGCGGGCGAGCACGATCCGCTTTTCCGGCTCGGCAATTCTGACGTCTGGTTTCGCAGCTATGTCGTCCCCACTGATACGCTGATGCAATATCAGCTGGCTCCGGACGTGCCGAAAATCGAGGGTAACCCGCACGAACAGCAGCGGGCGATCCTGGTCAGTGCGCAGGCCGATCCATTCAATCCTGACAGCCTCAATCCTGCCAGCGATCGCTGGAACCGTTATTCGCTGCTTGCACTGGATCCGACGCGTTATTGCACCTTACAACGCATGAAAAAGCCGATTCAGTACGGGCAGTTGACGCGCCATCAGATTGACAGCGACTTTCTCGGCAACACGCGCGAAATCAACATTTATCGGCCGCGCGTATCGCAGCCCGCGCGCTGGACGCTTTTGCTGTTTGACGGTAAGCAGTATCAGGACGATTACCATTTTGCCAACGTGCTCGACGACCTGATTGCGCGCCACGTACTGCCGCCGGTCAACGTGGTGTTTATCGATACGCTGGATAATGCCCGACGCGGGGCAGAGCTGCCGCCGAATCCGCGTTTTGCCGATTTTATGGCACACGAACTGTTGCCGTGGCTGCATCGTAAAGGCTTGAGTCTGCATCGGGATAAAACGGTGCTGGCGGGGTCGAGCTACGGTGGTCTGGCCTCGGCGTGGGTGGCGCTGCGATATCCGAACCTGTTTGGTAACGTGCTGAGTCTGTCCGGTTCCTACTGGTGGGCACCGAAAGGCGAAGCCACTGACTGGCTGACGCGCCAATATCAGCAGGCGCCGCGCTACTCAATTCGCTTCTGGCTTCAGGCTGGCACGTTTGAAACCCGCGGTCCCGGCGGCGGAAATTACCCGAACACGCGGGAGTTTGAGCGGGTGCTGCGTGACAAAGGGTATCGCGTCAGCTTCCACCCATCGTCCAGCGGCCATGATTATGCCGCGTGGTGCGAAGCGCTGGTGGAAGGGTTGCGCGATTTTACCGGGCTAGTCCGCAAGTGAGAACCAGCGACGCCAGACGAAGCGTAGCAGGAAAAACTCCAGCGCGCCGAGCACCAAAAACCAGATGCAGAACAGGATGGTGTACAGCTGGCTGAGGTCCATCAGATGGAAAACGGACACTAATTTTTGCGCCACTGTCAGCCCCAGGGAAGGGGCCGGCAGCAGCAAACAGGACAAAAAGGCCATCAGCAAAATGCCGCCAGCGGTGACCAGAGATTCAAGCGGATGCTTCATGGTGGTGTTAATCAGCAGTTAAAAAGGGCATTGTCCGGGAAACGCCCGCTGACGGCAACCCTCCCGGTCCGCTTCTGACTTACGCCGCCCAGATTTCACAGTGCTTTTCCACCAGCGCTATCAACGAGCCGCCGTCGGCGATAAATTCACGCATCCGGTCTGCCTCGCTGTAGCCTTGCTGGACCCTCCGCGCAAGGTTGTCAATCGCGCTGCTGGCCTGTAGGGTATCGGCCCACGGGGCGACTTTCTCCAGCAGGCGTTGAAGGTCATCGGAAATCGTCGACTGTTCCCCCGAATGCACGTCGGTTAGCACACCCGCAAGCCCATAGCGGCAGGCCTGGAAGCGGTTAAATTTATACAGCAGGTAATCCTGCGGCGTGTGTTTGAACGGCCGCGTTTCCAGCAGCCAGCTGGAAATAGCCTGAATCAGCCCGGCGATGTTTACCGCGTGCGCCAGGGTCAGTGGCGTGTCCATCACCCGCACTTCAACCGTGCCAAAATGTGGACTGGGGCGAATATCCCAGTGCAAATCTTTGATGCTGTCGATGAGACTGGTATAGCTCAGGCGGCGAAATAATCCCTTAAACTCCTGCCAGTTGGCGACCCACGGCATCGGGCCCATGTCCGGAAAAGCCGAAAAAACGTTGAGGCGCGACGAGGCGAATTTGCTGTCTGCGCCCTGTAAATAGGGCGATGCGGCGCTGAGCGCAATCAGGTGCGGCACAAAACGCGACAGGCCGTGCAGCAGATAAATGGCGTCATCGCCGTTGGGGCAGCCGACGTGAACATGCTGGCCAAACACCGTCGCCTGCTGAATGAGATAGCCGAACTGCTCCAGCGTGCGCAGGTAGCGCTCGTTATCGCACACCTCCTGGCGCTGCCATTTCTGGAACGGATGGGTCCCGCCGCCGCAAATGTGCAGATGCTGATTCGACGCGGCTGTCAGCACCGTCTGGCGAAGTGCGGAAAACTGGCTGCTGGCCTGGTGGATGTCGTGGCACACGCCGGTGGCAATCTCCAGCATGCTCTCGGTGATGTCGTGTTTGACCTCGCCTGCCGAAACCGTCTCGCCAGTCTCATCAATCAGCGCCGAAGAGTCCTGGCTCAGGTCGAAACCCGGCGGGTTAACAATCTGCATCTCAAGCTCAATGCCGAGGGTGTAGGGATCGGAAATATGAAAGTCAGGGAGTGACATGGCAACGTCCGGCAGTTTTTTTGTCAGTATAGGCGACAAAAAATCAGTTCAGCGAGACGCTCATTCGGAATGACAAAAAACCTGCCCGGCAGCAGGACGCCGCCGGGCAGGGGAGGAGTGCGTTAGCCCGCAGACCAGGTGTACGGCGCGGCCACGCCAAGCGGCATACCCAGACCCCACCACGCCAGCAGGAACAGACTCCAGGTCACGAAGAAGGCGATAGAATACGGCATCATCATCGACACCAGCGTCCCGACGCCCGCACCTTTCACATAGCGCTGGCAATACACCACCACCAGCGGGAAGAACACCATCAGCGGGGTAATGATATTGGTGCTGGAATCCCCAATACGGAACGCCGCCTGTGTCAGCTCTGGGGAAATTCCCACCGCCATCAGCATCGGCACCATAATGGGCGACAGCAGACCCCATTTTGCCGACGCGGAGCCAATCAGCAGGTTGACTACCGCCGTCAGCACAATCATGCCGATAATGGTTGCTTCGCCCGGCAGCGCCATCGCTTTCAGACCATCCGCGCCCGCCAGAGCCACCAGTGTGCCGATGTTCGAATCGCTAAAGGCTTTGATGAACATGGCGCAGAAGAAGGCCATCACCATGTATGAGCCCATTTTGCTCATCGAATCATTCATGGAATTAATGACATCTTTCCCGGTTTTAAAGCGGCGTGACGCAAAGCCGAAGACGATGCCGGGAATGATGAAGATCAGGAAAATCAGCGGCACGATGGACTTCATGATAGGCGCGCTGTAGGCGGTCAGTGAGCCATCCGGGCTGCGCAGCATCGAGCTTTGCGGCCACGCGGCGGCGGCCAGCGCCACCAGGCTAAGGATCATCACCACGCCTGCAATGTTAAACGCCCGGCTTTCCTGGGCGGAGACGTGAGACATATCTTCGTCGTGCTTAAAATCGCCATCGAGGGTCATTTTGCTTACCCGCGGTTCGACGATGCGTTCGGTGACCCACCAGCCAACCAGCGTTATCACAATCGACGAGGCGATGCCGAAGAACAGGTTACACAGCGTATTAACGGTGTAAGTGCTGTCGAGCAGTTGTGCTGCGGCCTGGGTAAAGCCCTGCAACAGCGCATCGTTGCCGGTCGGGACCATATTGGCGGCGAATCCGCCGGACACCCCGGAGAACGCAGCGGCAATACCCACCAGCGGGTGACGGCCTGCGGACATAAAAATAATGGCACCGAGTGGGATAACCAGCACGTAGCCCGCATCAGCCGCTACGTGGCTGAACATCGCCACGAAAATGAGCATCGGCGTCAGCAGTTTTTTCGGCGTCACGCGCAGCATCTTTTTCAGCGCCACGTTGATAAAGCCAGAGCTTTCCGCCACGCCAACCCCTAGCATCGCAACCAGCACAATGCCCAGCGGCGCAAAGCCGGTGAAGGTGGTGACCATATTGGCGAGCGTGCTGGTCAGCGCTTCGGCTGACAGCAGGTTGTTGATCTGTACGCTTTGCTGCGTCACCGGGTTAACGATATCGAATTCGACCATCGATAACACCGCTGACAGGCCCATCACCGCGAGTAAAAAGTAGAAAAAGATAAGCGCCGGTTCCGGCAGGCGGTTGCCCGCTTTCTCAATCGCGTTGAGAAACCCGCTCATCAGGCGGCTTTCCTGACCGTCCTTTTTTGTCCTTGTCAGTGTATTCATAGATCCTCTCTCGACCGACGGGATGTTTCATTTCTTTGCTGAATGTGTCGAAGCGATAATAGAGGTAATGTCGGAGTGAAACACTCTTTTTTACGCCACTAAAGCCGATTTTGATCTCATTTGTAGAATATGATTCCGAATTATTCGGCATCTGTTGGTGATAACGTCGGAAAATGTATTGTTTGGCGAAACTAACGGCGAGCGGAGCTGGCGGGTCTGCAGCGAAGCCGTTGGGCCGTGTGATATAACCGTGATGAATAATCATCAGGAGGCGACGTGGCGGAAATCAACAAATACGGGCAATTAGTGGGTGACCCACTTCCGGACTGGCAGGGCGCGGGATTGCTGGAACGTAAACTGTTAACGGGCCGAACCTGTCGGCTGGAACCGCTGAATGCCGCGCATCATGCTGCGGATCTGTTCGATGCTTTCGCTCTGGCGGCGGATGACCGCGACTGGACGTGGCTCGGCAGCGGGCGGCCTGATTCCGTTGAGGCGGCAAATGCCTGGCTACAGGGCAAAGTAGATGACGCCGCGATAGTGCCATTCGCGGTCATTGATTTACGCAGCGAACGCGCAGCAGGCGTGGTGTGCCTGATGGCAATCGATCGCGCCAACGGCACGGTAGAAATCGGGCATGTCAGCTGGTCACTGCGCATGAAGCGCAGCGTCATCAGCACCGAAGTGGTCTGGCTACTGCTGCGCGAAGCCTTCGCCTGCGGTTATCGTCGTGTGGAATGGAAATGCGATTCCCTGAACACCGCGTCGCGACAGGCTGCGGAGCGCCTCGGCTTCACCTTTGAAGGCCGTTTCCGTCAAAAAATGGTGCGCAAAGGCCGTAACCGCGACAGCGACTGGCTATCAATTATCGACGGCGAATGGCCCGCGATTGATACCGCGCTTCAGGCCTGGCTGGGGGAAAGCAATTTTGATGATAAAGGCCAGCAGCTACGCCGACTGGAGAGTTTTCGCCAGTAGGGTCACGAGCTGATTATTGATTTGCAGCCATGCCACCCGACAAATTCGCCCCGCCAGCGCGGGGGAAAAGGCGGCGGTCAGCTGCAGCGTGATGTGTTGTCGGTTAATTGCCACAAGGTGGGCGGCCGTAAAACTGGGCAGGTTGTTGGTCGCGAAACTTAACGCCTTATACACGCTCTCTTTGGCGCTAAACGCCAGCGTCAGCGCTAACGGGAAAGGAAGCCCTGAATTTTTCAGCAACGTATGTTCTTCGGGCGAAATAATACTGTCAGCAATCTCTTCACAAACCTCCGTGCGACATACCGTTTCCAGATCCACCCCAACCGGTTCCCGTGACACCACCGCCAGCGCGGTCGTACCGCTATGGCTGATGCTACCGTGCCAGCCGTTAGGCCACAGCGGTTGTCGGTTATCGCCGATAGCCGGGATGTATCGAAGGCCATGTTGCTGTAAGGCATAAAATGCGGCAAGTCTGCCTGCGAGATGCTCCGCTTTGCGTTTTTTGCCAGCAGGCAAAAGCTGAGCGTGATGGGGCAGCCACAGTAAATCGGCGTCGGTGAAGGTCGCGGGGTCGAAATCAATCCGGTGAAGCGTATAACCGCCGAGGGAAAAGGTGCTGAGTTCTGTTTTCATCGTGATGCCCTCTCCCGCAGGAGAGGGCGGCCTCGTTATCAGAAGTGCGTATTCACGCTCATGTAGTAAGTGCGACCAGATTCGTTATAGGTCTCTGCACCCGCGCCGTACATATAGCCCGTCGCGCCGCCGGTGGTCTGGGCGTTGCCCGCGCGCCAGTGGCGTTTGTCGAACAGGTTATCGATACCCGCGGTGAAGCTTACGTATTTGGTCGCATCCCAGGTGCCGCTCAGGCCAAGAATGCTGTACGGGCTAACTTCGTTCAGCTCGGTACCGGTCGCCGGTTGGCCTTTGTAGTTGTACTTCTTCGGCTGCTGCTTGCCATACCAGGTGAAGGTCGACTGCACGGAGAAGTCCTGATACACCTGCCAGCTCAGGGTCGAGTTGAGGGTGTATTCCGGGATGATAGACAGACGATCGCCGGTCTCTTTGTTCTTACTTTGCAGCATGTAGGTGATGTTGTTGGTCCAGTTAACGGTCTCGCTCACCGGGACGTTCAACGTGCCTTCCAGGCCTTCAACCACGGCTTTCGGGACGTTCTCCCACTTGTAGAGATCGGTCCCGGAACCGTTGGTGTACACCGGCGCATAGCCCGCTTCAATCTTGTCGCGATAGTCGTTCCGGAACCAGGTGGCACCCGCCAGCCAGCCGTCACGCTTGAATTCCAGACCAATTTCTTTGTTGATGCTGGTTTCCGCTTTCAGGTCTTCATTCCCTTGCAGGTAGCAGCCGCTGGCGCTGGCGTAGCAGCCCTGGCCTTTACTGTAGAGAATATAATTCGGGTTGGTCTGGTACAGGCTCGGCGCTTTATAGGCGCGGGCGATCCCCATTTTCAGGGTGAAATCATCCAAAAGCCCCTGCGACAGGTTCAGGGACGGGCTCCAGTTATCGCCGACAATGCTGTGGTGATCGAAACGCAGCGCCGGGGTCAGCATTGTGGTGTCGGTCACTTCAATATTGTCTTCCGCGAACAGCGAGAAGATTTCGGCCTGGGAATACGGGCTGCGATTGGTGCTGCTGTAGCCCGGAAGGGTGCCGCCCATAAAGGTCTGGGTATTCGACGCCATATCCTTCATCCGCTGCTGGTTCCATTCGGTGCCCAGGGTCAGCGTCTGGTTGAACACGAAGTCGACAGGCAGGTTGATTTCACTGTGCAACAGCACATCGTCCAAATCGATATCGACGAACTTATCGGAGTTAAAGATACCTTCTGTGCCGCCCGCCAGGCCTTCGCCTTTGCGCGAGTTGCGGGTGTGTTCGTACTGCGCCCAGGTGCTGGTGGTGATGCCATTATCCCAGCCGCCGTTCCAGGTCAGAGAGTAGTTTTGACGGTACAGACGATTGGTCTCTTTACCGTAGTTCTCTTTGACGAAATTATTGGTGTTGGTGTTCTGCGTATCGCCCGCGTACAGGTTGTTCTGACGGCTATAGCCAGCCTGCAGTTCCAGCGACTGCATCGGCGCAAAGTCCCAACGCAGCACGCCATTGATGTCTTTGTTTTCCACCCCTTCACGCCCGGCGGGCAGGGTGTTCTGGTAAATTCCGGTACGCTCAGACTGATGGCCTTCGTTAATGTCCCAGGCGTCGGCCTGGGTTTTATCCAGGTTGCCGTTCAGACGGAAGCTGAAATCGCCGCCCATCGGGCCGGTCAGGCTGAAGTTAGTGCGTTTGGTGGAGCCTTCATCTTTATGCTCCGGCAGATTCATGAACGTGTCCCAGCTGCCGTGCCACTCATTGTTCACTTTTTTGGTGATGATGTTCACCACGCCGCCTGCCGCGCCGTTGCCGTAGCGCGCCGCAGCCGGGCCACGAATAACGTCGATACGCTCAATCATCTCTGGCGGAACCCAGCTGGTGTCGCCACGGGTATCACGCTCGCCGCGCCAGCCTAAACGAATCGAGTTCCGGCTGGTGACCGGTTTACCGTCAATCAGGATCAGGGTGTTTTCCGGGCCCATGCCGCGAATATCAATCTGGCGGTTGTTGCCGCGCTGGCCGCTGGTGGAGTTACCGGTCAGGTTAACGCCAGGCATGGTTCGGATGATTTCGGAAACGTCACGAGCGGGTGGGCGTTTACGGATTTCATCGGCGGTAATGGTTGAAACGCCCGGTGCCTGCAGGTTCTGCTGCGCCGCGGTAACAACCATGGTTTCTTCAGCGTCTGCAGTTTCTGCCTTTGCGGTCTCTTCTGCGAATACGGGTAATGCCACCCCGTAAATACCCAGATTGACCAGTAAGGCCAGGGATTTGAGTTTGTTATTCATTGTGAGCCAACGTCCTGCTGTAAGTGTAAAGCCCCGGCATACTTCGGAGGCTGTAAATGTTCTAAACGCGCGCCAATACGCTATTGCAAATGCAAATAGTTATCAATAATATTATCAATAATTTTTAGGGTGTAACAAAAAATTCCACATACAGCGCGGGGTTAACGTGGCGGAGACGGTAACGACAGGGAGTGCAGCCTGGTGGGAGCGCATTGACGGGCCACAATGGCGGCGGGAAGGGGAGTGTTGCCACGTCACGTTTTACTGGCGCGATCCGGCGGGTAGCGAGCGGCATTCGACTCTCAAGCGGGTGTGGCTTTACATCACCGGCGTGACCGATCACCACCAGAATTCAGTGCCGCAGACGCTGTCCCGTCTGCCGGGCACCGACGTCTGGCAGTGGCACACGCGGCTGCCTGCCAGCTGGCGCGGCAGCTACTGTTTCATTCCTTCCGAACGCGACGATGATTTCGATGCAGCGCTGTTTAACGGCAACGCACCGGATCGCATTTTGCTGCGCGACGGCTGGCGAAAACTGCTGCCGCAGGCGATGGCCGATCCGCGTAATAAGCACAGCTGGCGCGGCGGACGCGGGCACGCGGTGTCTGCGCTGTCACTGCCCGACGCCCCCGAACAGCCAGGATGGGGCAGCCCCGAGGAACCGTACACGCCACCGTTGTGTATTCAATGGCGCAGCCAGCGTCTCGGGAACGTCCGCCGGGTGTGGATTTACACTACCGGAAACCCGTCGCAGCATGCGCGGCCGCTGGCGATTTTGCTTGATGGTCAATTCTGGGCTGAAAGTATGCCGGTGTGGTCGCCGCTCGCCCGACTGACCCGTGAAGGGCAGCTTCCGGCGGCGGTGTACGTGCTGGTGGATGCCATCGACACCGCCCATCGTAGCGCGGAATTACCGTGCAACACTGATTTCTGGCAGGCGTTACAGGCCGAGCTGCTGCCGCAGATTCAGCGCATCGCGCCGTTCAGCGAGCTGCCGGAACGCACGCTGGTCGCCGGGCAAAGCTTCGGCGGGCTGGCAGCGATGTTCGCCGGGTTCAGCTGGCCGCAGCGTTTTGGCTGTGTGCTGAGCCAGTCCGGCTCCTACTGGTGGCCGAAACGTGGCGATCGCCACGGCGGCGTCATACTCGAAAAACTTTCTCGCGGTGAATTTTCACCGCACGGCCTGCGGATCTGGCTTGAAGCCGGACGTCGCGAGCCGGTTATCTTTGAGGCCAATCAGGCCCTCTTACAACAACTACAACAGCAGCCGGTTTTCTGGCGTCAGGTTGACGGCGGACACGATGCGCTGTGTTGGCGTGGCGGGCTTACTGCGGGGCTGATTGCGCTCTGGCAGCCGCTGGTCGATGCATAAAGCGCGCTTTACGACAGGAGTTTGGTATGCAAATCAGTAACCCTTTCGATGATGCGCAAGGGCAGTTTTATATCCTGCAAAATTCCCGCCAGCAGTACAGCCTTTGGCCGCAGCAGTGCGCCCTTCCGGCGGGCTGGGAAATCGTCTGCGAACCGCAAAGCGCCGAGGTCTGCAACGCCTGGCTGGCGGCGCGCTGGACCACGCTGGATCCTGCCCATTTTGCCGGAGGCCACCATGACTGAGCGTTTACCGCTGGTTGCGGCTCAGCCGGGGATCTGGATGGCGGAACAGCTCTCCACGCTGCCAAGCGCCTGGAGCGTCGCCCACTATGTCGAGCTCGACGGCGCAATTGACGCCTCGCTGTTACAGCAGGCCATAACGTTGGGGCTGGCGCAGGCCGACACCCTGCGTATGCGCTTCACCGAAGAAAACGGCGAACCGTGGCAATGGGTTGATGACGCGCTCACGCCGGGTGTTTCAGCGGTGCGGGATTTACGTCATGAAATCGACGCGCACGCCGCCGCACTCGCACACATGCAGGCTGATTTAGCGCAAAACACCCGGGTCGACAGCGGCCACCCGCTGGTGTGTCACCAGCTGTTACGTGTGGCCGACAACCGCTGGTACTGGTATCAGCGATATCACCATTTACTGGTGGATGGCTTCAGTTTCCCGGCTATTACTCGCCAGGTAGTACACATTTATCGCGCGTTGCTGAAAGGCGAAACGCCGCCGGAATCACCGTTTACGCCCTTTGCGGACGTGGTCGATGAATAT
This sequence comes from Scandinavium hiltneri, assembly GCF_024764835.1. Classification (GTDB taxonomy): domain Bacteria; phylum Pseudomonadota; class Gammaproteobacteria; order Enterobacterales; family Enterobacteriaceae; genus Scandinavium; species Scandinavium hiltneri. The sequence goes on along the minus strand of NZ_JALIGE010000076.1, from coordinate 785,081 downwards.
CAGCGCTATCGCGACAGCGACGCCTGGAGCCGCGACGGTGCGTTCTGGGCCGAACAGCGCCAGCAGCTACCGTCTCCGGCCTCACTGTCAGCCGCACCGCTGCCGGGCCGCGCCTCGACCACCGCCATCTGGCGCTTAACACTCAGCGCCGACAAACAGGCGTTTAGCCGTTTATCTGCGGCCACCACCAGCCCGCGCACCGATTTAGCCCTCGCGCTGGTGGCATTGTGGCTGGGTCGCCTGTGTGGTCGGAACGACTACGCGGCTGGCTACATTTTTATGCGCCGTTTAGGTTCGGCGGCGCTCACCGCCACTGGACCGGTGCTGAACGTGCTGCCGCTGGCGGTCACCCTCAAACCGGAAGAAACCCTGTCGGAGCTGGCTAATCGTCTGGGCGCGCAGCTGAAAAAAATGCGTCGCCATCAGCGCTATGATGCCGAACAAATCGTGCGTGATGCCGGAAAGGCGGCGGGTGACGAACCGCTGTTTGGCCCGGTATTTAACGTCAAAGTATTCGATTACCAGCTCGAAATTGACGGCGTTCGCGCCACCACGCACACCCTCGCCACCGGACCGGTGAATGACTTAGAGCTGGCGCTGTTCCCGGACGAAGCGGGCGGCCTGACCATTGAAGTGCTGGCTAACCAGCAGCGCTACGACGAGCAGACGTTACGCCAGCATATAGCGCGGTTAAGTGCGATGCTCACGCAGTTTGCCGCCAATCCTGAGCTTCGCTGCGGCGACGTGGATTTAGTGTCAGACACCGAATATCAGCGCCTCGAACAGATTAATGAAACCGGCATGATGCTGCCGGAAACCACGCTCAGCGCGCTGGTGGCGGCCCAGGCGGCGAAAACACCTGACGCGCCCGCGCTGGCAGATGCCCGTTTGCAGTTCAGCTATCGCGAAATGCGCCAGCAGGTGGTTGCCCTGGCGAATCTGCTGCGTGAGCGCGGCGTGAAACCTGGCGACAGCGTGGCGGTGGCGCTGCCCCGTTCGGTCTTTTTGACCCTGGCGCTGCACGGGATCGTGGAAGCGGGCGCGGCCTGGCTGCCGCTCGACACCGGCTATCCGGACGATCGTCTGCATATGATGCTCGAAGATGCGAAGCCGCCTTTGCTGATTACGTCTGACGATCAGCTCAGCCGTTTTTCCGGGATCGACACGCTGTGCTACAGCGCGCCGCTGGACGTGGGAGACGACACGCCGCTGGCGCTGTCGCAGCCCGATCACACTGCCTATATCATCTTCACCTCCGGGTCGACCGGCCGCCCGAAAGGCGTGATGGTCGGGCAGACGGCGATCGTCAACCGCCTGCTGTGGATGCAGGAAAACTATCCGCTGACCGCGGCCGACGTGGTGGCGCAGAAAACGCCGTGCAGTTTTGACGTCTCGGTGTGGGAATTTTGGTGGCCGTTTATCACCGGCGCGAAACTGGTCATGGCCGAGCCGGACGCGCATCGCGACCCGCTAGCGCTGCAACAGTTTTTCGCTGTGTTCGGCGTGACCACTACCCACTTTGTCCCGTCAATGCTGGCGGCATTCGTGGCCTCATTAACCGACGAAAACGTGGCGTTGTGCCGCACGTTGAAACAGGTCTTCTGTAGTGGCGAAGCGCTGCCGACCGCGCTGTGCCGCGAATGGGAACAGCTCACTCACGCGCCGCTGCACAATTTATACGGCCCGACGGAAGTGGCGGTGGATGTCAGCTGGTATCCGGCATTTGGCCCTGAACTGGCGGCGGTTAGCGGCAATAGCGTGCCGATTGGTTTCCCAGTGTGGAATACCGGTTTGCGCATTCTCGACGCGCAGATGCGCCCGGTTCCGTTCGGCGTGGCGGGGGATTTATACCTCACAGGCATTCAGCTGGCGCAGGGCTACATGGGCCGTCCGGACCTGACCGCCAGCCGCTTTATCGCCTCCCCGTTTGCGCCGGGTGAGCGCATGTATCGCACCGGCGACGTAGCGCGCTGGCTCGATAACGGCGCGGTGGAATATTTGGGCCGCAGCGACGATCAGCTCAAAATTCGCGGGCAGCGTATAGAGCTCGGTGAAATCGAGCGCATGATGCTGAGTTTGCCCGGCGTAGCGCAGGCTGTGGCACATGCCTGCGTGCTGAATCAGGCCGTGGCGGTGGGCGGCGATGCGCGTCAACTGGTGGGCTATGTGGTATCCGATTCCGGGCTGCCGCTGGCGTGCGACGTGCTGCTGGAAAGCCTGCGCGACACGCTGCCGCCGCACATGGTGCCGGTCACGATTGTTCCGCTTTCCTCGCTACCGCTGAGCGCTAACGGCAAGCTGGACCGCAAAGCCTTGCCATTGCCGGAACTGACGCAAAAAGCGCCGGGGCGTGCGCTGGAAAGTGCCACCGAGCATGCGGTGGCCGAAGCGTTTGCCGCGCTGCTGGGCTGTGAGATTGGCGACGTCGATGCTGATTTCTTCGCGCTCGGCGGCCATTCGCTGCTGGCGATGCGTCTGGCGGCACAGCTCAGCCGCACCTTTGCGCGTCAGGTCACGCCGGGACAGGTGATGGTAGCCTCGACCGTGGGTAAACTCAGTCATCTGCTGGATTCGGTGAACGACGCGCAGGCTCAGCGGCTGGGTTACGAGGCGATTCTACCGCTGCGTGAAAGCCGTGGGCCAACGCTGTGGTGCTTCCATCCGGCGTCCGGTTTTGCCTGGCAGTTCAGCGTGCTGGCCCGCTGGCTGAGCCCGCGCTGGTCGATAACCGGCATTCAATCGCCGCGTCCGGAAGGGCCAATGGCCAGCGCGGAAAATCTGGATGCGCTGTGCGAGCACCATCTGTCGACGCTACTGCAACAGCAGCCGCACGGCCCGTATTATCTGTTCGGCTACTCGCTCGGCGGCACGCTGGCGCAGGGCATCGCGGCGCGTTTGCGTCAGCGTGGTGAAGCGGTGGCGTTCCTCGGGCTGCTGGATACCTGGCCGCCGGAAACGCAGAACTGGTCGGAAAAGGAAGCCAACGGTCTGGATCCGGCCGTGCTGGCGGAAATTAACCGCGAGCGTGAAGCGTTTCTGGCGGCACAACAGGGGCAGGCGTCCGGCGAATTGTTCACTGCGATTGAAGGGAACTACGCCGATGCGGTGCGCCTGTTAACCACCGCGCACAGCGTGACGTTTGACGGCAAAGCGACGCTGTTTGTGGCGGAAAAAACGCTGGCGCCGGGCCAGGATCCGCATCGCGCCTGGGGTCCGTGGGTGAAAGAGCTTGAGGTGTATCGTCAGAACTGCGCTCACGTCGACATCATTTCCCCGCAGGCGTTTGAGGCCATCGGCCCGGTGCTGAGGGAAATATTGGGGTAAGGTGACACCACGGGCAATCGTCGCATTGCCCGCTATCCTTCTCCCTCGCCCTCTTGGGGAGAGGGCCGGGGTGAGGGGAAAGGGCTCAATACTTATCCGGCAAACGATGCACCGTCTTTAGCACACCGTCTTCTATTTCGATATAGCCACCTAACTTAAGCTGAGAGAGCATTTTCATTACCGTGCTGCGCGACAGGCGTGTGCGCTCAAGGATATATTTCGCCGCAGAGTGGGATTCGCGCAGGTCTGCGGGCTCCTGCATCAGCGCGATGAGCTGAAATTTCATCACATCGTAGGTGGTGGGGGCGGTCATCAGCACACTCTTTTTATAGAGGTTGCTGGCGATGACTGTCATGTGGCCCGCCAGCAGTTCCCAGGCATTATTTTGCGCAATAATTTCATGGGCCCGGAGGGTGGGTAACGTGGCTATCCTCGCCTCGCTGATCGTTTCAATATACAGGCCCGATTCATGTGGGATTCTATTGGATATGCCCAAAATATTGGGTGTAGTGATGGACGAGATAACAAAGTCATCGGTACTTCTGCCCACTTTGACGAGGCCAGATAACAGGATGTAACACAGGTTCACGCCCTCCACGGAAAAATGCAGTTGCGTATTGGCCGGAACATCCTCAAACGTGACATACGGCGTGAGTACATCGATGAGGTCACGCGTGGCCTGAGATTGAACGGTTGTTGTCATGCCTTGCAGGAAAGACTCTTTCATAACTGTACGTTTATAGTGACCCGCTCATGCTTTAAATCTAGCAACAGCGTGCTATTGCGTACATTAAGACTTCAGCGGAATGTTATGGATAGCCAACTGCAGCCTTTTGTCGGTGGTGGTGATGTAGCCTCCGGTTTTGAGCTGTGCCAGCATTTTCATGCTGCTGCGCGGCTTTGGTGAATAAATCGAACTTTTGCTGAATGGCAGGATCCTCTTTGGGCAAGTCCGGGGTGAGGGGTTCTGTTAATAGACTACCGTTTCCCCAGCGGCACCACCAGTGGCGTACCTGCCACCGGGTCTTCAATAATCAGACTGCGCAAACCGTAAATCCGCTCGATCAGCTCCGCCGTCACGATCTCTTTCGGCGCACCTTCGGCGACAATCTGCCCGTCGCGCAGGGCAATCAAATGCGTGGCATAGCGACACGCCTGATTGAGATCATGCAGTACCGCCGCCAGCGTATATCCGCGCTCACGGTTAAGCTCGCTCAGCAGTTCCAGCAGATCAATTTGGTGACTGATGTCCAGCCAGGTCGTCGGCTCGTCGAGCAGCATAATTGCCGTTTCCTGCGCCAGCACCATCGCAATCCATGCCCGCTGACGCTGGCCGCCCGACAGCGTATCCACGCTTTGATTCGCCAGTTCCACCATGCCGGTGGCCTGCATCGCACGGTTCACCGCGTCATCATCTTCCTTGCGCCAGCGGGTGAACAGCGGCTGGTGGGGATAACGCCCGCGCGCCACCAGTTCCTGCACCGTGATGTCTCCCGGCGTCGTGGCGTTTTGCGCCAACAGACCGATGCGCCGCGCCACTTCTTTGCTCGCGAAACGCTGAATCTGTTCGCCGTCGAGAAAGACCTGGCCGTGCTGCGGCGTCATCAGGCGGCTTAGGGTGCGCAACAACGTCGATTTTCCGCAGCCGTTGGGGCCAATGATCGCGGTGAAATGACCGTCGGGAATGGCAACGTTAAGCCCCTCGGCGATCACTTTTTTGCCGTAGCTCAGCGTCAGTTCTTCGCCGCGCAGGCGGGCGGTGGAAGCGGTCATTTTTTACGAGACTCCTGAATAAGCAAGGCGATGAGATACAGGCCGCCGAGGCTGACGGTCACCACGCCCACCGGTAGCTGGTAAGGCATAAACAGCCGCTGGGCGCCGAAATCAGCAAGCGTTAGCAGCAGCGCGCCGCACAACGCCGATTGGGTCAAACCCCAGCGCGCGGTGCCGCTGATGCGCCGCGCAATGTGCGGGGCCACCAGCGCAATAAAGGAAATCGGCCCCGCCAGCGCGGTGGCAGCCGCAGTCAGAACCACCGCCACCAGCATCATCAATAAGCGCGACCGTTCGACCCGCACGCCCAGTGCGCAGGCGCTGTCGTCGCCCATTTCCAGCAGCCGCATCCGCCGCACCAGCAACGCGGCAAACACCAGCATCACCAGCAGAATGGGGGCCGCTGGGGTGATTTTTGCCCACGTCAGGCCGTTGAGCGAGCCTGCGAACCACAATCCGGCGGACTGCGCGGTTTCAAGCGACGCCTTCAGCAGCAGCCAGGTGTTGAACGCCATCAGCATCGCGCGGATGCCAATGCCGATAATGATCAGCCGGAAGGTATCAATTCCGTTGCGCCACGCCAGCAGCCAGACCAGTAAAGACGTGACAATCCCGCCCGCCATCGCGGCGAAAACAATCGCCGTCTGATGCTGACCAAACAGCACCATCGCCACGAGCACGCCGCTCCATGCCCCGGTATTGAAGCCCATCACGTCCGGGCTGCCAAGCGGATTGCGCATCAGCGACTGGAAAATTGCACCGCTGACGCCCAGCGCAGCGCCGACCAGTAGCGCCATCAGCACCCGTGGCAAACGCCATTCGGTGACGACCATCGTCACGTTGCGCGGCGCGTCGCCGAACAGGGCGGCGATAACCTGACTGACATCCAGCGTGACCACGCCGCTGCGCAGGCTCCAGAGGCTGATAGCCAGGCTCGCCACAATCAGCAACCCAACGCTCACAACCAGACGGCGGGAAGGGGCCATCATGCGACACCTCCGCGCGACGGCTGGCGGCGTACCAGCCAGATAAGCATCGGCGCGCCGATAAAGGCGCTCACCACCGATACGCGCAGTTCACCCGGCACCAGCAGGCGGCCAATAATATCGGCAAACAACAGCAGGGCAGGCGTCGTGAGCAGCGTGACCGGCAGCGACCAGCGATGATCGCCCCCGACCAGCCAGCGCGAAATATGCGGCACCATCAACCCGATAAAGGCAATCGGCCCCACCAGCGCGGTGGCGCTGCCGCTCAGGACGGTTATCACCAGCAGGCCAAGAATTTGGGTGCGCGCCACTTTATTGCCGAGCGCGGTGGCGGTGTCCGTCCCGAGGCTCAGGCTATTCAGCGAACGGCTTAAACCGAGCGCCACGGCGGCGGCGATAGCCACTGGCAGCAGTACCACTTTCAACGTTTCGAGGGAGCGAATATCCAGCGACCCGGCCTGCCAGAAACGCAGCTGATCGTAGACATCGGGATTGAGCAGCGCGATGCCGTTCGACAGGCCTTCCAGCACCGCGCCTAGCGCAACGCCCGCCAGCGTCAGACGCACCGGGCTAAGCTGGCCGCCGCCCTGGCTGCCGGTAAACGCCACCAGTAGTGAGGCAATCAGCGCGCCGCAAAAGGCGAGTAGCAGCTGCTCCTGCGGCAGCGTGAAACCAAACAGTGCGGCACCCAGCACAATCGCAAAGCTGGCTCCGGCGTTAACGCCAAGAATGCCGGGGTCGGCCAGGGGATTACGGGTAAGGGTTTGCATCAGCGCGCCCGCGAGGCCGAGTGCGCTGCCCGCTAACAGACCGGCGAGGGTGCGCGGTAATCGGGCATCGAGAACAATGGTGCAGTCGGCGCTTTGGCAGCTGCCGGACAGGGCGTCGAAAATCACATTCAGCGGCAGCGGTTTTGCGCCAATCAGCAGGCTGAGCGCGGCGGCGACAATAAGCAGGATGAGTAATCCGGGCACGGCGACGGTGCGCAGCGCGGCGGGAGAAAACGACATAGCAACGTCCATGATGTGATAATGATAGTAATTATCGTTCTCGATCTTATTCGCCTATGTTAGCATGTGCGGCCCCGGAAATGGTACCGAAAGTTCGTTGAAGGCCCCGTCATGCAAAGACAATCCTGGCTGTTGAATCTCAGCCTGCTCAAGACTCATCCGGCGTTTCGCGCCGTCTTTATCGCCCGTTTTATCTCCATTCTTTCTCTTGGCCTGCTCGGCGTTGCCGTGCCGGTACAAATTCAGGCGTTGACCCATTCCACCTGGCACGTCGGTCTGGCGGTGACGCTCACCGGCGCGGCGATGTTTATCGGCCTGATGCTCGGCGGCGTGCTGGCTGATCGCTACGAACGCAAAAAGCTGATTCTGCTGGCGCGCGGCACCTGCGGCATTGGTTTTCTTGGTCTGTGGCTCAATGCGCTGTTGCCTGAACCGTCGCTGCTGGCGATTTATCTGCTCGGCATTTGGGATGGCCTGTTTGCGTCGATTGGCGTGACCGCGCTGTTGGCGGCGACGCCTGCGCTGGTCGGGCGCGAGAACCTGATGCAGGCGGGGGCGATCACGATGCTCACCGTGCGTTTGGGCTCGGTGATTTCGCCGATGGTCGGCGGGCTGCTGCTGGCGAGTGGCGGTTTCTCCTGGAACTACCTGCTGGCCGCGCTTGGGACCTTTATCACCACCCTGACATTGCTGCGCCTGCCGCAGTTGCCACCGCCGCCGTCGCCGCGAGAGCATCCGCTGAAATCCCTGATGGCCGGGCTGCGTTTCCTGTTTAACAGCCCGCTGATTGGCGGCATCGCGCTGCTCGGCGCGCTTCTGACCATGGCCAGTGCGGTGCGCGTGCTGTATCCGGCGTTGGCGATGAGCTGGCAGATGTCGGCGGCACAGATTGGTTTGCTGTATGCAGCGATCCCGCTCGGCGCGGCGTTTGGCGCCTTAACCAGCGGCAATCTGGCGCGGAGCGAAAAGCCGGGGCAAATCATGTTGCTCACCACGGTGGGCTCGTTTGTCGCGATTGGGATGTTCAGCCTGATGCCAGTGTGGGCGTTGGGCGCGCTGTGTCTGGCGCTGTTTGGCTGGTTGAGCGCCATCAGTTCACTGCTGCAATACACCCTGATTCAGACGCAAACCCCGGAAGCGATGCTCGGCCGAATTAACGGCCTGTGGACGGCGCAGAACGTTACCGGCGATGCCATTGGTGCGGCGATTTTAGGCGGGTTTGGCGCAATGCTCACGCCGGTAGCAGCGGCATCCGCCAGCGGATGGGCGTTAGCGATTGTCGGCGTGATATTGGTGCTGTTGCTCGGTGAGTTGCGTCGCTTCCGCCAGGAAACGGCAACGGTTTAATCCGGTGGAAGGTGCCCGGTGGCGCTGCGCTTACCGGGCCTACACGGCACATTCTGTCGGCCCGGTAAGCGAAGCGCCACCGGGCAATGCGATCAGCCAAACAAGGTTTCCAGGCGCTGCAATACTCGCATCGCGCTGTAGTAATCGAGGCGGAACGTTTCGGTGCCGAGCGCATACACTCGCTTGTTCTGCACGGCGGAGAGGTGCGACAACAGCGGATTCGCTTCGATGGCGTCGGTATCTTTCGGATCCCCGGCAAACACAAACAGCGACTGACCGTTCAGGCCTTCCGCCAGATTTTCCCCACCAAGCTGAATGATGTCATGACGTTTGCCCTGACTCTGGCTGGTGTGCAACCCGGCGGGCAGCGGCGCGAGGGTAAAGCCTAACTGTTCCAGCAATTTGCCCTGCGCGGATTCCGGCGTCCACAGGTTGGCGCTGTGCGCGGCGGCGGTGTACACCAGTGCGCTGACCGGCTGCGGCGGCAGTTTCATCTGCTGTTTGAGCGTCGCCAGCTGCTTATCAAATTGTGCAATGCGTTGGCTGGCCTGTTTTTCCTGCCCGGTGATGGCCCCCAACTGAGTCAGCAAACCCTGCCAGCTCTGGTCGTCGTAGTTGATGATAAGCGTTGGGGCGATGGTCGACAGCTGATCGTACAGCGCCAGCGCAGAATCCCCACCGGTGGCGCTGATCAGAATTAAATCCGGCATTTGTGCAGCAACCGCTTCGGCGTTTGGCTCACCGATATACAGCCGGGCGAGCTTGCGCTGTTTCGCCACGTCGCCCCATTGACGCAGAAAACCCTGCTCGTCGGCCACGCGGTTGTTCGGGGTGGTTGCCCCGCTGGCTACTACCGGCGCGTCAATCGCCAGCAGCGAGCCGGTGAGGGTCACGCTGGTGGAAACAATGCGCAGCGGTTTGTGCTCCAGCGTATGCGTGCCGCGGCTGTCGGTGACCTGGCGCGGCCAGTCGGCCGCGAAGGCTGAGGTTAATCCTAAAAGGCAAAGCCCGGAAAACAGCAGGGTGTTACGGAAGAAAACGGGGAATTTCACGACGTCAAAGTCCTGTTTGATTGATGTTAATGAATCTCATTTTCACTTCAGTGTGCCACAGATGCAAGTCGGATGATCAGTCTGAAGTTGACAAGGGGGCGTTTTACTTTTAGCTTACCGAACCAAAATATAAATGATAATTATTCGTAATATCTTTATCGTTTTGGAGGATGATATGGAAACGTCACTGGCCGAGGCCGGGCAGGAAGTCGCACCAACGCTGTCACCTGATAGCTTCTTTTTTATGTCGCCGTACCGCAGTTTCACCACCTCCGGCTGTTTTCGTCGTATCGAACAGCCCGTGGAAGGCGGTGAAGATCTGACGGGCGAGTTCCAGCGCACCCTCACCAGCGCCTTTGCTGACGCCAAAGCGGCCGGGATCGCCCGCCCGATTTTGGTCGGAGCCATTCCGTTTGATACCACTCAGCCTTCTGCGCTGTTTATTCCCCAGCACCGCGAGGCGTTTTCCCGCACCGCTAAACAGCACTCCGCGCCGTACGCGGCCAGCATGAAACCGATGCAGGTCCAGGCGCGTCAGGAAATTCCTGAGCAGGACCTGTTTATGGCGATGGTGGCGAGCGCTGCACAGCTGACCGCCACGCCGAAAGTCGACAAAGTGGTGCTGTCGCGTCTGATTGAACTGACCACCGACGTGAATGTGGACACCGGCGCGCTGCTGGAACGCCTGATTGCGCAGAACCCGGCGAGCTTCAACTTCCACGTGCCGCTGCCCGACGGCGGCGTGTTGCTGGGCGCGAGCCCGGAGCTGCTGCTGCGCAAAGAGGGTTCGCATTTCAGCTCGCTGCCGCTGGCGGGCTCTGCCCGTCGTCAGCCGGATAACGTGCTGGACCGGGAAGCGGGCAACCGTCTGCTGGCCTCACAGAAAGATCGTCACGAGCACGATTTAGTGACGCAGGCGATGAAGAACGTCCTGACGCCGCGCAGTGAAATGCTGTCGCTGCCGTCCTCGCCGCAGCTCATCACCACCCCGACGCTGTGGCATCTGGCGACGCCGATTGAAGGCGAAGCGAAAGTGGATGAGAACGCGCTGTCGCTGGCCTGTTTGCTGCACCCGACCCCGGCGCTGAGCGGCTTCCCGCATGACGTCGCCAAACAATTGATCGCCGAACTGGAGCCGTTCGAACGCGAGTTGTTCGGCGGCATCGTCGGCTGGTGCGATGCCGAAGGCAACGGCGAATGGGTGGTCACCATCCGCTGCGCAAAAGTGCGCGCCAACCACATTCGCCTGTTTGCCGGCGCGGGCATTGTGCCTGCCTCTTCGCCGCTCGGCGAATGGCGCGAAACCGGCGTCAAACTCACCACCATGCTGAACGTGTTTGGTCTTAATTAAGGATTGATGATGAGTGTTGCATTTACGCCCTGGCCGGACGATTTCGCGGCCCGCTACCGCGAGAAGGGCTACTGGCAGGATCGACCGTTGACCGATTTTCTGACGCGTCATGCAGACAGTGAAAGTGTGGCGGTGATCGACGGCGATCGTCATTTTAGCTATTGCGAACTGAACGCGCGGGTGGATAACCTCGCGTCGTCGTTGCAGCGTCAGGGGCTGAAAACGGGCGATACCGCGCTGGTGCAGTTGGGCAACGTGGCAGAGTTTTACATCACCTTTTTCGCTTTACTGCGCATCGGCGTGGCGCCGGTGAATGCGTTGTTCAGCCATCAGCGCAGCGAACTGCAGGCCTATGCCGCGCAAATCGAACCGGCCATGTTGATTGCTGACCGCCAGCATGCGCTGTTTGCCGACGACGTGTTCCTTAACGCCTTCGTCGATGAGCACCGTTCCGTGCGCACGGTTTTGCTGCGTAATGACGACGGCGAACACAGCCTGGCGGCGGCGATAGCGCATCCGGCTGACAACGTCGTGGCCACGCCGACCGGCCCGGGTGAAGTGGCATTCTTCCAGCTTTCCGGTGGCAGCACCGGGACGCCGAAGCTTATCCCGCGTACCCACAACGATTACGCCTACAGCATTCGTCGCAGCAATGAGATTTGCGCCTTTGACCAGAACACGCGCTACCTTTGCGCGCTCCCCGCGGCGCATAACTACGCGTTAAGTTCCCCCGGTGCGCTCGGCGTTTTCCTCGCTCAGGGCTGCGTGATTCTGGCGGCTGACCCAAGCGCCACGCTCTGTTTCCCGCTGATTGAACAGCATCAGATTAACGTCGCGGCGCTGGTGCCTCCGGCGGTGAGCCTGTGGCTGCAGGCGATTCACGAATGGAACAGCAACGCGGCATTAGCCTCGCTGACGCTGCTGCAAGTGGGGGGCGCGCGTCTGTCGGCCACGCTGGCGGCGCGTATTCCAGCAGAAATTGGCTGCCAGTTACAGCAGGTATTTGGCATGGCGGAAGGGCTGGTGAACTACACCCGACTCGACGATTCGCCGGAACGCATTATCAACACCCAGGGCTGCCCGATGTCGCCCGACGACGAAGTATGGGTGGCCGATGCCGAGGGTAATCCGTTGCCGCGCGGCGAAGTGGGCCGCCTGATGACCCGCGGGCCGTACACCTTCCGCGGCTATTACAAAAGCCCCGAGCACAACGGCTGCGCCTTTGACGCCAACGGATTTTACGGCTCCGGCGATCTGATTTCGATCGACGAACAGGGCTACATCACGGTGCAAGGCCGCGAGAAAGATCAGATCAACCGCGGGGGCGAAAAAATCGCTGCCGAAGAGGTTGAAAACCTGCTGCTGCGTCATGACGAGGTGATTCATGCGGCGCTGGTGAGCATGGAAGACAGCCTGCTCGGCGAAAAGAGCTGCGCCTGGCTGGTCACCAAAACGCCATTACGGGCGGTGGCGGTGCGCCGCTTCCTGCGTGAACAGGGCGTTGCAGAATTCAAACTGCCGGACCGCGTGGAGTGCGTGGATGCACTGCCGCTAACGCCGGTCGGGAAAGTGGATAAAAAACAATTACGTCAGTGGATTGCGAACCGCACCCTGGCCTGAAGGAGAAGAGTATGGCAATTCCAAAACTGCAGGCCTACGCACTGCCAACCGCCGCTGATATTCCGGCCAACAAAGTAGACTGGGCGTTTGAACCTGCCCGCGCGGCGCTGCTGATCCACGATATGCAGGAGTATTTCCTCAATTTCTGGGGTGAAAACAGCGCGATGATGGAAACCGTGGTGGCGAACATCAAAGCCCTGCGCGATTTCGCCAAAAAGCACAACATTCCGGTCTACTACACCGCCCAGCCGAAAGAGCAGAGCGACGAAGACCGTGCGCTGCTGAACGACATGTGGGGGCCGGGTTTGACCCGCTCGCCGGAGCAACAGCGCGTGATTGCTGCACTCGCCCCGGATGAAGCCGACACCGTGCTGGTGAAATGGCGCTACAGCGCGTTCCACCGTTCGCCGCTGGAAGAGATGCTAAAAGAGACCGGGCGCAATCAGCTGATTATCACCGGCGTTTACGCGCACATCGGCTGCATGACTACCGCCACCGACGCGTTTATGCGCGACATCAAACCGTTTTTTGTTGCTGATGCGCTGGCGGATTTCAGTCGCGAAGAGCATCTGATGTCGCTGAAATACGTCGCGGGCCGTTCCGGTCGCGTGGTGATGACCGAAGAACTGCTGCCACTGCCTGCGTCAAAAGCGGCGCTGCGGGCGATTATTCTGCCGCTGCTGGATGAGTCCGACGAGCCGTTGGATGACGAAAACCTGATTGATTACGGCCTGGATTCAGTGCGGATGATGGCCCTGGCGGCGCGCTGGCGCAAAGTCCACGCGGACATCGACTTTGTGATGTTAGCCAGGAACCCGACTCTCGATGCCTGGTGGGCGCTGCTGTCCCGCGAGGTGAAGTGATGGCGGGATTTGATTTTCACGGCAAAACCGTATGGGTAACCGGCGCGGGCAAAGGTATTGGCTACGCCACCGCGCTGGCGTTTGTTGAGGCGGGCGCAGAGGTTACCGGGTTTGATCTGGCCTTTGACCAGGCCGACTATCCGTTCACTACGGTGAAAATGGACGTGGCGGACTCGCAGCAGGTTCTGCTGGTCTGTGCGCCGCTGCTGCATGATTTGGCGCGTCTTGACGTACTGGTGAATGCCGCCGGGATTTTGCGCATGGGTGCCACGGATACCCTGAGCCTGGCCGACTGGCAGCAGACGTTTGCGGTTAATGTTGGCGGTGCGTTCAACCTGTTCCAGCAGACGATGGCGAAATTTCGCCAGCAGCAGGGCGGGGCGATTGTTACCGTGGCGTCGGATGCCGCACACACGCCACGCATCGGCATGAGCGCGTACGGCGCGTCGAAAGCGGCGTTGAAAAGCCTCGCGCTGACCGTCGGACTGGAGCTTTCGGCCAGCGGTGTGCGCTGTAATCTGGTTTCACCAGGTTCGACCGACACCGATATGCAGCGCACGCTGTGGGTCAGTGATGACGCGGAGCAGCAGCGTATTCGCGGCTTCGGCCAGCAGTTTAAGCTCGGCATTCCGCTGGGCAAAATTGCGCACCCGCAGGAAATTGCCAGCACCATTTTGTTCCTCGCCTCGGATAGCGCCAGCCACATTACGTTGCAGGATATCGTGGTGGACGGCGGCTCGACGCTGGGGGCGTGATGATCTGGATTCGACATTTATCGCTTGAAGAACTGAACGCCACCAGTGCGGCGACGATGGTAGGGCACCTCGGGATCGTGTATACCCGACTCGGCGACGACACGCTGGAGGCCGACATGCCGGTGGATGCGCGGACGCATCAGCCGTTTGGCCTGTTGCACGGCGGCGCATCGGCCGCGCTGGCGGAAACGCTGGGGTCGATGGCGGGTTATCTGATGACCCGCGAAGGCCAGTGCATCGTGGGTACCGAGCTGAACGCCACCCATCACCGGGCGGTGTCACAGGGGAAAGTGCGCGGTGTGTGTCAGCCGCTGCACCTCGGTAAGCAGACCCAAAGCTGGGAGATTGTGGTGTTCGACGAGCAGGGGCGGCGCTGCTGTACCTGCCGGTTGAGTACCCGGGTATTGGGGTAGGCTGTACGCACCCGGTCCCTCTGCGTTTTTGCAAAGGGGCCGGGCAGAACATTACAGCATCGATATCACTCGCTTAAGCAGGCGAATTCGCGGTTCAATCGAGGCTTTATCCAGCCACTCTGCCGGGCTGTGGAAACCTGCACCAATCGGCCCTAAACCATCGAGGGTCGGGATGCCGAGTGCGGCGGTATGGTTGGCATCACTGCCGCCACCCACGGCCTGCCAGCTAATGGCAATGCCTTCCTCTTTCCCCGCTGCTTCAACGTGCTGCATCAGGCGTTGCGTCTCCTCGCTCGCCGCCATCGCCGGTTTATGGTTCACGCGGGTCAGCGTGGTGGTTACGCCGTCGAGAAACCCTTTTTCACACAGTGAGCTCAGGGCGTGATGTACCCGGTCATATTCGTCGTTTTCCCAGAATCGGACATCCAGTTCCGCTCCCGCGCTGTCCGCAACCACGTTTGCTGCGCTGCCTCCCTGGATCACGCCAACATTGAGCGTGGTGCCACGAGCGGTGTCTGCCAGCGCGTTGATGGCGAGGATGCTATGGGCAAGCGCGTTAATGGCCGAACGGCCTTTCTCTGGTTCGTTACCCGCATGTGCCGCTACGCCAGTAAAGGCGAGGTGATAACCGGCCATCCCTTTACGTGCTTTCACCAACGACCCATCGGCGCGTGCAGCTTCACACACCAGCACGCAGCGGGAGCGTTTGGCGAGCGAGCCTATCCACTCATGCGACCAGACTGACCCGGTCTCCTCATCCGGGTTCATCGCCACCGCAATCGCCAGCCTTTCTTTATCAGCTTGATTCAACCCGCGCATGGCCCACAGAATATTCAGCAGCCCGCTTTTCATATCCGAGACGCCCGGGCCGTACAGGCGGTTCTCATCTTCACTCATCGGCCGTTCGGCGACGGTACCGGGGGCAAAAACCGTATCCAGATGGCCCACCAACAGGACATCGAATTGCTCAGCTTGTGGCTTGTTGCTGACAAACAGACCCGGGCCGACCTTATCGCCCAAATCCACGCGCTCGGTATGCCAGCCTTCAGCCTGCCAGAGCGATTGCATAATCCCTGCTACCGTGGCGACACCGTCCAGCGTGCGGGTGCCGCAATCGACATTTACCAGTGTTTTCAGTTCTTCAATGTATTGATTCAGGTTCATTGTGACGTCCTGTTCAGAGAATAATGCGCATCAGCAGCATGGCTAAAAAGGCGTTGATGACCGAAATAGCAATCATCAGCGGAATACGTTTGGCGCGGGTGCCTATTACCCCGAGAATGCGGCCCAGGTACTGAACCTGAGAACCCATCAGATAGATTGCGGGGGCCAGAATCGCCAGGTGCTCGCCGGTGAGAATACCTTTATCAAATAGCCCGATAGCGACGCCGATAGCGCCGCCCATCGACATCCAGCCGCCAATCAGCACTGCGGCGGCTTCCCCTGGCAGACCAAACAGCCCCATCAGCGGTGCGAAGACGATCCCGAGCCCCTTCAGTGCGCCAGTGATTTCGAGCGCTTTGATGATGATGAACGCCATCACCACATTAGGCAGGGTACTGGTTGTCGCGATATTCCAGCCCTTGCGGGCGCCGGCGACAAAAACATCGGTAATGACCGGGTTTGCGGTGGGTGCGCTCATGAGGCTTCTCCTTGTGCGGCGGTCGCGGAAGTTGGGGTTGTGGCTTTCTTCTCTGTAAAAGTCAGGATCAGCCGCATGATATTGGCACCGACAATTTTCATA
The DNA here is from genome assembly GCF_024764835.1 of Scandinavium hiltneri. Classification (GTDB taxonomy): domain Bacteria; phylum Pseudomonadota; class Gammaproteobacteria; order Enterobacterales; family Enterobacteriaceae; genus Scandinavium; species Scandinavium hiltneri. The sequence continues at coordinate 768,843 of NZ_JALIGE010000076.1, read as the reverse complement.
ATGAACATCACGGCGACACAGGCGCCAATCGAAGTGGGAACCGCTGAGCTACCGTCGAGAGCGACCAGGGTAAACAGGATCGCACCTGAGGAGAAAAAGTTGGTGATCATCGCACCAGCAGAGAACTGGAACATGGCAAAGATATCTTTCTCTTTCTCGGTTATCTGCCCTTCATCGGCAAGATTACGGGTCAGGGAGGCGCCGACATCGGTGCTCTGCAGGCTGCCAATCAGCGCCAGCCCGGTGGTGCCGGGGATCCCCATCAGTGGGCGGAGTAGCGGGGTCAGCAGGCGACGCGCGGCCCGCAGCGCGCCGTAATGTTCCAGCACGTTGATCATACCGAGGGCGAACATCACGGCGGGGATCAGCCCCAGGGCGAACAGGAAGCCGTCCATTGCGCCATGACCGCCGCTACCGCGAAACGCGGATGTCGTTGTGGTTATCGTTTCTCCTTGTTGGTTCACGCCGCTGACAACTTTGCCGAAGGCACCGTTGAGGGTGGTGAAATCAAACACGCCATACCATTCTTTACCGCCGAGCAAGCCTGAGAAAAAAACGGCGGCAAAAGCCAGAGCGAAGTACGCACCGGGTCCAACTCTGTTTTCCTGCGCTTGTGAACTCATCTCCATTTCCTTGTAGTGGGTATGTTGCCACTTCATTCTGGCGGTAAGATGCTGAAAAAAAATGATACAAATCATTTGATAATGGCGAGAGAGAAAGCAAATGCGAAAAGTGTGACGTTCAGAGTTTTCCTGGACGGGGAAACGCAGCGGCGGAGAGTGATCGACTTAACAATGTCATGTAAATACCTCCCATCATCTCCCTTTTCCTCGGTTATCAGGTTGTTAAATCCGGAAGGGGTGTTATAGATACAAAATGTAACATCTTCCCCTCCACTGACGGAATTAGACCATGAATAACCCAGGGAAATACCTGATATGGGCCGTTCTCTCGATCGTGGGAGCCTTCGCCCTTGGCTATATTGCGCTCAATCGCGGTGAACAGATAAATGCCTTATGGATTGTCGTGGCGGCAGTCTGTATTTATCTCATTGCCTACCGTTTTTACGGCCTGTACATCGCTAAAAAAGTGCTGGAGGTTGACCCGACGCGAATGACGCCTGCGGTGCGCCATAACGACGGGCTCGACTACGTTCCGACTGACAAAAAAGTGCTGTTCGGTCACCATTTTGCGGCGATTGCCGGAGCCGGGCCGCTGGTCGGCCCGGTGCTGGCGGCGCAAATGGGCTATCTGCCAGGGATGATTTGGATCCTGGCGGGCGTAGTGCTGGCCGGGGCGGTGCAGGACTTTATGGTGCTGTTTGTCTCCACCCGCCGCGACGGGCGTTCGCTTGGCGAGCTGGTAAAAGAGGAAATGGGCGCCACCGCAGGTGTTATCGCGCTAATCGCCACCTTTATAATTATGGTCATCATCCTCGCGGTGCTGGCGATGATCGTGGTGAAAGCCCTGACCCACAGCCCGTGGGGAACGTATACCGTGGTCTTCACCATTCCGCTGGCGATTTTCATGGGGATCTACATTCGCTATCTGCGCCCCGGGCGTATTGGTGAAGTGTCGGTGATTGGCCTGGTGATGCTGGTGTTCGCCATTATTTCGGGTGGCTGGGTTGCACAGAGCCCGACGTGGGCACCGTGGTTTGATTTCACTGGCTTGCAACTGACCTGGATGCTGGTGGGCTACGGTTTCGTGGCGGCGGTGCTGCCGGTGTGGCTGCTACTGGCCCCGCGAGATTACCTGTCTACCTTCCTGAAGATCGGCACCATTCTCGGCCTGGCAATCGGCATTCTGATCCTGCGTCCGACGCTGACCATGCCCGCGCTGACGAAATTTATCGACGGCACCGGCCCGGTCTGGACCGGCAGCCTGTTCCCGTTCCTGTTTATCACCATCGCCTGTGGGGCGGTGTCGGGCTTCCATGCGCTGATTGCTTCCGGGACCACGCCGAAGATGCTGGCGAATGAAGGCCAGGCCTGCTTTATCGGCTACGGCGGGATGCTGATGGAATCCTTCGTGGCGATCATGGCGCTGGTGGCGGCTTGTATTATCGACCCGGGCGTTTACTTCGCGATGAACAGCCCGATGGCGGTGCTGGCGCCGGCCGGGACTACTGACGTAGTGGCCTCTGCCGCGCAGGTGGTCAGCAGCTGGGGCTTTGTGGTCACGCCGGATACGCTCACGCAGATTGCAAAAGAAGTCGGCGAACAGTCGATTATTTCCCGCGCAGGCGGGGCGCCGACGCTGGCGGTCGGCATGGCGTACATCCTGCACGGTTCGCTCGGCGGGCTGATGGACGTCTCATTCTGGTATCACTTCGCGATTCTGTTTGAAGCGCTGTTTATTCTGACCGCGGTCGATGCCGGTACGCGCGCGGCCCGCTTTATGCTGCAGGACCTGCTCGGTGTTATCAGCCCGAACCTGAAACGCACCGACTCGCTGCCCGCGAACCTGCTGGCAACGGCGCTGTGCGTGCTGGCCTGGGGCTACTTCCTGCATCAGGGCGTGGTCGATCCGTTAGGCGGCATTAACACCCTGTGGCCGCTGTTTGGCATCGCCAACCAGATGCTGGCCGGAATGGCGCTGATGCTTTGCGCGGTGGTGCTGTTCAAAATGAAACGTCAGCGATATGCCTGGGTGGCGCTGGTGCCGACCGCATGGCTGCTGATTTGTACCCTGGCGGCGGGCTGGCAGAAAGCGTTCAGCGCGGATACCAAAGTCGGTTTTCTTGCGATTGCTAACAAATTCCAGGCAATGATCGACAGCGGCAAGATCCCGGCGCAGTACACCGAGTCTCAGTTGTCGCAGCTGGTGTTCAATAACCGGCTCGATGCCGGGCTGACTATCTTCTTTATGGTGGTGGTCGTGGTACTGGCACTCTATTCAGTGAAAACCGCGCTGGCGGCGCTGAAGGAGGATAAACCGACGGCGAAAGAGACGCCGTACGAGCGGATGTCTGAGGATGTAGAGCAGATTGTTGCTCAGGCGAAAAGCGCGCATTAATGTGGTGTGACCCTCTCCCGGAAATGGGAGAGGGAAGTCTCAATCGGGAGCAGATATGTTCGACACACTTTCAAAAGCCGGGAAATACCTCGGCCAGGCGGCCAAAATGATGATTGGTGTACCTGATTACGACAACTACGTCGCGCATGTGCGCCTGACTCATCCGGATCAGACGCCCATGACGTACGAAGAATTTTTCCAGGAACGCCAGGATGCACGCTACGGCGGCAAAGGCGGCGCGAAGTGTTGTTAGTGTCAGGCGTTCAGACCACCATCAACGTCCAGGCCGGTGCCGGTGATTTGCCCGGCGGCGGGGCTGACGAGGAACGTCACAGCGGCGGCGATATCTTCCGGTTTACCGTAATGGCCAATCGCAATTTGTTGGCGCTGGCCCTCAGCCTGTTCGCCGTCGGCCGGGTTCATGTCACTGTCGGTCGGCCCGGGATGCACCAGATTGACGGTGATGCCTTTCGGGCCTAAATCGCGGGCCAGCCCACGGGTGAACGAGTTCAGCGCTGATTTGCTCATCGAATAGACCGAGATGCCGCCAAACGGCACGCGGTTCGCCAGACAGCTGCCGATATTAATGATTCGTCCACCCTGACCAAGATGGGCCAGCGCGGCCTGGGTCGCAATCACGACGCCGCGAATGTTCACCCCAATCACCGCATCAATATCTTCCAGCGACATCGATTCCAGCGGGCCGTCGCGGGCTATCCCTGCGTTGTTGACCAGAATATCCAGCCCACCCAGGGTTTCGGCTGACTCATTAACCGCCTGCACGATAGCGTGTGCATTGCTGCTGTCTGCCTGAATAGCATGGCCTTTGCGGCCCAACGCGCGGATTTCTTCCACCACCGCCTGCGCCTTATCGGCTGATTTTTCGTAAGTGATAACCACGTCAGCGCCAGCGTTCGCCAGTGAAAGCGCAATTGCACGCCCGAGCCCGCGGCTGGCCCCGGTCACCAGCGCGCGTTTACCTGTCAGAGAGATATGCATAGTTGCCCCAGAGTGAGTGATGAACATGGATGAGAGTCCTCATTAGGTATAGCGCTCGCCCCGTTCGGCCACCAGATTAATATCGCTGTTGCTCATTTGTTATTGATCTGTGTATTATCGTTAGCCTGAAATATGTCTAGGTGTCTGGATGGCTAATTATGGGGGTATGCAGCGAATGTTAGACAATCGCCTCGAGATGCGCGACATCAGCCTGGCCTTTTCCGGTTTTAAGGCCCTGACGCAGGTGACCTTTACCCTCACCGGCGGGTCGGTTCATGCCCTGACAGGGGCCAACGGCGCAGGCAAATCGACGCTGATGGCGGTGCTGTGTGGCACTTACGACCACTATGACGGCGAGATTTTTCTCGACAATGAACCGGTGGTGATCCGCTCTCCGCGCGATGCAAAAAAAGCGGGTATTCATTTGGTGCAGCAGGAAGTGGACGTGGCGCTGGTGCCGGGCCTGTCGGTGGCAGAGAACATCATGCTCGACCATCTGGCCGGGCCGGGATACCGCTTTAGCTGGCGGCAGGTGCGTCAGCAGGCGAAAGCGGCGTTGGCGCAGCTTGACGTGCAACTCGATGTGAAGCGCACCATCGACAGCTGTTCTCTGGCAGAGAAACAGCAAATTTTGCTGGCACGCGCGCTGTCGCACCACTGCCGTTTTCTGATCCTCGACGAGCCGACCGCCCCGCTCGACAGTCACGAAAGCGAACGCCTGTTTACGGTGGTCAGACGCCTGCAACAGCAGGGCATTGGCGTGGTGTTTATCTCCCACCGCATTCACGAATTAAAAGCCATTTGCGACACCCTGACGGTGCTGCGCGACGGACGCTTAATCGAAAGCGGGCCAATGGCGGCGCTGAGCGGTGAGCAAATTGTGGAAAAAATGCTGGGCCACGAGCTGACCGATATTTTCCCCCCGGCGCGCCCGGCTTACAGCGACGACGTGGTGTTGCAGGTCGACGGGCTGCATGACGAACATCTGCTACAGGACATCTCTTTGCGGCTGCGTAAAGGCGAAATTCTGGGCATCGCCGGGTTGGCGGGGGCCGGGAAAACCGAATTGTGCAAGGCGCTGTTTGGCGCCAGTAAAAGCCGCGTTGAGCGCGCCGAGCTGAACGGGCAGCCGTGGCGGCCGCGTGACCCGGCGGATTCGGTGCTGCGTGGGCTGGCGTTAGTGCCGGAAGAGCGGCGCAAAGAGGGTATTTTCATCGATGAGTCTATCGGCATGAATCTGGCTGTGGGGGCAGATAACAGCTTTTCCCGCTGGAGTCTGTTCGGGCATCGAAAAGCCTGGCGTTGGGCGGAAGAGGTTATCGCCCGCGTCGGCATTCGCACCACCGGCCCGGGGCAGACGCTGCGCAGATTGTCGGGCGGTAATCAGCAAAAAGTGGCGATTGGCAAATGGCTGCGCGGCAACGCCAACGTGCTGATTTTTGACGAGCCGACCAAAGGCGTGGACGTTAAAGCCAAAACCGACGTGTTCAACCTGATTGACGGTCTGGCCCGCGAAGGCAAAGGGGTGATTTACGCCTCCGGCGAATTTGCGGAGCTGGTCGGTTTATGCGACCGGATCTGCGTGCTGTGGGACGGCAAGATTGTGGCAGAAGTGGCGGGCGCTGAGGCCCGCGAAGAAACCCTACTTTATTACTCCACCGGAGGAGCGGCGTCGTGAGCAAGGCCCTGACAGTTAAAGCGGCGGCTTCGGGCCGTCAGCAGTTTTTCGATTTTCTCTATAAGTGGGGCATGTTGCTGACCGTGGTGGCGCTGGTGGCCATTTTCGGCCTCGCGTCGGACAATTTCCTCGATCCGTTTAACATCATCAACATTCTGCGATCGATTGCCATCGTGACGGTGATTGCCGTTGGCGTGTCGATTTCCCTCACCGTCGGCGGCTTTGATTTGTCCGTCGGTTCGACCGCGTCGCTGGCGAATGCGCTGGTGATTTCGCTGTTCGTCTGGCACGGCTTTGGCACTACCGAAGCGATTGTGGTCACGCTGCTGCTGTGCACGCTGGTGGGGCTGTTTAACGCTTTTTTGATCGTCATTCTGCGCATTCCCGACATGCTCGCGACGCTCGCCAGTCTGTTCGTGGTGCAGGGCGTGGCGGCGACCTACAGCTTTGGCGGATCGATAACTGAAAACATGGTGCTGCCGAGCGGCGATATGGCGGAAGGCACGATCCCGGCGGCCTTTGGCCTGCTCGGCCAGGTACCGACGATCGTGATTATCATGCTGGCGGTCACCGTGGTGGCGCAGCTGGTGCTGTCGCTGACCACCCATGGGCGCCGGATGTATGCGATTGGCGGCAACCCGGAAGCGGCACGCCTGTCGGGGCTTCGTACCACGCGCTACAAAGTGGCGGCCTACGTGATTGCGTCATTGCTTGCCGGACTGGGCGGCATTCTGCTGGCATCACGCATCGGCTCGTCGCAGGTGAATGCGGGCAGTGGCTACCTGATGGATGCGGTCGCGGCAGCGTGGATTGGCTTCTCGCTGGCGGGATCGGGTAAACCCAACGCGCTTGGTACGCTGGTGGGGGCGGTGATCCTGGGCGTGCTGTCGAACGGGCTGGTGATGCTGTCGGTGCCGTATTACGCGATGGACATCATCAAAGGTCTGGTGCTGGCTGGTGCTCTGGCTCTGACCTATTTCCAGCGCCGGACATAACCATTCGGACATAACAAAAATTCAGACATAACAACAATCAGGGTAAACATAATGAAAAAAATCACGCTGTCACTCATCGCGCTCGGGTTGCTCAATTCCGTCGCCGCCTATGCCGAAACGCCAACCCCGGTTCCGGCGGCGATCGCCAACCACAGCGGCCCAATCCGCATCGCGATTGTGCGTAACCTCGGTTCAGACGACAACACCACACAGTTCGTTTCCGGTGCCATACAGGAAGGCAAAAAGCTCGGCTTCAAAGTCAGCACCTTTCTGAGCAACGGCGACGACGCCAAATTCCAGGACTTCGTCAACCAGGCCATCAGCCAGAAATATGACGGGATCATCCTGTCGCAGGGCCGCGATCCATACTCCACCGAACTGGTGAAAAAAGCGGTCGATGCAGGCATTAAAGTGGCGGTGTTCGATACCGCGGTGAACGGCGAGATCCCGGGCGTGACCGTCACGCAGCAGGATGACGCCTCGCTGACCGATCTCTCTTTCGGCCAGTTGGTGAAAGATTTCAACGGCAAAGCCAACATCATCAAACTGTGGGTGGCCGGATTCCCGCCGATGGAACGCCGCCAGGCTCAGTATCAGACGCTGCTGAAGCAGAATCCAGGCATTCACGAACTGGAGTCTATCGGGGCGGTTTCTTCTGATGTGCAGGGTGACACCGCCAATAAAGTCGGCGCGGTGCTGGCGAAGTATCCGAAAGGCAAAATCGACGCTATCTGGGGCACCTGGGATGCGTTCAGCCAGGGCGCGTATAAGGCGCTGAAAGAGAACGGTCGCACTGAAATTAAACTCTACAGCATCGACGTTTCAAACCAGGATTTACAGCTGATGCGTGAAGCGAACAGCCCGTGGAAAGTGAGCGTGGCGGTGGATCCTAAGCTGATTGGTGCCACCAACGTACGCCTGATTGCCAATAAAATCGCCGGAGAACCAACGCCTGCGACCTACGATTTCAAAGCGGCAGCCATTCCTCAGGCGCTGCTGGCGGCGCAGCCGGGTGCGGTGAACGTGGCAAGTTTGGGCAAAATCGTTCCAGGCTGGGGCCAGACCGAAGATTTCGTCGCACCGTGGTTTGCCACACTGGAAGCGAAAAATAAATGAGTGAGCTGCCGACTCCCGATTATGGGTTGAGTTCAGTGGGCACCCTCTCCCCAAGGTAGTTGTCTCTTATACACAAGTCCCCGGCCTTTTCAGGGGGCTATGTCAGTCCCAATGCCGTTCCGTTCACCCGTATTTTGGGTTATCTCTGCAACTGCTGCGAACGGTGAACGTGCCAGGGGAGTTACGCCACTCCCCTGGCTACCCCGGCGCCCGGCAAATAAATCGCCGCTAAAGCGGTAAACACCTTTTTTCACCCAACATTCGCGGTCGTTCGCGATCCGTTCCCGACGATCGCTCTCTCACGTGGTTCCCGACCACGTGACCCCGACTGAAGGGTAAAAAACGGCGCGATTTAAGCCGGGTACAAGGGCGTCGCTGTGCATTCAGAGAACTGATTTTTGCTTTTTCTTCGCTGACGCAATGCCGGGTTCAGGTGAGCATATTCTCAAAGCGTGGGGGTCTGGTCCGGCATAAATCGCCTCCATGTTGGCGCCTGGTGGCCGGGTCCAGCCGTCAGGAACGGCTGGAGGAAGCGATCGTCGGGAACGAATCGCGCCCGACCCGGACAAGGAGACATAAATGGAGGTTTACCGCTTGCGGCGATTTATTTGCCGGGAGCCGGGATTGCTAAGGGTGTGGCGGCGAACACCCTTAGCACGTTCACCGCAGAGAAACCGACAGAGAAGCAGAGTCGCCTGGTGAACGGAACCCCATCCGACGTGACAGAGATAGCGTATCTGCCTGTCTCAGCTAAAAAAGATACGACTAAGAGACACCTCCCCAGGGAGAGGGCCATGGTGAGGGAAAAGGCCTAACTGTACTGCCGAACTCGGGCAATCAGCTCATCAACGCTGTCAATTCGCTCCGCCAGCACAATCAGCGCGCGCCCCAGCGAAATTGCATGGCGCAAACACGCATGACGCATGGTGTCATCTTTGATGGTCTCGATATCCGCCACGTGAGACAACCCGACGCTGCGGCGAATCAGCTCAGTGCCGCAAAAGCCCACTGCGTCGTGCCACACCTTTTTCAGAAACTCGCTCGCATAACCCGGGTAAGCCAGCGCGGCATCCTGCGTTTTTTCCGTCGCCAGCGTCTGGAAATGTTCGGCAAAGGTGTTCCACAGTTCCTGAATATCTACCAGACGCTGCTCGCGCCCGGCGGCGGCATCACGAATGCCTGAGTGGCCCGGCAATCCGCAGTAGTTCAGCAGCAGGTTGCCGACCGCCGTGCCGATGTCAAAACCGATCGGACCGAAATAACCAAACTCCGCGTCGATCGCCTTCAGACTACCGTCGGCGACAAAAATAGACCCGCTGTGAATATCGCCGTGCAGCAGCGCTTCCGCTTGTGAGAAGAAGCGGTGCTTGAGCGACGCCACCGCCAGTTTCAGCTGGGCATCATCGCGCAGCGCGGCCACGTCGGCTTCAATCTCTGCCGGATAATTATTGCGCTCGTGCACCTGATACGGGTCGTTGAAAAACAGATCTTCCGTAATCTCGCACATTTCCGGGTTGATGAAATTCGCCACCTGGGCCTTTTTCTGATGCGGATGCAGGTAGAAATCGCTGGTGTGGAACAACGTTTGCGCCAGGTAATGCCCCAGCTGCTGCGCCGCTTGTGGGTAGTAAGCACCCTGAATCAGCTCGCCGCGCAAGATGCGGTGGTTGGATAAATCTTCCATCACCATTACCGCCAGTTCGGCGTCGAAATGGTGGATTTTCACCGTGTGTTCCGGCGCGTGCTGATAATGCTCGACCAGCGTTTGCGCTTCGAGGCGAGCGCGATCCAGCGTCAATGGCCAGGATTCGCCCACACAGCGTACGTACGGTAGCGCCTGTTTGACGATCACGCGGCTCACGCCGTGGGTGTCGAAGATTTTAAACACCAGGTTGAGATTGCCGTCGCCGACCTCCTGCGCTGAAACCAGCTCGGACGGGTCGTCGAGGCCGCCAAATTGTTGCGCATAAGCCACGGCATCGTGGGCTGTGAAGGTATGGTATTGCGACATTGCCTCGATCCTCATGTTCTCGTGATGAGATAGCCAGAAATAAAGCCATTCAGACGTCTATACATCTGTAATTCATCCTGACACAATGTGACACAACAACGCAACAGGGATTTAACGATATGCAGACATTACAGACCACCAGCCTGTGGGTGCGCGACAATCAGCTGTTTATTCTGGATCAGCAGGCGCTGCCGCAGGCGTCACGCTGGCTGGACGCCAACAGCGTCGAGGCGCTGGTCGGCCATATTCATGCTTTACGGGTGCGCGGTGCGCCGTTGATTGGCCTTTCCGCCAGCCTGCTGCTGGCGCTGCTGGCTGAGCGCGGCCTGAATCGCGATGCGCTGCTCAATGCGCTGGAAACGCTGCGGGCATCACGCCCGACGGCGGTCAACCTGATGAACAATCTCGACCGCATGAAGCTTGCGCTGGCGCAGGAAGACTTCGTTCCGGCCCTGGTGGCCGAAGCACTGCGACTGATTGACGAAGACAAGCAGCTTTGCGAGCGCATCGCCATAGCGGGCAGCCAACTGGTAAAACCTGGCAGCCGTCTGCTGACGCACTGTAACACCGGCGGGCTGGCGACGGCGGGCGTGGGTACGGCGCTGGGCGTAATTAATTTTGCCCATCAGCAGGGCAACGTCGCTAACGTCTGGGTCGATGAAACGCGTCCACTATTGCAGGGAGGGCGACTCACCGCGTGGGAATTGGGTGAACTGGGCGTGCCGTATCAGCTCATTACCGATTCGATGGCTGCAAGCCTGATGGCGAAAGGGCGGGTCGACGCCGTTTGGGTGGGCGCGGATCGCATTGCTGCCAACGGCGACGTGGCGAATAAAATCGGCACCTATTCACTGGCGGTACTGGCGAAATTCCACGGTATTCCATTCTACGTTGCTGCTCCGCAGACCACGCTTGATCCGAACTGTCCGAACGGGGAGGCCATCCCGATTGAGCAGCGCGCGGCGGCGGAAGTTACCGGGGTGGCAGGCAGTTTCGGCGAGGTGCAGTGGGCGCCCGAAAATGCCCGCGTGTATAATCCGGCGTTCGACGTCACTCCCGCTGCGTTAATCAGCGGTTGGGTGCTGGACATCGGCGTGGTGACCCCGGCTGAGGTAGCAACGGGGAAATTTGCAAAACGATGATTAGGGTGGAACCCTCCGATCCGCACTCCCGCGAATCGCAACAACTTATTGCGCTGCTGACGGAAGAACTCGCCCGTATCACGGGCGATGGAGGAACAAATTCGTTTCGCAATAATGGACTCTCCTTTCGGCCATGGGCGTGTGAATACAACGAGAGGATATTCACTTTCAGGATAATTGAACGGAATCGAACTTATGGCCTCGGTCTACTCAGATGAATATCAGCGTGTCATCAATGCGCTAAAGAAAGCTCGAAAGGAAAATGGGATTACGCAGGCACAACTTGCCGAAGCGCTGGGCAAGCCTCAGTCGTTTATCGCCAAAGTTGAAAGCGGTGAGCGTAGGCTAGACGTAGTGGAGTTTGTACATCTGGCGCGGTTGGTTGGGATGGAGGCAGAGGCAATAGTGCGTGCGTTAGCGTTGGGGAAAAGTATTGTCTGATGCCCTCTCCCGAAGGAGAGGGGCACAATAAAAGGCAGAGCTTAAGCCAGTGTCGGGTACCCGGTCGCAATTTCACTCCCGGTGAACTGCGCAATCCAGCCTTCCGGGTTGTCGAAAATGCGGATAGCCGTGAAGTTCGGCTCAGAACCCATATCAAACCAGTGCGGCGTGCCCGCTGGCACCGAAATTAAATCATTTTTCTCACACAGCACCTGATACACCTCATCGCCGATGTGCAGGCAGAACAGCCCCGCGCCTTCGACAAAGAAGCGCACTTCGTCTTCGCCGTGAGTATGTTCGTTGAGGAATTTCGCCCGTAGCGCGTCTTTCTGCGGGTTATCGGCGCGCAGGCTAATCACATCCCAGCTCTGATAGCCTTTCTCCTCAACCAGTTTGTCGATGGCGTGCTGATACGTGTTAATCACCGTCTCCGGCGTTGGGTTTAAACCCAGATCCCGGTCGGCTTCCCAGCGTTCAAAACGCACGTCTTTAGCGTTCAACTGCTGCTGAATTTCATGGCCATCGGTGCTGTGCCAGGTTGGCTCGCTGGCGTTTTTATCAGAGAAAATAGTCAAGGCGCTCATGAGGGGATCTGCTCCGGATGAATGTCGTCGAAACGGGAAACCTGATGATGGTGACTGGCGGTGTCGCCGTCGCCACGAATTAACTGCACGGTACGGAAACCGGCCTGCCCGGCGGCGTCCAGTTCCTGGTGAATATCGGAGAGGAACAGGATTTGTCCGGCCGACTGCCCAATCTGCTCCGCAATATTCTGGTAAGACTGCACTTCGCGTTTGGCACCGACGTGGGTGTCAAAATAGCCGCTGAACAGATGAGTAATATCACCTTCGTCGCTGTAGCCAAATAACAGTTTTTGCGCCGCCACCGAGCCGGAGGAATAAACATACAGATCAATGCCCTGCGACTTCCATTTTTCGAGCGTCGGCAGCACGTCCGGGTAGAGATGGCCGGTAAAGTCGCCGTTCACATAACCATCGCGCCAGATGAGGCCTTGCAACGCTTTCAGAGCGGTTGATTTGCGGTCTTCATCCATAAACGCGAATAATGTTTGCGTCAATTCTTCCGCACTGGCTTCGGGCTGCGCGATTTCGGCACGCAGAGTGTCAAGAGCTGACTTCACCGGCTCGGCGAACTGCTGCGTGCTGATAAACGCCGCCAGACGCTCGCGCGCATAGGGAAACAGCACGTCATGGACGAAGCGAATATCGCTGGTGGTGCCTTCAATGTCGGTCACAATGGCGCGGATCATGGTTTCTCCAGTTGGCGTAGGCGCAGTTCGCACTCAAATAAAAATTCCAGCCCTTCGAGGTGACGGCGCGCTTCTGCGACGTCGCGTCCCCAGCAGGTCAGGCCGTGGCCACGCAACAGAAAGCCGTAGCTGAGCGGGCGCTCTGTGGCGTAATGTTCGATGCGACGGGCGAGGGCGTCAATATCCTGGTCGTTATCAAACACCGGGATTGCCACGCCGTCGAGGTGGCTACTTTGGCCGCGCAGGGATTTTTGCATTTCATAACCGCAAAGCACCAGCTCGGCAGATTTTTCGACCCGTGACAGCACCGTCGCATTCACGGTGTGAACGTGTAGCACCGCGCCGGCTTCCGGGAACAGACGATAAATCAGGGTATGTAGCCCGGTTTCGGCAGACGGTTTACGCCCGGACGGTGCCTGATTAGTGCCGATATCCACCTGCAAAAAATCATCGCCAGTGAGGCTGCCTTTGTCTTTGCCAGACTCGCTCAACCAGCACCGGTGGGCATCTTCGCGCACGGACATGTTTCCGCCGGTGGCGGGAGCCCAGCCTTTGGCACCTATCCAGCGACAGGCGTCGACGAGGGCATCGAGTTGCAGGTTTTCAGTCATCTTGCCGTTCTCCGGGCCGGTGAGTTTGTTGTTTAGACGTCTAAGCGTCTTGATTGCCAAATACTAACATCGTGTTATAGTGTCAGCAACAACCGCATTACATTCGGGTAAAACGATAATGAGCAATAACCGACTGATTCCGCAGAGTAAACTCCCTGATCTGGGCACAACGATATTTACGCAGATGAGCGCCCTGGCGCACGAATATCAGGCGATTAACCTGTCGCAGGGGTTCCCTGATTTCGACGGACCGCGCTATTTGCAGGAGCGTCTGGCATTCCATGTGGCTCAGGGGGCGAATCAGTATGCGCCGATGACTGGTGTACCGGCACTGCGTGAGGCGATTGCGGCGAAAACGGCTGAGCTTTACGGGCACACGCCGGATGCCAATACCGACATCACCGTCACCGCGGGGGCGACCGAAGCGCTGTACGCAGCGATCACCGCGCTGGTGCGTGAAGGTGATGACGTTATCTGCTTTGACCCGAGCTATGACAGCTATGCGCCTGCGGTGGAGCTGTCCGGCGGCATTCTCAAGCGTATTGCCCTGCAGCCGCCGCATTTTCGCGTGGACTGGCAGGCGTTTGCCGAACTGCTGAGCGACAAAACCCGGCTGGTTATTCTTAACACGCCGCACAATCCCTCGGCCACCGTCTGGCAGAAAAGTGATTTTGAGGCGCTGTGGCAGGCGATTGCCGATCGTGAAATCTACGTGCTGAGCGACGAAGTGTACGAGCACATCTGTTTTGCTGCCGAAGGGCACGCCAGCGTGTTGGCGCATCCGCAGCTGCGCGAGCGCGCTGTGGCGGTGTCGTCATTCGGTAAAACCTTCCACATGACCGGCTGGAAAGTCGGGTACTGCGTGGCTCCGGCGGAAATCAGCGCCGAGCTGCGAAAAGTGCATCAGTATCTGACGTTTGCAGTGAATACTCCGGCACAGCTGGCGCTGGCGGATATGCTGCGCAATGAGCCGCAACATTACCGCGAACTGCCGGATTTCTACCGCGCACGTTGCGATCTGTTTATTGACGCGCTCGGCAGTAGTCGTCTCGACATTCTGCCCTGCGAAGGCACCTATTTCCTGCTCGCGGACTACAGCGCCATCTCCAGCCTCGATGATGTGAGTTTCTGTCAGTGGTTGACCAAAGAAGTGGGAGTGGCGGCGATCCCGCTGTCAGTATTCTGCGCTGATCCTTTCCCACACAAGCTTATCCGACTGTGCTTCGCTAAACAGGAATCGACGCTGCTGGCCGCCGCTGAAAGGCTGTGCAAACTCTGATTATTTTACCGTCCACGCTTCGGAAAATTGGCGGTCGCTGAACATATCCAGCAGACCGTTAATTTGCCGTAAGCGCAGGACTTCATCGGCATCCATCCCAAGTTCCACCCCCATTTTTTCATCCGTCCAGCCAAGCTGGGTGAGCTCACGCACAATTTCTGCCATGGCGTTGATTTGATGGCGGCCACGTGCCCGGTTGTGACGGATAGTCGATGCCATGCGAGCGGGCTCATCCTCGATTTCTGAATGCAGGATGCTGACGGGCACATAGTCTTTCAGCCGCTTTTTGAGCACGGATTTTGATTTCGCCAGCTGATGTCGGTGAAAACCATCCACAATTTCGTACTGGTTATTATGCGGGCCATGCACCACAATCGGCTGAGTAAATCCGTCAGTTTCCAGCGATTTCAGCAGCAACCGCTTTTCAGGTGGGGCGACATTGTTGGGGTTGTAATCATTCGGCGCGATGTTCTCCTGTTTTATCCATAATACGCAGTCCACGGGCTCATCGCGAAATGGACTTTCCCGGTGCAGCGCTCGACGGAAATTATTGATAGCCTCAATACGTGCTTTTTCCGGTAGCGTCGTCAGCCAGGCCGTCATCTGTTCAATCATTTGCTGTTGCATAAAATTCCCCATTCCTGACGTTTAGTCGCGATGCGCTGGTTATAGCGCTGATAATGTTTCGCCTTCGTTGGGCTGAACGACAGCATTCGGCACCAGTAATCGTTGTTCAGCAGCACCTTGCAGATCCGTCGCCAGGAAGGGGTATCCTTCGCCGCAATATCCTTCGGCTGGGTATCGGGGATGACATCCATTCCGCGTTTTTTGTACCACTGAAGGTACACAGCAATTTTATTGCGGTAGTGGTTTGCGGTTGAGGGCGGCATGGTGTCGAGCAGAAAGAGGGCGTAGGTTTCCCAGCTGTAACCTTCGGGTTTTTCCATCTTTCGGTGACCATAGAATTGATTGTCGTGACCGGCGTAAATCCCGCCGCAGTTGATGCCTCCGACGCGTTTGCACATGGCGGCCCAGCGCTCTGGCTCGAGGACGTGATAGAGCCACAATCCCTGGCGCTGTTCGGGGCCAAACGGTTCGCAAATACGCATATAGCGCAGCGGGACGCCGGCCTGATACATCAGGTTGTACAACGGGTTATAGGGCAGCGCGGTGCGTGAAAACCATGTCCAGATGTCGGCCGTTTTCCAGTCGTAGAGAGGGTAGACGTTCCACGTGTGGCCGCCCCGAGCCATACTGGTCCAGGGTTTGTCATCGGCAAACCGCAGTTTGTCCTTTGCGGCTACGGCTAAAAAGCGGGTGTAGGATTCATCAGCTCGGATCCCGATACTGACTGCTGCGGGACGATTCTGAGCGAACCATCCGGC
The DNA here is from genome assembly GCF_024764835.1 of Scandinavium hiltneri. Classification (GTDB taxonomy): domain Bacteria; phylum Pseudomonadota; class Gammaproteobacteria; order Enterobacterales; family Enterobacteriaceae; genus Scandinavium; species Scandinavium hiltneri. The sequence goes on along the minus strand of NZ_JALIGE010000076.1, from coordinate 752,898 downwards.
AAAATGACTGACGAATTCTTCGAACGTCATGCCCGGTTGGTAAAACGGGAAAAACGCCGGGTCCGTTATTGCATCGGCTGGCGGCTGGCGCACCCACGGTGTATCGGGTTCCCAACAACACCACTCCGGCGTGAATTGCGTTAAGGCATTTGGGGTCGTCAACGGCAATGCGACCCAATAAAACGTGTCGATGACATCGGCATATTCCGCCCGCATGTCCTCACAATGTTGAATTGTGCTGCTGAATTGCGCTTCCCAGTCAATAAATAATACACTGAACTTTTTATTCTGTTTTCTGGCCATTATTCCGGCCAGGTGCAGCATAACTGTAGAATCTTTTCCACCGGAAAATGAGATGCAAACGCGGTCAAAATTATTGAGCATCCAATTTATTCTGTCCGTTGCCGCGGTCAAGACGCTTTGCTGAAGAGGAAGTTTATAAATCGACATTCAATTGCCTGTAGTTGTGTCCTTTTATAAATGCAATATATATAAAATAAGCATTTTGGTAAATTATATTCTGCAACTTTAAATATATATTGGATGTATGATGATTTGTTAATTATACATTTTGTGAATATTAAAATGGGTAGGGCAATAGATGTATGGCAGGGTGTTAAATACGGTAAGGCAATTAATGTATCGCCTTACCCTTTCACTTATTTTTCGCCCATCATCGCTTTCAGATTTTCAGCATCAGGCAGGCCGACAACCTGCTGGAGCGTATTGTGCTCGTTGAGATAATAAATCGCTGGTGTGGCGTTGGCGCCTAATTCATCCATGATTTTCTGGTTATCGTTCAATATTTGCATCTGCGTCGGTGCGACCGACGTCGGCACATCAAGCTTCAGTTTGCCGCCGGATTGTTCGTAGTCATGCCACGTTTTTGCCGGATCCTTGCTGGTCATGATTGCGGCGGCCGTCGCCGGGCTTTCTGGTTTGATAACGCCCACCATCAGCGTACGCAACTGCACTTTGCCGGACTCAACCCACGGACGCGCCTGTTGCCAGAACTGTTTGCAGTACGGGCAGAACGGATCGGCGAAGACATAAATCACGCGTGGTGCCGATTCTTTACCGTCGAGGATCCAGCTCGCTTTCTCCATTTTCTGCCACAGTTCGCGGCCCGCCGGGGCGTAAATATCCTGCTGAATCAATTGCTCACTGAGGTTAGTGCCTTTGTCGTCATACATGTAACCCGAAATGGCGTGCTTGCCGTCCGGGGTGACATAGATGGTCACACCCATGTCCTGGTATTTACCGAGATAGCCTTTCATGCCGCCCGGTGCGTCGAAAGATTTGATTATCGTAATCCCTTGTTTCTCTATCGCTTTTACCGGCGCGGGAAGCTCTTCAGCTGTGGCCAGAAAGGGGGCCAGAGTGAGCAGTAGGGCGAGTTTACGCATAGTAAATCCTTGTAAAATAAGTGGATGATATCCAATGAATGGTAGAGCCTATCACAACCATAGATAAGACCCCGGCGTGGTGCAATTGCTCTTACATAAGGTCAATGGTCTAATCCTTCCCGCTATTACGACCTTTAACAAGGTTTTGTAGAGCGCAACGCACAGCCAGCGTGCTGGCACTGAATCCCTCAGGGGCTTTCAGGTAAAAGGGCCGCCTGAAAAGGTGGCCTTTTTACGTTCAGGGTTCATTAACATCGTTGTGGCGGTTTGTTAGCTAACGCTTATTGATTTGATAAAGGAAACGCATTGGCCCGTTGAGTCAAAGTTAGTTACCTTACTTCCCAACGACAACACGGAGGAAGTACAGATGTCCTTAATTAACACCAAAATCAAACCTTTCAAAAACCAGGCTTTCAAAAACGGCGAATTCGTAGAAATCACTGAGAAAGACACCGAAGGTCGCTGGAGTGTGTTCTTCTTCTATCCGGCTGACTTTACCTTCGTTTGCCCGACCGAACTGGGCGACGTGGCCGACCATTACGAAGAATTCCAGAAACTGGGTGTCGATATCTACTCCGTTTCTACTGACACCCACTTTACCCATAAAGCGTGGCACAGTAGCTCCGACACCATCGCCAAAATCAAATACGCGATGCTCGGCGACCCAACTGGCGCCCTGACCCGTAACTTCGAAAACATGCGTGAAGACGAAGGCCTGGCCGACCGTGGCACCTTCATCGTTGACCCGCAGGGCATCATTCAGGCCATTGAAGTTACCGCTGAAGGCATCGGCCGTGACGCATCTGACCTGCTGCGTAAAGTGAAAGCGGCACAGTACGTCGCCTCCCACCCAGGCGAAGTGTGCCCGGCGAAATGGAAAGAAGGCGACGCGACGCTGGCTCCATCCTTAGACTTAGTTGGCAAAATCTAATTTTTCTTCGGTTTTTGCTCCATAGCTGCGTTGGCTTCACTCTCGCACCCCGGTCACTTACTTATGTAAGCTCCCGGGGACTTAAGAGTTCGCCGCCTTACTCTGAAGCAAAATCCTTTGAAAAATGGTCATTAAGCGGGTGCAGTTATGCACCCGTTTCAATCCAAATCCCATGATGCAAGCTGCATTCAGGCTGCCCGTTTAAGGCTGCTTGCATGATGATGTTTTATGAGAGGGAAGAACGATGCTCGACACAAACATGAAAACCCAGCTCAAGGCCTACCTTGAGAAACTGACGAAACCTGTTGAGCTGATTGCCACGCTGAATGACAGCGCTAAATCGGCAGAAATCAAGGAACTGCTGGCGGAAATCGCCGAACTCTCCCCGAAGGTAACCTTCAAAGAAGATAACAGCCTGCCGGTGCGCAAGCCTTCTTTCCTGATTACCAACCCGGGATCCACCCACGGGCCGCGCTTTGCAGGCTCCCCACTGGGTCATGAATTTACCTCGCTGGTGTTGGCACTGCTGTGGACCGGCGGCCATCCGTCAAAAGAAGCGCAGGCGCTGCTGGAGCAAATCCGTGATTTGGACGGCGATTTCGAATTCGAAACCTATTACTCGCTCTCCTGCCACAACTGTCCGGACGTCGTGCAGGCGCTGAACCTGATGGCGGTGCTGAACCCGCGGATCAAGCACACCGCGATTGACGGTGGCATGTTCCAGAATGAAATTACCGATCGCAATGTGATGGGCGTTCCGGCGGTGTTTGTGAACGGTCAAGAGTTTGGTCAGGGTCGCATGACGTTGGCGGACATCGTGGCAAAAGTGGACACCGGCGCGGAAAAACGTGCGGCGGAAGAGCTGAACAAACGTGACGTCTACGATGTGCTGATTGTTGGCTCCGGCCCGGCGGGTGCGGCGGCAGCGGTTTACTCTGCCCGTAAAGGTATCCGCACTGGCCTGATGGGCGAGCGTTTTGGTGGGCAGGTGCTCGACACCGTCGACATCGAAAACTACATTTCGGTGCCGAAAACCGAGGGTCAGAAACTGGCGGGTGCGCTCAAGCAGCACGTTTCAGACTATGACGTGGACGTTATCGATTCCCAGAGTGCCAGCAAATTGGTGCCTGCGGCGGTAGAAGGCGGTTTGCATCAGATTGAAACGGCGTCTGGCGCAGTGCTGAAAGCGCGCAGCGTTATCATTGCCACCGGCGCGAAATGGCGCAATATGAACGTTCCGGGCGAAGATCAGTATCGCACCAAGGGCGTAACCTACTGCCCGCATTGCGATGGCCCGCTGTTTAAGGGCAAACGCGTGGCGGTGATCGGCGGCGGTAACTCCGGTGTGGAAGCGGCTATCGATCTGGCGGGTATTGTTGAGCACGTTACGTTGCTGGAATTTGCCCCAGAGATGAAAGCCGATCAGGTGCTGCAGGATAAAGTGCGCAGCCTGAAAAACGTCGACATCATTCTGAACGCGCAAACGACCGAAGTGAAAGGTGACGGCACCCGCGTGGTTGGGCTGGAGTATCGCGACCGCGTCAGCGGCGACACGCATCAGATCCCGCTGTCCGGCATCTTTGTGCAGATTGGTCTGCTGCCGAACACCACCTGGCTGGAAGGCGCGATTGAGCGCAACCGCATGGGCGAAATCATCATTGATGCCAAATGCGAAACCAGCGTGAAGGGCGTGTTTGCGGCGGGCGACTGCACTACCGTGCCGTACAAACAAATTATTATCGCGACCGGCGAAGGCGCTAAAGCTTCCCTGAGTTCGTTTGATTACCTGATTCGCACCGCATAAAAAAGTGCCCGGCGGCGCGATGCTTGCACGGGCCTACGGATTTTGTAGGCCAGGTAAGTGTTAGCGCCACCGGGCGAAAAAGTAAGACGACACCTGCAATGTAAAGAGGCTACCGAAAGGTAACCTCTTTTTTTACGCGTGTAAGGGTCGTGAATTTACCGCACGACCAACACCGGCACGTGCGCATGACGAATCACGCTCGACGCGTTGGAGCCGAGCAGGTGCGTGGCAATTGACGGATTGCGCGAGCCAATCACCACCACGTCGGCCTTAAGCTCTTCGGCCAGGTCGTTCACCACGTCACGCACGTTGCCCATCAGCACATGGGTTTTGATCCGCGAAGGGTCGATGCTGAAATGGTCAACCATGGTTTTCAGGCGCGTTTCCGCCTCATGATAAAGATGCTCTTCAAAGCGACGTAAATCGGCGGCAAAACGGCTCATGGTCAGGCTCGCGGAGCCGGGCAGGACATGCAAAAGGTGGATAATACCTTCCTGCTGGGCGAGAAATTCCGCATGACGTACGGCCTTGTCACTCAGCGCCATTTCGAAGACATCAACCGGCATTATGATGGTGTTATACATAAGCTCTCCTCCTTGTGGATATGCTTATATACAAGCATATTCGTCGACTTCTTTGTGCCATTCACGTCGCAAATATCACTTTCAGGCGGTGCTGGGAGGGTAAAGTTTTGTGGGGGACGAAAACGGCAAGAGGATGTGGGGGAACATCCTCTGAAAAGTCATTCAGACGCGCTTAGCGGTTAAATTCACCGGCGGCTTCTGGCTGATACAGCAGCTCTAGTACTTCTAAATGCGTTTCGGTGCCGTTCGGCAGCGACCAGTGAATGGAATCGCCCACGCGAAGGCCAAGCAGGGCTGCTCCGACCGGCGCCAGAACGGAAAGCTGCGTCGCGCTGTCGGTCATATTGACCGGGAATACCAGCGTGCGCACGCGTTCTTCCTGGGTGCTCAAATCGCGGAAGCGGACCTGGCTATTCATGCTGACCACATTGTGCGGCATCTCCTGCGGGGAGCACATCTGCGCCCGATCCAGTTCGTCATTCAGCGCAGCCGCAACCGGGGAGGTTGCCCACTCTGGTCGTTCCAGCAGGCGGTCGATGCGTTCGGCATCGAACTCATTAATGATGATGGCGGGTCTGGTCATTGTTGACTCCATGTTTTCCAGGTTGAGATCCAGCTACTTGTTTCCAAAAGAAAACCCTCGTCGTACAGGACGAGGGTTTAGGGTCTGATCATGATACTGACTGTGGTCGGATCTTTGAAGTGATTTATACCCGTCATTCTTCACGCTGCAGCTTTGTTGGCTACGTTCACGCGCCCGAATCACTTAGGTTACTCAGTTCATCGGGACGCATTCTCTTGCCGCCGCGATGCAACTCGAATTATTTTGGGTATAGCTCACATTAGAAGATAAGGCTACCAATCAGCGCGAACAGGAAGGCGAGGCCGCCAAGCAGCGTTTCCATCACCGTCCAGGTTTTCAGCGTGGTTTTTTCATCCATTTCGAGGAAGCGGCCGACCAGCCAGAAACCGGAGTCGTTCACGTGTGACAGCACTGTTGCGCCACCGGCGATGGCAACCACGATAAAGCACAGGTCGAGCTGGCTGATACCGGTTGTGGCGTGGACCATCGGCGCAACCAGCGCGGCGGTGGTGGTCAATGCAACCGTGGCAGAACCTTGCGCCACACGCAGCGCTGTCGCAATCACGAACGCGGCTACGATGACTGGCATTCCGGTATCGGACAACACACCTGCCAGCGCATCGCCAATTCCGCTGGCGCGCAGAACGCCACCGAACATACCGCCCGCGCCGGTCACCAGAATGATGCCGCAGATTGGGCCTAATGCGCCGTCACAGATTTTTTCCAGATGCTTCAGGCTGTGCTGACGGCTGAACACCATCAGGGAGAAGAAGACGGTAATCAGCAGCGCCACCGGGGTTTTACCGAGCATACGCAGGAAGTTGACCAGCGTATCGTCTTTCGCCACCCAACCCAGCACAGTCGCGGTGTTGAGACCGGTTTCCAGGAAAATCAGCACCAGCGGCATCAGCAGAATGGTCAATACCATGCCGAATGAAGGCGGCTTGTGGTTGGGATCGGCTTCGACTGCACCGAGGAAAGAGGTCGGCAGTTTAATGTCGAATTTTTTCCCGGCGTACAGGCCGTACAGATATGCGCCGAGGTACCAGGTTGGCAGGGCAATAATCAGACCGACAATCACCAGCAGGCCAATGTTCGCGCCGAGCAGTTCAGCCGCAGCAACCGGGCCAGGATGTGGCGGAACCAGCGCGTGCATCACCGCAAACGCACCCGCTGCCGGGAAGGCGTATTTCAGCGTAGAACCGCCAAACTGTTTGGCGACGCTGAAGATAATCGGCAGCATCACCACCAGACCGGCGTCGAAGAAGATAGGGAAGCCGAACAGCAGCGACGCCACACCCAGCGCGAACGGCGCGCGATGCGCACCAAATTTGTTAATCAGCGTATCAGCCAGCACTTTTGCACCGCCGGAGACTTCCAGCAGTCGGCCAATCATTGCCCCGAGACCCACCAGCAGCGCCACGCCTGCCAGCGTACCGCCGAAGCCGGTCAGCAGCGTCGGTACTACTTTGTCGAAAGGCACTTTCGTCAGCAGCGCCACTACGATGCTGACCAGAGTTAAGGCTAAAAAGGCATGCACTTTGAAGCGCATGATCAAGACCAGCAACAGGGCGACTGCACCTGCTGCGATGCCGAGCAGTGTACCGGCTCCCAATGCGTTCGTAACTTCTGTCATCTTTATATCCTCTGTAGCGTGACAGCGAAAAGGGTAGTGATAGCCTGGCGTAATCCCTGCGTTTATCACTGATACCGGTAACATGATACTGGTAACATGGCGGGTGTTGTAAATATACTCAGACACATTTATTAACACTTTGAGAGCCACTTCAAATATCCGAAAGAATTATCGATCTGGACAATATTTGTTCAATGAACGTGATCGATTTCAAATCTGGCATATTCTTGTTAAGCACCGCTGCGCCATCCGGCTTCAGCATTTTCAAGAAACAGACCCTCCCATGGAAGCGGTACGTGACGTGCCGGGCGTTCACATTTATCACCATCGGGTTACACTCATCGTTTCCCATTTTTCAGGGCCAGATGATGCCGGTGACCCCCCTTCCTGCCGACCGCCGTTTCTTTGCCGATTTGCTCAGTGGGCTGGTGCTCAATCCGCAACGTCTGGGCCGCGTATGGTTCGCCAGTTCGGCGAAATCACTGCCCGCAGGGGCGTTGTGTATGGACATGCCGCGACTTGAAATCGTGCTGCGCGGTGAATACGGCAATGCGCTGGATGAAACCCAGCACACGCTGGCTCAGGGTGAAATGTTGTTTATTCCGCCGCGTGCCGCCAATCAGCCGATGTTCACACGTTCGGCGATGGTGCTAAGTATGGTTTTCGCCCCGGCGTGGACCGGGATGGCATTTTACGACAGCCGCAACGGCAGCACGCCCGCGCCGCTGCGTAAGGTGGAGTTTCCACATCAGCAGCACGGCGAAGGGGAGGCGATGCTTACCGCGCTGCTGCTGCTCAGCCGTTCTCGGCTGGAGCAGCAAATTATCCAGCCGCTGGTGTTAAGCTTTTTACATCTGTGTCGAAAAAGCACGGTCACGGAAATGGGTGCGGTGCCGTCACGCCCGCAGTTTCTCTATCAAAGTATCTGCAACTGGATCCAGGATAACTACGCCAGACCGCTGACGCGCGAAGATGTGGCGGCGTTTTTCAATATCACGCCAAATCACCTGTCGCGGCTGTTTAGCCAGCAGGGAACCATGCGTTTTATCGATTACCTGCGCTGGGTGAGAATGGCAAAAGCGCGGATGATTTTGCAGAAATACCAGCTGTCGATAGGCGATGTGGCGCTGCGCTGTGGTTATCCGGATGGGGACTATTTCAGTCGATTGTTCCGGCGTCAGTTTGGGCTGACGCCGGGAGAGTACCGCGCGCGCTTCCAGTAAGCGCGATTACAGGCTCAGTTCTTCGCTCAACAGCGTCAGAATCGCCTGCGCATCGGTGGCTTCCAGCAGGGACTGACGGAAGGTTTTGTTGACCAGCTTGCGCGCCAGCTGGGAAAAGACCTTCACATGGTTTATGCCTTCATGCTCGCCAAGCGTCAGCATAATCACCAGTTCAACGTCGCCCATGTCCGACTGCCAGTCGGTCAGCGCCGGAAGCCGCGCGATGCTGATGCTGGAGTGGCGGATCCATGCTGATTTGGTGTGCGGGATCGCCACACAAAACCCAACGCCAGTAGTGACGATTTCTTCGCGCTGCCAGATATCCTCTTCCAGCTCGAGCGGATGTTCGGTGCGCCCGTTGACCGCCAGATTGCCGCACAGCAGCTGGATAATCTGTTCTTTGCGCAAAGGACGGTCGGTGAACAGAATGTTTTCCAGCGCCAGCAGCGGACGCGCGTCGTCCTCCGGTGTGAATTCGCGCAGCAACGCTTCAATGTCATCGGCGCTGCGACATTCACAGGCTTTGTTGGCCAGTTCGCGGCAGGCAGCGCTGTCGAGCTGACGCAGCTGACTTTTCACCGCCGGAATGCGCGGCCCGCTCATGCTCAGTTCATCCAGTTCCAGCCCCAGTAAAAGCGGAAGATAACGGCTTTCACCGCCCAATTCGCCGCAAATGCCGACCCATTTTCCGTGTCGATGGGCGACGCTGACAATCTGGCGCAGCATCCGCAGGAACGACGGCGTTATTGGGTTGTACAGCGGCGAAACGCGGGGGTTGTTGCGATCCACAGCGTATAAATATTGCGTCATATCGTTGGAGCCGATGCTGAAGAAATCCACCTCGTCGCAGAAATGGTCGATGATGTAACACACCGACGGCACCTCAACCATGATCCCCAGCGGCAGGCTGGCGGCAAAGCGCAGCCCCTCCGCCTGAAGTTCGGCTTTAACCTGCTGCAGTTGGCTTTTGATCCACAGGATCTGGTCGAGACTGTGCACCATCGGGATCATCAACTGTGCGTTTCCGTAAGCGCCCGCCCGCAGAATAGCCCGCAGCTGGGTGCGAATAAGCCCGGCAAATTCCGGGTAAATCCGCACTGCGCGGTAGCCGAGGAACGGGTTTTCCTCATGCGGAATATTCAGATAGCTCAGGGGCTTATCGCCGCCGATATCCAGGGTGCGGAAAATAACCGGTTTGTTACCCGCCGCCAGCAGCACCTGCTGATAGGCCTCAAATTGTTCCTGCTCATCCGGCGGGGTTTGGCGGTCCATGTACAGCATTTCGCTGCGAAACAGGCCCACGCCTTCCGCGCCGTTACTGAATGCGCCCGGCGCTTCCAGCGCGCTGCCAATGTTGGCGGCCACTTCGATGCGCTGTCCATCGCGTGACAGCGCGGTTAACGCGGCGTCCTGCGTCTGGCGCGCCACGCGTTTGTCGTCGAGTTCCCGCGCGAGGGTGTAATAGCCCATCACCGCGTCGTCCGGTTCCGGAACCAGCACGCCGCACTGTCCGTCGAGCACCGCCTGGCGATGCTCCAGCCCGCTGAGTTCCGCCACGCTAAAGCCGTTGAGTACCGGGATGGACGAGGCGCGGGCAAGGATCAGCGTGTGCGAGGTGCGACCGGTTTTCTCCAGCACCATTCCTTTGAGCTGCGTCAGGTCGAGGCCGAGAAACTGACTGGGCGTTAAATCTTCCGCCACCAGAATGGTCGGCTGGGTCAGGCGTAGTACGTCCTGATTGCGGTGCTGCGGCCAGGTGATGTGCAGCAAGCGCTCGCTGATGTCGCGAATGTCACTGGCGCGTTCACGCAGATAATCGCTGCTCGATGCCAGCAGTTTGTCGCAGATAGCGTCCATATTATCGATAATTGCCGCCGCCAGGCCCTGCTTATTGTCACGCATAATACGGCGGATATTGCTGGCAAACTCTTCATCCTGAATCAGCGATAAATGGGCGCTAAGAATAGTTTTGCTTTCGCCGCCGAGCACCCGCAGTTGCTGGTTCAGGCTGTCGGCGAGTTCCGCCAGGCTGTGCTCCAGTCGGGTCATGTCTTCCGGGCTTGCCGCAATAGCGCGGTAGCCATCGAGACTGTCACTGCGCCAGAGGGTGATTTCCCCAAATCCGATGCCGCTCGCAAGTACGTTACCGGTCAGTAAATGTGGATTCAGGCGCGAAAGCGAACGCGGTAGCGGGTGCGCTGTAGGCGAGGCTACGGCGGGCAGCACGCTATCGCTGTCGATAAAGTGCTGTTCGAGATACATTTCCAGCGCACGGCGGGCCGGTTCTTCATCGCTGCCGCTGATTTCCAGCGAGCAGCTGTCGTTGAATAACGTGCCGGTGCTGACCAGCGCCAGTGAGCTTTTGCCGTCGGCGTGGGTGCTCAGGCGGTGGTTGATAAAGCGAATATCGCTTTGCCATGCACTGCATTGTTCCTTCAGCGCCCAGGCCGGGCGGGCATGCAGGCCGTTGGGCAACGGACAGAGAAAATCGAGAGTCAGCATAGCGGTTCCTGTAAGCGCAAAATCAGCATCTGAAATCCATCAGACGAGAAACGGTTTTGGCGTTGATATCGTGAAGCAGCGCCACCAGCAGCTGGTGGGTGAGGTCAATGTCGCCGGCGTCGGCAATGGAGGCGGCGCAGTGGCCGTGGCGGGTAGGCGGGCCGAGCACCACCGTTGGAATGCCGTTGCCGCAAAGATGCACCGCGCCGCCGTCGGTACCGCCGTTGCTGAACATATCCCGTTGCAGGGAAATGGCCTGCTGCGCAGCCGTGTCTTCTACCCAGGCGGTGAGTTTCGGCGGCGCAATCAGCGTTTTATCGTACATCACCAGCATCGGGCCTTCGCCAATCTGGCGATGATTGTCGCTGCCGTAATCAAAGTTTTTCGCCCAGCAGGCAGTGTCGAGCACCAGTGCAAGGTCGGGCTGAAGTTTGTGGCTGGCGGTTTGTCCGCCGCGCAGGCCAACTTCTTCGCTCGAGCTGGCGACCAGCCACACTTCAGCATTCAGCGGCGTGGAATGTAACTCGCGCAGCAGCGTGACCAACAGATAGCAGCCGAGGCGATCGTCGAAGGCTTTGCCTATCACGCGGTTGTGCGGCAATTCGCTAAACGGTGTGGCAAACGTGACGCGATCGCCAGGCTCCACGCCCGCTTCGGCCACTTCATCGGCGCTACAGGCCCCAATATCGACGCACAGTTTTGCCACGTCGCTTCCGTGACGCTCGCCGTCCAGCAGGCCGTTGATTTTGCCGCCGCCGCGGGTGCTTATTCTTACCGGTTGCAGTTCGCGCGCGGTCATGCGCACGTTGCCAATTGGGATAACGTCGATAGCGCCGGTCGATGAAATGCTGCGTACCATAAAGCCCACTTCATCCATATGCGCGCAGACCATAACCTTCGGGCCGTGGCTATCGTTCAGGCGGATAAGCACTGAACCGAGTCCGTCAAATTGCACCTCTTTGCCCAATGCGTCGGCTTCGCGCAGCAGAATTTGTCGGACTTCCTGCTCGGAAGCGGCGATGGCATCGGCTTCACTTAGCGCTTTCAGTAACGCGAAATCCATTACGCTTCTCCTGTCATCAGCAGCGTTTTCGGGGTGTGATACAGCACTTCCGCGCCGTCCTCGGTGACCAGCACAACGTCTTCAATGCGCACGCCGCCTTCGCCTTCCAGGTAAATGCCAGGTTCAACGGTCAGCAGCATTCCGGGCCGCAGCAGGGTGGTATCGGTCGGTGAAAAGCGTGGGTTTTCATGCACGTCGATGCCGATAGCATGTCCGGTGTTGTGACCAAATTTCGGCCCGTACCCCGCGTGGGTGATGTGTTCCCGGGCGGCGGCGTCGACGGTCTGACACGCCACGCCCGGACGCACGGCGGCGATGGCCGCCAGCTGCGCCTCAAGCACCGTCTGGTACACCGCGTACAGCGGTGACGTTTCCACGTTGAAATAGCGGCCCGCGACCAGAAAGGTGCGGGTCATGTCGGAACAATATCCCTGGTATTGGGCGCCAAAATCGAGCGTCACCAGTTCGCCTGCCACAATGATTTTCTCAGACGCTTTGCCGTGAGGCAGCGCGCCGCGAGGGCCACTGGCAACGATAGTATCGAACGAGGGTTTCTCTGCCCCTTGTTGTTTCATGAACCATTCCAGCTCGGCGGCGACTTCGCGTTCCCGCATACCGGGCTGGATAAAACGACGGATATGGCTGGCGGTGGCGTCAGCAATGCGACAGGCCTCGCGAATCGTTGCGATTTCCTCAGCGGTTTTCACCTGCCGCAGCGTATCAGGCGACACGCTAACCAGCGTCGGGCGCAGGGAATCATGCCATTCGCTCGCCGTTTGCCAACTGACCTGTTCGCCTTCAAAACCAATGCGCTGTAACCCTTCTTCTTCCGCAATCTGGTTGACGATGGCGCTCATCGGGCGACCGCTTTCCAGCCGATGCAGCTGGTAGCCGTGAGTGCGGGTGGCGACATCGCTGTAATAGCGAAAATCCACCAGGATGTGCGCGTGTCGTCGGGTCACCAGCACGTAGCCCGAACTGCTCGAAAAGCCCAAGTGCGCGAGCTTGTTCTGGCGTGACGAGAGTAGCACTGCGTCTATCCGTTGATGCGTCATCCAGTCACGTATTGCGGTCAGTAAAGCCATATCCGTTTTCCTCTTACATCGCGTCGATGGCCAGCTTGCCACGTTTGTGCAGGCTGTTGCGAATAAGCACCACCAGCAAGGCGGTGATCACCGCGCCGACCGCGATACTCAGCATGTAGGCGCCGAGATTGGTCACCAGCGGCCAGGCCCAGATGGCTGATTCCGGGAACCATTGCACCGCGCCGAGCGCTGAGGCGGTCATTGCGCCTGCGATGGCCCCTGTCATATACGCGGGCAGGGTGGCGATGGGGTTTTCCAGCAGGAACGGAATCGCACCTTCGCTGATGCCCATAAAGGCGAGGAACATCGCGGTTTTACCCTGCGGATAAAGCTGCGGGCTGAACAGACGTTTGCCGGTCAGACGGCGGTCAATCAGCGTGGCAAGGCCCAGACCAATCGGCGGGATCACAATCGCCACCGCGCGGGAGGTGATCGGCAGCACGTGGTCGGTGGTGAAACCGAGCGCTACAAATCCGGCCGCTTTGTTAATCGGGCCGCCGAGGTCAATGGCCGTGGCCGCCGCCATGCCGATGGCGTACATCATTGAGCCAGCCTGGCCTGCCGCCAACAGCAGCGTACGCATACCGCCGTTCAGCCAGCCGCCAATCGGGGTGATGACGTAATACATCGCCAGCATCACGAACAACGCGGAGAGGATTGGAATTAAGAAGGTACTTTTGAACGCCAGCAGATACTGCGGCACGGCGATTCGGGCGTTCAGCCATTTCACCAGATACCCGGCGGCGATGGCGATAATCAGTGCGCCGATAAAGGTTGATGGCACCGGTTTACTGGCCAGCCAGCTCAGTTTTTCCGGATCGAAATTCAGCACCAGCGTCGGCTGAGTGGCAACCAGTCCACCGATAAAGCCCGCCGGAAAGGCCAGCTTGCCGCCGATGGAGTTCGCCACGAAGGCGGAAAACATCGGGATGGCGAAGCTGAACAGCAGCCCGCCGAACGACTCCGTCAGGTAACCGAACTTCAGCACCGACAGATTAAACCCGGTGAATTTGCCGGAATTCAGTGCGTCCATAATCCCGGTGTCCGGCGGGATTTCCAGCCAGACGTAAGCAATCAACTGCGAAATGGCGAGAATAACCCCGCCCATGATAAGCGTCGGCACCATGCGGGAAATGCCCGACATAATGTGCTGAGGGAGTTCTTTCCAGAAGGAAGCGCCCGATTCTACGGGCGTTGTTGCCAGTGCAATGGTCTCGCCGTCAGACGAGACAGGACGAATGGCGCTGCGTTTTTTTATTGCCATTTCACACACCCTTGCTGTTGAGGATTATTGTTGCTCGGCGGCTATCAGCTCTTCGATTTCTTTCAGGGTACCCGCGGCATTTTTAATGGCGTCCTGGAGGGAAATCTCATAGACGTCGCGCGTTTCAAAGCGCTCGTTGTCTTCCGGGGTAATGGCGATGGCGTGAATGATGATATCGGCGGTGGCGATATCCTGTGCCGTCAGCCGGTTCTGGATGCCGTCGGCCCCCTGGGTTTCAATTTTGACCTCGTAACCGGCTTCGGTTGCGGCATCTTCCAGCGCTTGCGCAGCCATAAAGGTGTGGGCCAGTCCCATCGGACAGGCACAAAGTGCAATCAGTTTCTTCGCCATGTTGAACTCCATCAGTAAAAGTCGGAACTGATTATGCTCAGAGCCTTCTGTGTTCTGTTACCAGACAAATAATGCATTTTCAGGATTTTTGATGCGCTAGTAGGGAAGTGTGATGCGTGTCCGTTTATAAGAAAAATAGATGGAATAAGGAGACGGATTAACGTGCAGAAGGCCAAAAGGAGAAGGGGGAGAATGCGGGTGATGAAGCGAACCGGGCAAACGCGAATTGCCCGGCGTCGAGGTTAGTTTCCGGCTTTATCAATCACGAACTGCGAACCGCAGTTGCCCGGATGTGGCTGTGGCAGCAGCGAGCCTTCTGCCAGCGGCGCATTGATGGCGCTGGATTTGATAGCAATCTGCATTTCGGTCAGGTAGGCCGGTTTGCCGTTGCAGGTTAGCTTGAACGCTTTCACGCCTTCTTTGCCATAGCTTTTGGCCACGGCGGCGTTGAAGTCATTCCGGCTGACGGTTTTGCCGTAGTTTTGCGCGAGGAAAGAGCCTAACGCACCCTGCTTGATCTCCCCGTTCAGGCGCACCATGGTGCCGAAATAGGCATCCGGATCGAAACCAAAGCAGACGCCGTGCTTGGCGTATTCATAGCGTTCCAGACACGAACCACCGCCGCTACCCGGCATCACATTGTTCAGCTTGTTGGCCATTTCCAGCGAGAGGCCGGTTTCTGCCGCCGAGCATTTCCGGTTACCGCGGACTTCAGGCATGTTCGGCACCGGGCGCGTCGCACAGCCGAAACGCATCCAGCGGCGATTGTCCACGCCACGGGCGGCGATGGATTTAGGCAGGCTCGGCCACAGGCCGTGCACCGTCAGATAATTTGTTTTATCGGCTACTTCTTTCTGGGTCCGGCATTCGCTTGGTTCTTTACGGTGATTATCCTGCATGCTCTGGCAAAAGCCGGTTTGCCAGGAAAGCGCCAGCACGTAGCTGTCGAAATCAGGGTACTTTGCAGGTTGTAACGGCATGCTGTCTGCGGCCAGCGCAGGGAGGCTGGTAGCCGCCAGAATAGGCAGCACTTTCCATAAGCTTTTCATAGGAGGGTCCGTGGGTAATTAAAACACCGAATACCTTCTATTTAATCATAAAAATGCCAGGCAGGTTTAATTGACTGGCATTGTGATAACGGCTGTTAGCACTGAAAAATCATTTAGCTCCACATGGCGAGGATCGGCCAGCCGACCAACAACAGCAAGGCGATATAAATCACCCCGAAAATCGCCCCCAGTCGCCAATAATCTTTCGACTTCACGTAGCCGCAGCCGTAGATGATAACGCCGGGTCCGGTGGCGTACGGCGTCAGGCAGCCCATGATGCCAATCGACAGCACCAGCAGAATGCACAGATGTTCCATCGGTATGCCCGGAATGCCTTTCCCAATCGCCAGAATCACGGGCAGCATGGTGGCAGTGTGCGCCGAGAGACTGGCAAACAGGTAGTGCGCAAAGTAAAACACCAGCACCAGCACCACTACGGTCGCGTTCGGCGAGAATCCTTCCAGATGGGTGCTCATGGTATCGGCAAACCATTTGATGAAACCGGAACGGGTCAGGCCATTGGCCATGACCACCAGCGTCGAAAGGTTCACTAGCGTGTTCCACGCTCCGGTGTATTTGGTGACCTCTTTCCATGGCACCACGTGCAGCGCCAGCATCAGCGACACCGCCAGCAGGCCGACGGCGGTGGCGTTAATGTAATCCCCGCCAAACACCCACAGTCCGAGACTCAGGAGCACCAGGCCAATCAGGGTTTTCTCTTTGCGGGTCAGGGCGCCCATTTCACGCAGCGCGTTGCCTGCCCAGCCGGAGACTTCCTCGCTGTGTGTCACTTCCGGTTTGTACAGCACGTACGACAGCCACGGCGCTACCACCAGCAGAATCAGCCCTACCGGTAAAAAGCTCAGAAACCATTGCAGCCAACTGATGTTCACTCCGGCAATTTTGCTGACGAACTCCAGCCCCAGTACGTTGGGTGCCGCACCGGTCACGAACATCGAGGAACTCAGGCTGGTACTGATAACCATCATCCACATCAGATACCCGCCGATGCGCCGCGATGATTTATCGTTGGGGAATGACTGGAACAGCGGCGGCAAGTTTTTAATCACCGGGAAAACGGTGCCGCCGGTGCGGGCGGTATTCGATGGCGTAAACGGGGCCAGCAGAATATCGATGATAACGATCGCATAGCCGAGCGTCAGAGTGCGCTTTCCCATAAACTTGACCATAAACAGCGCGATACGCCGTCCCAACCCGGTCACTTCATAACCCAGCGCAAAAATAAACGCCCCAAACACCAGCCAGACGGTGGTGCTGGAGAAACCTGCCAGCCCCCATTTCAGTGCCTGTGAGCTGGCGTCAAAATCGGGGTTGGCCAGTTCAGAGGCGTCAAACAGCAAAAACTGATTGCCAATAACGCAAATGGTGACCGCGATAAAACTGATGGCAGTTGCCGGAATGGGTTCGAGGATCATGCCGACAATCATCGCCACAAACACCGCGAAATAGTGCCACGCCTGCGGCGGCATCCCGTCGGGAACGGGTATTAAGAACAGCACCAGCATCACCAGCAGCGGCGCAATTAACTTCCATATCTTATCTTTTGCAATCGACATAACCGATTCTCCGGTAAGCATTTTTATGTAAGGGCGACGCCGAACTTCAGGTTGATTCCTTCACCTGATGCACATTGTCGATAACAGATCCGTCGCGATAGCGAACCACGGCCACCACCTTGTCGGTCACCTCGATGGGACGCGGATCGCCGGTAAGCAGCCGGGCGCGCTGGCGCAGTTTGGCGATAGGCACAATGGGTATGCCCGCGGTAAACAGGCGCTCAGTAAGTTCAGGTCGGGCCGGGTTCACGGCGATGCCGTGGTCGGTCACCAGAATGTCTACGCTGGAACCTGGTGTGACGCAGGTGATGACCTTGTCGACCAGAGTGGGAATGCGCCCGCGAACCAGCGGGGCGACGATAATCGCCAGCGCGGCACCGGCGGCAGTATCGCAATGCCCGCCAGACGCGCCGCGCAGCACGCCGTCGGAGCCGGTCAGCACGTTGACGTTAAACTGTGTGTCGATTTCCAGCGCGCTCAGCACCACTACGTCGAGCCGATTGACCGACGCACCTTTCGAATCGCCGTTGGCATACTGGTTGGCGCTGATTTCGCGATGGCCCGGATTGCGGGCCAGCGAATCGGCAGCGGCGCGGTCAAAGCTCTGGACATCAAGCAGCGTGGTGATGAAGCCTTTTTCATGCAGGTCGACAATCGAGGCGGTGATACCGCCCAGCGCGAAGGCGGCGCGCACGTTCTGGCGGCGCATGTTGTCGTGCAGGAAGCGCGTGACCGCTAAAGAAGCGCCGCCGGTGCCGGTTTGCAGGGAGAAACCGTCCTTGAAATACCCCGATTCAGCAATGACGTCGGCGGCGCGGCGGGCAATTAACAGCTCGCGCGGGTTGGTGGTCAGGCGGGTCGCACCGGCACCGATTTTATCGGCATCGCCCACGCGTTCGACCTGCACGATCAAATTCACTTCGTCCTGGGAAATGCTTGCCGGATAGTGGGGGTAAGGCCGTAGCGCTTCGGTCAGCAGAACCACGCAATCAGCGTGGGCGGCATCGACCTTGGCGTAGCCCAGCGAGCCGCAGCTGGCGGGGCCGCTGGTGCCGTTGGCGTTACCAAAATCATCGCAGGCGGGGACGCCGAGAAACGCCACGTCGATGTGCAGTTCTCCGCTCTGAACCAGCTGTACGCGCCCGCCGTGGGAGTGGATTTGCACCGGTTCATCGAGCAGCCCGTGCGAAATGGCGTCGGCCAACGGGCCGCGCAGGCCAGAGGTGTAGATTTTCGAAACGATGCCGTGACGAATGTGTTCCACCAGCGGCGCATGGCAGTCGCTGAGCGAACTGGAAGCCAGCGTCAGGTTTTTAATCCCGAGCCGGGCGATGGCGTCCATCACCTGATTAACGGTGAGGTCCCCGCCGCGAAAGGCGTGGTGAAACGAGACGGTCATGCCGTCTCGCAGGCCGCTGCGGCGAATGGCGTCTTCCAGCGAGGCGCAACGTTTCGGCGGTGTGAGTTCAGTCATGGGTATTCCTTATTCTTCTCGAAGGCCGGAAAGGGCGACGCGCGCGAGCACCACGCGGGCACGCTCGATAATCGGCTGGTCGACCATTTTTCCGTTCAGCGACACTACGCCGCGGCCTTCCCGGGCGGAGGCTTCAGCGGCGTCGATAACCAGGCGGGCGTGATCCACTTCCTGCTGCGTCGGCGCGAACAGGTTGTGCAACAGATCAATCTGTCGCGGGTTGATTAACGATTTGCCATCGAAGCCGAGCTGTTTGATGTGTGCGGCTTCGTGCAGGAATCCGGCGTCGTTATTGGCATCGGAATAAACGGTGTCGAACGCCTGGATACCGGCGGCGCGGGCGGCCTGCAAAATGGCGCAGCGGGCAAACAGCAACTCGGTTCCTTCCGCTGAGCGTTCGGTACGCAGGTTACGCACGTAGTCTTCCGCGCCCAGCGCAATGCCAATCAGACGCGGCGAAGCGAAAGCGATGGCGGTGGCCTGGGTTATGCCGAGCGGCGATTCGATGGCGGCCAGCAGCCCGGTGCTGCCCGGTTCGCGCCCGCATTCACGCTCAATGCACAGAATTTCCGCTTCGACATCCAGCACATCCTGCGGGGTGTCGGTTTTCGGCAGACGCACGATATCTGCACCGCCGCGCACGACCGCATTCAAATCCTGCAAGCCGTATTCTGAATCGAGTGCGTTCACGCGCACGATGGTTTCAACCTCCTGATACAGCGGGTGCTGCAAGGCGTGAAATACCAGGCGGCGCGCGGCGTCTTTTTCACGCAGAGCGACGGAGTCTTCCAGGTCAAACATCAGTGCGTCAGCCGGATAGATAAACGCGTTGCTGACCATGGCGGCGTTAGCGCCGGGTACGAACAGCATGCTGCGGCGGGTGCGCTGTTTTCGTTGGTTCAGGGAGGTGGTCATCATTGGGCACGCTCCCAGGGCAGGGCGGTGACGTCGCTGGCGCGCACTAACACCGTTTCCAGCCGGGCGCGGATCACGCAGTCCAACGCGCCTTTGTCGTCGAGGATCAGCTGTACGCCGCGCACGCTGTAGCGCGCCAGCGTTTCCAGCACCGTGGCGCGAATGGCGTCACCAAACTGCTTCTCTACGCTGCTGTGGATTTGCAAGTCGATGTCCTGCGACTCAAGCGGCGCGATGCGGATCATCACATCGCCCGACTCCAGCGTGCCTGCAACGGCGGGTTGGGTTATTTTCATTTTTCACCTGTAACCAGTTCGGGAAGATTCTGTGAGGCGGCGGGGCGCGGGGCGGAGAACGCCTGCAGCCAGGCCAGCGTGTCGGCGGGCACCAGCGGGGCGATGGCGGCAAACTCTTTTTTGACTAACAGTTTGCGCACCCGCGAGGCGGATATGGGTTCATCGCCGTAGCGCAGTCGTTCGATTTCCACCAGTTCAATGGCGGGGGCGGTCAGCTCAGGGGTTTGCAGCCAGTGGCGCATATCGCGGTTGTATTGCGCGGTGACCTGGCAGAAGGGCTCGGTGCCAACGAAGCGATGCGTAATGCCGAGCGCCGGGGCCAGATGCTGGCGGAAAATTTTGAGGTCGATTTCGGTATAGCAGTGGTTAATCACCGCCTGCTCTTTGATGAAATAGCACGGGAACGTCGCCCTGGAGATGATGTAGTCCGAACCCTGATGCACCGTCAGGCGGGGAATATCCCGCGTTCCGGCCCGCACTAATGCCAGTCGGTCGGCATAAGGAAAGCGCGAGGTGTCTTCTTTGACCAGAAACAGATGCAGCCAGTCGCACTGCGCGGCGGCTTTTTCCACCAGATAACGATGCCCGTTGGTAAAAGGATTGGCGTTCATTACGATGCAGCCAATGCTATTTCCCGGGCGGCGGAAGATAGAAAGTTCCTGGGCGTAACGACTAATGCGGGTGGCGCTATTTTCCATTAGCACCATCAGGCCCGGCACGCGGGTCAGGGTGTAAAATCCGCACTGCGAAAATAAGGCTTCGTTTTCTATTTTGGTATAAAGGAAAAGATGCGGGCGCTTTAATTCATAGGCGAGCTGAATAAGTTCGGTGGCTAATGTCAGCGCCAGGCCTTCGCCCCGGGCAGATTCACTGATGGCCACGCACTTAATAATATTTCCGGCCAGCCCCCCGCAGGCAATCAGTTCGTCGTTACGGGTTGCGGTAATGAATATTTCAACCGTGGTGTCGATGCTCAGCGAATTATCATGAAGAAATTGGGTGATAACGGCGACTTTATTATTCTCCGCACGCCTGACCCGGGTGAATACGGTATTGCTGAACATGTCTCGGTCCTGTCTCTGCTGACGTTTCTCAGGTTTGGACAGGATCGTAAAGAGGAATGACCGCGGGGGATATGAACTGATTCACAAACGGTTTTGTGGTTTTAATGGATTTAATTAATTTGCGGGAATACGCGAAATAAACAATGCATTTATTTACATCAAAGGATAATAAAGTAAACAAAATTATTACAATTGAGTGTCGGAAAGAGAAATAAAAAAGGGAAGCCGTGGCTTCCCTGGTAGTATTTTTGCGTGTGGAATTAGCCTGCGACGACGGTCGCAGAAGCAACCATCAGTTCGGTGGCAATAATCACCACAACCAGACCGACCAGCACGGGAACGGAGGTGCGTTTCACCACTTCAAACGGCGAGATTTTTGCCATCCCTGACACTGCAACCACCACGCCGGACACCGGCGAAATGGTGCGGCCGAGGTTGGAAGCCTGCAACATTGGAATCGACAGATACGCCGGGTTGATGCCGGAGCTGTGTGCCAGTTTCGGGATCATTTCGACGAAGGCGTAGAACGGCGCGTTACCGGAACCGGTCGTCATCGCGGCCAGCATGGTCAGGATGACCAGCACCAGCATCAGAATGATACTGGCGGAGCCGAACGAGGTGGCTATGGAAATCAGGCTGTCGATAAAGCCGATGGTGCTCAGACCCTGAGCAAATACGCCTGCCGCGACCAGCAGCATGACTACGCCTGCAAAGGCATCGGCCATCCCGCGATAGGCCACTTCCAGCCCGGAGAAGACTTTCTGAGTGTTAAAGCCGCGGAAGAATTCAAGAATCGCGGCCAGCAGCATACAGATAACCAGAATGGTGATGATGTGCAGCTCCGGGCCCCATTTGCCGTCAAAAATCAGCACGCCGATAATCGGAGTGAATGGCAAAATGGCGTAGAAAGACGGCGCATTGGTGGTGATTTCGCTGACGTCGAGCATCTCGTGGGAAATGTTCTCTTTCTTGTCGAGATAGCGCTGCCAAAAGAAATGCGCCACGGCCATGCAGACAATCGCCGCAATGGAAATCGGCAGGGTCGTTTTGAAGGCAAAGTCGATCAGCGGCATTTCGGCCGCTTTTGCAGCCAGCACCACGTCACCAGAGGTGGGGGAAAGAATGATTGCTGCCGGTGAGGCGCAGATAGCCGCCGCCGCGCCGCGACTGATACCGACGTTAACCATCACCGGGAACAGCGTACCCATCAGCAGCACGCCGAGGCCGGTGGCAGAAGAAACCGCCAGCGACATCAGACATGCCACGAAATACGCGGCAATCATCAGGATGTACGGCGAGTTAATGTAGCGCAGCGGTTTGGAGGTGAGTTTCACCACCATGTCGTTGGCACCGATGTGGGTCATATAGGCCGCAAAACCGCACAGCATCATAATCATCATGCCGAGGTCGCCACCGCGGCTCATCAGCAGGATTTTTATATATTCGACGATATCGGTGGCGGAGTAGCCGGTGCTGCTGGCGCTGGCTGGCAGGATTTTATGGCCCATCAGGGCGCTGGCAATTAACAGAGCCAGGCCGCCGACAAACAGCACGCCCGTTGCGGAATAGCCTTTAATGATATAGCGAGCGACACCCGCAATGACGACCACTCCGATAAGGAGCTCAAACAACGTTAGCATGATGGATTCCTGTCTTCCTGATGCCCAAAGAAAATTCTGTCGAAAATGTTTTCAAAAAAAGAAGTCTGAAAATGTGCCCAATTAGCGGTCAAAACTTACTGACGAAAATCAATAAACCGACAACCACGGCTTCCCTTGAAGCCAAACCAAATCGGCTATCACATTATATATATTTATTTGATGAATGTTTTGTGTTCTGTTGATACGAAAATGAAACTAAAAAGTTAATCAAAATCAGCAGCTTCAGCCCGAAGTGTAAAGAGTTTAAAAATCGCTATCGATGATAATTTTCTGCTGGGTATACTCAGGCCACTTTTTCTCTTCGGCACTGATGATGAACGCTCAATGGACTTATCGCCTGCGTTTCTTCCGACGGCATCTTGCGATGCTGCTGGTGGCGTTTGGTGTGCTTGTTCTGCAAAGCCAGCTGGCGCTGGCCTCTCATCAGTGTGACCTGAATCCACAGGGTGACAGCGCGATGCTCCAGCACGTGGAGCATCAGAGCATGACGTCGGTGGTGATGAAAACGCCGCTGTGTGAAAAACACTGTGTGCCGGACAGCGCCCAAAAAACCGGCGATCATCCGCCCGTTATCGCGCTGCCGACCACCGTCGCCCTGGCGGTCATCGAAACCCCGTGCCCGTCAGCCTCTCGCTCTGACTGGACTCTCACCCCGCCCGCCGCAGGGCCCCCGGCAACGATCCGTTTTTGCCGGTTCAGAGAATAAACACTCCCGATAACTCGCTTAATTTTCAACTTATTAACGATTATCTGGAGAACACCATGAAATTTCCGCTTTCTACTGCGCTGTTAGGCGCGCTGCTCGTCTTCGTCTTTTCCCCGGCGCAGGCCGCTGATTCCGCACTCGCTGTTAACCTGGCCGCCCCGGCCCCGGTGTATCACGTGAAAGGCGTTATCAAATCCATTTCCCCCCATGCCCTGACGCTGTCCCATGACGCGGTGCCCGAACTGCAATGGCCGCCAATGACCATGCCGTTTGCGTTGGCGAAAAATCTTGTGCTGCCAGCGCTCAGCGTCAATGACCCGGTGGATTTCGACGTCAGTTTGCTTGATGGCCGCTACGAAATTATCGCGCTGACCGTTCGTCACTAAGCCGGGGAAATCCATGAACAAACCAACGTTGAGCCTGTGGCTCGGCGGGGTGCTATTCGCGCTCGTTCACGCGCCTGCTTATGCAGAAGCGTGGACGCTCGCCCAGACCCTGACCGCCGCACGCGATTATTCCGCCGAGCTTTCGGCCAGTCGTAATGAGGCCAAAGCGCTCGAATCGATGGCCGATTCGGCCCGCGAATTGCCTGATCCGAAGCTGAAATTCGGCATTGAAAACGTTCCGGTGCAGGGCAATAACGATGCCCGATTTACCCGGGAAGGCATGACCATGCAGAAGATAGGCATCATGCAGCGCTACGTCAGCGAAGAGAAACGCGACCGCAAAGCGCAAACGCTACAGGCGCAGTCGCAAAGTGTGAATGCCCAGGCGCAAACCCTGCTGGCCAATCTCCAGCGCGATACCGCACAGGCGTGGCTGGATTTGGCGCTCTCCGAACAGGCGCTGAAGGCGGCCCGCACGCTGGTTAACGAAACCGAGCGCCAGCTGGGCGTGCAGAAAGCCAGCGTTGGGGCGGGTTCGTCGACGGCGGACAGCGTGCTGACGCTGCGGGTTGGCCTGATTGCGATGCGCGACAAAGTGACCGTCGCGGAACGTGATGTGCGTCTGGCGCAGGCGCGATTATTGCAGCTGACCGGCGAACAGGTGAGCGGCGTCAGCGGGGCAATGCCAACCTGGCAACGGCTTCCCGCCGATGAAGCCAGTCTGAATGAAGGGATTGCCCTGCATCCGGAAGTGATTGCGGCGGCGCGACAGGCGAATACCGCGAAAGCGCGCTCGTCGGAATCAGCGATTGCGGCGATCCCGGATGTGGACGTGGAGGTCTATTACGCGCACCGCTCTGAGGATTACGACGACATGGCGGGGGTGATGTTTACCGTCGATTTACCGCTGTTCCAGTCAAAACGTCAGGACAAAGACCACGCGGCCGACGTCTCGCGCACCCTTCAGGCGAACGACCAACTGGCGCTGACCACCCGCGCCCATGCGGCCCAGCTCAGCACGCTGATTGCCGAATATCAGGCGGCGCAAACCCTGTGGTTACGCCAGCGCGATGACGTTCTGCCGTTGCAGCAACAGCGGGTGAAACTGCTGAATGCCCAGTATCGCGCCGGCCAATCGGAGCTGACCGCGCTGCTGGCTGCCCGTCGTGACCTGCTCGATACCACGCTTGCCGCAAACCTTGCCGCAAAAACCGTGGCCCGTAACTGGGCCGCGATCCACTTCCTGATCCCCCAGGAGACTGCTCAGTGAAAAAAATTATTCTGACGACGCTGGCCGTTGCCATTCTGGCGGCGACGGGTGGTTATTACACCGGTTCGCATGGCCCGACTCAGCCTGTCGACACCGCAAAAACGGCGCGCAAAGTACTCTACTGGTATGACCCCATGGTGCCTGGCCAACGGTTTGATAAACCGGGGAAATCCCCATTTATGGATATGCAGCTGGTGCCGCGCTATGCCGATGAAGGTCAGACGCAAACTGGGGTAAGTATCAGCCCGCAACAGCAGCAGAATCTGGGCATGGTGGTACAAACCGTACAGATGCGCAGTCTGGCTCCTGCGTTTCAGGCGTGGGCGACGGTCACTACCGACGAACGCAGCCTGCAAACCATTCCATCGCCCGCCAATGGCGTGGTTGAAAAGCTATTCGTGCGCGCCCCGCAGCAGTGGGTGAAGGCCGGTGAACCGCTGGCGCGATTGTGGATCCCGGCGTGGACCACCGCGCAGCAGGAGTATCTGGCGGTGCGCCAGTTGGGCGATGCGGCCCTGACGCGTGCGGCTCGCGAACGGCTGGCGTTGCAGTTTATGCCAGAGTCTGTCGTGCGCCAGGTTGAACGCAGCGGGCAGCCGCAAACGCGTCTCACATTACGCGCCGAAAATGCAGGCTACGTGGCGAAACTCGATACCCGTGAAGGCGCGCAGGTGACTGCCACTGCGCCGCTGTTTGAATTAGCGAGTCTCGATCCGGTGTGGCTGGTGGTGGATTACCCGCAAAGTCAGGCCACCTCGCTGGCGGTCGGCAGCGAGGTGACCGCCTCGTCCGACAGCTGGCCCGGCGACACTTTCCACGGGCGCGTGAGCGAGTTGCTCCCGCAGCTGGAAACCACGACCCGCACCCTGAAAGCGCGCATCGTATTGGATAACCCAAAGCAGAAGCTGAAGCCGGGAATGTATCTGCGCGTTGCGCTGGCGCAGAAACAGGCTTCCGCGCCAGTGCTGGCGGTCCCGGAAGAGGCGCTGATCGCCACCGGGAACAGTAATCGAGTGATTGTCGCCAGCGGAGAAGGGCATTTCCAGGCGGTGAACGTCACGCCGGGTCTGAGCGCCGATGGCTGGACCGAAATCCGCCGCGGCCTGAAAGCAGGCGATCGGGTGGTGACCTCCGGGCAATTCCTGATTGATTCAGAAGCCAGCCTGCGCAGCGCGCTTCCGACTGCGCCTGCCGATGAGCACGTCCATCACAGCGTGGAGGCCGGACAATGATTGCGGCTGTTATTCGTGGTGCTTTACGCAACCGTCTGCTGGTGATTATGGCGGCGATTGGCATGGCGGTCTGGGGCGTGTGGTCGGTGCAGCGCGCGCCGCTCGATGCCTTGCCTGACCTTTCTGACGTACAGGTTATTGTGCGCGCCAGCTACCCGGGCAAAGCGCCGCAGGTGATTGAGGACCAGGTTACCTGGCCTTTGACGACGACCATGCTGTCGGTACCGGGCGCAAAAACCGTGCGCGGCTTTTCGATGTTTGGTGACGCTTACGTGTACGTGCTGTTTGAAGACGGCACCGATCTGTATTGGGCGCGCTCGCGGGTGCTGGAGTATTTAAGTCAGATCCAGTCGCAGCTGCCGGAAGGCGTGAAGGCAGCGCTGGGGCCGGATGCCACCGGCGTGGGCTGGATTTATGAATATGCATTGGTCGATAAGAGCGGCAAACACAGCCTCGCGGATCTGCGCGCGCTTCAGGACTGGACGCTGAAGTACGAACTGAAAACGGTACCGAATGTCTCCGAAGTCGCCAGCGTCGGCGGCATGGTGCGTCAGTATCAGGTGGTGGTCAATCCTGACCGTCTGCGGGCGCTCAACGTGACCCATCAGCAGTTGGTGGCGGCGCTCAAAGCGGCGAACCAGGAGAGCGGCGGCGCCGTGGTTGAAATGGGCGAGGCCGAATACATGGTGAGGACCACCGGTTACCTGAAAGGGCTCGACGATTTTCGTCATGTGGTGATTGCCAGTCGTGAAGGTGTGCCGGTGATGCTGTCAGATGTGGCGACGGTGCAAATTGGGCCAGAAATCCGGCGCGGTGTGGCTGAACTGAACGGCGAGGGTGAAGTGGCGGGCGGCATCATCGTGATGCGCTACGGCAAGAACGCGCTCGACACGCTGCACGCGGTGAAAGCCAAACTTGCCAGCCTGCAAAAAACGCTGCCGGACGGTGTAGAAATTGTGCCGGTGTACGACCGCTCGGGGCTTATCGAAAACGCCATCGACACGCTGACCCATAA
Organism: Scandinavium hiltneri; assembly: GCF_024764835.1. Taxonomy (GTDB): domain Bacteria; phylum Pseudomonadota; class Gammaproteobacteria; order Enterobacterales; family Enterobacteriaceae; genus Scandinavium; species Scandinavium hiltneri. The sequence continues at coordinate 725,821 of NZ_JALIGE010000076.1, read as the reverse complement.
ACTCATTGAGGAGTTTATCGTGGTGGCGCTGGTCTGCACGCTGTTCCTGTTCCATTTCCGCTCGGCGCTGGTGGCGATTGTGTCGTTGCCGTTGGGCATTCTCGGTGCGTTTATCGTTATGCATTATCAGGGTATCAACGCCAACATTATGTCGCTCGGGGGGATTGCGATTGCGATTGGTGCGATGGTCGATGCGGCGATTGTGATGATCGAGAATATGCACAAAGTGCTGGAACAGTGGCGACACGATAATCCGGGTGAACAGCCTGATTATTGGCATCTTGCGGAGAAGGCTGCGGTGGAAGTCGGGCCCGCGCTGTTCTGCAGTTTGCTCATCATTACGCTGTCGTTCATCCCGGTGTTTTCGCTGCAGGCCCAGGAAGGGCGGATGTTTTCCCCGCTGGCGTTCACTAAAACCTGGTCAATGGCGATGGCTGCTGGGCTTGGGATCACCCTGATCCCGGTGCTGATGGGCTATTTTATCCGCGGGAAGATCCCGGATGAAAATGCCAACCCGATTAATCGATGGCTGATCCGCGCCTACGAGCCGCTGCTGGATAAGGTACTGGCCAGACCGAAAACCACGCTGATGCTGGCGGTGGCGCTGCTGGCGCTGACGCTGTGGCCGCTCAGTCGGCTGGGCAGCGAGTTTATGCCGCCGCTAGACGAAGGCGACCTGCTGTATATGCCGTCCACGCTACCGGGCATTTCGGTGCGCGAGGCCAGTCGATTGTTGCAACAGACCGATCGCCTGATCAAAACGGTGCCTGAAGTCGAAAGTGTGTTCGGCAAAGCGGGCAGGGCGGACACCGCCACCGATCCCGCACCGCTAACGATGCTGGAAACCACCATCCATTTTAAACCGCGTGACCAGTGGCGACCGGGCATGACTACCGCGAAGCTCATCGAAGAGCTGGATAAAACGGTGCAGGTGCCGGGAATTGCCAACGTGTGGGTGCCGCCCATTCGTAATCGCCTGGATATGCTGGCGACCGGGATTAAAAGCCCGGTGGGCATCAAGGTGAACGGCAACAATCTGGCTGACATTGAGCGGGTGGCGCGCGAGATTGAACAGGTGGTGAAAAACGTGCCAGGCGTGACCTCGGCGCTGGCGGAGCGGCTTTCCGGCGGGCGCTATGTCGATATCGCGATTAACCGTCAGCAGGCTGCGCGTTATGGGGTATCGGTGCAGGAGTTGCAGTCGTTAGTCAGCACGCTGGTCGGCGGGGAAAACGTCGGGCAGACCCTTGAAGGACGGGAGCGCTTTCCGATTAACGTTCGCTATCCGCGGGATTGGCGTGACAACGTGGAAAAGCTGCGCCAGCTTCCGGTGGTGACGGCTAACGGCAGCCAGGTGACGCTCGGGGAGCTGGCAGAGGTCAGCATCAGCGAGGGTCCGCCGATGCTTAAGAGCGAGAACGCGCGGTTGTCGAACTGGATTTATGTCGACCTGCGCGGGCGTGACCTTAAATCTGCCGTTGAGGAGATGCAGCAGCGCGTTGCCCGGCAGGTAAAATTGCCTCAGGGTGTTTCACTCGCCTGGTCCGGGCAGTTTGAATATCTTGAGCGTGCGATAGCCAAACTGGAAATAGTTTTACCGGTGACACTGATGATTATTTTTGTGCTGCTTTGGCTGACCTTTCGTCGTATTTCCGACGTGTTACTGATAATGGGGACGTTACCGTTTTCGCTGATTGGTGGCGTCTGGCTACTGTGGCTGCTGGGATATAATTTATCGGTGGCGAGTGCCGTCGGGTTTATTGCCCTGGCAGGCGTGGCCGCAGAGTTTGGCGTTATTATGGTGCTGTATCTCAACACCGCGTTGACCAAATATCGAGGCAATGTCGATGAAATGGATAACGGTTCGCTGCTGCGGGCTATTCATGAGGGCGCCGTGCTTCGCGTTCGCCCGAAGGTGATGACCGTGGCAACCATTATGGCGGGACTGCTGCCCATCATGTGGGGAAGTGGAACCGGTTCTGAAGTCATGAGCCGTATTGCCGCGCCGATGATTGGTGGGATGATTACCGCGCCGCTGTTGTCGATGTTGGTTATTCCGGCGGTTTATAAATTATTGCACCGCAATAAACGAGGGTAACTGTAGTTATTTTTTCCTTAAAAAACTATTCAGCGTCTATCCGGCGCTGAATTTTCGTCATTTATTAAACTCCTGATGCTTGCAGGGGTATTAACAAGTCAGGTGTTATGTGTCTCTTTCGCAAAGGCAAATATGACCTCAACGGTAAGTGATGCTTTTTTAACACTCAGGGATAATATTGCGCAAACTTGGGCGTCACCTGAGCATTACGATTTGTACGTTCCCGCTATTACCTGGCATGCGCGTTTCGCCGATGGCAAGGAGAAGACGGACAAGTATAACGAGCCTATCAGATGATAACTTCCCCTTGGGACTTGGCTATACCATCGAGGCCACTGCACGCGACAACCGGAACTACATTCCCATTCCGGTGGTGCTTCCGCTGGCTTCTGTCGGTTATGGCCCGGTTACGTTCCAGATGACTTACATTCAGGCACTTATAACAACGGTAACGTCTATATTCGCGTGGATGCGTTTCCAGTTTTAGTGTACAAAAGATGAGATTCACAGCGGTGGTGTTTGCGTCGTGTGCAAAAACAACGACTAACTCTCAGCTTCAATAAAATTTAGCGACTTTTATCACTTTTTCGTTAAGTTAAGCTGGACAAAAGGCACCACAATTGCTGTACTGTTAGCCGACACAGCATTTGTGTCCATTTTCATGTAAAGGTAATATTGATGTCTAAGATTAAAGGTAACGTTAAGTGGTTTAATGAGTCCAAAGGCTTTGGTTTCATTACTCCGGAAGATGGCAGCAAAGATGTATTCGTACACTTCTCTGCAATCCAGTCCAACGGTTTCAAAACCCTGGCCGAAGGCCAGCGTGTAGAGTTCGAAATCACTAACGGTGCCAAAGGCCCATCTGCTGCAAACGTAATGCCTATCTAAGCATTTCGACAGTAGAATACAAAAACCCGTCAATGACGGGTTTTTTTTGCCTGTTGTTTAACCAGGTTGTTTAACCAGGCAGAAAAGCGTCAGCGTGCCGCCGAGAAAATCCACATGGCGGCAGCCGTCATCGCAAACGATCCGAGCAAGTTGATAGCCACGTTCAGCAGCGCCCAGCCAAAACGCCCATCCTGCAATAAAAACACCACTTCCGCCGAAAAGGTTGAGAAGGTGGTCAAACCGCCGCAAAAGCCCGTCGTGATAAGCAGTTTCCACATGGGATCAATGTGCGTCATCCGATTGAACCACGCCAGCCCTGCACCGATGATAAACGCGCCCAGCAGGTTTGCGGTTAATGTGCCAATAGGAATTGCATGATGCATTGGGTTTAAGCGTATCCCCAGCAACCAGCGCAGCACGCTCCCGGTTCCGCCACCTATAAAAACTGCTAAAAGTATTTGTAACACCGCCAATTCCTGCTATTTGAATACTGAAGATATCATCTTAGCGCCGGGCTTCGTTCATGGCTACGGCAAGAAACATGCGGAGACACTATGCGCGTTGCTGCAGGACAATTTGCTGTTACCCCAGACTGGCCAACGAATGCCCGGACCTGCGTATCATTGATGCGGCAGGCAGCAGAGGCGCAGACATCGCTGCTGGTGCTGCCTGAGGCGTTGTTAGCCCGGGATGATAATGACCCGGATATGTCGGTAAAATCGGCGCAGAGGCTCGACGGCGGATTTTTACGGCTATTGTTGGATGAGAGTCGTCATAACAGCATGACCACGGTCCTGACCGTCCACGTTCCCACCACTGAAGGGCGGGCGGCCAACACGTTGGTGGTACTGCGCAGCGGCGAGATTATTGCCCGATACCAGAAGCTGCACTTGTATGACGCGTTCAACATTCAGGAATCTAAGCGCGTGGATGCCGGAAACGCGTTGCCGCCGCTGATTGAGGTCGACGGAGTGAAGATTGGCCTGATGACCTGCTATGACCTGCGATTCCCGGAAATCGGGCTGGCGCATGCCTTGCAGGGCGCAGAGGTGCTGGTGTTGCCGACGGCGTGGGTGCGTGGGCCGCTGAAGGAGCATCACTGGGCGACGCTGTTGGCGGCGAGAGCACTGGATACCACCTGTTACATCGTGGCGGCGGGGGAGTGCGGCAATAAGAACATTGGTCAGAGCCGGGTGATTGATCCACTTGGGGTCACTCTGGCTGGTGCGGGTTATGCCCGGCAGCTCATTTTTGCCGACATCAGTCTCGAGGTTTTGCGACAGGTGCGAGCGCAATTACCGGTACTTACAAACCGTCGCTTTGCGCCACCGCAAATAATGTGATGTTTTTTTAATCAATGCTTGATTCACCTTGTTACAGATTGCTATTGTGTGCCCTCGCTAAATGACCGTTAATTAGCTACGGTTTTGTTAGCGCGTTTTGTAGCCTGTTTTAATCAAGAAGGTATCTATGGGTGAGATTAGTATTACCAAACTGCTGGTGGTTGCTGCACTGATTGTCCTGGTGTTTGGTACTAAGAAATTGCGTACGCTGGGCGGAGACCTGGGGTCTGCAATCAAAGGCTTTAAGAAAGCCATGAACGAAGACGACACCAGCGCCAGGAAAAGCGCTGAAGATGACGTCCCGGCAGAAAAACTCTCTCATAAAGAGTAACGGCGCAGCCAGAAACGACGTGCAGTAGCCGTTTGCTCACGCAGGTCATTTCGCCCACGTCAACGAGTTAGCCAGAGAGGCCACAACAGGTTCCGTTGCGGCCTCTTGTCATTTTAGCGCCCGCCTGATCAGAAAGTTGCAACCAACTGTTTCGCCGCTTCACGGTGCTGCGCTTTCAAACGTTCGCAATCCAGCCCGCAAATTTCACCGTCGACTACTCGCCATTCCCCGCCCACCATGACCCGATCGGCACTTTCTGCGCCACACAGGATCATCGCAGAAAGCGGATCGTGGCTGCCGCTAAACCGCAGATCGTCCAGACGGAACAGCGCCAGATCGGCCTGTTTGCCCACGCGAATTTCCCCGAGATCGGGCCGCCCTAACAGACGCGCAGAGCCTTCTGTCGCCCAGCCGAGGACTTTTTGCGGAGTGATACGTTTTGCGCCGTAGCGTAGACGTTGCAGATACAGCGCTTGACGGGTTTCAAACATCAGACTGGAAGCGTCGTTTGAGGCCGAACCGTCAACGCCGAGGCCTATAATCGCCCCGGCCTCTTCCAGGTCGAGCGTTGGGCATATGCCGGATGCCAGACGCATATTCGACACCGGGCAATGGCAAATCCCGACACCCGCTGCGCCGAGGCGCTGAATTTCATCGACATTGAAATGAATGCCATGCGCAAGCCAGGTTCTGTCGCTCAGCCAGCCGACTTTCTCCAGATAATCAACGGTGCGCAAGCCAAAACGCGCCAGGCAAAAATCTTCTTCGTCGAGGGTTTCCGCCAGATGGGTATGCAGTCGGACATCTTCCACCGCGGCCAGACGCGCACTTTCCTGCATGATTTCTTCAGTGACTGAAAACGGTGAGCATGGGGCGAGGGCAATCTGAATGCGTGCCCCTTCGCCGCGCTGATGATAGCGACGAATCAGGCGCAGGCTATCTTCGAGAATAGCCTCACCTGATTGCACCGTGTGCTGCGGCGGCAAGCCGCCGTCATTTTCACCGAGGCTCATCGAGCCGCGGGTCAGCATCGCGCGCATCCCCAGCTCGTTCACTACTTCAACCTGCACATCAATGGCGTTTTCCATCCCTTCCGGGAACAGGTAATGGTGATCGCTGGTGGTGGTACAGCCGGAAAGCAGCAGCTCAGCCATTGCGACCTGACTCGCCAGCTTTAGCGCATCCGGCGTCAGCCGCGCCCACACCGGATAGAGCGTTTTCAGCCACGGAAATAGCGGTTCATTGACGACGGGCGCCCAGGCGCGGGTCAGGGTCTGATAAAAGTGGTGATGAGTATTGATAAGCCCCGGCAGCACAACGTGCTCGCGCGCATCGAAAATGGTGTCGCAGGGTTGGAGCGGCGTTTCTCCGGCCGCGAGAAGGGCACTGATTTTGCCATTTTCGACGATAATGCCACCCCGGGCATCCACGTCGTCCGGGGTGAAAATAGCTTGCGGGTTTTTGATCCAGATCCGGCTAGCGCACATCGCTAACTCCTCCTGTTAATGAATGAGAGAGTCAGCTCAGTTATGCCCTGTCTGCTGATCCAGGGGCGCGTAGTGCGCGGTGTTATTTTTCGACCGCAGGCAGACTGGCTGCGCTGGCGTCACTGCGTTCTGCGGGCAGAACCAGATTGAGCAGCATCGCCATCAAGCCACCGCTGGTGATTGCTGAACCAAACAGGCTTTTGCACACCGGTGGCAGATGACTCAGAAATTCCGGCTCGGCCTCCACGCCCAGGCCAATGCCAAACGATACGGCGATAATCAGCATGTCACGACGGGTCAGCGGCGACTGGGTCATGATGCGAATTCCGGCGGCCAGCACGCTGCCAAACATCACCAGCGTCGCACCGCCCAGTACCGGGGCAGGAATTTGCTGTACCACGGCACCAAACACTGGGAACAGTCCGAGCAACGCCAGCAGGGCACCAATCCAGATACCGACGTGGCGGCTGGCTACGCCGGTCATCTGAATCACGCCGTTGTTCTGTGCAAAGGTGGTGCTCGGCAGGGCAGAGAACATCGCCGCCAGTATGCAGCTCACGCCGTCGGCGAGAATGCCGCCCTTCAGACGAGCCACGTAACGCTCGCCTTCAATCGGCTGGCGGGACAGCAGGCAGTTGGCGGTGAGGTCTCCGACCGCTTCCAGAATGCTGATAAGAGAGATCAGCGCTAACGGTAAAAAGAGGCTGTAGTCGAAATCGAAGCCGAAACGGAAGGGTTGCGGCAGCGCAATCCACGCCTGGTTGTAAGGCTGCCAGCTCAGTTTGCCGCTAAACCACGCGGCGATGCAGCCGATGGTAATCCCAAGAATGACTGCGCCCAGACGCAGCCAGCGGCTCTGCGCGCGGCTGAAGAGCACAATTGTGCCGAGCGTCAGCAGGCCGAGCAGCAAATTGCCCGGTGCGCCGAAATCTTTCACGTTATGGCCGCCGCCCCAGTCGGTGATGCTGACTTTAATCAGGCTGATCCCAATCAGACAAACCACGGTGCCGCTAACCAGCGGAGTGATAACCTTGCGAAGCTGGCCGAGAAAACGGCTGACCACTACCGGTATAAAGGCGGCAACCAGCGTCAGGCCGAAAATCATCGCCATGATTTGCTCTGGCCCACCACCTTTGCTTTTGACGCTAAAACCGGCGGCGAGAATAACGCTCAGAAACGCAAAGCTGGTGCCTTGCAGGCAGATCATGCCCGCACCAATCCCGAAGAATCGCCTCGCTTGCAGGAACGTGCCGATGCCGGAAACAATCAGCGACATGCTGATAAGCCACGGTAAATAAGCATTGAGGCCCAGCACCGAACCGACGATGAGTGGCGGGGTGATTATCCCAACCAGGCTCGCCAGCACGTGCTGGAGTGCGGTTAAAAATGCCGGAAGCGGGGCGGGTTTATCTTCCAGACCGTAAATCAGATCGCCAGGTTCTTGTGCGGACATAGGGCCACTCCTTCTTTTCTCGATAAGAAGGTAATGCATGAAACGATCCAGAAATTAAAAGAGAGAGTGAAATACACAAATAGCGGGGGTTTTCGCTGATTTAAAGGAAACAACGGGTGTCAGGCTGTGAGCCAAAAGTTTCAGAGAGGAATATTTGCACCGTGATGGTGCTGAAAGGCAGGAGGATTGCGCCAAAATAAAAAGGCCGCGGCGATAACGCGGCGGCCAGTGTGCTCAGCAGCAAAGGTTATTTAACTTCGAGACCTTTGGCTTGCAGATCGGCGTGGTAAGAAGAACGCACGAAAGGACCGCAAGCAGCATGGGTGAAGCCCATCGCCAGTGCTTCTGCTTTCATCTCTTCGAACTCATCCGGACTAACGTAGCGCTGAACCGGCAGGTGGTGACGGCTTGGCTGCAGATACTGACCGAGAGTTAGCATGGTCACGCCGTGGCGACGCAGGTCGCGCATAACGTCGATGATTTCGGCGTTGGTTTCACCCAGACCGACCATCAGACCTGACTTGGTTGGGATCTCAGGATGCGCTTCTTTAAAACGCTCCAGTAGCTTCAGGGACCAGTTATAGTCAGCGCCCGGACGGACCTGGCGGTACACGCGCGGCACGTTTTCCAGGTTGTGGTTGAACACATCAGGTGGCGTGGCGGTGAGAATGTCCAGCGCACGATCCATACGTCCACGGAAATCCGGGACCAGGGTTTCGATTTTGATGGTTGGGTTTTTCTCACGGATGGCGTCGATGCAGTCTGCAAAGTGCTGTGCACCGCCATCGCGCAAATCGTCACGGTCAACGGAGGTAATGACCACGTAGCGCAGCCCCATGTCGGCGATGGTCTGTGCGAGTTTCTGTGGTTCGTTGGCATCCGGCGCAACAGGGCGACCATGGGCAACGTCACAGAATGGGCAGCGGCGGGTGCAAATCGCACCCAGGATCATAAAGGTGGCCGTTCCGTGGTTAAAACATTCCGCGAGGTTAGGGCAAGAGGCTTCTTCGCACACCGAGTGCAGGCCATTTTTGCGCATCGCAGCCTTGATACCCTGAATACGGGTCGAGTCGGCCGGAAGTTTGATTTTCATCCATTCCGGTTTTCTCAGCAGCGCTTCGCGCTCGGTAGCCACATTTTTAACCGGGATAAGGGCCATTTTATCGGCATCGCGGTACTTAACACCGCGTTCCATCACAATGGGTTTACTCATAGCGTGCGTGTTCCAGTTGCGGGTAACGAAGAAAGCGTTTCAATTCAAGGAAATGTTGTATTTATCAACTATTTTTGAATTAGACGGCTGGCAGTATAGCATTAATCAGGGGGATAAAGCAGCCTGCCAGGCCGGCAATTTGTAAACCAGATGTTGCTTTATGTGCTTATTGACGGGCAAAGCAGCAGAACGGGGCGGACTCCGGGTCTTTCAGAATGCCTGGCGAATAGCGGTGATAACACTTTGTAGCACCGGGTCACGCATGCTGAGTTTGTTGTAATGCAGTGAAAATTCGACCGATTCTTCACGCAGCGGCGCAAAATCGACAACCTGAAGTGGCCAACAACGAGACAACAGCGTGAAGAATCGCGCTGGCATTAACCCAATAAGATCGCTGCTGCCAATCAGCGCGGCAATGGTCACAAGGTTGTAACTGCTGAAGCTGATGCGTCGCTCAGGGAACATCTCATGCACGCGTTTACGCAGTTCTGTGTGTGAGGCACCTTCCATCATCAGCAACGAATATTCGTAGTGGTTCAGTGATTCTACGGTAGGCGGCATTTTCAGGACCGGGTGACCTTCGCGAGCGACCAGCACCACTTTGTCGCTATAAAGTACGTGATGGCTTAATACCCGCGCGCTATGCAGGTTGCTGTCGATGATCAAATCGGTCTGGAACTGGCTCAGTTGAAGGCCAACGTCGGTAACAGGAATGTTGCGCAGCAGCAACTGTGGGAATTTGTCTTTGATGGTTTGATAAATGACGGGCATAACCACTGCACCGACCGTCGGTGATGTGCCAATGGTGATTGTGCGCTGTTTGTCATAGCTGCCGGTCAAATCTAATGCGCCAAGGATCGATTCCAGGCCCTGGCTGATGTATTCGTGCAAATGCATGGCGTAGGCGGTAGGGGTCACGCCCTGGCCTTTGCGGATGAAAAGCGGGTCAGGAAATATAGTGCGCAACTTCTGAATTGATTGGCTAATAGCTGAAGGAGTGAGATTCAGAATTTTCGCAGCATTAACGATGCCTTTATGCACATATACAGCCTCGAAAATCGTCAGCAAATTGAGGTCTATATTTCGCAGAGTTCGGAAAATTTGCGGTGTATCACTCTCAAGGCGAGGATTTATTCGGCTTTCCGGCTTTTCGTTATATTCCACACTTGTACTCCGTATTCATTTACAATATGAATGATAGTTGAAAAAATATTTATTGTTATTATGCTTTTGAGAGGCGATTTTACGCGGAGACAGGATTTACATCATTTTTAACAATGAATTAGATCTCGAACTGCGGAACGGCCTTGTGTTTCTGGTGGTGTGTTAACGTAAAACTTTGTGTGCGACGAGCTCTTTTATCCGTCGAGCGCAGAAAAAATATAGAAAGTTGTGAATAATGTAAAGGGAAAGGAGGTGAAAGAGCCCAGGACCCGACAAAATATCAGGCCCAAGTGTATAATATATTAAGCAGCAATATATTTATGGGGTGGATTGTTTAGCAGTGCTAAAAATTGCGACACCAAAACGGGGGAAATATTTTCCGGTTTTGCATCTGCATGCCAGTGCTGCATTTGCGTCATTTCCATTCCCGCATAACCGCAAGGGTTAATGCGTAAAAAGGGCGATAAATCCATGGCGACATTCAGCGCCAGCCCGTGAAATGAACAGCCTTTTCGAATACGTAATCCTAGTGAACAAATTTTCTGCTCACCAACATACACCCCGGGCGCATCGGCACGCGGATGCGACTCAATTCCAAATTCAGCCAGTGTGTTGATCACCGTCTGTTCCAGCAGTGTCACTAGCTCTCGCACCCCAAGCTTACGGCGTTTTAAATCTAACAGGACGTACATCACCTGCTGGCCGGGTCCGTGATAGGTCACCTGGCCGCCGCGATCGCTTTGAACGACCGGAATATCACCGGGAACCAGGACATGTTCCGCTTTGCCAGCCTGACCCTGTGTAAAGACAGGCTGATGCTCAACCAGCCAGATTTCGTCTGGGGTGGTTTCATCACGGTGGTCGGTGAAGTCATGCATCGCCTGAGAAACAGGCTCATAGGGTTGTACGCCAAGCTGGCGGACGAGGAGGGTGTTCAGATCCAAAACGACATCTCCGCGGGACGGGAAAACATGGGCGAAGAGTATATCACAGCGCGGGAAAGGAATTGCCCGGAGAGCTCCGGGCAACAGGGTTACAGCACCATACGAACGATTTCGATATTCCCCAGCTCTTCGTACAGGGTTTCGACCTGCTCGATGTGGGTGGCGTTAATGGTGATGGACACCGAGTGGTAGTTGCCTTTGCTGCTCGGTTTTACCTGTGGAGAGTAATCACCTGGCGCATGGCGCTGCACCACTTCCACCACCTGGTCAACCAGCTCAGGCTTCGCCAGACCCATTACCTTGTAGGTAAATGAAGTAGGGAATTCAAGCAGTTCGTTAAGTTTGGTTTTCATGTCAGCTCCGGTGGTTTAAAAAGAACTGCTCCCGCGCAAGGCACGGGAGCAGTTATTGTCATGCTAAGTATATGGGGATGGAAATCACACTTTCAAGTGTGTAATTTTTAACCAAACCAGTGGTGGAACATTAATTTAATGTAATCAATGATCTTACCGAAGAAGTTACCTTCAGGAATTTCTTGCAGCACCACCAGCGGACGCTGTTCGATAGTTTTACCGTCGAGCTGGAAGTTAATGGTGCCAACAACCTGGTTTTTCTGCAGTGGGGCGTGCAGTTCGACGTTGTTCAGCGTGTAGCTGGCTTTCAGGTCTTTCATGCGACCACGTGGAATAGTGAGGTAGACGTCTTTATCTACACCAAGGGATGCGCGATCGTTGTCACCAAACCAGGCTGGCTCAGAGGCAAACTCTTTACCTGCTTTTAGCGGATTTACGGTTTCGAAGAAGCGGAAGCCCCAGGTCAGCAGCTTTTTACTCTCGGTTTCACGGCCTTTATAAGTACGACCGCCCATTACCGCAGAGATCAGACGCATCTGACCTTCGGTTGCCGACGCCACGAGGTTGTAGCCCGCTTTGTCAGTGTGGCCTGTTTTGATGCCGTCGACCTGCAGGCTGTTGTCCCACAGTAAACCGTTACGGTTCATCTGACGGATGCCGTTGAAGGTGAATTCTTTCTCTTTGTAGATGGTGTATTCGTTTGGCACGTCGCGGATCAGCGACTGACCAATCATCGCCATATCACGCGCGGAGCTGTACTGACCGTCTGCATCCAGGCCGTGAACGGTCTGGAAGTGGGAGTTTTTCAGGCCCAGGGCCGTTACGTAGCTGTTCATCAGTCCGACGAAGGCGTCCTGGCTGCCAGCGACATAGTCGGCCATTGCAACACAGGCATCGTTACCGGACTGCAGGTTAATCCCGCGAATCAGCTGGGAAACGGGCACCTGCATGCCTGGCTTCAGGAACATCAGGGATGAACCTTTGAATACTGGGTTACCGGTGGCCCATGCGTCGGTACCGACGGTGACCAGGTCAGATTCTTTGAATTTACCCGCTTTCATTGCCTGACCGATGACGTAGCTGGTCATCATTTTGGTCAGACTTGCCGGGTCACGGCGTTCGTCGGCGTTCTGCTCGGCCAGGACTTTGCCTGAGTTGTAGTCGATCAGAATGTAGGATTCCGCATCGATCTGCGGAACGCCTGGGATCATGGTTTTGATGTTCAGGTCATCAGCGTGGGCAGCGGAGGTCAGTGCCGCGACAGACAGAGCCGTGATAAGTAAACGAGCAGAAAAAGAGGTCTTCATGGTCAGAACAACGACATCCGTGATGAGTTAAAAAAAGTGCCTAACTATAGCAAATGCAAGGGAACCCGGCATCCAGCAATGCGTATGAGAGTGTTAATGGTTTTAACATACGTACTGCGCTGAGGATGCCAGTCCTGTTTTAGTTGGCGCGAGTAATAAATGACTGTAATTGCGCCTCGCTTTGCAGGCGCTGTTGTACGGTGCTGGCGTCGGTCTTGTTGCTGAACGGCCCTAACTGAATACGCCAGACGGCGCCGTTCTGCATGACGCGACCGGGCACAGAAAACTGCTGGCTCAGACGCTGCTGATATTGCTGCGCACGGGCCTGGTCACTCACTGCGCCGACCTGAACCACATAGCTGCCGCTGGCGGCCGTAGAGGCTGATAGAGGTGCGGCGGTTGGTGCAACGCTTCCTTGGGTGGAACCCGGTGCCGTTACTGGTGCGCTTTGTGTCGGCGCAGGCTGCACAGCAGTCGACTGGACTGCCTGCTGAGGGGCAGGCTGTACCGCCGGAGCGCTGCTTTCCAGTACGCCGTTGTTTAGCGTGGTCGGTGCGCCAAGGAAGCCGCTGCTGTTAACCGGTGCGCCGGTGGTATCTTCCGGTTTCAGCGTGTCATTACTGATGGCACGCACGTCGCTTTGCGGCGTCGCATCCTGCGGCGTTGACGATACGCTTCCCATGCCGCCATTCAAATCCGGGCGAGCGGGCAGGGCATAAGTTTGTTTCGCAATGGTGGTACAGGCGGTACCCGGGCCGGACATCGTTCCGTCCTGCGCCACAATAATCGGGTCAATCCGCACTTTGGTATTATTCGACGTATTCAGGCGATCGGCGGCGGCGCGAGAAAGCGAGATCACACGATCGTTGCCGTAAGGGCCACGATCGTTGATGCGCACGATAAGCATACGGCCATTCGCCAGGTTGGTGATTCGCGCATAGCTCGGCACCGGCAGCGTTGGATGCGCGGCGGTCAGCTGCGTGGCATCAAACGGTTCACCTGACGCGGTCAGGTTACTGCCCGGCTCAGCGTCATAAATTGCGGCCAGACCAGTCTGACTAAAGTTTGACGGGTCCTGCACAATTTTGAAATTCTTCCCGTCACGCTGATAGTCCTGATTCACCGACGGATTCAGGGGTTCAAAGCGCGGGTCGGCACCACTTATTTCTACCACAGGACCGTTACAGACCGCCGGTGTCGGTGCGGTGACGGTCTGCTGTTGCTGCCCATCATCACTTGAACACGCTGCCAGTAAGCCAGCTGCGATACAGATCCCAAGCCATTGTTTACGCATCTTTGCGCACCCCTTCTTATACGCTTTTCGACAACATTTTTCTGTGGGTGTGTATCGACATGACGATACCAAACCCGGCCATCAGTACGATCAGGGCTGAGCCCCCATAGCTGACCAGCGGCAAGGGTACGCCAACTACCGGCAGGATCCCACTCACCATACCAATATTTACGAAGACATAAACGAATAAAATCAACATTAAGCCACCGGCCATGACGCGGCCGAAAGTGGTTTGCGCCTGGGCGGCAATCCACAATCCGCGCATGATCAACAGGACGTAGAGCGCCAACAACACCAGGAAGCCTATCAGGCCCAGTTCTTCTGCCAGCACCGCGAAGATAAAGTCAGTATGGCGCTCGGGCAAGAACTCCAACTGTGACTGGGTGCCGTGCAGCCAACCTTTACCGCGCAGGCCGCCGGAGCCTATGGCAATTTTAGACTGAATAATGTGGTAACCCGCCCCCAGCGGATCGGTTTCCGGGTCGAGCAACATCATCACGCGCTGGCGCTGATAGTCGTGCATCAGGAAGAACCAGAGGATCGGTATGAAGGCGGCGACCATCAGCACGGCGACGCCAATCAGGCGCCAGCTGAGACCCGCCAGGAACAGAACGAACAGGCCAGACAGCGCAATCAGAATCGAGGTACCGAGATCCGGCTGTGCGGCAACCAGCAGCGTTGGCAGGAAAATCAGTATCAGCGCAATGGCGGTATTTTTGAGTGTAGGCGGGCAGACGTCACGGTTAATGAAGCGAGCCACCATCAGCGGTACGGCGATTTTCGCAATCTCCGAGGGCTGAAAACGGACGACGCCTAAATCCAGCCAGCGCTGAGCCCCTTTAGAGATAGCCCCAAAGGCGTCAACTGCGACCAGCAGCACGATACAGAAGATATAGAGCCATGGCGCCCAGCCTTCGTAAACTCGCGGCGGGATTTGCGCCATCACGACCATGATGACAACACCCATCGCAATCTGGCCGATTTTACGCTCCATCATGCCCATATCCTGGCCGCTGGCGCTCCAGATAACCAGCGCGCTGTAAGTCAGCAGCGCCAACAGGATAAGCAGCATGGTTGGGTCCAGGTGGATTTTATCCCACATCGATCGTTTGTTCGGATTATCCGTCATTGTTATTGGTCCTCCGCGGCTGCGGCTGCCGGGTTTTCTGCCGGCAGTACGGTGTTGTTATCACCGAGCATAATGTGGTCGAGAATTTGACGCATGAGTGTCCCGACTGCAGGGCCTGCGCCGCCATTTTCGAGGATCATCGCTACCGCCACTCTTGGATTGTCGTATGGCGCAAACGCGGTCATCAGTTTGTGGTCACGCAGACGTTCCGCAATGCGGTGGGCGTTATAGGTTTCGTTGGCTTTCAGACCAAAGACCTGTGCCGTACCCGATTTCGCGGCGACTTTATACGGTGTGCCGACAAAGGATTTATGCGCCGTCCCGTTAGGTCGGCTCGCAACACCATACATCCCGTCTTTGGCAATTTCCCAGTAACCGGAGTGCACGTCGCCGACAGGGGCTTCGTGAGGCTGGTCCCAGGGAATCTGTTTCCCATTTTCGGCGGTGCTCATCAGCAGGTGAGGCACTTTCACAACGCCATCGTTAATCAGGATCATCAGCGCTTTACTCATCTGGATCGGCGTGGCCGTCCAGTAGCCCTGGCCGATCCCGACCGGAATGGTGTCACCCTGGTACCACGGTTTCTTAAAGCGTTTCAGTTTCCATTCACGGGTTGGCATGTTACCGGAGCGCTCTTCGGAGAGATCGATTCCGGTGTAATGGCCGTAGCCAAACTTGCCCATCCACTCTGAAAGTCGGTCGATGCCCATATCGTAGGCGACCTGATAGAAGAAGGTATCCGCCGATTCTTCCAGCGCTTTGGTGACGGTCAGATGGCCGTGACCCCATCTCTTCCAGTCGCGATAGCGCTTGTCGGAGCCTGGTAGTTGCCACCAGCCCGGGTCAAATAAACCGGTGTTGCGGGTAATTACGCCCGCAGTCAATGCGGAGACTGCAACGTACGGTTTTACCGTCGACGCAGGAGGATAAACACCCTGTGTGGCGCGGTTGATCAGCGGCGTGTTCGGGTCGTTCAACAGTCCGGAATAATCCTTACTGGAAATGCCATCTACGAACAGATTCGGGTCGTAGCTTGGCATAGAAACCAGTGCCATGATCCCGCCAGAACGTGGATCAGTGACGACCACCGCTGCACGGCTGCCCGCCAGCAGAGTTTCAATATACTGCTGTAACTGCAGGTCCAGCGTCAGATGGATATCATGCCCGGCAGTTGGCGAAACTTCTTTCAGCTGACGGATGACGCGACCGCGGTTGTTCACTTCAACCTCTTCGTAACCGGTCTGTCCGTGCAGTACGTCTTCGTAATAGCGCTCAATACCCAGCTTGCCGATATCGTGGGTCGCGGCGTAGTTAGCGAGTTTGCCTTCTTTATCAAGGCGTTCAACGTCTTTGTCGTTGATTTTCGAGACGTAGCCTATCACATGCGTTAGTGCGGATCCGTAAGGATAGTAGCGACGCTTATAGCCTTTCACTTCCACGCCGGGGAAACGGTACTGATTCACCGCAAAACGGGCGACCTGCACTTCTGTCAGGTTAACTTTGACCGGAATGGAGGTGAAACGGTGAGAGCGGGCGCGCTCTTTCTTGAAATTGACGATATCGTCGTCGGTAAGGTCGACCACGCTTCGCAGATCGTTCAACGTTTGCTGGAGGTTATCGACCTTTTCCGGCATCAGCTCTAACTGATAAATGGTGCGGTTCAACGCCAGCGGAGTGCCGTTACGGTCATAGATAATGCCGCGGCTTGGTGGGATTGGCACCAGCTTGATGCGGTTTTCGTTGGAGCGGGTCTGGTAGTCGGTAAAGCGGACAATCTGCAGATTATAGAGGTTAACAACCAGCACGCCGCTGAGCGCTAATATGCCCAAAAATGCGATTACCGCCCGGCGCACAAACAGCGCGGACTCAGCCGTGTAGTCGCGAAAAGAATTCTGTAATTTCATCCGCTGCTTAATCTAACCTGGTCATCATTACTCGCGGTGGTAAGGGTGGTTGGTGGTAATACTCCACGCCCGATAAAGGCTTTCTGCAACCAGCACGCGTACCAACGGGTGAGGGAGAGTGAGCGAGGAAAGCGACCAACTTTGTTCTGCGGCGACTTTACAGGCAGGGGATAACCCCTCCGGGCCACCGATTAGCAGACTAACGTCACGCCCATCCTGTTTCCAGCGCTCAAGCTCATGGGCCAGCTGCGGTGTATCCCACGGTTTTCCGGGGATATCCAGCGTGACAATGCGATTTTTGCCGGCCGCAGCCAGCATCAATTCACCTTCTTTCTCCAGAATGCGAGCAATATCGGCATTCTTACCGCGTTTACCGGCAGGAATTTCCACCAGTTCGAACGGCATATCTCGGGGAAAGCGGCGCAGGTATTCCGTGAAACCGGTCTGAACCCAGTCCGGCATTTTGGTTCCCACGGCAATGAGCTGCAGCTTCACGCATTAACCCCAGAGTTTTTCCAGTTCATACAGGCGACGGCTTTCTTCCTGCATAACGTGAACAATCACTTCGCCGAGATCAACCACAACCCAGTCAGCGACATTTTCGCCTTCTACACCCAGCGGGTACAAACCTGCAGCGCGAGATTCCTGGACAACGTGATCGGCAATGGACACCACATGGCGGGTGGACGTACCGGTGCAGATGATCATGCAGTCAGTGATACTGGATTTGCCGTGAACATCGATAGTGATGATGTCCTGGCCCTTAAGGTCGTCGATTTTGTCGATGACAAAATCCTGAAGTTCTTTACCTTGCAAGTTTCCCCCTGGTCAGGTGATGAAAAATATAAACAGCCCGTAAGTATACCTGAAACCAGGACGAAGTCGGACAAATGTCGCCTGCCGGACAGTACCGGCGCGCTATCATCCCACCCAATGGCCATGATTGCATCGCCATTTTTGTAAAACAATTTCTGTAAATCAGTGGGGTGGGACAAGTCTGGCTGCGGAGAATAACAGCCTGTCAGGGTGTGTCAATGGTCTGGAGGGATGTTGGCGATGAAAATAGGGATCTCGCAGAGTTTACACGCAGTAAGTCCCGGAAAGTTATTGGTAAAGCCCCTGTTCATGGATATAACGCAGCACTGCCTGCGGCAACATTTCGTCGCAGGATTCGCCCTGCTGGAGGCGTTCGCGAATCAGTGTGGCGGAAATATTGAACCAGGGTGTTTCAGCAATATAAATTTTCCCGGCGGGAGTGCGGTGTAAATCATCCACGCTGTTCGTCAGATGGCGATCCAGCCAATGCTGATGCGCTTCCTCTTTCATCGCCATCGGGTAGCCCGGACGACGGCACACTAACAGGTGCGCATTATCCAGAATGCTTTGGTAGTCGTGCCATGACGGGAAGTTGATCAGCGAGTCCTGACCAATAATAAAAGCCAGCGGCTGTGTTGGACCCTGTTCCTGACGCCATTCGCGCAGCGTTTCCGATGTGTAAGAGCGCGTATCGCGGCGCAGTTCGCGTTCATCGAGTTCAAAAAGGGGCTTATCGGCGATTGCCAGCTTCAACATTTTGGTACGCTGGGCGCTGCTCGCTTCCGGCTGTGGACGATGCGGCGGAACGTTGTTCGGCATGATGATGACCTTCGACAGGCCAATCAGGTTTGCCAGAATTTCGACTGGTTTGAGGTGGCCATAATGTACGGGATCAAACGTGCCGCCGTAGAGTGCCTTTAACGCCGTCATATCATCCTTCAAAAAAAACGTCGGGCAGATTTTTGTGACACAGCAGCAGCGACAGACCGTCGAGTTCAGCCCAGACCGACTGGCCGTAATCCTGTTTGAGCGTGAGCTCAGTTCGCGCCAGGAGAGACACCGCATGGCGCAGCTGCTCCGGGCTCAGGCGGTTCAGCGCTTCGGTAAATAACGGTCGACGATTCTGCCAGACGCGGTGCTTATCGAACAATGCGCGCAGCGGCGTGTTGACCGATTGACGCTTCATGTTCACCAGCAGCAGAAGTTCGCGCTGAAGGGTTCGCAGCAGAATAACCGGCTCACTGCCTTCCTGGCGTAACTGCTGCAGGATATGCAACGCGCGTTTGCTTTTTCCTGCCAGCAGTGCATCCAGCCAGTGAAACGGTGTAAAGTGCGCAGCATCATTTACCGCCCGCTCAACCCGTGGCAGCGTCAGTTTACCGTCAGGCCACAGGAGAGAGAGGCGTTCAAGCGCCTGAGTCAGCGCCAGCAGGTTACCTTCATAGCAATAGCAAAGCAGCTGGCTTGCGGCATCATCGAGCTGCAAATTTAGTTGTCTGGCACGCGTGGCGAGCCAGCGCGGCAGCTGTGCTTGTTCCGGCGTCTGGCAGGAAACCTGCGCTGCCCGTCCGGAAAGCGCGTTATACCAGGCCGCATTTTCCTGGGCTTTGGTCAGCTTATTACCGCGGATAATAAGCAATAATTCGTCGTGGAGCAGGCCAATCAGCGCCACGAGCTGTTCATTAATAGCCGCATTCGGACCATTATCCGGCAGGACCAGCGTCAACGTTTGACGCATGGCGAACAGGCTGCGTTCCTGGCTAAGCGCAAACAGCGCATTCCAGTCGGTGCTGGCGTCTATCGTGACAGTGTGGTGTTCATCAAAGCCCTGAGCCCCCGCCGCGTGGCGAATGGCATCCTGACTTTCCTGAAGCAATAGGGGGTCATTTCCGAGGAGTAAATACGCCGCGCGCAGCCCTTCAGAGAGCTGCGCGCGGAGTTGTTCAGGGTACAGCCGAATCATCAGTTACCCAGAGTCGTGGAGACGCGAGTTCCGGCCGGTGCTTCGGTTGCGTTAGCATCCGCAGCAGACTGATCGTCCTCTTTGGTGGCTTCAGTATCCGCCACCTTGACGCTTGGCAGCTTACGAATCAGCTGCTGAGCGGCTTTGTCGTACATCTCCTGGATGATTATCTCCTGCTCGGCATCTTTCGCCAGCGCCTGCAGTGGGTTATCGAAGTACGAACGATAAACCTTGGTGCTGATTGGATAGATGTCGTGACCCGGGATCAGCACGCTGGCGGAGACGGTCATGACCATCTGGTACTCCGCAGTCTGCCCATTCTGGAATACCGATGCGGTATCTTGAGATATCGCCACACCGCCCAGACGCAGGGACGGAATGTCCTGGCGAATCGAGCTGGCTTCGACAATCTCAATCCCATTCAGGCGTAATTGGTTACGTACTGCACGGCTCATCGGTCCGTTAGGATCGCCTGAGATAAAAATCATCTTTTTCATGTTGTCCGGAACCTGCGTGGTACTACGCAGGTGCCAGCCACAACCCGCGGTGACAAGCACCGCCAGAGATACCAATAACGTTGTCAGAAATCGCACGCTTCCTCCCGCGCTTAGCCAACGACCAGGTTGAGCAGTTTGCCCGGCACGTAAATGACTTTACGCACGGTCATACCATCCAGATATTTTGCGACCAGATGTTCCTGGCCTGCACGTTCACGAACCTGCTCTTCGGTTGCCTCTACCGGCACAGTCACTTTACCGCGGACTTTACCGTTAACCTGTACCACGACGAGGGTGGTGTTTTCCACCATCGCTTTCTCGTCGGCTACCGGCCATGGTGCGTTGTCGACATCACCTTCGCCACTCAGCAGCTGCCACAGCGTGAAGCTGATATGTGGGGTGAACGGGTTCAGCATACGTACCACGGATTGCAGAGCTTCTTGCAGCAGAGCGCGATCCTGCTCTTCTTCCGCAGGGGCCTTCGCCAGCTTGTTCATCAGTTCCATCACGGCCGCGATGGCAGTGTTGAAGGTCTGACGACGGCCAACATCATCAGTCACTTTAGCGATGGTTTTGTGAACGTCACGACGCAGCGCCTGCTGATCTTCGCTCAACGCGTCGACGTTCAGGGCAACCGTTGGACCTTTCGCAGTGTGTTCGTAAACCAGTTTCCACACGCGTTTCAGGAAGCGGTTAGCGCCTTCAACGCCAGATTCCTGCCACTCGAGGGTCATGTCTGCTGGAGATGCGAACATCATGAACAGACGAACGGTGTCCGCGCCATAACGTTCAACCATTTCCTGCGGGTCAATGCCGTTGTTTTTGGACTTGGACATTTTGCTCATGCCGGTATACACCAGCTCATGGCCTGCTTCGTCCTTCGCTTTCACGATACGGCCTTTCTCGTCGCGCTCAACGATGGCATCTTTCGGGGAAACCCAGTTGCGCTCGCCACTTTCGCCCAGATAGTAGAACGCATCCGCCAGCACCATACCCTGACACAGCAGCTGTTTAGCCGGTTCGTCAGAGTTCACCATGCCCGCATCACGCATCAGTTTGTGGAAGAAGCGGAAGTACAGCAGGTGCATGATGGCGTGTTCGATCCCGCCGATATAAATATCCACCGGCAGCCAGTAGTTGGCAGCGTCGGAATCCAGCATTCCTTCCTGATAGTCAGGGCAGGTATAACGCGCATAGTACCAGGAAGACTCCATAAAGGTGTCAAAGGTGTCGGTTTCACGCAGCGCTGGCTGGCCGTTAACGGTGGTTTTCGCCCACTCAGGATCGGCTTTGATTGGGCTGGTGATACCGTCCATGACCACGTCTTCCGGCAGGATAACCGGCAGCTGATCTTCTGGGGTTGGCATCACGGTACCGTCTTCCAGGGTCACCATTGGGATTGGCGCGCCCCAGTAACGCTGACGGGAAACCCCCCAGTCGCGCAGACGGAAGTTGACTTTACGCTCACCCACGCCCAGTTCTGCCAGCTTGTCGGCAATGGCGTTAAAGCCTGCTTCGAAGCTAAGGCCGCTAAATTCACCGGAGTTAAACAGGGTGCCTTTTTCGGTCAGAGCCTGCTCAGACAGGTCCGGCTCGGAACCATCAGCGTTCAGAATAACCGGCTTGATGGTCAGGCCGTATTTAGTCGCAAATTCATAGTCGCGCTGGTCGTGACCCGGGACAGCCATCACCGCACCGGTGCCGTATTCCATCAGCACGAAGTTAGCCGCCCATACCGGAACCGCTTCGCCCGTCAGCGGATGAATCGCTTTGAAACCGGTGTCGACGCCTTTCTTCTCCATCGTCGCCATTTCAGCTTCAGCAACTTTGGTGTTGCGGCATTCGTCAACGAAGGCAGCCAGTTCAGGATTATTGAGTGCGGCCTGCTGTGCCAGTGGATGACCTGCAGCCACGGCCAAGTAAGTTGCACCCATAAAGGTGTCAGGACGCGTGGTGTAAACGGTCAGCTTGTCAGCGTAATCGGCAACGTCGAAGGTGATTTCTACGCCTTCGGAACGGCCAATCCAGTTGCGCTGCATGGTTTTCACCGTGTCAGGCCACTGATCCATTTTATCCAGATCGTTCAGCAGTTCGTCAGCGTAGGCGGTGATTTTGATAAACCACTGTGGAATTTCTTTACGCTCAACTTTGGTATCGCAGCGCCAGCAGCAGCCGTCGATAACCTGCTCGTTCGCCAGTACGGTCTGGTCATTCGGGCACCAGTTAACGGCGGACGTTTTCTTGTAGACCAGGCCTTTTTTGTAGAGCTCGGTGAAGAACTTCTGCTCCCAGCGGTAGTATTCCGGGGTACAGGTCGCCAGCTCGCGGCTCCAGTCATAACCGAAGCCCAGCATTTTGAGCTGGTTCTTCATGTAGGCGATGTTGTCGTAGGTCCACGGTGCAGGTGCGGTGTTGTTTTTTACCGCAGCGCCTTCAGCCGGCAGACCAAACGCATCCCAGCCGATTGGCTGCAGCACGTTTTTGCCCAGCATGCGCTGGTAACGGGCAATCACATCACCGATGGTGTAATTGCGCACGTGGCCCATGTGTAGTCGGCCAGAAGGATAGGGGAGCATCGACAGGCAGTAGTATTTCTCTTTGCTGTTGTCTTCAGTCACTTCAAATGTGCGCTTATCGTCCCAGTGTTGCTGGACTTTCGATTCTATCTCTTCCGGGCGGTATTGCTCTTGCATGGCAGCCAGTGGTCCTGTTTTCAATACAGCTACAAACGTAGCCAATGGATGTGGTCATTCAGATCCGCATAGCATAGCCCAAACGGGCACGTCAAAACAGCCTTTCGCACACACCAGCCTGGCGTTTATTTACCGTGTCTGTAGCTTACCTGACAAAGCGATGAGGAAATAAGGTCTATTATTAGAGGACGTTAACCGCCCGGGAGATGAAACAATGAACAAGGTCGCTCAATATTATCGTGAACTGGTGACGACGCTAACCGAACGCCTGCGTAACGGAGACCGCGATATTGACGCGCTGGTCGAGCAGGCGCGTCAGCGCGTCAGCCAGACCGGGGAGTTAACCCGAACCGAAGTGGAGGAGCTGACAAGGGCCGTCCGTCGTGACCTGGAAGAGTTCGCCATCAGTTATAACGAAAGCCAGGATGAACTGAAAGACAGCGTGTTTCTGCGGGTGATTAAAGAGAGCATCTGGCAGGAACTGGCGGACATCACTGACAAAACGCAGCTGGAATGGCGCGAAGTATTCCAGGACTTGAATCACCATGGGGTGTATCACAGCGGGGAAGTGGTGGGGTTGGGCAATCTGGTATGCGAGAAATGCCACTTCCACTTAGCGGTGTATTCGCCGGATATGCTGCCCTTGTGCCCGAAATGCGGTCACGATCAGTTCCAGCGCAAAGCGTTTGAGCCCTAGGTAAATGCAAACGGCAATCTATAGATTGCCGTTTTAATGTTTGTACCCTCTCCCCGATGGAAGAGGGTATCAGACCGCACCAGCATTAAGTATTAGTGCAGGATTTTCGCCAGGAAATCTTTCGCACGGTCGGACTTCGGATTATCAAAGAACTCGTCTTTGTCGGAGTCTTCCACAATCTTGCCTTCATCCATAAAGATAACGCGGTTTGCCACTTTGCGGGCAAAGCCCATTTCGTGAGTCACTACCATCATCGTCATTCCTTCGTGCGCCAGCTCGACCATGACGTCCAGCACTTCGTTGATCATCTCCGGATCAAGCGCTGATGTGGGCTCGTCAAACAACATCGCTACAGGATCCATACACAGCGCGCGGGCGATCGCTACACGTTGCTGCTGGCCGCCGGAAAGCTGCGCCGGGAATTTATCGGCATGCGCAGAAAGCCCCACGCGTTCCAGTAATTTCAGCCCCTTGGTGCGCGCTGCCGTTTTATCACGTCGCAGCACTTTGACCTGTGCCAGGGTCAGGTTTTCGATAATCGACAGATGTGGGAAGAGCTCGAAATGCTGGAACACCATGCCCACGTGTGAACGCAGTTTTGCCAAATCAGTTTTCTTGTGGGTCACCTGCGTGCCGTTCACCAGAATCTCGCCCTGCTGAACCGGCTCAAGGCCGTTAACGGTTTTAATCAGCGTGGATTTGCCAGACCCCGACGGGCCGCAAACTACCACCACTTCGCCTTTTTTCACTTCCGTGGAGCAGTCGGTGAGCACCTGAAAGTGACCATACCATTTCGAAACATTTTTCAGGGAAATCATTACACGGTCCTTTTCTTCAAATAGCTGACCAACAGCGAGGCGCTTAAACTGATAACAAAATAGACGGCTCCCGCGAACAGGATCATCTCAACCTGGGTTCCGTCACGCTCGCCAATGGTGGAGGCGGTACGGAAGAAATCGGCAAGGCTCAGCACGTACACCAGTGACGTATCCTGGAACAGGACAATCCCCTGAGTCAGCAGCAGTGGCACCATTGCGCGGAACGCCTGTGGCAGAATAATGAGCTTCATTGACTGCCAGTGGGTCATCCCCAGCGCTAAGGCGGCATTGCCCTGGCCGCGAGAAACGCTCTGAATACCGGCGCGGATAATTTCTGAATAGTAGGCAGCTTCAAACATCGAGAACGCCACCATCGCAGAAATCAGACGAATATCGGCTTTCGGCGACAGGCCAAGCACCTGCTGCAGGAAGCCCGGAACAATCAGGTAGAACCACAGCAGCACCATCACCAGCGGAATAGAACGGAACACGTTCACATACGCGGTCGCAAACCAGGCCAATGGTTTGAAGGTGGACAGACGCATCACCGCCAACAGGGTGCCCCAGACGATACCAATGATTATCGCCGTGACGGTAATCTTCAGGGTGATAACCAGACCTGCGAGCAGGTAAGGCATCGACGGAACGATAGAACTCCAGTCAAAATCGTACATTATTTGCCTCCCATATTGCCCGGCAGGCGAACCTTACGTTCAACCAGATTCATTACCAGCATGATAACCGTGTTAATCAGTACATAAGCGAGGGTAATGGCGGTGAAGGATTCCCAGGCGTGCGCCGAATAATCTAGCAGTTTGCCCGCCTGTGCGGCCATATCCACCAGACCGATAGTCGAGGCGATGGCCGAGTTTTTCACCAGGTTCATCATCTCCGAAGTCATCGGCGGGACAATCACGCGATAGGCATTGGGTAGCAGCACATAACGATAGGTTTGTGGCAGCGTCAGGCCCATCGCCAGCCCGGCGTTTTTCTGACCGCGCGGCAGCGATTGAATTGCCGCCCGCACCTGTTCGCATACGCGGGCAGCAGTGAACAGCCCCAGGCACAGCATCGAGGAAACAAAGAACTGAATGTTAGGATCAAGCTCAGACTTAAACCACATGCCGAGGTTTTCTGGCAGCAGTTCCGGTATCACCAGATACCAGGTAAAGAATTGAACGATCAGCGGAACGTTACGGAACAGTTCCACGTACAGTGTGCCGAGCCCGGATAAGAACCGATTTGGCACGGTGCGCAGAATGCCGAACAGTGAGCCGACAAGGAACGCGATAATCCAGGCCGTGATGGACAGCGCCACCGTGACCTGAAATCCGCTCCACAGCCAGCCAAGATAGGTGGTGTTGCCGAACGGGGCTTGTTGCAGAAAAATACCCCAGTTCCAGTCGATTGACATAAATGGACTCCGAAAAAAAAAGGGTAGCAGCGCTACCCTCTAAGACTGCTAAGGAAACGATTACACGTCATCCTTCACCCTGTATCTTTGTTGGCCGCCTTCGCTCACCACAGTCACTTACTGAGGTAAGCACCTGCGGATTCGCTTAGTTGCCGCCGCGATACAGCCTGAATGATTTTGTGTAATTAATTTTTCATGGTGAATGGGGAACGACCATTCACCATATAGTCTGTCCGTATCTCCTCGCAATCGAGAGGGCAGGCGAGCCCGCCCATCATTGTTCTAGTTAGTTAAGTGCTTTGTCGTTTGGTGTTTTAAACAGTGCTTTCATGTCGTCAGACAGTTCGAAGTTCATGTTCAGGTTCTTCGGTGGAATTGGGTTTTTGAACCATTTATCGAACGACTTCGCCGCTTCACCGGAGGTCTGCGCCTGAGCGATGGTGTCATCCATCAGCTTTTTGAACTGCGGATCGTCTTTGCGCAGCATGCAGCCGTAGGCTTCTTTGGACTGCGCGGTGCCAACGATTTCCCAGTTATCAGGCTTCTTCGCTTTCGCACGTTCACCCGCCAGCAGGGCGTCATCCATCATAAACGCCACCGCACGGCCGCTTTCCAGGGTACGGAAAGAGTCGCCGTGGTCTTTGGCGCTGATGATGCGCATGTCCATTTTCTTCTCGTCGTTCAGCTTGTGCAGCAGAACTTCAGAGGTGGTCCCGGACGTCACAACAACCGCTTTGCCTTTCAGGTCAGCGAAGTCTTTGATTGCGCCGCCTTTCTTGACCAGCAGACGGGTGCCAACCACGAAGATAGTGTCAGAGAACGCAGCCTGCTTTTGACGCTCGAGGTTGTTCGTGGTGGAACCACACTCGAAGTCAAAGGTGCCGTTTTGCAGCAATGGGATACGGTTCTGGGATGTAATTGGGATCAGCTTAACCTGCAGGTCCGGCTTGTTGAGCTTCTTCTTGATAGCGTCAACGATAGCGTTGGAGTAATCCTGCGAGTAGCCCACAACCTTTTGCTGGTTGTCGTAATAAGAGAACGGTACAGATGATTCACGGTGCCCAACCACAATCACGCCGTTTTTAGCGATTTTATCCAGCGTGCTCTGGCCTGAAGCCTGTGCTGCGTCGTCGGCGTGCGCCACGCCTGCGGATATTCCCATCACCAGCATTGCTGCGGCCAGTTTACGTAATTGCATATCCAACTCCTTATCGTAGCGTCAGGGACGCACGGATACCCATGTGAGTGTTGTGTTGTTATTGCCTGCAACTTTAGTGTGCAGTGTTAAGCCAGTTTGTTAACATTTAGTTTGGCTTAATGTAAAGATTTTGCTGCGTTATTGTTTGTTTTTGCGAAGTGCGCCGCACCGTTTTAAGGCAAAAATGCTCTAATGCACCAAAAAGGTGCCGCCATTGAGCGCTGCTGGTGCGACCGGGTTGCACTAAGGCAAATGACGCAGCTCACTGAATTAACTAAGCAATTGGCGTGCCAGAAATGGGGTGTTGGGGTGAGGGGAAAATACGAAAACGGCAATCGAAGGATTGCCGTTTAGATTAATGACGTGAGAAGGGCTTTAGCGTCGACGCTTTCTACAACTCATCACCAGTGCGCCAAAGCCGAACAGCACGGTAAGTGCCCACAATGGCCAGTTGCCAAAACGCGCATACGGTGTCAGGCCGGTGGTTGGCGTCACCGTGGTGGTCAGCACATCGCGGGTGAACTGCGGGATCATCGCCTGAACGTCACCGTGCGGGTTGATAACCGCCGTAATCCCGTTGTTGGTGCTACGCAACAGCGGACGAGCCAGCTCCAGGGCACGCATCCGCGCCATCTGGAAGTGCTGCCATGGGCCAATCGATTTACCGAACCACGCATCGTTAGAAATGGTCAGCAGGAAATCGGTGTCCGGACGGAAGTTATCGCGCACCTGCTCGCCAAGAATAACTTCGTAGCAAATTGCCGGGGTCAGTTTCAGGTTATGCGCAGAAAGCTGCGGCTGAATGTATGGCCCGCGGCTAAACGATGACATCGGCAGGTCGAAGAACGGTGCCAGCGGACGCAGAATCGACTCCAGCGGCACAAACTCACCAAACGGCACAAGGTGATTCTTGTTGTAGCGGTCGGTGGAGTTGTAGCTGTACGGGTTATCTTTGCCCAGCGTAATGATGGTGTTGTAGGTGTCATAACGGTTTTTCGCGTTAAGACGGGAATCCACCACGCCGGTAATCAGCGAGCTGTTTTTGGCGCGCAGCATATCGTCCATCATACCGAGCAGACGCTGCTGATTGATTTCCAGGTCCGGGATCGCTGACTCAGGCCAGATAATCAGCTGCGATTTACCCATCACTTTTTCGGTCGCATCGAGATAAATCTTCAGCGTGTTGATGAGTTCTTTCTCATCCCACTTCAGCGACTGAGGAATATTGCCCTGCACCAGTGAGACCTGCGTCGTGCGCTCAGGCAGCAGCTGATACCACTGGATATAGCGCAGCGGGAACGGCAGCGCGAACAGCACCACGGCAGCCACCAGCGGACGCCAGTTACGGGTTACCAGCGCCAGCGCCAACAGACCGCTGACCATCATCAGCAGGAAGTTGATGGTTTCCACGCCCATCACCGGTGCCAGACCTTTCAATGGGCCATCAATCTGGCTGTAGCCAAACTGCAACCATGGGAATCCGGTCAGGACCCAGCCGCGCAGGAATTCGGTGATTTGCCATATTGCAGGGGCAGCTATCGCCACGCGGACCCAGTTGGCTTTCGGCCACAAACGCGCAAGCACACCGGCAAAAAGCCCGGTATACAGCGAAAGATAGGCGGCGAGGAGCACCACGAGGAACACATTCACCGGACCCGGCATACCGCCAAACTGCGCGATGCTGACGTAGACCCAGTTTATGCCGGAGCCGAATAAACCGAGACCCCAGAAGTAACCAATCCAGGCGCTTTGCAGCGGACGGCGATTAAGGGTTAATCCCTGAAGCCCAATCAGCGAAACAATCGCCGCTGGCCAGAAATCATAAGGGGAAAATGCCAGCGTTCCGCAGGCACCAAAAAGTAGCGCCAGCAGCAGGCGAATGTGCTGGCGTTCAATCAGAGAGGCAAATGCCATTTAGCGTTGTCGTCCCGTAAAATTAATCTTCCAGATTGGGCTGTGGCGCATCTTCCGGAAGTTTGACGTGTACCTGGATGATACGGCGGCTGTCAGCCATCGCAACTTTGAACTGGTAACCATCAATGTCAATGGATTCGCCGCGAGCAGGCAGGTGCCCGAACGCCTGCATCACCAGACCGCCGATGGTATCGACTTCATCATCGCTGAAGTGCGTGCCGTAGGCTTCGTTGAAGTCCTCGATAGAGGCCAGCGCGCGAACGGTCCAGGTGTGACGGCTCAATTGACGGAAATCGATGTCGTCTTCTTCATCGTATTCATCTTCAATTTCGCCGACGATCAATTCCAGGATGTCTTCGATGGTCACCAGACCCGAGACGCCGCCAAATTCGTCAATCACAATCGCCATGTGGTAGCGCTGAGAGCGGAACTCTTTCAGCATGCGGTCAACCCGCTTGCTTTCCGGCACCACCACCGCCTGGCGTAACACCTTATCCATGCTGAAAGCGTCGGAATCGCTGCGCATAAACGGCAGCAAATCTTTCGCCATCAGAATCCCTTCGATGTGATCTTTATCTTCGCTGATCACCGGGAAACGAGAGTGGGCGGACTCGATAATGACATCGAGACACTCGTCCAGCGTCTGGTTGCGTTTCAGGGTAATCATTTGAGAGCGGGGGATCATGATGTCGCGGACGCGCTGGTCTGCTATATCCATTACCCCTTCGAGCATGTCGCGCGTATCTTCGTCGATAAGGTCGTTTTGCCCGGAATCACGGATCAGCGCCAGAAGTTCATCACGGTTTTTAGGTTCGCCGTGGAACAGTTGGCTCAGTAAGAGGGAGAAGAATCCCTTTTTGCTGTTTAAGGTGTCGCTACTGTGTGAGTTGTCGTCGCTCATGGCGTCGTATGGGGTCTCATGTTAATAGAATGATTGCCGTCCCGCGTAAATTCAGCTTCCTCTTCATCCTTCAAGCTAACGTACCTGCAACTCGAATGATGTAGAGTATGGACGACATAAAATGCCTGTGCGGCGGCTAGCCGCCGCACAGGTTACTCTTTCTCGGCAATGTACGGATCATCATAGTTCAGAGCAAGCATTATCTCTGTTTCCAGACTTTCCATCTCTTCTGCTTCTTCGTCTTCAATATGGTCGTAACCCAGCAGATGAAGACTGCCGTGAACCACCATATGTGCCCAGTGGGCTTCCAGCGGTTTGCCTTGTTCTTCTGCTTCGCGTTCTACCACCTGGCGGCAAATGATGAGGTCGCCCAATAGCGGCAGTTCAATGCCTGGCGGGACTTCAAACGGGAAGGAGAGCACGTTGGTCGACTTATCTTTACCGCGATAGGTCAGGTTCAACTCGTGGCTTTCTGCCTCATCGACCAGACGAATGGTCACCTCCGACTCTGCCTGAAACGCCGGAATGGTGGCGTCCAGCCAGCGCTGGAATTGCGCTTCCTGCGGCAGACCGTTTTCGTTCTCGGTCGCGACCTGTAAATCCAGAATTACCGAACTCATTTGTGCTCTTGCTCCTGCGATGCCAGCGCTTCGCGTTTCCGCTCGGCTGCCTGCTCGGCTTTACGTTTTTGATCGGCTTCTTCCCACGCCTCATAGGCGTTAACGATTCGGGCGACCACTGGGTGGCGCACCACGTCTTCGCTGTGGAAGAAGTTGAAGCTGATTTCGTCGACTTCTGCCAGCACTTCAACGGCGTGGCGCAGGCCGGATTTCATATTGCGCGGCAGGTCAATCTGAGTAACGTCACCGGTGATAACCGCTTTCGAATTAAAGCCGATACGGGTCAGGAACATCTTCATCTGTTCGATGGTTGTGTTCTGGCTTTCATCCAGAATGATGAACGCATCGTTGAGCGTACGGCCACGCATGTAGGCCAGCGGCGCGACTTCAATCACGTTGCGCTCAATCAGCTTCTCTACTTTTTCAAAGCCGAGCATCTCGAACAGCGCGTCATACAGCGGACGCAAATATGGGTCGACTTTCTGGCTGAGATCCCCTGGCAGGAAACCGAGTTTTTCACCCGCTTCTACCGCCGGACGCGTCAACAGAATACGTCGAATCTCTTGTCGCTCTAGCGCATCGACGGCGGCCGCAACGGCCAGATAAGTTTTACCGGTTCCGGCAGGACCCACGCCAAAGGTGATGTCGTGGTCGAGAATATTGGCAATGTACTGCGCCTGATTCGGCGTGCGCGGTTTAATCACGCCACGCTTGGTCTTGATATTGATGGCTTTGCCGTAGTCCGGCACGCTGTCGGCGCTTTGCTCCAGCACGCGGGCTTCTTTGATAGCCAGATGAATCTGTTCCGGTTCGATATCCTGAGTCTGGCCACGCATTGGGGCCGTATCGACATACAGGCTGCGCAGGATATCTGCCGCTGCGTTTACGCAGATGGCGCGTCCGGTGAGTTTGAAATGATTATCGCGGCGGTTGATTTCGATACCCAGTCGTCGCTCCAGATGCTTGATGTTGTCATCAAACGGGCCACAGAGGCTCAGCAGGCGGTCGTTGTCTGCCGGCTCGAGGGTTACTTCACGGGTTTCTGTATTCAAGCTGTTCCTCTTTTACCAGGCGCCACGGCGGGCGTTTTTGAACGTGTATACGGAAATTATTCACGCCAGTGATTAAAGGCGCAAGCACTGAAATAGATGTGGGGGCAGGGCAGGGAAATGCAAGGCCTGCCCGACGGGCAGGCCACAGGATCACGGCTGGAAAATACCGACGCCGAGATCGTTCTCTTTGCGGGTACGGGCAATCACGGATTCCGGAGATTCCACCACGCGCAGGCCCATTTCCGCTTCGGTGCGGATAAGCTTGCCGCGCAGGGAGTTGGTGTAAACGTCGACGATTTCCACATCAACGAATTTACCGACCATCTCCGGCGTGCCCTCGAAGTTCACCACACGATTATTTTCGGTACGCCCGGTCAATTCCATGATGCTCTTACGGGAGGTGCCTTCCACCAGAATGCGCTGGACGGTGCCGACCATACGACGGCTCCAGGCCATAGCCTGCTGGTTGAGGCGCTCCTGTAGGATGTACAGACGCTGCTTTTTATCGTCGTCTGAGACGTCATCGACCATATCCGCCGCAGGCGTGCCAGGACGTGCGGAGAAGATAAAGCTGTAACTGACGTCCATATTCACATCGGCAATGAGCTTCATGGTCTTCTCGAAGTCTTCGTTGGTTTCACCAGGAAAACCAACGATGAAGTCAGAGCTGATTTGAATGTCCGGGCGCGCGGCATACAGCTTACGGATAATGGCTTTGTATTCCAGTGCGGTGTGGGTACGCCCCATAAGATTCAGGACGCGGTCGGAGCCGCTCTGAATCGGCAGATGCAGGAAGCTCACCAGTTCCGGCGTATCACGGTACACATCGATGATATCGTCGGTAAACTCAATCGGATGACTGGTGGTGAAACGAATGCGGTCGACACCGTCGATAGCTGCCACAAGGCGCAGCAATTCGGCAAACGAACCGGTGCTGCCGTCGTAGTTATCACCGCGCCAGGCGTTGACGTTCTGGCCCAGCAGATGTATTTCCCGTACACCCTGCGCCGCCAGTTGGGCGCATTCAAACAGGATGTCGTCGCACGGACGGCTGACTTCTTCCCCGCGGGTGTAAGGCACGACGCAGTAAGTGCAGTATTTGTTGCAGCCTTCCATGATCGACACGAACGCGGTCGGGCCATCAGCGCGTGGCTCTGGCAGTCGGTCGAATTTTTCGATTTCAGGGAAGCTGACGTCCACGATCGGTTTGCGGTGATCGCGCATACCGCGAATGGAACTGATCATTTCTGGCAAACGGTGTAGCGTCTGCGGGCCAAAAATAATATCGACGTAGTGGGCGCGCTGGCGGATAAGTTTGCCTTCCTGTGAGGCGACACAGCCGCCAACACCGATGATCACGTCCGGTCGTTTCGCTTTGATAAGTTTCCAGCGTCCCAACTGGTGGAACACTTTTTCCTGCGCTTTCTCACGAATCGAGCAGGTGTTCAGCAGCAGTACATCGGCTTCTTCCGCGATGTCAGTCAGTTGATAGCCGTGAGTGGCATCCAGCAGATCGGCCATCTTTGATGAATCGTATTCGTTCATCTGACAGCCCCAGGTTTTAATATGGAGTTTTTTTGTCATCGACTTAGCTTTGCTCGAGGAAACGCAGGGCGCGTATTGTAATGCTTTGTGGCGAGTGTGACCAGTATGACCCACCCGACGCCCAAAGGACAAAAAAATCCGGTAAACTTAAGGGATTGAGGTTTAAGGAAACGAGCCATGAGCAATCAACATACTGATGTCGCCGTCGTTGGCGGGGGGATGGTCGGGGGCGCGCTGGCGCTGGGGCTGGCGCAGCTTGGATTCAGCGTAACCGTGATTGAACAGGCGGCACCGCCCACATTTGATGCCGCGAGTCAGCCGGATGTGCGGATCTCCGCCATCAGCGCGTCGTCGGTCGGTTTGCTGCGTGGGCTTGGTGTGTGGGAGGCAATTCAGGCCATGCGCACCCACCGTTATTGCCAGCTGGAAACCTGGGAATGGGAAAGCGCACGCGTGGTGTTTAACGCCGCGGAGCTCAAATTGCCCGAACTCGGTTATATGGTAGAGAACAACGTACTACAGCTCGCCTTGTGGCAGGCGCTGGAGGCACATGGCAATGTCAGATTATGCATGCCGTCGTCGCTGGAAACGATGCTGCACGGTAGCGAAGGCTATCTGCTGGGCTTTACCGACGGCAGTGAGCTGAAGGCGAAACTGGTGATCGGAGCCGACGGTGCAAATTCTCAGGTCCGCCAAATGGCGGGAATCGGCGTTCATGCCTGGCAGTATCCGCAGTCCTGCATGCTGATTACCGTGGAGTGCGAGAACGAACCGGGCGACAGCACCTGGCAGCAGTTCACGCCTACCGGGCCGCGTGCGTTCCTGCCGCTGTTCGACCGCTGGGCATCGTTGGTGTGGTACGACACTCCGGTGCGCATTCGTCAGCTTCAGTCGCTGTCGATGGCACAGCTTGGACAGGAAATTGTGCGTACTTTCCCGGCGCGTCTCGGTAAAGTCAAAGCCGTTGCGGCGGGTGCATTCCCGCTCATACGTCGTCACGCGTTGCGTTACGTGCAGCCAGGTTTAGCGCTGGTGGGCGATGCGGCGCACACTATTCATCCGCTGGCGGGGCAGGGCGTGAATCTCGGCTATCGTGATGTCGACGCGCTGCTGGACGTGCTGGCGAATGCCCGTAGTCAGGGTGAAGACTGGGCAAGTTTGCCGGTGCTTAAGCGCTATCAGTCGCGCCGGATGACGGATAATTATTTGATGCAGTCGGGTATGGATCTTTTCTATGCGAGCTTCAGTAATAATCTTGCGCCGCTCAGAATGCTGCGTAACGTCGGCTTAATGGCCGCCGAGCGCGCGGGCGTACTCAAACGCCAGGCACTGAAATATGCATTAGGCTTGTAAGAGCAGGCGCGGTCGGATGGCCGCGCTTAACCATCACTCTGTGGAATGACAAAAACAAAAAAGCCCGCCGAAGCGAGCTTTTTTATTTTATTTGGCTGGGGTACGAGGATTCGAACCTCGGAATGCTGGTATCAGAAACCAGTGCCTTACCGCTTGGCGATACCCCAACTGAATTTTTGATGCTTAACGATGTTCACTGAAAAGTGGCTGGGGTGCAGGGATTCGAACCCCGGAATGCTGGTATCAGAAACCAGTGCCTTACCGCTTGGCGACACCCCATCAGGTGTTCTTTTCAGTTTTCGTACATCGTTTACTATATGGCTGGGGTGCAGGGATTCGAACCCCGGAATGCTGGTATCAGAAACCAGTGCCTTACCGCTTGGCGACACCCCAAGAATATGGTGGCTACGACGGGATTCGAACCTGTGACCCCATCATTATGAGTGATGTGCTCTAACCAACTGAGCTACGTAGCCTGAATTTTGTGTTGCCAGTGAGACTGGCTGGGGTACCTGGATTCGAACCAGGGAATGCTGGTATCAAAAACCAGTGCCTTACCGCTTGGCGATACCCCAATTGACTCACGCGAAAACGCTTGTTCTGGGAAAAAAAATGGCTGGGGTACCTGGATTCGAACCAGGGAATGCCGGTATCAAAAACCGGTGCCTTACCGCTTGGCGATACCCCATCCGTGCAACGCTTATTGGGAATGGTGCGGGAGGCGAGACTTGAACTCGCACACCTTGCGGCGCCAGAACCTAAATCTGGTGCGTCTACCAATTTCGCCACTCCCGCAAAAAAAGATGGTGGCTACGACGGGATTCGAACCTGTGACCCCATCATTATGAGTGATGTGCTCTAACCAACTGAGCTACGTAGCCTCTTTTTTTCGCGTTACCTTATCGGCGTTGCGGGGCGCATTATGCGTATTGAGCCAATAAGCGTCAACTTCTTTTTCAAGGAAAATGGCCGGAATGTGACTGTTTGGTTAGGTTGCGAACAGCGAGGCGAATTTATCGGCAATAATTGATTATTACGTCTTTTCTCCGTCCAATTATCGACCATAACGCAAAATGGGCCCTGAAGGACCCATCGTTAAAAACGTGACGTTATTTGTAGGCGGACTGATGCACGCCTACCGCACGGCCTGATGGATCGTTCATGTTTTTGAACGCGTCGTCCCATTCGATAGCCTTAGCGGAAGAGCAGGCGACTGACGGGCCTCCAGGAACGCATTCTGCCGCACTTGGCAGAGGGAACAGCTCTTCGAAGATTTCACGATATAAATACGCTTCTTTGGAAGACGGCGTGTTGTACGGGAAGCGGAAGCTCGCGGTTTCCAGTTGCTTGTCAGTAATCTGCTTCGCGGCCACTTCTTTCAGGCTGTCAATCCAGCTGTAGCCTACGCCATCGGAGAACTGTTCTTTCTGGCGCCATGCCACGCTTGCCGGCAGATAGGATTCAAAGCATTCGCGCAGAATGTGTTTTTCCATTTTGCCGTTACCGCACATTTTGTCCTGCGGGTTAATACGCATCGCCACGTCGAGGAATTTCTTGTCGAGGAACGGCACACGTGCTTCAACGCCCCAAGCGGACATCGCTTTGTTGGCACGGGCACAGTCAAACATGTGCAGCGCCTGCAGTTTACGCACGGTTTCTTCATGCAGTTCTTTCGCGTTCGGCGCTTTGTGGAAGTACAGGTAGCCACCAAACACTTCGTCAGACCCCTCACCGGACAGCACCATTTTGATACCCATGGCTTTGATTTTACGTGACATCAGGTACATCGGCGTGGAGGCGCGGATGGTGGTGACGTCATAGGTTTCGATGTGATAAATCACGTCGCGGATGGCATCCAGGCCTTCCTGCACGGTGAAGTGAATTTCATGGTGCACGGTGCCCAGGTGGTTTGCCACCTCCTGTGCGGCTTTCAGGTCCGGTGAACCGTCGAGGCCGACTGCGAAAGAGTGCAGCTGCGGCCACCAGGCTTCAGAGCGCTCCTGATCTTCCACGCGGCGGGCGGCAAATTTCTTGGTGATAGCAGAAATCACTGAAGAATCGAGACCGCCTGAGAGCAGCACGCCGTAAGGCACGTCGGACATCAGGTGGCTTTTTACGGAATCTTCCAGCGCCTGACGCAGCTCAGCTTTGTCAGTGACGTTGTCTTTTACTGCGTCGTAATCGAACCAGTCACGCTGGTAATAAGGACGAATTTCGCCATCCTGGCTCCACAGGTAGCTGCCTGCCGGGAATTCTTTAATGGAGCGGCAAACCGGCACCAGCGCTTTCATTTCAGAGGCAATGTACAGGTTGCCGTGTTCATCGTGGCCCATATACAGCGGGATGATCCCGATGTGATCGCGGCCGATCAGGTATGCGTCTTTTTCACTGTCGTACAGCACAAAGGCGAACATGCCTTCCAGCTCGTCGAGGAATTCCGGGCCTTTTTCCTGATACAGCGCCAGGATGACTTCACAGTCGGATCCGGTCTGGAACTGATAACGGTCGCCGTATTCTGCACGCAGCGCCTGGTGGTTGTAGATTTCACCGTTTACGGCCAGCGCGTGTGTTTTCTTTTCGTTGTACAGCGGCTGAGCACCGGCGTTGACGTCGACAATAGACAGGCGCTCATGGGCCAGAATCGCTTTATCGCTGGCGTATACGCCTGACCAGTCCGGGCCGCGATGGCGCATCAGGCGAGAAAGCTCCAGCGCTTTTTTACGCAGTTCGACCGCGTCCGTTTTGATATCCAGTACACCGAAAATAGAACACATAGCGACTTCTCCGTTAATTCTGTTGCGTGTTGTTGTGGCGTTGCATGACTTAAAAAATGCCGTAAAGCGAGCGAGTGCGCAAGAGAATTACCGGGGTTACAGAAAATAATGCAATGAGGATTAGAGAATAGTGAAAAACGCGTAGTGAATCGCAGTCGGGATTAGCGATTATGCAATTTATAGCGTGTTTTATTAGATGTGGCTCTGTTTTGCAGCGGTATAAAACAGAAAACCACGCCCGCGGACGTGGTTTTCATTCAGATTACGTCGATTTCGGCCACCGACGGATAAATCCACGACGGTCGGAACGGCATACTGTCGATGTCATCCACGGTCGACACCCCAGAGAGCACCAGAATAGTCTCCAGACCGGCCTGGAAGCCTGCCAGAATGTCGGTGCGCAGGTTATCGCCGACGATAACCGTCTGCTCTGAATGAGCCTGCATTTTGTTCAGTGCAGCGCGGATGATCCACGGGCTGGGCTTGCCGACGTAAAACGGCTTGCGTCCGGAAATCTTCTCGATGCCTGCGCACAATGCGCCACAGGCCGGATAGAATCCGCGGCCGTGGGTGTCCGGGTTAGTGGCAATGAAACGTGCGCCGTTCGCCACGAAGAATGCCGCTTTGTGCATCATTTCCCAGTTAAAGGAACGCGTCTCGCCCACGATAACAAAATCAGGATTCACATCGGTAATGGTAAACCCGGCTTTATACAATTCGTGGATCAACGCGCCTTCGCCGACTACATACGCTTTTTTACCTTCCTGACGACGCAGGAAATCGGCCGTTGCCATTGCTGAGGTATAAAACACGCTGTCCGGTACGTCGACACCCGCGGTGGCGAAGCGGTTGGCCAGGTCCTGACCAGTTTGCGAAGGGTAATTAGTCAGCAATACCAGCGGCATGCCTTTCTCCAGTACGCGGGTCAAAAACTCCGCAGCGCCAGGAACGGCGACGTTATCGTGCATCAGCACGCCGTCAATATCGCAAATGATGTTCTGAAGGGTCATGGACTGTCCGACGTCTTATTTTAGGAAAGGCGTAATTATACACATTATCCTCCCGTCTGCCTGTGCAGCGGGAGGAGAGAGAGGGCGGCTAACCTTCCAGCAGACGCTGGAGCAGCATTCCGTTGAGCATAGCGCGTTTGACGAGGGCGAAAGCGCCAATCGCAGAGCGGTGATCCAGTTCAGATTTCACCACCGGTAGGTTGTGACGGAACGCTTTCAGTGCCTGCGTATTGATGCAGCCTTCAATCGCAGGCAGCAGGATTTTTTCCGCGTCGGTGATTTCACCCGCGATAACCACTTTCTGCGGGTTAAACAGGTTAATGGCGATGGCGATGGTTTTACCCAAATGACGGCCAACCTGTTCAATCACTTCACTGGCCAGCGCATCGCCTTTATTCGCGGCTTTGCAGATAGCTCTAATGGAGCAATCATCCAGCGAGACTTTGCTCTGATAGCCTTTTTCCAACAGCAGGCGTACCCGTTGTTCGATGGCGGCGTTGGCGGCGACGGTTTCGAGACAACCGAAGTTGCCGCAGTGACAGCGTTCGCCCAGCGGGTCGACCTGAATATGACCAATCTCGCCGACGTTGCCGTTACGACCGATAAAAATGCGGCCGTTGGAGATGATCCCGGCGCCGGTTCCGCGGTGAACGCGCACCAGAATAGAGTCATCGCAGTCGTGCGTCGCACCAAAGTAGTGCTCTGCAAGAGCTAAACTGCGGATATCGTGGCCGACAAAGCAGGTCACTTTGAAGCGTTTTTCCAGCGCGCCGACCAGGCCCCAGTTCTCCACTTGAATATGCGGCATGTAGCGGATAACGCCGCTTTCCGGATCGACCAACCCCGGCAGGATAACCGAGATAGCAATCAGCTCGCGGATTTTGCGCTGGCTGTTTTCAATAAAGGTGGCGATGGTGTTGAGCAGCGCGTGTTCCAGGGTTTCCTGGGTGCGCTCCGGCAGCGGGTAGTGTTCTTCGGCGATGACTTTACTGCTCAGATCGTAGAGCGTGAGAGTCGTGTCATGACGCCCAAGCCGTACGCCGATAGCGTGAAAATTGCGGGTTTCGGTGATTATCGAAATAGCGCGGCGGCCCCCCGTGGAGGCTTGCTGATCGACTTCTTTGATCAGGCCGCGTTCTATTAACTGACGCGTGATTTTGGTCACGCTGGCGGGAGCAAGCTGGCTCTGTTCGGCAATTTGAATGCGCGAGATAGGACCATGCTGGTCAATCAGGCGGTAAACGGCCGCGCTGTTAAGTTGTTTAACGAGGTCAACATTACCAATTTGAGCGTGTCCGCCTGATGTCATACTTTACTTACTCAGCAACGACCTCGTTACCATTAACGATGGTCTTAGTGATTTTATAATCGCGAGTGAACGCGGTCAGGTTGGCTACCATGCCTGGTGCGAGGCTTCCCAGCTGTTTATCAACGCCGATAGCGCGGGCTGGGTAGAGTGTCGCCATACGCAGTACTTCATCCAGCGCGATTCCGCAGTGTTCCACCAGGTTACGCACGCCTTCGATCATGGTCAATGCTGAACCGCTTAAAGTGCCGTTCTCATCCACACACAGCCCATCCCGGTAGTATATTGTTTTACCAGCAAAAATGAACTCATCAATGTGTGCGCCTGCCGGAGCGGTGGCGTCGGTGACCAGACACAGCTTGTCGCCTTTCAGGCGTTTGGCGTTACGCACGTTAGCGAAATCAACGTGCAGACCGTCAACAATGATGCCGCAGTAAACGTCAGCTTCATCGAAAATTGCGCCTGCCAGACCTGGCTCACGCCCGGTGATGTAAGGCATGGCGTTATATAAATGCGTGGCAAAAGTGATACCGGCGCGGAAACCGATTTTAGCTTCTTTCAGCGTGGCGTTGGAGTGACCGGCAGATACCACAATCCCGGCGTCAACCAGACGGGTGATCACTTCAGCAGGCACCATTTCTGGGGCCAGGGTGACTTTGGTTATCACATCGGCGTTAGCACACAGGAAATCGACCAGCTCATGGTCTGGCTTGCGCACGAAATCCGGATTGTGAGTGCCTTTCTTGACGATGTTGAGCCATGGTCCTTCCAGGTGCAGGCCCAGCGCCTGATTCGGATATTTCGCCAGGTATTCGCGCATCACACGGATGCCCTGCTTCATTAATTCGTCGCTGGAAGTAATCAGCGTCGGCAGATAGCTGGTGCAGCCCGATTTCTCGTTGGCTTTTTGCATGATTTCCAGCGTTTCAACGGTCACCGCATCCGGACTGTCGTTGAACTGCACGCCGCCGCAGCCGTTCAGCTGAACGTCGATAAAACCGGGAGCAAGAATGGCGCCATTTAACGAGCGTTGCTCAATCCCGGACGGCAAATCGGCCTGTGGGCAGATACGTTCAATCAGGCCATTGGCGATAACAATCGCATGGTCATCCAGAATTTCGTGGCCGGTATAAATTCGGCCATGGGTTAATGCATACATTACGACCCCCGGTTTCAAAAAAAGCGACCGTCCCTCCAAATTAAGAGGGACGGGGATTCAATTACAGACCTTTAATATTTTCGGCTTCTAATTCGTTGAAGTACTTCAGTGTTTTCACTTTCAGTTCCATGGTGGACGGCTCGTCGCACACCATTACCGCTTTCGGGTGCAACTGCAGACAGCTGATGGTCCACATGTGGTTCACGTTGCCTTCAACGGCCGCTTGCAGCGCCTGTGCTTTCTGATGACCCAGCACCAGAATCATCACTTCTTCAGCGTCCAGCAGCGTGCCCACGCCTACGGTCAGTGCGTATTTTGGCACCTGAGTCACGTCACCGTCGAAGAAGCGGGAGTTTGCCACGCGGGTGTCATGGGTCAGGGTTTTAATACGGGTACGTGAAGAGAGGGAAGACGCCGGTTCGTTGAATGCGATGTGGCCATCGTTGCCTACGCCACCCATGAACAGGTTAATTTTGCCGTAAGAGCGGATTTTTTCTTCATACTGACGGCATTCTGCATCGATATCTGGCGCGTTGCCATTCAGCAGGTTAATGTTTTCAGCCGGAATATCAACGTGATCGAAGAAATTGCGGTGCATGAAGCTGTGATAGCTTTCCGGGTGCTCTTTTGCCAGGCCAACATATTCATCCATGTTGAAGGTAACAACGTGTTTGAAGCTAACCTGGCCCGCTTTGTGCATCTCTACGAGAGCTTTATAGGCGGTGAGCGGTGTACCACCGGTTGGCAGGCCCAAAACAAATGGACGGTCCGCGGTGGGTTTGAATGCATTGATGCGGTTGACGATATGACGGGCGGCCCATTTGCCTACTTGTTCTGCTGTCGCCAGGGGAATCAGTCTCATTGTTCACCTCAATAGTTAAAATAAATGTTGGCGGATTGGTACCGTATCTCTGTTAAGAGTAACCTGGTTTGGCAACGAGAGGCGGTAATCCGTCCTGATTTTTCGAATGATAAAATAAGTTTTCACTGTTAGCCAGTCTGAAGAGGGGGTGAAGACGATATTTGGTGATAAAAGTCACAAAAAAGGTGCTTTTAATTTGCGAGGCGAATTAATTTTCCACACACTCATAGAGCAAGTGATACATCGCTGTGCTTCAAGATAGTCACACTATAAAAATATACGGCTTTAACTCAGTCGGCTCGGGGTCTCATAGGGGGAATAAAAGTGAGTGTTCTAGGTTATTTACAAAAAGTTGGCCGCGCACTAATGGTGCCAGTGGCCACGCTGCCTGCCGCAGCCATCCTGATGGGTGTCGGCTACTGGATTGACCCGGTGGGCTGGGGCGGATCTAACGCACTGGCCGCGTTCTTCATTAAATCTGGCTCCGCAATCATCGACAACATGTCTGTGTTGTTTGCGATTGGTGTGGCTTACGGTATGTCCAAAGATAAAGACGGTGCAGCAGCACTGACCGGCTTTGTCGGTTTCCTCGTTTTAACAACCCTCTGCTCACCAGCAGCGGTGTCGATGATCCAACAAATTCCACTGGACCAGGTTCCAGCGGCCTTTGGTAAGATTAGCAACCAGTTCGTCGGTATCCTCGTCGGTATCATCTCCGCGGAACTGTACAACCGCTTCAGCAGCGTTGAACTGCCAAAAGCGCTGTCGTTCTTCAGCGGTCGCCGTCTGGTACCCATCCTGACGTCCTTCGTCATGATCGCGGTCGCTTTCGTTCTGATGTATGTTTGGCCGGTTATCTTCGATGGCTTGGTGGCATTTGGTGAACACATTCAGAAACTGGGTTCTGTCGGTGCAGGCGTGTACGCGTTCTTCAACCGTCTGCTTATTCCAGTGGGTCTGCACCACGCACTGAACTCCGTATTCTGGTTTGACGTTGCCGGTATTAACGACA
Organism: Scandinavium hiltneri; assembly: GCF_024764835.1. GTDB lineage: Bacteria > Pseudomonadota > Gammaproteobacteria > Enterobacterales > Enterobacteriaceae > Scandinavium > Scandinavium hiltneri. The sequence goes on along the minus strand of NZ_JALIGE010000076.1, from coordinate 683,309 downwards.
TTCCTAACTTCCTTGGCGGCGCGCAGTCTATTGAAGCCGGCAAAGCGGTTGTGGGTATCACTGGTCGTTATCAGGCGGGCTTCTTCCCGATTATGATGTTCGGTCTGCCAGGTGCGGCATTGGCGATTTACCACTGTGCACGTCCGGAAAACAAAGCCAAAGTGCTGGGTATCATGATGGCAGGCGCATTCGCGGCCTTCTTCACCGGTATCACCGAGCCTCTGGAATTCTCCTTCATGTTCGTGGCGCCAGTTCTGTACTTCATCCACGCTGTGCTGACCGGTATCTCCGTGTTCATCGCTGCCAGCATGCACTGGATTGCGGGCTTCGGCTTCAGCGCCGGTCTGGTGGATATGGTGCTGTCCTCGCGTAACCCGCTGGCGACACACTGGTGGATGCTTATCCCTCAGGGTCTGGTGTTCTTCGTTATCTACTACGTGGTGTTCCGTTTCACTATCCTCAAATTCAACCTGATGACTCCGGGCCGCGAACTGGCTGTTGCCGGTAGCGAAGCCGATGGTCAGGACGTGAATGTGAGCAGTGACAAAGAGCAGGACGCGACTGAACTGGCTCGCCAGTACATCGCCGCCGTTGGTGGCTCAGACAACCTGACCGGGATTGATGCTTGTATCACCCGTCTGCGTCTGAACGTGAAAGACTCCTCTCTGGTCAACGAAGCGCTGGCAAAACGCCTGGGTGCGTCGGGTGTGATTCGTCTGAACAAAACCAGCGTGCAGATTATCGTTGGCTTCGTGGCAGAAAAAATCGCTAACGCGATGAAAACCACCGGCCCGGTAGCTGCAGCAGAAGCAGCGCCAACTCCGGTCGTAGCACCTGCAACGGCAAAACCGCAGGCGGTGCCAAACGCAGCAACTATCGCCACGCTGGTTTCTCCAGTGACTGGTGATGTGGTTGCGCTGGAACAGGTTCCTGATGAAGCCTTCGCCAGCAAAGCGGTAGGCGACGGCGTGGCAGTGAAACCAACCGAAAAAACGGTGGTTTCTCCGGCGGCAGGCACCATCGTTAAAATCTTCAACACCAACCATGCGTTCTGCCTCGAAACCGAGAACGGCGCGGAAATCGTTGTCCACATGGGTATCGATACCGTTGCGCTGAACGGCCAGGGCTTCACTCGCCTGGTAGAAGAGGGTGCAGAAGTGGTTGCAGGTCAGCCGGTCCTGGAAATGGACTTGGACTTCCTGAACGCCAATGCACGCTCAATGATTAGTCCGGTAGTCTGTAGCAACATCGACGACTTTAGCGGCCTGGTTATCAAGGCGCAGGGTCAGGTTGTTGCAGGCGTAACACCGCTGTATGAGATTAAAGGCAAGTAATCGTTCCTGAGTAGGGTTTGTGCCTTAAGCGGTGGGGGGAAATCCTCCGCCGCTTTTTTATGGGGCAAGACAACCCAGATCAACAGCTAACCGCGCTTTTTCTCTAAGTAAGGGTTGTCTCCGCACGCAGCTTATAAGATCATACGCCGTTATATGTTGTCTACGCCTTGAGGAACCCGCGATGAGTGAGGCAGAAGCCCGCCCGACTAACTTTATTCGCCAGATCATCGATGAAGATCTGGCCAGTGGTAAGCACACGACCGTGCATACCCGTTTTCCGCCTGAGCCGAACGGGTATTTGCACATCGGTCATGCAAAATCTATCTGCCTGAACTTCGGCATTGCTCAGGATTACCAGGGCCAATGCAACCTGCGTTTCGATGACACCAACCCGGTGAAAGAAGACATCGAATACGTTGAGTCCATCAAGCAAGACGTTGAGTGGTTAGGTTTCCACTGGTCCGGCGAGATTTGTTACTCCTCTGACTATTTCGATAAGCTGCATCAGTATGCGATTGAGCTTATCAACAAAGGTCTGGCGTATGTGGACGAACTCTCCGCAGACGAAATCCGTGAATATCGCGGTACCCTGACGCAGCCGGGTAAAAATAGTCCGCACCGCGATCGCAGCGTGGAAGAGAACCTGGCGCTATTTGAAAAAATGCGTGCGGGCGGTTTCGAAGAAGGTAAAGCGTGTCTGCGTGCCAAAATCGACATGGCGTCTCCGTTCATCGTCATGCGTGACCCGGTACTGTATCGCATTAAATTTGCCGATCACCACCAGACCGGCAGCAAGTGGTGCATCTACCCGATGTATGACTTCACCCACTGCATCAGCGATGCGCTGGAAGGCATTACGCACTCGCTGTGTACGCTGGAATTCCAGGACAACCGTCGTCTGTATGACTGGGTGCTCGACAACATTTCTATCCCGGTTCATCCGCGTCAGTACGAGTTCTCTCGTCTGAACCTGGAATACACCGTAATGTCCAAGCGTAAGCTGAATCTGCTGGTGACCGACAAGCATGTGGAAGCCTGGGATGACCCGCGTATGCCGACCATCTCTGGTCTGCGTCGTCGTGGTTATACCGCCGCGTCTATCCGCGAGTTCTGCAAGCGCATTGGCGTGACCAAACAGGACAACACCATAGAAATCGCTTCTCTGGAATCCTGTATTCGTGAAGATCTGAATGAAAACGCGCCACGTGCGATGGCGGTTATCGATCCGGTTAAACTGGTTATCGAAAACTACCCGCAGGGCGAAAGCGAAATCGTCACCATGCCGAACCACCCGAGCAAACCAGAAATGGGCAGCCGTGATGTGCCATTCAGCGGTGAGATCTGGATCGATCGCGCTGATTTCCGTGAAGAAGCGAACAAACAGTACAAGCGTCTGGTGATGGGTAAAGAAGTGCGTCTGCGTAATGCCTACGTCATTAAAGCCGAGCACGTAGAGAAAGATGCGGAAGGCAACATCACCACCATCTTCTGTACTTACGATGCGGAAACCCTGAGCAAAGATCCGGCTGATGGCCGTAAAGTGAAAGGCGTTATCCATTGGGTAAGCGCACACCACGCGCTGCCGGTTGAGATTCGCCTGTACGATCGTCTGTTCAGCGTACCAAACCCGGGCGCGGCGGAAGATTTCCTGTCCGTCATTAACCAGGAATCACTGGTTATCAAGCAGGGCTATGCTGAGCCATCGCTCAAAGCCGCACAAGCGGGTAAAGCGCACCAGTTCGAGCGTGAAGGTTACTTCTGCCTCGATAGCCGCTACAGCACCGCAGATAAGCTGGTATTTAACCGTACCGTTGGCCTACGTGATACCTGGGCAAAAGTAGGCGAATAAGTTTCGCTTCTGCTAAAAGTAAAAAGCGTCGCGCAATGCGGCGCTTTTTTTATGTCATTTTTGTGATGCGAAATAATATCATTTTCATTCATGAAACAGCGCCCCGGCCTTGTTACATTTTTCAGTGCCATTTTTCCCTTCTTATTTAGAAACCCCTGCTATTAGCGGTTCTCGTAGCTTCATACTGCAACGTGCACATGTAACAAAACGCAATCAAATATGTGCGCCCTGTCATAATCTTGCGTTTTTGTGCGGAAAAAGGATTGATAATTCGCGTCGCGAAAAATAGTCTACATGCATAGCGTTAGGACTTTTTTGCCTCGCTACTTTTTTGCAGTACTTATTTTTTATCGCTGTTCGCCTTGCGAACGCGTTTTTAAAAGTCAAAGAGGATATACACATGCGTACGTTCAGTGGCAAACGTAGTACGCTGGCGCTGGCTATTGCCGGGGTCACCGCAATGTCGGGCTGGATTGCAGTTCCGCAAGCCAGTGCAGCAGGATTCGTAGACGATTCAACCTTAACCGGCGGCATCTATTATTGGCAGCGTGAGCGTGACCGTAAAGATGTAACCGACGGCGACAAGTACAAAACCAACCTTTCTCACTCCACCTGGAACGCCAACCTCGACTTCCAGTCGGGTTATGCTGCAGATTTTATCGGCCTGGATATTGCGGCCTTCACCGCAATCGAAATGGCTGAATCCGCCGAAAGCGGTCACCCAAACGAAATCGCGTTCTCCTCGATTAACAAAGGCTATGACGAAGACTGGTCTGGCGATAAGAGCGGGATCAGCCTGTATAAAGCCGCCGCGAAATTTAAACTGGGGCCGACCTGGGCGCGTGCAGGTTATATTCAGCCTACTGGCCAGACCCTGTTAGCGCCGCACTGGAGCTTCATGCCTGGTACTTATCAGGGTGCTGAAGCCGGGGCTAATTTTGATTACGGCGATGCTGGGGCGTTGAGCTTCTCGTATATGTGGACCAACGAGTACAAAGCGCCATGGCACCTCGAAACTGACCATTTCTATCAGAACGACAAGAAAACCAAAGTGGAGTACCTGCACTCCATCGGTGCTAAATACGACTTCAAAAATGACCTGGTGCTCGAAGCAGCATTCGGTCAGGCAGAAGGCTTTATGGATCAGTACTTCGCCAAAGCCAGCTATAAATTTGATGTTGCCGGGGCGCCGCTCTCGACCAGTTACCAGTTCTACGGTGCGCGTGACACCGTCAGCAGCAACACTATCAACGATATCTATGACGGTACCGCGTGGTTACAGGCTCTGACCCTCGGTTATAAAGTGGGCGACGTTGTTGACCTGCGTCTCGAAGGAACATGGGTAAAAGCGGAAGGGCAGCAGGGTTACTTCCTTCAGCGTATGACCCCAACCTATGCGTCTTCCAACGGCCGACTGGATATCTGGTGGGATAACCGCTCAGATTTCAACGCCAATGGCGAAAAAGCGGTGTTCTTTGGCGGTATGTATGATCTGAAAAACTGGGATATGCCGGGCTTTGCCGTGGGCGCGTCTTATGTTTATGCCTGGGATGCCAAACCGTCTGACTGGCTTATCAATAGCGCAGGTCAGCGCGAAGATATATCCTCGAACAAAATTAAAGAGTCAGCTTACAGCCTTGATGCGATGTACACCGTTCAGGAAGGGCGAGCGAAAGGCACGTTGTTCAAGCTGCACTTTACTCAATACGACAACCACTCCGACATCCCGAGCTATGGCGGCGGTTACGGCAACATCTTCCAGGATGAGCGTGACGTGAAATTCATCGTTATCGCCCCGTTCACCATTTTCTGACAAGTCGCGCGGCGGCGTTAACGTCGCCGTGCGCCTATGAGGCCGTATCATGAAAAAATTGATTCTCATCGCTATGATGGCATCCGGGCTGGTTGCATGCGCACAACCCCAGGCGCCACAGGAAGATAACAAGCTCAAAGAAGCGTACAGCGCTTGTATTAACACCGCTGAAGGGAACCCGGATAAAATCCAGGCATGTCAGAATGTACTGGATGTACTGAAAACCGAGAAGTCACATCAGCAGTTTGCCAATCAGGAAAGCGTGCGGGTTCTGGATTATCAACAGTGCATCCAGGCGACGCGTACCGGCAACGATCAGGCGGTGAAAGCTCGCTGTGACCAGATTTGGAAGGAAATACGCAACAACAACACGACTACCCCAACTACAAAGCCATAACCCTCAACTATCGGCCTCTGTGATAGCCTGAAATTTATGCCAAAAAAAAGCCAACCGCGAGGTTGGCTTTTTGCGTTTGAGCGAACGCTGATTATTTCTCAGCGGCGTCGTGTGCGTGTTCATCTTCACGGCAGTCGCCTTCTGCGCAGTGGCCGTAAAGATAAAGGCTATGGTTGGTCAGACGAATGCCATGTCGAGTGGCGATTTCACGCTGACGCGCTTCGATAGAGTCATCGCTGAACTCAATAACCTTGCCGCAGTCGAGGCAGATTAAGTGATCATGATGATGCTGCTGAGTCAGTTCGAAAACAGACTTGCCGCCTTCGAAGTTGTGGCGGGTGACAATGCCGGCATCGTCGAACTGGTTCAGAACGCGATAAACCGTTGCCAGACCAATTTCTTCGCCCATATCAATGAGGCGTTTATAAAGGTCTTCCGCACTGACATGGTGATTGTCCGGCTCCTGAAGCACTTCCAGAATTTTCAAACGAGGAAGCGTGACTTTCAGGCCTGCCTTCTTTAATGCGGTATTGTTGTCAGTCATGCGGAATCAGTCCTATGTGCCAGGCGATACACTTCCCTATCAGGAAGTATTACTAAGAATGAATTCAGGATAATGCGTCTCATTATAGGACTGCAGATCCTAAATGAAAACGGTAAACCCTGAGCAAAGTATGCTTTTCAAAAACGAGGCATCATCTGCAAAGCGAAACATCCGACCTCGTCAAAACAGGTGACATTGTACAGACATGTGCTCAAAAGTTAAAAATTTGTAGCGATTAATTTGATTGCTTTTATCTATTAATTTAACACAATTTATCGTTAATACGGCACAGCACGGATGCTGCACCGTTCTAAATCATTAGGCGTTCTTGATCTCTTCGAGGTGCAGCTCTTCGGAGATTTGTTTCACCCATTTTTCGACACGCTCAGCGGTCAGCTCTGGTTGGCGATCTTCATCAATGGCCAGACCCACAAAGTGAGCGTCATCAGCCAGACCTTTAGAGGCTTCGAAATGGTAGCCTTCGGTCGGCCAGTGACCAACGATAGTTGCGCCGCGTGGTTCGATGATGTCGCGGATGGTACCCAACGCATCACAGAAATATTCTGCGTAATCTTCCTGATCGCCACAGCCAAACAGTGCGACCAGCTTACCGTTGAAGTCTACCTCTTCCAGCGTCGGGAAGAAGTCATCCCAGTCACACTGTGCTTCACCGTAGTACCAGGTTGGGATACCCAGCAGCAGAATATCGAAACCTTCGAGATCTTCTTTACTGCTCTTGGCAATGTCATGCACCTCGGCAACGTCTTTGCCAAGCTGCTTCTGGATCATCTTCGCGATATTTTCGGTGTTACCGGTGTCGCTGCCGAAAAAAATACCTGTGATTGCCATGAGTAAAATAACCTCTTGAAACGTATTGAAATGATGGTGGAATGTTGCCCACAGATAAAGGCAATGATAGCAGGAGGAGAAGTGCGCGGAAACTGCAATCGCGCCGTACTGCACTCTCTGCTAAATGAAAGTGATCTTTTGCCGTATTTTCAGACAAGTTCCTGGCCGTGTAATGCAGCCAGTTGTTGCAACAATATCTCTTCGATAAGCTCGCTGCGGCTCATATTTCTGGCGTCAGCCAGTTCATTAAGCGCATCCACGGCATCGTTATTGAGCTTCAGCTCAACACGTTTGAGACCGTTGCTTTTGTCGCGTTTAAGCTGATTACGCTTATTAATGCGTAATTGTTCGTCGCGCGAGAGCGGATTGGTTTTCGGCCTTCCCGGGCGACGCTCATTTGCGAACAAATCTAATGTCGTTCGGTCCGTTTGTTCTTTTGCCATGATTCAGAGTGACTTCGGGGAAACAAGCCGCCAGACGACAGGCCCGGCGCAGATAGCGCGCAATCATACATCAGCGAAACCCGCACGCCAACGCCGGGAGGCACAATGGCGCTTGCTTGCTCGGATTTTAATCATTCTGCCAGGTAACGGCGAATCGCACGCAGCACCGTATCCGGTTTTTCTGCGTGAACCCAGTGTCCGGCACCCGCGACTACGTGCGCACGGGCCTGCGGGAACTGTGCAAGTAACGCGTCGCGGTACTCTGCGGTGACGTAAGGCGAATGTCCACCAGGGATAAACAGGGCAGGGTGGTCCCAGGCAGGGATCGGTTCCCAGCCAACGATATGTGGGTATTGATCCCACAAGGCTGGCACGTTGAAGCGCCACGCGCCGTCGACGAACGACTTCAGCAGGAACTGAATCACGCCTTCTTCATCTATATGCTGGCGCATGACTTCCGCGGCCTGCTGGCGGCTGGACACGCCCGCGTCGGTCACGGCGTTAATGGCGGCAAAAATCTCATCGTGACGGCGCACCTGATAAGCCACCGGAGCGATATCAATCGCCACCAATTTTTCAACGCGTTCAGGGGCTAGCGCCGTAAACGCCATCACTGCTTTACCACCCATTGAATGGCCTATCAGAATTGCTTTCTCAATGCCGTTGGCATCGAACGTATCGACAAGATCCTGTGCCATTGCGGCATAGGTCATCTCCAGGTCGCGAGGGGAAAGGCCGTGGTTACGCATATCGACTTGCAGGATATTGTGGTCGGCAACCAGATCCCGGGCGAGGATCCCGAGGTTATCAAGGCTACCGAAAAGGCCGTGAACAAGGACGATGGGAGAATTAGTGTGCAGGTTTTGTGCAGTTTGCGCTCGGCTGTTTAATTTCATGGCAAAGTTCTTTTTTTCGCTACGTCGGGTTAGGGTATCATGTTGAGCATTCTGCCGCCCGGCTGCAACACTCAGTAGTCGTCTGAGTTTTTGCCGACACGCTATCCGCTGTTGGGTTTTGTCCTTATAATCCCAACAACTTGTATTCAGAAAAGATATCTCACTGGATTAAGATGAAAACGATCGAAGTTGATGACGAACTCTACGGCTTTATTGCCAGCCACACAAAGCACATTGGCGAGAGCGCATCCGACATTTTACGGCGTATGCTGAAATTTTCTGCCGTATCGCAGGCGGCGGCAGCAACCGTAGCCAAAGAAACCCCGGCACCCGCGTCTGCACCGGTCGTCGCCGCGGTTAAAAAAGTGTCTTCACTGAAAGATAACGTTCGTGCCATGCGCGAGCTGATGCTATCTGACGAATACGCCGAGCAGAAAAAAGCGGTCAACCGTTTCCTGCTGGTGCTGACTACACTTTACGCCTTAGACAGCAAAGCATTTGCTCTGGCTACCGAGTCGCTGCATGGCCGTACGCGCGTTTACTTCGCCTCTGACGAAGCAACGCTGCTGAAAAACGGCAATCAGACCAAGCCTAAGCAGGTACCAGAAACCCCTTACTGGGTTATCACTAACACCAATACCGGTCGTAAATGCAGCATGGTCGAACACATCATGCAGTCAATGCAGTTCCCCGCGGAATTAATTGAAAAGGTTTGCGGCACCATCTAAGCATAAGAAGGACCAGGCAATGGCAACTCATAACCGTGCAGGTCAGCCTGCACAGCAGAGTGATTTGATCAACGTCGCCCAGCTGACGTCTCAGTACTACGTGCTGAAGCCGGAAGTGGGTAACGCAGAACATGCGGTAAAATTCGGGACGTCCGGCCACCGTGGTAGCGCTGCGCGTCACAGCTTCAACGAACCGCATATCCTGGCCATTGCGCAGGCGATTGCGGAAGAACGCGCAAAAAATGGCGTCACCGGACCCTGCTACGTCGGCAAGGATACCCACGCCCTGTCAGAGCCAGCGATCATTTCCGTACTGGAAGTGCTGGCGGCCAACGGTGTGGACGTTATTGTGCAGGAAAACAACGGCTACACCCCAACGCCTGCGGTTTCCAACGCTATCCTGGTTCACAATAAAAAAGGTGGCGCACAGGCTGATGGCATCGTCATCACCCCGTCCCATAACCCGCCGGACGATGGTGGTATCAAATACAACCCGCCAAACGGTGGCCCGGCTGATACCAACGTCACCAAAGTGGTTGAAGACCGCGCAAACGCATTACTGGCTGATGGTCTGAACGGCGTGAAGCGCATGTCTCTGGATGCAGCGTATGCGTCCGGGCATATCAAAGAGCAAGATTTGGTTCAGCCGTTTATCGAAGGGCTGGCGGATATCGTTGATATCAAAGCCATTCAGAAAGCGGGCCTGAAGCTTGGTGTTGATCCGTTGGGCGGCTCCGGGATCGAATACTGGAAACGTATCGCGGAGTTCTACAAGCTTGATCTGACCATCGTCAACGATCACGTCGATCAGACATTCCGTTTCATGCACCTCGACAAAGATGGCGCGATCCGCATGGACTGCTCATCAGAGTGTGCGATGGCGGGCCTGCTGGCACTGCGTGACAAATTCGACCTGGCGTTTGCCAATGACCCGGATTACGACCGTCACGGTATCGTGACGCCGGCGGGTCTGATGAACCCGAACCACTACCTGGCCGTAGCGATCAACTATCTGTTCCAGCATCGTCCACAGTGGGGCAAAGACGTCGCCGTGGGTAAAACCCTGGTGTCATCAGCAATGATTGACCGCGTGGTTGAGGATCTGGGCCGTAAGCTGGTGGAAGTGCCAGTAGGCTTCAAATGGTTTGTTGACGGTCTGTTTGACGGCAGCTTCGGTTTTGGCGGCGAAGAGAGCGCGGGTGCATCCTTCCTGCGTTTCGACGGCACACCATGGTCTACCGACAAAGACGGGATCATCATGTGTCTGCTGGCGGCTGAAATCACCGCCGTCACGGGCAAAAACCCGCAGCAGCATTACGACGAACTGGCCGCGCGCTTTGGTGCACCAAGCTACAACCGTCTGCAGGCATCTGCGACTTCCGCCCAGAAAGCGGCGCTGTCTAAACTCTCTCCGGAGATGGTTAGCGCCGATACGCTGGCCGGTGACCCAATCACCGCGCGTCTGACGGCTGCGCCAGGCAACGGCGCATCCATCGGCGGTCTGAAAGTGATGACCAAAAACGGCTGGTTTGCAGCACGTCCATCCGGCACAGAAGACGCCTACAAAATCTATTGCGAAAGCTTCCTCGGTGCCGAGCACCGTAAGCTGATTGAGAAAGAAGCGGTAGAGATTGTTAGTGAAGTGCTGAAAAACGCGTAACAGAATCTCGATGTGCAAAGGGAGCCAGAAGGCTCCCTTTTTTATTTGCTGCGCCATCAAAGCATAAACCGATAACCAATTCCGGTTTCGGTTAACAGATGCTGCGGGCGCGCCGGGTCAATTTCCAGCTTCTGGCGTAAGTGGCCCATATAAATGCGCAGGTAGTGGCTATGTTCAACCGCATTTGGCCCCCAGACCTGACTTAACAACTGGCGCTGGGTCAGCACTTTGCCATGGTTATTGAGCAGCACCGCCAGCAGGCGAAACTCAATCGGCGTCAGATGGATTTGTTCTTCACCGCGCTGAATGCGGTGATTGGCGATATCGACCTGAATATCAGCGAAGCGCACCACCGGCTGATTTTGTTCCGCGTTCCCATGACGACGAAGCGCCACCCGCAGGCGAGCCTGTAACTCGCCAATGCCAAACGGCTTGCTGAGGTAATCATCGGCACCGGCGTCGAGCGCGGTAATTTTGTCCGTCTCTTCGGCGCGAGCAGAAAGCACAATCACCGGCACCTGGCTCCACTGACGGAAATCGCGAATGAACTCTATGCCGTCGCCATCCGGCAAACCGAGATCGAGAATGACCAGGTCAGGTTTGCGCGTGGCCGCTTCCAGTAACCCACGTTGCAGCGTTTCGGCTTCGTACACGCGCAGGCCATCGGCTTCCAGCGCGCTGCGCAGAAAACGGCGAATAGCCTGTTCATCTTCAACGATAAGTACGTTAATCACAGTTCCTCAAGAAATTCATCCAGCTCCGGGGGCGCATCCAGCGGCAGCGTAACCCTGAAACGGGCCCCGCCCTCGGGGCGGTTATACGCGTGTAGCTCACCACCGTGTACATCGACAATCGCCTGGCAAATCGCGAGGCCAAGCCCTACACCGGGAATGGCCGACTCTTTATGACCTCTGGAGAATTTAGCAAAGATTGCCTGTTCCTGACCAGCAGGGATGCCGGGGCCGGAGTCCCATACCTCCAGCTGCAGCTGTTCGGGCAAGCGTTCGGCGGAAATTCCAATGGTGGCCGACGGGCCCGCGTACTTCGCGGCGTTTTCCAGCAGGTTAATCAGCACCCGTTCAAACAGCGGGCCATCAACGTGAATAAGCGTCAGCGGGTCGCCCAGCGCCAGTTGAATATGCCGCCCGCCGAGGCCCATTTCCAGGGTGCGAATGGCGCTGCCCACCACTTCTTCCAGCGTCAGCCACTCTTTGCGCAGGTTAAATCCACCGGACTGAATGCGCGCCATATCGAGCAGATTGTTCACCAGTCGGGTAGTGTTCAGCACGTGCTGGCGAATTTCGTTGGCCTGTGGAGCGTGCTTTGAACCTTCGCTGGCCAAATCCAGCGTCAGAATTTCCGCCTGACCAAACAGCACGGTTAATGGCGTGCGCAAGTCGTGTGAAAGCGCCGCCAGCAGCGAGTTGCGAATGCTTTCCCGTTCGCTCGCCAGCCGCGATTGCTCTTCGCTTGCGGTCAGCGCCAGACGTTCCAGGGCGCTGGCGACCAGCAAGGTGCAGGTTTCAAGCAGTCGCTGCTGTTCGGGGATCATCAACTGGCGCAAATTACCCGGTTCAACCACCACCACGCCGTGGATTTTCTCGGCGCTTTTTAACGGCAGGATAAGATACGGCACCCCGGGCAGCGTGTCGGTTCCCGCACCTGCTGGCTGGCCTTTGTCAAAGCTCCAGCGGGCGATGGCGTCGTCCCACGGCGTGATGTCGTTGCCGTCGGTCAGAGGGTGAAGCCCACCCTCGGCGTTGGGTAGCAGCACCTGGCTACGCGCCTGGAAAGTGGAGTGAATAAACTGCTCGCTGGTTTGGGCAATATCCTGCGCGCGGCGGCCGGTTGCCAGCGCTTTCGACATTTCATACAGATGCCGGGTACGCTGTTCACGATAGCGCGCGACGCGGGCCTGATAGCGCACGCCCGCGGTCAAATTCCCAATAACCAGCCCGACGGTGAGCATCACGCCGAAGGTCAACACGTACTGCACATCGGAAACGGCGAGGGTACCGCGCGGTGCAATAAAGAACAGATCAAAGCTGACGACGTTGGCGACGGTCGCAAGCACCGACGGCCAGCGCCCATAGAACAGTGCCACAATCACCACGCCGAGCAGATAGATCATGACCAGGTTGGCGGCATCAAACGCCATCAGGAAATGGCTGGCGAACACCGTAATTAAGGCGCAGAGCACCATGGCCACAATGCAGCCACGAAGCTGAACGCGCCAGCGTTCCAACCACGGACGATTATCGGTGCTGCGGCTCGGGCTGGTGGCTGGCTGATCCTCAAGGGCGACAATCAGTAAATCGAGGTCCGGGGCGCGGCGGGCGAGCCTGTCGGCGAATGACTCCCGGCTCCACCAGCGTCGTTTATTGCGCCGACCAATAATGATTTTGCCGAGATTATGTTCGCGGGCGTAGTGCAGAATAGCTTTGTCTTCCGCCGGATCTGACAGCGTGGCGGTCTCCGCGCCCAGCTCCTGTGCCAGACGCAGTGCCCTGAGAATATTGCGCCGCTGTGATTCTGGCAGACGATGCAAATCGGGGGTCTCGACATAGACCGCATGCCATGCGGTGCCGAACTTGGCGGCCAGACGGGCGGCGGCCCGCACCAGTTTTTCATTCCCACCGCTGTGGCCGACGCACAGCAGAATCGCATCGCGGGTGTGCCAGACTTTTTCTTCGCCTTGGCGGTCTCGCCAGGCGCGCATCTGGTCATCCACGCGGTCGGCGGTGCGTCGCAGGGCCAGCTCGCGTAAGGCGATGAGATTACCTTTGCGGAAGAAATGCTCGATGGCGCGCTCGGCCTGCCCGGCGATATACACTTTGCCTTCGTGCAGACGCTGGCGCAGATCGTCCGGCGGCAGATCCACAAGCACCACTTCGTCCGCAGAATCGAAAAAAGGATCCGGCACGGTTTCACGCACTTTGATACCGGTCACGCCGCTGACCACGTCGTTCAGGCTTTCCAGATGCTGAACGTTGACGGTGGTAAAAACGTCGATGCCTGCTTCCAGCAGTTCTTCTACATCCTGCCAGCGTTTGGGGTGACGTGAACCGGGGGCGTTGGTGTGCGCCAGTTCGTCCATCAGGATCAGTGCCGGACGGCGGGCGAGGGCAGCATCGAGGTCAAACTCTTCGACCTGTCGACCGCGATAGTGAATGCGTTTTTGGGACTGAGTCGCCAGCCCTTTAAGCTGAGCGGCAGTCTCCTGGCGGCCGTGGGTTTCCACCACGCCCACCATAATATCGAGCCCCTGCGCCCGCAGGCGCTGCGCTTCTTGCAACATGGCGTAGGTTTTCCCTACGCCAGCACAGGCGCCAAAAAAGACTTTCAGTTTTCCGCGATGCCAGCCGGAGGATTGCTCCAGCAGGCGGTCGGGATCGGGACGAAAGGGCTCGTCGGTCATGCTCAATCCTTACGGTTGTTTCAGGGCATCCAGCGCCATGTTCAGCTCAACAATATTCACCACCGGCTGGCCGAGGAAGCTCACCAGCGGCTGCTGTGTGTGTTCGGCAACCAGCGTCGTCAGCGTTGCTACAGACAGGTGACGGGCCTGCGCCACGCGCGGTATTTGCCAGTCCACCGACTGCGGCGTCAGGCTGTAATCAAGCCCGCTCGCGGACGTCGTCACCAGTTCGACGGGAACCTGTGCGTCTGCCTGCGGATTGTCCTGACGCAGTTGCGCCACCCGCGCCGCCACCTCTTTATCCAGCTCTGGATTACTGCCTGCCAGGTTACTGCCGCCGGATGCCTCTGGATTATAGGGGCTATTGGCGGTGGCGGAAGGGCGACCGTGAAAATATCCCGGCGCTGAAAACTGCTGACCAATCAAGTGCGAACCACGAATCTGGTTGTCCTGATGAATCAACGAGCCGTTGGCCTGGTCGGCGAACCACCATTGTCCAAGCGTGGTGGTGAGCAGCGGATACACGCCGCCGGTGACCAGGGTTAAAAAAATCAGAACTACCAGTGCAGGACGTAACGTCGCCATTGTCATTTCCTCTTACACCAGACCAGACAGGGTCAGCAACAGGTCAATCACTTTGATGCCGATGAACGGCACCAGCAGGCCACCGAGGCCGTAAATCCACAGGTTACGGCGCAGCATTGCTGCTGCCGTCAGTGGCTTATAACTCACGCCTTTTAACGCCAGCGGGATCAGGAACACAATAATCAGGGCGTTAAAGATAACGGCGCTGAGAATGGCTGACGCGGGCGAGTTCAGGTGCATCACGTTCAGCGCGTTGAGCTGCGGATAGGTAGCCGCAAACGCCGCCGGGATGATGGCAAAATACTTCGCCACGTCGTTGGCAATACTGAAGGTGGTCAGCGACCCACGGGTCATCAGCATCTGTTTACCGATGTGCACCACTTCAATCAATTTGGTCGGGTTGGAGTCCAGATCGACCATGTTGCCCGCTTCTTTTGCGGCCTGGGTTCCGGAGTTCATCGCCACGGCCACGTCAGCCTGCGCTAACGCCGGGGCGTCGTTGGTACCGTCGCCAGTCATCGCCACCAGACGGCCTTCCGCCTGATACTGACGAATCAGCGCCAGCTTGGCTTCCGGCGTCGCTTCCGCCAGGAAATCATCTACGCCTGCTTCGGCGGCGATGGCGGCGGCCGTCAGGCGGTTATCGCCGGTGATCATCACCGTTTTAATGCCCATTTTGCGCAGCTGTGCGAAACGCTCTTTAATGCCGCCTTTAACGATGTCCTTCAGTGCAATCACACCGAGCACCGTCGCACCTTCCACCACCACCAGCGGGGTACCACCCTGACGCGCCACGCTTTCGACCTGCGTGTCGACCTGCGGCGGGAAGTGCCCGTTGTTGGCTTCCACGTGACGGCGGATAGCATCCACGGAGCCTTTACGGATCATGCGGTCGTGGATATTGATGCCGCTCATACGGGTCTGTGCGGTAAACGGCACAAACGTGGCCTGCAGTTCCTGCATGTCGCGTTCGCGCAGATTGAAGCGCTGTTTTGCCAGCACCACGATACTGCGGCCTTCCGGTGTTTCGTCGGCCAGCGACGCTAGCTGCGCGGCATCGGCGAGGGTTTTCTCATCGACACCTGGAGCGGGCAGGAACTGAGACGCCTGACGGTTGCCGAGAGTGATGGTGCCGGTTTTATCCAGCAGCAACACGTCCACATCACCCGCCGCTTCAACCGCACGGCCGCTGGTGGCAATCACGTTGGCACCGAGCATCCGGCTCATCCCGGCCACGCCGATAGCCGACAGCAGCCCGCCGATAGTCGTCGGGATCAGACAAACCAGCAGCGCAACCAGCACTGTTACGCTGACCGCTGTTCCGCCGTACGCGGAGAACGGCCACAGGGTGGCGGTTGCCAGCAGGAACACGATGGTCAGCGCGACCAGCAAAATGGTCAGAGCGATTTCGTTTGGCGTTTTACGACGCTGAGCGCCTTCGACCATGGCGATCATTCGGTCAAGGAAGGTTTCGCCTGGGTTGACGCTGCAACGGATAACCAGCCAGTCGGAAAGAATGCGCGTGCCACCCGTTACCGAGGCGAAGTCGCCGCCGGATTCGCGGATAACTGGCGCGGATTCGCCGGTAATTGCGCTTTCATCCACCGACGCGCCACCTTCGATAACTTCACCGTCGCACGGGATGATGTCGCCAGCCTCCACCAGAACGATGTCGCCTTTGCGCAGGTCATCAGCCGGAATGTGATCGACCTGAGCATCATGCTGTGGCGCGCGCAGTTTACGGGCGAAAGACGTTTTCTGAATGCCTTTCAGGCTGTTGGCCTGTGCCTTGCTGCGGCCTTCCGCCAGCGCTTCGGCGACGTTAGCGAACAGCACGGTAAACCACAGCCAGATGCTGATTGCCGCCGTGAAGCCAGCGCTACCGGGCACTTTTCCAAAGGCCATCGCCACGGCGAGCAGGGTGGTCAACACGCTGCCCAGCCAGACGATAAACATCACCGGGTTACGCCACTGTACGGCTGGACTCAGTTTTTTTACGGCATCCAGCAGGGCCTGGCGAACCAGGGCCGGTTCGAAAATTGCCGTTTGCTTACGACTCATAAAACGTGTCTCCAGCTGTCTTATAACGAAGAGAGATGTTCTGCGACCGGGCCTAACGCCAGGGCGGGAATAAAGGTCAGAGCGCCGACCAAAATCACGGTCCCTATCAGCAAGCCAACAAACAGCGGGCCGAAGGTCGGTAACGTGCCGGTGCTGGCGGGCTGAATTTTCTTGCTCACCAGTGAGCCGGCGATGGCCAGTACAGGTACGATCACCCCGAAGCGTCCGACGAGCATGCAGAAGGCCAGCAGGCAGTTCCAGAATGGAGAGTTAGCACTCAGGCCGCCGAAGGCGCTACCGTTGTTATTGGCGGCGGAAGAGACGGCGTACAGTACTTCGCTAAAGCCGTGAATGCCCGGGTTGAATATTCCGGCGCGACCGGCGTCAGTCATCATCGCCAGCGCAGTGCCAAGCAGAACCAGTGCCGGCGTCACGAGGATCGCCAGCGCGGTCATTTTCATTTCGCGCACGTCGATTTTTTTACCGAGATATTCCGGCGTACGGCCAATCATCAGCCCGGCGATAAACACCGCCAGCAGCACGAACAGCAGCATGCCGTACAGCCCGGAACCCACGCCGCCGAACACCACTTCACCAATCTGCATTAGCCACATTGGCACCATTCCACCGAGCGCGGTAAAGGAGTCGTGCATGGCGTTCACTGCGCCGCAGGACGCCGCGGTCGTCACCACCGCAAACAGGCTGCTTTGCAGAATGCCGAACCGGCTCTCTTTGCCTTCCATATTGATGGCGCTGTCGGCCCCGAGTTTCAGGAAGTGAGGATTCCCGCTGAGCTCTGCCCACATCACGACCGCTACGCAGATGACGAAGATGACCGACATCGCCCACAGGATCGTGCGCCCCTGGCGACGGTCGTTAACTGCTTCACCGAAGGCGAAACACAGCGCGGTCGGGATCAGGAAAATCGCCAGCATTTGCACCGCATTAGTCAACGCCGTTGGGTTTTCAAATGGATGGCTGGAGTTGGCGTTAAAGAAACCGCCGCCGTTGGTGCCGAGCATTTTGATGGCTTCCTGCGACGCAACCGGACCCATTGGCAGCAGGCCTTTCACGCCTTCGAGCGAGGTGAAATGCTGGTACGGGAGAAGGTTTTGCAGCGTGCCTTGCTGGATCATAAACAGCGCAATCACCAGCGACAGCGGCAGCAGGATCCACAACGTAACGCGCACGATGTCCATCCATGCGTTACCCAGCGTATTGGTGCTGTGGCGGCAGAAACCGCGGATCAGCGCAAATATCACTGCGATGCCGGTGGCCGCAGACAAGAAGTTTTGCACTGCCAGCCCGGTCATTTGGCTGAAGTAACTCAGCGTACTTTCGCCGCTATACGCCTGCCAGTTGGTGTTGGAGACAAAGCTGATGGCGGTGTTCATCGCCAGATCCCACGAAAGCCCCGGGAAGTGTTGCGGATTGAGCGGCAGAACGTCCTGCAACATCAGCATGGCGAACAGCACCAAAATCCCCAATACGTTGAGCATCAGGATAGCCAGCAGATATTGCCGCCAGTTCATCTCTTGGGAGGAGATACCCATCAGGCGCCACAGCCCGCGTTCAATTTTGGCCGTGCCGGGCAGCGGCGTATTGGCTATCAGTCGCGCCAGCACGAGGCCCAACGGGCGCGCCAGAATGAACAGGACCAGTAAAAAACTGGCTATCAGTAAAAACCCTTGCGCAGCCATCAGAAGGCCTCCGCATTGATCAGGGCATAAACCAGATAACCCAACAACAGGAAAACCAGAACGATACCCGTTAACACGCCTGCACTCACAGTCCACCTCCAGGTGTTTAATGAAGTGCGGTAACGGTAAGTTTTTTGGTGCAAAGATTTCGCAAAAAACGCAGGGCAGGGTGTAAAAATAGTATAAAAATGGAGAAGACCATTAATTAACTAGTGGTTAGTATTAATTTAACTTTTATGTAACTTAATTACGGCGAGAAGTGTAAATCAGCCCCTGTCGACGTAAAAAAGTGGTCGGATGAGTAGCAAAATTACAACCAAAGCGGTATTATTTGACCCAGTTAACGTTTACCGGCGTGCGTTGCCGGCCATGAAAGGGGAGAGAGATTATGTACAAAGAGTTTCCTGCACATGTTGTATTGATGCGTCGTACTTTCGCCGTTGTGGCGGGTGTTTTGGCGCTACCAGTAATGCTGTTCTGGAAAGATCGTGGTCGTTTTTACAGCTACCTGCACCGTGTCTGGTCTAAAACCAGTGAAAAACCGGTGTGGATGGATCAGGCCGAAAAAGCGACCTGTGATTTTTACTGATCTGTAACGATCCCGCTGGATAGAATCCTAAAATTTTACCGAATTACGTCCAGGCCGCCTTGTGCGGCCTTTTTCGTTTTCTGGCGTCTACACTTCTTTTATAGGCCTGAAAGGAGCGGTTATGAGTGAGAAAATCCCGGTTGGCATCAGCGCCTGTTTATTAGGCGAGCCCGTTCGTTTTGACGGCGGGCATAAACGCCTGACTTTTGCAGTAGAGGATCTCAGCCCATTGGTGGCGTTTGAGCCCGTCTGCCCGGAAATGGCCATTGGTTTGCCAGTGCCGAGACCCGCGCTGCGACTGATGAAAGACGAGCAGGGCAGCACGAATTTGCGTTTTAGCGATGGACGCGACGGTGATTTAACCCAGGCGATGCGCGATTTTACCCGTCAGCGGATTACCCGTTTCGAAAAGCTGTGCGGCTATATTGTGTGCGCAAAATCGCCAAGCTGTGGCATGGAGCGAGTGCGGGTATACGAGGCCGACGGTCAATACAGCCGCAAATCTGGACGCGGCATTTACACCCGGATCCTGATGGAAACATTCCCGTGGCTGCCGGTGGAAGAAGACGGGCGGTTACAGGACGCTGTTCTGCGTGAGAACTTTGTCGAGCGTATTTATGCCCTGCATGAGTTGCACGCTCTTCGCGTACGGGGCCTGAATCGCGGCGAATTAATGGCCTTTCACAGCCGCTATAAGCTGTTACTGCTGGCGCATTCTCAGCCGCTTTACCGTGAGCTCGGGCGCTTTGTGGCGGCGATGGCGGAATGGACGTCGCTGGAGGACTACTTTGTCGAATATCGCCAGCGCCTGATGACGCTGATGTCGCATCCGGCCACTCGCCGCAATCACACCAACGTTTTGATGCACGTGCAGGGCTACTTTCGCAAACAGCTTAACAGCCGACAGCGGCAGGAATTGGCTGACCTTATCGATCGCTATCGGCAGGGCACGCAGCCGTTGCTTGCACCGGTCACGCTGTTAAAACACTATATGGCTGAATTTCCTGATGCTTATCTGGCCGGGCAGCGCTATTTCGACCCTTGGCCGGAAGCCTTACGTTTACGTTACGGACATTAACCGGAGAGTTATGACCACCCATCTGGTCTGGTTTCGCACGGATTTACGCCTGCACGATAATCTGGCGTTGGCCGCCGCCTGTCGGGATCGTCAGGCCAAGGTGATCGCGTTGTTTATTGCCACGCCGCAACAGTGGCTGCAGCACCATATGGCCCCACGCCAGGCGGCATATTTGCAGGCCCAGCTAAATGCGTTACAAACGCAGCTGGCGCAAAAAGGCATTCCTTTATTGTTTCACGACGTGGCGGATTTCGCGGCGTCGGTAGAGGTGGTGAAAAATGTCTGCGATGAACATCAAGTCGATCGGCTTTTCTATAACTATCAATATGAAATTAACGAGCGTCAGCGTGACAGCGGGGTGGAAAAAACGCTGGATACAGTAACGTGTCAGGGGTTTGACGACAGCGTGATGCTGGCGCCCGGTAGCGTCATGACCGGTAATCATCAGATGTATAAGGTCTTTACGCCGTTTAAAAATGCGTATCTGCGACGACTAAAAGAAGGGCTGCCGGAATGCGTTCAAGCTCCGGCGAATCGTGACAATGGGGCGTGTGAAACGACTGAGATTGTACTTAATCTTCCTCAAGAACCCTTTGATACCACGCTCTTCCCAGCGGATGAGAAAACCGCCATCGCCAGGCTGCGCCACTTTTGCCAACAGCAGGCCGCGGAGTACGAAGAAAAGCGAGATTTTCCCGCGATTGAGGGCACCAGTCGGTTATCGGCGTGCCTCACGTTGGGCGTGTTGTCTGCGCGCCAGTGTCTGCATCGGCTTCTCGCGGAATGTCCGCATGCGCAAGATGGCGGCCCCGGTGCGGTCTGGCTAAATGAACTCCTCTGGCGTGAATTTTACCGCCATCTGATGACCTATTATCCCGAACTGTGCCGCTATAAACCCTTTATCGCCTGGACAGATAATGTCGCATGGAACAACGATAGGACGGCGCTTGCCGCCTGGCAGCAGGGGAAAACAGGTTACCCGATAGTCGATGCGGCGATGCGTCAGCTCAATGAAACAGGCTGGATGCACAACCGCCTGCGGATGATTGTCGCCAGCTTCCTGGTGAAAGACTTGCTGATTGACTGGCGGGAAGGCGAGCGTTACTTCATGTCACAGTTGGTAGACGGCGACTTAGCGGCCAACAACGGCGGCTGGCAGTGGGCGGCTTCTACCGGCACCGATGCCGCACCGTATTTCCGAATATTTAACCCGACCACGCAGGGCGAACGGTTTGATAAAGAAGGCGTGTTTATTCGTCACTGGCTATCTGAATTGAACGCGGTGCCAGAGAAGGCGATTCACGAACCGTGGCAGTGGGCGGAAAAAGAGGGGATAACGCTAGAATATCCGCGCCCGATTGTGAATCACAAACAGGCGCGGATAGAGACGCTGGCAGCGTATGAAGCCGCCAGAAAGGCTTAAGACTCCAGCGCCAGACGACGGGCTCTGACTTTCATGGCGTGTCCAAGCCAGATGACCAACACCACGGCCACACAGGCCAATGACCCCCAGGTAATCTGGCTGAACACGTCGATGTAGGCATCAATAGAGTAATTAATCGCCCCCGCAGCATCAAAGGCGCTTTGTGACGTCTGATCGGCAATCACGCCCGCGACGTAGTTGGCGATTGCGCCGGAAAGCAGCATGTAGATGCCGGTCAGCACACCGGTTACGCCCGGAATTTCAATGCGCGTGATTTGCGCCATCGCAACCGGGTCGATGAACAGCTCGGCAAAGCCCATGACCGCCATTCCCAGAACCATCAGCGGCATCGATGAATGACCGTAGGTCGCAGACCAGCGTGCGCTCAGGGTCAGAATGCAGAAACCTACGCTCATCAGCCCAAGGCCCAGGGCGTATTTACCCCAGATGCGCACTGCGCGGTTACCCGTCACCGATTCTTTGACCACCCAGGCGAGGAACACGCCGCACATCATCACGGCAAAACCATTGACCGACTGGAACATCGCCGTTGGCACTTCATAGCCAAGAATATCGCGGTTCACGAAACGGTCGATATACAGGCTTATGGAGCTGCCGCCCTGCTGCGCAAAGGCCCAGAACAGCAGGCTGAAGAAGGTCAGGACCACAATAAGCCCCAACTCTTTGCGCTGCTTCTGGTTCTCTGCTTTTTTGTAGATTTGCGCGAGCATTACCAGGCCGATAACGGTGGCAACAATTAGCGCGTACAGTGACCACTCTTTCCAGAACAGCACAGCAATGACAATCGGCGACACAACCAGCAGCGCCAGCAACCAACCCCAGACCGGAACGGCCAGTTTCTTGCTGCACAGTACGGCTTTGTTCACACCGACGGTATGGCTGAAATGGCGGTTCCCGCAGAGGAAAATCACCAGACCGGCGAGCATACCGATGGCGGCAAGCGCGAAGCCCATCGCCCAGCTGTATTCTTCCTGGACGTAGCCACAGGCGATTGGTGCAATGATGGAGCCGACGTTACCTGCGGCGTAAAGCAGCGAGAAACCGCCGTCACGGCGCGGATCGGTGGGTTCATAAAGCTCGCCGAGCAGGCAGCTAACGTTCGATTTAAACAGACCGTAGCCGCAAACGATAATTGCCAATGACAGGTACAAGAACATCGATGACATTTCACTGGCGCCGAGCACCAGGTGGCCGACGGCCATCAAAAAGGCGCCGATCATCACCGCCATGCGGTTGCCAAGCACTTTATCCGCCAGCCAGCCGCCGAGGATTGGCGTGACATAGACCAGTGAGCAGTAGGCGCTGAACAGCGCATAAGCGTGGTTATCGTTGTATTTCAGTTGGTTGGTGAGATACAGGATCAGCAGAGCGCGCATCCCATAAAAGCTAAAATATTCCCAAATTTGCAGTGCGACCACGTAATAGATAGCGCGCGGTTGTGACGATGGTGTCTTCATGTTGCTCTCAGTCTTGCCAGAAGTGCAGAAGATAATCATTCCGCATTATTCGTTTCTTATATGCTTTCCATGTAACTTGAGCGTTAAAGCTCAATTTATATGCTGTCCCGGTGCATAAATATACATGATCGTGCTGCGTGACGTTAAGCGTTTTTTGCGCTAATCAAAAGAGCGGTTTTTTGTCAGGCGTTGCGCGGGTATCGACGTGAAGCCGCTGGGCGGCTATGGTATCCGGCAGTATTGAGGGAAAGTCTGGAGTGACGATGAAAAACAGTGAACTGGAACAACTGATTAACGAGAAACTCAACAGTGCAGCTATCAGCGATTACGCGCCAAATGGGCTGCAGGTTGAGGGGCGAGAAGAGATCCGCAAAATCGTCACCGGCGTGACTGCAAGCCAGGCGCTACTGGATGAAGCCGTGCGTCTGGAAGCCGACGCCGTCATTGTGCATCACGGCTATTTCTGGAAAGGGGAGTCGCCGGTGATTCGCGGCATGAAACGCAACCGGCTGAAAACGCTGCTGGCCAATGATATCAACCTTTATGGCTGGCATTTGCCGCTGGATGCGCACCCTGAGCTTGGCAATAACGCCCAGCTAGCCGCACTCCTCGGCATCAATATCAAAGGCGAAATTGAGCCGCTGGTGCCGTGGGGCGAACTGTCTGTTGCCGTTTCCGGGCTGGAGTTGGCGTCGTGGATTGAAACCCGCATTGGCCGGACGCCGCTGTGGAGTGGTGACACCGGGCCGGACAAAATATCGCGCGTGGCGTGGTGCACCGGCGGCGGCCAGAGTTTTATCGACAGCGCGGCACGTTTTGGCGTAGATGCTTTTATTACCGGTGAAGTGTCGGAACAAACCATCCATTCTGCGCGTGAGCAGGGCCTGCATTTTTATGCCGCTGGTCATCACGCGACCGAACGAGGCGGCATTCGCGCCTTAAGCGAATGGTTGACCGAAAATACCGATCTGGATGTCACCTTTATCGACATCCCCAACCCGGCTTGATGAGAGAGGGCGAAAGTGCAGCGAGCGCGTTGTTACCTGTTGGGCGAAACGGCAGTCGTTCTGGAACTTGAACCGCCTGTGACGCTGGAGAGCCAGAAACGTATCTGGCGTCTGACCCAGCGTTTACCTGGATACCCGGAAGTGCTCGAAGCCATTCCTGGGATGAATAATATCACCGTTATCCTGCGTAATCCGCAGTCGCTAGCGCTGGATGCCATCGAGCGTCTTCAGCGCTGGTGGGAAGAGAGTGAAGTGTTGGAACCGGATTCCCGCCAGATTGATATCCCCGTGGTGTACGGCGGCAAACTGGGGCCGGATTTACCGCTGGTGGCCGAGCATTGCGGCCTTACGCCGCAGCAGGTCGTGGAGCTTCACTCATCGCAGGATTATGTGGTGTGGTTTTTAGGCTTCCAGCCAGGCTTTGCTTATCTGGGCGGGCTGTCGCCAAAACTGGCGATGCCGCGTCGGGCAGAGCCGCGTGTGCAGGTGCCCGCGGGCTCTGTTGGGATTGGCGGTCAGCATACCGGCATTTATCCGCTAGCCACGCCGGGCGGCTGGCAGCTGATTGGCCATACCTCACAGGCGATGTTTGATTCACGCCTGGCTGAGCCGGTTTTACTCAGACCGGGAGATACGGTGCGCTTTGTGCCGCAAAAGGAGGGCGTATGCTGAAAGTTATACGTTCAGGTCTCTACACGTCGGTCCAGGATGGCGGGCGTTATGGCCTGCGTCAGTCCGGCGTCAGCCGCTGCGGCGCGCTGGATAAACCGGCACTTTTCACGGCCAATTTGCTGGTGGGTAATGACCCGAGCGCAGCAGCTCTCGAAATTACGCTGGGCCAGCTGTCGGTTCAGTTTGAACGTGACGGCTGGTTTGCGCTGACGGGCGCGGGATGTGAAGCGATGCTCGACGATAAACCCGTTTGGGCGGGATGGCGGCTGCAGGTTAAGGCCGGGCAAACGTTGGTGATGAAGCGACCTTTGCACGGTGTTCGCAGCTATCTGGCCATTTCAGGCGGCATTGATGTGCCAAAAGTGCTGGGGTCATACAGTACCGATCTTAACGTCGGGATTGGCGGGCTGGAAGGGCGTCGACTTCAGGATGGCGACACCCTGAAATTGCTGCCAGCCACGCGCACATTTAACGGTCCGCAGGGCGTGAAACAACTTCTGCGCGGGAACCGGATTCGTGCGTTACCGGGGCCGGAATATCATGAGTTTGATACCGCCTCGCAGGAGAACTTCTGGCGTGCGCCGTGGCAACTCAGCCCGCAAAGTAATCGCATGGGTTATCGTTTACAGGGCCAGCCGTTGGTGCGTACCACTGACCGCGAGCTGTTATCGCATGGCCTATTGCCGGGCGTGGTGCAGGTACCGCATAACGGCCAGCCGATCGTGCTGATGAACGATGCGCAAACAACCGGTGGTTACCCGCGTATTGCCTGCATTATCGAAGCCGATATGTACCAACTGGCGCAAATTCCACTGGGGCAGCCAATGCACTTCGTGCCGTGCACCCTGGAAGAGGCGTTGAAAGCGCGAGACGATCAGCATCGTTATTTCGAACAGCTGGCCTGGCGTCTCAACGCAGAACAATAAGGACGCGTTATCCCCGAAGGACCGGAGATCTGCCGCACGAGGTAAAAGCAAAACGGTAACCCGAAGGTTACCGTTTTTTATGTTTGCCCCCTCTCCCTGTGGGAGAGGGAGCGGGATGAGGGCATCAGGCTGCACCGCACCCAACGTCAATTATTTCTTCTTAACGTCTGAGCTGAATTCGCGTTTGTCGTAGCCGGTGTACAGCTGGCGTGGACGGGCAATTTTCATGCCTTCGCTGTGCATTTCGCTCCAGTGTGCAATCCAGCCAACGGTACGCGCCATGGCGAAGATGACGGTAAACATGGAGGACGGAATGCCCATCGCTTTCAGGATGATGCCGGAGTAGAAGTCCACGTTCGGGTAGAGTTTCTTCTCGATGAAGTACGGGTCGTTCAGCGCGATGTGCTCAAGCTCCATCGCCACCTGCAGCAGGTCGTCTTTGGTGCCCAGCTCTTTCAGCACTTCGTGACAGGTTTCACGCATCACGGTGGCGCGCGGGTCATAGTTTTTGTAAACACGGTGACCGAAGCCCATCAGACGGAACGAATCGTTCTTATCTTTAGCGCGACGCACGAATTCCGGAATGTGCTCAACAGAGCTGATCTCTTCCAGCATTTTCAGTGCCGCTTCGTTGGCGCCGCCGTGTGCTGGTCCCCACAGAGACGCGATGCCCGCAGCGATACAGGCGAACGGGTTCGCGCCGCTTGAGCCCGCGGTACGGACGGTAGAAGTAGAAGCGTTCTGCTCGTGATCGGCATGCAGAATCAGAATACGGTCCATCGCGCGTTCCAGTACCGGGTTCACCACGTAGTCTTCACACGGGGTGGAGAACATCATGTTGAGGAAGTTGCCGGCGTAGGAGAGGTCGTTGCGCGGGTAGACAAACGGCTGACCGATGGAATATTTGTAGCTCATCGCGGCCATGGTCGGCATCTTAGACAGCAGACGGAACGCAGCGATTTCGCGGTGACGTGGGTTATTCACGTCCATGGAATCGTGATAGAACGCCGCCAGCGCGCCGGTTACGCCGCACATGACCGCCATTGGATGCGAGTCACGACGAAAGCCGTGGAACAGACGGGTAATCTGCTCGTGGATCATGGTGTGACGGGTCACGGTGGTTTTGAATTCTTCGTACTGCTCCTGGCTCGGTTTTTCACCGTTCAGCAGTATGTAGCAGACTTCGAGATAGTTAGACTGTGTTGCGAGCTCATCAATAGGAAAACCGCGATGCAGAAGGATACCTTCATCACCGTCGATAAACGTGATTTTTGATTCGCAGGATGCGGTGGAGGTAAAACCAGGGTCAAAAGTGAACATCCCTTTTGAGCCGAGGGTACGGATATCAATAACGTCTTCGCCGAGTGTGCCTTTTAGCACATCCAGTTCAATAGCAGTATCACCGTTGAGAGTGAGCTTTGCCTTTGTATCAGCCATTTACGGTCTCCTTAGCGCCTTATTGCATAAGACTGCCGGATGCCGGATTCGCTTTCAGGGTGATTTTCGACGTTACCAGTTTGTTATTCGGCTCACCGCTCAGCTCGCGAGGGTAAACCAGGGTACAGAGCAAAGGGCGCCTTGGGGTATACGTTCAATCCACCGTGAAACAACAGCAAATCAGGGTCTTAGCAGTCCGATTATTCAAACCTGTCTATCACTATTAACTGTCGGCAATGGTGCGGTCAATACTTTCTCACTGTTACATAACTATTTGTCAGGAGAAAGAGTGACCCCATAACTTTTACGCATTATATGCCTTTCTAAGTGATGGTTGTAACAATAATGTTTAATATTTGTCAAACCTCGTGAGTAAAAATTAAAATAATGTTGTTATCGTGACCCTGATCACTGTTCCGCATAAAACCCGACAAACTATATGTAGGTTAATTGTAATGATTTTGTGAACGGCCTATACTGCCGCCAGGTCTCCGGAAACCCCTGCAATCCCGAGCCACCCAGCGTTGTAATGTGCCGTTTTAGCTCTTTTATATGGAGTTTTTACATGACGCGCAGTTATAGAAAGGACGCTGTCTGACCCGCACGCAGACCGGAGGAAGGGAAACAATAAGAACAGCATGTGGGCGTTATTCATGATAAAAAATGTGAAAAAACAAAGACCTGTCAATCTGGATCTCAAAACGATCCGATTTCCTGTAACGGCGATAGCGTCCATCCTCCACCGCGTTTCTGGCGTGATTACATTTGTGGCGGTTGGCATCCTGTTGTGGTTACTGGGCACCAGTCTCTCCTCTCCTGAAGGCTTCCAGGCCGCGAGCTCCATCATGAGCGGCTTCTTCGTCAAATTCATCCTCTGGGGCATTCTGACCGCACTGGCGTATCACGCCGTGGTGGGCATTCGCCATCTGATGATGGACTTTGGCTATCTGGAAGAGACCTTCGAAGTGGGTGTGCGGTCTGCCAAGATTTCTTTTGTTATTACTGTCGTGCTTTCACTTCTCGCAGGAGTCCTCGTATGGTAAGCAACGCCTCAGCACTAGGACGCAACGGCGTACATGACTTCATCCTCGTACGCGCCACCGCGATCGTTCTGACTCTGTACATTATCTACATGGTTGGTTTCTTCGCGACCCACGGCTCGCTCACCTGGGAAGTCTGGACGGGTTTCTTCTCTTCCGCTTTCACCAAAGTCTTCACCCTGCTGGCTCTGTTCTCCATTTTGATCCATGCCTGGATTGGCATGTGGCAGGTGTTGACCGACTACGTTAAACCGTTAGGCGTTCGCCTGCCTCTGCAACTGGCTATCGTCGTTGCACTGGTGGTTTACGTGATTTATGGATTTGTTGTGGTGTGGGGTGTGTAATGAAACTGCCAGTCAGAGAATTTGATGCTGTTGTAATCGGCGCAGGTGGTGCAGGCATGCGTGCCGCACTGCAAATTTCCCAGAGCGGCCAGACCTGTGCGCTGCTCTCTAAAGTCTTCCCGACCCGTTCCCATACCGTATCTGCGCAAGGCGGTATCACCGTTGCGCTCGGTAATACCCATGAAGATAACTGGGAATGGCACATGTATGACACCGTAAAAGGGTCAGACTACATCGGTGACCAGGACGCTATCGAATATATGTGTAAGACCGGCCCGGAAGCGATTCTGGAGCTGGAACATATGGGTCTGCCATTCTCCCGTCTGGATGATGGCTCTATTTATCAGCGTCCGTTTGGCGGCCAGTCGAAAAACTTCGGCGGCGAGCAGGCGGCACGTACCGCAGCGGCGGCTGACCGTACCGGTCACGCGCTGTTGCATACCCTGTATCAGCAGAACCTGAAAAACCACACCACCATTTTCTCCGAGTGGTATGCGCTGGATCTGGTGAAAAACCAGGATGGCGCGGTGGTCGGTTGTACCGCATTGTGCATCGAAACCGGTGAAGTCGTGTACTTCAAAGCCAAGGCCACCGTGCTGGCGACCGGCGGTGCAGGCCGTATTTATCAGTCCACAACCAATGCGCATATCAACACCGGTGACGGCGTCGGGATGGCTATCCGTGCCGGTGTTCCGGTGCAGGATATGGAAATGTGGCAGTTCCACCCAACCGGTATCGCCGGTGCGGGTGTGCTGGTGACCGAAGGTTGCCGTGGTGAAGGCGGTTATCTGCTGAACAAACACGGTGAGCGTTTCATGGAGCGCTATGCGCCGAACGCGAAAGACCTGGCGGGTCGTGACGTGGTGGCGCGTTCCATCATGATCGAAATCCGTGAAGGTCGCGGTTGCGATGGCCCGTGGGGTCCGCATGCCAAACTCAAACTCGACCATTTGGGTAAAGACGTTCTCGAATCCCGTCTGCCGGGCATCCTCGAACTGTCCCGTACTTTCGCACACGTCGACCCGGTTAAAGAACCGATCCCGGTTATCCCAACCTGCCACTACATGATGGGCGGTATACCGACCAAAGTGACCGGCCAGGCGTTGACCGTGAACGAGAAGGGCGAAGACGTGGTGATCCCGGGCCTGTTCGCGGTAGGCGAAATCGCGTGTGTATCCGTACACGGTGCTAACCGTCTGGGCGGCAACTCGCTGCTGGATCTCGTGGTATTTGGTCGTGCTGCTGGCCTGCATCTGCAAGAATCCATCGCCGAGCAGGGCGCGCTGCGTGACGCAAGCGAATCTGACATTGACGCTTCTCTGGAACGTCTCAACCGCTGGAACAACACCCGTAGCGGTGAAGATCCGGTGGAAATCCGTAAAGCACTGCAGGAATGTATGCAGCACAACTTCTCGGTCTTCCGTGAAGGTGATGCGATGGCTAAAGGTCTGGAACAGCTGAAAGTGATCCGCGAGCGCCTGAAAAACGCCCGCCTGGACGACACCTCCAGCGAATTCAACACCCAGCGCGTTGAGTGCCTGGAGCTGGATAACCTGATGGAAACGGCCTTCGCTACTGCGGTATCGGCTAACTTCCGTACTGAAAGCCGTGGCGCACACAGCCGCTTCGACTTCCCGGAACGTGATGATGCAAACTGGCTCTGCCACTCCCTGTACCAGCCGCAGTCGGAATCCATGACTCGTCGTGAAGTGAACATGGAACCGAAACTGCGTCCGGCATTCCCGCCGAAAGTGCGTACCTACTAATTGCGGAGACAGGAAAATGAGACTCGAGTTTTCAGTTTATCGTTATAACCCGGATGTCGATGACGCTCCGCGCATGCAGGAATACACCCTCGAAGCGGAAGAAGGGCGCGACATGATGTTGCTGGATGCGTTAATCCAGCTGAAAGAACAGGACCCGACGCTGTCGTTCCGTCGCTCTTGCCGTGAAGGGGTGTGTGGCTCCGATGGCGTGAACATGAACGGCAAAAACGGTCTGGCGTGTGTTACCCCAATTTCCGCTCTGCAGCGTGCCGGGCAGAAGATTGTGATTCGCCCTCTGCCGGGTTTACCGGTAGTTCGCGATTTGGTGGTAGACATGGGGCAGTTCTATGCTCAATATGAGAAGATTAAGCCTTACCTGTTGAATAATGGGCAGAATCCACCGGCTCGCGAACATTTACAGTCGCCTGAGCAGCGTGAAAAACTGGACGGTCTGTACGAGTGTATTCTCTGTGCATGTTGTTCCACTTCGTGCCCATCATTCTGGTGGAACCCGGATAAGTTCATCGGCCCAGCCGGTCTGCTGGCAGCGTACCGCTTCCTGATCGACAGCCGTGATACTGAAACGGATAGCCGCCTTGAAGGCTTAAGTGACGCTTTCAGCGTATTCCGCTGCCATAGCATCATGAACTGCGTCAGTGTATGTCCGAAAGGTCTTAACCCGACGCGCGCCATCGGCCATATTAAGTCGATGCTGCTGCAACGCAGTGCATAAGTAATAACGCCTGATGGCGCTGCGCTAATCAGGTCTACATGAGAGTAGGCCAGTTCAGCGCAACGCCATCAGGAAAACGGAATTGCAGGAAACCTCTAAAAACTGCCGTATTTGGCATCTATAACCGAGCTGTTCAGCGCGAAACAAGGCGCAACGCAGTTGCAGCCTGAACAGCGACGGTTAGAGGGCGGTTTTTAAAGGTTCCTTCGCGGGCCCGCATAGAAGAGCTCGCAAGTGAACCCCGGCACGTACACCTTGTGTGCGTGGTAGTTTCTACGGCGAAAGTAAGCATAAAAATGCTTAAGGGATCACGATGCAGAACGGCGCAATGAAAGCCTGGCTGGACTCTTCTTACCTCTCTGGCTCTAACCAGAGCTGGATAGAACAGCTCTATGAAGACTTCTTAACCGATCCTGACTCTGTCGACGCCAACTGGCGTTCAATGTTCCAGCAATTACCTGGTACCGGAGTCAAACCGGATCAATTTCATTCTACTACGCGTGATTATTTCCGTCGTCTGGCGAAGGATGCCTCACGTTACTCTTCCTCGATTTCTGACCCTGACACCAATGTGAAGCAGGTTAAAGTCCTGCAGCTGATCAACGCGTATCGTTTCCGTGGTCATCAGGACGCCAGGCTCGATCCGTTAGGTCTGTGGAAACAAGAGCGGGTGTCTGATTTAGACCCAGCTTTCCATGACCTGACAGAGGCGGATTTCCAGGACAGCTATAACGTAGGCTCGTTTGCTATCGGTAAAGAGACGATGAAGCTGGGCGAACTGATCGCTGCCCTTAAGCAGACTTACTGCGGCTCCATTGGTGCGGAATACATGCATATCACCTCCACTGAAGAGAAACGCTGGATCCAACAGCGCATCGAATCGGTGGTTGGTCACGCGACCTTCAGCGCGGACGAGAAAAAACGCTTCCTGACAGAACTGACCGCGGCCGAAGGCCTGGAACGTTACCTGGGCGCGAAATTCCCGGGCGCAAAACGCTTCTCGCTGGAAGGCGGCGACGCGCTGGTGCCAATGCTCAAAGAGCTTATCCGCCATGCGGGTAAAAGCGGCACCCGCGAAGTGGTGCTGGGTATGGCGCACCGCGGTCGTCTGAACGTTCTGATTAACGTGCTCGGTAAAAAGCCGCAGGACCTGTTCGACGAATTCGCCGGTAAACATAAAGAACACCTCGGCACCGGTGACGTGAAGTACCACATGGGCTTCTCGTCTGATATCGAAACCGAAGGCGGCCTGGTGCACCTGGCGCTGGCGTTCAACCCGTCGCACCTTGAAATCGTGAGCCCGGTGGTTATTGGCTCTGTACGTGCACGTCTGGATCGTCTGGAAGAGCCAAGCAGCAACAAAGTGCTGCCGATTACCATTCACGGTGATGCGGCAGTTGCCGGGCAGGGCGTAGTTCAGGAAACCCTGAACATGTCTAAAGCGCGCGGTTACGAAGTGGGCGGTACCGTGCGTATCGTCATCAACAACCAGGTTGGCTTTACCACCTCCAACCCACTGGATGCGCGTTCCACACCGTACTGTACCGATATCGGTAAAATGGTGATGGCGCCGATTTTCCACGTGAACGCGGATGACCCGGAAGCCGTGGCATTTGTCACCCGTCTGGCGCTCGATTTCCGTAACACCTTCAAACGCGATGTGTTCATCGACCTGGTGTGCTACCGCCGTCACGGCCATAACGAAGCCGACGAGCCGAGCGCAACTCAGCCGCTGATGTACCAGAAAATCAAAAAGCATCCGACCCCGCGTAAAATCTACGCTGACAAGCTGGAAGGCGATAGCGTTGCCACGCTGGAAGATGCCACCGAGCTGGTCAACCTGTACCGCGACGCGCTGGATGCGGGCGAATGCGTGGTGAAAGAGTGGCGTCCAATGAACATGCACTCCTTTACCTGGTCGCCGTACCTCAACCACGAGTGGGATGAGAGCTACCCGAATAAAGTCGACATGAAGCGTCTGCAGGAGCTGGCGAAGCGCATCAGCACTGTACCGGACGCCGTTGAAATGCAGTCTCGTGTGGCGAAAATCTATGGCGATCGTCAATCGATGGCCGCAGGCGAGAAAATGTTCGACTGGGGCGGTGCGGAAAACCTGGCGTACGCCACGCTGGTAGATGAAGGCATTCCTGTGCGTCTCTCCGGTGAAGACTCCGGTCGCGGCACCTTCTTCCACCGCCATGCGGTCATTCACAACCAGACTAACGGTTCCACTTACACCCCGCTGCAACACGTGCATAACGGTCAGGGCCAGTTCAAGGTCTGGGACTCCGTGCTGTCTGAAGAAGCGGTGCTGGCATTCGAATACGGCTACGCTACCGCAGAGCCGCGCATCCTGACTATCTGGGAAGCGCAGTTCGGTGACTTCGCCAACGGTGCGCAGGTGGTTATCGACCAGTTCATCAGCTCTGGCGAACAGAAATGGGGCCGTATGTGTGGCCTGACCATGCTGCTGCCGCACGGCTACGAAGGACAGGGTCCGGAGCACTCCTCCGCGCGTCTGGAACGCTATCTGCAGCTGTGTGCTGAACAGAATATGCAGGTTTGTGTGCCGTCCACTCCGGCTCAGGTTTATCACATGCTGCGTCGTCAGGCGCTGCGCGGGATGCGCC
Source organism: Scandinavium hiltneri (assembly GCF_024764835.1). Taxonomy (GTDB): domain Bacteria; phylum Pseudomonadota; class Gammaproteobacteria; order Enterobacterales; family Enterobacteriaceae; genus Scandinavium; species Scandinavium hiltneri. The sequence goes on along the minus strand of NZ_JALIGE010000076.1, from coordinate 649,909 downwards.
GTCCGCTGGTGGTCATGTCACCGAAATCTCTGCTGCGTCACCCGCTGGCGGTGTCCTCTCTCGAAGAACTGGCCAACGGCACCTTTATGCCGGCGATTGGCGAAGTTGACGAACTGGAACCTTCAGGCGTGAAACGCGTGGTGATGTGCTCTGGCAAGGTTTACTACGACCTGCTGGAACAGCGTCGCAAGAACGATCAAAAAGATGTCGCCATCGTGCGTATCGAACAGCTGTATCCATTCCCGCATCAGGCGATGCAGGATGTGCTGAAAGCTTATGCTCACGTGCATGATTTTGTCTGGTGCCAGGAAGAGCCGCTTAACCAGGGCGCGTGGTACTGCAGTCAACATCACTTGCGTGAAGTGATTCCATTTGGGTCAGCTCTGCGTTATGCAGGTCGCCCGGCCTCCGCCTCTCCGGCGGTAGGATATATGTCCGTTCACCAGAAGCAGCAACAAGATCTGGTCAATGACGCGCTGAACGTCGATTAATTAAAGGATACAAAATGAGTAGCGTAGATATTCTTGTTCCCGACCTGCCGGAATCTGTAGCCGATGCAACGGTTGCTACCTGGCACAAGAAGCCAGGCGATGCGGTAGTCCGCGATGAAGTTCTGGTAGAAATCGAAACTGACAAAGTGGTACTGGAAGTACCGGCGTCGGCCGACGGCATTCTGGATGCAGTTCTGGAAGATGAAGGCACCACCGTGACCTCTCGCCAGATCCTCGGTCGCCTGCGTGAAGGCAACAGCGCCGGGAAAGAGTCCAGCGCGAAATCTGAAGCCAAAGATTCTACTCCGGCCCAGCGCCAGCAGGCTTCTTTGGAAGAACAGAGTAATGACGCACTGAGCCCGGCGATCCGTCGCCTGCTGGCTGAGCATAACCTCGACGCCAGCGCTATCAAAGGCACCGGTGTGGGCGGTCGTCTGACTCGCGAAGACGTTGAAAAACATCTGGCAAAAGCCCCGGCTAAATCTGAAGCGAAAGCACCAGAAGCAGCCCCGGCAGCCGCTCCGGCTCCGCTGGCTGGCCGCTCTGAGAAACGTGTTCCGATGACCCGCCTGCGCAAACGCGTGGCCGAGCGTCTGCTGGAAGCGAAAAACTCAACCGCCATGCTGACGACCTTCAACGAAGTCAACATGAAGCCAATCATGGATCTGCGTAAGCAGTACGGCGACGCGTTTGAAAAACGTCACGGTATCCGTCTGGGCTTCATGTCCTTCTACGTGAAAGCCGTGGTTGAAGCGCTGAAACGCTACCCTGAAGTGAACGCTTCTATCGATGGCGAAGATGTGGTTTACCACAACTACTTCGACGTCAGCATGGCAGTTTCCACGCCACGTGGCCTGGTAACGCCAGTTCTGCGTGACGTTGACGCGCTCGGCATGGCTGACATCGAGAAGAACATCAAAACGCTGGCGCTGAAAGGCCGTGATGGCAAGCTGACGGTAGAAGACTTGACCGGCGGTAACTTCACCATCACCAACGGCGGCGTTTTTGGTTCCCTGATGTCTACCCCAATCATCAACCCACCGCAGAGCGCGATCCTTGGCATGCACGCCATTAAAGACAGGCCGATGGCGGTTGATGGCAAAGTTGAAATTCTGCCAATGATGTATCTGGCGCTGTCCTACGATCATCGTCTGATCGATGGTCGTGAGTCTGTGGGCTTCCTCGTCGCCATTAAAGAGCTGCTGGAAGACCCGACTCGTCTGCTGCTGGACGTGTAGTTAAGACCTGTATCACCTGTCCTCCGGGTCGGTTGCGGCCTGGAGGTAAAAACGATAATGATAATACCCTAAATAGTTCGCGTTGCAGGAAGGCGGCGACGTAGTGAATCCCCAAGAGCTTACATAAGTAAGTGACTGGGGGGAACGAGTAAGCCAACGCCCCTGCAACGTGAAATATGACGGGTATTCTGATAAGTGGATAGAACGCATGAACTTACATGAATACCAGGCCAAACAGCTGTTTGCCCGCTACGGTTTACCTGCGCCAGTAGGTTACGCCTGCTCAACTCCGCGTGAAGCTGAAGAAGCGGCTTCTAAAATCGGCGCGGGCCCTTGGGTCGTGAAATGCCAGGTACATGCTGGCGGCCGCGGTAAAGCGGGTGGCGTAAAAGTCGTTAACAGCAAAGAAGACATTCGTGCTTTCGCAGAGCATTGGCTCGGCAAACGCCTGGTAACGTATCAAACAGATGCGAATGGCCAGCCGGTAAACCAGATTCTGGTTGAAGCGGCGACCGATATCGCGAAAGAACTCTATCTGGGTGCTGTGGTTGACCGTAGCTCCCGTCGCGTGGTGTTCATGGCGTCTACTGAAGGCGGCGTGGAAATCGAAAAAGTGGCGGAAGAAACCCCGCACCTGATCCACAAAGTGGCTATCGATCCGCTGGCAGGTCCTATGCCATATCAGGGTCGCGAGCTGGCGTTCAAACTGGGTCTGGAAGGCAAACTGGTTCAGCAGTTCACCAAGATCTTCATGGGTCTGGCGAACATCTTCCTGGATCGTGACCTGGCCCTGATCGAAATCAACCCGCTGGTTATCACTAAGCAGGGCGACCTGATTTGCCTCGACGGCAAACTGGGTGCGGACGGCAACGCATTGTTCCGCCAGCCGGATCTGCGTGAAATGCGCGACCAGTCTCAGGAAGATCCACGTGAAGCGCAGGCTGCACAGTGGGAACTGAACTACGTTGCACTCGACGGCAACATCGGTTGCATGGTTAACGGCGCAGGCCTGGCGATGGGTACCATGGACATCGTTAAGCTGCACGGCGGCGAACCGGCTAACTTCCTCGACGTGGGCGGCGGCGCAACCAAAGAGCGCGTAACCGAAGCGTTCAAAATCATTCTCTCTGATGACAAGGTGAAAGCCGTACTGGTTAACATCTTCGGCGGGATCGTACGTTGCGACCTGATTGCTGATGGCATCATCGGTGCTGTTGAAGAAGTTGGCGTAAACGTGCCGGTTGTCGTACGTCTGGAAGGTAACAACGCTGAACTCGGCGCGAAGAAACTCGCCGACAGCGGTCTGAATATTATTGCAGCGAAAAGTCTGACGGATGCCGCTCAGCAGGTCGTTGCCGCAGTGGAGGGGAAATAATGTCCATTTTAATTGATAAAAATACCAAGGTTATCTGCCAGGGCTTTACCGGTAGCCAGGGGACTTTCCACTCTGAACAAGCGATTGCTTACGGTACCAACATGGTTGGCGGCGTAACACCGGGCAAAGGCGGCACCACGCACCTGGATCTGCCGGTGTTCAACACCGTGCGTGAAGCCGTTGAAGCAACGGGCGCAACGGCCTCTGTTATCTACGTTCCGGCTCCGTTCTGCAAAGACTCCATTCTGGAAGCCATCGACGCAGGCATTAAGCTCATCATCACCATCACCGAAGGCATTCCGACTCTGGATATGCTGACCGTAAAAGTGAAACTGGATGAAGCTGGCGTGCGCATGATTGGCCCTAACTGCCCGGGCGTTATCACCCCAGGTCAGAGCAAAATCGGCATCATGCCAGGCCACATTCACAAGCCGGGTAAAGTGGGTATCGTTTCCCGTTCAGGTACCCTGACTTATGAAGCGGTTAAGCAGACTACCGATTACGGTTTCGGCCAGTCCACCTGTGTGGGCATCGGCGGCGACCCGATCCCTGGCTCTAACTTCATCGACATCCTGAAAATGTTCCAGGAAGATCCGCAGACCGAAGCTATCGTGATGATCGGTGAGATCGGCGGTAGCGCTGAAGAAGAAGCGGCAGCCTACATCAAAGAACACGTGACCAAACCGGTTGTCGGCTACATCGCGGGTGTAACTGCGCCGAAAGGTAAACGTATGGGCCACGCGGGCGCGATCATCGCCGGCGGTAAAGGGACTGCGGACGAGAAATTTGCAGCTCTGGAAGCGGCCGGTGTGAAAACCGTTCGTAGCCTGGCAGACATCGGCGAAGCGCTGAAAACCATCATCGCCTGATAATCCTCTCTGCTCCCCATGCGGGGGCTTTATATGTCCGTTTTCGACATGGTTGGCCACTTTAGCAGTGGCCTTTTTTATGGTCGCTTACAGCAGATAGTCTCTGTTTAAGCGGCTGTCGCTCACGTTGAAGGTCTGACCGGTGGCGCTAATCTGCACGCTGCTTTCGCCGCTAAAATCCGTCACAAACAGGTACGAAACCTGTTTTTCGTGACTGCGTGCAATCAGATAGTCGATCATTGAGGTGGAAGGGTTATTCGGCCCTTGTGCCTGAATCAGGATGGCGTTCTGCGGACAGCAACAGCTCAGGGTAACGGGTGTTTCAGCCTGACAGGAAATATCGATTTGCCCTGCCAGAGGCTGTTGTGTTGCGTGCCGGATATACGGGTAACAAATACTCAGCGCCGTCTGGTTTGTGGCGCGTGACGCACTGCCATTGATGAGGTAAACAGCATCCACGCACTGCTGGTGAGGGTTCTCAATCTCCCATTTGTCGATCAGTAAATTGCCGGTGACGAGCAAACTGCGGCGAAAAACGATGTCACGATATGATGCGCAATCCCACTCGACGCGGGTTTTGCTGTCAGGGAGTTTGGCTTCTGTTTTCCAGTCAACCTCGACGATAAGACGGGTTTCGCCTGCGCTTTCCTCATAGTGAATGATGCGTGGTATGGCGGGCGGTTGGTTCAGGCCATTCACACATAACGTATTGTGCGAGAAACTGTTTTTATAGTAACCGTAGTGCAGCGGCGCGCCATAACCGGTGGTACCCAGATCGGGGAAGAGCGCTTTCCCGTTGTTGAAAACGATCAGGTTCAGGCGATCGTAATGATCGTGTTCACCCCCATACGGGCCGTGCTTCAGACAAATTGCACGGTCAGGGGTATTTCTGATAAGCGTGAATCCGGCGCCGGGATTGTGTTCATTACTCTGCGATACCGCCAAAGGTTCGGCGGGCAACGGACGCCCATAGAACAGGGCATCAATAGTGTGGCGTGGCTCGGTGCGATACAGGTGTGCCAGCAACTGGCCATATTCATTTGTGCCGTAATAGTGGTATGCAAATTCATAGATATCGCTATGACCGAGTTTTTCCTGCCCGTTCACGCAATCATTCACTTTTGGCAGCGTCATGTCGGGCATCAGCAAGGTTAACGGTAAGGTCAGCATGTCGCGATAGTAAGGGTGCTCAAGCAAACTAAACCGACTCTGGCAGGCAAATTTCTCAAATGCCATAAAAGCCTGCAAGGCGTAGTAATGGTAATGAAGGGAGCCTTCGAACCACAATCCGCCGGGCAGCAGCGCGTTTTCCAGTTGATACCGCAAGCCATACTCGCTGTTTACGGCAAACTCCAGGTAACGCGCTTCGTTGAGGACGACGCCAGTCATGCCAATGGTGGCGTTGATTTTGACCTCATGATTATGGATTTGATTACTGCGATGGCGGATCAGGAACTCCGCACCTTCACGCAACAGGCGATCGGCGATATACGTTTCCTGCTGCACGGTCAGCTCGCCACGCACGATATCAAATCCGCGGACAAAATCGGCATGACAGTTGGCTTCACACAATGTTTGGGCATTTGCTTTCCCGGGGCCGTTGTAGGGAATGCCGCCATGCTCTTCGTAATCAGGATAAAATCGGGCGTACTGCATCAGGATTTCAATGACTTTATCGCGCCAGCGTTTGTCATCGGTCAAAAGCCAGAGAATCGCTAATTCATAACAGGCTTTTGCATTCAGGCCGTTCAGCCAGCGCCACCAGGCACCGTAGTACGGCTCGCCGGTAAAGACTGCCCCGTCGACCGGGCAGCGGTGTTTGTTCGGCGAGTGACGATCCCAGAGAAGGCGTACGCTATGCTCCGGGCAGAAAAAGTAGTGATTCCAGGTCGCACAGCCCGTTTCTGGAACCAGAATGTCATGGCTGATAACGTCACGGTTATTTTCAATTAAACGTTGCAGGATGTCGGGGGTGACCTTTTCTTTCGCTGCCAGAATCTGTTGTGGCGTAAACTGCTTCATTCTTTCCTTTGCCCCTATGATTTTTCTGTCGTCAGTTATTTCACCAGGGCAGAGCCCGGGGTCAGAATATTTATGTTGGTTTTGTCGGTCGCTAGCAGCCCCGCGGCGTTGTGCTGAAATGCTTTATCTTTCCAGGTCCTTGCTGCAATCAGCAGTGGGCCAAGCGCTTCCTCTGGTGTGTATTTAATTTCCGGGTAGTGCCAGGCGCTGGCAGGCTGAAGAGCTTGCTGGCTGATGAGGGTAAACGCTTTTTTCATCGTTCTGCCATCCAGCTCAAAATTCCAGACATCGTTGCCAGTCAATTCACCGTAACGCCCCATCTTTGCATAAGCCGCCAGGGCGAAATTGGTATAGTGGAATGAACGCGTTCTCTCGAGTTCGGCCTGTAATTCACCTTTCTTGTTTACCTGAGCGGCAAGATGACGATATTTAAACGTGTTAATTTGCTGGCTGGCGTGCTGTGTATCACCTGCAAACAACAAAAATGCGGTCAACTGTGCGTCATACCAGGCACCGTGATTGTTATACCAGTCCGCTTCCTCCTTTCCGTTAGGGCTGGACTGTAGCCATTGACTGTAATCGGCATACCAGGCCTGATAAGACGAGAATTCCTTCGCGGTAAAATAGTCGGCATTCCTGAGCAAAATCAGGCTGTCTGCGACATCAATCAGTACACGGGTATCGATAATGCCGATCCCTCTGCCATTCACCACTCCAGGAATGGCCTGTGCATAATTAAGGTTAGGGTTCATACGGGTTGTTTTCTGCACAAACCAGGTGTTAAGCAGTGTTTTGGCTTTTTCGCCGTAGCGGCGATCTCCGCTATAAAATGCGGCCAGCGATAACGTCCGAACCGCGTCCGAAAACTGAACCATCCGTTTGCTATCGGTATCGTCGGTCTTTGACGAGGGATTGATCTGCCCGTCTTTGCGGATGTACGGCAAGCTATCTGGCGTGTCGGGATTTGGCCACCAATACGGACCGAAACTGTAATAGTCATGTTTGTCACCCGATGCCGGGAGTAACGTTTTATCCACCACCGATCCCGGTTTTTGCTGCAAAGCATTATCTGCATTTTTGAGTAATGCCTGATAAGCAGGGAGGTAGCGGTTATCTCCGTGCTGGATCTTATTTTTGATGGTCAGCATTTGCGGACAATCATAGGTCAGGCATGGCGCTGCGATAGCGGGTGTTGAACACAACAGCGCCGTTAGCGTGATTACGCGAGTATCCATTATTGTATCCCTTGCTTCTTGCGACTCAGGCTGCGACAGGTTGCAGGTTTTCTTTTGGTTGTTTAATTAACATCCACAGGAACAGGGCGCCAATCAGATCGAAAACGCCTAACCCGATAAAGAAAAAATCGTAACCGACAACGGCGACCATCGCCCCGAGGAACAGACTGAACAGGAAGTTGCCCATGCTGCCAGTAAAGGCGGCGAAACCCGTGGCAGTCGCTACCTTTTGCTTTGGAAATAAATCCGATGACATGCTGATCACTGTGATGGAAAGGCACTGGTGAGCAAAACCGGCAATGCAGAATAATGCGATGGCAACATAGACATTGCTGACAAAGCCGACGCCCGCCATTGAGAGCATGAGCAGAGCCGCAAACGTAAAGGTAATACGCTTGGCGTTAATGATATGGATGCCGCGATTATTAAGGAATTTGGAGATATAGCCTGCGGCCAGGCAGCCCAGGTCGGCGGTTAAGAAGGGAAGCCAGGCAAACATCGCTATCTCACTAAGATTCATATGACGAACCGTGACCAGATAGAGTGGCATCCAGTAATGCAGCGTGCCCCAGGCGGGATCAGCCATAAAACGGGGTAATGAAATTGCCCACAAATTCTTGTCTTTAACCATTGAGCCTAAAGTGGTTTTTTCCTGTACATCCTGAATCTGATCTTCCAGCACCTCAGCATGTTCGGCGGCGATCAATGCCGGATGACTTTCCGGTGGACGATAACAAACCAGCCATAACACCGCCCAGACAATCCCCATCGCGCCGGTGACGACGAAGGACATTTCCCAGTTGTAATTGATGATAGCCCAGACCACTAATGGTGGGGCAAGCATGGCGCCGACGGAGGTACCCAGGCTGTATATGCCACAGGCGAGGCCTCGCTCTTTGGCGGGAAACCATTCGGACGTGACTTTCATCCCTGCGGGGTTAAAGGCGGCTTCGGTCAGACCCAGGCCTCCGCGTAGTGCAGCAATCGGCAGCCAGCTGCTGAACAGTGCCGTCAGCATGTTGCACAAAGACCAGATGGTTGCGAGAACGGCGAAGCTGATGCGTAATCCAAATTTATCGATAATGAAACCACAGGCAATACCGCCGATGGCGTAGGTGAACGGAAATACTGACACTATCCATGAATACTGCTCGCTGGATAAATGCAGGGTCCTCATCATTTCTGGAGCCGCCACGCCCAGAGTGCTTCGTGCCAGATAGTTGATGATGGTACCCACCATCACCAACGAAATAATATACCAGCGTAATTTTTTTATCTTCATGGTGGATTCCTGAAATTTTGTTGTTTTTAAAATAAAACATAGTTTCATTTTTATGTTATGTGAGAATTTAACTGCTGTTCATGATGGCTGTCACAAATCTTTATATAGAGCGATATGGATTTAATAGGTGGGGGTAATGAAGAGTAGCGGTCTCTTTAAAACACGTTAAATGGAGTCATTAATAGATGCCTTAATATGTATTTCATATTTTATGAAAAAACCATAAATTAAGTGAATATTTTACTTTGTTGCATTGACGATTTGGCTGTATAAAATGAAATATCATTTCAATTAATTTTATGATCACGATCTTATTTTTAAAACATTGTTCAATATCTTTTTTTTGGTTAATGCGTATTATCAGAATGAACTCCATGCATTAGCACTTTGACGTGTTTCAGGTGGAGAGGGATAATTCAAAATGGATTGGGGATGGGTGATGAAAAAACAGATAACTTGCTTCATTGTGCTTGCTGTTGCTGGCTTGCCGGTGGCTACTCAGGCATTAACGTTTGATGTCAGGGGCGGTTACAAAACAGGAAGTCATTCCTATGAGTCACGTTACAAAGTCAGTGAGTCATGGAATAGTGGCTGGTGGGCCAGTATTGAGACTGATAACAAAAATAATAAAAATAATGGAAGGGGAGCCAATGGGGCAGATAAGTCAGATAGTTCACACTCATTGGGTGACAGTATTACTGATTATAATGAGATTGAAACCAATTACCGTTGGGCATTTGCCGAGAAATGGAGCCTACAACCGGGGGGGATTTATCACTGGAGTAGCAAGGGAACGCAGTTAAGACCCTATATCCGACTGAATTACAAAGCCACTGCGGATACGACTTTGGGCTTACGTTACCGTTATGATTACAACACGTATGAGACAGTAAATGATAACAATGAATCACATCGAGACAGTGTAAATCGCTTCGATCTGTATGTGGGGTATAAGTTCAATGACCAGTGGAGTGCTTTATACCAGGGAACGGCATACAAACATGCGAGTAACGATTATAACTATAAAAATAATAAATCCTGGGCTGCGGAACATGCCTTTACCTTACGCTATAAATGGAATAGCTGGTTCAGTCCTTATGTAGAGTACGACTACCTCGATCAGCAGGGATATTATGAAGGTGAAGACAATATTTCCGAATCACGCTATCGAATTGGTATGACGTTCACGCTGTCATAATGTGCATAACGGATCTTTTTCTTAAACGATGCACACTGAAACGGGTAGGGTGCTATTCCACGCTACCCGAGTCTGCTAATGCCGACGTTTAGCCACCAGCGTGAACTTATAATCGTCGCTTTTAAATGCATTTCGGCTGTATTCAAAGACCCGTCCGTCGTTAAGAAAACCTCGGGAGATTTTTTCGAGGATGGGCTGGTTCGGATCTAACGCGAGTAACGTCGCTATTTCTTCCGACGGCATGATCGGCACAATTTCCTGTTCGCTGCGGTCGATAACCATCTTTTTAACGGCTTCGATAAAATGATATTTGGAGTTTTCCATCACCTGCCAGGTGAGATCGGGAAACAGCGCCAGAGGCATCCAGGTTTCTTCCAGCGTTACCGGCTTTTGCTGGATAAAACGCACCCGTTTGACGTGCCAGATTTTCGCCCCCACCGCGACCTGCAGTTTTTCCGCCAGGTCCTGACCGGCGTCAATCGCCTCGAACACTCTTACGTCGCTGTGCGTTTCCACATTTCGGTCAATCAGCTTCTCGTAAAAGCTGGTGAGCTGATAAATATCGTAATTGACCCGCTCGGCCTTAACGTATGACCCGCTGCCCTGAATGCTCTCAATAATGGCTTCCTGTGTGAGTTGTTTCAGCGCCTGGCGCACGGTCACGCGGCTTACGGCAAATTCATCCTGTAGGGCAGACTCGGTGGGCAGGGCATCGCCTGGCTTCAATTCACCGCGTTGTACACGCTCACGCAGGGTATCGGCTATCTGCCGATACATCGGTTTCTTGGTCATGTTGTCTGCCTTCTCACTGCATCATTAATACGAATTATGCCTGCATGTGGGAACTTGTAAATAATACAAATTAAATACAAATTATTTGTTTAAGAGAAAATGATCACATAAATGTATTGTTTTATCTGGCAAGATCCTCCCAACTGAATGGCCGACTGGCCGTTTTTACACATTTACAGTGAGGATCGTGATGAACCTGACGACGTTAACGCACCCGGACGCGCTCTGCTTGCAGGCAAATTTTGCCAGCCGCGATGAAACGATCCGCGCCCTGGCAGAACGGCTGGCAGCGCTCGGTAAAATTTCCAGCCTCGATGAATTTCTTCGGGATGTGTTTGCCCGTGAAAGTGAAGGGCCGACCGCGCTCGGTGAAGGCCTGGCGGTACCGCACGGTAAAAGTCTTGCCGTAAATGAAGCGGCGTTTGCCGTGGCGACACTCCCTCAGCCGATTCTGTGGGAAGGCGTGGACGGTGAGGAAGAGGTTAACCTGATTGTGCTGCTGGCTATCCCGCCCGCGCAGGCGGGTTCCACGCACATGCAGCTGCTCACGGCGCTGACGTCCCGGCTGGTGGACGACGATGTGCGCGCCGCCGTGTGTGCGGCCACCTCGGCGGAACAGTTATTACAGGTGCTGGACGCGCCGTCGGATATGGCAGACACGCACGTTGTGAAAAATGCCCCGACTATCATCTGCGTTACCGCCTGTCCGGCAGGTATCGCGCACACCTATATGGCGGCCGAATATCTGGAAAAAGCCGGGCAAAAGCTCGGCATAAATGTCTGTGTCGAACGACAGGGCGCGAACGGAATCGAAAACCGCCTGACCGCCGAACAGCTGAATAATGCTCAGGCCTGTATATTTGCGGCAGAAGTGGCAATTAAAGAATCGGAACGTTTCAACGGTATTCCGGCCCTTTCGGTGCCGGTTGCTGAGCCGATTCGCCATGCCGAAGCGCTAATTCAGCAGGCGCTGGCGCTGAAACCTTCCACCGAACGGCGCGACGTTCAGTCTGAAAATCACGACACCAAAAGCCTGAAAACCGAACTCAAACAGGCACTGCTGAGCGGGATCTCATTCGCCGTGCCGCTGATCGTTGCGGGCGGAACGGTGCTGGCGGTGGCGGTTTTACTGGCGCAAATGCTCGGTTTGCAGCATTTGTTTGACCAGGAAAACTCGTGGTTGTGGATGTACCGCAAACTGGGCGGCGGGATGCTCGGCATATTAATGGTGCCGGTGCTGGCGGCGTACACCGCGTATTCCCTGGCGGATAAACCCGCGCTGGCACCGGGCTTTGCGGCCGGGCTTGCGGCGAACATGATTGGTTCAGGTTTCCTCGGCGCGGTTGTGGGGGGCTTGATCGCCGGGTATCTGATGCGCTGGGTGAAGAACCATATCCGGCTGAACAATCGCTATAACGGTTTCCTCACTTATTACCTCTATCCGGTTCTCGGTACCCTCGGCGCTGGCAGCCTGATGCTGTTCGTGGTTGGTGAACCCGTGGCGTGGGTAAACAACGGGTTAACGGCATGGTTGAATGGCCTGTCGGGCTCCAACGCACTGGTGCTGGGCGCGATCCTCGGCTTCATGTGCTCGTTCGACCTGGGTGGCCCGGTGAATAAAGCAGCCTACGCGTTTTGTCTCGGGGCGATGGCCAACGGTGTGTATGGCCCGTACGCCATTTTTGCCTCGGTGAAAATGGTTTCGGCCTTCACCGTCACCGCTTCCACCATGATTGCGCCTCGTCTGTTTAAAACGTTCGAAATTGAAACCGGCAAATCGACCTGGCTGCTCGGTCTGGCGGGCATTACCGAAGGGGCAATTCCGATGGCGATTGAAGATCCGCTCCGGGTGATTGGCTCGTTTGTGCTGGGCTCGATGGTGACCGGCGCGCTGGTGGGCAGCATGAATATCGGTCTGTCGACGCCGGGCGCCGGTATTTTCTCGCTCTTTTTACTGCACGATGGCGGTCTCGGCGGCGTGCTGGCCGCGGTGGGGTGGTTTGCCTCAGCCATTGTTGGCGCGGCTATCTCCACCTGTGTGCTTGTCCTCTGGCGTCGCCAGGCAGTCAAAGCCGGTAAATATATTCCCGACAGTGTTATGCCTTAACAGAACAGGAAACGAAGATGAAAGCTGTATCTCGCGTTCACATCACCCCGCACATGCACTGGGACCGTGAGTGGTATTTTACCACCGAAGAGTCGCGCATTTTGCTGGTCAACAATATGGAAGAGATCCTGACTCGTCTGGAGCAGGACCCGGAATACAAGTATTACGTGCTTGATGGGCAGACCGCTATTCTCGAGGATTACTTTGCCGTTAAACCGGAAAATCACACCCGCGTTAAGGCGTTGGTTCAGGCCGGAAAGCTGATTATCGGGCCGTGGTATACGCAAACGGATACTACGGTTGTGGCCGGAGAATCGATAGTCCGCAATTTGATGTACGGCATGCGCGATTGTTTGTCGTTCGGCGAGCCGATGAAAATTGGCTATCTGCCGGACTCCTTCGGCATGTCGGGCCAACTGCCGCATATCTATAACGGCTTTGGCATTAAACGGGCGATGTTCTGGCGCGGCTGTTCGGAGCGGCACGGCACGGACAAAACGGAGTTTCTCTGGCGCAGTCAGGACGGAAGCGAAGTGACTGCGCAGGTATTACCGCTGGGCTACGCGATTGGTAAGTACTTACCGGAGGATGAAGCAGGCCTGCGAAAGCGTCTCGATAACTATTTTGAGGTGCTGGAAAAAGCCTCGCAAACCAACGAGATTTTGCTTCCGAATGGTCACGATCAGATGCCGCTCCAGCAGAATATTTTTGCGGTGATGGATAAACTGCGAGAAATTTATCCGCAGCGTGAATTTGTGATAAGCCGTTTTGAGGAGATCTTTGAGCGGATTGAGCAGCAGCGCGATGCGCTGGCGACGCTCACCGGGGAGTTCAACGACGGCAAATATATGCGCGTTCACCGCACCATCGGCTCAACGCGGATGGACATCAAAATCGCCCATGCGCGAATCGAAAACAAAATTGTCAATGTGCTCGAACCGCTGGCGGCGCTGGCCTGGACACTCGGTTTTGAATATCATCACGGCCTGCTGGAAAAAATGTGGAAGGAGATCCTCAAAAATCACGCCCACGACAGCATCGGTTGCTGCTGTAGCGACAAAGTGCACCGGGAAATCATGAGCCGCTTCTGGCTGGCGGAAGACATGGCCGACAGCCTGGTAACCTTCTACATGCGTAAAATCGTCGACAACATGGCGCACAGCGAGGGCGACAAGCTGACGCTATTCAACCTGATGCCGTGGCCGCGTGATGAAGTGATCAACACCACTATCCGCCTGCGTGCCAGCCAATTCCGCCTGACTGATAGCGATGGTCAGGATGTGGCGTACTTTATCCGGGATAAACGCGAAATTGACCCAGGGCTGGTGGATCGCCAGATTGTCCATTACGGCAACTACGAGCCGTTTATGGAATACGACGTTCAGCTGTGTCAGGTTCTTCCAGCGATGGGCTGGCTGACGCTGCACGTACTGCCGGGCGCGGAAGGGCAACAGGCGAACGTGCCGGAACAGAGCGATGCGCTGCTGGAAAACAACGCCTGGCGAATCACGCTTAACGCGGACGGCACGCTGAAAATGGAAGATAAGGAAAGCGGGCTTGTTTATGACCGCGTGCTGGAGTTTGAAGACGGTTCTGACGACGGCGATGAGTATGACTACTCGCCGTCGCGGGAAGAGTGGTTACTTACCAGCGCGAAAGGCACACATCAGCACTCGGTGAAGCATGATGCGTGGCAGAGCAGGGCGCTGATACGTTCTACGCTGGCGGTACCGCTCAATCTGGCGGAACGCTCAGCGCGCCAAGCCAGCGGGTCGCTGGCCTGCGAAACCACCATCACCCTCAGCCATCACGGCCGTCGGGTGGAGTTTGATGTGAAGGTGCTGAATCAGGCAGACGATCACCGCGTACGGGTACGTATTCCCGTCCCGTATAAAGCGGAAAGTGTGCTGACGGATACCCAGTTTGGTTCGCTTAATCGCCCGGTCCAGGATCCGGCGATGAACGTCTGGCAGGCAGAGGGCTGGAAAGAGGCGCCGGTGCCGGTGTGGAATTTCCTCAACTATGCCGCGCTTCAGCAAGGGCCGAATGGGCTGGCGCTGTTCACGGAAGGTCTGCGCGAAGTGGAAATTATCGGTGAAACGCAAAGTGCCTTCGCCCTGACGTTGCTGCGTGGCGTGGGGCTGCTGGGTAAAGACGATTTACTGTTACGCCCTGGGCGTCCTTCAGGCATCAAAATGCCGGTGCCGGATTCCCAGGTACGCGGCGAACTGCATTGCCGTTTCAGCCTGCTGCCGTTCAGCGGCTCGGCGTTGAATGTCGGCGTGGCGCAGCAGGCGCGCAGTTGGCTGACGCCAGTGCAGTGCTACAACAAAATCCCGTGGGATGCGATGAAACTGAACCGGACGGCAATTACCGCGCCGGAAACGTTCAGTCTGTGTACGCTCCCGGCCACGGGGTGTCAGCTCAGCGCGTTGAAAAAGGCGGAAGACGACGAGGCGCTGATTATTCGGTTGTTCAACCCCTCCGACAGCGAATGCTGTGAGTCGGTAATGAGGTTTAATCATCATCATCCGGTGTGCGTGGAAACGGGCATGGATGAGGAACCACTAGGGGAGGGGGGTCACATTCCTGGCGAGCCGCTGCGTTTCAGACCAGGACAATCACGGACCTGGCGTATCAGGATTGATGAATAACTCCGCAAACGATACCCGACCACGCAATGCGTGGTCGTTGTTGTTTTATCCGATAATCACCTTGCGGTGTTATTTTTAAAACCCATTGTGGTGAATGAAATGTAATAAAAAGCAGCTATACTTATCCGCTGAAAAAAGGGGAAAGTCTTTTACCTGCTCCCGGATCCCACCCTTCACAACACCGTATCGCGACGGTGGTTAAAAATGAATGACCTCTCATTCTAATTTGTCCTTATTTGATAACCGTCTACGCCATCATAAAAACATGTTTTTAACATTGATTTTACCATGCGCCATCAAATGCATACACAATTAACATGCAATTGTAAAATTGATTTAAATCAAGATGTAAACCTTGGAAAAATGCGCGATAAAGCGGTAAATTGTCGCGGATCAAAGTGGTCGAAATGAGTCATCTTAGCTATATATTGATCAACGTCGAAAAACGTAAATCCGACTCAATAAAAACCTGTTTATTGTAAGGGTTTTACGGCGTAATATATTCAAGGGATCAATTTGGGTTTTTTATTAACGTATTTGTAACCTTTGCTCATCGTCGTTTTCACATCGTGACAACGGCAGCGAAGCGGGAAGCAAATCAATTTGTATTGGGGCATGCGTGTGAATCCTTTCTAACGGGGTTCACTCTCGGAGTCTTCATGCGATGAGCAAGGAGTCATGATGTTAGATATAGTCGAACTGTCGCGCTTACAGTTTGCCTTGACCGCGATGTACCACTTCCTATTTGTGCCACTGACGCTCGGTATGGCGTTCCTGCTGGCGATTATGGAAACGGTTTACGTCCTTTCCGGCAAACAGATTTATAAAGATATGACCAAGTTCTGGGGCAAGTTGTTTGGTATCAACTTTGCGCTGGGTGTGGCTACCGGTCTGACCATGGAGTTCCAGTTCGGGACTAACTGGTCTTACTTTTCTCACTATGTGGGCGATATCTTCGGTGCGCCGCTGGCCATTGAAGGTCTGATGGCCTTCTTCCTCGAATCCACCTTTGTAGGTCTGTTCTTCTTCGGTTGGGACCGTCTGGGCAAAGTCCAGCATATGGCGGTGACATGGCTCGTTGCGCTGGGTTCAAACATGTCCGCGCTGTGGATCCTCGTCGCGAACGGCTGGATGCAAAACCCCGTCGCCTCCGACTTCAACTTTGAAACCATGCGCATGGAAATGGTGAGCTTTTCTGAGCTTATCCTGAACCCTGTTGCACAGGTGAAATTCGTTCATACCGTGGCATCCGGCTACGTTTGTGGCGCAATGTTCATCCTGGGTATCAGTTCCTACTATATGCTGCGTAACCGCGACTTCCCGTTCGCCAAGCGCTCTTTCGCCATCGCGGCGAGCTTCGGTATGGCGGCTATCCTCTCCGTTATCGTGCTGGGTGATGAATCCGGTTACGAAATGGGTGACGTGCAGAAAACCAAACTGGCCGCTATTGAAGCTGAATGGGAAACGCAGCCGGCTCCGGCGTCGTTTACGCTGTTTGGTATTCCGGACCAGGATGCGCAGGAAAACCACTTCTCAATTCAAATTCCTTACGCGCTGGGCATCATTGCTACCCGCTCGGTCGATAAACAGGTTACTGGCCTGAAAGACCTTCTGGCGCAGCATGAAGAGCGTATCCGTAACGGGATGAAAGCTTACTCTCTGCTGGAACAGCTGCGTTCTGGTTCTAAAGATCAGACCGTTCGCGATGAGTTCAACAGTGTGAAAAAAGACCTGGGTTACGGTCTGTTGTTGAAACGCTATACCCCGAACGTCTCTGACGCGACGGAAGCACAGATTCAGCTGGCGACCAAAGACTCGATTCCTCGCGTAGCGCCGTTGTACTTCGCCTTCCGTATCATGGTTGGCTGCGGCATCATTATGCTGCTGATTATTGCGGCGTCGTTCTGGTCGGTGATTCGTAACCGTATCGGTCAGAAAAAATGGCTGCTGCGCACCGCGCTGTACGGGATCCCGCTGCCGTGGATTGCTATCGAATCCGGTTGGTTTGTGGCGGAATATGGCCGTCAGCCTTGGGCTATCGGTGAAGTTCTGCCAACCGCTGTGGCGAACTCATCACTGACGACCGGCGATTTGCTTTTCTCGATGCTGCTTATCTGTGGTTTGTACACCGTGTTCCTGGTGGCTGAAATGTTCCTGATGTTCAAGTTTGCACGTCTGGGACCAAGCAGCCTGAAAACCGGTCGTTACCACTTTGAGCAGACCCCAGCGTCTACTCAGCCGGCACGCTAAGACAGGAGTCGTCAAATGTTCGATTATGAAGTATTGCGTTTTATCTGGTGGCTGCTGGTTGGCGTTCTGCTGATTGGTTTTGCGGTCGCTGACGGTTTCGACATGGGGGTGGGCATGCTCACCCGTTTCCTCGGTCGTAACGACACCGAACGTCGAATCATGATCAACTCCATCGCCCCGCACTGGGACGGTAACCAGGTGTGGCTGATCACCGCAGGCGGCGCGTTGTTTGCCGCCTGGCCGATGATCTACGCTGCGGCGTTCTCTGGTTTCTACGTGGCGATGATTCTGGTGCTGGCATCATTGTTCTTCCGTCCGGTCGGTTTTGATTACCGTTCCAAGATTGAAGACACCCGCTGGCGCAACATGTGGGACTGGGGCATCTTCATCGGTAGCTTCGTTCCACCGCTGGTGATTGGCGTAGCATTCGGTAACCTGCTGCAAGGCGTTCCGTTCCACCTCGATGAGTACATGCGTCTTTACTACACTGGCAATTTCTTCCAGCTGCTGAACCCGTTTGGTCTGCTGGCCGGTATTGTTAGCGTGGCGATGATCCTGACTCAGGGCGCGACCTACCTGCAAATGCGTACCGTTGGCGAGCTGCATCTGCGTGCTCGTGCGACTTCTCAGGTTGCAGCGTTGGTTACGCTGGTGTGCTTCGCACTGGCAGGCGTTTGGGTGATGTACGGTATTGATGGCTACGTGGTGAAATCTGCGCTGGACCATACGGCGCCGTCTAACCCGCTGACCAAGGAAGTGGTTCGTGAAGCAGGCGCATGGCTGGTGAACTTCAAAAACATGCCGATTCTTTGGGCAATCCCAGCTCTGGGTGTGATTCTGCCGCTGCTGACTGTTGTCATGTCACGTATGGAGAAGGGCGCCTGGGCGTTCATCTTCTCTTCACTGACTCTGGCGTGCATCATCCTGACTGCCGGTGTAGCCATGTTCCCGTTCATCATGCCTTCTAGCACCATGCTGAATGCAAGTATGACCATGTGGGATTCCACCTCCAGCCAGTTGACGCTGAACGTGATGACTTACGCGGCCATGGTGTTCGTTCCGATTATCCTGCTTTACACCACCTGGTGTTACTGGAAGATGTTCGGTCGTATCACCAAAGAAGACATTGAACGCAACACCCATTCTCTGTACTAAGTAAGGAGCAACGTATGTGGTACTTCGCATGGATTCTGGGAACGCTGCTTGCTTGTGCATTCGGTGTGATCACCGCACTGGCGCTCGAGCACATTGAGTCTGGACAACAAGAAGATCATTAATGAGTAAAATTATCGCGATGTTATATGCGGTAATGGATAAGGGCCCGTTACGGGCCCTTTCGTTACTGATGGCACTGGTTTTAGCAGGGTGCGTTATCTGGGACCCGTCGTGCTTTGCGGCGAAAACCAGTGAACTGGAAATTTGGCACGGTTTTCTGATCATGTGGGCCGTTTGTGCTGGAGTGATTCATGGCGTCGGTTTTCGCCTGAAGGCGATTCACTGGCAGGGCATTTTCTGCCCGCTGATTGCCGACCTTGTTCTCCTCGCCGGACTGTTTTTCTTCTTCGCCTGATTCAGAAACATCCGTTAATCGTTATGGGCTTGTTCAAGCCCATAAAAATTTACTCTCCGTTTACTTTCTCCCATTCCAAACCAGCATTCCCGCGCGTATAGTAGCGAAGTTTGAAAGGCCTACACATTTGTTGCATTACCGGGATGTAAAGTGAATACAACGCTATATACAAAATCATTCATGATGCGTCGAGGCGGCAAGACCGGGAATCCCCTGGAACTTACATCAGTAAGTGACTGGGGTGAGTGGTCGACGCCAACAAAGAGGCAGCCTGAATGAGTCAGTATATATTTCGATGGCCGGTTCGTGTCTATTACGAAGACACCGATGCCGGTGGTGTGGTTTACCACGCCAGCTACGTCGCTTTTTATGAAAGAGCACGCACTGAGATGCTGCGCCACCATCACTTTAGCCAGCAGGTTCTGTTGGCTGAACGCGTTGCCTTTGTGGTACGCAAGATGACGCTGGAGTATTTCGCCGCTGCAAGACTCGATGACATGCTCGAAGTCCAAACGGAAATTACAGCGATGCGGGGCACCTCTCTCGTGTTCACGCAGCGGATTGTCAACGCAGAAAACAAGGTACTCAACGAAGCTGAAGTACTGATTGTCTGTGTTGATCCACTCTTAATGAAGCCTCGTGCGCTTCCCAAGTCTATTGTCGCGGAGTTTAAGCAGTGACTGACATGAATATCCTTGATTTGTTCCTGAAGGCGAGCCTTCTGGTTAAACTTATCATGTTCATTTTGATTGGTTTTTCAATCGCATCCTGGGCAATCATCATCCAGAGAACGCGCATCCTTAACACCGCCAGCCGCGAAGCTGAAGCGTTTGAAGACAAGTTCTGGTCTGGGATTGAACTCTCTCGTCTGTATCAGGAGAGCCAGGGCCGTCGCGATAATTTGACCGGTTCAGAGCAAATTTTCTACAGCGGTTTCAAAGAGTTTGCGCGTTTGCATCGGGCGAACAGCCATGCGCCGGAAGCTGTCGTGGAAGGGGCCTCGCGTGCGATGCGTATCTCCATGAACCGCGAACTGGAAAACCTTGAAAACCACATTCCATTCCTTGGCACCGTGGGTTCCATCAGCCCGTATATCGGCCTGTTTGGTACGGTGTGGGGGATCATGCACGCCTTCATCGCGCTCGGCGCGGTAAAACAGGCGACGCTGCAGATGGTCGCACCGGGTATAGCAGAAGCGCTGATCGCTACGGCGATTGGTCTGTTCGCGGCAATCCCGGCGGTAATGGCGTACAACCGCCTGAACCAGCGCGTGAATAAACTGGAGCTGAACTACGACAACTTCATGGAAGAGTTCACCGCGATTCTGCACCGTCAGGCATTTACCAGCAGCGAAAGCAACAAGGGGTAAGCCATGGCCAGAGCACGTCGTGGACGCGGACGTCGCGAGCTGAAGTCCGAAATTAACATCGTTCCGCTGCTTGATGTGTTACTGGTGCTGTTGCTGATCTTCATGGCGACAGCGCCGATCATTACGCAGAGCGTGGAAGTTGATCTTCCAGATGCAACAGAGTCGCAGGCCGTCAGTACCAACGACGATCCGCCGGTGATTGTGGAAGTTTCCGGAATCGGACAGTACAGCGTCAATGTGGGTCAGGATAAGATGCCACAATTGCCGCCAGAGCAGGTGGTGGCTGAAGCTCAGCGTCATCTGCAAGAAAATCCGAAAACCGTCTTCCTGATCGGTGGCGCGAAAGATGTGCCTTACGATGAAATCATTAAAGCGCTGAACCTGTTGCACAGCGCGGGTGTGAAATCAGTGGGTTTAATGACCCAGCCAATCTGACCCGCCTGACAGGCTAACAGTTTTTGGGAACCGAGAGTGTCAAAGGCAACCGAGCAACAAAACGAAAAGCTTAAACGCGCGATCATCGTTTCAGTCATTCTGCATATCATTTTGATTGCACTGCTGATTTGGAGTTCGTTCGATGAGCACATAGATGCTTCGGCAGGCGGAGGCGGCGGCTCGTCTATTGACGCGGTAATGGTCGATCCAGGTGCGGTCGTTCAGAACTATAATCGTCAACAGAATCAGCAGGCCAGCGCGCGTCGTGCCGAAGAGCAGCGTGAAAAACAGGCGCAGCAGCAAGCGGAAGAGATGCGTGAAAAGCAGGCTGCGGAACAGGAACGCCTGAAACAGCTCGAACAAGACCGTCTGAAGGCACAGGAAGAAGCCAGTAAGCAGGCCGATGCGCAGAAGCAGGCTGAAGAGTCTACGAAGAAAGCGCAGGAACAGCAGAAGCAGGCGGAAGAAGCCGCAGTAAAAGCCGCTGCATTGGCGAAAGCCAAAGCAGATTCACAGGCAAAAGCTGCAGCAGAAGCGGCGAAGAAAGCCGCTGCGGATGCACAGAAAAAAGCCGAAGCGGAAGCAACGAAAGCTGCTGCGGATGCACAGAAAAAAGCAGAAGCCGAGGCGGCGAAGAAAGCTCAGCAAGACGCTGAGAAGAAAGCCACCGCGGATGCCGCGAAGAAAGCCGCTGCCGCTGAAAAAGCGGCTGCGGCGAAAGCAGCTGCCGCAGAGAAAGCCGCCGCCGATAAAGCGGCTGCGGACAAAGCTGCCGCTGCTGAGAAAGCAGCAGAAAAAGCTGCCGCCAAAGCCGCTGCGGCTAAAGCTGCCGCAGCCAAGAAAGCAGCCGAAGCAAAAGACGCTTCTGGTGTTGACGACCTGCTGGGTGATCTCAGCTCAGGTAAGAATGCACCGAAAACCGGTGGTGGGGCGAAAGGCTCCGGGACGCCTTCGAAAGATAGTGGTACTAGTGGTGCAAATGGTGGGGCGACAGGCGCGGATATCAGCGCTTATGCCAATCAGATTAGTAAGGCGATTCAAAGTCGTCTCTATGATGCAGGGCTTTACGCTGGACAACAGTGTGACTTGCACATCAGTCTTGCACCTGACGGTACGTTGAAAAGCATCACGTCTGCTGGAGGCGATCCTGCTCTATGTCAGGCGGCGTTAACAGCGGCCAAGACAGCGACAATTCCTAAACCGCCGAGTGAGGCTGTTTACGAAAAAATCAAGAATGCCACACTGGCTTTCAAACTGTGATTTCTCACAGCGAAAGCCTGAATGTTGGCTAATGTAAGTCACAGGGTTTTGGTAGTTTTGTGTATTTGAGTTTGTTAACATTCTGCTAAATTATCGTGGGCTTTCCGCCTGGATAAGGGAGATATGATGAAGCAGGCATTACGAGTAGCATTTGGTTTTCTGATGCTGTGGGCAGCTGTGCTGCACGCAGAAGTACGTATCGAAATCACTCAAGGGGTGGACTCGGCACGCCCAATCGGCGTTGCGCCATTTAAATGGGCAGGCCCAGGTGCCGCCCCTGAAGATATCGGCGGCATTGTGGCGGCTGACCTGCGCAATAGCGGTAAATTCAACCCGCTGGATCGCTCTCGTCTGCCACAACAGCCGGGTAGCGCACAGGAAGTTCAACCGGCGGCATGGTCTGCACTCGGCATTGATGCCGTTGTTGTAGGTCAGGTTACGTCAAACCCGGACGGCTCTTACACCGTTGCTTACCAGCTGGTGGATACCGGTGGTGCGCCGGGTACCGTTCTGGCTCAGAACTCATACAAAGTGAACAAGCAATGGCTGCGTTATGCGGGCCATACTGCCAGTGACGAAGTGTTCGAGAAGCTGACCGGTATTAAAGGTGCGTTCCGTACTCGTATCGCTTACGTGGTGCAAACCAACGGCGGCCAGTTCCCGTATGAGCTGCGTGTGTCTGACTACGATGGTTACAACCAGTTTGTGGTTCACCGTTCTCCGCAGCCGCTGATGTCTCCGGCGTGGTCTCCGGATGGCTCTAAGCTTGCGTATGTCACCTTCGAAAGCGGTCGTTCAGCACTGGTTATTCAGACGCTGGCAAACGGCGCTATCCGCCAGGTTGCTTCGTTCCCGCAGCACAACGGTGCACCAACGTTCTCACCTGACGGTTCTAAACTGGCCTTCGCATTGTCGAAAACCGGTAGCCTGAACCTGTACGTGATGGATCTGGGCTCGGGCCAAATCAGCCAGATTACGAACGGTCGCAGCAACAATACCGAACCAACCTGGTTCCCGGACAGTCAGAACCTGGCCTTTACCTCTGACCAGGCCGGTCGTCCGCAGGTGTATAAAGTTAATGTTAACGGCGGTACTCCGCAGCGTATTACCTGGGAAGGTTCTCAGAACCAGGATGCTGATGTGAGCTCTGACGGTAAATTCCTGGTAATGGTGAGTTCGGCTAATGGCCAGCAGCACATTGCCAAACAAGATCTGGCAGCGGGTGGCGTACAGGTTCTGTCGTCAACGTTCCTGGATGAAACGCCAAGTCTGGCACCGAACGGCACAATGGTTATCTACAGCTCTTCTCAGGGGATGGGATCTGTGCTGAATCTGGTTTCTACGGATGGGCGTTTCAAAGCGCGTCTTCCGGCTACTGATGGACAGGTTAAATTCCCTGCCTGGTCGCCGTATCTGTAATAATAATTAATTGAATATTATAGGAATCAAAGAAATGCAACTGAACAAAGTGCTGAAAGGACTGATGATCGCTCTGCCAGTTATGGCTATCGCGGCGTGTTCTTCCAACAAGAATGCAAGCAACGATCAGAGCGGCGAAGGCATGACTGGTGCCGGCACTGGTATGGACGCTAACGGTCAAGGCAACATGTCTTCCGAAGAGCAAGCTCGTCTGCAGATGCAGCAGCTGCAGCAGAACAACATCGTTTACTTCGATCTTGACAAGTACGATATCCGTTCTGACTTCGCTGCGATGCTGGACGCGCACGCAAACTTCCTGCGTAGCAACCCATCTTACAAAGTCACCGTAGAAGGTCATGCTGACGAACGTGGTACTCCTGAGTACAACATCGCCCTGGGCGAACGTCGTGCAAACGCTGTTAAAATGTACCTGCAGGGTAAAGGCGTTTCAGCTGATCAGATCTCCATCGTTTCTTACGGTAAAGAAAAACCTGCAGTACTGGGTCACGACGAAGCGGCTTACTCCAAAAACCGTCGTGCCGTACTGGTTTACTAAGAGAATTGCATGAGCAGTAACTTCAGACATCATTTGTTGAGTCTGTCGTTACTGGTTGGCATAGCGGCCCCTTGGGCCGCTAATGCTCAGGCGCCAATCAGTAGTGTCGGCTCAGGCTCGGTCGAAGACCGTGTCACTCAACTCGAGCGTATTTCCAACGCTCATAGTCAACTTTTGACTCAACTCCAGCAGCAGCTCCAGGACAACCAGGCCGATATTGATTCCCTGCGTGGTCAAATTCAGGAAAGCCAATATCAGCTCAATCAGGCCGTGGATCGCCAAAAGCAGATCCAGACCCAGCTTGATGGGATGAGCAGCGGCGCTACTGCGACGCCAGCACAGCCAGCAGCGGGCGATCAGAGTGGGACTGCGACAGCAGCCACTTCAGCGCCAGCAGCAGGCGCTGTAGCGTCCGGTGTGCCGGTGCAAAGTGGTGATGCCAATACGGATTACAACGCGGCGATAGCGCTGGTGAAAGACAGCTCTCGTCAGGATGATGCGATTGCAGCATTCCAGAACTTCATCAAAAAATACCCTGATTCGACTTATCAGCCGAATGCCAATTATTGGCTTGGACAGCTGAATTACAACAAGGGTAAAAAAGATGATGCGGCGTTTTATTTTGCCTCTGTGGTGAAAAATTACCCGAAATCCCCGAAAGCTGCAGATGCGATGTTTAAAGTCGGCGTCATCATGCAGGACAAAGGCGACACTGCGAAAGCCAAAGCGGTTTATCAGCAGGTGGTCACCAAATACCCAGGCACTGAAGGCGCAAAACAAGCGCAAAAACGCCTGAGTGGACTCTGATGCTTACGGCATGACCTGAAATTGAAGTATTTCTGGTCATGCCGCCTGAATCATAAGCAGTTAAGTGCAGTTGTTCGAAATTTTAGTTGCGCTCAAATCTGAAACCAGTAATATATGCCGCCGTTGCCAAGGGATATCAAACATCCTGAAAGCCGCGGAAATAGTGGGTCGTTAGCTCAGTTGGTAGAGCAGTTGACTTTTAATCAATTGGTCGCAGGTTCGAATCCTGCACGACCCACCAATCGTTTAGTGGATGCGATTGTAAAACGTGAAGGATAACGTTGCGCGAGCAACGGCCCGTAGGGCGAGACGAAGTCGAGTCATCCTGCACGACCCACCACTTAGTTAGTAAGCCAGTATCCAGCGCAGTATCGGGTGATTAGCTCAGCTGGGAGAGCACCTCCCTTACAAGGAGGGGGTCGGCGGTTCGATCCCGTCATCACCCACCACTCGGGTCGTTAGCTCAGTTGGTAGAGCAGTTGACTTTTAATCAATTGGTCGCAGGTTCGAATCCTGCACGACCCACCAATTTAACATCTTACTCAGGTGTTAAGCGTGAAGGATAACGTTGCTATGCAACGGCCCGTAGGGCGAGACGAAGTCGAGTCATCCTGCACGACCCACCAATTTAACTATTGGTGCCGAGTAAAAGCAGTATATCTTCGAAGCAAGACCTTATGGGTCGTTAGCTCAGTTGGTAGAGCAGTTGACTTTTAATCAATTGGTCGCAGGTTCGAATCCTGCACGACCCACCATCTACACGGTGGCGTCTTCGAAGAAAATCCCGAAAGGGGTCGTTAGCTCAGTTGGTAGAGCAGTTGACTTTTAATCAATTGGTCGCAGGTTCGAATCCTGCACGGCCCACCAATGTAGAAAGGCGCCCTAAAGGCGCCTTTTTGCTATATGCGATTCGGGCAGGATGAGAACCTGCTGCAGGTTCGAGCCGAACGCAGTGAGACAACGGAGCCGTTTGCGGCGACGGCCCGAAGGGTGAGCGAAGCGAGTCATCCTGCACGACCCACCAATGTAGAAAGGCGCCCTAAAGGCGCCTTTTTGCTTTTCTGCGTTTCAACAAATTCCCCACGACAATTCTCCAGATTTTCGCTATCTTGTTTAGTATATAAAACACCATCACCTCTGTGCTCACAAAACACGGCTAATTGGTGTTGGTTTGGTTAAGCCAGTAAAACGAGAAGCCCAAGATGAGCGTAATGTTTGATCCTGAAGCCGCAATTTATCCTTTCCCGCCGAAGCCCGTGCCACTCAGCGCAGATGAAAAGCAGTTTTATCGCGAAAAGATAAAGCGTCTCCTTAAAGAGAAAGATGCGGTAATGGTCGCGCACTACTATACCGACCCGGAAATTCAGCAGTTGGCAGAAGAAACGGGCGGCTGTATTTCAGACTCCCTCGAGATGGCGCGTTTCGGTGCCCGGCACTCGGCTTCCACGTTGCTGGTCGCAGGCGTGCGCTTCATGGGCGAAACGGCAAAAATCCTCAGCCCGGAAAAAACCATTCTGATGCCGACGCTGAACGCAGAATGCTCACTTGACCTGGGCTGCCCGATTGATGAATTCAATAAATTCTGTGATGCCCACCCGGATCGCACCGTGGTGGTCTACGCCAACACCTCCGCCGCGGTCAAAGCACGAGCTGACTGGGTGGTCACGTCGAGCATTGCCGTTGAACTGATTGAGCATCTGGATAGCCTCGGAGAGAAAATTATCTGGGCGCCGGACCGTCATCTCGGTCGCTACGTCCAAAAGCAGACCGGCGCAGACGTCCTTTGCTGGCAGGGCGCGTGTATCGTGCATGACGAGTTTAAAACGCAGGCACTGGCTCGCATGAAGGCGCTTTATCCTGAGGCGGCGATTCTGGTCCATCCTGAGTCGCCACAGTCGATTGTGGATATGGCCGACGCGGTAGGCTCAACCAGCCAGCTGATCACGGCCGCGAAAACGTTGCCTAATCCGCAGCTTATCGTCGCCACCGACCGTGGGATTTTCTACAAGATGCAGCAGGCGGTACCCGAGAAAGAATTGCTGGAAGCACCAACGGCGGGAGAGGGCGCGACCTGTCGTAGCTGTGCACATTGTCCGTGGATGGCAATGAACGGCCTGAAAGCCATTGCAGACGGCCTGGAGCACGGTGGCGCTGAACACGAGATACATGTTGATGCCGCGCTGCGAGAGCGTGCTCTGCTGCCCCTTAACCGCATGCTGGATTTTGCGGCTACACTACGTTCATAGACACGTTCATAAACACGCCCATAAAAACGCTTTTGGCTGACAGGACGGAGATAAAATGGATTTCTTCAGTACACAAAACATTCTGATACATATCCCGATTGGCACTGGCGGTTATGATCTGTCGTGGATTGAAGCGGTAGGAACCGTGGCCGGCCTGCTCTGTATCTGGCTTGCCAGCCTTGAGAAAATCAGCAACTACGCGTTTGGCCTGCTGAACGTCACGCTGTTTGCGATAATCTTCTACCAGATTCAACTCTATGCCAGCCTATTACTGCAGCTGTTTTTCTTCGTGGCGAATATCTACGGCTGGTACGCGTGGTCGCGGCAAACCAGCCAGAATCAGGCTGAATTGCAAATCCGCTGGCTGCCATTACGCAAAGCGCTTGGCTGGCTGGCGGTGTGCGTGGTGGCCATCGGGCTGATGACGGTGTTTATCAATCCTGTTTTTGCTTTCCTGACTCGTGTGGCGGTTTCTATCATGCAAACCGTGGGGCTTAACGTCGCGATGCCTGAACTGCAGCCGGATGCCTTCCCGTTCTGGGATTCCTGCATGATGGTGTTGTCGATTGTGGCGATGATCCTGATGACCCGCAAATACGTCGAAAACTGGCTACTGTGGGTGATTATCAACGTTATCAGCGTGGTGATTTTTGCGCGACAGGGTGTGTATGCGATGTCGCTAGAATATCTTCTGCTGACGTTTATCGCACTGAATGGGAGTCGGATGTGGATAAATAGCGCGCGTGAACGAGGCTCTCGCGCGCTTTACCATTAATGATGGTGATGATGCGCGTGTTCGGCCTGTGCCTCGTGAAGATGGCATTCTGGGCCGCTGCAGGGCTGATATTCCATCTGGATAGTGGCATGCGCTATCTGGTAATTATGTTCCAGATAGTGCTGAATTTTATCCAGCAGCCCGTCGTGATCGTGCGGCGGGATCACGTGCACGTGTAAGGTCATCACCGGTTTTTCACCGACCAGCCAGATGTGAACATGATGCACATCGCGAACTTCCGGGATTTCGCGGCGCAGCCCGCGCTTGAGCGCGCTAATATCCAGCGAGCCGGGCGCACCTTCCAGCAGTTCATTCACGCTCTCTTTCAGCAGTTGCCAGGCGCTGCGCAGCACCAGGCATGACACCAGAATAGACAAAATCGGGTCAATGGGCGTCCAGCCGGTGGTCAGGATGACGATGGCCGCGACAATTGCTCCCACAGAACCGAGCAAATCACCGAGAACATGCAGGGCCGCGGCGCGCACGTTCAGGTTTTTCTCCTCGCTCCCGCGATGCAAAATCCAGAACGACAGAATATTGGCTAACAGACCCGCCACGGCGATGACCATCATGGTTGCGCCAGCGACAGGCTGCGGATGGCGGAAACGCACGATCGCTTCCCAGACAATCAGGACCGTTATCAATACCAAAGCGATCGCGTTCACAAACGCAGCGAGGGTCGTCAGTCGCATCCAGCCAAAGGTGTGGCGTGAATTCGGTGGTCGGCGAGCGAAATGCACCGCCATCAGTGCGAACATCAACGCGGCGGCGTCGGTCAGCATGTGCCCGGCATCGGCCAGCAGCGCCAGTGAACCGGAGATAAGCCCGCCGATCACTTCGACTACCATAAAGCCTGCGGTAATGAGGAACGCCAGTAGCAAACGGCGAGCGTTGCCGTTATCGGTCTGCGGTGATGGGGTGTGGGAATGTGAATGCGCCATACACAAATCCTGCAAAATTTAAGTGTTAGTGCATGACATGATTACAGATATTTCGCCATTTCGCATACAAATAATAAAGGAGAGCAGGGCTCTCCTTTTTGGGGTAGGGCGGAACAGGGATTACTGCGTCGTACCATCAGTTTTGGTATTCACATCGTTGTTCATGCCGTCACCGGTTTCAACTTTCTTATTGATATCAGGGCACTTACCGTCTTTACACATCGAGTTTTTGTGGATCTCATCTTTGCTCATGTGCTGCGCATCACTGCTGGATCCGTTCGGGTGCAACATGGTGCCGCTGGACTGCGTGTTCACATTGCTGTTATCGACGCCATTTGGCGCAATATTCTGATGGGCATCGGGTGCCATCTGACCCGCATCGGCCGCAGAGTTCGCCTGGCCGTTGTTATCGGAAGCGCTGTCGGCAGCGAAAGCCGCCCCGCTCATCATCGAAAGGGTTGCTGTCAGGAAAAGCGTTGCCAGTGTATTGTTTTTCATGGGGATGCTCCTGTTATGGTCGTTAGGTCGGATAACTTCTTCCAACAGTGCATAACTGCCTGTGCGCGTCGCGCCATGGCTAAAGATTCCGCAATACTGATTTATGTCAGACTGGAATCCCGTTAAAGATTCAAATCTCAGGATTTACACTTAAAAAGTGTAGCGGACATCTCACTTCTCGCTACTTTCTGGCGTTTTTCAGGGGGATTCCAGGAATTATCCTGCTCGAGTGTAAAAGCCCGTTTACACTTTCAGGCCGACAAGTTAGATTGAAGGCATTGCACTCAATTATATAAGTATGGCAACGCTGGAAAGATCATGAATTATCAGAACGACGACTTACGCATTAAAGAGATCAATGAGTTATTACCTCCTGTAGCGCTCCTTGAGAAATTCCCTGCCACTGAGAATGCGGCCAATACGGTGTCTCACGCCCGTAAAGCGATCCACAAGATCCTCAAAGGTAACGACGATCGCCTGCTGGTGGTGATTGGTCCGTGCTCGATTCACGATCCTGTGGCGGCGAAGGAATACGCGAACCGTCTGCTCACGCTGCGCGATGAGCTGAAAGGCGAGCTGGAAATTGTCATGCGCGTCTATTTCGAGAAGCCGCGTACCACCGTGGGCTGGAAAGGGCTGATTAACGATCCGCACATGGACAACAGCTTCCAGATCAACGACGGCCTGCGTATTGCGCGTAAGCTGCTGCTGGAAATCAACGACAGCGGTTTGCCAGCGGCGGGTGAGTTCCTCGACATGATTACCCCGCAGTACATGGCTGACCTGATGAGCTGGGGCGCAATCGGTGCGCGCACGACGGAATCTCAGGTTCATCGTGAACTGGCTTCCGGTCTTTCCTGCCCGGTTGGTTTCAAGAACGGTACTGATGGCACCATTAAAGTGGCGATTGACGCGATCAATGCTGCCGGTGCGCCGCACTGTTTCCTGTCGGTCACCAAGTGGGGCCATTCGGCGATTGTGAACACCAGCGGGAATGGCGACTGCCACATCATCCTGCGTGGTGGTAAAGAGCCAAACTATAGCGCGCATCACGTGGCAATGGTCAAAGAAGGGCTGCAGAAAGCAGGCCTGCCATCGCAGGTGATGATCGATTTCAGTCACGCCAACTCCAGCAAGCAATTCAAAAAGCAGATGGACGTGGCGACCGACGTTTCGGGTCAGATTGCTTCTGGCGAGAAAGCGATTGTCGGCGTGATGATTGAAAGCCATCTGGTGGAAGGTAACCAGAATCTGGAAGGCGGTGAGCCGCTGACCTACGGCAAAAGCATCACCGATGCCTGCATTGGCTGGGACGACACCGACGCGGTGCTGCGCCAGCTGGCTAACGCCGTTAAAGCGCGTCGCGGATAAGCTTAATGCCCGGTAAAACGGGCGGAATTGCGGAATAGCGGGCAATAAAAAAGGTTCACGCTTAACCGCGATGAACCATAAAAAAGCGTGGAACGCTCCACGCTTTTTTTACGCCTGGCGAAAACTTACTTCGCTTTACCCTGGTTCGCAACGGCAGCTGCTTTAGCAGCGATTTCGTCAGCATTACCCAGATAGTAGTGTTTGATAGGCTTGAAGTTTTCGTCGAACTCATACACCAGCGGTACGCCAGTTGGGATGTTCAGTTCGAGAATTTCGTCTTCACCCATGTGGTCCAGGTATTTCACCAGGGCACGCAGGGAGTTACCGTGAGCGGCGATGATCACGCGCTCGCCGCTTTTCAGGCGTGGCAGAATGGTTTCGTTCCAGTAAGGCACAACCCTGTCGATAGTCAGCGCCAGGCTTTCTGTTACCGGCAGCTCTTTGTCGGTCAGCTGCGCGTAGCGCGGATCGTGGCCCGGGTAACGCTCGTCATCTTTGGTCAGTTCTGGCGGGGTGATGGCAAAACCACGACGCCACTGCTTAACCTGCTCATCACCGTATTTTTCAGCGGTTTCTGCTTTGTTCAGACCCTGCAGCGCACCGTAGTGACGCTCGTTCAGTTTCCAGGATTTCTCAACCGGCAGCCAGGCCTGGTCCAGTTCGTCCAGTACGTTCCACAGGGTGTGGATGGCACGTTTCAGCACAGAGGTGTAAGCAAAATCAAAGCTGAAGCCTTCGTCCTTCAACAGTTTCCCTGCTGCTTTCGCTTCGCCAACACCTTTCTCAGACAGATCAACATCATACCAACCGGTGAAGCGGTTTTCATTATTCCACTGGCTTTCGCCGTGGCGAACAAGCACAAGCTTAGTTACAGCCATACCGTTACTCCTGAACTAGATTGAATGATAACAATTCTCATTATATTGCCGCCTCGCGACGGACGGCAACGCTTATCCTTAACCATAGCGAAAATAGCGACGTAGTGTAAGCGGCTTGTGAATTGGACGTTGTCTTTTTGTCGGTGACTGGCGCTACTTTCAGCAATCTGGCGAAAAAAAGCCCTCCGGACGGAGGGCAGAGATTACAACGAGGTAAACTGGTATTCGGTGATGCTGACGTATTCTTCCCCCGGCAGCAGCACGCAGTCTGGCTGTGGGAATTCCGGGTGATTTGGGCTGTCAGGCAGACATTCGCTTTCCAGCGCCAGCCCTTGCCAGTCGGCATACGGCTCGGTTTCACGCGACAGTGTGCCGCCGAGATAATTACCGGTGTAGAACTGAAGCGCCGGCGCGGTGGTGTAGACTTTCAGCTGCAGCTTTTCATCCGCAGACCAGACGGTCGCGGCGGCCTGCGACAGTTCGCCCTGGGTCGAGAGTAAAAAGGCATGGTCGTAGCCTTTCATCTGACGCTGATCGTCATCGCTCAGGAACTCGCTGGCAATGATTTTGGGCTGGCGGAAATCGAAGCTGGTTTGCGCCACGTCTTTCAGACCGGTGCGCGGAATGCCCATGTTATCTACCGGCAGATATGCCTCTGCCGCAATGTGCAGCTTATGCTTGCGCACATCGCTCTGATCACCATCAAGGTTGAAATAGACGTGGTTGGTCAGGTTTACCGGGCAGGCTTTATCCACCGTGGCACGGTATTCAATGGCAATACGGTTGTCTTCGGTCAGACGGTAATGCACCGTGGCGCTAAGATTTCCTGGGAAACCCTGGTCACCATCGGCAGATTCCAGCGCGAACAACACTGATTCATCATTCTGATTCACAACCTGCCAGCGACGCTTATCAAACCCTTCCGGGCCACCGTGCAGCTGGTTCGGGCCCTGACTCGGGGCCAGTTCATAGGTCGTGCCGGTGAGGGTAAAACGGCTGTCGGCGATACGGTTGGCGTAACGGCCAATCGACGCACCCAAAAACGCCGCCTGCTGCGGATACTGTTCCGGGCTGGCGCAGCCGAGAAGAGCTTCGCGTACCGAACTGTCCTGCATCGGAATGCGCGCGGACAACAGCGTTGCACCCCAGTCCATTAATGTCACTACCATCCCCGCGCTATTGCGTAGGGTCAGCAGGCGGAAGGGCAGGCCATCTGGCGCCAGAGTGGGAATTTCTTTTAGCACTGGCCCGCTCCTTGTGATGCTTTGCAGACGTAGAAGGTTTCTTTGATGCCGGTTTTCGCTTCGTATTGCTTAGCGACGGCCTCTTTCACCGTCGGCACCAGCGCTTCTGGTACCAGCGCCACGATGCAGCCGCCAAAACCACCGCCGGTCATACGCACACCGCCCTGATCGCCGATAGTGGCTTTCACAATCTCGACCAGCGTATCAATCTGTGGAACGGTGATTTCAAAATCATCGCGCATTGACGCGTGTGACTCTGCCATCAGTTCGCCCATGCGTTTCAGGTCGCCTTTTTCCAGCGCGGACGCGGCTTCGACGGTGCGGGCGTTTTCGGTCAGTACGTGACGCACGCGTTTGGCAACGATAGGGTCCAGCTCATGCGCCACGGCGTTGAATTTTTCCAGCGACACATCGCGCAAAGCAGGCTGCTGGAAGAAGCGGGCGCCGGTTTCACACTGCTCGCGGCGGGTGTTGTACTCGCTGCCAACCAGGGTGCGTTTGAAATTACTGTTAATGATGATAACCGCCGCGCCTTTCGGCATCGATACGGCTTTGGTTCCGAGCGAGCGACAGTCCAGCAACAGCGCGTGATCTTTCTTACCCAGGGCTGAAATCAGTTGATCCATAATGCCGCAGTTACAGCCGACAAACTGGTTCTCCGCTTCCTGACCGTTCAGCGCAATTTGCGCGCCGTCGAGCGGCAGATGGTACAGCTGCTGGAAAACAGTACCGACCGCCACTTCCAGCGATGCAGAAGAGCTCAGGCCAGCGCCCTGCGGCACGTCGCCGCTGATGACCATATCTACACCGCCGAAATTGCGGTTGCGCTTTTGCAGATGTTTCACCACGCCGCGCACGTAGTTGGACCACTGCTGGGTATCGTGGCTGATGATTGGCGCATCAAGCGAGAATTCGTCGGTCTGGTTTTCGTAATCGGCTGCGATGACACGCACGGTTCTGTCTTCACGCGGCGAGCAGCTGATCACCGTCTGGTAATCAATGGCGCAGGGCAGCACGAAACCATCGTTGTAGTCGGTGTGTTCGCCGATCAGGTTCACGCGGCCAGGCGCCTGAATTGTATGGTTGGCAGGGTAGCCAAATTTTTCAGCAAACAGGGACAGGGTTTTCTCTTTCAGACTCATTATTTTTATACTCCTGATTCGCGATAGTGGACGTCACTGACGGCGCGCAGACGTTCGGCGGCTTGTTCTGCCGTCAGGTCGCGCTGGGTTTCTGCCAGCATTTCATAGCCGACCATGAATTTGCGCACGGTGGCCGAGCGCAGCAGCGGCGGATAGAAATGGGCGTGGAGCTGCCAATGAGAATTATCTTCGCCATTGAACGGCGCGCCGTGCCAGCCCATCGAGTAAGGGAAGGAGCACTGGAACAGGTTGTCGTAACGGCTGGTCAGTTTTTTCAACGCTAACGCCAAATCACTGCGTTGAGCATCGGTTAAATCGGTAATACGCAGCACATGCGCTTTTGGCAGCAGCAGCGTTTCGAACGGCCAGGCAGCCCAGTAGGGCACCACCGCCAGCCAGTGATCGGTTTCGAGGATGGTCCGGCTGCCGTCAGCCAGTTCACGCTGCGCATAGTCGACCAGCATCGGCGAACCCTGCTCGTCGAGATAGGCCTTTTGCAGTCGGTCTTCGCGCTCGGCTTCGTTCGGTAAAAAGCTGTTAGCCCAAACCTGGCCGTGCGGATGCGGGTTGGAGCAGCCCATCGCCGCGCCTTTATTCTCAAAAACCTGCACCCATGGATACTGCTCACCCAACTCCGCCGTCTGCTGCTGCCAGGTTTGAACCACTTCTTCCAGCGCGCTGACGCTCAGTTCAGGCAGCGTTTTGCTGTGATCGGGTGAGAAGCAAATAACGCGACTGGTGCCGCGAGCGCTTTCACTGCGCATCAGCGGATCGACGTTTTGCGGTGCGTCTGGCGTATCGGTCATCAGCGCGGCAAAGTCGTTGGTAAACACGTAAGTACCGGTGTACTGGGGGTTGGTATCGCCAGTGACGCGGGTATTGCCTGGACACAGGAAACAGTCAGGGGAGTGTTTCGGCAGCGTTTGTTTGGCAGGCGTTTCTTGCGCCCCCTGCCAGGGACGCTTTGCGCGGTGCGGAGAGACGAGGATCCACTGCCCGGTTAACGGGTTAAAACGGCGGTGCGGATGATCGACGGGGTTAAATTGCGTCATGACAGGTCCTTAGTCGGTGTAACCCTGCGGATGACGCGATTGCCAGTGCCAGGTATCCTGCGCCATTTCGTCGAGAGTACGGGTAACATGCCAGCCGAGTTCGCGGTCAGCTTTGCTCGCATCGGCCCAATAGGCCGGGAGATCGCCATCGCGACGCGGGGCGAAGTGATGATTGACCGGTTTGCCGCAGGCTTTGCTGAAGGCGTTAACCACGTCCAGCACGCTGCTGCCGACGCCGGCACCGAGGTTGTAAATGTGTACGCCTGGTTTTTCAGCCAGTTTTTCCATCGCGGTAACGTGGCCGTCGGCCAGGTCCATCACGTGGATATAGTCGCGCACGCCGGTGCCGTCTTCGGTCGGGTAGTCGTTACCAAAAATGGCCAGCGATTCACGACGACCGACGGCAACCTGCGCGATATACGGCATCAGGTTATTCGGAATGCCCTGAGGGTCTTCACCCATATCGCCTGACGGATGCGCCCCAACCGGGTTGAAGTAGCGCAGCAGCGCAATGCTCCATTCCGGCTGCGCTTTTTGCAGGTCGGTCAGGATTTGTTCAACCATCAGTTTGCTTTTGCCGTACGGGCTTTGTGGGGTGCCGGTAGGGAAACTTTCAGCGTATGGGATTTTTGGCTGGTCACCGTAGACGGTGGCGGAAGAGCTGAAAATGAAATTTTTAACGTTCGCGGCGCGCATGGCGGCGATTAACCGCAGGGTTCCGTTAACGTTGTTATCGTAGTATTCCAGCGGCTTCTCGACGGACTCGCCCACGGCTTTCAGCCCGGCGAAATGGATAACGGTGTCAATCGCGTGATCGTGCAATACTTCGGTCATCAGCGCTTCGTTGCGAATATCGCCTTCTACGAAAACGGCCTGTTTGCCTGCCAGGCGTTCAATCACCGGTAACACGCTGCGCTTACTGTTACAGAGGTTATCCAGAATGATGACGTCGTGGCCTTGTTTCAGTAATTGCACGCAAGTATGACTGCCTATGTAACCGCTACCACCCGTAACCAGTACTCTCATTTTTCGCTCCATCAGGCTTATGGTATGTAATAAGACTAGCATAACAGAGATGCAAAAAGTGTGACATGGAATAGATTAGTGGAATCGTTTACACAGCCAGTTTCCATCCTGAATGCCGAACGTTTTGCATTATAAATCAAGGCAGGTACGAAGGGGGGATACTCTTTATCCGAAAAGCGGGAGCACGAGGCTCCCGATGCGGGCATAAGAGTTACAAAGGACCGACGGCGTAGACGTAGCCTTCCGTCTGTGACACAAATTCCAGACGATGCGTAATGCAATCCGGCGCGTCTTCGGCGTGGTGTGACACGAACAGCAGCTGGGTTTTGCCTTCACCAATCAAAACGTCGATAAAGCGCCGTACCAGCTGGCGATTGAGCGGATCCAGTCCCTGAAGCGGTTCATCCAGAATCAGCAGAGTGGGGTGCTTCACCAGTGCGCGAACGATCAACGCCAGCCGCTGTTGTCCCCACGACAGGCTATGGAAGGGGGTATCAGCGGTGCGGTTGTCGATGCCCAGAATTTCCAGCCAGCCCTGAGCCAGCTTGTGCTGCTTGTCAGATACCGCCTGATAAATCCCAATGGAATCGAAAAAACCGGAGAGGATAACGTTACGCACGTTGGTGCTGACGCGGTAATCCAGATGCAGGCTGCTGCTGACATAACCGATATGTTTTTTGATATCCCAGATGGTTTCCCCGCTACCGCGCCGACGGCCAAACAGCGTCAAATCGTTGCTGTAGCCCTGCGGATGATCGCCGGTGACCAGGCTCAACAGGGTAGATTTCCCGGCGCCGTTCGGGCCGACAATCTGCCAGTGTTCGCCGGCGTTTACCGTCCAGCTCAGGTCGTCGATGATGGGTTTGTCGTTATACGACACACAGCCGTGATTGAGCACAATTCGCGGCTCATCTTCCGGAAGCGAAAGGCGTGCAGACGGTGCATCGGGTTCTGGCAGCGCAATACCGGTCAGTTTTTCACTGTGCGCCAGTTGGGCGACCAGCGCCTGCTCAAGCAGCGCTTTTTTGGTGCCGGTTTCCAGCAGCGTACAGTCAGCGAGCACGCCTGCAAATTGTACGAAATCAGGGATCTCATCGAAGCGATTCAACACCAGCACCAGGGTGATGCCGTCGTGATGCAGCGTTGCCAGCAGTTCCGCCAGCGCCTGACGCGAGGCCACGTCCAGCCCGTCAAACGGTTCGTCGAGGATCAGCAAATCGGGGTTGCTCATCAGCGCCTGGCACAGCAGCGTTTTGCGGGTTTCACCGGTGGAAAGGTATTTAAAGCGGCGTTCCAGTAAGTAGCTAATGCCAAAGCGACTGGCGAGCGCCTGGCAGCGCGCTGCATCTTTCACGTCTTCCTGAATGATTTCTGCGGCAGTGCGGCCGGTGTCATCTTCGCCAGGGCTGAGCAAATCGGTATTGTTGCGTTGCCATTCGTCACTGACCAGTTTTTGCAGCTGTTCGAATGAAAGGCGAGTGGTCCGCGTGAACGCGCTTTCACGCCCGCCGGACAACAGTGTCAGTTCGCCCGACAGCGCTCGCGCCAGCGCAGATTTTCCGCTGCCGTTGCTGCCGACAAACGCCCAGGACTCGCCCGAGCGCAGCGTTAAATTCTCAATGGAGAGGGTTTTAGTATCGCTAAGACGAAACGTGCCTTGCGAAATTTGCAATGATGACATTGTGTATCCCGTTTATTGCAGCGATTTTTATCAGGGATACGTCTTCTGGAGGCTAAAGTCAAGCCATCAGCAGAGGGTGGCGAGGATAACCCGGTCGGCGTTAAACCACGCGAGGGCCGATTCACCTTCGTGTAAATCCTGTGCTTCTTCCATTGTCATCGTCGAGCAAAGCACCTGTCCGTCGGGCAGGGTCATCAGCACCTCGCATTGCGCGCTGCCGCGCTCGATATGGCTGATAACGCCGGCGAGCTGATTGTCGGCGGCTTGCGCAATCTTTGCATCACGCGTAATGCCCACCCAGGGCGCTTTCAACAGCACCAGCACTTCTTTGCCTTCTTCCAGGCCAAGACGTTCACCGCTTTGGGAAGTGATCGCCACTTTCAGGCGGGTTTCGCCGTCGGCAAGCAGCACGTCGACATGCTCCTGCACCTGCTGGTGGTCGCGACGGGTGATGGTACCGAACCATTGATTACGGGCGCTGGTTTGCAGGGAAAAGCGCGAAATGGCGGCCAGCAGGCTGTTCAGCGGCAGAGCGTCGTCATCGCTGAGCACGTCGAACGCTTTCTGCTGAATTTGTGCGAGCAGGTCGTAGAGCTGAATCAGGCGCTGGCCGTAGCGGGTGAGAACCGCGCCGCCACCGCCTTTGCCCCCGGTCGCACGGTCAACCAGCGGCTGTTCGCTCAGTTGATTCATTTCATTGATGGCGTCCCAGGCGCTCTTGTAGCTGATCCCGGCATTCTTTGCCCCCTGGCTGATGGAGCCGGTAATGGCTATCTGCTTCAGCAATGATATACGCCGCGGATCGGCGAAAAGACGCTGCCGGAGTTTTAGGGTAAGAAGAATTTCGGCCTGCATATCAATGTCCTGCTCTGATGTTAGGGGTTCGCACAGCGATATTATTGCACAGGGCACCGCACAAAAGGGGAGTGAATTTCCTGATTATCGGGTTACAATGAAGGAATCACAATGTCTGGAGCTGACCATGTTAGAGTTGTTGAAAAGTCTGGTATTTGCCTTAATCATGGTTCCCGTGGTGATGGCTATCATCCTGGGGCTGATTTACGGTCTGGGTGAAGTATTTAACGTTCTGTCGAACGTTGGCCACAAAGAAAATGGCCGCCAGCAAAACCATTGATTTCGAGACGCCCGGCACCGCCGGGCGTTTTTTTATTCTCTCTTCTCATTTAAGTTCCTCTTCTTACTGCCGATAGTACCTCAGAAGAACCGCCATTTTGCGCTGGGAAAACCCTACTGTTATCGTTATATTATTGAGTACATAACGATACTCACAGGAGTTACAGATGGAACGTACATGGTTACGCCTTTTTGCGGGCGCTACATTATCCCTTGCGGTTGTTGGTCACGCTGCGGCGGCAGATACAGGCAAAATTACCGTTTTCGCAGCCGCCTCGCTCACCAACGCGATGCAGGACATTGCTAAAGAATATAAAAAAGAGAAGAACGTTGATGTCGTATCTTCTTTTGCTTCCTCCTCGACCCTGGCGCGCCAGATTGAAGCGGGTGCGCCAGCCGACCTGTTTATTTCTGCTGACCAGAAGTGGATGGATTACGCGGTAGAGAAAAAAGCCATTGATACGGCGACCCGTAAAACGCTGCTCGGCAACAGCCTGGTGGTGGTCGCGCCGAAAGCCAGCGAGCAGGGCGAATTCACCATTGATGCGAAAACCAACTGGACCAGCCTGTTGAAAGGCGGCCGCATGGCAGTAGGCGATCCGGACCACGTTCCGGCGGGCATCTACGCCAAAGAAGCGCTGACCAAGCTTGGCGCATGGGATACCCTGTCACCGAAACTGGCTCCGGCCGAAGACGTGCGCGGTGCACTGGCGCTGGTGGAACGTAACGAAGCGCCGCTGGGCATCGTTTACGGTTCTGATGCCGTAGCCAGCAAAGGCGTTAAAGTTGTCGGAACCTTCCCCGAGGATTCCCATAAAAAAGTGGAATACCCGATGGCCATCACCGACGGGCATAATAACGCCACGGTAAACGCTTTCTACGATTATCTGAAAGGCCCGCAGGCAGCGGCCATCTTTAAACAGTACGGATTTACGACGCACGAATGATACTGAGCGATCCCGAATGGCAGGCGGTAATGCTGAGCCTGAAAGTCTCATCCCTGGCGGTGGTGTTCAGCTTACCCTTTGGGATCTTCTTTGCCTGGCTGCTGGTGCGGCGTAATTTTCCAGGCAAAGCGCTGCTCGACAGCCTCATCCATCTTCCTCTGGTGTTACCCCCGGTTGTGGTCGGTTATTTATTGCTGATTGCGATGGGGCGGCGCGGTTTTATCGGCGCCTGGCTGTACGACTGGTTTGGTCTGACCTTTGCCTTTAGCTGGCGCGGCGCGGTGCTCGCCGCCGCGGTGATGTCGTTCCCGCTGATGGTGCGTGCCATTCGTCTCGCGCTGGAAGGCGTCGATATCAAGCTTGAGCAGGCGGCACGTACGCTCGGAGCAGGGCGCTGGCGGGTGTTTTTCACCATCACGCTGCCGCTGATGCTGCCGGGCATTATCGTCGGGACCGTGCTGGCCTTTGCCCGTTCGCTCGGCGAAT
Source organism: Scandinavium hiltneri (assembly GCF_024764835.1). GTDB lineage: Bacteria > Pseudomonadota > Gammaproteobacteria > Enterobacterales > Enterobacteriaceae > Scandinavium > Scandinavium hiltneri. Next base: position 609,559 of record NZ_JALIGE010000076.1, on the reverse strand, counting down.
TTGGGGCCACGATTACCTTTGTGTCGAACATTCCGGGCGAAACGCGCACCATTCCTTCTGCGATGTATACCCTGATCCAGACCCCGGGCGGTGAAGGCGCGGCCGCGCGGCTGTGCCTGATTTCCATCGTGCTGGCGCTGGTTTCCCTGCTGATATCAGAATGGCTGGCGAAACTGAGCCGCGAACGGACGGGGAAATAATCATGCTGGAACTCAATTTCACCCAGACGCTGGGCAATCACTGCCTGAGCATCAATGAATCCCTTCCCGCTGTCGGGATAACCGCCGTGTTCGGCGTGTCAGGTGCCGGGAAAACGTCGCTGATCAACGCCATCAGCGGGCTGACAAAACCCCAGCAGGGGCGAATTGTCCTCAACAATCGTGTTTTAAACGACACCGAGAAAAAGATTTGTCTGTCGCCGGAAAAACGCCGCATCGGTTACGTGTTTCAGGATGCGCGCCTGTTCCCACACTACAAAGTGCGCGGCAATTTGCGCTACGGCATGGCGAAAAGCATGGCCGGACAGTTCGACAAAATGGTGTCGCTGCTCGGCATCGAAGCGCTGCTCGACCGTCTGCCCGGAGGCCTGTCCGGCGGTGAAAAACAGCGCGTGGCGATTGGTCGTGCGCTGCTGACCGCGCCGGAGTTGCTGCTACTCGACGAACCACTGGCCTCGCTGGATATTCCTCGCAAGCGTGAGCTGCTGCCGTATTTGCAGCGCCTGGCCCGCGAAATCAACATTCCGATGCTCTACGTCAGCCACTCGCTGGAAGAAATTCTGCATCTGGCTGATAAAGTGCTGGTGCTGGAAGACGGAAATGTGAAAGCGTTTGGCAATCTGGAGGATGTCTGGGGCAGCAGCGTGATGCATCCGTGGCTGCCCCAGGATCAGCAGAGCAGCGTGTTGAAAGTCACCGTACTGGAACACCATCCGCATTACGCGATGACGGCACTGGCGCTGGGCGATCAGCATCTGTGGGTCAATAAACTCGAGCAGCCGGTACAGTCGTCGGTGCGTATTCGCGTTCAGGCGTCCGACGTGTCACTGGTGTTACAACCGCCGGTTCAAACCAGTATCCGCAACGTGCTGCGCGCAAAGGTGGTGCAGTGCTATGACAATAACGGCCAGGTGGAAGTGCAGCTTGAAGTGGGCGGCCGTACGCTGTGGGCGCGCATCAGCCCGTGGGCTCGCGATGACCTGGCGGTGAAGCCAGGCCAGTGGCTGTATGCACAGATAAAAAGCGTGTCGATCAGTGCCTGATTACAGCAGGTGGGTGTAGATATATTCGGCGATGCTGTGAGTCGAGTTGTCGCCAATCACCACGTTGGCTCGGGCTTTTACCGCGTCATCGGCATTGCCCATCGCCACGCCGGTTCCTGCCGCTTCGAGCATACTGATGTCGTTAAAGTTATCGCCAAACGCGATCACATCCTTCATTGATAAACCCTGAGATTCGACCCAACGCGCCAGGCGGTAGCCTTTGCTGTTGCCCTTACGCGCAATATCGACCTGATCGTGCCACGACCATTCACATTCCAAATCCAGCGTCTGGGCTGCAAGGTTGGCGAAAGTGTTCAGCTTTTGTGTGTCTTCGTCGGTCAGGGCGAATTTCCAGACCGATTTCACATTCTGCGCCGCCTGAATCAGAGAATCGACCTGCGTAAAGGAAGGGCGCTGTTCTTCTGGCAGCTTCTGCGCCCAGTTCAGCGTGCGCGTCACGTGCCCGGTAGCCTCTTCGTACATCATGGTGTCATCCACGTACATCAGGCCGTGAATGTTGTGCTCCGCCAGCAGGTTCACCAGCGCATGGGCTTTTTCGACAGGCATCGGATCGCCTTCCAGAACCTTTTTTGCCTGATAATCATACAAATAAGTCCCGTTGCAGCAAATTGCAGGTGTATCCAGCGCCAGTGCCTGATAAAAAGGATGGATAGCAACGTGATGTCGGCCGGTCACGATCAGAATCTGATAGCCCGCTTCTTTCGCGCGCGACAGCGCTTCAAGCGATTGCGGAAGAATGGTTTTCGTTGAGGTCAGCAGGGTGCCGTCTAAATCCAGGGCTATCACGCGTGATGTCATGTTGTCATCCAGGTTAATGTTGAAAAATATGCAGCTCACGATGGTACACCGCAGCGCGCGCAGGGCAAATTTTTCAGCACTAACTATCCTGTTAATTTGCTTCCACGTGCACTAAGGAAAGGAGTTTTCATGAAACAAACCGTATATACCGCGAGTCCGGAAAGCCAGCAGATCCACGTCTGGAGCCTCCATCAGGACGGCAAACTGACCCTGGTACAGGTGGTCGATGTTCCAGGTCAGGTCCAGCCGATGGTTATCAGCCCGGACAAGCGTTATCTGTACGTTGGTGTTCGCCCGGAGTTTCGCGTATTAGCCTACCGCATTGCCCCGGACGATGGCGCGCTGACGTTTGCCGGTGAGTCTGCGCTGCCGGGCAGCCCGACCCATATTTCCACCGACCATTCCGGTAAATTCCTGTTCAGCGGCTCTTATAACCAGGCCTGCGTCAGCGTGACGCGTCTGGAAGAAGGTTTGCCGGTGGGCGTGGTTGACGTGGTCGAAGGCCTCGAAGGCTGCCACTCGGCGAACATCACGCCGGACAACCGCACGCTGTGGGTGCCAGCGCTGAAGCAGGATCGCATCTGCCTGTTTACGCTGAGCGACGACGGCAAACTGGTCGCGCAAACTCCAGCGGAAGTGACCACCGTCGAAGGTGCAGGCCCGCGTCATATGGCATTCCATCCGAATCAGCAATACGCTTACTGCGTGAATGAGCTGAACAGCAGCGTTGACGTGTGGGAACTGAGTGACCCGCATGGTGAAATCGAATGCGTGCAAACGCTGGATATGATGCCGCCAGATTTTACCGACACTCGCTGGGCGGCAGACATCCACATCACCCCGGACGGACGTCATCTGTATACCTGCGACCGCACCTCCAGCACGCTGACGGTGTTCACTATTTCTGAAGACGGAAGCGTTCTTGAAGTGCAGGGCTTCCAGCCGACCGAGACGCAGCCGCGTGGCTTCAACGTCGATCACAGCGGGAAATACCTGCTGGCGGTAGGCCAGAAATCACATCACCTTGCGGTCTATGAAATCAAAGGCGAGCAGGGGCTGCTGGAAGAGAAGGGACGTTATGCGGTGGGCCAGGGCCCGATGTGGGTAGTGGTTAACGCCCACTGATTCTATTGTAGGTCGGGTAAACGTAGCGTCACCCGACAGAAAAAGAAAAATCTCGCTTTTGCGCCATGATTTTTCTGCTGGGTTATTGAATAAGGCCGTAACGGGTTACGTTACGGCCTTCTTTATTTCGATGATGCCAGTCTTTAAGTTCGCGTTTATTGTGCGGTGGTTATTGTAGGGGGTCGCCCTATTCGTATTTCATTATGATTTTTATATTTTTATCGTGATTGGTTTGGTGTCTATTTATTGTTTTTGTGAATTTATTTTCTTGCAATATCTAATTTTGCACCATGGGATGGTGTTTTAATTATCAGGTGTCAGACGTATTCTTCTTTATTAAACTCGGATAGATATAAAAAGGATATTTGTCTATGGCAGGGCAATCTGGAACGGTTCAACAGCAGGATACTTTAAATCGTTATTTATTGTTTTTTCCCCACAGTAAAGACATTCAGGTTGATGTTCATTCTTTTACCGGTATTGAGACATTAAGTCAGCCGTATCGCTATACTCTCCGTTTCACCAGTCTTGAGCAAAACCTCCCAATGAATGCTGTGCTTAACCAGACGGCAGAGTTTGTTCTCCGCGCCCCTAACCCCAAGGCAACCTGGCACGGACAATCCCCCTGGCTACCGGTGCGACATATTAATGGCGTGATCACCTCATTTTCCCGCATCAAATCCTCCGCCGATGAAGCGTTTTATGAGTGCGTTCTGGAGCACGAACTGGCACTGCTGGACCGGAACTATCGCTCTGCCGTTTATATGGATGCGTCGGTTCCTGAACTTGTCACGAAACAGATGAATGACAGCGGGTATTTTGACGGCTACAACATCGATTTCGATAAGCTGAGCCACACCTATCCGCGACGGGAAATGATTATTCAATGGAAGGAAACCGGACCTATTCCCGACAGTTTTAAATCAGGGTACCTGATTTCATCGATGACGATAAGCGGTAGCCGGGCTGAGCACTATCGCGCGGTCCTGGGCGGCATACCGTACCTTAATGGCTACAGTTTTCGACCGGCATTGCTGGCGCGTCCGGTGATTGCCGGATCGGTGCCCGCACGTGTGGCCACCATCGCGAGGGATAAAACCTACGCCGGGGTGGATGCGCAAGGCCGCTACCGCGTGAAGTTTGATTTTGACCTCGATGAGCGGCGAGAAGGTTTTGAAAGTGCGCTGGTGCGTCTGGGCAGGCCGTATGCGGGCGACACATACGGCTTTCATTTCCCGCTGTTGGACAAGACTGAAGTCGCGGTGATGTCCGAGGCCGTAGCGCAGCTGGAAAAAGCCCTGTCACTGGCGAGAACCTTGCAGCAAAGCGCCCTGACGGCGGGGTCTGACAATGTGGAAACCGATCAGCAAAACACGTTAAAGCAGACGCTGAACAAGCTGACCGGCGCGGGCATTCTGACGTATGCGGATGAGGGGCTGGCCCAGATAACGCGCCGAAAACACTGTGGTACACCGGTCTGTCTAAAGTGGAAAAATACCCGCTTATGCAGGGGCTCGACGAAGCTAAGTTGGCGGCTAACCGGCTGGAACTGGAAACGTCGTTTGGGGAAAAATCGCCGGGTTATCGTTGGCTGGCGTTAACGCTGGCGGCAGAGGCGGTGAAATACGCGCAGGGCGACCAGCTAGTCGCCGCCTCTGATAGTAACCGGTTAGATATAACCCCGCTGTCATCACGTTTAACGGTGTTATCCACAGAGTCCTTGTATGTGGAATATACCCAGCCCTGGCAGTACGGGGGATATGCGGGATTTATGATTGCATTCGCCGCACTATTTGGGAGCAGTATATTTAATGATTCCGGCCCCACGGGTGAGTTATCACACGGAATGGCTTTATTCATGGTGATAGCCATTATGGTCATATCTTTGTGTATTGGGATTTTCACAACCGTGCATATTAATAACAAAGCCTATGAACAAATGAAGAGGCCGCAACGTTATCCGTTACGGCCTCTTTAATCACTTAACGCGCAGGCATTATGTTGAGCGAATTTTTATAGCTTAAGCCTGACGATTACTTCTTCGGCTCTGCCACAACATAACTTCCGACGCCGCGGTTGTTGTATTCCCACATGCGGTTGAAGTTGGTGTCGTTCAGATTACGCTGCTCTTCGCCTTTATCATTCTTAGCGCCAGTGTTGCCGCTGAATGGTCGTTTGGAGATAGCGGCATCGGCCCATGGATTGGCATTGTTGAAGCCTTCGTTGATCGCGCTGTCGCGGATAACGACCTGACCGTTGGTGTTACCGTCAACGTCCAGAGAACGACCGAGCTGCGCTACGCCGTCACCGGCCGCGTTAAAGCGACTGTTGGTGGCAAGGAAACCGTAGAACAGGTTGGACTGCGTTGCCGGAGCGAACACGTAGGCTTCTTTCTGGGTGCGGGAGTTCACGACCTGGAAACGGGTGTTATCGAACACCACTGCGCCACGACCGGAAACGATATCCACGTCGCCTTCGAGGTAGCTGTTAGTGACCAGCGTACGCGCGATGCGGTCATTTTGCAGTGTGTTCTGCACGCCGCTGTTGGTGACGAAGAAGGTGTTCTGACGGCCAAGAAGATTGACCTTGTTCAGCTGCACTTTGTCACCGTCGCTGCGCAGGGCCACGGCCTGATGGTTACCCGCATCGACGCTGTCGCCCAGGGTGTTAGAGATGGTCAGGTTCTGCAATTGCAGACCGTTGTTCTGCGACCAGACGACGGCAGAACACATCACGCCCACGGTGGCGGTGTGCTTGCTCTGGCAGGTGTCGAACATATACCACGCCGGTTTGCCAGGCATGTATTTACCCGCTGGGTTAACCAGACGACGCCAGGTAGTCGGGTCAATTTCAGAATCGATAGCCAGGCCGATTTTCACGTCTGCGGCTTTGTCACCGATGCCGTAAATAGTCAGGCTGCCCGGCGCGGCTGGCACATACACGGTGCCTTCATATTCACCCGGCATCACTGCAATATAAGTGCGTGAGCTGCTGTGACGCGCGATTGCGGCATCCACGGCATCCTGAATAGTTGTGTGCGTTACGCCTTCAGTACCGGCTGGGCCGACCACGAAATCCGCTTTAGCGGGAGTGGCAATTGCAGAAGGCGACCACGGAGCCGCGTTCGGATCCATGGTGGTGAAGTAACGTTCCTGCACGAAGTTTTTCGCATCGCTTGCCGTCAGAATTGGGCGTGAAGACGTACCCGGCGCTTCCTGAGTAGAAGGTTGCTGATCGGGTGGCGTTGAGCTGCAGGCGGAAAGCGTCACGCCAAAAGCGAGCGCGAGCGCCAGACGAGAAACCGAGAATGTATTCATGGTGCTCCAGGCTGAATGTAGTGGAAAGAGTCCCTAAAACCTGACTTTTTATACTAAGTTGAGCGAAACGGGAAGCAATGCCGCAAAAAAGTTGCTGGTAAGCGCTCGCTGTGCCGCGCGGAATATCACAAAAAAGCAACATATTCCTGTGGAAGGTTGACATCGCTCGTATTGCTATCAATAAATGTCTATACAACCTATGACAAGTGATTCTCTCATGTCTGAACATACTGATACCGATGTCATCTGGCATAATGCCCGACTTGCCACCTTCGATCCCAACCACGCCCAGCCTTACGGTTTACTGGAGCATCATGCGCTGGTGGTCCGCGACGGGCGGATCGTGGAAATCCTCCCTGAATCGGCGCTCGCGTCGCGAAAAGGAAAACGTATTGATCTGCAAGGGCGGCTGGTCACGCCGGGTCTGATCGACTGCCATACACATCTGGTGTTTGGCGGCAGTCGCGCCACCGAATGGGAGCAGCGGCTGAATGGGGTTTCATATCAGACCATCAGCGCTAACGGCGGAGGAATTAACGCCACCGTGCAGTCCACCCGGGCCGCCAGTGAAGACGAGCTGATTCGCCTGGCGCAGCAACGTCTGACGCGATTGATGCGGGAAGGGGTGACCACGGTAGAAGTGAAGTCCGGATATGGCCTGGACATGGCCAACGAACGCAAAATGCTGCATGTCGCGCAGCATCTGGCGGCGACCAACGCCATCGATATCAGCCCGACGTTATTAGCCGCACATGCGATCCCGACAGAATATAAAGGCCGGGGCGAGGACTACATCACCCTGGTCTGCGAAGACATTATGCCGACGCTGTGGCAGGAAGGGTTATTTGAAACCGTGGATGCCTTCTGTGAAAACGTCGGATTCAGCCCGGAACAGACCGACCGCGTGTTCAGCGCCGCGCAGGTGCTGAATATCCCGATTAAGGGCCACGTCGAGCAGCTCTCTTCGCTGGGCGGTGCGCAGCTGGTCAGCAGCTATAAAGGGCGGTCCGCCGATCATATCGAATATCTGACCGAAGACGGTGTCGCGGCGATGGCCGACAGCGGCACGGTTGCGGTGCTGCTTCCCGGTGCATTTTACTTCCTCAACGAAACGCAAAAACCGCCGGTGGATATGCTGCGACGTTACAAGGTGCCGATGGCGGTCGCGACGGATTACAACCCCGGCACCAGCCCGTTCTCCAGCCTGCATCTGACGATGAACATGGCCTGCGTGAAATTCGGCTTAACGCCGGAAGAAGCGTGGGCCGGTGTCACACGTCACGCCGCGCGTGCGCTGGGCCGCGAGCATTCACATGGACAGCTGGCGGTGGGTTTTGTGGCTGATTTCGCCATTTGGGACGCAGAACATCCGGTTGAAATGGTGTACGAGCCGGGGCGTAATCCGCTCTGGCAGCGCGTGTTTCGCGGCGAGGTGACTCAATGAATCTATGGCAACCGACGCCGACGGAACTGTGGCAGGGGCGTGATGACAGCGCCGAATCGCCTGTGGCAAAACGTCTTTTTCAGACAGTAACGGTCACGCGCGACTTTGCCCCCGAATCGCATCGTGGGAAAATAGCCCTGCTCGGATTTGCCTGTGACGAAGGCGTAAAGCGCAATCAAGGGCGGCCAGGCGCGCATCAGGGGCCAGACGCGCTGCGCAAGGCGCTAGCCAACATGGCGAGTTATGGCGGACACGATTTGCTGGTTGATCTCGGTAATGTGCACGCCGAACCGGAATTACTGGAACCGGCGCAGCAGGCGCTGCACGACGCAGTGCTGGCCTGTCAGCGCGCGCAGATGAAAACCCTGGTGTTCGGCGGCGGTCATGAAACGGCCTGGCCTCACGGTTCCGGCGTGCTCGACGCCTTCCCGAAGGAAAACGTCGCAATCGTTAATCTTGATGCGCACCTGGATTTACGACATGCCGCAGAGGCCACCTCTGGCACGCCGTTCCGCCAGCTGGCGTTGCACTGCGAAAGCCAGAACCGACGCTTTAATTACACCTGCTATGGCGCCAGTCGCGCGGCAAACACGCAGGCGCTGTGGCAAGAGGCGCGTGAGCGTCAGGTCACGGTGCTGGAAGATTTAACCCTGCTCGATGACCACGTCGGCGCGCTGCAAAAGGATCTTCAGCGGGTGATTGCGGAACATGACCGCATTTATCTGACCATCGATCTGGATGTGCTCCCGACCTGGGAAATGCCGGCGGTATCGGCTCCGGCAGCGCTGGGCGTCCCGTTGGCAATCTTGTTGCGAATAGTCATGCCGCTGTGTCAGAGTGGCAAACTGCAGGCGGTTGATTTGGTTGAATTCAATCCGCAGTACGACAGAGACGGACAGGGTGCCCGCACTGCGGCCAGACTGGCCTGGCAAATTGTTCATTGCTGGCATGCGTGGCAGCACCCGCATTAATAAAGGATGACACATGTATTCACCGCGAACCGGCGCCCCTGCGCCGTTCTATGAGAAGATCAAACGCGTTATCAGCGACAATATTGCCGCGGGGATCTGGCGTCCGCATGACCGTATTCCTTCGGAAGCGGAGCTGGTGGCGCAGTTTGGCTTCAGCCGGATGACCATCAACCGCGCACTGCGTGAGCTGACTGACGAAGGCTTGCTGGTTCGTTTGCAGGGTGTCGGGACGTTTGTCGCCGAGCCAAAAGGGCAGTCGGCGCTGTTTGAAGTGCACAGCATCGCCGATGAGATCGCCGCCCGTCAGCATCAGCATCGTTGTGAAGTGCTGCTGCTGGAAGAGGTCAACGCCGATAAACAGCAGGCGCAGGCGCTGAACGTGGCTGAAGGCACGCGCATTTTCCACTCTCTGATGGTGCACTTCGAAAACGACGTGCCGGTACAGATTGAAGATCGCTGCGTGAATGCCGACGTGGTGCCGGAATACCTGCAACAGGATTACACCACAACCACCGCACACGACTACCTGTCGCTGATTGCGCCACTTACCGAAGGGGAGCACATCGTTGAAGCGGTAAAAGCCAGCGCCGAAGAGTGCCGCTTGCTCACCATCCACGAACACGATCCGTGCCTGTTAATTCGCCGTCGCACCTGGTCACGCTCAACCATCGTTTCCCACGCACGCCTGATTTTCCCCGGTAGCCGTTACCGTTTACAGGGCCACTTCGGCTCCTGAATACTCTCCATTCTTCACGCGGCAGGTGCATTGTCTTCCTGCCGCCTGTCTCTCTTAGTCAAAGCGTGATTGCTGACGCAAGATAACAAAAATGTATCAATCTTGTTAAATCCTGGCTTGCGAACAATTGTATAGACAAGTATATATTTCTTGTCTTCATCGTATCCGTCAGGAGTTTTCCGATGTCCCAGAATAAATACCGCCCCCAGGAAATCCGTGCGCCGCGCGGCAACACGCTCACTGCCAAAAGCTGGCTCACCGAAGCGCCGTTGCGCATGTTAATGAACAACCTCGATCCGGACGTGGCGGAAAATCCGCATGAGCTGGTGGTCTACGGGGGGATCGGGCGTGCAGCCCGTAACTGGGATTGCTACGACGCGATTGTCGAGGCCCTGAAAAACCTCGAAAACGATGAAACCCTGTTAGTGCAGTCAGGCAAACCGGTGGGGGTGTTTAAAACCCACGACAACGCGCCGCGCGTGCTGATTGCCAACTCTAACCTCGTCCCACACTGGGCGACGTGGGAACACTTCAACGAACTTGACGCGAAAGGGCTGGCGATGTACGGCCAAATGACCGCCGGCAGCTGGATTTACATCGGCAGTCAGGGCATCGTGCAGGGCACCTACGAAACCTTCGTCGAAGCCGGACGCCAGCATTACAACGGCAACCTGCAGGGGCGCTGGGTACTCACCGCCGGGCTTGGCGGAATGGGCGGCGCACAGCCGTTAGCTGCTACCTTAGCCGGAGCCTGCTCGCTGGTAATTGAATGCCAGCAGAGCCGCATTGATTTTCGTCTTCGCACCCAATATATCGACGAACAGGCCGAATCACTGGACGACGCACTGGCTCGCATCAAAAAATACACCGAGGAAGGCCGCGCCGTTTCAGTGGCATTGTGCGCTAACGCCGCCGACGTTCTGCCGGAACTGGTCAAACGCGGCGTGCGTCCGGACATGGTCACCGACCAGACCAGCGCGCACGATCCGCTGCACGGCTATCTGCCGCAGGGCTGGACGTGGGAAGAATATCAGCAGAAGGCCGAAAGCGACCCGCAGGGCACGGTAAAAGCCGCCAAACAGTCGATGGCGGAACACGTCAGCGCGATGCTGGCGTTTAACGCGATGGGCGTCCCGACCTTCGATTACGGCAACAACATCCGCCAGATGGCCAAAGAGATGGGTGTCAGCAACGCCTTTGATTTCCCAGGCTTCGTCCCGGCCTATATTCGCCCGCTGTTCTGTCGCGGTATCGGGCCGTTCCGTTGGGTAGCGCTCTCCGGCGATCCGCAGGATATCTACAAAACCGATGCCAAAGTGAAAGAAATTGTCAGCGACGACACACATTTGCATCGCTGGCTGGACATGGCCCGCGAGCGTATCAGCTTCCAGGGCTTACCGGCGCGCATCTGCTGGGTGGGTCTGGAATGGCGTCAAAAACTTGGCCTGGCATTCAACGAAATGGTGCGTTCCGGCGAAGTGTCGGCCCCGATAGTCATTGGCCGCGACCACCTGGATTCTGGATCTGTCGCCAGTCCTAATCGTGAAACCGAAGCCATGCGCGACGGTTCCGATGCGGTATCCGACTGGCCGCTGCTGAATGCATTACTCAACACCGCCAGCGGTGCTACCTGGGTGTCACTGCACCACGGCGGCGGCGTCGGCATGGGCTTTTCACAGCACGCCGGAATGGTTATTGTCTGCGACGGCACCGACGAGGCCGCGGCCCGTATTGCCCGGGTTCTGCATAACGACCCGGCCACCGGCGTGATGCGACATGCCGACGCAGGCTATGAAATCGCGGTAGAATGTGCCGCTGAACAAGGACTGAATTTACCGATGATTGCTGCAACCCAGGGGCAGAAAAAATGAGCACACTTAACCTGATTCCGGGTCAGTTGACCCTCGCCCAACTGCTGGATATCTATCGCCAGCCGCAAACACTGACGCTCGATGAAAGCGCCATTGCAGGCATCAACGCCAGCGTCGCCTGCGTGAACGCGATCATGGCAGAAGGGCGCACCGCCTATGGCATCAACACCGGTTTTGGCCTGCTGGCCTCAACCCGTATCGCCACCGCTGATCTCGAAAATCTCCAGCGTTCGCTGGTGCTTTCACACGCGGCGGGCGTCGGCGAAGCGCTGGATGACGCGATGGTACGTCTGATTATGGTGCTGAAAATTAACAGCCTGGCGCGTGGTTTTTCCGGTATCCGTCTGAGCGTGATTGAAGCCCTGATGGCGCTGGTGAATCACGAAGTCTATCCCTGTATTCCGGCGAAAGGTTCTGTCGGCGCTTCCGGCGATCTGGCTCCGCTGGCGCACATGTCGTTGACGCTGCTGGGCGAGGGTAAAGCTCGCTGGCAGGGCGAATGGCTGCCTGCCAAAGAGGCACTGAAAAAAGCCGGGCTGGAGCCGCTGACGCTGGCGGCAAAAGAAGGGCTGGCGCTGCTAAACGGCACGCAGGCCTCGACCGCCTTTGCGCTACGTGGCCTGTTTGAAGCCGAGGAGTTGTTCAGCTCAGCGGTCATTTGCGGCGCGTTGACGACCGAAGCGGCCCTGGGATCGCGTCGTCCGTTCGATGCCCGCATTCACGAAGCACGCGGCCAGCGCGGTCAAATTGACGCCGCGGCGCTGTACCGTCACGTGCTGACCGATTCCAGCGCCGTTTCGCAGTCACACGCTAAATGCAGCAAAGTGCAGGACCCGTATTCACTGCGCTGCCAGCCGCAGGTAATGGGCGCATGCCTGACCCAGATGCGTCAGGCGAAAGAGGTGTTGCTCACCGAAGCGAACGCGGTATCGGACAACCCGCTGGTGTTTGCTGACGAAAATGAAGTGATTTCCGGCGGTAACTTCCACGCAGAACCGGTGGCGATGGCGGCCGACAACCTCGCACTGGCGATTGCTGAAATAGGCTCTCTTGCCGAACGCCGGATTGCGCTGCTGATGGACAGCCACATGTCACAGCTGCCGCCGTTCCTGGTGAAAAATGGCGGAGTCAACTCCGGTTTTATGATTGCGCAGGTGACCGCTGCGGCGCTGGCCAGTGAAAACAAAGCGCTGTCGCATCCGCACAGCGTCGATAGCTTACCGACGTCCGCTAATCAGGAAGATCACGTATCCATGGCGCCCGCTGCAGGGCGTCGTCTGTGGGAAATGGCGGCCAACACCCGCGGCGTGATTGCCGTGGAATGGCTGGCGGCAGTGCAGGGTATTGATATGCGCGAAGGGCTGACCACCAGTCCGCTGCTGGAACAGGCGCGTCATCTGCTGCGTGAAAAAGTGTCGCACTACGTGCAGGACCGCTTCTTCGCGCCGGATATCGAAGCGGCGATTGAAATGCTGGCTGAGGGGCAATTGCAGAAACTGGTTGATCCGGTGCTGTAATGGATTGCCCGGCGGCGCAGGCTGCCGGGCCTACGAACAGTTTTTCCCCCTCACTCTCAAGGGAGAAATTAACGACGTAGGCCCGCGCAAACGCAGTGCCGCCGGGCAAAGCTAAAAGACTAGCTAAACATCGCCGTAATGGATGCACTGGCTAAGCTGTGGAAATGCACATTAAACCCAACCATCGCCCCGCTGGCACCTTCATCCACCTCAAGAGCGGGCACGTCCAGCGCATGAACGGTAAAAATGTAGCGATGCGATTCTCCCTTCGGTGGCGCTGCGCCGCCGTAGCCCGCTTTGCCAAAATCGGTGCGCGTTTGCAGTGCGCCATCCGGTAAATCAGCGATGCCAGACCCGGCACCCTGAGGCAGCACGCGGGTGTCAGCCGGTATATTCACCACCGCCCAATGCCACCAGCCGGAGCCGGTTGGGGCATCCGGATCGTAGCAGGTGACGACAAAACTCTTGGTGCCGGACGGCACGTCATCCCAGGCCAGATGCGGCGAAAGATTATCGCCATCGTAGCCCATACCGTTGAAAACCTGGCGATGGGGGAGCTTGTCGCCATCCTTAAAATCGTGACTGATCAGTTTCATCTTTGTGCCTCTTCAGGGTGCTGAATAATCACGAAGTTTAGCTCAGGACGTGAAAAGAGTATTGTCACTGAGAGCGGCTTTTACCGCGTCCGTCAGGCGTGTCAGCTGTTCTGGTCTGATAATGTACGGCGGCATCAGGTAGATAAGTTTGCCGAACGGCCGGATCCACACGCCGTGCTCCACGAAGAATTTTTGCAGCCGCGCCATGTTTACCGGCGCGTGAGTTTCCACCACGCCGATGGCCCCTAAAATTCGCACATCCGCCACCTGCGGCGAAGTCCGTGCTTCAGCCAGTTCACGCTTGAGCTGCGCTTCGATAGCGGCAACCTGCTGCTGCCAGTGACCTTCTTCCAGCAACGCCAGGCTTTCTGCCGCGACGGCGCAGGCCAGCGGATTGCCCATAAATGTCGGGCCGTGCATAAAGCAGCCAGCCTCGCCGTTGCTGATGGTTTCGGCCACTGAGCGGGTGGTGAGCGTCGCAGAAAGCGTCATCGTGCCGCCGGTCAATGCTTTGCCGAGACACAGAATATCCGGTGCGATGCCTGCATGTTCGCAAGCAAACAGTTTACCGGTGCGGCCGAATCCGGTGGCGATTTCATCGGCAATCAGCAGAATACCTTCGCGGTCGCACATTTTGCGCAGTCGACGCAGCCACTCCGGGTGATACATCCGCATTCCGCCCGCGCCCTGAACAATCGGTTCGACGATAACGGCGGCGATTTCGCTGCGATGCGCGGCCATCAGGCGGGCAAACGGCACCATGTCCATTTCATCCCACTCGCCATCGAAACGACTCTGCGGTGCGGGTGCGAACAGGTTATCCGGCAGATAGCCTTTCCACAGACTGTGCATTGAGTTGTCCGGGTCACACACCGACATCGCACCGAAGGTATCGCCGTGATAGCCATTGCGGAAAGTGAGAAAACGCTGGCGCGGTTCGCCTTTGGCCTGCCAGTACTGCAACGCCATTTTCATCGCCACTTCCACCGCCACCGAACCGGAATCTGCGAGGAAAACACACTCCAGCGATTCGGGCGTCATTGACACCAGTCGGCGACACAGCGCCACCGCGGACGGATGGGTTATCCCGCCGAACATCACGTGCGACATCTGCGAAATCTGCCCGGTCATCGCGGCATTCAGCCGCGGGTGGTTATAGCCGTGGATCGCCGCCCACCAGGACGACATTCCATCCACCAGTTGTTCGCCGGAAGCCAGTTCAAGCTCGCAGCCGTGCGCCGCCACCACCGGGTAAACCGGAAGCGGGGCGGTCATGGATGTGTAGGGGTGCCAGATATGGCGTTGATCGAAACTGAGATCGTCCTGGGTCATAATCGACTTGTAAACCATTTTGAAAAGTTTTAGGTTTACGATACTACACCGAACCGAGAAACAACTGAACCCCTTTTGGAGATGCCAATGGCTCACCACGTACGCTGGACAATGTCGCAGGTCACTGAACTGTTTAACAAACCCCTGTTGGAACTGCTGTTTGACGCGCAGACCATTCACCGTCAGCACTTCGACCCACGCCAGGTTCAGGTCAGCACGTTGCTGTCGATCAAGACCGGCGCGTGCCCGGAAGATTGTAAATACTGCCCGCAGAGTGCGCGTTATAAAACCGGGCTTGAGGCCGAGCGTCTGATGGAAGTGGAAGAGGTTCTGACCTCGGCGCGCAAGGCGAAAAATGCCGGTTCGACGCGTTTCTGCATGGGGGCAGCGTGGAAAAATCCACACGAGCGCGATATGCCGTACCTCGAACAAATGGTTAAAGGCGTCAAGGAATTGGGGCTGGAAGCCTGCATGACGCTGGGCACGCTGTCGGATACTCAGGCGCAGCGTCTGGGTGAGGCTGGGCTGGATTACTACAACCACAACCTCGATACCTCACCGGAGTTCTACGGCAACATCATCACCACACGTACCTATCAGGAGCGCCTTGATACGCTCGGCAAAGTCCGCGATGCGGGAATTAAAGTCTGCTCCGGTGGGATTGTCGGTTTGGGCGAAACCGTTACCGATCGCGCCGGGCTGTTGCTCCAGTTGGCGAATCTGCCGACGCCGCCGGAGAGCGTGCCCATCAACATGCTGGTGAAGGTCAAAGGCACGCCGCTGGAAAACAACGAAGACGTTGATGCGTTTGATTTTATTCGCACCATTGCGGTGGCGCGGATCATGATGCCGACCTCTCACGTGCGCCTGTCAGCCGGGCGCGAAAAAATGAACGAGCAGACGCAGGCGATGTGTTTCATGGCCGGGGCTAACTCGATTTTCTACGGCTGCAAATTGCTGACCACGCCGAACCCGGAAGAAGACAAAGACCTGCTGCTGTTCCGCAAGCTGGGGATGAACCCGGAGCAGACGGCGGTGCTGTCAGGCGATATCGAACAGCAGCAAAAACTTGAGCAGGCGCTAATGACGCCAGATACCGAAACGTATTACAACGCGGCGACGGTATGAGCTGGCAGCAACGTATCGACGGCGCGCTGAGTGAGAGGCGTAATGCTGATGCTTTTCGTCGTCGTTATCCCGTCACCCACGGCGCCGGGCGCTGGCTGGTGCAGGGCGAGCAGCGCTGGCTCAATTTCTCCAGCAACGATTACCTTGGCCTGAGTCAGCATCCGCAGATTATCGCCGCCTGGCAGCAGGGCGCCGATCGTTACGGCACCGGGAGCGGCGGTTCAGGGCATGTCACCGGCTATAGCGAGGCGCATCAGCAGTTTGAGCAGGAACTGGCGACCTGGTTGGGCTACCCGCGCGCACTGCTGTTTATCTCAGGATTTGCCACCAATCAGGCGCTGATTACGGCGTTGATGCGCAAAGAGGACAGAATTGTTGCCGACCGTCTGAGCCACGCGTCGTTGCTGGAGGCCGCCAGCCACAGCCCGGCACAGCTGCGGCGCTTTGCGCATAATGACAGCGCGCAGCTGGCTACCCTGCTTGGAAAGCCGGTTGACGGCCTGCAGCTGGCGGTAACAGAGGGTATTTTCAGTATGGACGGCGACAGTGCCCCACTCGCTGAGATTACAGCCGCAACCCGCGCCGCCGGCGGCTGGCTGCTTGTGGATGACGCCCACGGAATTGGCGTGTGCGGCGAAGAAGGGCGTGGGAGTTGTTTCGCCCAGCAGGTGAAACCCGATTTGCTGGTGGTGACCTTTGGTAAAGCCTTCGGCCTGAGCGGGGCGGCAGTGCTGTGCGGCGAAGACGTGGCGGATTATCTGCTGCAGTTCGCTCGTCACCTGATTTACAGCACCAGTATGCCACCTGCCCAGGCGGTGGCGCTCAGTCAGGCGCTGGCGGTTGTCCGTTCCGATGAGGGCGAATCCCGTCGGAAGACGTTGAACCGCCACATCGCACGTTTTCGTCAGGGTGCAGAGCAGCTGGATATGCGGTTAACCGCATCGAACAGTGCCATTCAGCCGCTGATCGTCGGTGAAAACGCGCGTGCAGTGCAGATAGCCGAACGGCTACGTGACAAGGGCTGCTGGCTGACGGCTATCCGCCCGCCAACGGTCCCGGCAGGCACTGCGCGTCTGCGGGTGACCCTAACGGCGGCGCATCAAACACACGATATCGACCGGCTACTGGAGGTGCTGCATGCCGCCCGTGAATAAACCGGCGATTGCGGCGGCGTTCGGTCGCGCCGCCAGCCAATATCAGCAGCATGACGAGCTGCAACGCCAGAGCGCTTCGGCGCTGCTGGCTCAGCTTCCGCAACGGCCGTTCGAACAGGTGTTGGACGCAGGCTGTGGTCCGGGCGGCATGAGCCGTGTCTGGGCCGCCGCCGGGAGCAACGTCACGGCGCTGGATTTATCGGCGCAGATGCTGGCCGAAGCCCAGCGGCAACATTCGGCACAACATTACGTGCAAGCAGATATCGAAGCCATGCCACTTGCCGATCGGCAGTTTTGTCTGGCGTGGAGCAATCTGGCGGTGCAGTGGTGTGAATCGCTGGCGTCAGCGCTGCGGGAGTTGCATCGCGTGGTGCGTCCGGGGGGGCTGGTGGCGTTCAGCACGCTGGTGGCCGATTCGCTGCCGGAGCTGAACCTGGCGTGGAAGGCTATCGACCGCCAGCCGCATGCCAATCGATTCTTAACGCAGGATGAGATCCTCTCGGCGATGGAGGGCTATCGCTGTCGGCATCATATCCACACCCTAAGCGTCACGTTTGAAAACGCGCTGAGCGCCATGCGTTCGCTGAAAGGCATTGGCGCTACGCATTTGCACGAAGGCAGGACGGCGCAAACCCTGACCCGTAGCCATTTGCAGCAGCTTCAGCTGGCGTGGCCCAAACAAAACGGGCACTGCGCCCTGACGTACCATATTTTTACAGGAGTGATTGAACGTGACTGAACGCTATTTTGTCACCGGGACTGATACCGAAGTCGGGAAAACCGTGGCCAGTGGAGCGCTTTTACAGGCCGCAAACCGGGCGGGATTTCGTACCGCAGGGTTTAAACCGGTGGCCTCCGGCAGTGAAATGACCGCTGACGGGCTGCGCAATACCGATGCGCTGGCCTTACAGCGTAACAGCGGCCTGACGTTGACCTATGACGAGGTCAATCTGTACACCTTCGCCGAGCCGACATCGCCGCATATCGTTAGCGAGGATGAAGGGCGGCCGATAGAGGCTCATACGCTGTCTGTCGGATTACAGGCGCTGTCGCACAAGGCGGATTGGGTGCTGGTGGAAGGCGCGGGTGGCTGGTATACGCCGTTGGGGGCCGACTGGACGTTTGCCGATTGGGTACAGGCCGAGCAGCTGCCGGTGATTCTGGTGGTCGGCGTTAAGCTCGGGTGCATTAACCATGCGTTGCTGACTGCTCAGGCGATAGCGCAGGCGGGATTGCCGCTTGTGGGCTGGATTGCCAATGACATTATCCCGCCCGGCAAACGCCATGCGGAATATCTGGCGACCTTAACGCGTCTACTCCCCGCGCCGCTCCTTGGTGAGATCCCGTACCTGGAGCACGGGCCAGAAGCCGCCGAACCGGGACAGTATCTCGACCTTACGGCGCTTCTTCCGGCGTCATAAACTGCTCCAACAGCCGGGTGTCGAGATGATTGACTGCGCCCTGCGCGACATTACGCCCGCGATGCAGCAGGCAAAATTTGTCTGCCACCCGGCGAATAAACGGCAGGTGCTGTTCGGCGAGCAGCACCGTCAGACCCAGATCACGATTCAGGCGAAGCAGGCACTCCCCCAGCGTGTGCATAAATCCCTGACCCATGCCGCGCGTCGGTTCATCGAGGATCAGCAATTTCGGTTTGGTGACCAGCGCGCTGGCCAACGCCAGCTGGTATTGATCGTCGTCCGACATGAGCGCGCCTTTGACGTGGCGCAGCGGATACAAATCTGGCATCAGGTCGAAGATATCGCTGCCAATAGCGCCGGAGCCTTCATGGCCCGCCTTCATCGCAATCTGCAAATTTTCCTCTACCGTCATCTGCGAGAAAATACGCTTATCCTGCGGCACATAGCCAATGCCCATGGCAGCCCTTAGCGGCGGCGAGAGCAGCAGTAAATCGCGCGGTGGCCCGCTGACGTCCTGCCAGATCATTGTGCCGCTTTCGATAGCCTGAAACCCCGCAATGCAGTTCACCAGCGTGGTTTTTCCCATACCTGGCAGCCCCAGCACGCAGGTGCACTCTCCGGGTGCGAGGTCGAGGCTGAGATTCCACAGAATATGCTGACTTCCGTAATAGTGATTCACTGCGCGTAAACTCAACATCGGCTTCTCCTTCGGTGTGGCCGTCAGCGGCGATAAGATTCTGCAAATCCCTTGCCAGAAGAGAGATACCGCTCCGGAATGACGCGTATTTCGGATTTAACCCCTAAATCAGCCCGTTGAGATGACGTCAGAACGCAGCCGCTGCACTTTGTCAGTGCTCCATTGGTGTCAACATGTCGGCTGGTGGTGCAGCGCTGATGCTGATTTTGTGAGCAATCTCTCATCAAAAAGTAAGGGCACTTTTAGATGATTAAAGACAAAAAAGAGCGATAAAAATTTTTTACTGCAGCCTTTTGAGGTGCCGGTGCGTTTTGCGCGAGTGGCAGGGGAGTTGGGCTGCAGGTAGTTATCCACCATTCCTGTGGATAACCATGTGCATTAGAGTTAGAAAACTCACGGTAGGCGAGAGAAGACGCGGCCTGCGTCCAAATTGATGCGAAACGCGGCTTTTCGATATTTTCTTTTTTTATCAATCACTTCGATAAAAGCAATGTCTGTAAGAAAAGTGTCACTGGCTGCCATAAAAGATTCATTACGCATCTTGACAAATGTTAAATGTGGGAATGTTCTGGGGATAACCTGCTGCGTCTGGTGTTTTATCTTGTCACAGGGGAAATTTCCTCCGCAGTTGCACGCCCGTGGAACCGGTAACACAAATACGATAATGCGTTACTGTTTTTTTATCCAGTATTTATTATTGGCAAATTTTGGTGCGGCGAGTAGAATTAATCGTCTGCCCGTTTCCCCTTCATCAGGTTGTCGTTAATGAGTAAACCGTTAAAACTGCATTCTTCTTTCAAACCCTCTGGCGATCAGCCTGAGGCCATTCGTCGTCTGGAAGAAGGGCTTGAAGATGGTCTGGCGCACCAAACGCTGCTCGGCGTAACCGGTTCAGGGAAAACGTTTACCATCGCTAACGTCATCGCTGACCTTCAGCGGCCGACGATGGTGTTGGCACCGAACAAGACGCTGGCGGCTCAGCTGTACGGCGAGATGAAAGAGTTCTTCCCTGAAAACGCAGTCGAGTTTTTCGTCTCTTACTACGACTACTACCAGCCGGAAGCCTACGTCCCAAGCTCAGATACCTTTATCGAAAAAGACGCCTCTGTGAACGAGCACATCGAACAGATGCGTCTTTCTGCGACCAAGGCACTGCTTGAACGCCGCGACGTGATTGTGGTGGCGTCTGTGTCCGCTATCTACGGTCTGGGTGACCCGGACCTGTATCTGAAGATGATGCTGCACCTGACGGTGGGGATGATAATCGACCAGCGTTCGATTCTGCGTCGTCTCGCCGAGTTGCAATACGCCCGCAACGATCAGGCTTTCCAGCGTGGTACGTTCCGCGTGCGCGGCGAGGTTATCGACATCTTCCCGGCGGAATCTGACGACATTGCGCTGCGCGTTGAACTGTTCGACGAAGAGGTTGAGCGGCTGTCGCTGTTTGACCCGCTGACCGGTCATCTGGAATCAACCATTCAGCGCTTTACCGTCTACCCGAAAACACACTACGTCACGCCGCGCGAACGCATTGTGCAGGCGATGGAAGAGATCAAAGTTGAGCTGGTCGACCGTCGCAAAGTGCTGCTGGAAAACAATAAGCTGCTGGAAGAGCAACGTCTTTCCCAGCGTACCCAGTTTGATTTGGAAATGATGAACGAGCTGGGCTACTGCTCGGGCATTGAAAACTACTCGCGCTATCTCTCCGGGCGTGGTCCGGGCGAGCCGCCGCCAACGTTGTTTGACTACCTGCCGGCCGACGGTCTGCTGGTTATCGATGAATCCCACGTAACCGTGCCGCAGATTGGCGGCATGTATCGCGGTGACCGGGCGCGTAAAGAAACGCTGGTGGAATACGGCTTCCGTTTGCCGTCGGCGCTGGACAACCGCCCAATGAAATTTGAAGAATTTGAAAACCTGGTGCCGCAGACCATTTATGTGTCGGCCACACCTGGCAACTACGAGCTTGAAAAATCGGGCGATGAAATCGTCGATCAGGTGGTGCGTCCTACGGGCCTGCTGGATCCTGTCATCGAAGTGCGTCCGGTTGGCACCCAGGTTGATGACCTGCTGTCGGAAATTCGTCTGCGCGTGGCCATTAACGAGCGCGTGCTGGTCACTACACTGACCAAGCGCATGGCGGAGGACTTAACGGAATATCTGGAAGAGCATGGCGAGCGTGTTCGCTACCTGCACTCGGATATCGACACCGTTGAACGTATGGAAATCATCCGCGATTTGCGCCTCGGTGAGTTTGACGTGCTGGTGGGGATCAACTTGTTAAGGGAAGGTCTCGATATGCCAGAGGTTTCGCTGGTGGCGATTCTGGACGCCGATAAAGAGGGCTTCCTGCGTTCAGAGCGCTCGCTTATTCAGACCATCGGTCGTGCGGCTCGTAATATCAACGGGAAGGCGATTCTTTACGCCGACAGAATTACCAACTCGATGGCGAAAGCGATGGGTGAAACCGAGCGTCGCCGTGAGAAACAACAGGCCCATAACGAAGAAAACGGCATTGTGCCACAGGGCCTGAACAAGAAGGTGGTCGATATTCTGTCGTTGGGCGAAAGTCTGGCGAAAACACGCGGTAAAGGTCGCGGTAAGTCGAAGTCAGCAGAAGTCACGCAGGCAGCGGAACTGTCACCGAAAGCGCTGCAGCAGAAAATCAACGAGCTGGAGGCGCAGATGATGAAACACGCGCAAAACCTCGAGTTCGAAGAAGCGGCAGAAGTGCGCGACCGACTGCATCAGCTGCGCGATCTGTTTATTGCTGCGTCTTAATGTTGCGTTAATCTTTATCGACGACACTGTCCTCAGTTTAATGAGGACAGCACCATGCAAAAAGATAATTTCGTCACCACCCTGACCGTACTCGTTTCCTTTCTGATAGTGATTGGCTTCTTCCACCAGTGGGTTCTGACGTACTGATTACCGCGTACGCCGTGGGAATTTAACCCACGCTTTCACACCCGGTCCTGGCTTTCTGTTATGCAGGAAGAACTGCGCGTCGTGCAGTTGTGCGATACGGGTGACAATACTTAATCCCAGCCCAATTCCGCCGTAACGGCTGTCCATCCGCACGAACGCTTTACTGAGTTCGCCGCTTTTCGCTTCATCAATTCCCGGTCCTTCGTCATCGACGGCCAGCATACCTGTCTCAATGGACACGGTAATGGTGGAGTTTTCCGGGCTGTAGCGATGCGCGTTTTCCACCAGATTACGTAACAGCACCCGCAGCAGCGTGGCATCGCCCGACACCGTCACATCGTTGTCTGCCGATGGCAGGCTCAATGTTTGTCCGCGTTGGCTGAGCATGGTTTCCAGTTCGCCCTGCATCGGAAGAATCACTTCTTCTACCAACGGCACTCGCTGATAGCTACCCGCAGAAAACGACTGGCCAACGCGTGCCAGCTGCAACAGCTGCGAAATGCTCTGCGTCATCTGATCCAGTCGCTGTAATAACGGGTCAACCATCATACTGTGCGATTTCGCCATCAATTCCAGATGCAGACGCAGCCCGGCGAGCGGGGTGCGCAGTTCGTGTGCCACGTCAGCGGTAAACAGACGTTCACGCTCCAGAGTTTGATTCAGACGTTCGACCAGCTGATTAATGGCGGACGTGACCGCGTCCACTTCACTGACGGATTTTGGCAACTCAATCAGCTGCATGTCATCCGGCGTGCGGTTGTTGAGTTCCTGCTGCAAATCCCAGAGTGGTCGGGTGATGCGCTTTACCGCATGCAGGCAAATCCACAGCGCCAGGCCGATGATAAGCATGCTTGGCACCAGCAGGCTGGCGACGGCTTCACGCACTTCGTGTTCGATGTGCTTGTGGTTGTTATGCCCGTGAATGGCGCTTTGCACCAGCAGCTGAATTTGTTCCTGGCTTTCATGCCACAGCCAGAACACGCTGATAACCTGACACACCACCAGAATACTGGCGATGGTCAGCAGCAGCTGGTGGCGCATGGTCCACTGCACGTCGCGAATGAACGGCAGTTTCATTTACGTATCCTCGCTGGTTTTCACCAGCATGTAGCCGAAGCCGCGAACCGTGCGAATGCGGGACTTGCCGATTTTGTCTCGCAGGTTGTGAATATGTACTTCAAGGGTATTAGTCGACGGCTCGTTGTCCCAGCTGTAGATGTCGTTATAGAGAATTTCGCGGTGAACCGGGCTACCCGCTTTGGTCATCAGACGAGAGAGCAGGGCATACTCTTTCGGCGTCAGATCAAGCTGGGTTTCGCCGAGTGCGACCAGACGGCGCGTCACGTTGAGGCGCAGGTCGCCGATGCTGATTTCGTTATCACCCTGATTATTATGACGACGCAGCAGGGCGCGCACCCGGGCGTTGAGTTCTTCCAGTGCGAAAGGCTTCACCAGATAATCGTCGGCCCCGGTATCGAGGCCTGCGATGCGATCGTCGACGGTATCGCGCGCAGTGAGGATAAGCACTGGCAGACTGATTTTTTCCCGGCGAATACGCGCCAGAAACTGTAAGCCGTCTTCATCAGGCAGGCCCAAATCAAGCACTATCACGCTGTAATGCCCGTTAGCGAGACACAGTGCGGCTTCGTGCGCCGTCGTCACGCCATCACAGACATAGCCTTCGCTTTGCATCGCAAGGATTAACCCCTGCAGCAATAATGAATCGTCTTCAACAACCAGCACTTTCATTTAATTCGCTCCTCTGCACGGCGCCAGTATATCGTCGCTCGCCTTATATTCCTTGGTACTCACTCCCGCCAAGCCTAGCATGGTCGAGAAAAGATTATCCTGCGAATAGTGGTTCGCTTTCGCATGGTCTTTCAGGCACTGATAATTCACTTTATAGCGCTGCTGATAATCATCGGACAGCCAGATAACCATCGGGACGTGTTTCTGCGTATCCGGGGCGATAGACCACGGCAGCCCGTGCAGGTAAACCCCGTTCTCACCCAGTGATTCGCCATGATCCGACAGATAGACCAGGCTTGTGGTTAAGGTGTTCTGCTTCGACTGTAATAACGTGATGGCTTTATCGACAATATAATCGACGTTAACAATGGTGTTGTCGTAGGTATTCACCAGTTGTTCCTTCGAACAGTTTTGAATTTCATTGCTGTCGCAAGTCGGAGAAAAAGTGCGGAGGTTTTTCGGGTAGCGATTGTAATATGTCGGGCCGTGGCTGCCGATGGTGTGTAATACAATCACGCCGTCGCCTTTCAGATGATTAATATAATCTTCCAGCCCGTGGAACAGCACATCGTCATAGCATTCGCCGTCGATGCACTGGCCGGGTAAATTCAGACGCGTCATATCCTGATGCGGAACGCGATCGCACGCCCCTTTGCATCCACCGTCGTTTTCATTCCACAGCACGTTTATGCCGGCACGCTGCACGATATCCAGCAGGCCTTCCTGATGTTGTGCCAGCTCTTCATTGTAATGCGCACGCGGCATATTCGAGAACATGCACGGCACGGAAATTGCCGTCGCGGTGCCGCAGGAGGTGGTGTTCGGGAAATAGACCACATTGTCCTGCTTCATGCGCGGGTTGGTATCACGGCTGTAGCCGCCCAGCGAGAAGTTATCCGCCCGGGATGTTTCACCGAGCACCAGAATGGTCAGGTTGTGGCGCGGACCATTTTTCATCGCTGGCGTCTGCGTGGCGTCTTCGCCAATACGAACCAGCGGCAGATGCGCGAGACGATTGTGCGAGTACCAGGAGTTAACTGCCACGATGCTGTTCGACGGATTCAGGGATTTCACCAGATCTTTATTGTTGCGAAACAGCGACGCGTAATCTTTGTAGAACAGCAGGGCGATAAACACAATCAGCAGGCCGGAAATCACCATGCTGGTCACGCGCAACGCCATGCTGCGCCAGGCGCTCAGCGGCTTCTTCACGCGGATCCACCAGGCGATAATCACTGCCAGTAGGCCCGACAGCACGAGGGTCAGCACCATTTTGGTCGACATCAGGGCAAAGCTTTCTGCCGGGGTGGTGTCAATGATGTTGGCGATCATCGAGCGGTCGATGACCACGCCAAAGGTCATGATGAAATACTGTGCGGCAGCGCTGACCAGAATAAACAGGCTGATTAACAGCCGGTCGAGCCACAAAAAGGATGCCAGCGTGACGATGATGTTGATGACGCAAAACGCCACGACAGGCATGGTGGCGTACACCAGACCGTTGTGCAGCGAATCGACAGGGAGCAGGGCAAACGCCTGTTTGTAGAAGCTGATATTGAGGAACAACGCGATATACAGGGCAAACAGGACCAGGTAGAAAACGTGCCCTATCGCTGGGCGACGAAGGGGAAGTCGGGACATCATTGGGCATCCGGCAGAATAAGATGACGGTATGATGACAAGAGAGTTTTAAGACAACCTTAAGAAATTAAGGAAGTCCTTAATGTGGGCGACAATGAAGGCCCGGCGAGGGTTGCAACGCCGGGCAACAGAGCTAACCTAGCGCCTGAACGGCCTTTTCCAGCGCATCGCGCAGTAAATGGCGGTCGTGGCGATAGCGAATGTCGCTGGCTTCCAGCGGCACCTGAATGACGACCTGGTCTTCAATGCCGGACACATCGACTTTCGGCCCGACCACAACAGCGTCGATAATGGGTTTTCCGACGTAATGCTCCATCAGTGCGAGTTTGTCTTTCAGCGTCAGGCTGGCCGCTGCCGGGCTCAGTTCGCGGCCCAGATTACCGATGTATACCATCGGCGCGGGCGTTCTGCGTAAGGCCTGGGCCATCTCATCAAGCAGAAGAATCGGCATCAGGCTGGTGTAAAAACTGCCAGGGCCAATCAGAATCAAATCGGCCTCGGCAATGGCGTGCACCGCTTCACGCGTGGCGGGCACTGAGGGCGAGAGCATTAGCTCGCGAGGCGGCAGTTTCAGCTGGTCAATATTCACTTCGCCGTAAATTTCGTGGCCTTCGTCGTCGATAGCCATTAAATCCACCGGCACTTCCGACATCGGGATCAGCGCCGCGTCGACTTTTAACAGGTTTCTGATCAGATTGATGGCTTCCAGAGGCCGGACGCTCAGGTGGTCTAACGCCTTTAACATCAGATTTCCGAGGTTATGCCCGGAAAGTTCGCCATTACCGCCAAAACGGTACTCAAACATCGCCGATGCGACGCTCTGTTCGGTAATGAGTTGGTTGAGACAGTTGCGCATATCGCCCCAGGCAATCCCGCCTTCGGAGCGACGAATGCGGCCGGTGGAGCCGCCGTTGTCGGTAGTCGTGACAATACCTGTCAGGCGCGAACCCAGCGAGGAGAGAGAAGACATTACTCGCCCTAAACCGTGCCCGCCGCCTAGTGCGACAACACGATCGAGATCCGCAAAAGTACGATTGCGCATAGTATTCCTTATCAGAGACGGACGTTGTTACCTTAGCGTAACTACCCCTAAAAGACGATGGTCGGATCCCGTCAAAATGACGCATATCAATGCAAAAGCAGGATTTTTGCGTATTCTGTAGCGAAAGTGCACGATCAGTGCGCTATATATAAGATTATATAGCGAAAGGGTAAAATGGCGAAATTGTCATTTACGCGCTACTATCGGCATAACCCGCTTCTTAAAATCAGAAGCTACACTCTAGCCCTTGCGCCTAAGTCTGTAGATATGGCGCACTGGCCGTGACGATGTCACCAGGGTACAGAAAGAAATGACTGTGCCTCCCGTATTTGGAAAGGTGTATGGCCCCACAACTTACCGATGCATTCGCACGCAAGTTTTACTATTTGCGTTTGTCGATTACCGACGTGTGCAACTTCCGCTGCACCTACTGCCTGCCCGATGGCTACAAGCCGGGCCCCGTCAGTAATAACGGTTTTCTTTCCGTCGATGAAGTGCGCCGCGTGACCCGGGCGTTTTCTGCCATGGGCACCGAAAAAGTGCGCCTGACCGGCGGCGAACCTTCTCTGCGTCGTGACTTTACCGACATCATTTCTACCGTGCGTGAAAACGACGCTATCCGCCAGATTGCAGTCACCACCAACGGCTATCGTCTGGCCCGTGATGCACAACAGTGGCGTGATGCGGGACTGACCCACGTTAACGTCAGCGTCGACAGCCTCGACGCCCGCCAGTTTCACGCCATCACCGGTCAGGATAAATTTCAGCAGGTGATGGACGGCATCGACGCCGCCTTTAACGCCGGTTTTGCCAAAGTGAAGGTCAATACCGTGCTGATGCGCGACGTCAACCATCACCAGCTCGACACCTTCCTGGCCTGGATCCAACCTCGTCCGATTCAACTGCGTTTCATCGAGCTAATGGAAACCGGGGAAGGCAGCGAGTTGTTCCGCAAACACCATATTTCCGGCATGGTCCTGCGCGATGAACTGCTCAAACGCGGCTGGATCCATCAGATTCGCAGCCGTAGCGACGGCCCGGCACAGGTCTTTTGTCACCCCGACTACGCCGGGGAGATTGGGCTCATCATGCCGTATGAAAAAGACTTCTGCGCCAGCTGCAACCGGCTGCGTGTCTCCTCGACAGGAAAACTGCACCTGTGCCTGTTTGGCGATGGCGGGGTCGATCTCCGTGATTTGCTTGCCGAAGATGCCCAGCAGCCGGAACTTGAAGCACGTATTTCTGCGGCCCTGGCCCAGAAAAAGCAGACCCATTTCCTGCACCAGGGCCAGACCGGTATTACTCAGAATCTCTCATATATCGGCGGCTAAGCCGTAACTGCATACTGAATAAGGAGGTTTATCGTGAGTCAGGTGAGCGCTGAATTTATCCCGACCCGTATTGCTATTCTTACTGTCTCCAGCCGTCGGGGGGAAGAGGACGACACGTCCGGCCATTATTTGCGCGACAGCGCGCATGAAGCGGGCCACATTCTCGTCGAAAAAGCCATTGTCAAAGAGAACCGCTACGCTATTCGCGCGCAGGTCTCCGCCTGGATCGCCAGCGACCACGTACAGGTGGTGTTGATTAACGGCGGAACCGGATTTACCGATGGCGATCAGGTGCCTGAAGCGCTGCTGCCGCTGTTTGACCGTGAAATCCAGGGCTTTGGTGAAGTGTTCCGTATGCTGTCGTTTGAAGAAATTGGCACCTCCACGCTGCAATCCCGCGCCGTCGCCGGGATGGCCAACGATACGCTGATTTTTGCCATGCCTGGCTCGACCAAAGCGTGTCGCACCGCATGGGAAAATATCATTGCGCCGCAACTCGATGCGCGCACCCGTCCGTGTAATTTCCACCCTCATTTGAAGAAATAAGCCATGTCTCAACTGACGCACATTAACGCCGCCGGTGAAGCCCATATGGTGGACGTGTCCGCCAAAGCGGAGACGGTTCGCGAAGCGCGCGCTGAAGCCTTTGTCACCATGTTGCCGGAAACCCTGGCGATGATCATCGACGGCAGTCATCACAAAGGTGATGTCTTCGCCACCGCGCGCATTGCGGGTATTCAGGCGGCTAAACGCACCTGGGATTTAATCCCGCTGTGTCATCCGCTGATGCTCAGCAAAGTGGAAGTCAATTTACAGGCGCAGCCGGAACACAACCGCGTGCGTATCGAATCGCTGTGCCGCCTGACGGGTAAAACCGGTGTAGAAATGGAAGCGCTGACAGCCGCCTCGGTCGCCGCGCTGACCATCTACGATATGTGCAAAGCGGTACAAAAGGACATGGTGATTGGCCCGCTGCGCCTGTTGGCGAAAAGCGGCGGCAAATCCGGTGATTTCAGGGCTGATGCTGATGATTAAAATTTTATTTTTCGCCCAGGTTCGCGAGCTGGTGGGCACCGACGGTCTGACGCTGAATACCGATGCGCAAACCGTGGAACAACTGCGTCAGCAGTTAGCGGCGCAGGGTTCTCGTTGGGCGCTGGCGCTGGAAGAGGGCAAACTGCTGACGGCGGTTAATCAGACGCTGGTGAGCGCTGATCATCCGCTCACTGACGGAGATGAAGTGGCATTCTTCCCGCCGGTTACGGGAGGCTAATCATGAGCGAAACTTTAATTCGCGTTGAAACTGCGCGCTTTAACGTCGGCACCGAATACACCTGGCTTGCTGAGCGCGATGAAGACGGCGCGGTAGTGACGTTCACCGGTAAAGTCCGTAATCATAATCTCGGCGACAGTGTGAGCGCATTAACGCTGGAACACTATCCGGGCATGACCGAAAAAGCGCTGGCTGAAATCGTTGAAGAAGCCCGCGGGCGCTGGCGGTTAGGACGCGTGTCGGTCATTCATCGCATCGGCGAAATGTGGCCGGGCGAAGAAATTGTCTTTGTCGGCGTCACCAGCGTGCACCGCGGCAGCGCGTTTGCTGCCGGGGAATTCATCATGGATTATCTGAAAACCCGCGCCCCGTTCTGGAAACGCGAAGCCACGCCGGAAGGCGAGCGCTGGGTTGAGTCCCGAGAAAGCGACCAGGAAGCGGCAAAGCGCTGGTAATGCCTGTTTTTAGGACATGCGTGTATTGCGCTTGTGATACGCTTAATGAACACACACCTTTAATCTGAGGGTTTCATCATGGACCGATACTCGCGTCCCAATTCAATTGTGCAGTCGCGCTCTGGCGTGCAGACCTACATGGCGCAGGTTTACGGCTGGATGACCTGTGGGCTGCTGCTGACGGCGTTCGTTGCGTGGTTTGCAGCAAACACCCCGGCAGTGATGATGTTTGTCTTCTCCAGCAAAATCACGTTCTTTGGGCTGATCATCGCTCAGCTGGGGCTGGTATTCGTGCTTTCCGGCATGGTTCAGCGCCTGAGTGCGGGCATGGCGACCACGTTATTTATGCTTTATTCGGCGCTAACCGGACTCACGCTTTCCAGTATTTTCATCGCCTACACCTACAGCTCCATTGCCAGCACCTTTATCGTGACGGCAGGGATGTTCGGCGGGATGAGCCTGTACGGTTATACCACCAAACGTGACCTGACCGGCATGGGCAAAATGCTGTTTATGGCGTTGATTGGTATCGTTCTGGCGTCGTTGGTTAACATCTGGCTTAAAAGCACGCCGCTGATGTGGGCCGTGACCTATATCGGTGTGGTGGTGTTTGTGGGCCTGACGGCGTACGACACCCAAAAACTGAAAGCGATTGGTGAGCAGATTGACACCCGCGACAGCAGCAATCTGCGTAAATACGCGATCCTGGGTGCGCTGACGCTGTATCTCGACTTCATCAACCTGTTCCTGATGCTGCTGCGCATCATGGGCAACCGCCGTTAATTTATTTGCCCGGCGGCGCTAGCGCCTGCCGGGCCTACAACACTGTTTCCTTCTTCACTCCGCCATCGCCTTCTGATTTTTCGCCTTTAGCTTCTTCGCCCGGCTCTCCAGCAATAAATATCCCACCGTCGCCAGCGCCAACGGAATAAAGAAATAGAGCACCCGATACGCCAGCAGTGCGGCGATTATCGTTCCTTGTGAGGCATGTTCTCCTGCCAGCAGCGCGATAAACACGGCCTCCAGCACGCCAATACCTGCCGGAATATGGACAATAACCCCGGCGATACTGCTTACCAGCAGCACACCCAGCACGAAGAAGTAGTTCACCTGTTGACCGAGCAGCAGCCAGATAATCGCGCCCATCGCCATCCAGTTGGCGCTGGAAATCAACATCTGCAGCAGGGCAAATCGCCACGACGGTAGCACCAGTTTTTGCCCTTTGATGGTCATATGACGACGCCGCGCAAATGCACAGGCCCAGAGATAGACCGCAATCATCAGCAACAACACGCCGCCGATAATCCGCAGGGTGGTATCGCTGATGTACCAGTGCGCGGGCAAATCGACCACCCCAATAGTGAAAATCACCCCGCCGAGTAGAATATAGCCGAGCCAGTTGGTCGTAATGCTGAGTGAGAAAATACGGGTGATGGTACTGCCCGGCAGGCCAAGCCGCGAATAGAGGCGATAGCGCATGCCGATGCCGCCAACCCAGGTGCTGAGCGTCAGATTAAAGGCGTAGCAAATGAACGACACCAGCATCACCTGGCGCTTTGCCAGCCGGTGGCCACAGTACGCCCGGCCGAGCAAGTCGTAACAGCCGTACAGCAGATAGCTGACGACAACCAGCCCAACGGCGCTGAGCAGGGCGGTGCGGTTGTAGTCGCGAATGACGCTCCACACCTCCTGCCAGTCGACCTTCTGCGCATACACCACCAGCAGCACCGCAACCGCAATAAAAAACAGCCACGTCAGGATTTTTTTCGCCAGATGCCAGCGAGGGTGAGAGTGGCTCATCAGGGTTTCACTCCCGGATTCTCAGGGTCGATGCGGTCCTGGGTTTCAAGCGTGTTTTGCACCGGCGGACTGACCTGCGCCAGCTTCGGGGTATGGGCGGGCAGCCAGCCGACCATCGCCGGGAAATGGCGCAGAAAGTGGAACGCCAGTACGCTTTTACTGAGATTCCACCAGCTGCGTTTGGGCACCATCGAGCTGTCCACCTGCCGACAGTCTTGCGCAATAATGTCGCTGAGATTGTCGCGCAGCGTCTGGTTAAACGCCCGGTCATGAACGATAAGGTTGGCTTCCAGATTCAGCGACAGGCTCAACGGGTCGAGATTGCCGGAGCCTACCGTCGCCCAATGATCATCCATCAGCGCCACTTTGCCGTGCAGCGGCCGACGCTGATATTCGAAAATCTGTACTCCGCCTTTCAACAGATAACGATACAGCAGCCGCGCACCGACTTTCACAATCGGCATATCCGGCTCGCCCTGAACCACCAGTTTGACCCGCACTCCTCGCCGCGCGGCATTACGCATCGCATGCAGCAGCCGATAACCAGGGAAAAAGTAGGCGTTGGCGATGATCACTTCCCGACGCGCATTGGCCAGCATTTTCAGGTAGTGGCGTTCAATGTCATCGCGATGTTCATTATTGTCGCGCCAGACAAACAGCGTTTGCGCTTCACCGGGCGTGCGGTTTTCTTCAGGACGATGTCGGCGACGCCAGAAGCGTCGGGCTTCGGCATTGCCGGGCAGATTCTCTAGCTCGAATTGCAGAATGTCTTCCACCACCGGGCCTTCCACGCGCACTGCGTAATCCTGTTTGGCTTCTGGGCCATAATTGGTCATGTGTTCCGCGGAGTAGTTAATCCCGCCAACGAACGCCACCACGGCGTCCACCACGACAATTTTGCGGTGCATCCGTCGGAACAGATTGGTGCGCATGCCGAACAGGCGAGGGCGCGGATCGTAATACCGAAACACCACGCCCGCCATGGTCAGTTCGCTCACAAACTTATCGCTGAGGTCCGGCGAACCGTAGCCGTCGAGCAGCACTTCAATATTCACCCCGCGCCGGGCGGCGTTGAGCAATACGTCGTGCAGCTGCCAGCCGACGCTGTCTTCAAACCAGATAAAGGTTTCAAGAATGATTTTGCTTTCAGCATTCTCAATCGCGCTGAAAACGGCCGGATAAAACTGGTCGCCGTTTTCCAGCAGCTGAATTTGATTGCCTTCACGCCAGCCGCATTTCATAAGTGGATCTCCGCGCTGAGCGGTGCATGATCGGAAAGGTGTCGCCACTCCCGAAGCGGGAGCGCGGCCGGGTGGGTCGCCTGGGCATTTTTGACGTAGATCCGGTCCAGCGGCAGCAGCGGAAAGCTCACCGGAAAAGTGCGCGCCGGGCGTCCATTTGCGGCGGTGAAAATTTCCTCGAGTCCGGCCTGCTGTTGTAACGGTCTGTTGGCCCGCTGGCGCCAGTCGTTAAAATCTCCGGCCACCACTACCGGCTCGTTTTCCGGAAGGCTGTTTACCCAGTCGCTCAGCATCGTTAATTGCGCCTGGCGGTGGGCTTCACGTAGCCCCAGATGCACGCAGATGACGTGAACCGGCGTCGCCAGTTCCGGCGGGACAATACGGCAGTACAACAGCCCGCGTTTTTCACTTTCCCCGACCGAAATGTCGCGGTTTTCAAAATGCGCAATCGGAAAGCGTGACAGCACCGCATTTCCGTGATGGCCCTCCGGGTACACCGCGTTGCGTCCGTAGGCATAATCGCTCCACAGCGTATCGGCGAGAAATTCATAGTGGCTGGTGCTCGGCCAGTTTTCGACGCGAAGTGACCAGGCATCGTGGGCCCCAAGCACCTCTTGCAGGCAGACGATATCGGCTCCGACGGCCCGCACCGCATCGCGGAGTTCGGGCAAAATGAAGCGGCGATTGAACGCGGTAAAACCTTTGTGCGTGTTGATAGTCAAAATTTTCAATGAAAAATGTCGCGACGGTTGATTCATATTTCTCCTGTCCGCATCACTGTCCTGAATGAAATAGTGTAGTAGCCGTCACAAAAAGGTGCGGTGTTACGGAATTTTCCGTAAAGTCCGGTACTCTAATTAACAGTTGAATATGCTTCTGGAGACAAGACATGAAGTGGCAACAACAAATTCGTGTCGTAACTGGCCTGAGCTGCTGGCAGATTATTTCGCATTTGCTGGTTGTTGCAGTTCTGGTAATGGGGTGGATGAG
The DNA here is from genome assembly GCF_024764835.1 of Scandinavium hiltneri. Classification (GTDB taxonomy): domain Bacteria; phylum Pseudomonadota; class Gammaproteobacteria; order Enterobacterales; family Enterobacteriaceae; genus Scandinavium; species Scandinavium hiltneri. The sequence goes on along the minus strand of NZ_JALIGE010000076.1, from coordinate 575,720 downwards.
CGGCACGCTGGTCCGGGTAGGACTGGGGCTGTGTGCGCTTTATGCCGTGACGGTTGTCCTGATGCTTTTCCTGCAACGCCACCACGAAGAGCGCTGGCGCGACATTGGTGATTTCCTCGAAGAGCTCACCACCACCTGGTACTTTGGCGCGGCGGTGATTGTGCTGTGGCTGTTGTCCCGCGTGGTGCAAAACCATTTACTGCTGGGCCTGGCGGCCGTTGTGATCCTTGCCGGACCAGCGCTGCTTTCCTTACTGATTAAAGAGAAAAAGCGGTCACCTAAAACCTTCCGCTGGCACTAAGGCGGCGTAATCGCCGCCCACGCGTGACATCCTATTACGCCACGTTGCGCCTGAACGCCCAGTACGCCACCGAACCGGTCGTGGTCGCTATCACCAATAGCGGCCACAGGCTTTGCCAGACAATATCGAAGCTGGCGTCCTTCAGGTAAATCTGCTTGGTAATATCCGTAAAGTGACGAATTGGGTTAATCCATGTCACATCCTGTAGCCATACCGGCATATTCTCCACCGGCGACACGTAACCCGAGAGCAAAATCGCCGGCATCATGAACACAAACACCCCGATAAACGCCTGCTGCTGCGTCTCGCACAGCGAAGAAATCAGCAAACCAAACCCTACCAGTGACAGCCCGTAAATCAGCATCGTGAAGTAAAACAGCACCAGCGATCCGGAGAACGGAATGTGATAGGCGAAAATCCCGACAGCCAACACAATACTGGCCTGGAAGGTGGCGACAATCAGCGCCGGGACCGCTTTGCCGACGAAGATCTGCCAGGTGGCGAGCGGGGAGACCAGCAGCTGATCGAGCGTACCCTGTTCGCGCTCGCGAGCAACAGACAGCGAGGTCACAATCATCACCCCGATGGTGGTAATCATCGCAATCAGTGACGGCACCACGAACCATTTGTAGTCCAGATTCGGGTTGTACCAGTTGCGCACCACCAGTTCGCTGTTGTTTGGTTTCGGCTTCCCGTCGATCAGCTCCTGCTGATAATCCTCAATGATGCGCTGCAAATAATTCGCTGCAATCTGCGCACTGTTGGAGTTACGCCCGTCGAGCAGCAGCTGCATCGGCGCGGTGTGTCCGCTATCGATATTGCGCGAAAAATCCGTCGGGAAGCGCACCAGCAACAGCGCTTTTTGCGTGTCGATTGTTGGCTGAATTTCCTGCGGGCTGTGCAGCAGCAAGACGTGGGTAAAGGCTTTGGCGCGGGCGAAACGCTGAGTCAGCTCCACCGCATGCTTACCGCTGTCTTCGTTGTAAATGGCGATGGTGGCGTTGGTCACCTCCAGCGTGGCGGCGAACGGGAAAAGCAATACCTGAATCAGCACCGGCGCGATAAGGATCGCGCGGGTTTGTGGCTCACGCAGCAGTGATTGCAGCTCTTTGCGGATAAGTGTCCATAAGCGATGAAACATAACGCCTCCCTAGTCCAGCCGCCGCTTGGTTTTCAGCCACGTCAGACCGATAAACATCACCGCCGAGGCAATCAAAAACAGCGTATTGATGAACAGCACCACCGGAATATTTCCGGCGAGGAACAGGCTTTGCAAGGTGCTGACGAAATAACGTGCAGGAATCACGTAGGTCACCGCGCGGATGGCGGCGGGCATGCTGTCTATCTGGAAGATAAACCCGGACAGCATAATCGACGGCAGGAAGGCGGCATTCAGGGCCACCTGGGCGGCGTTAAACTGGTTGCGAGTGATGGTAGAAATCAGCAGGCCCATGCCGAGCGTGCTCAGCAAAAACAGGCTGGTGATGAAAAACAGCACCAGCAGCGAACCGCGGAACGGCACGTCCATAATGAACACCGACACCAGCATGCACAGCCCCATCGCCAGCATGCCGAGGAAATAATAGGGGATCAGTTTGCACAGCAGCAGTTCAGCGCGGGTCACTTCTGTCGACAGCAGCGCTTCCATGGTGCCGCGCTCCCATTCACGGGCGATGACCAGCGAGGTCAGGATCGCACCGATCACCGTCATAATAATGGTGATCGCCCCTGGAATGATGAAGTGCTGACTGATGGCTGCCGGGTTAAACCAGTAGCGCATCTGCACGTCTATCAGCGGTTCAAATTTTTCACCTCGATCTTCCGCCCTTTGCATCTGCCAGATTTGCCAGATGCCCTGCACATAACCTTGCACAAAGTTGGCGGTATTGGGCTCGCTGCCGTCGGTTATCACCTGCACCGGCGCGGTATCGCCAACACGCGCCATTTGCGCGGCGAAGTTCACTGGAATCACCACTAAGCCACGAATGCGCCCGGCCTGCATTTTCTGAATCAGTTCCTGGCGGTTGTCGCTGATTGTGGCGTCGATATACGGCGAGCCGGTCATCGCGTGGGCGAAATCCAGCGCCTCTTCGCTTTGCTGTTCCAGCAAAATGCCCACCCGTAGCTTGCTGGAATCGAGGTTAATCCCGTAGCCGAAAATAAACAGCAGCATCAGCGGGATAACCACCGCGATAAGCCAACTGCTGGGATCGCGGATGATTTGCCGTGTCTCTTTCACGCACAGCGCCCGCACGCGCCGCCAGGACAGAACGCTACCGGACATCGTGATGCTCCTTATCCCAGTCGTTAATTAGGGTGATAAACGCCTGCTCCATGGTCGGGTCAGCCGTTTCGGCATCGGCGGCCTGGGCCTTGAGGTCATCCGGCGTGCCGCTGGCAATTAGCTTGCCGCGATACACCAGCCCGATGCGGTCGCAGTATTCTGCCTCATCCATAAAGTGGGTGGTGACCATCACCGTGACGCCTTTTTCCACCATGCTGTTGATGTGCAGCCAGAACTCACGGCGGGTGATTGGGTCGACGCCGGAAGTGGGTTCGTCGAGAAACAGAATATCCGGCTCGTGCATCAGCGAGCAGGCCAGCGCCAGGCGCTGTTTATAGCCGAGCGGTAAATCATCGGTGGCGTGGTTACCAATACTTTTCAGGCCAAAGGCGTCGCTCATGCGTTCGATTTTTTCAGACTGCGCTTTACCGCGCAGGCCATACACGCCGGAGAAGAAACACAGGTTTTGCACTACCGTCAGGTTGCCATACAGCGAGAATTTCTGCGCCATATAGCCCAAATGCTGACGCGCTTTGCCGGAGCTGACTTTTAAATCCATATCCAGCACCAACGCTTTACCGGACGTGGGCACCAGCAGGCCGCACATCATTTTAAAGGTCGTCGATTTGCCCGCGCCGTTGGGGCCGAGAAGGCCGAAAATCTCACCGCGTTTGACGGCAAAATCCACGTGGTCGGTAGCTGCGAAATCACCAAATTTTTTGGTCAGTGCTTTGGCTTCAATCACCGTTTCGCCCGGCGTGCCGTCCACGGTGTGCAGGATCGCCGCCAGCGGGGATTCGGACGTCCCTGCGCCGCCGAGCAAATCGATAAATGCATCCTCAAAACGCGGGGCGGTTTCGTTAATCTCGATTTCAGGCATTCCGTCTGCCGAGCGGATAACGTCGGCATTCGCGTCTTTGGTGAGGATAACGCGCACCGAACGGCCCTGAATCATGCCGTCGCTGACCTGCGGCAGCTTCAGCGTCCGTTGCAGTAGTTTACGGTTATTCTCCGCCGGGCTGCTCATCAGGAAGCTGCGCCCGCGCATGGTGTCGGTCAGGGCTTTCGGTTCGCCCTGATAGAGCAGTTCGCCTTCGTTCATCAACAGCACATCGCGGCACTGTTCAGCTTCGTCGAGATACGAAGTACTCCACAGAATCAGCATCCCGTCGCCCGCCAGTTCGTGCACCATCTGCCACAGTTCGCGGCGTGAAATCGGGTCAACGCCGACGCCGGGCTCATCGAGCAGCAAGACTTTAGGTTCGCCGACCAGCGTGCAGGCCAGACCTAATTTTTGCTTCATGCCGCCGGAGAGTTTGCCCGCCAGCCGTCCGATGAACGGGCCGAGCGAGGTGAATTCCAGCAGCCGGGCGAAGGTTTTTTCCCGTACATCGCCGGTAACGCTGCGCAAATCGGCGTACAGCGTCAGGTTTTCCATCACCGTGAGATCTTCATATAGCCCGAATTTTTGCGGCATATAGCCGAGCAGCGCGTGCAGCGCGCTGTTGTCGTGGATAGGGTCATAGCCAATCACGCTTATCTGGCCTTCGTCGGGTTTTAACAGCCCGGCCAGCATGCGCATCAGCGTGGTTTTCCCCGCGCCGTCAGGGCCAACCAGCCCGGTGACATACCCGGATTGAATGGTGCAGTCCAGCCGTGCGACCGCAGGCTTATCCATGCCAGCAAAGCGTTTGATAAGCCCGTCGAGCCTGATCCCCGCTTCACTCATGCGTCTCTCCCTCCGGGAATTTCACAGTGACGGGCATACCCTGGCGCAGCGCGTCATCGGCATCCGTCACGATGATGCGCAGGCGATACACCAGGTCTGTGCGCAGGTCCGGCGTTTCGACGGTTTTCGGCGTGAACTCTGCGGTCGGCGAGACGAAGCCAATTTTGCCGTGATACGGCTTATTCGGGCGGCCGTCGGTATACAGCTGCAGCGCCTGGCCTGGTCTGGCGCGATTAAGATTGGTTTCATCCACGTACGCGCGCACCCACACCGGACGCGTGAGCGACAGCGTCAGCACGGTGCTGCCCGCATTGAGCATGCTGCCCGGCTCCACGGCGCGGGTCAAAATAGTGCCGTTGGACGGTGCGAGCAGAGTCGTGTCCTGCAAATCCAGCTGCGACTGTGCCAGCTGCGCCTGAGCCTGTTCGAGGCTGGCTTTGGCCTGGGCAATTTCCTGCGGACGGTTACCGGCGTGATACTGACTGAGCTTATCCTGTGCGGATTTCAGCGTGGCCTGGGCCTGATCGCGCGACGAACGGGCATTTTCTAAATCATTGGCAGAAATGGTGCGGCTTTTCCACAGCCCTTGCTGGCGCTGATAAAAGTTCTGCGCGTAGTCGTAGGCGGCCTGTGCCTGACGCACGGCGGCGGCGGTCTGCGCGATTTCCTCATCACGATAGCCCGCCTGCAGCAAATCGTATTTCGCCTGGGCCGCCGCCACGTTGGCTTTGGCCTGCATCAGCGCATTTTGATAAGGGGCACGGTCGATTTCGCCGAGCGTTTGTCCTTTCTGCACCGCATCGCCTTCATCCACCTGCAACGCCTGCAAACGGCCGCCGACGCGGAAGCTCATATTCACGGTGCGAATATCAACGTTACCGTAGAGCGTCAGGCCGGTGTCCTGTCGGCTCTGGTACCAGAAAGTTCCTCCGGCAATTGCGGCGATGATAATGATGACCGCCAGAATGACGACGATGGGTTTCTTCATAACTTCAGCTCCGTTGCGTTAATCCGTTTAGCAAGAGATCGATATGACAGGTAATGACCTGAAAAATCAGTTCCACTTTTTGTTCGTCAAACTGGGTCCAGCCGGTGCGCAGCAGGATAGTCTCGCGACCAAGACGAAAGGCGAGTATTTCACCGAGCAGCGCATGGGTGTGCAAAATGGTCTGCGTATCTGCCGGATCCCGTCCGGTGTACGCCGCGATAAGCCGCGTCAGATATCCGTGCAGCGGGGCGATCACCTGATCGTGGATCCGCTGATAGGCAGGCGAGGGCGAAAGCTGTTCGCGGGAAATAAACTTACTGACGTTCACCGTTTCATCCTGGGTCAGCAGCAGGATCATATTTTTGCTCGCTTGCAGGATCAGCGCGCGAATGGCGGGCAGGTCCGGCTCGGGCTGGCGCAGTAACGCTTCGGCGGTTTCGGCGTGAGGACGGAAGTTAACCCCGATAAAATCGGCAATCCACTGGGCGCAGGCGAGGTATAAATCCTCTTTCGACCCGAAGTAATAGGGGATCGCGGCAATATTTTGTCCGGCCAGCGCGGCAATATCGCGGGTGGTGGCATGCAGGCCATATTCGCCAAACTGGGCGATCGCCGCGGCAATCAGCTGGTTTTTGGCCTGTTCGCCTTTGCTGGTGATGGGTGTGGTATTCATGGCGCATCTAAAATTAATCAATCGATTGATTAAGACTATGGTTGATTTTTCACCGCGTCCACTGCTGGCGGTAAATTATTTCGTGGGAAAAGAGAAGCGGGATATTTTATGCGGTGCGTCACAAAAACTGCTACACTCCGCCTCTTGCTGACATTATCGTTTTTGTCCTTTCCTATTTTCACTATCACCCTGAAAACGATACCTGTCATGGTCGGGGCGGTTCGGAGTTGTTATGTCTTTTGAAACCCTTGGCCTGAACGCCGAGATCCTGCGCGCAGTCGAAGAGCAGGGTTATCGTCAGCCAACCCCTATCCAGCAACAAGCTATTCCTGCCGTGCTGCAGGGCCGCGATCTGATGGCCAGTGCCCAAACCGGTACCGGTAAGACCGCAGGCTTCACCCTGCCACTGCTGCAACTGCTGTCGCAGAAAGAACCTCATGCTAAAGGCCGTCGTCCGGTCCGTGCACTTATTCTTACCCCAACCCGCGAACTGGCGGCTCAGGTGGGCGAGAACGTACGCGAATACAGCCAATATCTGAATATCCGTTCGCTGGTGGTGTTCGGCGGGGTGAGCATCAACCCGCAGATGATGAAACTGCGCAGCGGTGTTGACGTGCTGGTCGCGACCCCAGGTCGTCTGCTTGACCTCGAACACCAGAACGCGGTGAGCCTCGATAAAGTCGAAATTTTGGTCCTTGATGAAGCCGACCGCATGCTGGACATGGGCTTTATCCACGACATCCGTCGCGTGCTGGCGAAACTGCCTGCCAAGCGTCAGAACCTGCTGTTCTCCGCAACCTTCTCTGATGAAATCAAAGGCCTGGCGTCCAAGCTGCTGCACAACCCGCTGGAAGTTGAAGTAGCGCGACGCAACACCGCTTCCGAGCAGATCACCCAGCACGTGCATTTCGTTGATAAGAAACGCAAAAGAGAACTGCTGTCTCAGATGATCGGAGAAGGTGACTGGAAACAGGTGCTGGTGTTTACCCGAACCAAACACGGCGCAAACCACCTGGCTGAACAGCTGAACAAAGACGGCATTCGCAGTGCCGCCATTCACGGTAACAAGAGCCAGGGCGCACGTACCCGTGCACTGGCTGACTTCAAATCCGGCGACTTGCGCGTGCTGGTGGCAACCGACATCGCCGCCCGTGGTCTGGATATTGAAGAATTGCCGCACGTCGTGAACTACGAGCTGCCGAACGTGCCTGAAGATTACGTGCACCGTATCGGTCGTACCGGACGTGCTGCGGCCACCGGTGAAGCACTGTCGCTGGTGTGCGTGGATGAACACAAACTGCTGCGTGATATCGAGCGTCTGCTGAAGAAAGAGATCCCACGTATCGCCGTTGAAGGCTACGAAGTGGACCCAAGCATCCAGGCGGAGCCGATTCAGAACGGTCGTCAGGGCCGTGGCGGTCGCGGTGGTCAGAGTCAGAGTCAGGGCCAGCCACGTCGAAATGACGGTGGTCAGGCGCGTCGCAGCGACAAACCAGCCGGAAACGGTCAGGCGCGCCGCAGTGATAAACCCGCCGCCGGAAATGGCCAGTCGCGTCGTAGCGAAGGCGACCAGCCGCGCAAAGCCGCTGATGGCGCCGCGCGTCGTCGTCGTCCGCGCAAACCTGCTGCCGCGCAGTAATCGCGGCAAAACAAGAATGGTCGCTTCGGCGGCCATTTTTTTTGCTCATGCCGCCGGAAAGTGCCAGAATAGTGTCTGTTTATACAGTATTCGGACTTTCAGATGGCACTCACCGCCGCGCTAAAGGCGCAAATCGCGTCATGGTATAAAGCGCTCCAGGAACAGATCCCTGATTTTATCCCCAGGGCACCGCAGCGGCAGATGATTGCCGATGTGGCGAAAACGCTCGCCGGTGACGAGGGCAGGCATCTGGCTATTGAAGCGCCGACAGGCGTCGGTAAAACCCTTTCATATCTCATTCCCGGTATTGCCATTGCCCGCGAAGAACAAAAAACGCTGGTGGTAAGCACCGCTAACGTCGCCTTGCAGGATCAGATCTACAGCAAGGATCTGCCGCTGCTGAAAAAAATCATTCCCGACCTGCGCTTTACCGCCGCCTTTGGCCGTGGGCGCTATGTGTGCCCACGTAATCTGACCGCGCTGTCCAGCAGCGAGCCGACGCATCAGGATTTACTGGCGTTTCTCGACGACGAATTGACGCCAAACAACAAAGAAGAACAGAAGCGTTGTGCAAAACTGAAAGCCGATTTGGACAGCTATAAATGGGACGGACTGCGCGATCATACCGATCAGGCTATCGATGACGCGCTCTGGAGTCGCATGAGCACGGATAAAGCCAGCTGTCTCAACCGCAACTGTCACTACTACCGCGAATGCCCGTTCTTCGTGGCCCGCCGTGAAATTCAGGAAGCGGAAGTGGTGGTCGCCAATCATGCACTGGTCATGGCGGCAATGGAAAGCGAGGCGGTATTGCCGGAAGCCAAAAATCTGCTGCTGGTACTGGATGAAGGCCACCATTTGCCGGATGTCGCCCGCGACGCGCTGGAGATGAGCGCCGAAATCACCGCCTCCTGGTATCGCCTGCAACTGGATTTATTCATCAAGCTGGTGGCGACCTGCATGGAACAATTCCGCCCGAAAACCTTCCCGCCGCTGGCCGCACCCGAACGCCTGAAAGAGCATTGTGACGAGCTGCAGGAACACATTGTTTCGCTGAATAACATTCTCAGCCTGTACATGCCGACCGGGCCGGAAGCCGAGCACCGCTTTGCAATGGGCGAATTACCGGACGAAATCATGGCGCACTGCCAGCGCCTGGCCAAACTCACCGAAATGCTGCGCGGATTATCGGAGCTGTTTCTCAACGATCTCAGTGAAAAAACCGGTTCGCACGATATTGTGCGTCTGCACCGCGTTCTGTTGCAAATGAACCGCGCGTTGGGAATGTTCGAGGCGCAAAGCAAACTGTGGAAGCTCTCGGCGATGGTTCAGGCCTCCGGCGCGCCGGTCACTAAATGGGCCACGAGGGACCAGCGCGACGGCCAGCCGCACGTCTGGTTCCACTGCGTGGGTATTCGCGTCAGCGACCAGCTGGAAAAACTGCTCTGGCGGCGCGTGCCGCATATCGTTGTGACGTCCGCCACGCTGCGCTCGCTGAACAGCTTCTCGCGTTTGCAGGAGATGAGCGGCCTGAAGGAAAAAGCGGGCGACCGTTTTGTTGCGCTCGATTCGCCGTTTAATCACGTCGAGCAGGGAAAAATCATCATTCCACGGATGAGCGTCGAGCCGTCGATGGATAACGAAGAGCAGCATCTGGCGGAAATGGCGGCCTATTTCCGCGAGCAGGTCGAGGCCAAAAAGCATCGTGGGATGTTAGTGCTGTTTGCCAGCGGACGCGCGATGCAGCGTTTTCTGGAATACGTACCTGATTTGCGTTTGCTGCTGCTGGTGCAGGGCGATCAGCCGCGTTACCGCCTGGTAGAGCTGCACCGCAAGCGGGTGGAAAGCGGGGAAAGTAGTGTGTTGGTGGGGCTGCAGTCGTTTGCCGAAGGGCTCGATTTGAAAGGCGAATTGCTCAGCCAGGTTCACATCCACAAAATTGCGTTTCCGCCGATCGACAGCCCGGTGGTCATCACCGAGGGCGAATGGCTGAAAAGCCTGAACCGCTATCCGTTTGAAGTGCAAAGTCTGCCGAGCGCCTCGTTTAACCTCATTCAGCAGGTCGGGCGGTTGATCCGAAGCCACAGTTGTTGGGGTGAAGTGATTATTTACGACAAGCGCCTGCTGACCAAAAATTACGGCCCGCGGTTGTTAAACGCCTTGCCGGTGTTTCCTATAGAGCAACCGGAGGCGCCAGAAGGTATAGTGAAAAGCAAAAGCACAACTAAGCCGACCCGGCGGAAGCGACGCTGACGTTCGCGGCATGGCTTCCGGAGAGATACATGGACTATCGCAAAATTATTAAAGAAGTCGGTCGTGGCAAAAACCACGCCCGTGACCTGGACACCGATACGGCTCGCGGTCTGTATACCCAGATGCTGAAAGGCGACGTGCCGGATCTGGAGCTTGGCGGCATTCTGATTGCGCTGCGCATTAAAGGCGAGGGTGAGGCCGAAATGCAGGGCTTCTATGAGGCAATGCAGCAGCATACGGTCAGCCTGACGCCACCGGTAGCGAAGCCGATGCCGATTGTTATCCCAAGTTATAACGGCGCGCGCAAGCAGGCGAATCTCACGCCGCTGCTGGCGATGCTGCTGCACAAACTCGGTTTCCCGGTACTGGTTCACGGCGTCAGCCACGATCCAGGCCGCGTGCTGACCGAAACCGTTTTCACTCTGCTGGGTATCGAACCGACGCTGCACGCCGGGCAGGCGCAGGCGAAGCTCGACGGCCATCAGCCGGTGTACATGCCGATTGGCGCGTTCTGCCCGCCGCTCGAAACTCAGCTCGGCCTGCGCTGGCGGATGGGGGTGCGTAACAGCGCACACACCCTGGCGAAGCTTGCCACGCCATTTGGCGAAGATACCGCGCTGCGCTTGTCGAGCGTTTCACACCCGGAATATGTGCCGCGCGTCGGGAAATTCTTTGAGGGGATCGGTGGCCGTGCGCTGTTGATGCACGGTACGGAAGGTGAGGTTTATGCCAATCCGCAGCGTTGCCCGCAGATTAGCCTGATTGACAGCCACGGTACGCGGGTGCTTGTCGAACGCGAAGATGCGCTGCGGGAAGCACTGCTGCCAGAATCGAAAGATCCTGAAGTGACGGCCAGATGGATTGAGCGTTGCGTTGCGGGCATAGAGCCGGTACCTGAATCACTGAAAATTCAGATGGCCTGTTGCCTGGTGGCGACCGGAGAAGTGGCTGATGTTGCCGCTGGCCTGCAACGGGTCAACGACTGCTGGTGATTTACAGGCATAAAAAAACCCGTCCAGTGGCGTGGACGGGCGAATAAATAATGAGGGTTATTCAGGTACAGCAGGCATAGCCTAAAGGTCAATGAGGGTTAAATCTGTTCCGATGATTATTTGTAAATCACCGCAGTACCGCTGATTTTGTTATTGGTGTTAGCAGACGTAATGCTGTAACCGGTAGCACCTGCCGCAGCGGCTTTCTCAGCCAGTTTCGCTTCCATACCATCCAGCGTAGTCGCGCCTTCTACAGATACGGTACCGATTTTGTTCATGCTCTGCGCTTCAGTCGGGGACACAGGCTGTGCAGCAAACACGCCGAAAGAAAGAGCAGAAAGAGCGATGGCAACAGCAGCAGTTTTAATGGTTTTCATGGTTAATCTCTCGCAGGTTATTCTTTAAATGTGACGTTGTTCCGTCGATGTGATGAGTATCACGTTTTTTTGCGAAAGATAAAATCGAATAGACTTGATGGACTTAATCGAATTTTTTGAATGATTAATAAATTACTGATTATTAATAAAATAAAACCAGCGCCTAAGCTGAAAATCGGGTTGAAGTCGAACGTGACCTTTTAAGGGCACAGATCGCGACGATTCTTGTATGAAAGTGTGCGCGTAAAGACAACCGGTTACGCTGTATTGGAAGCTGTAGTTTTGTCAGTAAATCTACATATTGCGGGTAATGTCGGAACTATACACCGATCTAACAGGATTTTTAAAGTGTTTATTCTGTGATGATTTAGAGGGTGTTCCTTAGAGGGAAAAAGAAAGCGCCTGCAATGTGAGGCGCTTTTCTGAGCGGAATAACTTCAACAGATTATTTGTAGATGGTAGCGGTGCCGAACATTTTGTTATCACCGCTGGCGGAGTTAACCACATACCCTTTAGCCCCTTCCTGCTGCGCTTTTTCTGCAAGCTTCGCCTGAAGATCGCCAAAGTCATCAGCACCAGAAACCGACACTGTACCTGACGGACGCAATTGTCCGGTGTCACCTTTCATGAGTTGTTGAGGTTCGGCGGAAGCCGAAAAAGAGAGCATCGACAACGCACCAGCAGCGACCAGAAGCAACAATCTTTTCATGTGCACATCCTCTCTGTATCCACGGGGGATAACGTAAGTGTAGGTGCTGAGGAAATGTGACATGCCGTAAAAAATTGATGATGATCTGCTCGTTTTTTGAACGACATTGTTTGACGAAAAACTGACAAATCAGCCACAAATAAGTGGCTGATCGAAAGAGGAATTATCGGGCATCAGGGCGAATCAGATCGAATCGCTGGCTTTCGTCGATGCTGTAGTAAGCGCTTGGGCCGCCGGCACGCAGCACTGGTTTGGCTTTTGCGGTCTGATAAATGCCGTTTTCCAGCAGTGATTCATCAATATGCACCGCCACCACTTCACCAAGCACCAGCCAGGTATCCACCGCCGTGCCGTCTGCGCCAGTGAGCTGAATGCATTGCGATAAGCGGCACTCGAAATTCACCGGGCTTTCCGCCACGCGCGGGGCGCGAACCAGACGGCTTTCGACAGGCGTCAACCCGGCGCGGACAAACTCATCTTCGCCGTGAGCGAGGCTGGCTGAGGTTTCATTCATGGCGCTGGCAAGGTCGAGCGTGGTGAGATTCCAGACAAATTCGCGCGTTTCAACGATATTTTGCACGCTGTCTTTCCAGCCGCTACTGGCGAAGCCGATGATCGGTGGACGATAGTTAAAGCAGTTAAAGAAGCTGTATGGCGCGAGATTGCGTTTTCCGTGCGCATCGACGGAGGCAATCCAGCCAATTGGGCGTGGGCCAATGATCGCATTGAGGGGGTCGTGCGGCAGTCCGTGACCGTCTGAAGGCTGATAAAAATACATGGTGCACCTGTCCCGTGAAATAATAAGAAGACTCACTTATTTACGCCACCCGCGTCAACGGGTATCTTACGCGCCGTCAACAGGAGGAAGCTATGAAAGCTCAAAAGCCAGGATTACACCCGCGTAATCGTCACCACGACCGATACGATTTACCCGCACTGTGCAAGGACATACCGGCACTTGCAGCGTTTATCGTCGCCAACCCGGCCGGGGAGCAGACCATTAACTTTGCCGATCCCGACGCGGTAAAGACCCTGAACCAGGCGCTGCTGGCGCACTTTTATCAGGTGAAAGCGTGGAATATTCCAGACGGTTTCCTCTGCCCACCGGTCCCGGGCCGTGCAGACTACATGCATCATTTGGCGGATTTGCTGACTGAAGCGAACGGCAGCCTGCCGCAAAACGCCAGCGTGCTGGATATCGGCACTGGCGCTAACCTGATTTATCCGCTGATCGGCAGCCACGAATACGGCTGGCGTTTCACCGGCACCGAAGTGAGCGCCGAAGCCCTCACCGCGGCGCAGGCGATTATTGATGCTAACCCGGGCATGAGCCGTCAGATTCGTTTGCGTCGTCAAAAGGATGAGCAGGCAATCCTCGCGGGCATGATCCATAAAAATGAATTCTTCGAGGCGATGGTCTGTAACCCGCCGTTCCATGATTCCGCTGAAAGTGCGCGCGAAGGCAACGAACGTAAGCGTCGCAATCTCGGCCAGCAGAAACACGAGACCCTGAACTTTGGTGGTCAGAATCAGGAACTGTGGTGTGAAGGCGGTGAAGTGGCCTTTATCCGTAAAATGATCGCCGAAAGCCGCGAGTATGGTCGTCAGGTGATGTGGTTCACTTCATTGGTGTCACGCGGCGATAATCTGCCGATGCTCTATTCCGCGCTGACTGAAGCCGGTGCGGTGAAAGTGGTGAAAAAAGAGATGGCCCAGGGTCAGAAGCAAAGCCGCTTCATCGCCTGGACTTTCCTCGATGAGGACAAGCGCCGTCGCTTTGTGGTTCGCGCCCGTTAATCATAGCGTCGGTTGATTCGGCGTTGGCGGCTCAGGCGCTGCTAATGCTGGGTTGCCGGGCGAAGGCAGTACCTGATACGTCTGCACCGGCGCGCGGATCCCCGCTTTATCGAAGTGCTTTTTCACCTGCGCATCCAGCGCAAAACGCACCGTCCATTGCTTTAACGGCAGGGTAGTGAACGACGCCCGTAGCGTGAAGGCGGTGTTGGTCAGCCCAACCAGCCCGGCAAACGACGGTTCACCTATCACCAGCCCGCGAATATCTTCCTGCTCCATTAGCTCCGTCACCGCCGCTTTCAGGGCGTCATTGGCCTTATCAACGTCTTCTCCACGATCCACATCGTAATTCGCGACAACCGAACCAATGCCGCGAACGAAGTTGGCGAAGGTCGTGATCGAGGACCACGGAATAATGTGGTACGCGCCGGTATCCTGACGCACGCCTACCGAACGAATCGACATCCGTTCTACCATGCCGGTCAGCGGCCCGATGGTGACCAAATCTCCGGTGTTCATGCCGTTCTCAAACTGGATGAAAATCCCGGTGATGATGTCTTTTACCAGGGTCTGCGAACCAAAGGATATCGCCAGCCCCAATGCACCGGCACCCGCCAGCAGCGGTGCAATGTTCACGCCAATTTCCGACAGCAGGATCATCACTGTGATCGTACTGATGACCACCGCCAGGGCATTGCGGAACAGCGTTAGCAGCGTGCGGGCGCGTGCGCTCGGCAGCGGGCGGCCATGAATGTCGGACGCCAGCCGGTTTTCTATCAGGCTCGCCAACAGCGTCCAGCCGATGGCCGAGAAGAACAAAATCAGCGCGATGCGGATCAGCACATCCACCGTTTTTTCGCCCGCGCCGTTGTGCAGCCAGCTCCAGAAGTCGAACAGTCCCCAGGCGCTGAGCAGCAGCATCACTGATACGCAAACCGTCAGGATCCGCGCGGCCTTCAGCGACGCCGAAAGCCAGCCATTCAGCCGCTTTTGCAGCTCCGGATAGTTACGCTGCGTTTCTGGTGAGAGCGTGATGGTTTTGGCAATCCAGCGAGACAATATTCCGGAGATAAATGCGGCGATACTAATGATGGCGAGGCTTCTGACCGACGCGCCCATCATGAATTTCAGGCTGTTGCCCGGGTCGAACAGTGAGAAAAAGAACAGCACGATAAAGTAGGCGCTGGCGATCCAGTGCCAGACCAGTGCGAAGGCGCGAATGAACAAGCTAAAGAAGGACAGCGAACGGTTGGCCAGCCCGATAAGGCTTTCGGTAATGGCCTTCTTGTTGTGGAAAATCAGCCACAATGCCCAGACGGTGATGCACAGCATAATGACCACGTTGGCCAGCGCCCCAGTCTGGACGTTCACCTGGTTGGACATGATAGGCACCGCGACGATAAGTCCGTAGCCAATCACTCCGCTCAGCAGGCTGAGGCGCAGGCTCCAGTAGCGAGCGGCCTCATCCTGAATAGTGAACGGACGCAGGTCCGGCACGCGCGGGCAGAAAATCAGGCGCAGGATGGCTTTGAAGAACTCGATCAACGCGAAGGCGTTCAGGAACAGGCTTTGTTGAAAGGCCACGGTACGGCTACCGCCGTTGAGTCTGTCGCTCAGCATTTGCCCGACGAACAGCGTCAACGCCAACAGCAACAGATCGATAATCATTGCGGCAGTGATCATCGCGGGCAGGTGCAGCCAGTTGCTGCGATCGCGGTTCTTCTTCCGTCCCCATTTCCCCATTTTTCGATACAGCGGCAGAGCGCAAAGGCGCAGTAGGGCGTAGAAGGCGAAGACCAGCCCCGCCAGCAGCAAAAAGTGGCTCACTGCGTTGCTAAAGGTCTGTGAATTGAAAGGCTTATGCTGAGCGGTCGAGATATTGCGCCACAACTGGGCAAAACGGGTGGAGAGCGCTTCACCGTAGTGACGGCTAACGTCAGTCACACTTTCCAGCACCGTCTTTTCTGCACTGACGGGCGGCGGCGTGAGCTGAGGCACTTTCTCCTGCGGCGGTGTAGCAGCGGCACTGCGTAGCTGTTTGATGAGCTCCTGACGCGAGGAGTCATTTTCCAGCACGTCGGCCAGCGCTGCGTAAGCGGCTTTTTTCTGCGCTGCGTCGGGTTCAGTGGGCGGCGTTTGAGAAGCCGGGCTGGTGGCAGATGTGGTCACGCCGGGAATAGTGACCGCCTGTAGCGGGGCACAGAACAGCGTCGCAATAAGCAACAGGATCCACGGCACAGGCAACTCCCTTTCAAATCATTAACAAAATGATAAGTATAGCGACTCAGGGAGGGGGGACCGATTTTGGGAGGATTCTCTCCCCCAGGGCAGGGGAGAGCAGGGCATTATGACACGTGCTGCAAAAATTCCTGCAGGCGCTGGCTCGGCGGGTTGTCGATCAGCGTTTGTGGGTTGCCATCTTCGGCAATGCGGCCTTTATCGATGAAGATCAGACGCGATGCCACTTTCTCGGCAAAGCCGATTTCGTGAGTCACGATAACCATCGTCATGCCTTCTTCAGCCAAATCCTGCATCACCTTCAGCACTTCATGGCGCAGCTCCGGGTCGAGCGCAGAGGTCGGCTCATCGAACAGCATCATTTTCGGTTTCACCGCCAGCGCACGGGCAATCGCCACACGCTGCTGCTGGCCGCCAGAAAGCTCGGAGGGGTAATGATGCCCGCGCTCGGCAAGGCCGACTTTGGCCAGCAGGTCTTTCGCCACTTTTTCGGCTTCGGCTTTGGATGCACCGCGCACGCGCTGTGGGCCAAACATCACGTTTTCCAGCGCTGTCAGGTGTGGGAAAAGGTAAAACTGCTGGAATACCATGCCGGCTTCCTGGCGAATTAAGCGCTCGTCGACTTTCGGGTCATTGACCTTCAGGCCATCGACCACGAGGTCGCCGCTGGTGATTTCTTCGAGCTTGTTGATGCAGCGCAGCAGAGTGGATTTACCGGAACCAGACGGCCCGATAATCACAACCACTTCACCTTTGGTAATGTTCAAATCGATGTTATGCAGCACTTGGGTTTGCCCAAAATGCTTGGAGACGTTTTTAAATTCAATCACAGGATTTTCATCCTTCTTTCAAGAATGCGGAGCGCGATGTTCAGGATCTGGGTGATGATCAGATAAATCACGCCGACGGCGGTCCAGATCTCCAGGGCACGGAAGTTACCCGCGATAATTTCCTGGCCGCTGCGGGTCAGTTCGGCCGCGCCGATGACGATGAACAGCGAAGTATCTTTGATGCTGATGATCAGCTGGTTGCCCAGTGAGGGCAGCATGCGACGCAGCGCCAGCGGCATGATTACGTGGCGAATGGCTTCCCGGCGCGACAGTCCGAGCGCGAGGCCCGCTTCGCTGAAGCCTTTATGAATCGACAGCACGGCCCCACGGGTGATTTCCGCGATGTAGGCCCCGGAGTTGATCATGATGGTGATAACCGCGGCGGTGAAGGTGTCGATGCGAATATCCGGGAAGGCCATCGGCAGGGCGAAGTAGATATACATCACCTGGACGACGATAGGCGTACCGCGAATAATCTCGATGAAGACGAGTGCCACATGGTTGGCAATCCAGCCGCCGTAGGTGCGGGCTAAACCCGCGACGAGGCCGATAATAATACCGCCCGCTAACCCGAGGACCGAAATCCACAGAGTCATTTTGGCGCCATCCAGCAGGATTGGAATGGCAGGCCAGATGACGCTCCAGTCAAACTGCATAATATGTTCCTGTTACCGTTTTACCGTGGTTCAAAATGAGCAGGGGCGAAAGGCCGCCCCTGATAAATTTACGTCTAATTAACCGTCATTATTTTGGTTCAGTGCCGAACCATTTTTTGTAGATTTCGTTGTACTGGCCGTTCTCATGCAGTTTTTTCAGTGCGCCGTTCACTTTCTCACGCAGGTCGTCGCTGCCTTTCGGGAACGCGATGCCGTACTGCTGTGCTTCCAGAGACTCACCGACAGCCTTGAACTGGCCGTGGCCTGCGGTTTTGATGAAGTACAGAATGTTCGGGGTGTCGTGCAGAACGGCATCAGCACGGTTGGTGCCGAGTTCCATATACGCGTTGTCGATGTTCGGGAACTGGCGCAGGTCTTTCGGTTTGAGGTTGGCTTTCGCGTAATCTACGGAACCGGTGCCGCTCTTCACGGCGACAACTTTACCGTCCAGGTCTTTCACGCTTTTAATGTCGTTGTTGTTGGCTTTAACCATCACCAGCAGACCGCTTTTGTAGTAGCCGTCAGAGAAGTCGATAGCTTTTTTACGTTCGTCGGTAATGGTTATCCCGGCCAGCGCCAGGTCGATGTTTTTGGTCTGCAGTGCAGGAATGATGCCGCTGAAATCCATTGGCTTCAGGGTGTAGTCGAGCTTCAGTTCTTTGGCAACAGCGGCCCACAAATCAATATCGAAACCGACGTATTTGTCGCCCTGTTTGAATTCAAACGGAACGAACGCGGTATCGGTGGCCACAACCAGCTGTTTTTCCGCGGCCTGAGAAGAAACTGCAAAGGCCAGAGTCAGTGCAGCCAGTGAAACTTTAAATACAGACTTCATAGCATTTCCTTTTATAACCACGGGGCAATCCCCTGCGAGAACAATCCGCATATGAAAGAATCGTGCCAATTTTACAACGTGTTGTTTTGCAACGAGGCGTTAGCCGTTTGTTGCACAAAAAAGGTTGCAAGGCACACGATATGCACCACGGTGAGGCACCAAAATGGTGCGCGTCAGGCGTGGGCCAGGTCGTGGGGTTATTAAGCGCAAATTGCGGTGATAAAACAATCTTTCGTTAACGATTGTGTGAAGTGATAATTACAATTGGTTTACTTATGCAGGTGGGGAACGGCGTTTGATGCACTATAAAAGTGCAAAACCCCTCGGGAGAGGGGTTTTGAGGGATAAGTAAAACAAATACTTATTCGATGTTAGATTCGATGAACCACAGGAATTTATCCAGGTCGCGTGATGCGGCAGTAAGGATGTCTGCGGTGTCTTCGTCTTTGGCTTCGGAAACGGCTTTACGCACGTCGTTGGCAACAATCGCGTAACGATCGGCCAGCTCTTTCAGGTGATCCTGAACGGTGTGGATATCCAGCGGATAGCTTTTCAGCGCGGTTTTGCTGTTTACAACCTGCGTGGTTCCCAGTGCGACACCCCCCAGCTGCACGGCACGTTCTGCCATGGTATCGAGGTGGTCAATAAGCGCTGTGCGGAAGCCGTCAAGCATCTCATGGACGGCAATAAAGTTTGCACCGCGCATATTCCAGTGAGCCTGCTTGGTAATCAGTGACAGGTCAATAAACTGGATAACCTGGCGATTAAGCAACTCGATAGTCGCTTTTTTCTCGCTATCCGATACATCGTTACGGGTATAGAGCAGATTAGATGTTTTGGTTTTGACCAGTTTAGCGGTACTCATAATTTTATATCCTCTTGATCTAATAGTCCCAGTGAATTACCGGAAATAAGTATAGCACTGGTTGTTCATGCTGCCGGAAAGTTAATACCTATTGGTTTAATAGCGTGGGTGGCATTGAAGGTGATTAAATTGTTTGCAAACAAAGAGATAGGCCATTTGTTTGTAACTTATTCCTAATTATCCAGGAAAGGTCTGTTTATTGACGAAATATTTACGCATGAAAATCATTGAGTCAGGGAAATAAATTATAAAGGCCGCAGGGGGATATAACCCTGCGGCACAATGTTACTCACTAATATCGACTTTTTCTATTTTACTCTCGCGGCGCAGGGTGAGCGTCGAGCCCATCGAAGCGGCCATGATAGCCAACAGGGCGAGGGTCTGCGTGCCGGTCAGCGTTTCATTGAGGAACAGCATCCCTGAGACTGCCGCCAGTGCGGGTTCCATGCTCATCAGCGTGCCAAAGGTGCGGGTCGGCAAGCGGGTGAGGGCGATCATTTCCAGCGAGTAGGGCAGCGCCGTGGACAAAATGGCAATGCCCAAACCGAGTGGCAAAATTGACCACTGCCACAACACGTCTCCCGCCTGAAAAGCGCCAATTGGCACAAATACCACCGCGGCAATCAGTGAGCCCATCGCCACCGTGGCAGGGCCGTGCTCTTCTCCCGCCCGCTGGCCGGTAATGATGTAGACCGCCCAACAGGCCCCGGCACCCAGTGCCAGCGCTGCGCCGGTTAAATCGACGTGGGCGATGCTCTGACCGAGCGGCAGAAGGAACCACAGGCCCAGCACCGCCAGCGCGACCCAGACAAAATCCACCGCGCGACGGGAACCAAACAACGCCACTGCTAACGGGCCTGTAAATTC
The DNA here is from genome assembly GCF_024764835.1 of Scandinavium hiltneri. Taxonomy (GTDB): domain Bacteria; phylum Pseudomonadota; class Gammaproteobacteria; order Enterobacterales; family Enterobacteriaceae; genus Scandinavium; species Scandinavium hiltneri. The sequence goes on along the minus strand of NZ_JALIGE010000076.1, from coordinate 555,690 downwards.
GAGCGCTACCGCCACGCCGAGCGGAATGCGCTGGATGGAAAGATAGAAGAGGTAGTTCATTGCCCCGAGCGACAAACCGTAAAACAGCAATGGCAACCGCTGCTCTCGGGTGAACCGCAAACGCCAGGGTTTAAAGATGCATACCAGAATCAGGGTGCCGAGAGCCAGACGCAGGGCGGTTACGCCGGGTGCGCCCACCAGGGGAAAAAGCGATTTCGCCAGCGCCGCGCCGCTCTGAATTGAACACATGGCAATCAGTATTACGAGTATCGGCAACCATACCGGGAGCTTACGCGATAAGCCTGGCATCCTTTCTCCTGTCAATTTTTGTCAAAGGAAGTAAAAGAGGCAGTGTAAATGAATTACCCCTTTCTGGTTTATGCATTGTTGAAAAAAAGCGAAGAAAAGCACCGTACAATAAAGTTCAGTCAAAGGATGAAAACTCCGCCAGTTTAGGATTAATCTGGATGAATGAGCCAGTAAATGCGCGCAATAATGGCAAAATCAGCGAGGAAGTTGATGATTTTCAATAGGGATTGTCAGTGGTGGAAACGTTTGGTTACATGATTGAGACCCTTAGACAACAACAATCGCAAAGAGTTTTTAATTAAATTTTGATATATTTAAAACTTACGGACTTACTTGAAGCACATTTGAGGTGGTTATGAATAAAATTGCACGTCTTTCAGCAGTGGCCTTTGTACTGGCTGCAACCGCAGGTACCGCAGTAGCTGCAACTTCTACCGTTACTGGTGGCTACGCTCAGAGCGATATGCAGGGCGAAGCGAACAAGGCAGGTGGTTTCAACCTGAAATACCGTTACGAGCAGGACAATAACCCACTCGGCGTGATCGGTTCTTTCACCTACACCGAAAAAAATGGTAACGACAGCGGCGCTTACAACAAATCACAGTACTACGGCATCACTGCTGGCCCGGCTTACCGTATCAATGATTGGGCAAGCATCTACGGTGTAGTAGGTGTTGGCTACGGTAAATTCCAGGCTAACGACTTCCCGGCTAGCAAATCCGACATGAGCGACTACGGTTTCTCCTACGGCGCAGGCATGCAGTTCAACCCAATCGAAAACGTTGCACTGGACTTCTCTTACGAGCAGTCTCGTATTCGTAGCGTGGACGTTGGCACCTGGATCGCAGGTGTGGGTTACCGCTTCTAATCACTTCGGTGATAATAAAAATTCGCCAACGGCGTAATGCCATTCACTTAAGCGGACTGGCATGTCAGTTTACCGGATAGCGGGTTTTTGACATATTAACCGCCCTCGGCCTTGATGGTCGGGGGCGTTTTGTTATAACAGCCCCTCCAGATTCCCCCGCAGGTGCTCCAGACGTTTCGGGATGGTCCCCGCTGACACTGTATTTCCCGGCACTATCATTTCTGTCGCGATGAACTGAAACGCGAACTTAAAGCTCATTTCCGATGGCGCTTTTTTATGTTTCTTTGATTTTCATATGATTTCAGCAATTACCAGCGTTTTATTATTAGAGTAGTTTGCGAATGTTAATGTTAATGTTAATGTTAATTTAATAATAAACAAATTACAGGGTTACCATTTCGATAATGGCACATAGGGTTTAATGTTTTCTTAAGGTTTGATTCATACTCGAAAAATACTTTCCAACAGGCTGCGCCTATTATGAATATTAATATCAAACCTACCCCTGCTACGATCTTATTGGCTTTTATAAGTTGCCTGATTCCTTTTTCTGCAGATATAGGTCTGCCTTTATTGCATGGGCATACTGTTACAATGATCGAGAACTCACAGGCCATATTACTCTTACTGGGTGCCGTGCTCACCTTCAGTTATATGAAACCATTTCAACTCACTGAGGGATCGAGGAAGTTCTGGTTGTGGTCTGTTTTGTGGTGGGTTGTGCTATTGGGGAGAAGTACCAGTTGGGGGCGAGATTATTTCCCTGAATTACCAAAAGCAGTGTTTCGAAGCATTTCAGTGATCCTCATTGCCAGTCTTGTCCTTTCATACTTGCTTTCATCGCAATTACGTAAAGCAATTGCTGTTCGGTTTAAAACGTGGAGTATTCCCTTGTGGACCTGCATGCTAGTAGTCACCACGTTTTTACTGGCAGATACAGTAGAGCATCATCGTCTCTTATCTCCTATTTTCCTACATGACTTAAATTACCAGGATCTCATTGAAGAGTTATTTGAAACACCATTTATCCTTGGCTTGTTACTTATTTCATTGGATTTTATGAAACAAGATATGCAATGTGAGAACTCACAAAATGGCCTTCTGCCAGGACTAAATACAACAGTCAGCTAATCATGTCAGTTTGTTTGCCATTCAAAATGGTCGTTTCGCAAGTTGGCGTAACGTAATAGAGCTATCGCTATTCGTATAATTGCTTAGCATCCTAATTGCACTCATACCCGCCGTATATAACCATATCGCCAGGCAGACGGCGGTGGCATGAGCTGATGGTCGCAGAAGTCGAGCAGGTCGTTGAGAAGTGGCATAAAAAACGGCTCCCTGTAGTGGAAGCCGTAGTTCAAGGATCGGTCAACCGATCCTTAACTGATCGGCATTGCGCCAACGGCGGATTTTTTGTCTTCAATTCCTGAGAGAAGAATCAGTGAGCGGCGGTATCGAAGACATCCGTTCCGAGGTGATTGTAATCCACTTTCTGCAACCGGAAGTTGGTGATGTAGACCGGGCCAGCCTTCTGGTTCGACACAAAACGGTACGGCGTAGCAATTTCTTGCGCCTGAATGCCGGTCCACTGCGAGAAGAAGCTCAGGAAGTCGTTCGCCGAACGACGCGCTTTAATCACGCGATGGGTTTTGTCATCACTTGACAGTACCAGGAACGGCACCTGGAAGTTCTGCTGAAACTTGTCATCATGCGCCAGATACTGCACCGATTTGCCGCGTTCTTTTATGGCTAAGCCGTGGTCAGAGAAATACACCAGCGAGAAACTGTCGCCGGAACCACGCAGCTGATCGTAGAGTTTGCTCAGCAGCTGGTCGGTTTGCGTCATGCTGTAGAGGTAGCATGAGGTTTCTTCCGACTTCACGAAATCAGTGTATTTACCCTGGGTACGATCGCAGGCCTGTGGGTGAGATCCCATCAGGTGCAGAACGATCAGCTGAGGTTGAGTGCGTTCAGTGGACAACACCTGCGCCGTCATCTTCAGCAGATCTTCGTCTTTGGTATTTTTATCCGCTTCAAAATCACCGTTTTTCAGGAAATGCGCTTCGTCCGCGCGTTTCGCGATACTGGCAATGGCGGTGTCGTACTCGCCAATCTGGCCCTGATTCGAGAACCACCACGTCTGGAAACCGGCGCGGTTCGCCAGGGTCACGAAGTTATCCTGATACAGCGGTTTGCCGTCAACCACGCGGTTGAGCGTCAGACCGAGTGATTTCTGCGTTGAGCCGCTGGCGGAAATATAGTCGGTAAACAGCGTGCCGTTCACGTCGCGTTCAAACGGGGTGTTATCCCAGTGGCCGCCAAACGCGCCCAACGCATCACGGCGCGCGCTCTCGCCAATCACCACCACGTAGGTGTGATATTTAGGCTTCACCGCCACCACATTCCAGGTATCTTTCAGGTTGGAAAACTGCGCCAGACGCGCCTGTTCATCCAGCACCTGTTGGTTGCTGATCGCCACGTCGTGCACGAAGCGCACCGCCGGATAGCCGATTTTGCTGATACGGAACACGCCATCCCACGCAATTTCCTGAACCGGACGCACAAACGCGACGCCGACGCAAAACAGCAGACACAGGATGTCGATTTTGCTCCACGCGCGTTTGGCTTGCTGTTTGCGGCGCACCGCAATCACGCCCATCGCGAAGATAAAGACAGACATGAAATAGCTGTACCACGGGAAGATAGTCAGGATTTCCGTGGATTCTTCGGCATTGGTCGAATGCAGCGCCAGCAGGGTATTAAAGTTTGGCGCGCCATAAGCCTGACCAAACGGATAATAAAAAGCCGCCACCAGGGAATAAATGCCGAGCAGGACTTTCTGCGTGCGCGGCGCCGCACGCCATAGCACATGCAGGACGCAGGTAAATGCGACGGTATACAGGAGGCTGAAAGAATATCCCAGCGCCAGATTCATCAGCAGCGATTGTAAAAAGTAAAATCCGGTCCATGGGTTAAGCGCCATACCACGCGCGCCAAGCGTTTCTTTCAGCGTTACATTCATAGGTCACAATCAAAAAGCCGCCATGTGCGTCCCCTGGCGTCAAAGGGTAAAGCCTGCCTGGCAGTGCGTGTAGAAAGGAGTTCGACGAAGCGCAAAAGCTGCAGGGATGCGAGAAGATAAAGTTGATGAATAGTTACGTCAACTACTCATAATGAATTGTTTTGCGAAGGCGATTACAAATCCGGAAAAAAGAAGGGGTTTTTGCTGTCAACGGGGCAGTATGACTGGCGTTTATGACACAAAAATGAAGCGGCGTACCGCGACGCCGCATTAATGAGAAGGCTTGTCCTGCTGCGGTTTGTTGCTGAACAGGTCACACAACATGTTGATCAGCATCAGGCGCACTTTAAAGGGAGAATGGGTAAACACGTTTAAGCACCTCTTGAGTTCGTTCATAACAACCTCCTGAACGTTTCAGACCTTCACTCCATGAAGGATGTTCGTATTACATACAGATATAGCACAGGCTATATTACATAGCTATGGCTAAAACGTTAAATTTTTGTGCTCTGGTCACGATCCTATACAATGGTGCTCCTTTGTCTGATGCACTGACGCGTCACAGCGAGAAGAGGAAGCATAATGAGCCGTCGCCCGGACACTCCAGGAATAAAAAAAGTGACGCAATTGGTCAATGTTGAAGAACATGTTGAAGGCTTTCGTCAGGTGCGAGAAGCGCATCGCCGTGAGCTGATTGATGATTACGTTGAGCTGATTTCCGACCTTATCCGTGAAGTGGGCGAAGCGCGGCAGGTGGATATGGCGGCGCGTTTAGGCGTGTCCCAGCCGACGGTGGCGAAAATGCTGAAACGTCTGGCAGGCGTTGGGCTTATCCAGCAGATCCCCTGGCGCGGCGTGTTTCTGACCCCGGAAGGCGAGAAGCTGGCGCAGGAAACTCGCGAACGTCATCAGATCGTGGAAACCTTTTTATTGGCGATCGGCGTAAGCCAGGACACTGCCCGCCGCGATGCAGAGGGAATGGAACACCACGTCAGCGAAGAGACGCTGGAACGCTTCCGTCAGTTTACCCTACAGGCAGGACTGCTCGCTGAATGAACCTCCCTTTTCTGCGGTCGCTATTACGTGACCGCTTTTTACATCTGCTGATCCTCACCGGTTTCCTCCTTTCTTTATTTGTCCCGTTTCATCCTGCTTCCTGGCCCGCTGCCATTGACTGGCACACCATCGTTACCCTGAGTGGTCTGATGCTGCTGACGAAAGGCGTCGAGCAGAGCGGTTATTTCGACGTGCTGGGCCGTAAAATGGCGCGACGTTTCGTGACCGAACGCCAGCTGGCGATGTTTATGGTGCTGGCTGCGGCGGTTCTGTCTACGTTTCTGACCAACGATGTGGCGCTGTTTATCGTGGTGCCGCTGACCCTGACCTTGAAAAAATGGAGCGCTATTCCGGTCAATCGACTGATTATCTTTGAGGCACTGGCGGTAAACGCAGGCTCGTTGCTCACGCCGATTGGCAATCCGCAAAATATCCTGCTGTGGGGTCGCTCCGGAGTGTCATTCCTGGCATTCAGCTGGCAAATGACTCCGTTGGCGCTGGCGATGATGCTCACGCTGCTGGTGCTGTGCTGGTTTTGCTTTCCCGCCAAAGCGCTGCATTTTCAGAGTGGGGAACGCACGCCGGACTGGAAGCCAAAGCTGGTCTGGTGCTGTCTCGCGTTTTACCTGATTTTTTTGCTGAGTCTTGAGATGCATCAGGCGCTATGGGGCCTGGCGGTGCTCGCCGTCGGTTTCTTGATCCTCGAGCGGCGCGTGGTGTTCAGTGTCGACTGGACGCTGCTGCTGGTGTTCATGGCGATGTTTGTGGATGTGCATTTGATGACCCAGCTTCCGGCGCTGCATCATACGTTATCCGGCGTCGGCGGTTTATCTGACGTGGGGCTCTGGCTGACGGCCATCGGCCTGTCGCAGGTGATAAGTAACGTACCGTCCACGATTTTGCTGATTAACTATGTGCCACCATCCATGCTGCTGGCCTGGGCGGTAAACGTCGGCGGATTTGGCCTGTTACCCGGCTCACTCGCCAACCTGATTGCGCTGCGTATGGCCAATAGCCGGCGCATCTGGTGGCATTTCCACCTCTATTCCATCCCGATGCTGCTGTGGGCTGCGCTGGTCGGTTTTGTCCTGTTGAGCCTTGTCAGATAGTGCGGATTTGTCAGGATTTCCTGGCAAATTCCTGGCAAATGTAGAGCAACCTCCTAAGTTTAGTGAACGGCGAATGTGTTACGCCGTTAACCCACAGGACCGTTGTGACGCTATGGCAGAGACGAATACCCCTTCTGAAAAAGAACAAAATAACGAGACACCCACTTGTAAGAAACCCGGAAAGAAGCCGTTAATCATTCTGGGGATTGTGGTCGTGGTGATGCTGATCATTGCGCTGGTGTGGTGGTTTTTGACCCGCAATGAGGAAACCACTGACGATGCGTTTACCGACGGCAACGCGGTGACTATCGCGCCAAAAGCTGCAGGTTACGTGACCGAGCTGAAAGTGTCCGATAACCAGCGGGTGAAGAAAGGCGATCTGCTGGTGGTTATTGATCCTCGCGATAACACCGCCCAGCGTTCCCAGGCGAAAGCCCAGCTGGGGCTGGCGGTGGCGCAACTCCATCAGGCGCAGGCACAGCTGGCGTTGTCAAAAGTGCAGTATCCCGCTCAGCGCGATGAAGCGCGCGCGCAGGTACTGAAAGCGCAGGCCGATTTAGCTAACGCTGAAGCGTCATACCGTCGTCAGCGCGGCGTCGATCCGCGGGCGACCACTCAACAGAATATCGATTCGGCGAATGCACAACTGCGCAGTGCTCAGGCAGGATTAGCCAGCGCCAAGGCGCAGCTGGAAGTGGCCGATCAGGTGCAGCTGCAAATCCGTCAGCAGGAAACTAACGTTGAGGCGCGTGAGCGTCAGGTCGATCAGGCCAAAGCCCAGCTGGAAACGGCGGATCTGAACCTTTCTTATACCGAAGTGCGAGCTCCGTTTGACGGCTTCGTCACCAAGCGTAATGTGCAAAACGGCACTCTGGTGCAGGCGGGCACCGCACTGTTTTCTCTGGTTTCAACGGACGTATGGATAACCGCCAACTTTAAAGAGTCTCAGCTTGAAAGAATGAAGCCGGGGAATAAAGTCAGCGTGTCGGTCGATGCGTGGCCGGACATAGAACTGGAAGGGCATGTCGACAGTATTCAGCAGGGCAGTGGGGCGAAGTTCTCCGCCTTCCCGGCAGAAAATGCCACCGGTAACTTCGTGAAGATAGTTCAGCGCGTACCGGTGAAAATCGTGATTGATAAAGGCCTGGATGCGAATCATCCGTTACCGCTGGGCCTGTCTGTTGAGCCGAAGGTAACGGTGGAATGACCGACAGCAGCCATGAAAACTGGCGGCCCGCCAGCAATCCGTGGGCGGTGGCGATCGTTGTCACCCTTGCGGTATTTATGGAAATTCTCGACACCACTATCGTCAACGTGGCGCTGCCCCACGTTGCCGGGTCACTTTCGGCCAGCTACGACGAATCCACGTGGGTGTTAACCAGCTATCTGGTGGCGAACGGTATCGTGCTGCCGATTTCGGCCTTCTTAAGTCGCCTGCTCGGACGCAAACAGTTCTTCATCATCTGCATCGTGATGTTCACCATCTGTTCGTTTCTGTGTGGCATCGCCACAGAGCTTTGGCAAATCATTCTCTTTCGCGTGATGCAGGGTTTTTTTGGCGGCGGCTTACAGCCCACGCAGCAGTCGGTGCTGCTTGATTACTTCAAACCGGAAGACCGGGGCAAGGCGTTCGGCCTGTCGTCGATAGCGATTATCGTTGCCCCGGTGATGGGCCCAACCCTCGGCGGCTGGATAACCGACAGCTACTCCTGGCGCTGGGTATTCTTTATCAATATCCCGGTCGGCATTCTGACGGTGCTGGCGGTGTATCAGCTGCTTGAAGACCCGCCGTGGGAGAAAAAAGTCGAAGGTAAAGCCAGCATCGACTGGACCGGAATCGGACTTATTGCTCTTGGACTGGGCTGTTTGCAGGTGATGCTCGATCGCGGTGAGGACGACGACTGGTTCCACTCGAACTTTATTATCACCTTTGCGGTGCTGACGCTGATTGGTATTGTCGGGGCGATTTACTGGCTGCTTTACGCCCGCAAACCGGTAGTGGATTTACGCTGTATGACAGATCGTAACTTTGCGATTTCCTGCCTGCTGATGGCGGGCATGGCGATGATCTTGTACGGCAGTTCGGTGGTTATCCCTCAGCTCGCTCAGCAGGATTTGGGCTACACCGCCACCTGGTCGGGGCTGGTGATGTCGCCGGGCGCGGTGCTTATCGTGCTCACCATTCCGCTGGTGCTCAAGTTGATGCCGATTGTACAAACCCGCTGGATAATCGCTTTTGGTTTTACTCTGCTGGCGGTGTCCTTCTTCTGGTCGCGAAATCTGACGCCCGCTATCGATTTTGAAACGCTGGTCTTGTTCCGGTGCGCCCAATCATTAGGGCTGGGATTCCTGTTTGTGCCACTGACCACTATTGCCTTTGTCTCCATACCACGCCGGCTGAATGCCGATGCCGCGGCGCTGTTCACCATGTTCCGTAACGTGGCGGGATCGGTGGGTATTTCGCTTTCCACTGCGGCTATAACCGAACGAGCACAAACCCACAGCGCCTATCTGGCCTATAACGCCACGCCGTTTAACGAATCTTTCCAGCTCACGCTAAAAGAGGTGGCGGAAGGAATCCGCAACTTCACCACTCAGGTGGGTGACCCGCTGAGTCTGGCCGGGGGACAAATGTATAAGCAGCTCATCGCTCAGTCCCGATTTCTGGCCTATGTCGATGTCTTTACTCTTTTGAGCGTGGTGGCGCTATGCCTGATCCCGTTTTGTTTACTGCTTTCGCCAATTAAGAGCGAAGGCAGCGCAGGAGCACACTGACGATGTACAGAAGCATACCTTTTGCCCTGTCCGGAATCGCATTACTGCTGGCGGGTTGCTCCGTCGGGCCGGATTACCTGTCACCGCAGCCGAAAACGCCGTCGCACTGGAATGATCCCGGAGACAACGCGGCGGCCTCGAAAACCGCGACCCAGGCGGTGAATACGCGCTGGTGGACGACGTTCAATTCAGCCGAACTCAACAGCCTGATTGAGAGGGCGATCATCGGCAATCTCTCGCTGCAACAAACCGCGCTGCGTATCGCCGGGGCGCGTGAACAGCTCAATCAAGCCAACGGCGCGTTCTTCCCGTCGGTGAACGGGAATTTGCAGGCCACGCGCCAGCAGTTGGGTGTTGAAGGCGAGCTGAACTCTCAGGGCGTCTATAGCCAGATTGATAATGTTGACCCGGATTTGAAAGGCGCGTTACAGCCGCTGACCGAGCCGATTCACCTGTATCAGGGCAGCTTTGACGCGCAGTGGGAACTCGATTTGTGGGGAAAAGTACGGCGTCAGGTCGAAGCGGCGAAAGCGCAACAGCAGGCGGCAATTGAACAACGCAACGATGCGCTGGTGTCGCTGGAGGCGGAAGTCGCCCGCGCCTGGCTCCAGCTGCGTGGCACGCAGAGCATTATGGCAACCATGAATACGCAGATAGCCAGCGCCCAGGAAACCCTGGAGCTGACGCAAAGCCGACAGAAGGGTGGGCTGTCGCCGCAGATGGACGTCGAAAACGCCCGCGCACAGCTGGGAAATCTTGAAGCGCAACTCCCACAGTATGAAGCGCAGGAACGACAGGCGATGAACGCGCTGGCGATTCTGCTCGGCAAACCGCCGGGCGCGCTGGATGGCGAACTGCGCACCCCGCAGCCGCTGCCGAACTTACCTGACGTGGTGCAAACCGGCATCCCGTCGACCCTGGCGCGCCGCCGTCCGGACGTGCGCGAAGCCGAAGCCAATTTACATGCCGCCACGGCGCAAATTGGTGTCTCTGTGGCAGAACTGTTCCCCAGCCTGACGCTGAACGGCCAGTTTGGTCTGCGTAATACCGAAACTAACTGGCTTACCGACTGGAGCAGTCATTTCTACAGTGTCGGCCCGCAGATTTCGATTCCCATTTTCCAGGGCGGACGGCTGGTCTCCAGCGTCAAACTGGCGCGGGCGCAGCAGGGCGCGCAAGTGCTTCAGTATCGGCAAACCGTGCTGACGGCGCTCGGCGACGTTGAGAATTCGCTGGTGAGCTATCGCAGCGACCAGAAACAAGAACAGGCATTGCAGCGCACGATTGACGCGTTACAAAGCGCCTTTAACCTCGCCAGTGACAGCTACAAACAGGGGCTCGCGACGTTCATTGACGTGCTGGATGCGCAGCGGCAACTGGCGCAGGCGGAGCAGCAGCACGCTCAGGCGCAGGTGCAAAGTCGCATCGATTTAGTCGCGCTGTATAAAGCCCTGGGCGGTGGCTGGGAAACTTATCAGGACGTGCATCTGCCGGATTATTCGGTATTCGGCGATGCGCCTCGCGGTTAAGGTTTAGAGAATTGGGCAAGAAACGGGCAGGAACGCCCCATTCGCAAACGCAGGCGTGTGGTTATAACTATACGACACACACCAACGACATCCCCTGAGGAGAAAGTTATGCGTTACCAGAAATTAGGCAATACCGGTCTGTTTGTGTCCGAACTGTGCCTTGGCACCATGACGTTCGGCGGCGAAGGCGGAATGTGGGGTAAAATTGGCCAACTGCAGCAGGCGGACGCCGAGCGGCTGGTTGGCAGCGCGCTGGATGCGGGCATCAACTTTATCGATACCGCCAACGTTTATTCGGAAGGGCGCTCGGAAGAGATCACCGGCCAGGCGCTGAAAAACCTCAAAGTGCCGCGCGAAAACGTGGTGGTGGCGACCAAAGTGTTTGGCGAAACCGGCACCGCGGGTGTGAACTCACGCGGCAGCTCGCGCTATCACATCATCAACAGCGTCAAAGAGAGCTTGCGCCGGATGCAGCTCGATCATATCGACCTGTTTCAGCTGCACGGCTTCGACCCGGCTACGCCGATAGAAGAGACGCTGTACGCGCTGGACAATCTCGTGCAGCACGGCCATGTGCGCTACATCGGGGTGTCGAACTGGTCGGCGTGGCAAATCATGAAGGCGCTGGGCATTTCCGAGCGGCTGGGCCTGTCGCGTTTTGCCTCACTGCAAGCGTATTACACCATTGCCGGGCGTGACCTCGAACGCGAACTGGTGCCGATGATGCAAAGCGAAGGCGTCGGGCTGATGGTCTGGAGCCCGCTGGCAGGCGGTTTCCTCAGCGGTAAATATGGACGAGATGGGCAAAACGAAGCAGGTGGCCGCCGTCTGGAGTTCGACTTCCCACCGGTAGACAAAGAGCGTGGTTTCGATTGCATCGACGTAATGCGCAATATCGCTGAAAGCAAAGGCGTGTCGGTGGCACAAATTGCACTGGCGTGGCTGCTGCATCAGCCGGTGGTTAGCAGCGTGATCATCGGGGCCAAACGTCCGGATCAGCTGGCGGATAACATCGCTGCCACCGAAATCCGTCTGACGGACGACGAGCTGAAACAGCTGGATGCGGTCAGCGCACTGCCGCGTGAATATCCGGGCTGGATGCTCGAACGTCAGGGCGAGTACCGCCGTAATCAGCTGGCACAGCAATAAAATGTCCCCGGCGGTGTGCCGGGGCGTGGATAAAAACCGGGTAGGCCAGGGGGCCACCCGGTTTTTTTATAGCGGTGGAGAGGCCTGAATCATGGCCGCAATTTTTTCCAGCGTCGGTTTCGCGGTACTGAAAAATGCCTTCAGGCCCGGGCAGAGATAGTTGAGTCCGGTTTCTCCATCGGGGGCACGAACGATGCGATTTTTTGGGCACTCCCCCCAGCAAAGTTTGAGGTGAGGACAGGTTTTACAGTATTCAGGCAGGGTATTTTTCTTGCCCATGCCAAACGCCTGCTGGCGTTCAGAAAACACCATTTGTGCCAGCGACTGCCGGTGGATGTTGCCGAGCTTATACTCCGGATAGACATAGTGATCGCAAGAGAAAACGTCGCCATTTTTCTCCATCGCCAGTGCTTTCCCGCAAAATTCGGCGGTGACGCACAGCTGTGCTGGCAGTCCCATGGTCTGCACCACAGCCGTTTCAAACACGTTGACCTGTACCCGGCCGAGATCGTGATTCACCCACTCCTCAAAAGCGCCAATCAGGAAGCTGCCCCAGTCGTCCGGATCGACTGACCAGTCGGTGACAATTGAGTCCAGATCGCCAGGGTGCGCCCGGCGCGTGCCGGTGATCGGAATAGTGTCATCGCGCCAGAACTGTGGTGCGGTATGCTTAAATTCCACGGGTTCCACGCAGGGAATAAACTGGATATAGGTCGAACCCACGGTCTCGGTCAGAAAGTGATACACCTCCTTCGGGAAGCGGGCATTGACGCGGTTGATGACGACTAAAGTATTGAACGACACCCCGTGGCGTTTAAGCGTTTCGATACCACGCATCACGCGGTCGAAGGTGGGTTTGCCGCTGCGCGTCACACGATAACGGTCGTGAAGTTCCCGTGGACCATCAATCGAAACGCCCACCAGAAAGCGATGTTCTTTGAGAAATTCCGCCCACTCATCGTTAATCAGAAAGCCATTCGTCTGTAGATCGTTTTCAATGCGTTGATGTTTTGGCTGGTATTTCTTTTGTAACTCCACCACTTTGCGAAAGAAATCGAGCCCCATTAACGTCGGTTCGCCGCCTTGCCAGGAGAAGACAATCTCTTCGCCGTCCTGGGTGGCGATATACTGCCGGATAAAGTTTTCCAGTACCTCATCGCTCATCCCTTTGTCGCGATCCTGGTGCAACAGTTGCTCTTTGTGCAGGTAAAAACAGTAGCTACAGTCGAGGTTACAGGTGGAGCCAGACGGTTTGGCCATCACATGGTAACGGCGTTTCAATGGCGGTAAATAGCGTCCGGCATTGACCAGCGGTGTCAGTGGCAGTTTGGTGCTCTCTTTCATAGTCCGGCCTTAAAAAATGAGAAGTCCGGCCCCGAAACGGGGCCGGTGATGCCGTCAGTTGCCGGTCGGCAGAGATATCTGGAAACCTTGTTTTTCCAGCTGCTCGCGAACGCCTTTCACACGCTCATACTGGCTCAGGGTGATTGGGCCGCTGTATCCTTCACTCTGGTTCTTACGCGGCGGGTATTTAACGTAGGTCTGCATCAGGTTCTTGATCGCCTCATTAAAGGTCACGAGCGTCCAGGTGTGCTCGGTATAGTTGTTCATAAAGATATCGTAGCGTTCCTGTGGATCTTGCCAGAGGTCGAAGATCTGCGGCACGGTAGCGACATAGGAAGAGGGGCCTTTCCAGCCGAGGTTAGAATCAACCGCCAGACCGCCTGTTTTCACGCCATCGTCTCCACGGAGGTTGAACACTGCCTTATAGTTGCCAACGCGAACGGCCCCAGGGGTGAGTTCATCTTCGGTAAAGTAGAACCAGCTGTTGCGCGGATCTTTCCCGGTCCCGAACAGCACTGGCGAGATGTCATAGCTGTCGAACATCATCGGTTTGCCGGCACGATCCTCTGTAGGCAATTTGATGTCTGCCACAGAGGCGAACGTTGCCATCAAATCCAGACCGCCGACGATGTCGTAGTTGCGGCTGTGATCTTTGATTTTACCCGGCCACCAGGCGATGGCGGGCACGCGACTGCCGCCCTCACGATCGGTTCCTTTGGTGCCACGGAATGGCGTATACCCGGCATCGGGATAGACATCCTGCCAGGCTCCGTTGTCGGTGGTCCAGACTACAAGGGTATTTTTGTCGAGACCCAATTCGCGAAGTTTATCCATGATATGACCGACGCGGGCATCCATTTCGACCATTGAATCGGCGTACTTACTCTTCGACATTGATTTGCCGATATAGTCAGGATCCGGCATGTTTGGCTGGTGGTTTTTCATGAAGTTGATACTCATGAAGAACGGTTCGCTAGATTTGCTGTTGGCATCGAGATAGTCGATCGCGGCTTTTTCCACATAGCGATCGTAGAACGGTATACCCACCACACCTTCTTTACCGTCAATAACCGGCGTGTTGACATACTCGCCGTTGACTTTGAAATCTTCATGTGGCGCTTCGCCGGCTTTACCCGACAGGGCTCCGCGGGTGACACGCGCGAACATCTCACGTAGTTTCGGATCCATATCCGGGAACCACTTCGGATCGGCATAGGTGTAGGCGTTCAGGTGATAGAGACCGACGTAACGCATTTCGTCATAACCCTGGGCGTTAGGCAGCGCATAATCGGCTTCACCCAAATGCCATTTACCTGTGAAGAAGGTTTTATAGCCCCCGGTTTTCAGCACCGAGGCCAGGGTCCATTCCTCTTTTGGCAGGCCGCCCCCTTGACCCTGGAAGGCCACGGTCGTCATCCCGCTACGGTTCGGAATGCGTCCGGTTTGCATGGCGGCCCTGCCTGGAGTACAGCTGGGCTGACCGTAGAAATCGAAGAAGGTCATCCCTTCATCAGCCATGCGGTCCAGGTTTGGGGTCGGCATGCCGCGGCCAGGGCCACCGCCATAAACCCCCAAATCGCCGTAGCCCGTATCATCCGAAACAATCAGGATGATATTGGGTTTCTTATTGTCGGGGGGCGGAGCAGGCGTATTCGTTGGGTCTTCCGCCACCGCACCACCGGTGCGGATTAGCGAACCGGCGGCAAACGCCAGAACGCCAACACCTTTCCAGCTTTTTCTCATCTGATAGTTCCTCTGCTTATTGTTGAACAGCGTTGGTGGTTCTGTTGCAGTGGTTATTGATAGCCGGGCCGTGTCGCCCCATTGAAGTGAAGTACAAATAAGTAAAGATGTTGTTAGTAGTTTGTAATTTTTTGTTTTCTTCGCAATGAAAAGAGCTTAGAGCCTGAAGTCGAATGACGCCGTCACAAATATCAGTTCATTGAGGAAGTGTTGATAAACGGGCAAGAACGGCATGGCGACAGTACTATCTTTTCGAATCTGCTCACAAAAACAACACAAGCCTTTTGCCTGATTTGTCATTTAGTTCTATATGACTAGTCATTAAATTTAAATGACTAGTCATATTAGCGGAGAGCGACAATGAACAAACTGCCGAAGGATTTTTTGTGGGGTAACTCGGTTTCCAGCATGCAGACCGAAGGGGCATGGAACGAGGGCGGTAAAGGTAAATCGGTGTATGACATTCGTGAGCCGGGCGAGTTTGCGTCCGACTGGAAAGTGGCCACGGATTCGTATCATCGCTTCGAAGAAGATTTTGATTTAATGCAGGATTTGGGCATGAACTGCTACCGTTTCCAGATTGCCTGGAGCCGCGTATGCCCGACCGGTGACGGTGCGTTTAACGAAGAAGGGATCGCGTTTTATCACCGTTTCATCGACGGGCTGATTGCCCGCGGCATCGAGCCAATGATCTGCCTCTATCACTTCGACATGCCGCTGGCGCTGGCCGAAGAGTACAACGGTTTTAACGACCGCCGGGTGATGGATGCATTCGTGCGCTACGGGCAAAAGATGATCGACTGCTACGGCGACAAGGTGAAGTACTGGCTGACCTTCAACGAGCAGAACATTTTCCACATGCCAATCGCGTTCCGCATTTCGGGCTATCTGCGCGGAGAAGAAACCCTGCGCGAACTGTACGAAATTCAGCATCACACCATGGTGGCACATGTGCAGCTGACGCAGTATCTGCACGAAACCAAGCCCGGTAAACTGATGGGCGGCATGCTAGCGCACCAGCTTATCTATCCGGCGACCTGCAAACCGCGCGATATTTTCTGTGCGCAACAGTATGACGAATTCCTCAACCAGAACCTGCTGCGCGTGTACGCAGGTGAAGGCTACAGCCCGGAAGTGATGGCGGTGGTGAAGCGCGAAGGCTTCGACGATATCTATCGCGAAGAGGATTTAGCGTTGATTGCCCGCAACAAAAACGACTACATGGCGTTCAGCTACTACGCCAGCCGCACGCTGGATACCGATCCGATCCCGGAAGGCACCGAGGTTAACTATTACCTGAAATACGGCGATAAAAATAACCCGTATCTGAAAGCCACCGAATGGAACTGGCAAATTGATCCGCTCGGCTTTCGCAGCATCATCACCCGTTATTACAACGACTGGCGGATGCCAGTGTTCCCGATTGAAAACGGCATTGGCGTCATTGAATCCTGGGATGGCGAGAATCCTGTCGCCGATGACTACCGCATCGCCTATCACCGTGACCATATCAACGCCATGAAAGAGGCGATTTTAGAGGATGGCGCGGAGGTGATTGGCTATCTCGGCTGGGGGCTTATCGACATTCTGAGTTCGCAGGGCGACATGCGTAAGCGCTACGGCGTGGTGTATGTCAACCGCGATAACCACGATCTGAAAGACTTGAAACGCGTGCCGAAGAAAAGCTACGCATGGTTGAAACAGGCGATCCGCAGCAACGGCGACGAGATGTAATCTCAGGGCCAGCCGGGTTTCTCCCCGTCAGCGCGAACGTTGGCGGGGATACGAGTGAGTGAAGAAAAGGTCTCTGCAAATGTCTGATAACGTTACATCCAATATGCAGTCTTTTACCGATCGCTTCGTGGAGTTTTCGGCGCGCATCGCGAACCAGGTTCACCTGCGTTCGTTGCGCGACGCGTTTGCCGGTGTCATGCCAATATTTATTCTGGCAGGGCTTGCTGTGCTGGTGAACAACGTGGTGTTCCCGTGGATTTTTGAAGGCGAAACGTTAGTGCGCTTCAAGGTCTGGGGGGAGGCGATTATCAACGGTACGCTCAACATTGCCGCGCTGCTCATCGCGCCAATGATTGCGTGGTCGCTGGCGCGTAACAAAAACTTTGGTAACCCGGTTTCGGCCGTCGTCATTGCGCTGTGCAGTTTCATTATTATGATGCCGATGCAGGTCGATATGGTGCCGGTTGGCGGCAAAGTGGCAGTGAGCCTGACGTCGATTTTGACCTTCGCCAACATTGGTTCCACTGGGATCTTCGCCGGGGTGATTATTGGCCTGCTGTCGACGGAGATTTTTATCCGCATTGCGCAGTTTAAGCAGCTGGAAATCAATCTCGGCGACAACGTGCCGCCTGCGGTAAGCCAGTCGTTTTCATCGCTGCTGCCGACGATTATTACGCTCTCGCTGTTTGCGGTTTTCGCAGCACTGCTGAGTAATTTGCTGCACACCGACCTGATACATCTGATAACGACGCTGATTCAGCAGCCGCTGCGGTTGATCAACACCAGCCTGCCGGGCACTCTTTTTATCTACAGTTTCGGTAACTTCCTGTTCACGCTAGGGATTCACCAGTCGGTGGTGAACAGCGTGGTGCTGGAGCCGTTCCTGCTGATTAACACCAATGAGAACATGCTGGCGTATGCCGCAGGGCAGCCTATTCCACACATCATTAACAACATTTTCGTCCCGACGTTTGGCATGGTCGGCGGCACCGGCAGCACCATTTCGCTGCTGATTGCTATCTTCCTGTTCTCGCGTCAGAAAGCGTCGAAGCAGGTGGCACGACTGGCGATAACGCCGGGCCTGTTTAATATCAACGAGCCGGTGATTTTTGGTCTGCCGATTGTGTTCAACGTGCCGCTGATGATCCCGTTTGTACTGCTGCCCGCCATCGGTATTTTCTTCGCCTGGGTCTGTACCACGCTCGGATTAATGTCGCGCTGCGTGGTGATGATCCCCTGGACAACACCGCCGGTCCTCAGCGCCTGGCTGGCGACGGCAGGGGACTGGAGGGCGGTAGTCGTTCAGTTGATAATCATTGTCTTTGGTGTATTCTTCTACCTGCCTTTCCTCAAGATTTCAGAGCGAGTGGCCTTAAGAAACAATGGGATAAATGACCAGGATGCGTAACAATGGCGGCGAAATATCTTACTATCGCGCGGGAAATTAAGAAGCGGATTATCAGCCAGCGCTATCCCGCCAGCTCACCGTTGCCCGATCAGTTTGCACTTGCGGCTGAGTTTCAGACCAGCCGCATGACTATTCAGCAGGCGATTCGCCAGCTGATCGTCGAAGGGCTGATTTACACGCGTCAGGGACAGGGCACTTTTGTGCGCAAGAATTTCCTCCAGCTTTCACAGTGGGATTTGCCCGGTACCGACTATTTTGGTGCGACCAAAACGTGGGAGCATCTGGGCACGGTCAGTAGTCAGGTAGTGAGGTTCGACCTGCGTTTTCCCAACGAAAAAGAGCAGTCGTCGCTGCTGATTAACGCCGATGCGCCGGTATACGATTTTGTCCGTTTGCGTCTGCTGAACGGCGAACCGATGTCACTGGATGCGACGGTCATGCCGGTGAATCTGGTCCCTGGTCTGAATAAAAGCCATCTGGAAAGCTCGGTGTTTCAGTTTGTCGAAACGCTGGGGCTAAAGATTATGGGGTCGTATCGCGTGGTGCGGGCCATCAAACCGGGTGAACTGGAACAGCAGCATTTACTCTGCGAAGCGGGTGACCCGGTGCTGGAAGTCGAGCAGGTGATTTATCTGGAAGACGGCACGCCGCTGGAGTATGCCCATTGTCATTACCGCTACGATCACGGTGGGATTGTGATTGTGAATAACGGTTAATCAAAGCAGCAGTTATAAAAAAAGGCAGATTTTTCAATCCGCCTTTTTTGTGTTCTGTATCCGATTATCAGTTCAGACGAACTGGCATCCCGGAACGATCCTGTATGGCCTGGTCTACCACTTTGGTATCCACATCCGCCTGACCCGTTACCGTCTGAACTGATTTGTTCAGCGTAATCGGCACCACTTCACCACCAGTAAACTGTGCATCGGTGGTGGACAGTGGGTTGTGAACTTCAATGTAGCGGCTACCGTCTGGCTCAGTGGTCGCTTTAACCGGCTCATCAATAAACTGTACGCGCGTACCGACTGGCACGTTCTGGAACAGGAATTTGATGTCTTCGGTACGCAGACGCACACAGCCGTGGCTCACACGCAGGCCGATACCGAAGTTGGCGTTGGTCCCGTGAATAGCATACAGACGGCCGATATACAGCGCGTACAGACCCATAGGGTTGTCCGGACCCGCAGGCACAACGGCAGGCAGCGGGTTACCGGCTTCGGCGTATTCCGCATGCATTTTCGCCGTCGGCGTCCAGGTTGGGCCCGCTTTCTTACGTTCAACTTTGGTGATCCAGTTGACCGGCGTATCTTTACCCAGCTGACCGATACCGATTGGCAGAACGATCACGGTATTGGTACCCGCCGGGTAGTAATACAGGCGCATTTCCGCACTGTTGATAACGATGCCTTCATGCGGGGTATCTGGCAGGATCAGCTGCTGCGGAATATTCAACACGCTACCGCCTTTCGGCAGATACACGTCAATACCCGGGTTAGCTTCGGTCATGTTGGACAGACCCATCTGATACTGTGCCGCGAAATACTCGAGCGGCTGCTTGTTCTCATCAGGGATTGTGATGACTTGGTTCTGTCCAATCAGACGGCTACCGTCGGTTGGCAGAGGATAGGTCACAGCCGATGCAGTATTGCAAAAGCCCATAACGGCAAGAGCTGCCGCGAAAAGCGTAGATATTTTCATTTTCATCTTATACGAAGTATCGGTGCCACGCAGGCTGTTGTGGGAGAAATGGAACTCTTAATGGGAGCGTATTATATGTCCATTCTACGCCACAGGGAAATCAGATGTGGCCGAAATCACATTTTTTTCACCTTTCGGCTTTATGCTGACAGTTTAGCGCCTGCACGAGTAAGGCGATTTTTATTCCCAATTGTGGCAAAATAGGCCGTTAGTCACATCTTTTAGGATACGCCCGTGTTAGTTACCAGCAACGTCACCATGCAGTTCGGCAGTAAGCCGCTATTTGAAAACATCTCCGTCAAATTTGGCGGCGGCAACCGTTACGGCCTGATTGGCGCTAACGGAAGCGGTAAATCCACCTTCATGAAAATTTTGGGGGGGGACTTAGATCCGACCCTCGGCAACGTTTCTCTCGATCCAAACGAACGCATCGGTAAGCTGCGTCAGGATCAGTTCGCCTTCGAAGAGTTCACCGTGCTTGATACCGTTATTATGGGTCACGCCGAGCTGTGGGAAGTGAAACAGGAACGCGATCGTATCTACGGCCTCGCTGAAATGACCGAAGAAGACGGTTACAAAGTGGCGGATCTGGAAGTCACCTACGGCGAAATGGACGGCTACACCGCGGAGTCCCGCGCCGGTGAACTGCTTCTCGGTGTGGGTATTCCACTGGAACAGCATTACGGTCCGATGAGTGAAGTCGCGCCAGGCTGGAAGCTGCGTGTGTTACTGGCCCAGGCGCTGTTTGCAAACCCAGACATTCTGCTGCTCGATGAACCGACGAACAACCTGGATATCGACACCATTCGCTGGCTGGAAAGCGTGCTCAACGAACGCAACAGCACCATGATCATCATCTCGCACGACCGTCACTTCCTGAATATGGTTTGTACGCACATGGCGGATCTGGACTACGGTGAGCTGCGCGTTTACTCGGGCAACTACGATGAGTACATGACTGCGGCTACCCAGGCGCGTGAGCGTCTGCTGTCTGACAACGCCAAGAAAAAGGCACAGATTGCTGACCTGCAATCTTTCGTCAGCCGCTTCAGTGCTAACGCCTCCAAATCTCGTCAGGCAACGTCTCGCGCTCGTCAGATTGATAAAATCAAGCTGGACGAAGTGAAAGCCTCCAGCCGTCAGAACCCGTTCATGCGCTTCGAGCAGGACAAGAAACTGTTCCGTAACGCACTGGAAGTGGAAAACCTGACCAAAGGCTTCGATAACGGCCCGCTGTTCAAAAACGTCAAACTGCTGATGGAAGTGGGCGAGAAGCTGGCTATCCTCGGCACCAACGGCGTGGGTAAATCTACCCTGCTGAAAACCCTGGTCGGTGATTTAACCCCAGAAAGCGGTACCGTGAAGTGGTCTGAAAACGCCAAAATTGGTTATTACGCCCAGGATCACGAATACGAGTTCGAAAACGATCTCAGCGTGTTCGACTGGATGAGCCAGTGGAAGCAGGAAGGCGACGACGAGCAGGTTGTACGCAGCTTCCTTGGCCGTTTGCTGTTCAGCCAGGACGACATCAAAAAACCGGCGAAAGTGCTCTCCGGTGGTGAGAAGGGTCGTATGCTGTTCGGTAAATTGATGATGGAAAAACCAAACATTCTGGTGATGGATGAACCCACCAACCACCTGGATATGGAATCCATTGAATCGCTGAACATGGCGCTGGAAATGTATCAGGGCACCCTGATTTTCGTTTCCCATGACCGTGAGTTCGTCTCTTCACTGGCAACCCGCGTTATCGAAATTACGCCAGAGCGCGTGATCGACTTCAGCGGTAACTACGAAGACTACCTGCGCAGCAAAGGTATCGACGACTAAGAGCTTGTCACCCCGGCGCATGTCGCCGGGGTATATTACTCCCTTCCCTCGCAATACGTTTCTGCCCACTTTTATCAACCTTTCTGCAACGACTCGTCGATCCCGCAATCTCGCCATCATTTCTGCACAATTATATGGAGAAATAGCGACTGAATTTTCAGTTGCAGGAGGGTTTATGAGAGAGTTTTCGTTTTACACAAGCGGGGCCGAAACCACCCTCTATCGTTACCACGTGCGGGAAGCTGCGCAGGTTTACTATGTGACGATAAGCGTGACCGACATGAACGCGCAGGAGCAGGTTATTGGCAACAAAGTGCTGCGCAATATCACCCGCAACGATGTCATCCAGGAGTGTCTGTCGCACAGCCGTCGACAGAGTGCGCAGGCCAACGTTCAGCAGCGGGTAGCGCTCCTGACCGGCATCCGAAACTGGATTATCTGTAGCGTCGCCGTACTGGCGTTTATTCGCCTGATGATGGTTAACAATTAAAAACCGGGCGACCTGACCGGAGAGGCACTGCGATGATTATCGTTCTGACCCTGCTAAATTTGACGCTGTACTGTGTGCTGATAGGTTTTCTGATTGCTGCGGTGTGAAAGTAAAATACCCTGCCACGGCAGGGTATGGTGAACGACTTTAATGATGATGAGGTACAGGAACGGCATAACCGTTGCTGGTTGTCGGCGCGCTGGTGAAAGTTCCCGGGCCGTAAGCCTGGGCAATCGTACCGTCGTTATCATCGCCAGAAAAACGGCTGATGGCCGTGGGTTTCGTGGTACCCGACGTCGTGGCGATTTCAGGCGAAGGCTTTGCCTGAAATGCCATCGCGCTGGTGGAACAGAGAGTCAATGCAACAACAACAGCAGCCAGTACTTTCATTGTTTGAATTCCGCTAGGGGAAGGGCACTCTTACGTTATAACCGGCGCATAAAAAACGCCACGAGTGATTACACCCGCGGCGTACTTTGTTACAGATAGACATGCTTTACTCAGTCGCTCCCGGGTGAGAGCGGCCTCGCAAAGATTACATCAGATGCCACTCGCTGACGGCTTCGCCGTTAATCAGCAGCTGACGTTTTTCGCCCGCAGGTAACGTCACCTGCAAGGCTTTCCATGCCGGGCGGAAATCCCCGCGCGGATTGAACGTCAAATTGATGGCGCTGGCGGAGCATTCCATTTCCCACTCCAGCCACAGCGCGTTGCCCTCTTTATAGCCCCAGGTTTCGCCATCATCTTCAAACAACAGACCGCGGTCACGGCCCACACCTTTCAGTGGGAACAGTTTCAGCTCGCGACGGATGTCTGTTTCTGGCTTAACGTGTTTAATGCGATCGCTCAGCGGTAAACCTGCACCCGCGCGCACCAGTAGCGGCAGTTTTTCCAACGGCGCATCAACGGTAATCTGCTGACCGCCGGAGAACCACTCGCCAGTGTAGAAATCGTACCAACCGGTTTCGTTGTCAGGCAACCAGAGCGCACGCTGGCGCTGACCTTCTTCAACAACGCTGGCAACCAGCAGGTCGCGGCCCAGCATAAAGTCATCGCACTCTTCAAAAGTCTGCGCATCGTGTTCGTGATCGAGGAACGTCGGGCGCAGCATCGGCTCGTCGTCGGCGTGCGCCTGCCACAGCAGGGTGTAGAGATACGGCAGCAGACGGTAACGCAACTCAATCGCGCCACGAATTGCCGGAGTGATGCCCGGATACATCCACGGTTCGTTAACGGTCTGGTCGTCATTCCACGAGTGAATGGTAAAGCGCGGATGCATCACGCCGTTTTGCACCCAGCGCACGAACAGCTCAGCGTCGGGTTTATCGCCCGAGAACCCACCAACATCGTGACCGACGTTAAACAGGCCGGACAGACTCATACCCACGCCCATGCGGGTGTTGTAGCGCAGCGTCTGCCAGTTGGTGCGGTTGTCACCGCTCCAGGTTTGCACGTAGCGCTGCATCCCGGCGCAGCCTGAACGGGAAATCAGGTACGGACGTTTTTCTGGCGCGAAACGCTGCTGTGCTTCCATTGAGGCGCGCATCATCAGCAGCGGCATCACCGGACGCACGTGCTTGATGGCGATTTCCTTCCCGAAGCCGTGGCAGCGGGCTTCACCGTCCCACACTTCGTATTCGTTGTTATCATTCCAGGTCGAGTCGATGCCCATTTCCAGCAATTGGCTGGTTACACCTGCCTGCCACCAGGCCACGGTCGCCGGGTTGGTAAAATCGAGATGCGAGCCTTCGTCGTCCCAGAATACCGAACGTTCTGGCGCATTCGCATCGGAGTCACGCACGAACAACCCTTTTTCCGCCACTTCGTTATAGCGCGGGTGATCCTGCAACAGGCACGGCTTAATGTTGGCCGCCAGCTTGAGGCCTGCGTCGTGGAACGCCTGGCTCATCACTTTCGGCTGCGGCACTTTGTCATCGTTCCAGTTGAACACGTAGCGCTTGCCGTTAATTGAGGTGTAGCCGGACGACAGCTGGAATGAATCGCACGGAATGGCGTGTTCGTCGCACAGGCGAATAAAGTTCATCAGTTGGTTTTGCGCGTCCGGCGCATCGGTGTAATGCATGGTTGAGCCGCTGTAGCCCAGGCTCCATTTCGGGCCAAACAGCGTTTTCCCGGTCAGGCGAACGAAGGCTTTGGTGATATCCAGCACGCGTTTGCCGGTGAACAGGTAATAGTCGATATCACCTGCTTCTGCCTGCCAGCGGCGGTAGGCGGTGTGATAGTTGTCGAGTTCGTTACCGAGGTCAAGCCAGCTGCTGCTCAGGTTGTCATAAAACAGGCCGACGCTTACATCATCACGGCGGGTGATGGTGAACGGGATGTGTTTGTACAGTGGGTCGGTGCTGGCGGCGTTATAGCCCATCGCATCGAGGTTACGCATTTCAAAACGTTTGCCGGTGCGCTGTAAATCACCTGCTTTCTCACCGAGGCCGTAGAAGCGCTCGTCTTTCTGACGCTTCAGATAATGGGCCACGCCGTCGCCGTGGGCGTTCACCAGATAGGCGCTGGTCGGACGGTCGCCGGTCAGGTATTGCCATTCGCCCGCGTCATTGCGGTAGTGCCACTCGAGCCACAGTGGTTGATGAACCGTCACACGCAGCTGTGAAGTGCTGATGGTCAGTTTGTCGGTCTGTTTATCGAGTGTCCACGATGGCAGGCTGAACCCGGAAACGTCATCGCGAGAGCGACCCTCCCACGGCACGTCCTGGTCAGGTGCAATGCTCCAGGTTTTATCGAGGGCCAGTTTACCCTGACGTTTGAGCAGTACGCGAAACAGATTTTCTTCCAACATGTACAGGCACAGGGTGTGTTGCCCGTCGACCAGCAGCTCAACGTGATGAGCGGATTGTTTTTCGAATGTCCAGTTTTTAAGTGTTTTCATAATAATAAAACCTGTTATCAGGCGCGCTTGGCGCGACGTTCAGCAATAAATGCAACCAGGAATACAGCGCCAATCAGGTCGAAGAACCCCATGGCGATAAACAGCGGGTTAAAGCCGATTTTGTCGGCAGTGACCCCAATAATCAGCGAGAAGGCGAAGCTGGCGATCCACGCAGCGGAGCCACGCATGCCATTTACCGTCGCCATCTGGCCTTTGTCGAATGACTCAACCACCAGGGCGCTCAACATGCAGGAGATTATCTGGTGGCCAAAACCGCCGACAGAGATCAGGGCAATTGCCACGTAGGGATTAGTGGTAAACGCCATCATCGCCAGCGACAACATCAGAAACGCGCCGGAAACGGAGGAGGCGACCACCGAATTGACGCGAGTGCAGCCGAACACGCGGACATACAATTTGGTCAGATAACCGCTGGCGACGCTGCCGAGGTCAGCAGCAAGGAACGGCAGCCAGGCGAAGAGGGCAATCTGTTTCAGATCCATGCCGTAGGTTTTTGCCAGATACAGCGGCACCCAGAAGCTCATTACCGCCCAGGCCGGTTCTGCCATAAAGGCCGGGATCGCGATACCGTAGAAGCGTTTGTTTTTGCTGATATTGCTCAGGGCTTTGAGGAACGGCAGTTTAACGGCCGGGGGTTCATTATCCTGCTGAATGTGGGCCAGTTCCTCTTTGCTCAGATTCGGGTGCTGTTCCGGGTTGTAGTAGAATGCCCACCATAAAGCGACCCACACTAACGCGAGAAAACCGGTAAACATAAACGCACCCTGCCAGCCGAAAGAGGCGTGAGCAAAGTAGATGATAGGCGGGGCTAACATCGCGCCAATTGAGAAGCCGACTCCGGCCCAACCGGCGGCGACGGGACGTTCAGATTTCGGGAACCATTCGCCGATAGTTTTGGCATTCGCCGGTGTGGCCGCCGCTTCTGTCGCGCCCATCCCAAAGCGCAGCACCGCCATGTGCAGCCAGCTTCCGGCCCCGGCGTGGGCGATACAGGCGATAGCCCATAGCGATGCACAAATCATAAAGCCAAGCTTGAGGCCGATAACGTCAATCAACCAGCCACACAACGGCTGGAACATCGTATAGGCGAGCTGAAAGGCACCGACAATATAAGAGTATTGCGCGCTATTGATCCCGAGCTCTTTTTCGAGCTCGGGCGCAAGGATGCCCAGAGAGTTGCGTGTAATGTAGTTAACGGTGACGCCGAGAAGGAAAAGCACCAACATCCACCAGCGCAGATTTTTCACCACGCGACGCGATTTGCTGGCCGTCATATCGTTATTAATACCTTGGCTCATAGAATTCTCCACAAGACGGTTTGTAGGGGGAAAGATGACCCACTCAGTGCAAGAGTTGTCATACCGCTTTTATATTTTCTTGAAACCTAATGGTTTTCTTTTAGTCATCTTCCAGATAACTAGTATGGAAGTTGTCAGGCCAATTTAGGGTATGGCAGAAAAAAGAGTGGCAATAGTGCAATTTATGCAAGTTTTTTCATGAGTCAGGGATATACTCCCTTTGAACGCATTTTATCCCCTTAAATAGCGGGGGAAATGCACGTGAAAATTCTTTCATTTGCAAAATGGAGGTAGATCACAGAATGGATAAAAAGCTCAAAATCGCTGAAATTGCCACGCGAACCGGGCTCTCTGCCAGCACGGTTTCCCGGGTGCTGGCGGGCAAAGCTAACACCAGCGAAAAAGCGCGAGACCGGGTGTTGAGCTGCGCCCGAGAGTTGGGCGTGATGGATGGCATGGCAGCCGGAAGAATGCTGCTCAACAGTCTGATTGTGTTTGCACCACAGCGCGCCTTCGACGAACGTTCCGATATCTTTTATTACCGTGTCATTCAGAGCATCAATAAGGCGCTGTCCCCTCACGAGGTACGCCTGCGGTATTGCGCGCTGGAGGAGAACGACAGTGACGCCAACCTGTTTCTGGCGCGAATGAACGAAGGCGAAACGCAGGCGGCGATCCTGCTCGGCATCGACGATCCGCACATTCACGATCTGGCGGTGGATTTCGCCAAACCCTGCGTACTGATCAACTGCCGCGATGAACGAATGCGCCTGCCATCGATTGCGCCGGATCACCGGCTGATCGGCCAGTTTGCTGCGAGCTACCTCTTTGACATGGGCCACCGCGCGGTCGTGAACGTCATGTGTCTGCGACGCTACACCATGGAGCTGCGGCTGGTGGGCATTCGTGAAGCGTGGAAGAACGGCAATTTACGCTTTCAGGATGCACGTGATTTGATTGCGGTGCCGAGCTTCAGTGCCAAAGAAACCGAGGAAAAAGTCGGTGCCTGGCTGGATATGCAGGAGGGCAAAACGCTGCCGACGGCATTTCTGGTGGGGGGCGATTTTATGGCGGCAGGGACGATAAGTGCGCTGCAAAAACGTGGGCTGCGGGTGCCGCAAGATGTATCAGTCATGAGCATCGACGGTTTTAATCTGGCGGCAATCCAGGACGTTCCGCTGACAGCGATTCATGTGCCGCGCGATGAACTGGGCACCGAAGCAGTGCAGATGCTGCAACAGCGTCTGATTCGCCCGGAAGCGCCGTGTGGATCGCTGTTGCTGCACGGCACCCTGGCGGTGCGGGAATCGGTGCGGCGGATACGTCCGGGAACGCGACGTACCGCCGTGGAACGCGAAGGGTTGTACGACGATTAAATCTCCATTCCCAACGCGCGCTTCCCGTGAATGTTCAGATCGCTGAGGGTAAAGCGGTCTTCCCACGTGGCTTCATAATCTTCGCGAGGGAAGTCGCCTGGCGACGCGCCACTTTCCAGCGCGACTTTCACCTTTTGCGCGTAGGCCCGATTTTTATCGCACATCGGGGCCGCCGGGATGTACATCACGTTGCCCCAGCCCTGTTGCTCGCTCACAGGTGCCACAGAGTGAATCACGTCGCAGTGCCACCATACAGAATCCCCCGGATCCAGCGCCGGAATGGAGGTTTGCGCTTTGATCAGCAGCGGGTGCCACTGCTCGGAAATCGGCAGCACGCGGCCCGGTGCTACGCCGCACAACTCATCTTCTGGCACATCGTCCAGCAGCGGACGTAGCAGAACGTACGCCATCGCTTCCGGAATCGGCACCACGTGCAGCAGGCCTTGATCCGGGATCATCTCTGACAGCGCCGTCCAGCCCTGGAAGGTACGGAATACCGAGCATTTGGTGGTGTTCTCCACGGTGTACTCTTCAACTTCCGTGCGATGCGCGGCATCCCACGGATCGAATTTGGTGAAATCGCCGTTAAATACGTTGGCGAATACCTGCTGATAAGCAGGAAGCAGCCAGCGTTCCAGCGCCCCGGAATCGGTATGCGCGCCGAGGCCTTTCGAGGTGGTTCCCGGTGGGCGACGGCGAATGCGGTCCGGATAAATGACGCTCACGTCCGGGTTGAACCACTGTTTGCCTTCACTCTCAAAACGCCACAGACGATTCAGGAATGACTGCACCGCGGCCATTTCATTGCTCTGGCGCGCCTGCATTTGGGCCTGTGACCAGTAGATCGGATAGATCTCCGGGCGCGAGGCGGTCAGGGTGCCGAAGAAGTTATCGCCAGGCCCTTTGTACACCGCGTCAAAGTGATTGCGATCCAGATAGTCGAGCATCGAACGATCCCAGTCCAGCGCCTGCTCGCGCGAGAATTGCCCTTTAATCACCGCGCAGCCGCGATGTTTGATTTCCTCGCGCTGGGCCTCTGTCACCTTGCCGCTGGCAAGGTCGCTATAGGCCACCACCGGCCAGACGGGGTTCCCGGCGGCTTTCAGGGCATCGATCTCTGCCAGGCGGGCTTCGATGTGTGCTGTGAGCTGGTCGAATACGGCCTGCACGTCGCCAATTTGCGCACGCAGTGCTTTTTTCATTTCACGGATAGCCGCTTTGTGATCGGCAGGCAGGGTTGAACGGGTAAAGGTAAGCGCCATGATTGACCTCTCAATCTTTCATTCGAAGGTAATTTAACTTACAAGTGATACTTTAGGTTAAAAAGAGGTTAATGCAAGTTAAATAATTTGATGCGTTTCACGATTGCTGAATGTTGAGAAAAGGAGGGAGTATCTGGGCAGGATAAACAAGGCGTTGCCGGAGCAGGACGCTCCGGCGTTTTGTCAGGCGTCGAACGGGGAAGCGTTATCCAGCACGGCCTGAATAACATTCAGTGCGCCGTCGTGATTGTTGTCGTCGGTCTGGTAGCGAGCGATGGCTTTGATGCTGTCCGCCGCATTGGCCATCGCAAACGAGTATTTCACCAGCTTCAGCATTTCGGCGTCGTTGCCGCTGTCGCCAATGCCGACGCAATCGCTCGGCGAAAGCTGCCAGTTTTTCAGCAGGCGGCTGATACCGTTGGCTTTATGCAGGCCAGGGATAATTAAATCGACAAAGCCGAAGCCGCTGGTAACGGGCTTCATGATTCCATCTAGCGAAACGTGCAGGGCATCGATTAGCTGCGGGATTTCGCTGTCCGGCAGGTTCAGAGAGAACTTGAAAATCTTGTCATCGATATGCTGATAGTCAGAAACTGGCTTCAGGCGATGGTAGTGTTTCGACATCAGTTTAACGAATTCCTCGGGTGCTTTATCGCTGACGTAGGCGCTTTCCAGGCCACAGGCCACGAAATTCAGCTGAGGGTCTTTCAGCAGTTCGCCAATCACCACCTGGGATTCGTGGCGCGTCAGTTCGCCGTGGAACAGTTCATGACCGTGCTGATAGACCAGCGCACCGTTTTCGGCGACGAAGGAAATCTGATCGCGGATCTCAGGGAAGAAGGAAATCAGTTGATAGTACTGATTGCCGCTGGCAACAACGAACTCGATGCCGCGCTGCTTAAGCTGCTGGAACTGCGCCAAAAAGCGTTCGCGAGAGTACTGCTTGGCATCATTGAGAAAAGTTCCGTCCATATCGGTGACGATAACGTTAACGGTCATACGAGGGCTCCTGGCTGTGACTGCGACCAGCAACATTCTAATTACAATGTGACGAGGAGCACAAATTTATTTCATTCGAAAGATGGAATGCGATGAAATGCCCGGCGGCGCGTTGCATGCCTGGCCTACAGGATTCGATCCTGTAAGCCGCTCAGCGAAGCGCAACCGGCATTGAACGCCTTACAGCGTATGCTCAGTACGGGCGATAATATCGTCCTGCGCATCCGGCGAAAGAGCAGTGAAGAACGCCGAATACCCCGCCACGCGTACCACCAGGTCACGATACTGGTCCGGGTGTTTTTTCGCTTCCAGCAGCGTTTCGCGCGACACGATGTTGTACTGAATATGCCAGCCTTTATGCACTTCGAAGAAGGTGCGCAGCAGCGCCATAAGCTTCTGACGGTCGCTGTCGTTATCGAGGGTGGCCGGGTTCAGCTTCTGATTTAACAGCACGCCGCCGAGGATTGCCGCCGTCGGCAGTTTCCCGACCGAGCCAATCACCGCCGTTGGGCCGAGATGGTCGGTGCCGGACGCCGGGCTGGCGCCTTCCGCCAGCGGAGTATGCGCCTTGCGTCCATCCGGTGTGGCCATGGTCGCCGCACCAAACGGCACGTTCGCGGAAATCGACGACGTTCCGGCGTAGTAATCCCCGCCGATCGGGCCACGACCGTGACGCGGGTTGTGATACTGCTTCAGCTCATCAATGTATGTTTGATACGCGCGCACCAGCAGCTCATCCACGGTGTCATCGTCATTTCCGTATTTCGGCGCGCCGTTGATCAAACGCTGGCGCAGCTGTTCGTGGGTCAGACCGTCGAAATCATCCGCCAGCGCGGCGGCGAGCTGTTGCTGCCCAATAACGCCCTGTTCGAACACCAGTTTTTTCACCGCCGCCAGGCTGTTGCCGAGGTTGGCGATGCCCACCTGAAGGCCAGACACCCAGTCATACTTCGCGCCGCCTTCTTTAATGCTTTTCGCGCGTTCAATGCAGTCGTCAACCAGCGCCGAGCACAGAATATCAGGCACGTTTTCTTCCAGCATGGTGTCGACCACGTATTCGATTTCTATCGATTTGCGGGTGTAATAGCGGATCTGCGTATCCCAGGCCGCCATTATCTGTTCGAAACCGGCGAAATTACCCTGCGACAGCGCTTTCGCCTGCGGCAGGAATACCTCGCCGCTGGTGGCATCGCGCCCGCCTTCCATCGCCGCCAGCATCACGCGGGCGAAGTTGATAAAGCTCATACCGGTACAGCGATAGCCCCATTTTCCGCCGACCGCGGTTTCGATGCAGCCGATGGCGGCATAGTCGTAGGCGTCCTGTTTTTCCACGCCGAGCTTGATGAATTCCGGGATAACAATTTCGTCGTTGTTGAAAGCGGGCATCCCGAACCCGCAGCGGATCACCTGCACGCAGGCGTCGAGGAAGTCGCTACTCATTCCCGCGTGATAGCGCACGCTGAGGTTTGGCTGCGTCGATCGAAGACGACCGCAGGATTCCAGAATCGCATAGGAGAGCGGATTCACCGCGTCAATTGCGTCGCCGTTTACCAGTTTCTGGCCGCCGATGGTCACGTTCTGATACAGCGGGCTTCCCGCAGAGGCTTTAGAGTGCGAGCCGGAGCGGATCTTGTTCACTTCCAGCAGCTTCAGCCAGCAGCTGTGCAGCAGCTCAATCGCCATTTCGCGATCGAGTGAATGGTTCAGCTCCACGTCGCGACGGTAGAACGGATACAGATACTGGTCCATACGGCCAAACGATACTGAATGACCGTTGGATTCAATTTGCAGAATCAGCTGAATGAAATAACACAGCTGCAGCGCCTGCCAGAAAGATTTTGGCGGCTGGTGGGCGATAACGTCGCAGTTTTCAGCCATGGTCAACAGCTCGCCCCGACGCGTTTCGCGACGTTCTTCGCTTGCCATTTTCCGCGCAAGTTCGGCAAAGCGGCTGATGTGCAGACTGACGGCTTCCAGCACGATATCAATACCTTTCAGGAACTGCTCGCCGTGCAGGTCTTCCAGCACCGTCAGGTTAATGCGCGAACGGCGTTCGGCCACTTTTTCGCGCAGGCCGTCGAGGCCTTTTTCCAGCAGCAGCGGGAAATTCACTGCCAGATGCGCATCGCCGGAGGTCATGTTGCCTTCCGCTTTGATAATCCCGGTCGCCAGCAACGCTTTTTGTTCATCGGTGAACATGCCATAGCAGCGGTCCTGCACCGTCTGACCATTCCACCACGGGCAAATTTCATGCAGAACGCGTTTGTTCTCTTCGCTCACCGCAAAGCCCGCGCCCGGACGATCGGCGAGGTCATCAATCTCTTTCTCAATCCAGCTGACGGTGTATTCCGGGAAAATCGGTGCGGCGCGCACAAGGCTCGCCTGGTTACCGATAATCAGCTCGTCGTGCTTGATCCAGATAGTGCGCCCGGCGAGGTGGTGGGCCAGCGCCAGCGCGCGGCGAACTGGAATCGGTTTATCCATGTTGCCCTGATAAACCGAGGTGTAATGCTGTGCGCGCTCGGTACAGACCGGCGGCTTCACGATATTTACCAGCGCATTTTTATGCGCCTGAATGCGGTCGGTCAGTTGGTCGAGTTTCAGGGTGGTCATCGTATTATCCTCGTAGGGTCGCAGTCAGCCCTTTTGCCTGTGCAGTTTGCTGGGCAAATTCCAGCAACTCCGCGGCATCGAGCGGCTTATCTGGGGCAGAATAGGGCACGCCAAGCAGGCTATATTTGTTCATGCCGAGCGTGTGATAGGGTAAAAAGTGAATGTCGCTGACGTGCAGTTCGGTCGCGGCGAATTCGGTAATGGCTTCAATCGAGGCCTCATCGGCGTTAAATCCCTGGATAAGCGGCACGCGGATGGTCATCTTTTTGCCCGCCGACGCCAGCCGTTTCAGGTTGTCGAGCACGCGTTTTGACGAGCCGTCTGTCCACTGCATAAATTTGTCTGCATCGACATGCTTTAAATCAGCGAGGAACAGGTCGATGTACGGTAGGGCGGGTTCGATATATTTCCACGGCACATGCAGGCAGGTTTCGACGGCGGTATGAATGCCCTGGTCGTGGCTGGTTTTCAGCAGTTCAAGCGCCAGTTCCGGGTTCATAAACGGCTCGCCGCCGGAAAGCGTCAGGCCGCCACCGCTGCGATCGTAAAACGGTTTATCGCGCAGGACGGTGGCCATAATGTCGTCCACGCTTTTGCGTTCGCCACACACCGTCAGCGCCTGCGTGGGACAACACTCGACGAGCGCATCCAGATGCGATTGTTCGAGCTTTTCACGATGGATAACCAGACCATTCAGCGCGCGTTCAATCACCCCCGGCGCCGCTTGCTGGCAAAGGTCGCAGCCATCGAGACACAAACGTGCGTCAAACAGCAGGTCCTGCGTGCGGGCCCGACTTTCCGGATTCTGGCACCAGCGGCAGCCGAGTGAGCAGCCTTTCATAAAGACAACGGTGCGGATGCCGGGGCCATCGTGGGTGGAATAGCGCTGAATATTGAAAATCATAAATCGCCTCTTTGATTTCGTATAAAGATTAAATAGCTTTCGAATGAAAGTGATTTTGATGTGCGTCAACAAAGCGAGCGGTTGCTGCTATTGATAAGTTCGGACAGGATTGGCTGGAGGCGTTTGGAAGAATGGAATTGTCATTTTATGCCCGGTGGCGCTGCGCTTACCTGGCCTACGCTTTTGTAGACCCGAGCACAACGCAGTGCCGCCGGGCAGAGTGGCTCAGACCGGACGACATATCTCACATCCAGTAAACCGCATCAGCTTCATCTCCCGAAACTGACAGGTCATCGCGTCGTACATCACGATTTTCCCGGCAGCCGGTGTGCCGTAAGCGGCCAGAAGCTTAATGGCTTCCATTGCCTGCATCGAACCGATAACGCCGACCAGCGGGGCCATCACGCCGGCCTCGACGCAGGTGAGGGCGTTTTCACCGAACAGACGACTCAGGCAGCGATAACACGGTTCGCCAGCCTGATAGGTGAATACGCTGATCTGCCCTTCCATTCGAATGGCTGCCCCGGAAACCAACGGCGTTTTATGCTGAAAACAGCCCGCGTTGAGCTGATTACGAATCTGCACGTTATCGGTACAGTCGAGTACCACGTCGTGCGCTGCGATTTGCGCTGCGAGCGCCGCATCGTCGAGCTGCGAATCTATGCAGATCAACTGCACGTGCGGATTGATCCGGGACAGCGAATCGCGGGCAGACTCGACTTTCGGCTGACCTATCCTGGCATCGCTGTGCAGCGTCTGGCGTTGCAGGTTTGACAGCGACACGGTGTCGAAATCGAGCAGCGTCATCTGACCTACACCCGCCGCTGCCAGATATTGCGCGGCGGCGCAGCCTAAACCGCCTAAGCCAACAATCAACGCTCGCGAGGCTTTCAGCTTTTCCTGACCGTCAAAGTCGAAACCGCGCAACACGATTTGCCGGTTGTAGCGCAGCATCTCCGCATCACTCAGTTCCACGCTCATTACAGCCCCCCGAACAGCGCGTTAAACGGTTCAACTTCCACCCATTCGCCCGCGTCAACGTTGCCGCGGCAGCGTTCCAGTACGATAAAACAGTTGCCCTGGCTGAACGAACTGAACACGTGTGAACCCTGATGTCCGGTGGTGGCGACGCTTAAATCACCTTCTGCGTTGCGGGTCAGTACCCCGCGCTGGAAATCGAGACGGCCCGGCGATTTTTTCAGTCGGGTGGTGGTTTGTACCCGCAGACGCGGTGACAGGCCAGAATCCGGATTACCGCTCAGTTTCGCCAGTAGCGGCTGGACCAGCTGATAGAACGTCAGCGCGGCAGAAACCGGGTTGCCCGGCAAGCCGCAGAACCAGCTGTGGTTCAGTTTGCCGAAAGCAAAAGGTTTGCCCGGCTTGATGGCGAGCTTCCAGAATGCGATTTCGCCCAGCTCATCAAGAATGGTTTTGGTGTAATCCGCTTCGCCTACCGACACGCCGCCGGAACTGATAACCACATCGGCCTGCGAATCAGCGGCGATAAAGGCCGCGCGCAGTTTTTCCTGGGAGTCAGGAATAATGCCGAGATTAATCACCTCACAACCCAGCTGTTCGAGCATCAGATGCACCGCCAGGCGATTGGTATCATAAATCTGCCCCGCTGCCAGCTGTTCGCCGGGTAGCTTCAGCTCATCGCCGGTGGAGAACACCGCCACACGCACTTTGCGCACCACTTCAACCTGTGGGATGCCGAGCGAGGCCAGCACCGGCAGCTCCGCGACGGTCAGGCGCGTACCACGCGGGAAGACCGCACTACCGGCGGTGATGTCTTCGCCGCGGCGGCGAATATTCTGACCCGCGTTAACGCGGGCGGAGAAGCGTACGCCGTTATCGGTTTGCTCGGTTTCTTCCTGCATCACCACCGCGTCGCAGCCTGGTGGCACAGGCGCGCCGGTCATGATGCGCACGCAGGTACCTGTCGGCCATTCACCGTCGAACGGCTGTCCGGCGAAGGCTTTGCCCGCCAAAGGCAGCGGTTGACCGTCGGCGAGGTCGATCAGACGCACGGCGTAGCCGTCCATCGCCGAATTATCAAAGCCCGGCACGTCGAGCGGGGAAACCACATCTTTGGCAGTAATACGGCCAAAGGCCTGCATCAGCGGCAGCGTTTCGGTGTCATGCAGCGGGGAAATACGGTCGAGCATTTGCGTCAGCGCTACATCGAGCGGCATCAGTCCGGCGTTAAAATCCAT
Source organism: Scandinavium hiltneri (assembly GCF_024764835.1). GTDB lineage: Bacteria > Pseudomonadota > Gammaproteobacteria > Enterobacterales > Enterobacteriaceae > Scandinavium > Scandinavium hiltneri. Next base: position 520,035 of record NZ_JALIGE010000076.1, on the reverse strand, counting down.
TACGTTACTCCTGCGACAATTCGTCTGTTGCGCCCATTATGGCAGAAAAGCGACCTCGACTGTATGTCAGGGGCGCGGATGCCTTTACAGCACCGACAGCGCTTTCTATATTCAAAAATCATATAAATTAATCGGCACAATAATGATATTTATAGAAAAAGCATTTTTTCAGCCGAAGGGAAGGGCGTAATGAGTCATGCAGCGATTGCCATTCATGGCGGTGCCGGGGCGATAACCCGTGGCAATATGTCGCCAGAACGCGAACAGCAATACGTCATCGCGCTGTCGTCGATAGTCGAAACCGGGCAGAAAATGCTGGAGGCCGGAGCCAGCGCGCTGGACGTAGTGACCGAGGCCGTACGGTTGCTGGAAGAGTGCCCGTTGTTCAACGCCGGGACCGGGGCGGTGTTTACCGCCGATGAAACGCACGAACTCGATGCCTGCGTGATGGATGGCTATTCCCTGCAAGCGGGCGCGGTGGCGGGCATTAAGCATTTACGCAATCCGGTTCTCGCCGCGCGTGCAGTGCTCGAGCAAAGCCCGCACGTGCTGCTGATCGGTGAAGGGGCCGAGAAATTTGCCGTGCAGCACGGGATGGAAAAGGTCAGTAACGATTTGTTTTCTACGCCGGAACGCCTGTATCAGCTTCGACAGGCTCAGGCTGCGGGAGACACGCGGCTCGATCACAGTGATTCACCGCTGGACGAACAGACAAAAATGGGCACCGTCGGGGCTGTAGCGCTCGATAAAGCAGGTAATCTCGCCGCCGCGACTTCGACCGGCGGAATGACCAACAAATTACCCGGACGCGTGGGCGATAGCCCGCTGCCGGGCGCAGGCTGTTATGCCAATAATGCCAGCGTGGCGGTGTCCTGCACCGGCACCGGTGAAGTGTTTATGCGCACGCTTGCGGCCTACGATATTTCGGCCCTGATGGAATACAGCGATTTAAGCCTGCAGGATGCGTGCGAGCGGGTGGTCATGGAAAAACTTCCCGCCCTGGGCGGCAGCGGTGGCCTGATTGCGATTGACCGTGAAGGCAACGTGGTGATGCCGTTCAACAGCGAAGGGATGTACCGCGCGTACGCGTACGTTGGCGATACACCTACCGTCGGCATCTACCGGTGACAGGAGGAAGCGTGCCGAAAAGCCATGAAATCGACCCCAGCGAGGTGCTGGTGGTGCGTGATTTGAACATTATTTTTCAGCAGGAACAGCAGCCAGTTCAGGCGGTAAAGCATCTGTCATTTAGCCTCAAGCGCGGCGAGACGCTGGCGATTGTCGGCGAATCCGGTTCGGGGAAATCGGTCACCGCGCTGGCGTTAATGCGCCTGCTGGAGCAGTCCGGCGGTGAGGTGAACAGCGAAACACTCATGCTTCGCCGACGTAACCGCGAAGTGATTGACGTGACGGCTCAAAGTGCGTCGCACATGCGTCACGTGCGCGGGGCGGATATCGCGATGATCTTCCAGGAGCCCATGACGTCGCTGAACCCGGTATTTACCGTGGGCGAGCAGATAGCCGAATCTATCCGCCTGCATCAGGGGCTAGGGCGAGACGATGCGCTGAAAGCCGCGAAGAAAATGCTCGATCAGGTGCGTATTCCGGAAGCCGAAACTGTTCTGGCGCGCTACCCGCATCAGCTGTCTGGCGGGATGCGCCAGCGAGTGATGATTGCGATGGCGCTCTCCTGTCGTCCGGTGGTGCTGATTGCCGACGAACCGACGACCGCGCTGGATGTCACCATTCAGGCGCAAATTCTGCAGCTGATCGACGTGTTGCAAAAAGAGATGGAGATGGGGGTGATTTTTATCACTCACGACATGGGCGTAGTGGCGGATATCGCCGATCGTGTATTGGTGATGTACCAGGGCGAAGCGGTGGAAACCGGCAGCGTCGAGCAAATTTTTCACGCGCCACAGCATCCGTATACCAAAGCGTTGCTGGCTGCGGTTCCGCGGCTGGGCGCCATGCGTGGCAGCGCGTTGCCGCGCAGTTTCCCGCTGCTGAACACCGATGCCAAACCCGCTGAGCAGGACACCGTCGTTCCCGGTGAGCCGATTTTGCAGGTGCGTGATTTGGTCACCCGTTTTCCACTGCGCAGCGGCATTCTCAACCGCGTCACCCGCGAAGTACACGCGGTGGAAAAGGTGAGTTTCGATTTATGGCCCGGCGAAACGCTGGCGCTGGTGGGCGAATCCGGTTCCGGGAAATCGACGACCGGGCGCGCGCTGTTACGGTTGGTGGAGTCGCAAAGCGGCAACATGACGTTCAACGGGAAACGTATCGATACGTTGTCGGACAGCCAGCTTCAGCCGCTGCGGCGCGACATCCAGTTTATTTTTCAGGACCCGTGGGCTTCGCTTGATCCGCGGCAAACCGTCGGTTATTCAATTCTTGAACCGCTGCGGGTGCATAACACGCTGCCGGAAGCCGATGCCCGACGTCGGGTGGCGTGGCTGCTTGAACGCGTCGGGCTACAGCCGGAGCACGCCTGGCGTTACCCGCACGAGTTTTCTGGCGGCCAGCGCCAGCGAATTTGCATCGCCCGCGCGCTGGCGCTCAACCCAAAAGTGGTGATTGCCGATGAGGCGGTATCCGCGCTGGACGTGTCGATTCGCGCGCAGATAATCAACCTGCTGCTCGATTTGCAGCGGGAAATGGGCATGGCGTACCTGTTTATTTCCCACGATATGGCCGTGGTTGAGCGTATCAGCCATCGCGTGGCGGTGATGTACCGCGGGCGAATTGTCGAAATTGGCCCGCGTAATGCCGTATTTGAAAACCCGCAGCACCCGTATACCCGCAAGCTGATGGCCGCCGTGCCGGTGGCTGACCCGACGCACCGTCGACCGCAGCGCGTACTGCTGTCCGACGAGCTGCCCGGCAATATTTATCCGCGGGGAGAAGAGATTGCCAGCGTGCCGCTGGTTCAGGTTAGCCCTGGGCATTTTGTCGCCCGGGACGATACCCCCAGCGCACTGTCGAGCCTATAACAATCAGGAGAACAACATGACACAACAGATTTCAGGTAAATGGCTGCTGGCACTGGGTGTTGTTTCCGCCCTGGCCGCCGCACCCGCATTTGCGGCTAAAGATGTGGTGGTGGCGGTGGGGTCAAATTTCACGACGCTCGACCCGTATGATGCGAACGACACGCTGTCTCAGGCGGTGGCGAAGTCGTTCTATCAGGGGCTGTTTGGCCTCGATAAAGACATGAAAATGCACAACGTGCTGGCGGAAAGCTACACAGTGTCAGATGACGGACTGGTGTACACCCTCAAACTGCGTAGCGGAGTGAAATTCCAGGACGGGACCGATTTCAACGCCGAGGCGGTGAAAATCAACCTCGACAGGGCCAGCAACCCGGATAACCATCTCAAGCGCTATAACCTGTACAAGGATATCGCCAGCACCGAAGCGGTCGATCCGCTGACGGTGAAAATCACCCTCAAACAGCCGTTTTCGGCGTTTATTAACATTCTGGCGCACCCGGCAACGGCGATGATTTCCCCGGCGGCTATCAAGAAATTCGGCAAGGATATCGGCTTCCATCCGGTGGGCACCGGGCCGTATTCGCTCGAGACCTGGAACCAGACTGACTTTGTGAAGGTGAAGAAGTTTGACGGTTACTGGCAGAAAGGTCTGCCAAAACTCGACTCCATCACCTGGCGTCCGGTCGTGGATAACAATACTCGCGCGGCGATGCTGCAAACCGGAGAAGCGCAGTTTGCGTTCCCGATCCCTTACGAGCAGGCCCCGCTGCTGGAAAAAAACAGCAAACTGGAGCTGGTAGCGAGCCCGTCAATCATGCAGCGCTACATCAGCATGAACGTGACGCAAAAACCGTTTGATAACCCGAAAGTGCGCGAGGCGATCAACTACGCTATCAACCGTCAGGCCCTGGTGAAAGTGGCCTTTGCTGGTTACGCGACCCCGGCAACCGGCGTGGTGCCGCCGTCGATTGCGTATGCGCAGACTTATAAACCGTGGCCGTACGATCCGGCGAAAGCCCGCGAACTGTTGAAAGAAGCCGGTTTCCCGAACGGGTTCAGCACCACGCTGTGGTCATCGCATAACCACAGCACCGCGCAAAAAGTGCTGCAGTTTACCCAGCAGCAGCTGGCGCAGGTGGGCATCAAGGCGCAGCTGACGGCGATGGACGCGGGCCAGCGTGCGTCAGAAGTCGAAGCCAAAGGACAGAAAGAAAGCGGCGTAAGAATGTTCTACACCGGCTGGTCAGCCTCGACCGGTGAAGCAGACTGGGCGCTGTCGCCGCTGTTTTCTTCGCAAAACTGGCCGCCAACGCTGTTTAACACCGCGTTCTACAGTAATCCGCAGGTGGACAAAGACCTCGCCGGGGCGCTGAAGACCAATGACCCGAAAGAGAAAGAGCGTCTGTACAAAGAGGCTCAGGACACCATCTGGAAAGAGTCCCCGTGGGTGCCGCTGGTGGTGGAAAAACTGGTTTCTGCGCACAGTAAGAACCTGACCGGGTTCTACATCATGCCGGATACTGGTTTTAGCTTTGATGAGGCCGACCTGAAGTAATGTTTAGTTACGTCATTAAACGTTTGCTTGGCCTGATCCCGACGCTGCTCATCGTGGCGGTGCTGGTGTTCCTGTTTGTGCATCTGCTGCCCGGCGACCCCGCGCGTTTGATTGCCGGGCCGGAAGCGGATGCGCAAGTCGTGGCGATGGTGCGTCAACAGCTGGGCCTCGACCAGCCGCTGTACGTTCAGTTTGGGCACTACATCGTCAACGTCTTGCAAGGCGATTTTGGCACCTCGATGGTGTCGCATCGTCCTGTGTCGGAAGAGATTGCCAGCCGTTTCATGCCAACGCTGTGGCTCACACTGTGCAGTATGATCTGGGCGGTGATTTTCGGCATGGCGATGGGTGTAGCGGCGGCCGTCTGGCGCAATCGCTGGCCGGACAGGCTTGGCATGGCGATTGCCGTCACCGGTATTTCCTTCCCGGCGTTCGCGCTGGGCATGCTGCTGATGCAGGTCTTTTCCGTTGAACTGGGCTGGTTGCCGACCGTTGGCGCGGACAGCTGGCGGCACTACATTCTGCCGTCAATCACCCTCGGCGCGGCGGTGGCGGCGGTGATGGCCCGCTTCACGCGAGCGTCCTTCGTCGATGTGCTCAATGAAGACTACATGCGCACCGCGCGGGCCAAAGGGGTGAGCGAAACGTGGGTGGTGCTTAAACACGGCTTGCGTAACGCGATGATCCCGGTGGTGACCATGATGGGCCTGCAGTTTGGTTTTCTGCTCGGCGGCTCAATTGTGGTCGAAAAAGTCTTTAACTGGCCGGGGCTTGGGCGCCTGCTGGTGGATTCGGTGGAGATGCGCGACTATCCGGTGATTCAGGCGGAAGTGCTGCTCTTTTCGCTGGAATTTATTCTCATCAATCTGGTGGTGGACGTGCTGTATGCCGCCATCAACCCGACTATCAGGTACAAGTAAGTGCGACTGTTAAACTGGCGACGTCAGGCAATCATGAATGCGCTACCCGGAGTGGCTCCCGGACAGGTGCGCACGCCGTGGCATGAATTCTGGCGCAAATTCCGCAAACAGCCGGTGGCGATGGCCGCCGCGGTGTTTGTTGTGCTGCTGATCGTGGTGGCCTTTCTGGCACCGTGGATAGCGCCGTTCGATGCGGAAAACTACTTCGATTACGACCGGCTGAACGATGGTCCGTCGATGATGCACTGGTTTGGCGTGGATTCTCTCGGGCGCGACATTTTCAGCCGGGTGCTGGTCGGGGCGCGTATTTCACTTGCTGCGGGCGTGTTTGCAGTACTGATCGGCGCTGTTGTCGGCACGGTGTTGGGGCTACTTGCGGGCTATTACGAAGGTTGGTGGGACCGCGTCATCATGCGTATCTGCGACGTGCTGTTTGCCTTCCCGGGCATTCTGCTGGCGATAGCCGTGGTGGCGGTGATGGGCAGCGGCATGGCGAACGTCATCATCGCGGTGGCAATATTCTCCGTTCCGGCGTTTGCGCGCCTGGTGCGCGGCAACACGCTGGTGCTCAAACAGCAGACGTTTATTGAGTCGTCACGCAGCATTGGCGCCAGCGACAGCACCATTCTGTTCCGCCATATCCTGCCGGGCACCGTATCGTCGATTGTGGTCTATTTCACCATGCGAATTGGGGTATCGATAATTTCCGCAGCCAGCCTGTCGTTTCTCGGCTTGGGCGCACAGCCGCCGACCCCGGAGTGGGGCGCGATGCTCAACGAAGCGCGTGCCGATATGGTGATGTCGCCGCACGTCGCGTTGTTCCCGGCGCTGGCAATATTCCTGACGGTGCTGGCGTTCAACCTGCTGGGCGATGGTTTGCGCGATGCGCTGGATCCGAAGATCAAGGGGTAAGCGTAATGAGATGTTTTATCGATGGATAACCTCAGGTTTCCTGTCTTTCACGCTGTGGTTATCCTCGCGTAACTCATCGGCGGCCTCTCTGGCCCTCGCCCGGATATCGTCACTGTCGGCACCGTGGCGCAGAAGGTGATCGGCATTTTGCACGTCGTAAAACTCATGGCCATCACCGCTGGCCATCAACTGACCGGAAAAAAGCGCGCACAGCAGCAGAACAACTGATAACCCTTTTTTGAACATTATTGCACCGTCTGGTTGAGAAGTCCGGCGCACTATATCAATGGTTGCGGAATGTTACTATTCAGTTTTCCAAACAAAACCTCAACAAATGTTGCTTTTTTGTCCCGCCAGGTTAATGCGGTTTCCGTCAATCGGCGGAGTTTAAAATCGTGTAAATCTGCGATGAAATATTGACCTGACTCATCATTGTGCTTAAAAAATGACCATACTATAACGGTGACATTGGACGACACAGGAGGAAAGGTATGAACGTTGACAGACTGTTTCGTAACTTGTTGAATAAACTGGTGAACGCACAAATTGACCTTGCAGCTTACCTGCAACTCAGGCGAGCCAAGGGTTATATGTCAGTCAGCGATAATGATCATCTGCGTGAAAACTTGTTTGAACTTTGCGGCGAGCTGCGTCATCACGCTGCTACGCTGTCGCCATCGCTGACGCCTGTACAGAATGAGGCGTTACACACTGCCGGTGAGACGTTGGCTTCTGCGGCGGTTTGCCTGATGACCGGGCACCATGACTGCCCATCGTTTATTGCTGTTAATCCAGATGTACTGCAACGCTGTCTCGACACCTTATCTGACAATATTCAGGCAATGAATAAATCAGCGCCGCGCGCGCATGCCTGAACACGCCGGGGGAGGCGACTCCCCCTCATGGTTAAGTTTTTGTAAAAATCCCGTCCACACTCGACACGCTGGCTACCCTTAACGCAATCGCCGTAAAAGGAGCCAGCCATGCACCGTTTTGCTCTGAGTTTACTTCTGGGTTCTCTGCTGCTTTCCCCGGCGCTGTACGCCGCCGACGTTCGGGTCGACGTATTGCAGCGCAAGCTCGATCACCCGTGGTCGATGGCGTTTTTGCCGGACAACAAAGGTCTGCTGATAACCCTTCGCGGCGGGCAGCTGCGCCTGTGGCAGCAAGGGAAAGGATTGTCCGACCCGATTGTTGGCGTGCCGCGGGTGTGGGCCAACGGGCAGGGCGGGTTGCTGGATGTCGTCCTGGCCCCGGATTTCGCGCAATCGCGGCGAGTCTGGCTGAGCTATGCCGAAGTGGGCGATGACGGCAAAGCGGGCACCGCCGTGGGCTACGGGCGGCTGAACGATGATCTGACGCACCTCGACGCGTTCAAGGTAGTGCTCCGCCAGACGCCAAAACTCTCAACCGGGAACCACTTTGGCGGACGGCTGGTATTCGATGGCAAAGGCTACTTGTTTATTGGTCTGGGCGAAAACAACCAGCGCGCGACGGCACAGGATCTCGATAAATTGCAGGGCAAAGTGGTGCGACTCACGGATCAAGGCAAAGTCCCGGCAGATAATCCGTTTGTGAATCAGTCCGGTGCGCGGCCTGAAATCTGGTCTTATGGCATTCGTAATCCGCAGGGCATGGCGATGAACCCGTGGAGCAACACGCTGTGGCTGAACGAACATGGCCCGCGCGGCGGCGATGAAATCAATATTCCTGAGCGCGGGAAAAACTATGGCTGGCCGCTGGCGACGCACGGCATTAACTACAGTGGTTTGCCGATCCCGGAGGCGAAAGGCGAAAAAGTAGCCGGAACCGAAACGCCGCTGTTCTTCTGGGAACACTCCCCGGCGGTGAGCGGTATGGCGTTCTACACTGCCAGTACGTTCCCGCAATGGCACAAGAAGTTGTTTATCGGCGCGTTAAAGGATGAGAACGTTATTGTGTTGAACGTGGACGGTAATAAAGTCACTGAGGAAGGACGTATTCTGGGTGACAGAAAGCAGCGCATTCGTGATGTGCGCGTCGGACCCGACGGCTATCTGTATGTGTTAACCGACGAGTCCGATGGCGAGCTGTTGAAGGTCAGCCCGCCATCCTGAGCATCAGGTGACCGGGATCATCACCACATTCTGGAACGCCGGACGGCGTGACAACTGTTGATACCAGCGCTGTAAATTCGGGTGCGGTTGCCAGGTTTTGACCGTTTCCAGCAGGTTGTAAATAAACGGCGCCACGGCAATATCACCCACGCCAAATTCGTCACCGGAAAGCCACGGCGATTCGGCAAGGGCCGCATCCAGAATGATTAACAGCTTTTCACACTGGACAATGCCCGCGTCAATTGCCGCGTGGTCGCGCTGCTCTGGCGGCGTGCGTACCAGCCCCATTAAGATAACGCGGTGGGCCGGAGAGAGTGAACCATTGGCCCAGTCCATCCATTTTTCACCCTGCGCACGTTTGGCCGGATTGGCCTGCCACAGGCTGTTTTGCCCATACTGCGCGACCAGATAGCGCACAATGGTGTTCGATTCCCAGAGCGTAATTTGCTCGGCGTCGTCATGCAGCAGCGGCACCAGGCCATTGGGGTTTTTAGCCAGATAGTCAGCGTCGTGATTGAGGCCAAATTCCAGCCCGGCCAGGATTTGATCGTAAGTAAGGTCAAGCTCTTCCAGCGTCCAGCGGACCTTTTTGACATTTGTTGAGTTGTTTCTGCCCCACAGCGTAATCATATAAACTCCGGTAAACAGCGCATCAATGAAGCTTCATGGTCGGTTAATTTCAACATTCACACAACCGCGATCAAAAAAAACGCCCACTTTTAAGCACAACGCGGCGTTCTTGCGTAAACTTTAAAAACTTTACCAACGCATTGTTTCTTTAAGGTCATTTCTACGTTATTACTCACCGCCTGTTGTTACACGGCGTCAGTGACGTAGCGTGTTTTTTGGAATGGATACTTGGGTGGCTCTTATGACGCGTACAGTTGTTTCTCCCCGCGGCCTGGCGGCAGGCTCTTTGCTTTTACTTCTCGTGGCTCCTGGCATTCAGGCGGCTGAAGCTGTTCAACAACCGGACGCTCCACCGGTCGATGCCAAAGCGTGGATCCTGATGGATTATGCCAGCGGCAAAGTGCTTAGTGAGGGCAACGCCGATGATAAGCTTGATCCGGCTAGCCTGACGAAAATCATGACCAGCTATGTGGTGGGTCAGGCGATTAAAGCAAACAAAATCAAAATGACCGATATGGTCACCATCGGTAAAGATGCGTGGGCGACGGGTAACCCAGCGCTGCGCGGTTCGTCGGTGATGTTCCTGAAGCCTGGCGATCAGGTGTCGGTAGAAAACCTCAATAAAGGGGTCATTATTCAGTCCGGGAATGACGCTTGTATCGCCCTGGCGGATTACGTGGCGGGCAGCCAGGATTCCTTCATCAGCCTGATGAACAGCTATTCGCAAAAGCTGGGGCTGACCAATACCACCTTCAAAACCGTTCACGGTCTGGATGCGCCGGGACAGTTCAGTACCGCGCGCGATATGGCGTTGCTGACCAAAGCGATGATCCACGACGTGCCGGATGAGTACGCCATTCACAAAGAAAAAGAGTTCACGTTTAACAACATCAAGCAGCCGAACCGCAATCGTCTGTTGTGGAACAACAGCCTGGGTGCTGATGGCGTGAAAACGGGCACCACGGCGGGCGCAGGCTATAACCTGGTCTCGTCAGCGAAGCAGGGCGATATGCGTCTGATTGCGGTGGTTCTCGGCACCAAAACGGACCGAATCCGATTTAATGAATCCGAAAAACTGCTGACATGGGGCTTCCGTTTCTATGAAACCGTCACCCCTATCAAACCGGATGCAACGTTCATCGAGCAGCGCGTATGGTACGGTGACAGCAGCCAGGCCAAGCTGGGTGCGGGTGAGGCCGGTTCCATCACGCTGCCACGCGGACAGCTGAAAAACCTGAAAGCCAGCTATACCCTGAACGAACCGCAGCTGACAGCACCGCTGAAGAAAGGGCAAGTGGTGGGTACCATCGACTTCAAGCTGAATGACAAAACCATCGAACAGCGTCCGCTGATCGTCATGGAAGCGGTAAATGAAGGCAGCTTCTTTAACCGAATGGTGGATTTCGTTCTGATGAAATTCCACCAGTGGTTTGGCAGCTGGTTCTCATGACCTATCGTATATACTCGTCATACTCCAAGTTGCATGTGCGTTAGCTACACCTGCTCACCCCAGTCACTTACTTGAGTAAGCTCCTGGGGACTCACAGGCTTGCTGCCTTCCTGCAACTCGAATTATTTAGAGTATAGCAGCGTGATCCCATGCTGCTTTGCCAGCGCCGTCAGTTCATCATCCGGACGGCGGTCGCTGGCTATTACGTTAAAGCGGCTCAACTCTCCCATCCTTGCCGGACGTACCTTCCCAAATTTACTGTGATCGACCACCAGCACATGGCGCTGCGCGTTGGCTAACGCCCAGTGTTTCACCGGCAGTTCATCGAGATTAAAACAGGTTGCGCCGTGTTGAAGATGCACACCTGCCGCGGAATAAAACGCGATGTCGGGGCAAAGATGGCTCAGGGTGTCCTGCGGGCTAAGCGGTTTAAAAATGGCGTTGCTGGCATGAAATTCGCCACCGCACAGAATGGCGCGGCACAGCGGTTTTTCCTGCAAAGAGAGAAAGGTATTCAGGGAGTAACACACGCCGGTAAACGGCAGTTCGTCGTCAATGGCGTCGATAATCCACGGCGTGGTGGTGCCGCAGTCGAAAAACGCCATCTGGTGAGCTTTCAGTAATTTCGCTGCATGACGCGCGGCCTGGCGCTTTTCATCGACCAGCCGCGTTTTCTGATCGCTGAGTAAATAATGGCTGGCGCTGCGGGGTTCGAGCACCACGTATCCACCGAGTAACACCACCGGCCCGCTGTGGCTGTTCAGGTCACGGCGAATAGTCATCTCAGAAACACCCAGCAGGGCTGCCGCTTCTTTTAGATGGAGCTTATCGCTACGTTTAAGAGCCTGAATAAGCTGACTGATTCGCTCATCGCGCCGTGTTTCCATATTACCCCTGTAAACCGAAACGCCCTCTGCGTCAGGCTGAGGGTCTGGCGGCAATTTTACCTGCGCATCCGGTCTTAGTCACGTATCCAGCCTTTGCGGATAGGCATCGAGAAGCAAAAACGGTACATGGCTTGCAAACGTTGATAAATGGCCTGACCGAAAAGTACCCACATTATCTGCGCCGCGAGACAACCGCTCAGTCCGGAAAGGAAACCGCCGACCATATCCAGTGGCCAGTGCACGCCGAGGTACACGCGGGACCAGGCAATCGCGCCGCCGACTACCAGTAACACAACGCCGGACCACAGTCGATGCCAGAACATAAATGCCAGGGCGAAAGTGAAAATCACCGTACCGTGGTCGCTTGGGAAAGAGTCATCCGCCGCATGATGCAGGAAGTTATAGCCCACACCGTCGACAAAAGGCCTGTCATGCGGGAAAACGTGGCCGACAACCCACGACAACAACAGGCTGACGCCAATCGCCATTCCCGTTTTGATAACCAACTGGCGTTGAGCACAGACCTGCGCACGCGGGCCCCACAGCCACAGCACTACGGCCAGTAGCGGGACGATGTTAATCAGATCTTTGGCGATAAACGTCGCCATCGAAATCATCCACTGCGGCGACGCCGGGGTGGCGTTGATCCAGTAAAACAGCGAGTAATTCAAATTTTCCAGCATATCTTGCGGACTCTTACAGTTTGATGACGATGTTCACCTTAAAAATCGCGGCCGGAGCGGTAAAGGGGGATTGTCTTAAATGTCCGGTGGTTACGATTTTTGTTCAGGCAGCGTTTACAATTCTGCTTGCAGGACAGCAGTATAGGGCCCCGAACTTAAGCGAACCTTAAACAAGTAAAATTGTGCTGTAACAGGATGTTTTCCGTACTTTTTGCTATCGCCTTTTCACATCATTCATTACACTTCTCGCGATTTTGAAACCTTAAAGAGATTGCATGCACAACCCTTCACTTTCCGGTAAACGCCTCGGTCGTCAGGCGTTACTTTTCCCGCTTTGTCTGGTGCTTTACGAATTCTCAACCTATATCGGCAATGACATGATCCAACCGGGCATGTTGACGGTGGTCGAGCAGTTCAACGCCGGGATGGAGTGGGTACCGACATCGATGACCGCCTATCTTGCAGGCGGCATGTTTTTACAGTGGCTGCTGGGGCCGCTGTCGGACCGTATTGGCCGCCGTCCGGTGATGCTCACCGGCGTGGTGTGGTTCATTATTACCTGCCTCGCGACGTTGTTGGCGCAAAATATTGAACAATTCACCTTCCTGCGTTTCCTGCAAGGGATAAGCCTGTGCTTTATCGGCGCGGTGGGGTACGCCGCGATACAGGAATCGTTCGAGGAGGCGGTGTGCATCAAAATCACCGCGTTGATGGCGAACGTGGCGCTGATTGCGCCGCTGCTGGGGCCGCTGGTGGGTACCGCCTGGGTTCACGTCGCACCGTGGGAAACCATGTTTGTGCTGTTTGCGGTGCTGGCGCTAATTTCATTCTTTGGCCTGCAACGGGCGATGCCGGAAACGGCGACCCGTCTGGGGGAAAAACTCTCCCTGAAAGATCTGGGCCATGATTACGGCCTGGTACTGAAAAACCTGCGTTTTGTTGCCGGGGCGCTGGCTATTGGATTTGTCAGCCTGCCGCTGCTGGCGTGGATTGCGCAATCGCCGGTGATTATTATCAGCGGTGAACATGCCACCGCGTATGAATACGGCATGTTACAGGTGCCGATTTTTGGTGCGCTGATTCTCGGTAACCTGGCGCTGGCGAAGCTGACCTCGCGTCGCAGCGTGCGCTGGCTGATTATTGCTGGTGGCTGGCCGATTGTGGCGGGGCTGATTCTGGCTGCGGCGGCAACGGGGGTCTCCACGCATGCCTATCTGTGGATGACCGCAGGCCTGAGCGTATACGCCTTCGGGATTGGCCTGGCGAACGCCGGGCTGGTACGTCTGACGCTGTTCGCCAGCGACATGAGCAAAGGCACGGTATCGGCGGCGATGGGCATGTTGCAGATGCTGATTTTCACCGTCGGCATTGAAGTCAGCAAACACGCTTACCAGTTCGGCGGCAATGGCCTGTTCAGCGTGTTTAACCTCGCGAACGGCATTATCTGGCTGGGGCTGGTTGTCTACTTCCTGAAAGATAAAACGGTCGGCGATTCGCAGCAGTAGGGCGGAGGTTGCGCCCGGCGACGCAATGTCAGCCGGGCCAACGGATTACTGGAACGGCGCTTCCCGATTCAAAATCTGATCAATCACCTGCAACACGCCTTCTTCGTTATTATGCGGCGCGCGGTGATTAGCCGCCGCAATGGCCGCCTCATTCGCATTCTGCATCGCAAAACCAAACCCGGCCTGACGCAGCATTTCGAGGTCATTGCCGCTGTCGCCAAAGGTCACCACTTCGCTGTCTTCGATGCCCCAGCGCTGCTGCAACAGGCGCAGGCCATTGGCTTTATGCACGCCGGGGATGATTAAGTCGATATTGCCGTGGCCGGTTGTAACTGCGGTCATCACATCGCCCACGCCTTCGTGCAGCGCTTTTTGTACGTCAGGCACCAGACGGTCGGGCAAGTTGAGGCCAAATTTCAGGAACGTATCGTCAAGGTTATCGAAGCCATCGACCAGCTTAAGACGGTGGTAATACAGCGCGGCCATGGCTTTGAGTTCGTCCTCATAACGGTTCAAGGTGTAGGCGCTGCGCTTGCCGCAGGCGATGATTTCCACGTCCGGCAGGGTATGCAGAAAATCGACGACTTTTTTGAAATGCGTCTGCGACAGTTCGCAGTTGAATACGTCCTCGCCCGCGTCTCGCACCCAGCCGCCATTTTCGGCAACAAACGCGATTTCATCAGCAATTTCTGGAAAGAATGAAATCAGCTGCCAGTACTGGTTTCCGCTGGCGACCACAAAGCGAATGCCCTGTGCCTTCATCTGCTGATACTGGGCGAGAAAACGCGCCCGGTTGTAGCGTTTCTCATCGCTGAGAAAGGTGCCATCCATATCTACGGCAATCAGTTTAATACTCATCACGCACGCTCCGTCACAGGTTCAGATTCAGGTTTTGCCACCGCGCGAGCCACCAGTGCGGCGACGATGACCAGGGATAACACCGCCAGCATGGCGCTACGCAGGCCGTAATGTTCGCCAAGGAAACCGAGCAGCGGCGGGCCAACCAGGAACGCCAGATAGCCGGTGGTGGCGACGACGCTAACGCGGGTGGGGGCATCCGGTCCGGTATCGCTGGCGGCGGAAATGGTCAGCGGGAAGCCAAGCGAAGCGCCCAGCCCCCAGAGAATGACCGACACGCCGGCGACCCAATCGACGTCGACGAAAATAATCAGCGCGATGCCGAGCGCGCCCATAATGGCGCTGGCGCGAACCACCGCGACGCGGCTGTAGCGGTCAATAAACCAGCCACCGGTAAAGCGTCCGACGGTCATACCGAGGGTAAAGCCTGCGTAAATCAATGAACCGGAGGTCGGGCTGAAGCCGTGACCGTCAACCATCAGCAGCGGCAGCCAGTCGTTGGCAGACCCTTCCGCAAATGCCATTGCCAGCACCACCACGCCAATCAGCATCAGCTGACCGTCGCGATAGAACGGCACCCCTTTCTCGTGATGGGCGCTGTTCTCGGCGGAGTTTTTACCGGTACCGTCCGGAATGGCTTTAATGGCAATAATAATGGGCGCGATGCCGCAAAGCGCAGCCAGCAGAATATGGATGGTGGCCGACAGGCCAAACGCCGTCAGCGCCATGCCGATACCCGCGCCGACCAGCGTGCCGAGGCTGTAGAAGCCGTGCATCATCGGTAGCACGGTTTTGTTCATCTCACGTTCAACCGCCGCGCCTTCCACGTTAATCGCCACCTCGGCAGAGCCGAAGCTGGCGCCGAACACCATCAGGCCGAAGGCGAAAAACAGGGGCGACGCGAGCCACAGCGCCAGGCTGAGCATCACCATACCCACCAACGCGCAGGACATGGTGGTGCGGATAACTTTGCGCGTACCAAAGCGTTTAACCAGCCACGCGGAACAGAGAATGCCGCTCATCGAACCTATCGACAGGCCGAACAGTACGATGCCCATTCCGGCGGTATTCACCGAGAGAATGTCGCGGATCGCTGGCGTGCGCGTGGCCCACGATGCCATCAACAAGCCCGGTAAAAAGAAGAACATAAACAGCGCCCACATGCGCAATTGCAGGGCCCGGCGGGAGGAATGCGACGTCATCCGTAAACTGCCTGTAGAAAAAAGAGGGAGAGACAACACTAGCAAGGTTGTGTACATTTGTACACAAATCGTAAAAGGAAAAATTATGGCACGCCGACCGAACGATCCGCAGCGCCGGGAGAGGATCCTGCACGCGACGCTGGACACCATCGCCCGCCACGGTATCCAGGCCGTGACGCACCGTAAAATCGCCTTCTGTGCCGATGTGCCGCTCGGTTCAATGACCTATTATTTCAGTGGGATAGATGCGCTGCTGGAAGAGGCGTTCACCGGTTTTACCGATGAAATGCTGGTGCAGTACAAAGCATTTTTTGCAGACGTCACGTCGCCGCAGGAAGCCTGCGATGCGATCACCCAGTTAATCTTCAGCGCGCAGGTGACGACGACGCGAAACATGGAATTGATGTATCAGCTTTATGCGTTCATTGGCTGCAAACCGGCGCTGAAAAACGTCATGCAAAACTGGATGCAGCACAGCCAGCAGGTGCTTGAGCAGTGGTTTGACCCGGCGACGGCCCGCGCGCTGGACGCCTTTATCGAAGGCATGACGCTGCATTTCGTCACTGACCGGGCACCGCTTGGTAAGGTGGAAATCCGCCAGATGGTGGGCAGAATAGCGGCGATATAACCGCCGGGGCGGGTCAGTTGGTGGTTGCGCCCGCCGTCATATTGACCACCGTCGCCGTCATAGCGCTGGCAGAATCCGAGGCCAGAAATGTCATTACCTCAGCCACGTGTGCAAGCGTAGGCAGACGTTTGAGCATCGTGCTTTGCGCCGCGCCGCCCAGCCACTGGTCCACCGTGAGTCCCATTTCCTGCGCTTTTGGCGTGAAAATTTCCCCGGTATACGAACCTGCCTGAACCGCATCGACAATCGCGTGCGAGCGCACGCAAATGGCGCGGATATTCTTCGGGCCCAGCTCGCTGGCGAGGGCTTTCACAAAGGCTTCCGTCCCGGCACAGCCGACGATATGGCCGAGATGATTCGGCATCACCATCCCACCCGCCGGAGCAACGACTGTCAGGAAAACGCCCGCCCGAACGCCACCCATAAACGGCGCGACCGCTTTTGAAATAGTAAACAGCGCCGACAAAAACGGATCGAACCCTTGCCTGAACTCGGCCAGCGACAAGGCAAAAATGTTTTTGCCCTGATCGTGCATAAAGCCGGTGGTATTCACCACCACATCAAACCCGCCGGTCTGTTGAGCCAGCTGCGCCGTTTTATCAACGGTGATTTGCTCGTCGAGAACGTCCATCACACAGGTGTTTATCGTGCCACCCGCAGCGCGGACGCTGTTCGCCACCCGGTCCAGCTTATCCTGATGGCGGCCAACAAGATGCACATGCGCACCTTCCCGCGCCATCGCCTGCGCAACCGCGCTGCCAATCGCGCCGCTGCCCCCGAAAATCACCACAACTTTGCCCTGAAGTAACATTGCGTTTCCTCACACATTTGCCGGACCTGCCAAAAGTATGGGTAATAACGGGGATGACGCAAGGCGAGGCGAGTCGATGAATCTTGCGACATACTCAGGGTTTCGTCAGACGCATCACCTTATCGTTAACCCTGAATCAGGAGCACACGTTATGAAAGCAGAGATGAAAGGTGGAATTGATATCGCGCTCAAAGTGCCGTCGCACCAGTATCAGCAGACGCTGGATTTCTATCGCCACACGATTGGGCTGGAGGAGATCACGGATAAAGTACCTGCCACCGGATTTATGCTCGGCCCAAACCGATTGTGGATTGATGAAGCCCCGGCAATGAGCCAGGCCGAGATCTGGCTGGAATTGTTCACGCCCAATTTTAAACATGCCGAGAAACATCTGGCAGAGCAGGGCGTCACCCGCTGCGATAGCGTCGAGCTTTTACCTGAGGGATTTAAGGGCGGATGGATTATGAGCCCGTGCAATATTGTGCATATGGTGAGGGAACCAGAAGCCTGGTGAATGGTTTCTGTTTTCGACAGCGTGGATCAGAGCGTGCCCGTGCCGCCGTCGGAGCACCACACCTGACCTGACGCATATGAGCAGGCATCTGAGGCCAGGGTGACATACAGCGGCGCGATCTCGACGGGTTGACCGGGACGTCCCAACGGCGCGCTTTTACCAAACTCGCGGACCTTTTCCTGCGGCTGACCTCCGCTGGGCTGAAGAACGGTCCAGTACGGTCCAGGCGCTACCGCATTCACCCGGATATTTTTCGGTCCGAGCTGCTTCGCCAGCGCTTTGGTAAATACCGCCAGGCAGGCCTTGGTTTGGGCATAATTCAGCAAAATGGCGCTCGGCTGATACGCCTGAACAGAGGACGTATTAATGATCGAAGCCCCCGATTTCAGGTGCGGTAGTGCTGCCCTGGTTATCCAGAATGGCGCATACACATTGGTTTTAAAAGTCGCATCAAATGCCTCGGTGGTGAGATCTTCGAGAGATTCACAATACTGCTGACGACCCGCGTTGTTCACCAGAATATCCAGTCCGCCCAACGCGCTGAGGGCATCATCAACCAGTGATTTACAGAAGGCTTCATCCCGAATATCTCCGGGAAGCGCGACGGCGTTTTTGCCTTCGGCCTTAATCAGGGCAATGACGTCATCAGCATCCGCCGCTTCCTCTGGCAAATAATTGATGGCGACATCGGCACCTTCCCGGGCGAACGCAATGGCGACGGCCCGGCCAATGCCCGAGTCTCCTCCGGTAATCAGCGCCTTTTTGCCCGCCAGCCTGCCGGTGCCAACATAACTGGTTTCACCATGATCGGGTTGCGGTGTCATTTCAGACGCGAGGCCAGGCGCTTCCTGAGGTTGTTCTTTAAATGGAGGGGTTGGAAACTGGCTTGATTGATCTGAATGATGGCTCATAGCACCTCCTCAAAACGTAAACTTTCAGCTTAGTCGCCCAGTCTTCGCCTTATAAATTGCAGCGTTTGTTTCAGAGGATTCTCAGTGGAGAAGGGCGCTGAAGCTGATGATAAATATGAAGAATGGAATCGGACCAGGTGACTACTTTTGAAGATCCACGAATTTCAGGCAACAAAAAACCCATCAACCTTGAACCGAAGAGCGGCGGGGTTGATGGGCTCCACAAAATGGGGACATCAAAGAAAAGCAGTGGCACTAATTATGACTACTGCCCTTTCAAAAAGTTCGGTAGTTCACACTTTTTTTTTCTGCTTATTGCATTCTTTAGATTTATCCCAAGCCTGGCCATATGACGATAATCAGCGTACCTGCCAGGGTTAACAACACGTTAGCGATGGCGTAGGTGCCCGCGTAGCCCAGCGCAGGAATATTACTGCGTGCGGTATCGCTGATAATTTCCATCGCCGGGGCGCAGGTGCGCGCACCCATCATTGCGCCAAACAGCATCGCCCGGTTCATTCGCAGCACGTATGCGCCAAACAGGAAGCAGATAACCACGGGCACCAGGCTGACTGCCAGGCCAGCGATCAGCATCTGGCCGCCGACAACGCCGAGGCCGTGTCCAATGCCGCTCCCGGCGCTTAAACCGACGCCCGCCATAAACACCATCAGGCCGAATTCTTTCACCATGTTCAGCGCGCCCTGCGGGATGTAACCGAAAGTCGGGTGGTTGGCGCGCAGGAAGCCGAGCATTATCCCGGCAAACAGCAATCCGGCCGCGTTACCGATGGCAAAGCTGAAGGAACTGAACTGGAAGGTGATCATGCCGATCATCAGGCCGACGATAAAGAACGCGCAGAAAGCCAACAGGTCGGTGACCTGGCTGTGAATCGAGATAAAGCCGATGCGGTCGGCGATGGTTTTCACGCGGCGCGCATCGCCGCTGACCTGCAATACGTCGCCCTTATTGAGCACGATGCTGTCGTCGATGGGCATTTCAATCTGGCTGCGGATCACGCGGTTCAGGAAGCAGCCATGATCGGTCAGCTTAATTTGCGCCAGACGGCGGCCCACCACGTTATGGTTTTTCACCACCACTTCTTCGGTGACGATGCGCATGTCGAGCAGATCGCGGTCGAAGACTTCTTTACCGTTACGGAAACTCGGATCGAGACGCGCATGTGCATCCGGATAGCCTACGAGAGCAATTTCATCACCCATTTGCAGCACCGCGTCGCCGTCCGGGTTCGCCAGAATGCCGTTGCGACGAATACGTTCGATGTAGCAGCCGGTTTGACGATAGATGCCCAGTTCACGCAGGTTTTTGCCGTCGGTCCAGGCGACCAGCTCAGGCCCGACGCGATAGGCGCGGATCACCGGCAGATACACTTTACGGTTGGAGTCGGTGTCCAGGCCTCGCTCGCGGGCGATTTGCTGGGCGCTGGTTTGCAGGTCCTGATGCTGGAATTTCGGCAGATAGCGCGCGCCGAGGATCAGACTCACCAGACCAATCAGATAGGTCAGGGCATAGCCGAGGCTCAGGTGATCAAGTGCCAGCGAAAGTTCGTCGCCTTTCATGCCTGAGTGACGCAGAGTATCACCGGCACCGACCAGTACCGGCGTAGAGGTCATCGCCCCCGCCAGCATCCCGGCGGTGAGGCCGATATCCCAGCCAAACAGCTTGCCAAGGCCAAGCGCCATCACCAGCGCGGAGCCTACCATGACCAGCGCCAGCATCAGATAGTTCTTGCCATCACGAAAAAATATGGAAAAAAAGTTGGGTCCAGCTTCTACACCGACGCAGAAAATAAACAGCATAAAGCCCAGATTTAGGGCATCAGTGTTAATACTAAAATGCTGTTGGCCTAATAACAAAGAGACCACTAAAACGCCAATGGAATTACCCAGTTGGATGGATCCAAAGCGCAATTTGCCAAGACACAAGCCCAGCGCCAGTACCACAAATAATAACAGGATGTAATTCCCATTTAACAAGTCTGCGACGTTTATATTCACGGAAGCTAACTTCTTGTTTACGAGTAAGTTGTTGAAAGGAATGGCTATTTGGGCTAAGGTTTTTCCCGGGTGGCCAGGAGAAATCTACTGTACGGCGGCCTGTTTTTCACCATCAAATTAAGGCCGTTAGTTTAATCGTTCCTGATTGCCGCGGCTAGTAACAATCGTTTGTCCTTAAGTAGGTGATTCACGGCATGGATTGCTGGAAACTTTATCCAACTGGACGTAGTTGAAGTTTGATAGAGACTTGTCAGGAGGAATTTTGAGATCTGAGCGAGGTTGGGCGGGCATTATTTGCTGTTTTGTCCTGTTTATTGTGGTGTGTCTTTTTCTGTTACTGCATGTGAAAGGTGCCGTTCGGGCATCGGGTCATGCGGAGCTGGGTCTGCTGTTCTTTATTATTCCCGGCGCGGTGGCGAGTTGTCTGTCATCGAAGCAGCGGGTATTGGTGCCATTACTCGGGGCGATTCTGGCGACGCCGGTGTGTCTGGTGTTGATGCGTTTTTGGTTGTTTGCAGATAGGTCTTTCTGGCAGGAACTGGCATGGATGTGCAGTGCGGTGTTCTGGTGTGCGCTGGGCGCGCTGTGCTTCTTGTTTATCAGCGGCCTGTTTGTGGCAAGACGTGGGCGCCAGTGACGCCCACATTTACGCTTAAGCGTAGAGACCCAGGTTTTCTTTGGCCCAGGCTTCAAATTCGGTAAAACCACCGATGTGAGTCTGATCAACGAAAATCTGCGGTACGGTTTCTACTGGTTTGCCAACGGTTTGTTCGAGATCGGCTTTGCTGATCCCTTCGGCATGAATGTCGATATAACGGAAGTTAAAATCATCACGCTCGGCGGTCAGTTTTTCTGCCAGTTCTTTAGCGCGAACACAGTAAGGACAACCCGGGCGCCCAAAAATAACGGTAAACATCGTTTTCTCTCCTGAAGCTGAGCCTTTCGGCGAATTGCGGTATCATGCCTGTCCTGGCGTCTCGTTGAAAGAAGGTTCTACCTTTTGTTCCGATGGCTTAACCCGATGCAGAGGGCTTGTTTCGCCAAACACAGTTGCTATCCTCCCCGTTATACTCGACGACCGGAGACTGACTATGCGCTCACTTAGCGCTCTCCCTAAAAGCGTGCTTATCCTCGAAGCCATTGGCATGGTGATGCTGGTACTGGCCTGGCTTTCTCTGAAAGATTATGTCGCCTTGCCCGCACCGTTCGCCAGCCCAATGGCGGGGCTAATCATGATATTTGTGGGGATACTGTTGATGATCCCTGCAGCGGTTGCACTGTTTCGCGGCATGGCGCAAACCATTGCCCCACAGCTCATGCAACGTAACGATAAACCGACTTCGCCTGACCAGGAAAAACGTGATGACGCCGACCATTGATCTGCTCTTAAGCCACCGTTCCATTCGCCATTTTACCGAC
The DNA here is from genome assembly GCF_024764835.1 of Scandinavium hiltneri. Lineage (GTDB taxonomy): Bacteria > Pseudomonadota > Gammaproteobacteria > Enterobacterales > Enterobacteriaceae > Scandinavium > Scandinavium hiltneri. The sequence continues at coordinate 498,042 of NZ_JALIGE010000076.1, read as the reverse complement.
GAGCCAATTACCCAGGCGCAACGTGAAGCCATTATTGCCAGCGCGCAGGCGGCGGCCAGCTCTAGCTTTTTACAGTGCAGCTCGATTGTGCGCGTGACTGACCCACAACTGCGCGAGCAGCTGGTGACGCTGACCGGCGGACAACAGCATGTGGCGAAGGCTGCGGAATTCTGGATTTTCTGCGCCGACTTTAACCGCCACCTGCAAATTTGCCCCGATGCCCATTTAGGCCGCGCGGAACAGCTGCTGCTTGGCACGGTAGATACCGCGCTGATGGGGCAAAACGCGATGGTTGCTGCGGAGTCGCTGGGACTGGGTGGCGTGTATATTGGCGGTATTCGTAACAGCATTGAAGCGGTGACTGATCTGCTGAAGCTGCCACAGCACGTGCTGCCGCTGTTTGGCATGTGTCTCGGCTGGCCTGCGGACGAACCGGGCACTAAACCGCGTTTGCCAGCCAGTATCGTTGTGCATGAAAACCATTATCAGCCAGTCGATGCCGCCGAACTGGCGCGTTACGACGAAGAAGTAGCGAATTACTACCTGTCGCGCGACAGCAATACCCGGGCGGATACGTGGAGTGATCATATTCGTCGCACTATTGTCAAAGAAACCCGACCGTTTATTCTGGAGTATCTGCACAAACAGGGCTGGGCTATCCGATAACATCGGCGGTATTATGTGCCGGGCCTTTTCAGGCCATCACAATGAGGTGCAGGGTGAAAATAGCCATTTTGTCCCGGGACGGAACGCTCTGGTCCTGCAAACGTCTGCGCGAGGCCGCGTCAAAGCGCGGCCATCAGGTTGAAATCCTCGACCCGCTTTCCTGCTATATGAACATCAGTCCGGCGGCTTCCTCTATTCATTATAAGGGCCGCCAGCTTCCGCACTTTGATGCGGTGATCCCACGCATTGGCTCGGCAATCACCTTCTATGGCACTGCCGCGCTGCGTCAGTTTGAAATTCTGGGCAGTTATCCGCTGAATGAATCGGTCGCGATTACTCGCGCTCGCGACAAGCTGCGCTCGCTACAACTGCTGGCGCGCCAGGGAATAGACTTACCGATGACCGGCATTGCTCACTCCCCGGATGACACCAGCGACATGATCGAAATGGTCGGCGGTGCGCCGCTGGTGGTGAAACTGGTGGAAGGCACGCAGGGCATTGGCGTGGTGCTGGCCGAAACGCGGCAGGCGGCGGAAAGCGTGATCGATGCCTTTCGCGGCCTGAACGCGCACATTCTGGTGCAGGAATACATTCAGGAAGCCAAAGGCTGCGACATTCGCTGCTTCGTGGTGGGCGATGACGTGGTGGCAGCCATTGAACGTCGCGCCAAACCGGGCGATTTCCGTTCGAATCTGCATCGCGGCGGCGTGGCGACCGTGGCTGACATTACGCCGCTGGAGCGCGAAATTGCCATCAAGTCGGCCCAAACGCTGGGGCTGGATGTGGCCGGAGTCGATATTTTACGCGCCAATCGCGGGCCGCTGGTGATGGAGGTCAATGCGTCACCGGGGCTGGAAGGGATCGAAAAAACCACCGGTGTCGATATCGCGGGCAAAATGATCCAGTGGATCGAACGCTACGCCCAGCCAGGCTTTTGTCTGAAAACGGGGGGATAGCGCAGGATTTCATCAGTGTCATAGCTTCTGGATGCATTTTTGCGTACCCTAATACGCGTTTCATTCGGATTACGCTTTCATTTCACAGTAAGAGGTTTCAGGGTTTATGGATTCACTCGTCGTTCCGGGTCTGGATACGCTACGTCAATGGCTCGACGAAATGGGCATCAACTTCTATGAGTGCGATACTTGTCAGGCGCTGCACTTGCCGCACATGCAGAATTTTGAGGGCATTTTCGATGCCAAGCTCGATCTGCTCGACAACGTCGTGCTGTTTTCGGCGCTGGCAGAAGTTAAGCCTTCAGCACTGTTGCCGCTGGCCTCCGATCTCTCTTCCATCAACGCCAGTTCGCTGACGGTGAAAGCGTTCCTCGACATTCAGGATGATAACCTGCCGAAGCTGGTGGTTTGCCAGACGCTGTCGGTCAACGTGGGCGTCACGCGCGAACAGTTCGAATGGTTCTTCCGCCAGAGCGAAGAACAGGTGTCGATGGTTATCCTCGAGGCCGCATCGCACCAGCTGCTGTTCAAAGGGGACGAAGAAGAAGAGCAACAGACGGAAGAGTCACAATTCCATTTTCTTCACTAAAGTCCATCGTTATCAACGCAGTCGCCACCAGCGCGGCTGCGTAAAACCCATCAATATTCTGCTGTTAACCACTTCTTAAAGAATTATTCACCACTCTACAGCCCCAGTTGGCTTACGCCATAAAGTGATCTTGCATAAAAAATTGATAAAAGGCGTTTTTTAACCCGAGCTATAGCCTCGAACCCTGGCTAAAGTTATTCTTGCGAAGCCTTAACAGGGCGCGTGAAACACTGCATTTACCGTGATGCGGCGCGTATTCTTCTGAGGCAATCACGAGCAATGCCGGCCGGGAGAGAAGCTCTCTCCTTTTCTTTGCAGACTGACAAAATATGCATGATTTTTGCATGCATCGCTGTGCGTATATTTTGGTCCAAATGTTAACGGACGTTGATAAGGAAAAGAGATATGACCGCCTTAAGTAAGAAATGGTTAACGGGTCTGATTACGGGTGCGCTGATGGCTGTCTCTGCAGGCACGCTCGCCGCTGAACAAAAAACGCTGCATATTTATAACTGGTCTGATTATATCGCGCCGGACACGCTGGCGAATTTCACCAAAGAAACCGGCATTAAAGTGGTTTACGACGTATTTGATTCCAACGAAGTGTTGGAAGGTAAATTAATGGCGGGCAGCACCGGCTATGACCTCGTGGTGCCATCGTCACAGTTCCTTGAGCGTCAGTCGCAGGCGGGCATTTTCCAGCCGATTGATAAGAGCAAACTGCCGAATTACAAAAATCTCGATCCGGAAATGCTCAAGCTGGTGGCGCAAAACGACCACGATAATAAATACGGTATTCCGTACATGATGGTCACCACCGGCATTGGCTACAACGTCGATAAAGTGAAAGCGGCGCTCGGTAAAGATGCGCCGGTGAACAGCTGGGACCTTATCCTCAAGCCTGAGAACCTTGAAAAACTGAAAAGCTGTGGCGTTTCATTCCTTGATGCACCAAGCGAAATCTACGCCGCAGTGCTGCACTATCTCGGCAAAGATCCGAACAGTTCAGATCCGAAAGATTACACCGGCGCCGCGAACGATCTGCTGTTGAAGCTGCGTCCGTCTATCCGTTATTTCCATTCCTCTCAGTACATTAACGACCTGGCGAATGGCGATATTTGCGTATCGATTGGCTGGTCAGGCGATATCCTGCAAGCGGCAAACCGCGCGAAAGAAGCTAAAAACGGCGTGAACATTGCCTACACCATTCCGAAGGAAGGGGCGATGGTTTACTTCGATATGTTCGCCATTCCTAAAGATGCGAAAAATGTCGATGAAGCGTATCAGTTCCTGAATTATCTGCTGCGCCCGGATGTGGTAGCGAATATCAGTAACCACGTTTATTACGCCAACGCCAACAAAGCGGCGACGCCGTTACTGAGCGCTGAAGTGCGTGATAACCCTGGTATTTATCCGCCAGCGGACGTGCGGGCGAAGTTGTTCACCCAGAGCGTGCTGTCGCCAAAAATTGACCGCGTGATCACCCGTTCCTGGACAAAAGTAAAAACCGGGAAGTAAACCCGTTTTGCCCGGTGAGCAGCACGCCACCGGGCAAGAATAAAACGCACCAGGTCAGTGCAGCTGCACTGTGATGTTCTTTGTATGGCACCGGACCATGCAAATGTTTGTTTTTTGCCGGAGAGCAACATCGTGACTGACGCAATCCCACGCCCACAGGCGAAAACCCGTAAAGCGCTGACCCCGCTACTGGAAATCCGCAATCTGACCAAATCCTTTGACGGCCAACATGCCGTCGACGACGTGAGTCTCACTATTTATAAAGGCGAAATTTTCGCTCTGCTCGGCCCATCAGGCTGCGGAAAATCGACGCTGCTGCGTATGCTGGCGGGTTTTGAAACCCTCACTGCCGGGCAAATTGTGTTGGATGGTGTCGATATGTCGCAGGTGCCGCCGTATCAGCGCCCAATCAACATGATGTTCCAGTCCTATGCGCTGTTTCCGCACATGACGGTGGAGCAGAACATCGCCTTTGGGCTGAAGCAGGACAAGCTGCCGAAAGCGGAAATTACTGCCCGGGTGCAGGAAATGCTCAGCCTCGTCCACATGCAAGAGTTTGCCAAACGCAAGCCGCACCAGCTTTCGGGTGGCCAGCGTCAGCGCGTGGCGCTGGCCCGCAGCCTCGCCAAGCGGCCAAAATTATTACTGCTCGACGAACCGATGGGCGCGCTGGATAAAAAGCTGCGCGACCGGATGCAGCTCGAAGTGGTGGATATTCTCGAACGCGTCGGCGTGACCTGCGTAATGGTGACGCACGACCAGGAAGAGGCGATGACCATGGCCGGGCGCATCGCTATCATGAACCGCGGTAAGTTCGTGCAAACCGGCGAACCGGAAGACATTTACGAACACCCAACGACCCGCTTCAGCGCCGAGTTTATTGGCTCGGTGAACGTATTCGAAGGTCTGCTGAAAGAGCGCCAGGAAGAAGGGCTGGTGATTGACTCGCCGGGGCTGATGCATCCGTTGAAGGTGGATGTCGACGCATCGGTGCTGGATAACGTGCCGGTGTACGTGGCGCTGCGTCCGGAAAAAATCATGCTCTGCGAGGAGCCACCGGCAGACGGTTACAACTTTGCGGTCGGTGAAGTGGTGCACATTGCCTATCTCGGCGATTTGTCGATTTATCACGTTCGCCTGAAAAGCGGCCAGATGATCAGCGCCCAGTTACAGAACGAGCACCGCTATCGCAAAGGTCTGCCGACCTGGGGCGATGAAGTGCGTCTGTGCTGGGATGCGGACAGCTGTGTGGTTCTGACGGTGTAGAGGAGGGTGCAATGAGTACATTAGAACCTCCGGTTCGTGCAAAACAGCCTGGCGGCTTTGCCGTGTATATGTCGAAAATGCAGATGAAGCACGGGCGAAAACTGGTGATCGCGCTGCCATATCTGTGGCTGTTCCTGCTGTTTTTACTGCCGTTTCTGATTGTCTTTAAAATCAGTCTGGCGGATATGGCGCGTGCAATCCCTCCGTATACCGACCTGTGGGAATGGGCCGACGACCAGATAACCCTGACGCTGAATATCGGCAACTTCCTGCAACTGACGGACGATCCGCTGTACGTTGAGGCCTATTTGCAGTCGTTGCAGGTGGCGGCGATTTCGACCGTTTTCTGCCTGCTGCTCGGCTACCCGCTGGCGTGGGCGGTGGCGCACAGTAAGACGTCAACGCGTAACATTCTGCTGCTGCTGGTCATTCTGCCGTCCTGGACCTCGTTCCTTATTCGCGTGTATGCGTGGATGGGGATCCTGAAAAGTAACGGCGTGCTGAATAACTTCCTGATGTGGACCGGGATTATCCATCAGCCGCTGGAAATTCTGCACACCAACCTGGCGGTGTATATCGGCATTGTGTATGCCTATCTTCCATTTATGGTGCTGCCGATTTACACCGCGCTGACCCGCATTGATTACTCGCTGGTGGAAGCCTCACTGGATCTGGGCGCGAAGCCGCTGAAAACCTTCTTCAGCGTGATCGTGCCGTTGACCAAAGGCGGGATTATCGCCGGGTCGATGCTGGTGTTTATTCCGGCGGTAGGGGAGTTTGTTATCCCGGAACTGCTCGGCGGCCCGGACACCATCATGATTGGTCGCGTGCTGTGGCAGGAGTTCTTTAATAACCGCGACTGGCCGGTTGCCTCGGCGGTGGCGGTGGTGATGTTGCTGCTGCTGATTGTGCCGATAATGTGGTTCCACAAACATCAGCAAAAACAGATGGGGGAACACGGATGAACAACTTACCGGTCGTTCGTTCGCCGTGGCGTATTTTGATTCTGATCCTGGGGTTCTCGTTCCTCTACGCGCCAATGCTGATGCTGGTCATCTATTCCTTCAACAGTTCCCGGCTGGTGACGGTGTGGGCGGGCTGGTCAACGCGCTGGTACGGTGAACTGTTCCGTGACGATGCGATGATGAGCGCCGTGGGCCTGAGCCTGACCATTGCCGCCTGTGCGGCGACGATGGCGGCTATTCTCGGCACTATCGCCGCGGTTGTGATGGTGCGCTTCGGGCGCTTCCGCGGTTCAAACGGCTTTGCATTTATGATAACCGCGCCGCTGGTTATGCCGGACGTTATCACCGGCCTGTCGCTGCTGTTGCTGTTCGTCGCACTTGGGCACGCCACCGGCTGGCCATCCGATCGTGGGATGTTCACCATCTGGCTGGCGCACGTCACCTTCTGTACCGCGTACGTGGCGGTGGTGATTTCGTCGCGTCTGCGTGAACTCGACCGTTCAATTGAAGAGGCGGCGATGGATCTTGGTGCGACGCCTCTGAAGGTCTTTTTTGTTATTACGCTGCCGATGATTATGCCGGCGGTGGTTTCCGGCTGGCTGCTGGCGTTTACGCTGTCGCTGGACGACCTGGTTATCGCCAGCTTTGTTTCCGGGCCGGGCGCAACCACATTGCCGATGCTGGTGTTCTCCAACGTGCGCATGGGGGTTAATCCGGAAATCAACGCCCTGGCGACGCTCATCCTCGGCGTGGTCGGGATTGTTGGTTTAATCGCCTGGTTCATCATGGCAAGGTCTGAAAAGCAGCGTGTACGCGATATCCAGCGTGCAAGACGCGGCTGAACCGCTTAAAATCTAAAGCGTTGTGTCATCGTCTCCTCGGGCTTCCCGGGGAGACGTTTTCATGGAAGGCCACAATTGCGATTCTTCTCTAAAACCCGACATTCACATGCTCGTCTGAACGTCCCTGCGCTGGTGCAGGTGGCGGCGCTCGCGATTATCCTGATTCGTGCGCTGGATTTGCTGATGATCCTCAATCTGCTGGGCCCGCAGGGCATGGTGGAGTTCGTGCGTCGTAGCGTTCAAACCTGGACGCTGACGCTGGTGTTTATGGCGAGCCTGGTGCTGGTTTTCGTGGAAATCTGGTGCGCATTTTCGCTGGTCAAAGGGCGAAACTGGGCGCGCTGGATCTACTTCCTGACGCAGGTTATTGCTGCCGGCTATCTGTGGGCCGCGTCATTAGGCTATGGTTATCCGGAACTGTTCAGTATTGCGGGCGAATCCAAACGTGAAATTTTACGTTCGCTGGTGATGCAAAAACTGCCCGACATTCTGGTGCTGATGCTGCTTTTTGTGCCCGCCGCCAGCCGTCGGTTTTTCCGTCTGCAATAACGGTGATACAATCCCGGCCCCTGGAATTTCAAAGGTCTTTGTATGCAGTGCGCACTCTATGATGCCGGACGCTGTCGCTCCTGTCAGTGGCTCGAACAGCCGGTATCCCAACAGCTTGCCGCCAAAATGGCGGATCTTCAGCAACTGCTGTCGTCCTCGACGGTAGAAGAGTGGTGCGCACCGGTTAGCGGCCCGGAAACGGGTTTTCGTAACAAAGCCAAAATGGTCGTCAGCGGCAGCGTCGAAAAACCGCTGCTCGGGATGCTGCATCGCGACGGCACGCCGGAAGATTTATGCGACTGCCCGCTGTATCCCGCCTCGTTTGCCCCGGTGTTTTCCGCCCTTAAACCGTTTATCGCCCGTGCGGGCCTGACGCCGTATAACGTCGCGCGTAAGCGTGGGGAGCTGAAATATCTGCTGCTGACCGAAAGCCAGCTCGACGGCGGGATGATGCTGCGGTTTGTCCTGCGCTCTGACACCAAGCTGGAACAGCTACGCGCGGCGCTGCCATCATTACAGGCTCAGCTCCCACAGCTGAAAGTGATTTCAGTGAATATTCAGCCGGTGCACATGGCTATCATGGAAGGTGAGCAGGAGATTTTCCTCACTGACCAGCAGGCGCTGGCCGAGCGTTTTAACGACGTGCCGTTGTGGATCCGTCCACAAAGTTTCTTCCAGACCAACCCGACGGTTGCCAGCCAACTGTACGCCACGGCGCGAAGCTGGGTGCGCGAATTACCGGTACAGCATATGTGGGATCTCTTTTGCGGCGTGGGCGGCTTTGGTTTGCATTGCGCCACGCCAGGAATGCAGCTGACCGGGATAGAGATCGCGACAGAAGCCATTGCCTGTGCGAAACAGTCGGCTGCGGAACTGGGATTACAGAATTTGCATTTTCAGGCGCTCGATTCCACGCAGTTTGCAACCAATCAGGGCAATGTGCCTGAGCTGGTGCTGGTGAATCCGCCGCGGCGTGGGATTGGCAAAGCGTTATGCGACTACCTCAGCGACATGGCGCCGCCGTTTATTATCTATTCCAGCTGCAACGCGCAGTCGATGGCGAAAGATTTCAGCCATCTATCGGATTACCAGGTGGCACGCGTGCAGCTGTTTGATATGTTCCCTCACACTGCGCATTACGAAGTACTGACGCTGTTGATTAGACGTTAAAATGAGGCCGGGCGATGACAGAACCACGTCCGGCCAGCCATCTTATTTAGACATACTCTCTTTTTTCATTTCATCCTTTTTCATACCGTCTTTCGACATGTTGTCCATTTTGCCCATGCTGTCTTTTTTCATGGTGTCCTTCTTCATTTCGTCCTTGCACATGCCGTCTTTGCACATTTTGTCGTGGGATTTTGACATCCCGTCTTTGGCCATACCGTCGTGGGACATCGACATGTTGTCTTTCGCCATACTGTCTTTGCTCATGCTGTCGGCGGCCTGAACGTTAAACATCACCAGGGCAGAGAAAGCAGCAGCTGCAAGCATTAATTTTTTCATGGGAATTCCTCATTTTTACGTTGTGAAGTGCTTCTGGGTTTAACTGCCACCAAACCAGTTGTAACCCTGATCTTCCCAGTAACCGCCCGGGAAACGATTGGTGACTTCGATGGATAAAACGTGTTTTGGGTTTTTGTAGCCGAGCTTGGTCGGAATGCGGATTTTCATCGGATAGCCGTATTCCGGAGGGAGAATTTTGTTATCCCAGGTCAGGGCCAGCAGGGTTTGCGGATGTAACGCGGTGGCCATATCAATACTGGTGTAGTAATCATCCGCACAGCGGAAACTGACATACTTCGCGCGCATATCCGCACCAATCAGCTGTAAGAAATGAGCGAACGGCACGCCGCCCCATTTGCCGATGGCGCTCCAGCCTTCAACGCAAATATGGCGGGTGATTTGGCTGACCTGCTGCATGTGATACAGCTCCGGCAGCGTCCAGCGTTTGGTGTCACGCACCAGGCCCATAATTTGCAACTGGAAATCACGGCCATCAATCTGTGGGATTTCATCACGGCCATAAAATGCGTTAAACGGGAACGGACGGGTGATCTCGGACTCTTTATATTCAGGCGCCAGATTGCGGTGGCTGAACAGAAAACCCTGCACCCGGTCGTTGAAGCGGGACATGCGGGACAGCGCAGTCTCGATACTTTCGTTATCGCTGATATCACAGCCGGTCAGCATCATGATGCCACCGAGGGTCAGTCCCTGACGCAGCACGCGTCTGCGGTCAGGGCTGAGCAATTTTTCTGCGTCCTTCACCAGGTCGCGGGCGTCACTGTCAGAAAGAAAACCGGGCTTTTTCATCTGTTCTCCTTAACGGCCCCGCAGCATGGCGAGCAGCGTACGCGGCACCAGCAGCACCATCAGCAAATGGATAACCACGAACAACGCCATGGCACTCATACAGAAAAAGTGGATATAACGCGCTGCTTCGTAGCCGCCCAGCAGCTCGCGCAGGAGCGAAAACTGAACGGATTTCCACAACACCAGACCAGACAACACCAGCCCGACGCCCAGCAGAATTACGCCACCGTAGGCCAGCTTTTGCACCATGTTGTAATGGCTGAGGTCGGCGTGCTGGAGCGTGCCGCGCAGCGCGTGTTTCAGGTCATTGAGTAATTCACGCAGCGACAGTGGGAAGAATTTGCGTTTGAAATGACCGCTGATAATGCCGAGCGATACATAGACCGTGGCGTTAATCACCAGCACCCACATCATGGCGAAATGCCACTGCAAAGCGCCGCCGAGCCAGCCGCCGAGCGTAATGTCCGCCGGGAAGGAAAAACCGAACAGAGGAGAGGCGTTATAAATGCGCCAGCCGCTGAACATCATGCCCGCGATGGCGATGGCGTTAACCCAATGACAGCAGCGCAGCCAGAGCGGGTGAATCGTTTTGGAACGCATCCGGGACATGGTCGGCTCTCCGTGAATGACATGTCACCAGCATGCGTGATTTCTTATCACCACATCCTCACGGAAGTTTAAATAAAATGTGATAACTTGCGGCGCCCGCCTGCGTTAAGCTTGGATAAAAGACTGTTGGTGAAACGCGATGAATAACCCAAAGAAAATACTGCTGGTGGAAGACGATCAGGATATCGCGACCTTGCTGCGGCTAAACCTGCAGGATGAGGGTTACCAGATTGTCCACGAAGCGGATGGACATCAGGCACTGGTTCAGCTGGAAAAACAGGTCTGGGATGCGGTTATCCTCGATTTAATGTTGCCTGGCGTCGACGGCCTGGAGATTTGCCGCCGTATTCGTCAGATGACGCGCTACCTGCCGGTTATCATTATCAGCGCAAGAACCAGTGAAACGCACCGCGTGCTGGGCCTTGAAATGGGAGCCGATGACTATCTGCCCAAACCGTTTTCGGTGCTTGAGCTGATTGCGCGCGTGAAAGCGCTGTTTCGCCGCCAGGAAGCAATGGGGCAAAACATTCGTATGGAAGGAGGGCTGATTACCTGCCACCAGCTGAGCATTGATCCGCTGAGCCGCGAAGTGCGCCTGCGCGGTGACATTATCGAACTGACGCCGCGTGAATTTGACCTGCTGTACTGGTTTGCCCGCCATCCCGGCGAAGTGTTTTCGCGTCTGTCGCTGCTGGACCGCGTCTGGGGCTACCAGCACGAAGGGTATGAGCATACCGTCAACACCCATATCAACCGCCTGCGCATCAAAATCGAACGCGACCCCGCCGAGCCGGAAATTATCCTGACGGTGTGGGGGAAAGGTTATAAGTTCGCCAGTGCGAAAACGGAGCACACGACATGATCCGCCGCCTCAGCCTCAGCCAGCGGTTGACGCTGGTATTTACCGCTATCCTGTTGCTCTGCGCGGTGGCGGCGTGCAGCGTGCAGCTGTACAGCACCAGCCAGTACGGTAGCGCGATGGTGCAACGTTTGTCCGCCGGGCTGGCGCAGCAGATCGTTAACAGCGAACCGCTGCTGGATAAACAGGGTGATGTGAATCGCCAGACGTTGCAAACGTTGTTTACCCGGCTGATGACGCTTAACCCGAGTGTGGAGCTGTATCTGGTCTCACCCGAAGGGGAATTGCTGGCCGACGCTGCGCCAGCAGGTCATGTGAAGCGGCAGAAAATCGATATCGCGCCGTTACAGACTTTCCTTGGCGGCGCGGCGTGGCCCATTTTTGGTGACGATCCGCGCAGCCTGGATAAAGAAAAAGTGTTCAGCGTCGCGCCGGTAAGATTCAACGGCGAGCTGCACTGTTATCTGTACATTATTTTGCAGGGCGAAGATCTCAACGCGCTTTCCGACAGCGCCTGGCAGAAAGCGCTGTGGAGCACGGTGCTGTGGTCGCTGCTTTTGGTGGCGCTGTTTGGTTTGCTGGCGGGCCTGATGGTCTGGTTCTGGGTGACGCGCCCGGTGAAACAGCTGACGGCGGACGTGCGTGGTCTGGATCAGGACAGCATTAGCGCTATCAAACAGCTGGCGCAGCAAACGCCGGAAACTGAACCGGCCAACGAAGTGGCTATTTTGCATAACACCTTTATCGAGCTGGCGCGTAAAATTGCCAGCCAGTGGGATCAGCTTTCCGACAGCGATCGCCAGCGCCGCGAATTTATCGCCAACATCTCCCATGATTTGCGTACGCCGCTGACCTCACTGCTAGGCTACCTGGAAACGTTGTCGATGAAAGCCGATACGCTGTCGCCGGAAGACAACCGCCAGTATTTGGCGATTGCGCTGCGTCAGGGGCACAAAGTGCGGCATCTGTCGCAGCAGCTGTTTGAGCTAGCGAAACTTGAGCACGGCGGTATCAAGCCGCAGCTGGAACGGTTTGCCATCGGCGAACTGATTCAGGATGTCGCCCAGAAGTTTGACCTGGCCATCGAAACGCGGCAGTTAAAACTGCAGGTGGAAATGCCGCGTTCACTGCCGCTGGTGAATGCCGACGTGTCGATGATTGAACGGGTAGTTACCAATCTGCTGGACAACGCGGTGCGCCACACTCCGGTTGGCGGCACTATTCAGCTGCGTATCTGGCAGGAAAACGCCCAGCTACAGGTGGAAGTGGCGGACAGCGGGCCAGGTGTGGAAGAGACGTTGCGTGACAATCTGTTCCAGCGTCCATCGGCGTTAAATTCGCGGGCGTCGCGGGAAAATCGCGGCGGGCTGGGGTTGCTTATCGTGAAACGGATGCTGGAACTGCACGGCGGTGGGATCAGCCTGATGGATTCAGTGAGTGGGGCGCGTTTTCGCTTCTTCGTGCCTTTGTAGCATCGCCGGGTGGCGGCTGGGCTTTACCCGGCCTACACACGTGGAGTCGCCCCGGTGGCGGCTGTGCCTTACCCGGCCTACACATGTGGAGTCGCCCCGGTGGCGGCTGTGCCTTACCCGGCTTACAAACATGGAGTAGCCCCGGTAAGCGAAGCGCCACCGGGGGAAATATTACTGCGGGAACCACTGCTCGCTGATTTTCTGGTAAGTGCCGTCAGCTTTAATTGCTTTGAGCGCACTGTTCAGTTTTTCCAGCAGTACTTTGTTATCCGGACGTACGGCAATGCCGAGGCCGGTGCCGAAATACTGTGCATCGGTCACTTTTGGCGTCGCGACACCCAGCTGCGGGTTGGTTTTCAGCCATTCATTGACCACCGCCGTATCGCCAAACACGCCGTCGATACGGCCATTTTTCAGGTCGATGATCGCATTCTGGTAGCTGTCATAGGCCACGGTTTTTACTTCCGGGTGCTTATCCTGAAGGTATTTTTGGTGCGTGGTGCCGTTTTCCATGCCGATACGTTTGCCTTTCAGCTGCTCAAAAGAGGTGAACTCGCCCTTTTTCGCAATCACCAGCGCCGAGTTGGCGTAGTACGGGTCGGTGAACGCCACCTGTTTGCTGCGTTCCGGGGTGATGTCCATCCCGGAAATCACCGCGTCATACTTTTTGAATTTCAGCGACGGGATCAGGCTGTCAAAGGCGTGGTTGGTGAAGGTGCACTCCGCCTGCATTTGTTTGCATAACGCTTTGGCCAGATCGATATCAAAACCGGCAATCTGGTTATTGGCATCAAGGGATTCAAACGGAGGATAGGTGGCGGACACGCCAAAGCTGATTTTCTCTGCTGCAGCCGCGCCTGTGGCGAATGTGGCAAGCAGCGCTGCCAGAATAAGTTTCTTCATGGTAAAGCTCCCTTCGGTCAATCTTATGATGTTGTGCCGTCTCTGTGGTATGGGAGTTACCTTGCCATTTTGTGAATTTATATGCAATAAAATCGATTAAATAACTCAATGTAAAATAAAAAAAAGCGGACGCTCTGGTGAGTGCCCGCTTGGTTGTCGATATTTTATGCAGGATTAATTGCGGCGTTCAAACGCCAGCGCTTTGCGTTCAACGAGACGCATGATTAAGGTCAGTAAACCGTTGACCACCAGATACACCAGACCTGCGGCACCAAATACCATCACGTCATAAGTGCGTCCGTACAGCAACTGCCCGTGACCCATAACTTCCATCAGCGTGATGGTGTAAGCCAGAGACGTGCTCTTGAACACCAGCACCACTTCGTTGGAGTAAGAGGAAAGGGCGCGCTTAAATGCATACGGCAGCAAAATGGCCAGCGTGTCTTTCTTGCTCATCCCCAGCGCGCCACAGGACTGCCACTGGCCTTCCGGAATGGCGCGGATCGCACCAAAGAACAGCTGAGTGGTATATGCGGCGCTGTTAAGCGACAGGGCAATCATTGCGCACAGCCAGGGTTCGGAGAGCAGATGCCATAGCGCGGGATAGTTCTGCAACTGAGGGAACTGGCCCGGACCGTAGTAAATCAGGAAGATTTGCACCAGCAGCGGCGTGCCGGTAAACAGCGTGATGTAGGCGCGGACAATCCACACCAGCACTGGCGTTTTTAGCGTCAGAATGATGGTGAAAATTAGCGACAGGATCAGCGCCAGCACAATTGAGGCCACGGTCAGCGTCAGGCTGGTATGTAGCCCTTTCAGCAGTTCGGGTAAATACTCAAGCATCAGCCTGGTCTCCGTTCAAAGCGAGTCGCGCGCAGGTCAATGCGTTTGAGGATGTACTGACTGAGCAGGGTGATGACGAGGTAAATCGCCGCCGCCACGATGTACCAGGTAAACGGTTCCTGAGTACGGGTAGCGATGCTTTTGGTTTGCAGCATCAAATCGTTCACGCTGATAAGCGACACCAGCGCGGTATCTTTCAGCAGCACCAGCCACTGATTACCGAGCCCTGGCAGCGCGTGGCGCCACATCTGCGGCATCACCAGACGGAAGAAAATGGCTGCTTTGGACAGCCCAAGCGCCTGGCCGGATTCCCACTGGCCCACCGGTACCGCTTTCAGCGCACCGCGCAGGGTCTGTGACGCGTAAGCGGAATAGAGCAAGGACAGCGCAATCACGCCGCAGAGGAACGGGCTGACGTCGAAGTTTTCAATCTGCACCTGCACCGGGATCTGCGCAAAACCGAGGTTCAGCGTAAAGCCGTCGGATAGCATGAGCAGCAGCTGTGAAGAGCCGAAATAGATGAACAGGACCACCAGAATTTCCGGTAATCCACGCAGAATGGTGACCAGACCAGTGCCGACCCACGCGACGGGACGCCATTTAGCTGACTCCCACACCGCAAAGATCATCGCCAGCACCAGGCCAATCGCCAGAGCACAAACGGCAAGGCCGACGGTCATCCCGGCGGCACTTGCTAATGGAAACATTTCGTTCATCAAGAATTACTTCTGGAACCATTTGCTATAGATGGTCTTATATGTCCCATCCTGCTTCACTTTGGTCAGCGCGTCGTTCAGCTTCTGCTGCAGATCGCTGTTACCCTGACGCACGGCGATGCCGAGGCCAGTACCAAAGTAGTCTTTATCTGTCACTTTATCGCCAATCGCCGCCAGTTTAGGATCGGCTTTCAGCCATTCGGTCACCACGGCAGTATCGCCGAACACCGCGTCAATGCGGCCGTTCTGCAGATCCAGCTTCGCATTCATGTAACTGTCGTAAGGCACGGTGGTGATTTCCGGATGCTTATCGGTAATGAATTTCTGGTGAGTGGAGCCGTTCTGCATGCCCACTTTTTTACCTTTCAGCGCGGCGATATCAGCCACTTTGCCTTTCTGGCCGACGAACAGCGCAGAGTTTTCGTAGTACGGCTGGGTGAACAGGACCTGCTTTTCACGCTCTGGAGTGATGTCCATACCGGAAATCACCGCGTCAAAACGACGGAATTTCAGGCTTGGGATCAGGCTGTCGAACGCCTGGTTGGTGAAAGTACAGGTGGCGTCGATCTGTTTGCACAGCGCGTTAGCCAGATCCACGTCGAAGCCGACAATCTTGTTGTTGGCATCCATGGATTCAAACGGAGGATAAGACGCTTCCATCGCAAAACGAATAGTCTGGGCTGCGCCAGCGGAAAGGCTGACGCTGGCGAGCAGCGCGGCAATCACGATTTTTTTCATTGTCATTGTTCCCGAAAACATCAGTGTGAAAGATAGTTTTTAAACGCTTCGGTCTGCGGCTCGGCAAAGCAGCTCGCATCCCCTTGTTCTACAATGTGACCGTTTTCCATATACACCACACGACTGGCCGTTTTACGCGCCACTTCGACTTCATGGGTGACGATCACTTGCGTAATTTGGGTCTGAGCCAGCTCACGAATGATGCTCACAATCTGGGCGGTGATTTCCGGATCCAGTGCGGCGGTTGGCTCATCAAACAGCAGCACCTGTGGTTCCATCATCAGCGCACGGGCAATGGCCACGCGCTGCTGCTGGCCACCGGAAAGGTGTAAAGGATAGCGGTCGCTGTAAGGTTTCAGGCGTAGACGTTCCAGTAATTTTTCGGCACGCGCCAGCGCCTGCTCTTTCGATAAACCGAGCACGCGGCAGGGAGCTTCAATCAGGTTTTGCTGCACGGTTAAGTGCGGCCACAGATTGTACTGCTGGAAGACCATCCCGACGTTCTGACGCAGGTCGCGTATCGCTTTATCGGAAGGGGCTTTGCTGAAATTGAATTGATTTCCCGCAATGGAGAGTTGGCCGGAGCGCGGCATCTCCAGCAGGTTAAGCACGCGCAACAGCGAACTTTTTCCCGCGCCGCTAGGGCCAAGCAGCACCAGCGTTTCACCCTGCGGGCAATCCAGGGCTATGTCGAACAGCGCCTGATGTGCGCCGTAAAAGCAGTTAATGCCTTCTAGTTTTATACTCATCCGGGAAATCTGACACCGATAGCTATTGAGGCCGCAGATAGTAACGTTCACAGAATAGTTATGCAATATTTGTGCGTTAAAACTTAAATATAAACCACGTTTACACTTAAAGTTAGCACAAAATAGCGAGAGCGCAGGGGCAAGGAAATAAATGTCGGCATCCATCACAGAATGCCAGACATTTAACCTGAGTGATTAAGGGGAGATTTTACTTAGTCAGCGTCTGGCGCAGTGTGCCAGCCGGGGCATGAACGGTGCCGCCGAGGTAGCGCACGTCGTCTACAGCCCAGCATTGACCTTCGCGGATCATCAGCACTTCATCCTGCCAGCTCTGAGAACCTTGTTTCAGTTCAACGTGAAGCGGAATGTTGTGGGCGTCAGTATTTGGGATGGTTGATGAGCTGGCCACATCAGCGCTGTCGGCGGGTGTTGTGCGGCTGGAGAACAAGTCTTCCTGCAACAGAGCGCGTTTATTCGGATCGTTGTTCGCATCGTTAAGCACTTTTGCCAGATCGTCGCTCAGGTACGGACGCAGTGCGGCTAAATCGGTGGTATGGTGCTGAATGTGATAGTCGTAAAACTTCTGTGCAACGGTGTCCGGGCCACCTTCTACGCAAGGACCTGAACGGGTACCGATATCCTTGAACGCAGGTGTGACGGTGGTACAGGCGCTCAGCAAAAGGGCGCAAGGGACAAGAAGAGCAGCGGCAGAGTAGCGCATGAGTGATTTCCTTATAATATTCCTGTCATACTTCAAGTTGCATGAGCGTTGGCTACGCCTTCCTGCAACTCGAATTATTTAGGGTATAGACTGACTACGGTATTTAGATGTTTTCAAGCATAGCGTATCGGTACGATAATGTGTTTGATTAACTGAGCTAAGGCATTGAAGAAGGAGGACGAATGCAATTCTCAACGACCCCAACACTGGAAGGGCAAATCATTGTCGAGTACTGCGGCGTGGTGACCGGGGAAGCGATTCTCGGCGCGAACATTTTCCGTGATTTTTTTGCCGGTATCCGCGATATCGTCGGCGGGCGCTCCGGTGCGTACGAAAAAGAGCTGCGCAAAGCGCGTGAAATTGCGTTTCAGGAGCTTGGCGAGCAGGCCAACGCGCTGGGCGCCGATGCCGTGGTCGGCATTGATATCGATTATGAAACCGTCGGCAAAGACAGCAGTATGCTGATGGTCAGCGTCAGCGGTACCGCAGTTAAAGTGCGCCGATGAAGCGCTTTTTACCGATAGCCCTGGCGCTGCTGTTGGCAGGCTGCGGCAGTGATAAGGATGCCAGTAGGCAGAATCTCATCAGCAAACCGGGCTATATGCTGGATACGAGCCATCCGGCGACCAATGCGTACCCGCGCATCAAAATGCTGGTTATCCATTACACCGCCGGTGATTTTGAGACGTCTCTGGCGACGCTGACGGATAAACAGGTCAGCGCGCATTATCTGATCCCGGACACGCCGCCTGAACGCAAAGGTAAACCGCTCATCTGGCAGTTGGTTCCGGAACAGGATCTGGCCTGGCATGCGGGGGTAAGCTTCTGGCGTGGGGCCACGCGTATCAATGACACATCGATTGGTATCGAACTGGAAAACCCTGGCTGGGAGAAAACCGCGGGCATCAAAAGTTTTACCCCGTTCTCCCCGTCGCAAATCAATGCGCTGATACCGCTGGCAAAAGACATCATTGCCCGCTATCACATTGAACCGCAAAACGTGGTGGCGCATGCGGACGTTGCGCCGCAGCGCAAAGACGATCCTGGGCCGCGGTTCCCATGGCAACAGCTGGCGAAGCAAGGCGTTGGCGCGTGGCCGGATGAAAATAGGGTGGCATTTTATCTCAACGGTCGTCAGCCGTCGGAGCAGGTGAATAGCGGGTCAGTGCTGGATTTGCTCGCACGCTATGGCTATGAAGTGACACCGGGGATGACATACACGCAGAAGAAACGGGTGATCATGGCGTTCCAGATGCACTTCCGGCCCGAACGTTGGGACGGCGTGGCGGATGCGCAAACGCAGGCGATTGCCGAAGCGTTACTGGAAAAATATGGTCAGGGTTGATTCGATTGAACGATTTGGCAAAGGATTGCCGAGGGTAAACGGTTAAAAACATTCATATCAATTATACAATTCACGAAATAGAAATAGCTAATGTAGATCTGCTAAATTGACTTAACACATTCGCCGCATCTATGATTGCATCACTTCTCAAGTATTATTTAATATAATAAAGTGTTTGTGAAGCATCGAATATTCATTTCATGATCCGTTTATAACCGGATGCTCCTGTCCATACGTTCAATTTTCATATTGTATGAAAGGATGTGATGACGTTTATAATGTAGATTATTCATACTGCGAGTGTAAATCATGTTAAGTACCTATGGTAAAAGCTTACGACCTGATGCTGAACTGACATCAATTATTGAGCTGACAAATGGTTATCCAGAGAAAGAATATAAAAAGTGGCGTAAATTTTCGAGCACCAATACTAATAACATCTATATTATCCTCAAAGGAAATGTCGAATTCCGCCGTACATCGGATGAGCTATGTATGTTCACGTTAGATGCACCATTCATTTTTGGTCTTGCTAACTTGTTTTATAATGTCAGTAATGTTCACGGTGTGGCTCGCTCAGACTTGGTGGTACGTGAGGTGGATAAAAATGATTTTATTCGGTTGGTGACTGAGCATAACTGTTGGGAAGCACTGACCAAAGTCCTTTCGTGGTTCCTGTGTGTCTTTAAAAAACGTGATGATGTGTTGGTTGCCCGTAGTGCATACCAGGTCATTCGTGATTTTTTACTCGAAATAAATGAACTGGTTGTTAATTATAACCGTGATATTAATGTTTATGATTACATTCAGGAGTACACCGATTTGGCGCGGAGTACCATTATAAAAATTCTTTCTGACCTGAAAAAAGGGCAGTACATCGTGGTCAAAAAAGGGCGTCTTTTAAGCATGACTACGCTACCTGAACGATACTGATTTAGCATACTGTTCATGTTTTATCCTTTCGATCTTCGTTGATCCGATATCATTACAGGAGGTGTCCTGAATCTCTCCCTGTTATTCTGTGAACCGATAACAGCAGCGGTGATATGGGCTGAGTCATCATTCTCCGATGTTGGTTGGACAAAGGAAAGATCGTCTGGCGGTGTAACGTCAGGGATTTTTCCTTGTGAATAATCCTGTTGTTGTTCCTTCACTGCTTGTAATAGCCGCTGTTCTAACGACAGTTCACTTTCTTTAGGCGGCGGGGGTCTGTTGCCACTATTCGTTGGCAATGGCTGTGTCGCCAGTTCGCCATCCGGTGTATGTGTCCAGTCATCATCTTCCAGGTGATGAGATAACGTATTTTCGCTGACTGGCGTTGCTGTCTGCTGCACGGGCTTCGGGACCGGCGGCGGGAATGTTTTGGTCACAAAGACATAGTGCATATCCGAAAGTGTCACCTCCGTGTGCGCTAATTTTTTCACCTGCGCAGGAGGGGCTGGATGAAGGCACTGCCAGTAAAGATGCGCATATGAACCCGCTATCACCAGCATCGCTATACACATCAATCCAGATAAACTTTTTAGCAGCCATAGACGCAGGTCCGGGCACTGCCGGGTAAAATAAACGGCTTCACCCGTCGTGGTGCTGCGCTGAGCGGCGAGACTGATTTTGGACATTATGACTCGCTTCCTTGCTGTGTTTTTTCGACTCTCGACAAGTGTACAGGACTTATCACTGTCGGCGTCATATTGATGGAATGCATTAATCGGAGTAATGTCTCATCGCCAGGGACACCGTCAACGCGTAATCCTCTTGTGGACTGGAATTCACGAACCCGCTTAACAAGCTCTGCCGACCATCCGGTTGTGTGCGTCGGTTCAACGTTGAGTGCCTGACTCAACGCATTATCCAGCCAGATGATATCGCCGACAGGACTGTTCGCATTGACGCTATTTTGTCCGGCAGGGGTTAACCGCCGTAATAAGGTGTAATTGCCCGTTGCGTTGTGCACAAACCAGTTGCGCGAAACCTGCCAGGTGCGACCATTTAGCAGTAAATCGACAGTATTATTCTCAATATGGGCAACTACTGCGTAATTCAGGCGGTCGCCCGTCTTGAGCTCTGCAATCCACGGATAGCCTTCTTTTTCGCGTTCAGCCAGTGTCGCCCGTCCCTCTCTGCATTGCAGCATGGCACGCTTTGCGTTGTAGCATAACGCATCATCTGCCGTAGCATCATATCCCCATATTTTATACAGCTGATGCATACTGTCAGCCTCACTGATGACCTCGTCGTTGATTGACGGAGGGGGCGGTGGGGCCTCAGTGCGTGCCATCTGTTGCCAGCTTGCCGGTGTCGGAATAGAGAAGGGCAATTTGGCGGTCAACGATGGCGGTGCATACCAACCGCCTGCCAGACAGGCAAATACGGTGACCAGCGCAATGGTGGCCCATTTTTTAGCGCTACGGCGGGCCGGGATAATTTCATCGCAAGCCAGTCGTAAATGTCGGGAACTGACTCTGGGGGCGCGTTCAGTCCACGCAGCCAGCAGCGCCAAATGCGCAAGGCGATTGATTTGGGTGATATTACCCTGCGTCAGAGCGTGAATCTTGCGGATGCGGTCACGTGGGAAAGGTGATGTCTCCACCCCTTGCTCTTTCATTCGGGCAGCAAAATAGGCTTCACATTCACGGCCAGACAGCGGACGCAACGTATGACAGGTATGCATTAAAGCCGATAACCCTGGCATCGACATCAGCTTAGTCTCTGCCTCGGCGGTACCGGTCAGCAGAATACTCAGCGTGAACCCTTGCTCTTCTGCTCGGCTCAGCAGCATTCCCAGTAATGACCAGGCATTGTCGCTTATCGCTTGCGCAGCGGATATCACCAATACGGTTTGTTTGCCGCACTGTGATTGCCAGCGCCGAAAAATAGCATCAATGGTCTGGATCCAGTTTTTGCTAGCCTGACCATCAGGATTGAGTTTGTACAGCAGTGTCTCCGCGGATAGCTTCGGAAAAGCATTCACGATGTGTGTGTTCGCTACCTGGGTGCTCAACCGGTGGCTAAATTGTTTGAGTAGCGCTTCATCGGCACTAAAGAGTCCGACTATCCCTGGTTGACGGGTTTTTTCAGCCAGCAGACCGAACACATCCTGGTGTCTGGCGACAGTGAACTCTCCGGCGGGAGTCGTCACCTGCCTGAAGGGGGGCGTCGCAAATTGGAAATGTTGCAAATACATATTTAATTCACTCTGTTTCAAAATAACCAGGATGGGGATGTGTGTCAGCAAAGTAAGGGGCGCAACATGTATCGTCAATTTGTGCCGAGGAGAAAAGTAGTCGCGCTTTTTTGACCAACAGCACTATGGGAAGTCAATGGTTTTTTGCATGAAAGTGAATATCTAATTCAGTGGTTTTACAGCTATTCTCTGCATACTATTCGTCAGGATTATTGAAACGTGAAGTCATCCCAGTCTGGTGATTGATGATTAATGTGTGGTGAAAAGGTTTTTATAATGAGGACGCCGTATTTATACCGGCTTGTAGCATCCTGCGTCATGTTTATTCTGCTTATATTAAGTGGGCAACAAGGCTACATCGCTTATAAAGATTATAAAAAAGCGGTTGATAAGTTGACCGGAGCCAGAATTCGGGCGGGTGAAAGCACGACAGCAGAAAAAAGCTTCTCATTATTTGCATCAGAAGCTCAACAGCGAAACGAAGGCGCTCAGGTACAAGAACCCTTATCCGCGGAAGTGGATGGGATCCTTCTCAGTGATGAAGCCTGGTTGTCATTGGCGATGATTAAAATCGCGGGTCAACAGCAAAGTTATCGCGAGGGCGATACCCTCGCTGGTTATGACGATGCATGGATAGAAACGATTACACAGGACAGTGTGGTCGTGCGTTACCACGGCGTTGCACAAACCCTGGCGCTTAAGCGGCCTGATTATTTCAAAGGTATGGAGCCGCCGCCGCCAGTGGAAGAGCTGGACGCTAACAGGCGTCACGCGGCATTAATGTTGAGCGATTATTTTGTCCTGAAGCCTCTGTTCCGGGAAGGAAAATTGCAGGGTTATATCATTAATCCCCGGAATGCCTCTGGCTATTTTAAACAGAGCGGATTTGAACCAGGGGACATCGTCGTGAAAGTGGATGCGAGTGATATGACCCGCGAGTTACCTGCAAAATTAATGGCAACCAACTGGTTAAAAATGAAGGTGGCGGATGTCGTAGTACAACGTCATGGTCAATTGAAAAACATTCACCTGAATGTTTTAAACGATTAACAAGCATAATCAATATGAAAAAATCTCCGTGGAAATACAGTGTGTTGACCGCGCTTGCGCTATTTTCTGGCTCGATCATGGCCGCAACCTTTACTGCCAGTTTTAAAAATACCGATATTCGTGAATTTATTGACACGGTCAGCCGTAATCTCAACAAAACGATTCTGGTCGATCCCTCCGTTCAGGGAATGGTTTCTGTCCGAACGTATAATGTGTTGACAGAAGACGAATATTATCAGTTCTTCCTCAGCGTACTCGATTTATACGGTCTGTCGGTTATTCCGATGGATAACGGGATGATCAAAGTGGTGCGCTCCTCGGTCGCCCGTACCGCTGGGGCTCCATTGGCTGACAGCAAAAATCCCGGCAAAGGTGACGAGATAATTACCCGTGTGGTGCGCATGGAAAATGTGCCAGTGCGTGAACTCGCCCCTTTGCTACGGCAGTTGAACGATGCATCCGGTATCGGAAACGTCGTCCATTTTGAACCCTCTAACGTGTTGTTGCTCACCGGTAAAGCATCGGTGATTAACCGTCTTGTGGATTTGGTCGAGCGCGTCGATAAATCGGGGGTACAACGCCGTGAAATCGTGTCGCTGAAGTTTGCGTCTGCCAAAGATCTCTCTGACACGCTCAACAACCTTAATAACGAAGAGCAGAAAGGACAGAATGCACCGCATCTGGCCACTAAAGTGGTGGCCGATATCTCGACCAACAGTCTGGTGATTAGTGGCACCGAGCCCTCTCGAGCGCGCGCGCGCGCGTTGATAAGCAAGCTGGACAGAGAGCAGGATAACCAGGGCAACACCCGCGTGTTCTATCTGAAATACGCTAATGCGGCCAAAATTGTGCCGGTGCTGACGGGTGTCGGTGACCAGATGAAAGACAAACCAGGTCAGGCGAAAGGAAAAATGGGCAGCGGGAAAGAGGAGTTGAATATCACAGCTGATGAATCCACCAACTCTTTAGTGATAACTGCACAGCCCAACGTAATGAATTCACTGGAAAAAGTGATCGCTAAACTGGATATTCGCCGCGCTCAGGTTCTGGTGGAGGCGATTATCGCCGAAGTGCAGGACGGATCCGGACTGGATGTCGGTGTGCAATGGTCAAGTAAACACGGTGGAACACAGTTTACGGGAACCGGATTGCCAATCGGTCAGGTCAAGAGTGGTGAAAACAACGGCTCAGGCTTCAATGGTCTGGCGACCGGGTTCTTTAATGGTGATTTTGGCATGCTGTTGAGCGCGTTATCGACCGATGGCAAAAACGACATTCTTTCCACCCCAAGCGTAGTGACCCTCGACAACAAAGAGGCGTCCTTCAACGTTGGTCAGGATGTACCGGTTCTTTCCGGTTCGCAAACCACCACCGGTGATAATGTCTTTAACACGGTTGAACGTAAAACAGTCGGTACCAAACTCAAAATCATTCCACAGATCAACGATGGCGACACTATCCATCTGAAAATAGAGCAAGAAGTCTCAAGTGTTGATGCGAATGCGACAGAAGACGCCTCCCTTGGCCCAACCTTTAATACCCGAACTATCAGCAACGAAGTGATGGTGCACAGCGGTCAGACGGTAGTACTGGGCGGACTTATTGAAAATGTGACCAAGCAGAACGTGTCGAAAGTGCCGTTGTTGGGGGATATCCCACTGGTGGGGCAGCTGTTCCGTTATACCTCCCAGGATTCCTCAAAGCGCAATCTGATGGTGTTTATCCATACCACAGTGCTGCGAGACGATGACAACTTCAGTGCCGCGTCAAAAGAGAAATACGACCAGGTTCGGGCAAGTCAGCAGCAACGGCTGGAAGAGGAAAAAATCGGCATCATTGAACCGGATCATAACTCAGTGCTGCCGGCCTGGCCGGAGAATTCTCCAGCCTCACCAGCGACCTCAACTTCAGATATGCGTAATCCTTTTAAAGGGTGACAGCAGGAAAGCAATGTGGACGAGTTGACGAATTTTCTGTGTGGCAGTAACTATGCCAAAGATCACGGTGTGCTGTATTACGACGATACGGTTTATGTGCGTGACAACGCGCCGCTGTTTGCCGTGCTGGAAATCCGCCGCGCATTGGGGCGATCGTTTGTCCCCACGACGCTTAATGCGGAAGCGTTTGATGAGCTATTACAGCGTATCTGGCAACAGAGCAGCGGTGTGGCGCAACAAATGGTCGATGATATGGATGCCGATATCGATCTGATGGCGCTCACCGAAGAGATCCCGGATAACGAGGATCTGCTGGATAACGATGAAAACTCACCGGTGATTCGACTGATCAACGCCATTCTGGGGGAGGCGGTGAAAGAGGGCGCATCGGATATTCACATCGAAACCTTCGAGCGCACGCTGAGCATCCGTTTTCGTGTCGATGGTGTGCTGCGTCCGGTCCTGCAACCGGCGCGTAAACTGGCACCGCTGTTAGTCTCGAGGATCAAGGTGATGTCAAAACTGGACATTGCCGAGAAACGTCTGCCACAAGATGGTCGAATTTCATTGCGTATTGGGCGTAAAGCGATTGATGTGCGTGTGTCCACGATCCCCTCGCAATATGGCGAACGAGTGGTGATGCGCCTGTTGGATAAAAGCAATCTGAAACCAGACATTAACAAGCTGGGGTTAGCTGATGAAGAGCTGGCGCAATTGAAAGGACTGATTGCGCGTCCGCACGGCATTATCCTGGTCACTGGCCCGACCGGCTCAGGGAAAAGCACCACTTTATACGCAGTCCTGTCAGCACTGAATGGTCATGAACGCAACATTCTGACCGTTGAAGACCCTATCGAATATGAGCTGGAAGGGGTCGGGCAGACCCAGGTCAACCCGCGTGTGGACATGACGTTTGCCCGCGGTTTGCGTGCCATTCTGCGACAAGATCCTGATGTGGTGATGATTGGGGAAATACGCGACGGTGAAACGGCACAAATTGCGGTTCAGGCGTCACTGACCGGTCATCTGGTGATGTCCACACTGCACACCAACAGTGCGGCGGGGGCCATTACTCGCCTGCGGGATATGGGGCTGGAGTCATTTTTGATTAGCTCCTCGTTATTGGGCGTTATTGCCCAGCGCCTGGTTCGACAGCTTTGTCCCCATTGCCGTACCACCAGCCCACTTGACGGCAATGAACGCGCTTTATTCAGTTTTATGACGACACCGCCTAAAGTGATTTATCGCGCGGTCGGTTGTGAGCATTGTCGCCATAGTGGCTATCAGGGGCGCGCCGGGATCCACGAGTTTCTGGTTGTCGATAGCGCCATGCGCCGCGCTATCCATGAAGATAAAGATGAAATGACCCTTGAGAGCGAACTGTTCAAACAGGCGCACAGCTTGCGTGAAAACGGCTTGCTGAAGGTGATCAGTGGTATCACCTCGCTGGAAGAGGTGATACGGGTGACCGCTGAACGGGGAGGTGAGGAGTAATGGCCTGGTTTGCTTACAGTGCCACTGACGCCGCCGGAAAAACGCGACGCGGTACCTTGCAGGCTGAAAACCCTAGGCAGGTCCGTCAACAATTGCGTGAGCAACAACTGCTGCCATTCAGCATTACTGAGACTCACGAATATACGCCGGGCAAAACAGCGCAGCAAAAAAGCAAAATGACGTCTGCTGCGCTGTCGATGTTCACCCGTCAATTGTCGACGCTGGTGAACGCCGCTCTGCCACTGGAAAGCGCCCTGAAGGCTATCGCCCGTCAGTCGGAAGATAAAAAAATGTCGGCGCTGGTGAGCGATATCCGCGACAAGGTGGTGGAAGGCCACACGCTCAATGACGCACTCAGCCAGTATCCGCGCATTTTTGACAAACTTTATTGCGCCCTGGTGATGGCGGGAGAGCGAACAGGGGCACTCGGCACTGTGCTGGAAAAGTTGGCAGAGTACAACGAACAGCGCCAGAAAATGAAAAGCAAACTGACCCAGGCGATGGTCTATCCGCTAACACTAACGATAGTGGCGGTGACGGTTATCTGCATTTTGCTGGTGGCAGTGGTACCTCAGGTTATTGAGCAGTTTACCCATATGAAACAGCAATTACCTTTGACCACCCGCATTCTGATTACGGTCAGTGATTTTCTGCAAGCTTATGGTTTGCTGCTGGGGGGCGTATTGGCAGGACTGGCAATCGGCTGGAAAATCTGGCTTCGAAAGCCACAGAATCGCTTTGCCTGGCACCGCTGGCTGCTGACCCGTTCACCGGTGCAGAGATTAATGCGGGCAATTAACAGTGCCCGCTACATCCGCACACTCAGCATTTTGCAGGCCAGTAGCGTTCCGCTACTTGATGGCATGTTGATTGCGATGGAAGGCCTTGAGAACGGCTACGCTCGTCAGTTAATGGCAACGGCAGCAGATACCGTCCGTCAGGGCTCGACCCTCTACACAGCCCTCGAACAGGCGCATCTGTTTCCGCCGACCATGCTGTATATGGTGGCCTCAGGGGAAGAGAGCGGTGAGCTTGGCCCCTTAATGGACAGAGCAGCAGATAACCAGGAAAGTACACTCCAGCATCGCATTACGTTAACGCTGGCGGTTTTTGAACCGGCACTGGTCGTCAGCATGGCGACGGTGGTGTTGTTTATTGTGCTGTCAATATTACAACCAATCCTTCAACTCAATAATATGGTGGGATAAATCAATTATGCAAAACAAAGGTCAGTTATACGTCAAACATCAGCAAGGTTTTACTTTACTCGAACTGATGGTGGTTATTGTTATTCTCGGGGTGTTAGCCAGTATGGTGGTACCCAATCTGATGGGAAATAAAGAACGCGCCGATAAGCAAAAAGCAGTCAGTGATATTGTGGCTCTCGAGGGTTCATTAGACATGTATAAACTCGATAACCATCGCTATCCAACCACTGATCAGGGATTACAGGCACTGGTGACTCAACCAGAGATAGCCCCGATCCCGAATGATTATCGTGCAGACGGGTATATTCGGCGACTGCCAACGGATCCCTGGGGTAACGAATATCTGTTAGTCAGCCCAGGTGAACACGGTGCAGTGGATGTTTTCTCCACGGGCCT
Organism: Scandinavium hiltneri; assembly: GCF_024764835.1. Taxonomy (GTDB): domain Bacteria; phylum Pseudomonadota; class Gammaproteobacteria; order Enterobacterales; family Enterobacteriaceae; genus Scandinavium; species Scandinavium hiltneri. Next base: position 470,151 of record NZ_JALIGE010000076.1, on the reverse strand, counting down.
GGATGGTGAGGCAAATACTGCCGATGATATTACTAACTGGTCGCTGGATAAAAAAGAAAAATAATGAAACAACGTGGATTTACGTTGCTGGAATTGATTCTGGCACTGGTGATTTTTGCCAGTAGCGCCATGCTAGTGGTGACCACAATACCATCACGAAGCGGTCCGGATATCTTTGGTCAACAATTTAAATCCCTTGTGGAATATGGTTCCGATCGCGCCGTGATGGAAGGAAATATTTTTGGACTGGTAATAACCAGCCAGCATTATCAGTTGGTAATAGCTCGCTACAAAAATGACCAGACCTATTGGGTACCGTTAACAGCGGGAAGAATAGAGACGCAAGGCGAATTTCCGCAAGGAATGCATGTCTTGCTCACACCCCAGCGCCTGGCGGCGACACTCGATGCTGACCCGCAAATTATTTTTCTGCCGGATGGTGAAATGGGCCGTTTTACGTTGATGTTGCAAAGTATCGATAAGCAGCACCGTTTCCGCGTGATTTCGCAAGGTGCATCCCCGGTAAAGGTAGAAAACGATGAGTAATCGCCACCGTAAGCAGCAGGGCATGACATTGCTTGAAGTGATGGTTGCGCTGGCGATTTTCGCCACTGCCGCGTTGGCGCTGATGAATTCTGTCTCGCTGAACGTTCGCTTTACTCACACGTTGGGTGACTCACTGCAGGCCAGTTGGCTGGCAGAAAACCGGTTGGCGGAAGCGGCGTTGACTGGAAGCGATTTTCCTGACGAGGCGCAGGAAGGGGATGAAATGATGGGGGGGCGCAAGTGGCACTGGCGTGAACAGCGTGTCGATACCGGTGAGCAGGGTTTTGCCAATGAGGTTGTCATCTCAGAAGGCGATGAAGCCCAGCCTGTTATCACGTTACGGGTGCATTCCCCTGTGCTAAGAGAAGATGAAGATGCGACACCATGAAAAACAGCGTGGTTTCACGCTGCTGGAAGTGATGATTGCGCTGACGGTGTTTGCGGTTATTAGCCTGTTGGCCTGGCAAATTCTCGATGGCGCGATGCGGACCACCACGGCGACCAACCAACGTGCTGACGAACTTAACCAGTTACAACGTACTTACAACCTTCTGGAGCGTGATTTCTTTCAGTTGCTGCCTCGTGCACCGCGTGCGGAGCCTGGCTCCACTTTTGTTTACGACGACGAAGGACTGGAGTTCACCACCCTCAGCGGTATCAGTGGGCGGTTACAGCTCGAACGCATCGGCTGGCGTCTTCACGACATGCAGTTGTGGCGCACGGTGTGGCCCGCCATTGATGCATCAGAAAAAAATGCTCCTGACGAAGTGCCTGTCCTCAATAAAGTGAAAGCGGCTGAGTGGCGTTTTTATCAGCAGGGATGGCACAAGGAATGGAGTGATGCTGCACAGCTTCCGGAAGGCACAGAGCTGGAATTGACCATGGAGAATGGCGAAATCTGGCGTTGGGTTTTTCTGACGCCGGGCAACATGGACGTGTCAGCCGCGGGCTCCGTGGTAAGGGACGCTCAGCCGCAGGATACGCAAACCGATGACGCCCAGCCGCCTGCGTCAACAGAAGTGCAACCGACGACGACCGGAGGCCAGCCATGACATCACCCAGGCGACCAAAACAACGTGGTGTTGCACTGTTGGTGGTGCTGATTTTATTGGTGCTGATGTCGGTGTTGGCAGTGCGTATCAGCCAGCAGTTCAGTCGGAATCTGCAAAAAGTCCGTTATCAGACCAGCCAGCAACAGTTGCGTTGGGCTATACATGCGCAGGTACCGACTATCAAACAATTACTGCTGGATAATGGTGCGGGTGGGGACAAAGCCCTCGCCCCCGAGGGGCGCTGGCAGGAGCCAGTTGACACGCGCGGAGAACATTATCGGGTTGAGAGCCAGATTGTGGATGCGCAGAACTGTTTCAACGTTAACAGTCTGATTGCGGATGAGCAGGACGCAGCAGCAGATTCAGCAACAACACCCGCGACCACAACCGCAGAAACGGAAAAGACAACTGCGGCGGCGACAGAGACAGCGACAACGACAACAGCAACATCCACCGCAACGACCCCTGCTGAGCCGGTTGCGGCCATCGGCAGCGGACAAGACAAGCTTGCGAAACAGCAGATACTGGAAAAGTTGCTGGAAGAGGCGGGAATGAGCGGCATCACGGCTGAAAACGTCTACACACAACTGCTGGACTATCTGGATCCTGATGAGACGACGGAACAAGGAGGGCAGGAAAGTGATGCCTGGAACGCGATAAACGCCCGCTCTTTACCGGCCAACCAGGTGATGCGGACCTTAAATGAACTGCGTCTGTTGCCGGCCTTTCCGGTCAATAGCTGGGCAAAGGTGAGTCAACTGCTCTGCGCATTACCTGACAGCACCAACAAAGTGAATATCAATACCCTGACAGCAGAGCAGGCGCCGCTGCTCTCGGCACTGTTTGCTGGCGTCCTGACGAAAGAGGATGCGATCCGGCTGATCAATGCCCGGCCTGAATCAGGTTGGGCGAATGTCGATGCCTTTGAAACACAAGCCGAGGAACAGTTTCCGGTGAAAAAAGAGAGTCTGGCACAAGGCCGTGAGTTCATCGGTATCAATAGCCAATATTTTACGGTGAACAGTACCGGGACGACTGATGATTTAACGCTACGTGTTGTCACCCAATTACATCTCGACAGTGCCACAGGCGATATTAAGGTCTGGCAGCGTCGTTACCGCATGATTGAATAACGAAAAGTCATATTTATGAAACAAGTGCTTTTTATTCGTCCCGATTCCCTCAGGGACGAAAAAATATGGTGGTGTGAGTCCGGCAGTTCGCAGATTGACACGCTGGCGGGGGAAAGTGAGCTACACAAGCTGAGTACTCATGCGCTGGCATCACGGGTATGTTTGTTATTGCCCGCCAGTGACATGGTATTCCGGCATTTTTCATTACCCAAAAAGACCTTAGGTGCCCAGTCGATCCCTTTTTCATGGCTGGCAGAAGAGACGCTGATCGGTGATGTGGATACATTGCACTGGACAGTTTTGCGCAAAAAAGGCAGTGAAGTCGATGCTGTGGCTGTCGTGGCCGATCGCCTGCAATTTTGGTTAGATCAGTGCCAACAGGCGGGACTGACGGTTATTCAGGCATTACCTGATGCCATCCTGCTGCCAGAAACCACCGCGGGTTGTACGGCAGTTGCGCTGGAGGAAAATTACTGGCTGCGTTTTTCTTCTTTTAGCGCCTGCAACAGTGATGCTGCGCTTCTGCCGTGGCTATTACAGCAAAACGCGGAGCAAAGGATATGTGCTTACGGCGTGATGCCGGAAGGGGTCACTGTCAGTGAGTCTCATGACTGGCAACATCCGCTTCAGCTAATCCAGCCACAGTGGAAACAGTGCAACGCTAATCTGCTGCATGGTGCGTTTGATTTCCGCGCGGAAAAAGGGGGAACAAAGGGATGGCGCTGGTGGCTGGCAGGTGCTGTCGCACTGGTTTGCGGCAGTTTATTGTTGCCACGGGCGTTTACTGCATGGCTGTTAATTCAGCAGGAAAATCATTTACAGGAAGAGATAGTCCAGCTTTATCAGCATCACTTTCCGCGTCTGAAGCACCAGAGTAATCTCAAATATTATTTCGGGCAGAATGTAAAAAAAGAGAAAAAAGATGTTTTCATGCAACTGGACGATCTGGACAACCTGAAGCAGACGGTTTCCGGACTGCGGGTGAATTCGCTTGAGTATAATGCAGAAGGTGGTCGCATCACTCTGTTAGTACAGGCGCAACAGCAGCAGACGTTACAGGAATTTGTCGATAAAAGCCGCGAAAAATTTACTTTCACCCTACAGCCTGTCTCGGTGAAAGCTCCCTGGACGGCTCTCATCACAGGAACGGTAAAATGAATGCGACCTTGCAAAAAATGAAGGCCCGCTGGCAGCAATATCAACCGCGGGAACGGAAGTTAATCCTGCTGTGCCTGGCTGTGCTCGGGGTTGCCATTTTCTACTTCGGTGCCTGGCAACCTTTAGTGATGATGAATAAAAATAGTCAACTAACGCTTAAGCGTCAGCAGGAAACGCTGGACTGGATGCGTCACGAAATTGAAAGTAAACATATTCCTGTTCGTAAACTTAAAACCGCGAACGTGTCCAGGCTCGTTGAGATAAGTGCCAGGGCATTAAAAATTCCGTTATCAAATATGCAGCAACAGAATACAGCACTGAGCTTCGGGATAGCTAACATCGATATTAATCAATTAAGAGACTGGTTAAGGGAGATTAACCTCTCTTCTGGTGCGCAAGTGCAAAAATTGACCCTGACGCCAGTAGATTCTGCACGGCAGGTGAAAGCAGAGATTCAGTTAAGCTGGAAAGTCGAAAAATGAGTGCACTGATGATATTGCGTGAAGGATACCCCATTGCTTTTTGTCTCATGAGTGGGATCCTCGGGGCTATTCTGGGCAGTTTTCTCGGCGTGGTGGTTGAACGACTTCCCGCCAGAGTCATGGCAGAAGACGCGGCGACGGATAGCCTGATGTATCCTGCATCGCATTGCGCGCAATGCCTGCATTTGCTGAACTGGTGGGAAAATATCCCGTTGTTCAGTTGGGTCCTCTTGCGGGGGCGTTGCGCGCACTGCAACACTGCAATCCCGTTACGTTTGCTGGTGACCGAAGGACTGACATTATTATTTTTTGCCCTCAGTTGCTGGTACTTCCCCGCACCGCAGGCCTTTCTATCATTGTGGATAGTCTGGTGTGCTTTGTTGCCGTTGACGCTTATCGACCTGCGGCATCTGCTATTACCGGATGCTATCACTCAGCCATTGCTGTGGGGCGGACTGCTACTGAGTGCGATTACTGGACGGCTTCCACTGGTCGATGCCCTGTACGGCGCAGTAGCTGGTTACCTTGTCCTGTGGCTGCTGTATTGGTTTTTTTTGTTGCTCACGCGGCGCGAAGGTCTGGGCTACGGTGATTTTAAATTGCTGGCGGCACTGGGAGCCTGGGTCGGCTGGCAAGCGTTACCGACTCTGGTATTTTTTGCGGCAGTCTGTAGCATTCTTTTTTATTTCTGTAGTCGCCGAATATCTGGCGAACTGAATGTTATTCCATTTGGCCCGGGATTGAGTCTGGCCGGGCTTACGGTACTGATATTACAGTTGTCTGATTCAGGGCTTTGATCATCAATGTCAATATTTTTTGCCATTTTTTTTAGTGGGGAAATCAATCCCCGTTTTGTATTTTGCACGTTAGTCTGTTTGCAGAAATAAGACCATAACAGACATTTTTTATACCGAAAATAATTTGAGTTGCATCGCGGTGGCAAGAGAATGAGTCCCGGTGAGCTGACTCATGGCTTGCGTTTATCTATTAAAGGAGGCTGTGCAGGAGTAACCATTATGAGAATAATCAAGTGGATCATTATTGCGCTAGCTGCAATGAGTACCTGTGCCCAGGCAAATTGTTGGAGTAAAGCCGGGGAGGATCACCACGTGGATCCCTGGCTATTGCTGGCAATTGCTCAGGTAGAGTCGGGTATGAATCCAAACGCAATTAACAAAAATAATGATGGCACCCATGACATTGGGTTAATGCAAATAAACAGCATACATCTCCCAACCCTGGCGCGACGTGGAATTACCCAGAAACGACTGGTGAATGAACCTTGTGTTTCTATTATGGTTGGCGCATCGATACTCTCCGACATGATTAATGTTTACGGGAATAACTGGCAGGCGGTGGGTGCATATAACGCAGGTTTGAAAAAAGACCGTTACAAGCAACGTATGAAATACGCTCGAAAAGTGTGGAATAAATATCAACAAATAAAACCTAATGCGCCAAAATAATATATTTTATTTTTTGAAAATACCAATATGTTTCTTCAAAAAATGAAGTGGGTAGCAAGGTTTGGTTCCTGTCTGCAAGGGGCGTTCAGCAGGGAATTAAGAATATCTCACATCAATCGATATAGACATCAGGAATATGAAGATGAATAAACGGACGTGATTAAGTGTACTGGTGGCGGTTCCTGCGGAAGTGCCGGGTTGTGCCAGCACTACCAGGAAAGCCGGTGATATCGTTATCAACCACGGCCAACTGTTTCAGTGTAAACCAGCGCATTTCTCTTTATGTGGCTGGTTTAGCGCGGTAGTTTGCCGTGATCTTTCAGCCAGTGGGCGGTTTCCACAATGCCTTGATCCAGCGTCACGATGGGCTGATAGCCGAGCTCTTTTTCAGCACGGCTGATGTCCAGCGTGAAGTCAAAGTTCAGCTTCGACACGCCATAGTGGGTGAACGACGGCTCTTTTGCCGCCTTGTTGCCGAATTTTTCCATGCTGCGGGCGACCATATCCAGCATCGGATAGGGCACCGAGCGGATGCGGCACTGAATATCCAGCTCGTCGATAAGCTTCTGCACGATGCTTTTCAGGCTGCGCGGCTCGCCGTTGGTGATGTTGTAGATGCGACCGGAAGGCAGGGAATCACACAGCGGCTGGCTCGCCAGCCACATCGCATGTACCGCGTTTTCGTAGTAGGTCATGTCCACCTGCGCATTGCCGCCACGCGGCAGCAGCACGCTGCCGTAGTGGTGCATCATCTGCGCCAGACGCGGAATGAACACTTTATCGTGCGGGCCAAACAGACTTTGCGGGCGCAGTACCGTGAAACGGGTATTCGGGTTCGCCTGAGCCAGCAGGTTAATGACCTCTTCGCCAGCGGCTTTGCTGCGGGCAAATTCATTGGCAAAACGCTGCGGGCGGAACTCTTCTTTGATGTCACGATGATGGTGATAATCAAAGTACAGCGACGGCGACGAGATATGAATAAAGTTGCGCACACCCCAGGCAACGGCCCATTCGCCCAGACGGCGCGTGGCGCGCACGTTGGCTAAATCGAAGGCTTCCTGCGTGCCCCACGGAGACGTGAAACTGGAGCAGTGCCACAGCGTATCGATCCCGGCGAGCATCACTTTTGCCTGGGAAGAGACCAGCTCGGTCAGATCGGCATGCACAAATTCCGCGCCCATCTTCTCCAACAGGCGGCCCATCGCTTCATTGCGACCGGTTGCTCTGACGCTGATGCCTTTACGGCGCAGATATTCCACCGCATTACGGCCTAAACCGCTGGTGGCTCCGGTGACCAGTACCTTCATATCAATCCACTGTGTCTGAAAAGAATTTCGTGCGCATTTTTCCGTGAATTACGCTGAGTTGCAATGGGAAACTACGAAGAAAAATTCCCGTTACGTCTATTTGTGCGTGATTTCTTCGGCGAGCCTGGCAATGCGCTTCGCCATACCCCGAAAAATGAACAGATGTGCGGGGATCATCAGCAGCCAATAGAATAAGCCTGGCATACCGTGCGGATGCCACCAGGCGCGAACGTCGATTTCACGATGGTCGCCTTTATCCTTCATGCTGAAGGTGAGGCGTCCGAGGCCTGGCGCTTTCATGCCGAACAGCAGAGAAAGCTGTTTTTGCGCTTCAACGATGATCACTTTCCAGCTATCCACCGCGTCACCGGTTTTCAGCATCTCACGTTCCGGGCGGCCTTTGGCCAGTTTATGTCCCAACACTCGGTCCATCGCAGCGCGAATATCCCACAGAATATTGCCGAAGAAATAGCGCTCTTTGCCGCCGAGCTGGTTGGCGACCTGCCATAACGCGTCAAGGCTGGCGGAGGTACTGATGGTGCAGCCCGCCTGCTTTGGAAAATACCCATATTCTGGCCGCCAGCGGGCGAAAGCCTGGGCGTCGTAGCCCCAGTCGCTGGAGTTCATCAGCTGCTCTTCTTCTTTCAGCGTGCGCTTCACCGCTTCGTCAAAAGAGATAAGCGTCTGCGGGATCAGTGCCCGAAGTTCGCGATCGTCAGCCAGCAGATCGTGTTTCAGCCCCTGGATCAGCGCCTTGGCGGTGGTCGGCGGCACAGAGGTGATGACGTTAAGAAACCATACCGAAATCCAGCGGGTGGGGAAGGGAATGGGAATCAACGGGCGATGGCGACCGCTGATACGCATAAAATGCTCGAATTGCTGCTGATAGCTCAGCTCGTCAGGCCCGGCGGCTTCCAGCACGCGGTGCTTGTCCGTCGGGTGATTAAGCAATTCCACCAGGTAATAGAGTAAATTTTCCAGCGCGATGGGCGTGGTGCGGGAACGCACCCAGCGCGGCGGCGTCAGTACCGGCAGGTTGTAAACCATATCGCGCATCACTTCGAAGGCGGCAGAGCCCGCGCCGACGATAATCCCGGCCCGAAGTTCAGTTACCGGAATGCCCGCTTCGCGCAGAAGTTCGCCGGTAATCTGGCGGGCGCGTAAATGGTCGGACTGTTCATTTTCCGGCGCCTGCAGCGAACTCAAAAAGATAATTTGTTTGACTGGCTGCTGGCGCAGGGCATCGCGTACGTTCAGCGCCACCTGACGTTCGTGGGCGACGAAGTTCCCGCCTTCGCCCATGCCGTGCACCAGGAAATAAACGGTGTCGACCCCGTCCAGCAGGGCAGGCAGGCCTTCCGGCCAGTTGAGGTCCACGTGATGACAGCTGACGCCGGGCAGCGCCAGCTTTTGCAGACGATCCGTGTTACGTGCCGCCGCTCGCACGGTTGCCCCGCGCGCGCTCAGTTCGGTGACCAGATGCTGGCCGATGTAGCCGCTGGCACCTAGCACCAGAATAGAGTGTGGCACGTTTAACGCTCCTTAACGTCGTAAAAATGATTTCCAGTGGCCTACTACTTCTGCCAGCTTCTGGCGATCCACATCCAGGTGCATCACCAGGCGCACAATAGGAGAGGCGTTGATCAGCACGCCGTTGGCGCGCATATGCTCGCCGAGCGCGGCTGCGTTCTCTTCCCCAACGCGCACGAACAGCATGTTGGTGTCGTGACGCATCACGTCAGCGCCAATTTCTTTCAGCTGTTCAGCCATCCACGCGGCATTGTCGTGATCGTCCTGCAAACGTTGAACGTTATTTTTCAGCGCATACAGACCAGCCGCCGCCAGAATACCCGCCTGACGCATCCCGCCGCCGGTCATTTTACGCCAGCGGTTCGCGCGCTTGATGTAATCCGCGTTGCCGACCAGCAGGGAGCCAACCGGCGTGCCCAGCCCTTTGGACAGGCAGATGGTGAAGGAATCGCAGTATTGGGTAACGTCTTTCAGCTCGCAGCCGTATGCCACGATGGCGTTGAAGATGCGCGCGCCGTCAACGTGCAGGGCAAGCCCATGCTCGCGGGTGAACTGCCATGCGTCTTTCAAATATTCGCGTGGCAGCACTTTGCCGTTATGGGTGTTTTCGAGGCTCAATAGTTTGGTGCGTGCAAAGTGGATGTCATCAGCTTTGATTTTCGCCGCGACTTTGTCGAGCGGCAGAGTCGCGTCGCTGGCGGCATCAATCGGCTGCGGCTGAATGCTGCCCAATACCGCGGCACCGCCCGCTTCATACAGATAGTTATGTGCGCCCTGACCAACGATGTACTCTTCGCCGCGTTCGCAGTGGCTCAACAGCGCCACCAGGTTCGCCTGGGTGCCGGTAGGCAGAAACAGGGCAGCGTCTTTGCCGCCGAGCTCTGCCGCGTAGCGTTGCAGTTCATTAACGGTCGGGTCATCCCCGTACACATCATCCCCGACCGGGGCGGCCATCATCTGTTCCAGCATGGCACGCCCAGGGCGGGTGACGGTATCACTACGTAAATCGATCACGGCATTTCCTTTTTTGCATCAGGGTTATGCCTCTCTTTTTACCTGAGCCAGTTAGTTTTCGCCAGTTCGATAACTTCATCGCCGCGCCCACTGATGATCGCGCGCAACATATACAGGCTGAATCCCTTGGCCTGTTCGAGTTTGATTTGCGGTGGAATGGCGAGTTCGTCTTTCGCAACAACGACGTCGACCAGTACCGGCCCGTCGATACTGAATGCTCGCTGTAGCGCGTCATCGAGATCTGCCGATTTTTCGACGCGTATCCCGGTGATACCGCAGGCTTCAGCGATATTGGCGAAGTTGGTGTCGTGCAGTTCGGTGCCGTCGGTCATGTAGCCGCCAGCCTTCATTTCCATCGCTACAAAGCCGAGCACGCTGTTGTTGAAGACCACGATTTTCAGCGGCAGTTTGAGCTGCGCCACGGAGAGAAAATCCCCCATCAGCATGCTAAAACCGCCATCACCGCACATCGCGACTACCTGACGCTCAGGCATGGTGGCCTTCGCACCGAGCGCCTGTGGCATGGCATTGGCCATCGATCCGTGGTTGAACGAACCGAGCAGACGGCGCTTGCCGTTCATTTTCAGGTATCGCGCGGCCCACACGGTTGGCGTGCCGACATCGCAGGTGAAAATGGCGTCATCGTCGGCGAAATGGCTGATTTGCTGCGCCAGATATTGCGGGTGAATAGCTTTCTCACTCGGTTTGGCTAAATCATCGAGCCCTTTCCGCGCATCGCGATAGTGTTCTATCGCTTTGTCGAGGAACGCGCGATCGGTTTTCTCCTCCAGCAGCGGCGTCAGGGTGGCGAGGGTGGCTTTAATATCGCCGAGCAGCGCCATATCTACTTTACTGTGTGCGCCAATGCTGGCTGGATTAATGTCTATCTGAATAATTTTGGCATCGGCCGGGTAGAACGGGCGATACGGGAATTGGGTGCCGAGCAGTACCAGCGTATCGGCGTTCATCATGGTGTGGAAACCGGATGAGAAACCAATCAGACCGGTCATCCCGACATCGTACGGGTTATCGTATTCGACGTGCTCTTTGCCGCGCATGGCGTGGACAATCGGCGATTTTAGCTTGCCGGCAAACGCCAGCAGTTCTTTATGTGCCCCGGCACAGCCGCTGCCGCACAGTAACGCAATATTGCTGGAGTAGCGCAGCAGTTGGGCGAGCTTGCGCAGCTCTTCCATTTCCGGCACCACCACCGGCTGCGGGGCATGATACCAATGGGTGCTGGCGCTTTCCGGCGCCGGTTTCAGCGCCACATCGCCGGGTAGCACCACCACTGAAACGCCACGGTTAAGCACCGCTTTGCGCATCGCAATCGCTAGCACCTGCGGGATTTGTTCGGGTGAAGAGACCAGTTCGCAATAGTGGCTGCATTCGCGGAACAGCTCCTGCGGATGGGTTTCCTGGAAATAACCGCTGCCGATTTCGCTCGACGGAATGTGGGCGGCGATGGCGACCACCGGCACGTGGTTGCGATGGCAGTCAAACAGACCGTTAATCAGATGAAGGTTGCCAGGCCCGCAGGAGCCTGCGCAGACCGCCAGTTCGCCAGTGAGTTGGGCTTCTGCACCCGCAGCGAATGCGGCCACCTCTTCATGGCGAGTGGGCATCCACTCAATGGTGCCCATTTTGTTGAGGCTGTCACTGAGCCCGTTGAGGGAGTCTCCGGTGACACCCCAAATGCGTTTTACCCCGGCTTGTTCAAAAGTTTTTGCGATATAGGCCGCAACGGTTTGTTTCATGGGTTTCCTTCTCCTTTTTGTGATACCGCTTACAAGCTTAGATGAAACTCACTGAGGTGCCCGGCAAAATCCCCTTCATCAGGCGAGCACTAAATCGCCCTGAGGATGACAGGAGCAGGCCAACACATAGCCCTGTTTTTGTTCTTCCGCGGTCAGGGTCATGGTGCTGGTGACGGTGTACTCCCCGCTGAGCACCTGCGTTTTGCAACTCCCGCAAACACCCGCGCGACAGGCGGCATTCACCGGCACCGTATTGCTTTCCAGTGCCTCCAGAAGCGTGGTGCCAACCGGCGCGTAAAATTCTTTCGCCGGTTGCAGCCTGGTGAATTTCAGCCCACTGGTGGCGGCTTTTGCTACCGGTGTGAAGAATTTCTCTTTGTAGAAACGCGTCACGCCGAGCTGCTTCACGTTTTCTTCCACCCACGCCATATACGGCGCAGGCCCGCAGGTCATTACTGTCCGTGCCGCCAGATCTGGCACGCTTTCAAGAATAGCCAGGCTTAACCGTCCAGCTACAAAACCGTGCGTGGCATTGTTTTCCGCCACCATCGTGACCGGGTAATTTCGCCACTCGTCGGCAAAGATGACATCTTGCGGCGAACGGACGCTGAAGATCACCTGCACATCAGCATCAGGACGATTTTTTGCCAGCCAGCGACGCATCGACATCACTGGCGTGACGCCGCAGCCTGCCGCCAGGAGCAGCAGTTTATCGGCGGGTTTATCGTCGCAGGTGAATTCCCCCTGCGCATCGGACAGCCACAGATAGTCGCCGCGTTTGACATCACGGGTCAGCCACTCAGAGCCTGCACCATCGTCAATGCGGCGCACGGTGAGGGTGATGAATTCGCTCACGCCCGGCGTGGACGACAGCGTGTAAGCGCGCAGCGTATCCGCGGAATCACGGATGCTCACCAGTGCGTATTGCCCGGCGCGATACGGATAAGCGTCGTGACACAGCAGCGACAGCGTCCACACATCTGGCGTTTCCTGCCTGATGTGATGGACCTGCATCCGCCACGGGTACTGTGGAGTTGGCATGGTCATGGTCTGCTCCTTATGCGCCCAGCATCTGCTGTAAATCCTGCTCGACGGTGGTAATGGCGCGCAGGCCAAATTTCTCGTTCAGGATGGCCAGCAAATCGGGGGTCAGGAAGCCCGGCGCGGTCGGCCCGGTGACGATGTTTTTCACGCCGAGGGAGAGCAGCGTCAGCAGAATGACGATCGCTTTCTGCTCAAACCATGAGAGCACCAGTGACAGCGGCAGGTCGTTCACGCCGCAGCCGAGTTTTTCCGCCAGCGTGACCGCCAAAATGATTGCCGAGTAGGCGTCGTTACACTGTCCGGCATCCACCAGACGCGGCAGGCCTTCAATGTCACCGAAATCCAGTTTGTTGAAACGGTATTTACCGCAGGCGAGGGTCATTACCAGGCAGTCGTCCGGCACGCTGGTGGCGAAATCAGTAAAGTAGCTGCGCTCGGAGCGCTCGCCATCGCATCCGCCGACGAGGAAGATATGGCGCAGTTTTTCACGGCTGACCAGGTCGATCAGCGTATCCGCCGCGCCGAGCAGGGTCTGACGGCCGAAACCGACGGTTATCAGGTGTTCAATTTCGTCGTACGGGAACCCAGCCAGCTGCTGGGCCTGTTCGATAACCGGCGTGAAATCGTCGCCTTCGAGATGGCTGACGTTCGGCCAGCCAACGATGCTGCGCGTCCAGATGCGCTGGTCATAATCCCCGACCGTTGGGTCGATAATGCAGTTGGAGGTCATCAACACCGGTCCAGGGAAACGGGCAAATTCCACCTGCTGATTCTGCCAGCCGCTGCCGTAGTTCCCGACCAGATGCTTGAATTTACGCAGTTCCGGATAACCGTGCGCGGGCAGCATTTCGCCGTGGGTATAGACATTCACGCCGGTCCCTTCGGTTTGCAGCAGCAGGTTGTACAGGTCTTTCAGGTCGTGGCCGGAAATCAGAATCGCTTTGCCCGCCACCGTTTTCACGTTGACCTGCGTTGGGGTCGGATGACCATAGGCATTGGTTTCACCGGCGTCGAGAATGCGCATCACCTTAAAGTTCATCAGGCCGATTTCCATCGAACATTCCAGCAAGGCGTTCAGGTCCGCAGGCCAGGTACCGAGCCAGGCCATGATTTTATGGTATTGCGCATAGATGTCGTTGTCGTACTGACCAAGCACATGGGCGTGTTCCATGTACGCCGCTGCGCCTTTCAGACCGTACAGACACAGCAGGCGCAGGCCGAGAATGTTGTCGCCGATGGCGGCTTTGTCTTTATTTGGGGTGAACATTTCGGCCTGGCGCTGTAAATCACCGAGGTCGTCGCTGACCAGCTGTAAACCGGCCATCGGGTTATCAACGGCGGCGCTGGCGTCTTTCGCCAGACACTGTGCTTTGAGCACCTCGCGCAGGGCGATGGCTTTACGTGCATAGCCGACGATGCGTGGGGAATCGAAATTCACATTGGTCAGCGTTGAGAAAAAGGCGCGCGGGGCGAAGCTGTCGACCTCATGGCTGATGAGGCCGAACTCGCGGGCTTTGACCGCCCAGGCAGAAAGCCCTTGCAGTGTGGCGATCAGCAAATCCTGAAGGTCAGAGGTTTGCGCAGTTTTACCGCACATTCCCTGAGCATAAGCGCAGCCGTTACCGGCCGGGGTACGAATGGTTTGTTCACATTGCACACAGAACATAATTACACCTTTATAAGTTATATTATAAATACATGTTTAAGGGTAAGCCTGTGCGAAAGCGCTGAAAAGGGATATGTCGGGCAACTTACAGGGAGATTGATTTAACGCAATTTTGGCGGCAGCGAACGCTACCGCCTTGGGGGTATTACGCGGAGAAAAGCGCCATCAGCAGCGGAACCAGCAGGCTCAGAATAAAGCCGTGAACGATAGCCGCAGGTACAATTTCCAGGCCGCCGGAGCGTTGTAATACCGGCAGCGTAAAGTCCATCGACGTCGCGCCGCACAGCCCGAGCGCCGTCGAACGGTGTCGTAATACCAGGCCGGGAATAAGCATAATGGCGATAAGCTCGCGCGCCAGGTCGTTAAAGAAGGCGGCGCTGCCAATGACCGGGCCGTATGATTCGGTCAGCAGAATGCCGGACAGCGAATACCAGCCGAAGCCCGACGCCATTGCCAGACCGGTTTTTATCGGCAGGCCAAGAATAAGGGCATTAATCACGCCGCCTGCCAGTGAACTCAGGACCACCACCACCGCGACCATCATTCCCCGGCGATTAAGTACAATCTGCTTAAGAGTCATTCCATTATTGCGAAGCTGAATGCCAATCAGGAATAAAAGGAAGATCAGGGTATATTCGCTGGCTTCAGTGGCGTGATGCAAAATGGGCCACCCGGTGAGACCCAAGAGAAAGCCCAGTAATACCACGCCGCACAGCTGTAATGATTCCATTGCCATTGCAATACGTGAGGGCAATTTTTCCTGTTGATGGTTGTGGCGCCAGGGAAGGGTGCGTTCGAGCCACAGCAGGGCAATAATATTGCACAGCAGAATAACCACAATGCTGACGGCAGAATAATGAAATATGGCAAGCAGATTACTGGCCAGATTATCCAGAAACGCCAGGCTGATGCCCATGAAATAGAGAATAACGTAAACAATCCAGCTCAGCAGACGATTAATCCACTGCAGGGCATGACGATGGCGCAGGGGGATGAGGTAACCCGCCACCAGCGGCACAAAAATAATAAGCAATCCCGAAAACATGAACGGCACGGTCCTTTTGTGTGTAAAAAGCGCACCTGACACTACCGAAAGAGCGGGAGGGAGTAAAGCTGCCAAAAAAAGAAAAGGCCCGGCAATGCCGGGCCTTCAGGGAACGCAGTCGCGAATTAGTCGCGTTTTTCCAGCAGGGTGCGGTACAGCACGCCGCCGAGGATACCGCCGATGATTGGCATTACCCAGAACAGCCACAGCTGCTGCAGTGCCCAACCACCCTGGAAGATAGCAACCGCGGTGCTACGCGCCGGGTTAACAGAGGTGTTGGTTACCGGGATGCTGATCAGGTGGATCAGGGTCAGTGCCAGGCCGATAGCGATTGGCGCAAAACCAGCCGGTGCACGTTTATCCGTTGCACCATGAATCACCAGCAGGAAGCCACAGGTCAGGACGATTTCAATCACGATAGCGGACAGCATGGAATAGCCACCCGGTGAATGTTCGCCATAACCGTTAGAGGCGAAACCACTTGCCGCCGCGTCAAAGCCGGTTTTACCGCTGGCAACCAGATAAAGCACCGCTGCTGCAATAATGCCGCCAATAACCTGAGCAATGATATAGCCCAGAATATCTTTAGTCGGGAAACGACCGCCAGCCCACAGACCTAAAGTGACTGCCGGGTTGAAGTGACCACCAGAAATATGGCCCACAGCATAGGCCATCGTCAGTACGGTTAAACCAAATGCCAGCGCAACGCCCGCGAAACCAATACCTAATTCCGGGAAACCTGCCGCCAGCACGGCGCTACCGCAACCACCAAATACAAGCCAGAATGTACCAAAGCATTCTGCAGCCAGTTTTCTAAACATAACCACCTCAAAAAAAATAACAGTGACGGTGTCAGTTATTCCTGCACCGGACATTATTTATCGCCACAAGGGGAAGACGACATAATTAAAGAACCGTTATTTTAAGAACTAACGCTACCCCTTAACCAGTTAAATAAAGCCGCTAATATTGATTTAAGTTAATGTCTGGTCATTCCTTGTACGTGGTTGAGTTGATTTGAGTATAGTTTAATTTTCGCCATGTGAATCTCGTTTATAATTAAATTTATTGCGATCCATTATTAATTGTGGGGTTATTTGTTTCGTAGCGAAAAAGTCACGGACATTTTTTGTCATAACATTACTTTTCTCCGGCTATCACCACGCAAGCCCTGCCGCTATACTGCTGTTAACGAAAGGGAAGTTTTCAGGCGGAGGGCGTATGCTTCTCGAAAGAGTGGAGATTGTGGGCTTTCGGGGTATCAACCGGTTGTCGTTGATGCTGGAACAGAACAACGTATTAATCGGTGAGAACGCCTGGGGTAAATCCAGCCTGCTGGATGCGCTGACCTTATTGTTATCGCCAGAGTCTGAGCTTTATCACTTCGTCCGCGACGATTTCTGGTTTCCTCCTGGGGACGTTCAGGGACGCGAACACCATCTGCATATTATTCTGACGTTCCGCGAGTTGGAGCCTGGTCGCCATCGCGTGCGGCGCTATCGCCCGCTGGAGCCGTGTTGGGTGCCTTCGCACGATGGCTATCAGCGCATTCACTATCGCCTCGAAGGCGAGCTGGCGGAAGACGACACGGTGATGACCCTGCGCAGCTTTATCGATGGGGATGGGCACGCGCTGCCGCTGCACGATATTGACGCCCGGGCAGGGCATCTGGTGCGGCTGATGCCGGTGCTGCGTCTACGTGATGCCCGATTTATGCGCAGGATTCGTAACGGTACGGTGCCCAATGTGCCAGACGTCGAAATTACCGCCCGACAGCTCGATTTTCTCTCCCGTGAACTGGTGAGCAGCCCGCAAAATTTGTCTGATGGGCAGATTCGCCAGGGGCTGTCGGCGATGGTGCAATTACTGGAACATTACTTTTCCGAGCAGGGCACCACCGATTCACGTCACCGACTGATGCGCCGCCGCTCCCACGACGAACAACGCAGCTGGCGCTACCTCGACATTATCAACCGGATGATCGACAAGCCGGGCGGGCGCAGCCATCGGGTGATTCTGCTGGGGCTGTTTTCCACGTTACTCCAGGCCAAAGGCACGGTGCGGCTCGATAAAGACGCGCGACCGCTACTGCTGGTGGAAGATCCTGAAACGCGGCTGCATCCGATCATGCTGTCGGTGGCATGGAATCTGCTGAACCTGTTACCGCTCCAGCGTATTACGACCACCAACTCCGGTGAATTACTGTCGATGACGCCGGTGGAGCACGTCTGCCGTCTGGTGCGTGAATCCTCGCGCGTCGCCACCTGGCGTCTTGGGCCGGATGGCCTGAGCGCGGAAGACGGTCGGCGCATCGCGTTTCACATCCGTTTTAATCGCGCCTCGTCTCTCTTTTCGCGCTGCTGGCTGCTGGTTGAAGGCGAAACGGAAACCTGGGTTATCAACGAACTGGCGCGCCAGTGTGGGCACCACTTTGATGCCGAAGGGATTAAAGTGATTGAATTCGCGCAGTCAGGCCTCAAACCACTGATTAAATTTGCCCGGCGGATGGGTATTGAATGGCACGTGTTAGTCGACGGCGACGAAGCGGGGAAGAAATATGCGGCCACGGTGCGCGGCTTGCTGAATAACGACCGGGAGCTTGAGCGGCATCATCTCACTACGCTTCCGGCGCTGGATATGGAACACTTCATGTACCGTCAGGGGTTTGACGACGTGTATCACCGGGTAGCGCAAATTCCGGACGGCGTGCCGATGAATATGCGGCGGGTGATAATCAAAGCGATTCACCGCTCATCAAAACCGGATTTGGCGATAGAAGTGGCAATGGAAGCCGGGCGGCGGGGTGTCGAAGCCGTCCCGAGCCTGCTGCGCAAGATGTTTTCCCGCGTGCTGTGGCTGGCACGCGGGCGGGCAGATTAACGCTGGCACACTCCGGCGGTCTGCATCTGCAGGCCGTCGAGCAATTCATAGCGACGGCGGTATTCCGAACGCTTCTTGCTGGCAATCTCTTCCATCGGCTTACGTGGCATCGTTAGCGGCAGCAAATAATCGCCGTTATCGTCTACATTACCGCCGAGCGACTCCCAGAAGCTGTTGTAATCCGCATGCAGCTTGTCCTGCTTTTTCCGACGATAGCGCACGCTGCGATAGATGTGCGTTTCGTTGCTCACCGCGCGAATCACCTCCGCGTTCATTTTCTGGCTAAGGGTCATCGCGACTTCGACTAGCAGGCGTTTTGGGAACAGGCCGTTACACGATTTGGTTGCGGCCTGAATCAGCTCGTGCGGCACGTGTGATTTCGCACCCTGCATTCCACCAATATACAGCGTCCGCTTGCCGTCAAATGGGCATAGCGTAAAGGTTAATTCTGCCAGCACGGTATTTTCTGCATCGGTAAACACCAGTGTGGCTTCACCTTCTTTATCGAGAAACGCGTCCGAAAGCAGACGGATATTGAACGTCTTTTCGTCGCGCCCGGTGAGGGTGGCAAGTGTCACGCCCCGTCGGCTGAGCCAGGCATTCATCACCTGAACCGGCAGATGCTGAGCCATTATCTGATAATGAGCCATCAGCGCCGAGGTGGCATTCTGGCGCGACATGTTCATCGACAGCCACGGACGGTGCAAACGACACGGCAGGCCCGGCTGGACGTGCAGCATATCCAGCAATTGCGGTTGTTGTGCAAGACGTGACAGCAACGCGGCCGTGCTGAATGGCGTAGCCAAAGAACGCAGCATAAACTTGCGGCGATAGGCCGGATTTTTCCAGGCCAGACCCGGCATCAGTTGGCCACTACTCAACAGCCTGAACAGCTGCCAGCCAGTTTTTGGGTTCAGTTGCTCTGAATAAGAAAGTTCTGCGTTGAGTGACATACGGGACACCTTGCCGGAGTGAAAAGTCGAATTTATCAATACGTTTATCAACGCAGAGGCAACGGCCTGGTCGTAGCCAGAAAAGAGAGGTTTCGTTGAGGAAATGTTTAGATACAATCAACGGCAGAAGATAAACACGTAGGATTTTTATGAAGCTGAAGGGAAAGGGCAAAAAAATTCACCTGGTGCTCGCCGTCGTGCTGCTGCTGGCGGGGTTCTGGTTATGGCGGACGCTGAATGCGCCGTTGCCGAGCTATCAAACGCTGATTGTCCGTAAGGGTGACCTGCAACAGAGCGTGCTGGCAACCGGTAAGCTCGACGCGGTGCGTAAAGTTGACGTCGGCGCGCAGGTCAGCGGGCAGTTGAAAACGCTGTCAGTCGCGATTGGCGACAAGGTGAAGAAAGATCAGCTATTAGGGGTAATCGACCCTGAGCAGGCGCAAAACCAAATCAAAGAGGTGGAAGCGACGCTGATGGAGCTGCGCGCGCAGCGCTTGCAGGCGCTGGCTGAACGTAAGCTGGCTCAGGTGACCTACGCCCGTAACCAGCAACTGGCCAAAACAAAGCTTATTTCGCAGCAGGATTTGGATACCACCGCAACGGACGTGGCGGTAAAAGAGGCGCAGATTGGCACCATTGATGCGCAAATCAAGCGCAATCAGGCGACCCTGGACACCGCCAAAACCAACCTCGACTACACCCGCATTTTGGCGCCAATGGCGGGCGAAGTGACGCAAATCACTACGCTGCAAGGCCAGACTGTGATCGCGGCCCAGCAGGCACCCAATATTCTGACCCTGGCCGATCTGCGCACCATGCTGGTGAAAGCCCAGGTGTCCGAGGCCGATGTGATTCATCTCAAACCGGGCCAGAAGGCCTGGTTTACGGTGCTGGGCGATCCGCTAACCCGATACGAAGGTACGCTGAAAGACATTCTGCCGACTCCGGAAAAGGTCAATGACGCCATTTTCTATTACGCGCGTTTTGAAGTGCCAAACCCGAAAGGCGTGCTGCGTCTGGAAATGACTGCCCAGGTGCATATCCAACTTTCAGGCGTGACTAATGTGTTGAGTATTCCGCTTTCCGCGCTGGGCGATGCGACGGGCGACAACCGTTACAACGTACGCCTGCTGCGTAATGGCGAAGTCAAAGAGCGGGAAATCACCCTGGGTTCGCGGAATGACACCGATGTGGAAGTGGTGAAAGGCCTGGAAGAGGGCGATGAAGTCATTACTGGCGAGGGCAAACCTGGGGCGACGAAATGACGGCGCTGCTGGAGCTCAGCCATATTCGTCGCAGTTATCCTTCCGGCGACCAGAGCGTTGAGGTCCTGAAAGGGATTACGCTCAGCATTCATGCGGGTGAAATGGTGGCGATCGTCGGCGCATCCGGCTCCGGTAAATCGACGCTGATGAACATTCTCGGCTGCCTCGATAAGCCGAGCAGCGGCACCTATCGCGTGGCGGGCACGGACGTCGCGACGCTCGACGGCGATGCGCTGGCGCGGCTGCGTCGTGAACATTTTGGCTTTATCTTCCAGCGATATCATTTACTGTCGCACCTGACGGCGGTGCAAAACGTGGAGGTGCCCGCGGTGTACGCGGGCACCGAACGCAAACGGCGGCTTGAGCGGGCGCAGCAACTGTTGCAGCGTCTGGGGCTGGGCGATCGCGTTGATTATCAGCCCTCGCAGCTTTCCGGCGGCCAGCAGCAGCGCGTGAGTATCGCCCGCGCGCTGATGAACGGCGGGCAGGTGATTCTGGCCGATGAACCGACCGGGGCACTCGACAGCCATTCCGGCGAAGAGGTGATGGCGATTCTGCATCAGCTCAAATCCCAGGGGCATACGGTGATTATTGTCACCCACGACCCGACGGTGGCGGCGCAGGCTGAGCGCATCATCGAAATTCGCGACGGCGAAATCATTAGCGATCCGCCGGCAAAAATAGCGCTTTCAGGTGCGTCAACCGTCGCGTCAGCCGGTGAGCTTTCCGGCTGGCGACAGTTCATCAGCGGCTTTCGCGAGGCGCTGGCCATGGCATGGCGGGCGTTAGCGGCCAATAAAATGCGTACCCTGTTAACGATGCTCGGGATCATTATCGGCATCACCTCGGTAGTGTCGATTGTGGTTGTGGGTGATGCCGCCAAGCAAATGGTGCTGGCGGATATCCGCGCCATCGGTACCAACACCATTGATGTTTACCCCGGCAAAGATTTTGGTGATGACGATCCGCAATATCAGCAGGCGCTGAAATATGACGATCTGCTGGCAATCCAGAAGCAATCCTGGGTCAGTTCTGCCACGCCTGCGGTGTCGAAAAGCCTGCGTTTACGGGTGGGCAATACCGACGTTTCGGCCAGCGTAGAAGGCGTGGGCGCGCAGTATTTTAACGTTTACGGCATGACCTTCAGCGAAGGGAATACCTTCAATGACGTGCAGCTGAACGGCCGGGCGCAGGTGGTGGTGCTTGACGGTAATACCCGTCGCCAGCTGTTTCCGAATAAAGCCAATGTGGTGGGTGAAATCATTCTGGTGGGCAATATGCCTGCCACCATTATTGGCGTGGCGGATGAAAAGCAGGGGATGTTTGGCAGCAGTAAAATTCTCCGTGTCTGGCTGCCGTACACCACGATGGCCGGGCGGGTGATCGGCCAGTCGTGGCTGAATTCGATAACGGTCCGCGTGAACGAAGGCTATGACAGCACGCTGGCCGACCTGCAGCTTACGCGCTTACTGAATCTGCGCCATGGGAAGAAAGATTTCTTCACCTGGAACATGGACAGCATCTTGAAAACGGCTGAGCGGACCACACATACACTACAGTTGTTCTTAACGCTGGTGGCGATAATTTCGCTGGTGGTGGGCGGCATCGGAGTGATGAATATCATGCTGGTGTCGGTGACGGAACGCACCCGTGAAATAGGGATCCGCATGGCGGTGGGGGCGCGGGCCAGTGATGTCCTGCAACAGTTTTTGATTGAAGCAGTACTGGTGTGTCTGGTGGGTGGCGCGTTGGGCGTCAGTTTATCGCTGATTATCGCCTTTACCTTGCAGCTGTTTTTGCCCGACTGGGGTATCGGTTTCTCCCCGTTGGCACTCCTTATGGCGTTTATCTGTTCTACCCTGACCGGCGTGCTGTTTGGCTGGTTACCGGCGCGAAATGCAGCCCGGCTTGATCCGGTGGATGCTCTGGCGCGGGAATAGCGGGTATAAAAAATGCCAGTCACACAGACTGGCATTTTGAGGGCAGCATGTACACAATGGAGCTAAAGGCTACGCAACCGCGGCGATTTCAGCTTCGACCGGAACGATGACGCTGGCGTGATTGCCTTTTGGCCCCTGGTGGACATCAAACCGAACGGCTTGTCCGGCTTTTAACGTTCTGTAGCCATCCATCTGGATGGTAGAGTAATGCGCGAAGATATCTTCGCCGCCGCCTTCAGGGCAGATAAAACCGAACCCTTTTGCATTGTTGAACCACTTAACAGTACCCATTTCCATACATCGACATCCTTCGAGAATCTTATATTCAGATGGAAAGAACCGGTGGTGAAATCGGCAGGCTGTTCAAAACCTCGCCAACTCTCGCCTGTACAATTTAGATAAATCAGGCATCGCGTCAAGCGGCAGATAGCGAAGTTCGGTGAAAAATGCACCAAAATTTGAAGCAGTTAACGCTATTGCAAGGAATGTGACAAAAGTCGCGTTTAGCAGGAATGGCGAATGGCAGTAATAGAGGATAGTTATCTACGCTTTACTGTATACCCGTCATACTTCAAGCTGCATTTTCGTTGGCGGCGTCCGCTCACCCCAGTCACATAGTTATCTATGCTCCTGGGGATTTACGGACTTGCCGCCTCAATGCACCTCGAATTATTGGGGTATAGATTCAAATAAACTCGCTCTGGGAAGCCGACGGGATGTTTCCTGCCGGAGCGGCAACCAAAGATGAACACTGACAATGGGTAAGACGCGTGATTGGCTGGATTTTGACCAGCTTGCAGAAGACAAAGTACGCGACGCGCTACAGCCGCCGTCGATGTATAAAGTGATATTGCTCAATGATGATTACACGCCAATGGAGTTTGTTATTGACGTGTTACAGAAATTCTTTTCTTATGATGTAGAACGTGCAACGCAACTGATGCTCGCCGTTCACTATCAGGGGAAAGCGATTTGCGGCGTGTTTACCGCCGAAGTCGCCGAAACCAAAGTTGCGATGGTGAACACGTACGCTAAGGAAAACGAACATCCGTTGTTGTGTACGCTGGAACAGGCCTGATTTCAGGCATTCAAATTGGGGGAGGTGCCTATGCTCAATCAAGAACTGGAACTCAGTTTAAATATGGCTTTCGCCAGAGCGCGCGAGCACCGTCATGAGTTTATGACCGTCGAGCATCTGTTGCTGGCTCTGCTCAGCAACCCATCTGCCCGCGAAGCGCTGGAAGCCTGCTCCGTGGATCTGGTGGCGCTGCGTCAGGAACTCGAAGCCTTCATCGAACAGACCACGCCGGTACTGCCAGCCAGCGAAGAAGAGCGCGACACTCAGCCGACGCTCAGCTTCCAGCGCGTATTACAGCGTGCCGTATTCCACGTTCAATCGTCCGGCCGTAGCGAAGTCACCGGTGCGAATGTGCTGGTCGCGATCTTCAGCGAGCAGGAGTCCCAGGCGGCCTATCTGCTGCGCAAACATGAAGTGAGCCGTCTCGATGTGGTGAACTTCATCTCCCACGGCACCCGTAAAGACGAGCCGAGCCAGTCTTCCGATTCCGGAAGCCAACCGAACACTGAAGAGCAAGCAGGCGGGGAGGATCGTATGGAAAACTTCACCACCAATTTAAATCAGCTTGCTCGCGTAGGCGGCATTGACCCGCTGATTGGCCGCGATAAAGAGCTGGAGCGCGCCATACAGGTTCTGTGCCGTCGACGTAAAAATAACCCGCTGCTGGTCGGTGAGTCCGGCGTCGGTAAAACCGCGATTGCGGAAGGTCTTGCCTGGCGCATTGTGCAGGGCGACGTGCCGGAAGTGATTGCCGATTGCACCCTTTACTCGCTGGATATTGGCTCGCTGCTGGCGGGCACCAAATATCGCGGCGATTTTGAAAAACGCTTTAAAGCGCTGCTCAAACAGCTGGAGCAGGATACCAACAGCATCCTGTTTATCGACGAGATCCACACCATTATCGGTGCGGGTGCGGCGTCCGGCGGCCAGGTTGATGCGGCGAACCTGATTAAACCGCTGCTTTCCAGCGGCAAAATTCGGGTGATTGGTTCCACGACATATCAGGAATTCAGCAACATTTTCGAAAAAGACCGTGCGCTGGCACGTCGCTTCCAGAAAATTGATATCACTGAGCCGTCGGTTGAAGAAACCGTTCAAATCATTAACGGCCTGAAGCCGAAGTACGAAGCGCACCACGACGTGCGGTATACCGCGAAAGCGGTGCGTGCGGCGGTGGAACTGGCGGTGAAATACATTAACGATCGTCATTTGCCGGATAAAGCGATTGATGTGATCGACGAAGCGGGCGCGCGTGCGCGTCTGATGCCGATCAGCAAGCGCAAGAAAACGATCAACGTTGCGGATATTGAAACCGTGGTGGCCAGAATCGCGCGTATCCCTGAGAAGAGCGTTTCTCAGAGCGACCGCGACACGCTGAAGAACCTCGGCGATCGCCTGAAAATGCTGGTCTTTGGTCAGGATAAAGCCATTGAGGCCTTAACCGAAGCCATCAAGATGAGCCGTGCAGGACTGGGCCAGGATCACAAACCGGTTGGTTCGTTCCTGTTCGCGGGGCCAACCGGGGTCGGTAAAACCGAAGTGACCGTTCAGCTGTCGAAGGCTCTCGGCATTGAGCTGCTGCGTTTCGATATGTCGGAATACATGGAACGCCACACGGTGAGCCGCCTGATTGGTGCGCCTCCGGGCTACGTGGGCTTTGATCAGGGCGGTCTGCTGACGGACGCGGTCATCAAGCATCCACACGCGGTACTGCTGCTGGATGAAATCGAAAAAGCGCACCCGGATGTCTTTAACCTGCTGTTGCAGGTGATGGACAACGGCACGCTGACCGATAATAACGGCCGCAAAGCAGACTTCCGCAATGTCGTGCTGGTGATGACCACCAACGCCGGGGTACGTGAAACTGAGCGTAAATCTATCGGCCTGATCCATCAGGATAACAGCACCGATGCGATGGAAGAGATCAAAAAAATCTTCACGCCAGAATTCCGTAACCGTCTGGACAACATCATCTGGTTCGATCACCTGTCAACGGATGTTATCCATCAGGTCGTCGATAAGTTCATTGTTGAACTGCAGGTGCAGCTGGATCAGAAAGGCGTGTCGCTGGAAGTGAGTCAGGAAGCCCGCAACTGGCTGGCGGAAAAAGGCTACGACCGTGCAATGGGGGCGCGTCCAATGGTGCGTGTGATTCAGGACAACCTGAAGAAACCGCTCGCCAACGAACTGCTGTTTGGCTCGCTGGTGGATGGCGGCCAGGTCACCGTGGCGCTCGATACTGACGCCAACGCGTTGACCTATGACTTCCAGGCGGCGCAGAAACGTAAACCGGAAGCAGCGCACTAGCCGTCGGTGTGATAACTGAAATGACGAAACCGGGCGTAAGCCCGGTTTTTTTACGTCCGAAGCGTGTTGCTGAGACGTTACCCAACGCGACCTTGCCGAGCCTACGATTTAAGGAGTGATTTTGTAGGCCTGATAAGCGTCAGCGCCATCGGGCAACAAATACATGGGGAAACCGAATAGCCCAAAAGCGTGTTTTTTATTCCCTAAGCGAAATTTTGCGAGCATCTTTCCAGAATTTTAATGTGGATCTTGCTGGATATACAAACAGTGATAGCGTGGCGATGCACCTGCAAAATCAGGTGTCGGGATTGGCGTCCTGAACCACGTGAAAGAAACGACAGAGTTTTCTTGTTGGTTTTGTTCACCTTTTTTATCTGCTGCGGATATACTCCGTGAGTTCATAATAATGGTGGGCTGAACTGGAGCTTCTTCGGAAGCGCCGATTTTTTCGCGTGGTCGGTACGCCAACCGGTTCAGTCCACCACCCATTTGGCGTGGGTAGCTAATCTGCAATTATTAAGGACAATAACTGATGGAAAATACACGCGA
Organism: Scandinavium hiltneri; assembly: GCF_024764835.1. GTDB lineage: Bacteria > Pseudomonadota > Gammaproteobacteria > Enterobacterales > Enterobacteriaceae > Scandinavium > Scandinavium hiltneri. The sequence continues at coordinate 443,979 of NZ_JALIGE010000076.1, read as the reverse complement.
AATTATCCCCCAGCTTTACAGCGAACTCACCGTCGGGCATCCCGATAGTATCGATCTTGCCGAGCGCTGCGAGCTGCTGGCACAAATTCTTCTCGACTGCAGAACCGTAGAGCAATATCAGCCGGTTTGTCGCTGCCTGATTGCCTACCTTGATGCCCTGAGGCTGGCATTCGATGAGATACTAAGCGATCTGCGCATTATTGAACTGACCGTGGATGAGATGCTGCCGAAGGAGACAAACTGGTTGTTCGGTGATTCCGATACGCAGTATGAATATTGCCGGGTGACGGCTTATTCGCTGCTGCAAGCGGAAGATGAAGCAGAGGCGGCAACAATCGCCGGGCTGCTGCACGATCTCGTCTGCTATATGTGCGACGAACTCAAAGCCCCGCGTTTTGTTTCCGCACAGCCGCTAACCGCTTAACCTCGCATTCACGCCGGGACAGGTTACCGGCGCGCGACCTCGAATTTTACTTCCACTTGTGACCGTTTTTCATCCCCGACCCTACAAACCCTTTTTGTTGCGTGCTTTATAACCCGTTGATTTTGTATGTATTTATAAATAAGACAGAAAAAGGATATTTAACGGAAAAATTTCTTTTCTTAAGAGTAAACAATAGGCTATCCAGCAGTTCCTCCCGCATCACTTTAATTACCTCAGAAACAAACGTTACGTCTTCGCTTCAGGAGGCAGTGACTCGGCGAGGGCTATCAGGTTCTGTGCCTGAATGCGAATGATCCCGCCGCGTGGACTGTCGATATCGGCAATTAAGGCAAACGCAAACGACAGCACCACCGGCAGCAACCACGGGAAGGTCGCTTTCTTCTGCGTACAGTTACGAAACTCAATCATTCCCACACAAAACATCGCCAACACAAACAGCAGCAGCCAGGCTGAACGCGGGATGCGGTTCCACCACGCCGCCTGGGTGTAGCCGGTTGTGTTGAACACATCGTTCATGCCGCTGGTCATTATCGCCATCACCGGCGTTGGCGATGCTCTGGCCTGTTGGCTGACTATCAGCCACAGCTTATCCTGCAACAGTGAAGTGTCGCGGTTAATCTTCTCAAGCTCGGTCTGACTGCGGGTGTGGTAAAAAAATATGCGCTGGTCGAGATATTGCCGCAGCAGAATCTTAGCCGCAGCAGCGCGGTCGTCAGGCAGTAAATCGAGACGCAGCCACTCGGTGCCAATAGCATTCGCCTCTTCTTCCTCATAATTTTTGCGCATGTCATAGCGGCTGGACGCCATCGAAAAGGTAAAGCCGATGATCAGCGCCAGAATGCTCAACACAGTCCCCAATAACAGGGCGTAATTATCGGTGTCCGTTTCTTTATCGTGATAACGGTGATAGAGCAGGCGTGAAATACGGCTGGCTATCCAGAACAACACCAGGCAAACAACAAAAACCAGCGCCGGATAATCGGAAAGACGAGGCATAGTGAGCCCGTGATGCAATAGAGATAGGTATCTGTAATAACAGTCGCTTTCGGGAAAGATAGCAAGTCAGACCGTAAATAAATCCTCAAGATTTTTCATCACTCCTTTCGCTCTTAACGCTTTATTTGCTTCAACGTTACACGCTAAAAATGCCCCCAGAGTTAAGGGTAAAAAAAGAGTGGGGCAGCATGGGAAAATGTATTAAAGCAGGTGAGAAAATCAACGCGACGGTGTCATTTCCTGAACTGGTCTTTGACCTGATTTATGTTTTGCGGTCACTCAGATCTCGCATTATTTACTGTATCACTTAACCTTTGCGGGTACTGTCCTCGCGCTGTACAACATCAAGTCTGGTCTGTACCGGTGGTGATCAGCGCGCTTATCGCAGCGATATTGATTGTAGTGGCGGTATGGGAGGGGGTTTGTAGGCCGGAAGCCATGCATAAGGCGCAATAGCGGCCAGAATTGAAAAAGGTCGGGGGATTCCCGACCTTTCAGCATCAACGTGCCCAGCGGGCCGTTTAGCGATTAGCGACTACGGAAGACAATGCGGCCTTTGCTCAGGTCGTACGGGGTCAACTCAACAGTCACTTTGTCGCCCGTCAGAATGCGGATGTAGTTTTTACGCATTTTACCGGAGATATGCGCAGTTACCACGTGCCCGTTTTCAAGCTCTACGCGGAACATGGTGTTAGGTAACGTATCGAGAACGGTACCCTGCATTTCAATATTGTCTTCTTTGGCCATCTAGTCCTCGGGGGGTATCACTACCATAGTTTTGAACCGGCAAGATAATGCCGAAATTCAGCCATTAAGTAAAGATTTACCCGTCATCTTTCGGCCTAATGCCGGTGTGCAGGGTAAAAAGAGATCGTTTTTGCGCATTACCCGTCTGTCATACACAAAGACCGTATGACGAGCGCAAACGTATAGGGGATATTCCTGAAACGATGGCGGGGCAACAGGCAGAAACGACTTCCGAGGCAATTATATCACCTTGACAATGAATGTGCCGAAAACATTTACACTGTGGGTAAAAAGAGCGTGCGAGGGACCCAAAAATGCCCTGGCAGGGGCTGCGTGCGTAATTCTGCGAGGTGTTCCAGGTACTCGCGGCGAGGAATTTCAATCGCCCCCAGCGATGCTGTATGATTATTCAGCACCTGACAATCCATCAGCTTTCCGCCCTGACCGGCAAACGCCTGCGAGAAAACCATCAGTGCGCTTTTTGAGGCATTTTCCGCCCGGCTGAACATCGACTCGCCGCAGAACAGCGCACCTTGCGCTACGCCATACATACCACCAACCAGTTCGCTTCCCTGCCATACCTCAACCGAATGCGCGTGTCCCAGCTCATGCAGACGATGGTAGGCCAGCACAATGCTTTCGGTAATCCACGTGCCTTCATCGCGATCGGCGGCGCAACCTTCAATCACCTGGCCGAAAGCGTGATTTAACGTGATACGAAAAGGGGACGATTTGTGAAACCGTTTCATGCTGCGACTGACATGAAATGCGTCAGGCCACAAAACGGCACGAGGGTCAGGCGACCACCATAAAATCGGGTCGCCGGGTGAAAACCAGGGAAAGATACCGCGCTGATAGGCCATCAGCAGTCGCGCCGGGCTGAGATCGCCACCCAGCGCGAGCAAACCGTTAGGCTCGCGCAGGGCACCTTCCGGCGACGGAAAGGTTATAGAATGACGTGACAACTGGACCAGCCGCATACTTCACAACTCCACGCCTGATAAGCCTAATAATAGTGAATAGTAGTCTACAGACGCTGTCTGAACTGATAATAACGCCCCTGTTGGGCCAGCAATTCTGCATGATTACCATGCTCAATAATTTGTCCGTTGTCCATCACAATTATTTGCTCAAAACGTGCCAGTCCGCGCAGGCGGTGGGTCACCATCAGCACGGTTTTGTCACGCATCACATCGGCCAGTAAATCAAGGATTTGGCTTTCTGTGGTAGCGTCAAGGCCTTCAGTGGGTTCGTCGAGCAGCATTAGCGGCGCGTCGTGCAGCAGGGCGCGGGCAATCGCCAGGCGGCGCAGCTCGCCACCGGAAAGTTGACGCCCACCTTCACCGAGCCAGCTGTTGAGCCCGCCATCGTCGAGCAGTTTTTCCAGACCGGTACGCACAAGAACAGCACTCAGTGCGTCATCCGTAGCATTCGGGGCCGCCAGCAGAAGGTTATCCCGCAGGGTAGCGCTGAAAAGGTGTACGCGTTGTGGAACCACGCTCATAGTGCGGCGCAGCGTCATTTCATCCAGAGATGAAATCGGCTGCTCGTTCAGCAGTAATTCACCGGTCTGAGGATCCCACGCGCGGGTCAGCAACTGTAACAAGGTCGATTTACCGCAGCCGGTACGGCCCAGGATCGCAACGTGTTCTCCGGCGTTGACGCGCAAATTAAGATTCGCCAGCGCGGGCTGCGTCTGCTGCGGGTAGGTGAAACTGACATTGTTCAGCGTCAGGCTCACGCGTTGCGGTACCTCAGAAACCGTCTCCGGGAAGGTGACTTCGGCTTGTTGTTCGGTCAGTTCGGTTATCCGCACTGCGGAAGCCATGACCTGCCCAAGGTGCTGGAATGCGCCAGTCACCGGGGCAAGCGCTTCAAACGCGGCTAGCGCACAGAACACGAACAGCGCGATCAGCGGCCCAGGCTGGCTATTGCCGCCCACGCCGCCTGCGGCCATCCACAGCATCACAATGACCGCCGCGGCACCCATCAGCAGCATCAGCGCCTGGGAAAGGGCTGTCAGTTCGGATTGACGGCGTTGCACCTCGTGCCAGCTCAGCTCTGTCTGTTCCATCTGCTCGCGATAGCGCTTGCTGGCACCGAAAATTGTCAGCTCGGCCTGGCCGTGCAGCCAGGATGTGAGCTGCTGGCGGTATTCACCACGAAGCTGCGTCAGGTTCTCACCCGTTGGTTTTCCGGCCCGGTAAAACAGCGGCGGCAGCAGGAACAGCGTCAGCAACATAATGCCGCCGAGGGTCAGCGCCAGCGTCAGGTCGAGAAAACTCAGGCCAAACGTGACCACCAGAATGACGACCAGCGCACCAATCAGCGGGGAAATGACGCGCAGGTAGAGATGATCGAGGGTATCGACATCCGCCACCACGCGGTTGAGCAATTCGCCCTGACGAAAACGAGCCAGCCCGGCAGGGGAGAGCGGCAGTATTTTGCTGAACGTAAACACGCGAAGGTGCTGCAACACGCGGAAGGTCGCATCGTGGCTGACCAGGCGCTCGAAATAGCGTCCAGCGGTACGGATGATGGCGGCCCCACGGACACCCGCGGCAGGCAACATATAGTTAAAGGTATAGGCGCCAGCAAAACCGACGGCAGCCGAGGCGGACAAGAACCAGCCAGAGAGCGTCAGCAGACCAATGCTGGCCAGCAAGGTGATAATCGCGAGCACGACGCCGAGGGAGAGCAACCATTTGTGCCGCTTATATAGCGCCAGGTAAGGGGCTAAAACGCGCATTTAAATCTCCTCCTGACGATGGGCAAGCAGGTGCGCAAAATGCCCCTGTGCTTCAGCAAGCTCTGCAAACGAACCCTGCTCGACGATTTGGCCTTGATGCATGACCCAAACGGCATCCCATTCGGCAAGGTTTTCTAACTGATGAGTGACCATCAGTGTGGTCTGGTTGGTTGCGGCTTCCGTCAGCGTCTGCATAACGCGCTGTTCGCTGTGTGCGTCGAGGCTGGCGGCTGGCTCATCCAGTAACAAGAAACGGCAAGGAGAGAGCAGTGCTCGGGCTACGGCCACTCGCTGGGCCTGACCGACGGACAACCGGGCCGCCTGATCGCCGACGGGTGTATCAATACCTTGCGGAAGCTGGCTGACAAATTCGTTCACCCAGGCACGGTCGAGCGTGTGTTGCAGCTGTGCCTCATTGGCTTTTGGATTCGCCAGCAGCACATTTTCACGCAGAGTATGTGCGGGAAGCTGTGGGTTTTGTCCGACCCAACTCAGCAGGCCTCGCCATGCGTCAGGTTCCAGGTCACGCAATTCGGTCCCATTCACCTTTAACGAGCCGTCGTATGGCAGAAAACCTGCCAGGGTATTGAGCAGTGAACTTTTCCCCGAACCGCTCTGGCCGACCAGCACCACGCGCTCGCCAGCGGCAAGGCTAAAATCCAGCGGTCCTGCGAGGATTTTACCTTCCGGCGATTTAATCAGCAGACCCTGTGCTTCAAGGCTCACATTTTGCGTTTCATCTGGCGCGACGCTGCCACGCTCAGGCTGAGCCAGTGGCGCTTCAAGGAAGGTCTTCAGACTGTCGGCGGCACCCACTGCCTGCGCTTTGGCATGGTAAAACGTACCCAAATCACGCAAGGGCTGGAAGAATTCCGGCGCCAGGATCAGTGCCAAAAAGCCGGACATTAAGGTAACTGTCGTGCCATAGCTGCCAAAATTCAGCTGGCCGAGATAGGAGAAACCAAAGTAAACGGCGACCACGGCAATCGAAAGCGAAGTGAAAAATTCCAGAACGCCTGAGGAGAGGAAAGCAAGTCGCAGAACTTCCATCGTGCGCTGACGGAAACTTTCGGAAGCCTGACGAATATTGTCGGTTTCCGCTTCACCGCGTCCGAAAAGACGTAAGGTGTCCATCCCGCGTAGGCGGTCGAGGAAATGGCCGCTCAGTCTTGCCAGTGCCTGGAAATTACGACGGTTGGCATCTGCGGCACCCATGCCAACCAGCGCCATAAACATCGGGATCAGCGGGGCGGTGCACAGCAGGATTAGCGCGGCAACCCAGTTAGACGGGAAAATCGCGATAAGGATAAGCATCGGAACGGACGCAGCCAGTGCCATCTGCGGCAGATAACGGGCATAGTAATCATGCATGTCGTCGATTTGTTCAAGAATCAACGTTGCCCAACTGCCCGCAGGTTTACCCTGGATCCACGCCGGACCCGCTTGTTGTAGGCGGTCGAGTACCATTTTTCGGATCTCAAAACGAATATGCTGCCCGGCATGGAAACCCACCCGTTCTCGCAGCCAGACCACCCACGCGCGCAGGATAAAGACCAGAACCAGCATTACAAAAGGCAGCAGCAGCGCTTCCCGAGGAATGTTCTCCATAATCATGTGGTGCAGGATCTTGGCCAGAAGCCAGGCCTGGGCGATGATCAGCACTCCGCTGACCGCACCGAGCAGACGAGAAAGCATCAGCCATCGGCGGGAGAGAACGCTTTGCTGTTTTAACCAGCGGGTAAGCTCTTGTTGACGGGTTTTATTCATTGCGTGCTTAGCAGGTGTCTTATTTGAAATCATTAGGCACGGCAATGTTACATCGGGGAAAAAATAAAGGCGACTTATCGTCGCCTTCTTTACCTTTGTTACTGACTTGTAAAGATTATTTGGTCTGATCAGCCAAGCCGTCGAGATAACGCTCAGCGTCCAGCGCGGCCATGCAGCCCGTGCCTGCGGAAGTGATCGCCTGACGGTAAATATGGTCCATCACGTCACCTGCGGCAAACACGCCCGGAATACTGGTTTGCGTTGCGTTGCCGTGAATACCGGACTGTACTTTGATGTAGCCGTTTTCCAGCGCCAACTGGCCGTCAAAAATGCCGGTGTTCGGGCTGTGGCCGATAGCAACAAACAGGCCTGCTACTTCAAGCGACTCAATGTTGTCGCTGTTCTGAGTATCACGCAGACGCAGGCCGCTGACGCCCATCTGATCGCCGGTCACTTCTTCCAGCGTGCGATGGGTGTGCAGTACGATGTTGCCGCTTTCCACTTTATCCATCAGACGTTTGATCAGAATTTTCTCCGCGCGGAAGGTGTCACGGCGGTGAATCAGGTGCACTTCAGAGGCAATGTTTGCCAGATACAATGCTTCTTCAACTGCGGTGTTGCCGCCGCCAATGACCGCGACTTTCTGATTGCGATAGAAGAAACCATCGCAGGTGGCGCAGGCAGAAACACCGCGGCCTTTAAACGCTTCTTCTGATGGCAGACCCAGATAACGGGCGGAGGCACCGGTCGCGATGATCAGCGCGTCACAGGTGTATTCGCCGCTGTCACCGATTAGACGGAACGGACGGTTCTGCAAATCAACTTTGTTGATGTGATCGAACAGGATTTCGGTTTCAAACTTAACCGCATGTTCATGCATACGTTCCATCAGCGCAGGTCCGGTCAAATCGCTCGGGTCGCCTGGCCAGTTTTCCACTTCTGTGGTGGTGGTCAACTGACCGCCTTTTTCCATGCCGGTAATCAGTACCGGTTGCAGGTTTGCGCGTGCAGCATAGACAGCAGCGGTGTAGCCGGCTGGTCCAGAACCAAGAATAAGCAGTTTACTGTGTTTGGCCGTGCCCATGAGATCCCCATAAATGTTGGCAGACAATGGGCGCGATTGTAGGGAATTTGCGGAAGTAATAAAAGGGTGCAGGAATTTTGTTAACGATATGTGTAATAGATTGCGTCAATGGATTGGTGGTTTTATCTACGCTTGCGATAACAAATTCTACTGCTATCGGGATGATTATAAGGAGATAACATGAGGAACGCCCCTGGGTGATTATGAATATCTGGCATGTTGTACTAAAAATCGATGTTTTGCTTTGACAATCCCCTGTGCTTTTGCGAAAACAATGAAGGGAGAAAAAACAGCGTTTGCCGTGTGGTGAATTTTCATGCACGTAAATGCCATTTTTAACCGGGTCAGCATCATCGGCGCATGGCGTGGACAGACGCCATTCGAGATGACGGTGGCTGCCGACAGGCAACGGCTTCTCAACACGTACCCTTGGGTTATGCGTTACATCTGGTGACAGATTTTTTACGCAGACGACGGGCACAGGCTCTGAACAGTGAAGTGCACAGGGTCCAGACAGGAGTAGGGAAGGAATACAGAGAGACAATAATAATGGTAGATAGCAAGAAGCGCCCAGGCAAAGATCTCGACCGCATCGATCGTAACATTTTGAACGAATTGCAAAAGGATGGGCGAATTTCCAACGTCGAGCTTTCTAAACGAGTGGGACTTTCTCCGACACCTTGCCTTGAGCGCGTACGTCGGCTGGAAAGACAAGGGTTTATTCAGGGTTATACCGCGCTGCTGAACCCGCATTATCTGGATGCATCGCTGCTGGTTTTTGTTGAGATAACTCTGAATCGTGGCGCCCCGGATGTGTTTGAACAATTTAACACCGCTGTGCAAAAACTTGAAGAAATTCAAGAGTGTCACTTGGTCTCCGGTGATTTCGACTATCTGTTGAAAACCCGCGTGCCTGACATGTCAGCGTACCGTAAGCTGTTAGGCGAAACCCTGCTGCGCCTGCCAGGCGTAAATGACACCCGTACCTACGTGGTTATGGAAGAGGTCAAGCAGAGTAATCGTCTGGTAATTAAGACTCGCTAAACGGAACAGGTGCAAAATCAACGCAAGTTGATTACACTCCTGTTAATCCATACAGCAACAGTGCCGGGGAGACCCGGCGCTGTTGTCCGTTTTAGCATCAAGGACCTGGAGTGCCTTTCTTGAGCCAGGAATACACTGAAGAAAAAGAAGTAACGATTAACAGATTAAGCAGTGGGCGCCGTCTTCTTGAAGCGTTCCTGATCCTCTGTTCCCTTTTTGCCATCTGGCTGATGGCAGCACTACTTAGCTTTAATCCTTCCGATCCCAGTTGGTCACAAACCGCCTGGCACGAACCGATACATAATCTTGGCGGAATGCCGGGTGCATGGCTTGCGGATACGCTGTTTTTCATTTTTGGCGTAATGGCGTACACCTTGCCCGTGATGATTATCGGTGCCTGCTGGTTCGCGTATAAGCATCGTGCGAGTGACGAATACGTTGATTATTTTGCTGTGGCGCTACGTCTGATTGGCGTCCTGGCGATGATCCTCACCCTGTGTGGGCTTGCCGCTATCAACGCAGATGACATCTGGTATTTCGCCTCCGGTGGCGTTATCGGCAGTCTGCTCAGCACCGCATTGCAACCCATGCTGCACAGCAGCGGCGGTACGCTTGCCTTGCTTTGCATTTGGGCTGCAGGACTGACGCTGTTCACCGGCTGGTCCTGGGTCAGCATTGCCGAGAAAATCGGTAACTGGATACTCAATATTCTGACCTTCGCCAGCAACCGTACCCGTCGTGACGATTCGTGGATTGACGACGAAGAGTACGAAGATGACGAAGACGATCATGACGCCGCACCGAAGAAAGAAGGGCGCCGCGCCCGTATTCTGCGCGGTGCACTGGCGCGTCGTCAGCGCATTGCCGATAAGTTTAGCAACCCGATGGGTCGTAAAACGGACGCTGCGTTGTTCTCCGGTCGTCGAATGGATGAAGACGAAGCTGAAGTTCAATATAGCGCTCGCGGTCAAGTCGCAGATGCCGATGACGTATTGTTCTCGGGCAATAGCGCAATGCGCCAGCCTGATGCCGACGATGTTCTTTTCTCCGGCAACAGCACGACCCGCCCGGCAGCCTGGGATGAAAACGATCCGCTGATGAACGGTCACTCTATCGCCGAACCGGTTGCCGCAGCAGCCGCTGCGATGGCAACCACTCAGGCTTGGGCAGAACCTGCATCAGCCGCGATGGCTGCACCTTCCATTTCCGGCGGCGAAATGGTCGCGCCGAGTGTGGAATGGCAGGCCGTTCCAGCCCCGCAAACGCCAGATCCGGTTATTGCTCCGTCTCCGGACAATTGGCCGCCGCAGGCACCCGTCGCGAAACCAGAATATGTTCAGCCAGAAGCCTTCCGTCATCAGCCATCTATCGAAGAACTGTGGCAGGATCCGCAGCCAGTGCAGCAGTACGCGCAGCCTGACCCCGAGTATCGCGCCCAGCCTGAATATATTCCGCCTGTAGAGCACGCTCCGCAGATGCCAGAAGTGGCGCCGGAACCGGAAGAGGAAATTAAACCGCAGCGCCCACCGCTCTACTATTTCGAAGAAGTGGAAGAGAAGCGTGCGCGTGAACGTGAACAACTTGCGGCGTGGTACCAACCAACGCCGGAACCGGCGACAGTGAAACCTACGACACCAATGCCAACTATGCCAGTGCCGTCTGCATCGATTGTCGATCCACTGGCCGCGGTCGCCCCAGCAGCAGCTGTTGCTTCCGTAGCTGCCAGCGTTCATCAGGCAACCGGTGCTGCCGCCGCTGCAGCAACAGCCGCGTCGGCTGCTCAGTTGTTCAGCCCGGCGGATGCGCCGCGTCCGCAGGTTAAAGCAGGCATTGGCCCGCAGCTTCCACGTCCAAATCCTGTGCGTGTACCAACGCGTCGTGAACTTGCCTCGGCCTCTTTTGGTATCAAAATACCGTCACAGCGCCCTACCGAAGAACTGTCTGACGAGCTGATGGGCGATGAAGACGCCGATGAACTGCATCAGGACGAGCTGGCTCGTCAGTTTGCTGCCACCCAGCAGCAGCGTTATGGCGAGGAATACGAAGACAACAGCTACGATGAGACGCAGGAAGCCGCTGCCGCAGAAGCCGAACTGGCACGCCAGTTTGCCGCCACGCAGCAGCAACGTTATTCCAGCGAACAGCCGCAGGGTGCGAATCCGTTCTCGCCTACGGACTATGAATTCTCACCGATGAAAACGCTGGTCGATGATGCGCCGAAAGCGCCGTTATTTACGCCGAGTGCCGCGCCGGAACAGCCACAACAGGCTTACCAGCAACCTCAGCAAATGGCATCGCAGCCGCAGGCATATCAGCAACCGCAGCAGGCTACGCAGGCGCAACCTGCTTACCAGCAGCCTCAGCAACAGCCCGTGCCTCAGCCGCAGGAAAGCCTGATTCACCCGCTGCTGATGCGTAACGGTGACGATCGTCCGTTGCAAAAACCGACTACGCCATTACCGTCGCTGGATCTGTTGACTCAGCCGCCGAGTGAAATCGAACCGGTTGATACCTTCGCGCTGGAGCAAACCGCGCGCCTCGTAGAAACACGTCTGGCCGATTTCCGCATCAAGGCTGACGTTGTGAACTATTCGCCGGGCCCGGTCATTACCCGCTTCGAGCTGAATCTGGCGCCAGGTGTGAAAGCTGCGCGTATTTCGAACCTTTCTCGTGACCTGGCGCGTTCGTTGTCGACCGTCGCCGTGCGTGTGGTTGAGGTTATTCCAGGCAAACCGTACGTGGGTCTGGAGCTGCCAAACAAAAAACGCCAGACCGTTTACCTGCGTGAAGTGCTGGACTGTGCGAAGTTCCGCGACAGCCCATCACCGTTGACTATTGTGCTCGGGAAAGACATCGCCGGTGAGCCGGTGATTGCCGATCTGGCAAAAATGCCTCACTTATTGGTGGCCGGTACGACCGGTTCCGGTAAGTCAGTCGGTGTGAACGCCATGATCCTCAGCATGCTCTACAAGGCAACGCCGGAAGACGTGCGCTTCATCATGATCGACCCGAAAATGCTGGAGCTTTCAGTGTATGAGGGTATTCCGCATCTGCTGACGGAAGTCGTGACGGATATGAAGGATGCTGCCAACGCCCTGCGCTGGAGCGTCAATGAAATGGAACGTCGTTACAAGCTGATGTCAGCGCTCGGTGTACGTAATCTCGCGGGTTATAACGAGAAGATTGCTCAGGCTGCACAGATGGGCCGTCCGATCCCGGACCCTTACTGGAAACCGGGTGACAGTATGGATGCGGTGCATCCAACGCTGGAAAAACTGCCGTACATCGTGGTGCTGGTTGATGAGTTCGCTGATCTGATGATGACGGTTGGTAAAAAGGTGGAAGAGTTAATTGCCCGCCTGGCGCAGAAAGCACGTGCCGCCGGTATTCACCTGGTGCTGGCGACTCAGCGTCCGTCGGTTGACGTGATTACCGGTCTTATCAAAGCGAACATCCCGACCCGTATCGCCTTTACTGTGTCGAGCAAAATTGACTCCCGTACCATTCTCGATCAGGGCGGTGCGGAATCACTGCTCGGTATGGGTGACATGCTCTACTCCGGGCCGAATTCCAGCTCGGCACCGACGCGTGTTCACGGCGCATTCGTCCGTGACCAGGAAGTCCACGCCGTGGTTCAGGACTGGAAAGCGCGCGGTCGTCCGCAGTACGTCGACGGTATTACCTCCGACAGCGAAAGCGAGGGCGGTGCAGCCGGTCTGGACAACGGTGAAGAGCTCGACCAGCTGTTCGATCAGGCGGTGAAGTTTGTGACCGAAAAACGCAAAGCCTCTATCTCTGGCGTACAGCGTCAGTTCCGCATCGGTTATAACCGCGCCGCGCGTATCATTGAGCAGATGGAAGCGCAGGGGATCGTTAGCGAAGCGGGCCATAACGGCAACCGTGAAGTACTGGCCCCGCCTCCGTTTGATTAAACGCAGCGTTTGAAAAGTTGCGTAAATAGCCAAAAAATCAGTATTTTCTCCTGTTCCACTGTAGGTGCACTGCCTACAGTGGAAACAAAGAGACTCCCGCGTCGGGAGTGACGCATTTAAGGAATGAAGATGAAAAAATTTGCCATCACCTGTGCCTTACTGACCAGTTTTGTTGCCAGCAGCGTCTGGGCCGATGCTGCTAGCGACCTGAAAAGCCGCCTGGATAAAGTCAGCAGTTTCAACGCCAGCTTCACCCAGAAAGTGACCGATGGTAGCGGTAATGCGGTTCAGGACGGACAGGGCGATTTATCCGTCAAGCGTCCAAATCTCTTCAACTGGCATATGACGCAACCGGATGAAAGTATTCTGGTTTCCGATGGTAAAACGCTGTGGTTCTATAACCCGTTTGTCGAACAGGCAACTGCGACCTGGCTGAAAGACGCGACCAGCAACACGCCGTTTATGCTGATTGCGCGTAACCAGTCCAGCGACTGGAAGCAGTACAACATCAAGCAGAGCGGTGACGATTTTGTGCTGACCCCGAAAGGTAGCAACGGTAATCTGAAAGAGTTCACCATCAACGTGAGCCGCGATGGCACCATTCATCAGTTCAGCGCCATTGAGCAGGACGATCAGCGTAGCAGCTATCAGTTGAAGTCCCAGCAAAACGGCGCGGTGGACGCATCCAAATTTACCTTTACTCCGCCAAAAGGAGTAACGGTGGACGATCAGCGTAAATAAGAGGCGCGCGTGAGCAATCTGTCGCTCGATTTTTCCGATAATGCGTTTCAACCTCTGGCCGCGCGTATGCGGCCAGAAAATTTAGCGCAGTACATTGGCCAGCAGCATCTGCTGGCTACCGGTAAACCGCTGCCACGGGCCATTGAAGCTGGACATCTGCATTCAATGATTCTGTGGGGGCCGCCGGGGACCGGGAAAACGACGCTGGCAGAAGTGATTGCCCGCTACGCCAACGCCGACGTGGAACGCATTTCTGCGGTCACATCTGGTGTGAAGGAAATTCGAGAAGCTATCGAACGCGCCCGGCAGAATCGCAACGCCGGGCGACGCACCATTCTGTTTGTCGATGAAGTCCATCGCTTCAATAAAAGCCAGCAGGATGCTTTTCTGCCGCACATTGAAGATGGGACCATCTTTTTCATTGGCGCCACTACCGAAAATCCCTCTTTTGAACTCAACTCGGCACTGCTTTCCCGTGCCCGTGTTTATCTGCTGAAATCGCTCACCGTCGAAGATATCGAACAGGTATTAACCCAGGCGATGACAGACAGTGCTCGCGGCTACGGCGGCCAGGACATCGTCTTACCTGACGACACTCGCAAAGCGATCGCAGAACTGGTCAACGGCGATGCACGTCGGGCGTTAAATACTCTGGAGATGATGGCAGATATGGCGGAGCTGGATGATTCCGGCAAACGCGTATTAAAGCCTGAGTTGTTAACTGAGATTGCCGGGGAACGCAGCGCGCGCTTTGATAACAAAGGCGACCGCTTCTACGACTTAATCTCCGCGCTTCACAAATCTGTTCGCGGCAGCGCACCGGATGCAGCCCTGTACTGGTACGCACGGATTATTACTGCCGGGGGTGACCCGCTGTACGTTGCCCGTCGTTGTCTGGCGATCGCCTCCGAAGATGTCGGCAACGCTGACCCCAGGGCGATGCAGGTGGCGATTTCAGCCTGGGATTGTTTTACTCGCGTCGGCCCAGCCGAAGGGGAGCGGGCCATTGCGCAGGCGATTGTTTACCTGGCCTGTGCACCGAAGAGCAACGCCGTTTATACCGCCTTTAAAGCGGCGATGGCCGATGCCCGCGACCGACCTGACTATGACGTGCCGGTACATCTGCGCAATGCACCGACCAAACTGATGAAAGAGATGGGGTACGGCCAGGAGTATCGCTACGCCCACGACGAGCCCAATGCCTATGCGGCTGGCGAAGTCTATTTCCCGCAAGAAATGTCGCAAACGCGCTATTACACGCCTTCCTCGCGTGGTCTTGAAGGTAAGATTGGTGAAAAGCTCGCCTGGCTTACCGAACAGGATCAAAATAGCCCCACAAAACGCTACCGCTAAACAAGACGTTGCGGTAAGGTTATCGCTGAACCTCTAAAGGCCGCAGGCTGCGGTCTTTTCCTCATTTTAATTCGATAAGCACAGGATAAGCATGCTCGATCCCAATCTGCTGCGTACCGAGCCAGACGCAGTCGCAGAAAAACTGGCACGCCGAGGCTTTAAGCTGGATGTAGATAAACTTCGCGCTCTTGAAGAGCGTCGTAAAGTTCTGCAGGTAAACACTGAAAATCTGCAGGCAGAGCGTAACTCGCGATCGAAATCCATTGGCCAGGCGAAAGCGCGCGGGGAAGATATCGAGCCATTACGCCTGGAAGTGAACAAGCTGGGTGAAGAGTTGGATGCCGCAAAAGCTGAGCTCGATGCTCTGCTGGTTGAGATCCGCGACATTGCGTTGACGCTGCCTAATATCCCGGACGATTGTGTACCGATGGGTAAAGATGACAGCGAAAACGTTGAAATCAGCCGCTGGGGTGAGCCGCGTAAATTCGAATTCGAAGTACGCGATCACGTCACGTTAGGTGAAATGGCGAAAGGCCTGGATTTTGCGTCCGCGGTTAAACTGACGGGTTCTCGCTTCGTTGTGATGCAGGGGCAAATCGCGCGTATGCATCGCGCCCTGAGCCAGTTCATGCTTGATCTGCACACCGAACAGCATGGTTATGTCGAAAACTACGTCCCGTACCTGGTAAACCATGAAACACTGTACGGCACGGGTCAGTTACCGAAATTTGGCGGTGATTTGTTCCACACCCGTCCGCTGGATGAAGCTGCAGACAGCAGCAACTACGCGTTGATCCCAACTGCCGAAGTGCCACTGACCAACCTGGTTCGTGACGAGATTATCGATGAAGATGCTCTGCCACTGAAAATGACCGCGCATACCCCATGCTTCCGTTCCGAAGCGGGTTCTTATGGGCGTGATACGCGTGGTCTGATCCGCCAGCATCAGTTTGATAAAGTTGAAATGGTGCAGATCGTTCGTCCAGAAGATTCTATGGATGCGCTGGAAGAACTGACGGGTCATGCTGAAAAAGTGTTGCAGCTATTGGGCCTTCCGTACCGTAAAGTGCTGCTGTGCAGTGGTGATATCGGTTTTGGTTCGGCGAAAACCTATGATCTTGAAGTCTGGTTGCCAGCGCAGGACACGTATCGTGAAATCTCCTCTTGTTCAAACATGTGGGATTTCCAGGCGCGTCGTTTACAGGCTCGCTGCCGCAATAAATCAGACAAGAAAACCCGTCTGGTGCACACCCTGAACGGTTCCGGTCTGGCTGTTGGTCGCGCGCTGGTTGCGGTGCTGGAAAACTATCAGCAGGCTGACGGTCGCATTGAAGTGCCGGAAGTACTGCGTCCTTACATGAACGGTATTGAGTTCATAGGCTGATAATAACGCCTCATTCCTTTCTTAAAAAGCGCCTCAGGGCGCTTTTTTTATGCCTGTATTGATACTGAACAATAACCCTTCAGTCGAAAGCAGGGATACTCCCTTCGAATTAGAAGCAGCATAAAACTCTAAAAAAGACTGATTTCGTTATATACATATCTATATAGCGATTGGTTCATTTCAATGAGCAATGAAGTGAGTATTCATGAAAATAAAAGCCCCTGATGCTTTGTTGACTGCCGAAGTCAGCCGTCGAGGTTTGATGAAAACCTCGGCAATCGGCGGACTGGCAATCGCCAGTAGTGCCTTCACATTACCGTTTACCCGTATTGCGAATGCTGCCGACGCTATTGCGCCAGCCGCCGCTGCCGGGAAAATGGTCTGGAGCGCCTGTACGGTGAACTGCGGTAGCCGCTGCCCGCTGCGAATGCACGTGGTTGATGGCGAAATCAAATACGTTGAAACCGACAATACCGGCGACGATAACTACGACGGCCTGCATCAGGTGCGCGCCTGTCTTCGCGGCCGCTCTATGCGTCGCCGTGTGTATAACCCTGACCGACTGAAATATCCGATGAAGCGCGTCGGTAAACGTGGAGAAGGTAAGTTCGAGCGTATTAGCTGGGAAGAGGCGTATGACACCATCGCCAACAACATGCAGCGTTTGATCAAAGATTACGGCAACGAATCTATTTACCTGAATTATGGTACCGGTACGCTGGGCGGCACCATGACGCGCTCATGGCCTCCTGGAAAAACGCTGATTGCCCGTCTGATGAACTGCTGCGGCGGTTACCTGAACCACTACGGCGATTACTCTTCCGCACAGATTGCGGAAGGTCTGAACTACACCTACGGCGGCTGGGCCGACGGTAACAGCCCGTCAGATATTGAAAACAGTCAGCTGGTTGTGCTGTTCGGCAACAATCCAGGTGAAACTCGCATGAGCGGTGGCGGCGTGACGTATTACCTTGAACAGGCACGCCAGAAATCGAATGCCCGTTTGATCATCATCGATCCGCGCTACACCGACACCGGTGCAGGCCGTGAAGATGAGTGGCTCCCTATTCGCCCAGGTACAGACGGTGCACTGGTGTCAGGCCTGGCATGGGTGATGATCACTGAAAATCTGGTTGATCAACCGTTCCTCGACAAATACTGCGTCGGCTACGACGAGAAAACCCTGCCGGCCACTGCGCCAGCGAACGGCCACTATAAAGCGTACATTCTGGGCCAGGGTAAAGACGGCACGGCTAAAACGCCACAATGGGCAGCGTCCATCACCGGGATCCCGGCGGAACGTATTGTCCAGCTGGCGCGCGAAATCGCGATGGCCAAACCGGCATTTATCAGTCAGGGCTGGGGTCCGCAGCGCCATGCTAACGGCGAGATTGCTACCCGTGCTATCTCCATGCTGTCGATTCTGACCGGCAACGTCGGGATTAACGGTGGTAACTCCGGCGCACGTGAAGGTTCTTACGATCTGCCATTCGAACGTATGCCAACGCTGGATAACCCGATTGAAACCAGTATTTCGATGTTTATGTGGACTGATGCGATTGAGCGCGGCCCGGAAATGACCGCAACGCGCGATGGCGTGCGAGGCAAAGATAAGCTCGATGTACCGATCAAGATGATCTGGAACTATGCGGGCAACTGCATTATCAACCAGCATTCCGATATCAACCGCACCCACGACATCTTGCAAGATGACAAGAAGTGCGAACTGATTGTGGTGGTGGATTGCCACATGACCTCTTCGGCGAAGTATGCCGATATTCTGCTGCCAGACTGCACCGCGTCTGAACAGATGGACTTCGCGCTGGATGCGTCCTGCGGCAACATGTCCTACGTCATCTTTGCCGACCAGGTTATCAAACCGCGCTTCGAGTGCAAAACCATCTATGAGATGACCACTCAGCTGGCAAAACGCATGGGCGTTGAGCAGAAGTTCACCGAAGGCCGCAACCAGGAAGAGTGGATGCGCCATCTGTATGAACAGTCTCGCCGGGCTATCCCTGGACTGCCGACATTTGAAGAGTTCCGCAAGCAGGGCATGTTCAAGCAGCGCGATCCAGAAGGGCATCACGTGGCCTATAAGGAATTCCGTGAGAACCCGGCTGCCAATCCGCTGACCACGCCGTCAGGCAAAATCGAAATTTACTCAGCGCAGCTGGCTGAGATTGCCGCTTCCTGGCAACTGACGGAGGGCGACGTTATCGATCCACTGCCAATCTACGCGGCTGGATTCGAAAACTACGACGATCCGCTGGCCAAAGATTATCCGTTGCAGCTGACGGGCTTCCACTATAAAGCGCGTTGCCATTCGACTTACGGCAACGTTGATGTTCTGAAGGCGGCATGTCCTCAGGAAATGTGGATGAACCCGATGGATGCGAAGAAGCGTGGGATTGCCAATGGCGACCGCGTGAAGATCTTCAACGGTCGCGGTGAGGTTCACATTGAAGCGAAGGTAACGCCGCGCATGATGCCAGGCGTTGTGGCGTTGGGTGAAGGGGCATGGTACGCGCCGGATGCAAAAGGTGTTGACCAGGCGGGCTGTATTAACGTCCTGACCACTCAGCGTCCGTCGCCGTTGGCGAAGGGCAACCCGTCGCACACCAACCTCGTTCAGGTCGTAAAAGCGTAAGGAGTAACCGATGACCACTCAGTATGGATTTTTTATTGATTCCAGTCTCTGCACCGGTTGCAAAACCTGCGAACTGGCCTGCAAAGACTACAAAGATTTGACGCCTGACGTCAGCTTCCGCCGCATTTATGAGTATGCCGGTGGTGACTGGCAGGAAGACAACGGCACATGGCATCAGAATGTGTTTGCCTACTACCTGTCAATCGCCTGTAACCACTGCGAAGACCCGGCTTGTACCAAGGTCTGTCCGAGCGGTGCGATGCATAAACGTGAAGATGGCTTTGTCGTCGTGAATGAAGATGTGTGCATCGGCTGTCGCTACTGCCATATGGCTTGCCCATACGGCGCGCCGCAGTACAACGAAGCCAAAGGCCATATGACCAAATGCGACGGCTGTCATGAACGCGTTGCGGATGGCAAAAAACCTATCTGTGTAGAGTCCTGTCCGCTGCGTGCGCTGGACTTTGGTCCGATTGAAGAGCTGCGTAAAAAACACGGTCATTTGGCTGCTGTTGCTCCGTTGCCGTCTGCGCACTTCACCAAACCAAGCATTGTTATCAAACCTAACGCCAACAGCCGTCCGACGGGTGACACCACCGGCTATCTGGCAAACCCGAAGGAGGTTTAAGATGGGAAGTGGATGGCATGAATGGCCTCTGATGATCTTCACGGTCCTCGGGCAATGCGTCGCCGGTGGCTTTATCGTTCTGGCACTGGCGCTGATGAAAGGTGAACTTTCTCGTGAGCAGCAGCGTCTCGTTATACTGAGCATGTTCGGCCTGTGGGTGCTGATGGGACTGGGCTTTATCGCCTCTATCCTGCACCTCGGCTCGCCGCTGCGCGCGTTTAACTCTCTGAACCGGATCGGTGCTTCTTCGCTGAGTAATGAAATTGCAAGCGGCTCGGTGTTCTTCGCAGTCGGCGGTATTGGCTGGCTTCTGGCGGTTATCAACAAGCTGCCACAGGCACTGCGTTCGGTGTGGCTGGTGTTGACCATGGTGCTGGGCGTCTTCTTCGTCTGGATGATGGTTCGCGTTTATAACACCATCGACACCGTGCCGACCTGGTACAGCATCTGGACTCCGATGAGCTTCTTCCTGACGATGTTTATCGGTGGGCCGCTGCTGGGATATCTGCTGCTGCGTGTGGCTGGCGTCGACGGCTGGGCGATGCGCCTGTTGCCGGTAATTTCGATGCTGGCACTGCTGGTCAGTGCCATCGTGGTGGTGATGCAGGGCAGCGAGCTGGCAACGATTCACAGCTCCATTCAGCAGGCCTCTGCGCTGGTTCCGGCGTACGGCTCCCTGATGGCCTGGCGTCTGGTGGTGCTCGTGTTAGCCCTGGTATGCTGGGTTGCGCCACAGCTGAAAGGGCATCAGCCAGCCGTTCCGCTGCTCAGCCTGGCCTTCGTGCTGATGTTCGTGGGTGAGCTCATCGGCCGCGGCGTATTCTACGGTCTGCATATGACCGTCGGAATGGCCGTCGCCAGCTAAGCTGTTTATTGCGCCGGATTGCAACGATCCGGCGCAACAAAAAATGCGCCCCATCCATGAAATTTTTCAACTGAAAATAAGCCGTTATATTCCCGATTACCTAATAAAAACAATGGAATAATTTAAAAATAAATTTCATTGCCGCTCCGCTAGATAAAAAACTTCTATTGTTCCCCTGAAAACCGCGCCAGCTCTGGTCTGGAGGCAATTGACTTTGCCAACGGCGGTGGCATGATGCGCTCGAATTCTGAACTTCCTCACGGTTTATATCCATGTCCACGTATTCCCGCCCAGTGCTTTTATTGCTCTGTGGCTTACTTTTGTTGACGCTGGCGATTGCGGTGCTGAATACGCTCGTCCCGCTTTGGCTCGCCCACGATCATTTGCCAACCTGGCAGGTGGGGATGGTGAGTTCGTCGTATTTCACCGGTAACCTGGTAGGAACGTTGCTCTGCGGGCGATTGATCAAACGTCTCGGCTTTAATCGTAGCTATTACCTCGCGTCATTAATTTTCGCTGTAGGCTGCGTCGGGTTGGGGCTAACCATGGGTTTCTGGAGCTGGCTCAGCTGGCGTTTCCTCGCCGGTGTGGGCTGCGCGATGATTTGGGTGGTGGTCGAAAGCGCGCTGATGTGCAGCGGCACCTCCCGTAACCGCGGGCGCCTGCTGGCGGCTTATATGATGGTTTACTACGTCGGCACCGTGCTGGGCCAGTTGATGGTCAGCAAATTCCCAACAGACCTGATGAGCGTCCTGCCGTGGGTTACCGGCATGGTGTTGGCTGCAGTTCTGCCGCTGTTGTTTACCCGAATTACGAATCAGACTAGCGAAGAGGCGCCCACGCTGGTCTGGCCGATGCTAAAACTGCGCCACGCGCGTTTAGGCGTTAACGGCTGCATTATCTCCGGGATTGTTCTCGGCTCGTTATATGGGCTGATGCCGCTGTGGCTCAATCATCAGGGCGTCAGCGATTCAGGCATTGGCTTCTGGATGGCGGTCATGGTCAGCGCCGGGATCCTCGGCCAATGGCCGGTGGGTCGTTTGGCCGATCGTTACGGTCGTTTGCTGGTGCTGCGCGTGCAAGTGTTTGTAGTGATCCTCGGCTGCCTGGCAATGCTGAGCGGTGCGGCGATGGCACCTACGCTGTTTATTCTGGGTGCTGCGGGCTTTACGCTGTATCCGGTAGCGATGGCCTGGGCTTGCGAGAAAGTTGAACATCATCAGCTGGTAGCGATGAACCAGGCGTTGTTGCTGAGCTACACCATCGGCAGCCTGCTGGGACCTACGTTTACGTCGATGCTTATGCAGAACTATTCTGACAATCTGCTGTTTGTGATGATCGCCAGCGTGTCGTTTATCTACTTGTTGATGCTGCTGCGCAAAGCCGGGCATCACCCAACGCCAGTGGCACACGCCTGATAACCAAAGCCTGTCGACTGACAGGCTTTTTTCTTTCTCGACTCTCCGGTAAGGTAACCTCCTCTTTACAAAGAAGGATATCCGATGGAGTTGTTGCGTTTTACGCTTGCTCAAATTGAAGCGTTTGCCTGCGTGTGCGAAACCGGCACGCTGACCCAGGCGGCGAAAAAGTTGAAAAAGGATCGCACCACTGTCAGCGAACTGCTCGAGTATCTGGAAGTGGATCTTGGCTACGCACTGTTTGACCGTTCGACAAGGCCGTTAACGTTGACGCCGCAAGGCCAGCTGCTTTATCGCCAGGCAAGACTCTTTCTGCATGAGGCCGAAGCCTTTTCGCGTATCGCCCGGCACATTCCTGACACCCTCGAAACGCATCTGACCCTGTGTTATGACCTCTTTACGCCACGCGCGCTGTTGCTGAAACTGGCAGAGCGGCTTCAGGCACAACATATTCAGCTGGATATGATCGCCTGTGAGCGCGGTCAGGCCGAGCAATGGCTGGATGAGGGCAGCGTCGATCTCGGTCTTTTTCAGGCCGTAAACCGTTCCGTGAACGATCACCTGCACTGGCGCGCGGTTGGGAGCGTTTCGCTTGCGGTGTATGCCCGTGAAGATTATTTCCCTAAACAGCCAGTGTCTCTGCTGCATTTGGCCTCGCAACCGCAGCTGATGCCGTTTCGTGATCTTCCTCCCTCCCTTGCCGGGCGCATTCGTATCGCGGACAGGCTGATTCATGTCAATGAGATAACCTTGCTGGAAGGGCTGTTGCAACGTGGCTGTGGCTGGGCGTTTCTGCCGGAGCATTTTTGCGCAGAACGGCTGGAAGGCGTGGCGAGAATTGATACCGAGATGGGGACGACGGGGCTGGCACATCCGCTGGTGGCACTCTGGAAACCAGGTGTGATCGGTGCGCCTATGCTGGCGCAACTGCTAACGGCGATGGAAGAGAGGATATAAAAACAGCCTCCGAAGAGGCTGTCTGAGTCAGTACATGACTTTGTGGCCGTATTGCTCAAGGATACCTTTCACGCGATCCATTGTTTCTTTCTTCGGTGGATGCACGCCGTCCAGCTTGTACTCTTCGCCCATCGCCACCCATTTGTGTTTGCCAAGTTCATGATAAGGCAGAAGCTCGATTTTCTCGACGTTGCCCATATCGCGGGTAAATTCCCCCAGGCGGTGCGCAGAATCGTCATCGTCAGACCAGCCAGGAACAACCACGTAGCGGATCCAGACGTTAATATTTTTGTTCGCCAGGTAACGACAGAATTCCAGCGTACGATGATTAGACACGCCGACTAAATTCTGATGGATCTCGTCGTTCATCTGTTTGAGATCAAGCATGACCAGGTCAGTCACTTCGAGCAGTTCATCAATCACCGGATCGTAACGACGAACAAAACCGTTGGTGTCGAGGCAGGTATGAATGCCTTCTTTACGGCAGGCCCGGAACCAATCACGCACAAATTCAGCCTGTAAAATGGCTTCGCCGCCGGAGGCCGTTACGCCGCCGCCGGACGCATTCATAAAGTGGCGATAGGTCACCACTTCTTTCATGAGTTCTTCAACCGTAATTTCTTTGCCGCCGTGGGTATCCCAGGTATCGCGGTTATGGCAATACAGGCAGCGCATCAGGCAGCCCTGGAAGAAGGTGATAAAACGGATGCCTGGGCCATCGACGGTGCCACAGGATTCAAAGGAGTGAATGCGACCAATTACTGGCTTTGCAACCTCTGAGTTATCAGTGTTTTCTTTTAAATTACAACTAGTTAAATTACTCATATCGCTCTGATTAGCTCTAGTTAACTCTGGTTTGTGGACACATTCTGGACATTTTGGACAGCGGGTTGAGTATCACTGCATCCTGTAAAAAGTCCGGGGCAAAGTGCGCGTAAATCATCGTTTGCTGGATGTTCGAGTGCCCTAGAATGCGCTGCAATGTAATTATATTACCTCCATTCATTATAAAGTGTGTGGCGAATGTATGCCTCATTACGTGTACCGCCTGCCCATCAGGCAGATCGGGCTTTATCTCTTTCAATATTCTGCGGACAGTGCTGTATTTTGCCCTAAACAGTGGACCGCTGTTTTTGGTCTTAATGCGCTCCGCCAGCTCGACAGAAATCGGCACTGAGCGTCGTTTCCCGTTTTTGGTTTTCATGAAGGTGACCACCTGCTGAATGATGTGCTCAGCCTTCAAACCTGAAACCTCGCCCCACCGGCCACCAGTAGCCAGGCAGATCAGTGCCACATTCAATTCGTCTCCTTCCAGCCGCGAGAGCAGCATCTCTATCTCATCGGTGGACAGGAACGCCATTTCTGTTTGAGCTTCTTTAAGGCGTTTCACCTCATGAAGAGGATTGCCGCCGTGATACTCGTCAGCATCAATAAGTTTGGTAAACATGCCGCTCAGTATGGCGACGTGCCTGTTTACGCTGGATGGCTTGAGTCCTTCATTCATTAGGGTTACGCGATAATCGATAATTGATTTTTTGGTCAGTTGGTCGGCCCTGTGAATGCCCATATCCCCAAACCTCGTGATTATCGTCGTCAGGCGACCCTTTTCTATCTCGCCCCTTGCGTGGGTTTTTCCATGATAGATCCACCATCGGTCCAGCAGTTCTGTCAGCTTGCGCCGGTCTGCCGGTTTCTCAAGCCATTCCTTATTGTGATAGTTAACGAGTACATGACGCTCAAACGTCTGAGCCTCGCCCTTTGTACTGAATTTCCGCCGGATGCGTTTTCCGTCTGCGCCCTGCGGTCTAACGTCCACTTCATATCGGCCATCATCGAGTTTTTTAACGGACATAGGTCACCTCGATGATACGGCTGGGTACTCTTTCACGCGTGTTTATGTAGCAATCTTCTTTTGTGCATTTACTGCACAGATAAGCCCCGTAGACCGTTAGCCAGTCTTTTGGTCGGAGTGGGATGATGTTTCGTTTTCTGGCCCAAAGTGTGCGAGTGCCGGCGCAATTTGCCCGGATGATGGATCCACTTCGTCAAATAAAAACCAATCACGGTACTTACGGAAACGCGTTGGCTTGAAAAGCTTTTGGACGTTTTCAAGAGACATCCGGGCTTTTCCCTGTTCATACCCAGCGTATGTAGTGTAGTTAATCCCTGTAATTTCAGAGAGTTCCTTCATTTTTAGACGCTCTGACTCACGCATGAGCTTCAGTTTCTCAGCTACTTGTGTTGACATAAAATACGTAACTCCGTAATCTTTACGTTAGTTGATAAGTTCCCATCGGCGCTAATTGACTCTAACTGGCTCTAATTGGCGTGGAAACAATATGGAGGATAGCAAAGTGAGTACGAGATCTGAAATTTCAAACGAAGTTAGAGAGGAAATCTCTGATCATGAAAAACCGAAGCATCACAGTGTCAAGTTGTCACCAGCTCCGTCAGACCTGCTTTCAAAGGAGGGCTTCGCGCTGTATATCGGCAAAACCCCTCGTGCTGTGGTTGAGATGGCAAAGGCTGGCAAGTTGCCTGCGTTTTACATGACTGACCCTCTGAAACCGGGTGGGAAAGCTGAGCTGTGGGTTAACCGTCGCGAATGGGATAAATACGCCGCCCAACTAGTCGAGGATGCACCGACCGAGTGGCATGACTGGAAAAATCGCATCAGCTACGGCAAGTCTGGCCGTGGTCGAGTTGCAGCATAAGGAGCAGTTTAATGAAAGAGCCTCGTTGCATTGCTCAGCTTTTGCGTAACCAGCAGAACCTGACCCCGATTAATTTCACCATCACCCACGGTCGCGGCCATAAAGGAATCATTATCCGCACCCGCAAGCCGAGTGTGATCGGTTCGGCCATCACCTTCATGAAAAACCAGAGGTTATGGAAATGGCTGTGATGACGCTCGGTGTGGTTGCTCAGCAACCGGAAGGTTTGCGCGGTCTAGTTGGTCGATATCTTGCTGCTCCGCGCTGGCAGGAAAGTTGCGATTTCTATAACAAGATGATGGAGCGTGAGCGCCTTACGGTCTGTTTTCATGCGCAGTTAAAACAGCGCCACGCAACTATGCGATTTGAAGAGATGGGTGACGTGGACCGTGAACGTCTGGCCTGCGCGATTGATGAGCTGCGTGCAGCATTTTCAAAACGTCGTCAGGTGGGGGCGAGTGAAATTGCTTATATCAGTTATTTAACTGTCAGCCAGCGTCGCAGTTTATTTATGCATGCCGGTTTAACCGAGAAAGAATTTAATCAGCCCTACTGGCGTATTGATGAGGATGCATGTTATTGGCGCGAAAAATTATTCCGCGCATTGCGTGAATTATTCAGCTTGTTTGAACATGCTCCAACAATTTTGACATCGGTTAAGCCCGAGCAATATCTGCATTAATTAATTACCCGTGTTTTTAGCGCACTTGATTGTGCGGGGCTTCCTTTTATCTGGAGAAAGTCGTTATGACTAAAACAAGAAAGCAGTGTGCTAAGTTCTCTTTGTTGTTAAAGCAGGCCAGAGCTGAGGCGCAGGCGGATGCTGCGACTAAATTCTCATCTCATCTTGACGGGCTGATTCGCCACATCGCCGAGCGTGAGCTGAACAAGGTTGAGATTGTCGAGTTACTTAGTCAGGAGTCAACGCAATTTCATAATGCAGGGCTGTTGCGTGGAGAGTGCTGCTAATGGCTACGCACAAGTCCGTATTACTGAATAACTGGCTTAAGGTCACCGTAATGGATAACGGTGATTTAGCGCTGAAGGATATTAAACGCGATAAAGGCACCGGCGAAAAAACCGAGGCTGTTATTGCTATCTACGCGAACCAATTAAATCTCTTGTCGGACATGGTCAATTTGCTTCTTAAACGCGCCATCTATTTAAAGCAGATAACCAATTTTGATGAGTTTGCCAAATTAACCGAAGAATTGAGCGCCGCCTGTCGGGCTGAGCTCAACAAGCTGAATGCATAAAGGAGTCAGGACAATGCCAGATTATATGGATCACGTTCAGGAGCTACAGGCCGAATCACTGGCCCGTCATGTCGATGCCGCACGACTGAAATCGGGTGGCGCTGCTGTTTTGGTTTGCGTTGATTGTGACCGGCTAATTCCGGCTGAACGTCGCGCCGCCCATCCAACAGCTTTACGTTGTGTTCATTGTCAGTCGCTGCTGGAAGCCAACGCCAGACACTACCGGGGGCAGGCATGAGCATTCGCATCGAAATTGGCGACCGCTATGTCGTCACCAGTGATCAGTTTCAGTTTATTTTGCATGAGAAGAAAACAGCCAAAACCGGGAAAAATGCCGGTAATGAATGGCTGGATGTTGTCGGCTATTACACTAAGTTGGATCAGCTCGTTAAGACTCTGATGTTGCATGATGCATTAACGGGCGAAGCCCGCGCTTTCGCTGAGCTAGCAGCGCAGATTGAGCGAGTCGGTCAGGCGTGTGCGGAGGCGTTTGGCGTTAATGACCGCTGAAAGAATGGGGCGCATTGCCCCTACACCTCCACCGCCATTTTCCAAAAGCACCGACAAGCCATTTGTCGGTGCTTACCCGTTCAACGCGCCCCGCGAGGCCATCGGGCGCGAGAGACCTCTTACACGTGACGAACTGCGTCAGGTGCAAGGCGTTTTATCAAAGATTGACTACCTGCCATATTTCCTGAGTTCGCTATTTACCTCGCGCTACGAATATATCCGCCGGAACAAAAGCCCGATGCATGGGCTGTATTTTCTCAAGTCGACATTCCTGCGTCGTTTATGGCCGCGCATCGAGCGAGTCAATCAGCGTAACGAAATGAATGCTGATGCTTCTCTGCTGTTCCTGACCGAGCGCGAGAACTACGCCCGACTGCCGGGAATGAATGACAAAGAGCTGAAGAAATTCGCGGCCCGCATCGCCACGCAGCTTTTCATCATGTATGAGGAATTAAGCGATGCCTGGGCGGAAGCGCACGACGGCAAAGAATCGCTGTTTACTGATGAGGCGCAGGCTCACCTTTATGGTCATGTCGCTGGCGCGGCGCGTGCATTCAATATCACGCCACTTTTCTGGAAGAAATACCGCAAAGGTCAGATGACAATCCGCCAGGCATTTTCCGCCGTGGCGCGTCTCATCAATGACGAGTGGTGGATTAACCAGTTTAAGGCGCAGCGTATGCGCTGGCATGAATCGCTGTTAATTGCCGCCGGTGAAGTGAATAAAGACCGCTCACCGTATGCCAGCAAAAGCGCCATCCGTGACGTACATTCTCGCCGTCTGGCTAACCTCGAATACCTGAAATCCTGCGAGCTCGAAAATAAAGTCACCGGTGAGCGTATCGATCTCATTAGTAAGGTGATGGGGAGTATTTCTAACCCTGAGATCCGCCGTATGGAGCTGATGAATACCATCGCCGGTATCGAGCGTTATGCCGCCAAAGAGGGTGATGTCGGGATGTTTATCACGCTGACCGCACCGTCGAAATATCACCCGACTCGTCAGGTCGGCAAAGGGCAAAGTAAAACCGTTCAGCTTAATCATGGCTGGAATGATGAGGCGTACACCCCGAAAGATACGCAGCGCTATCTGTGCCACATCTGGAGCCTGATGCGAACGGCGTTTAAGGATAACGATTTACAGGTTTACGGAATGCGCGTGGTTGAGCCGCATCATGACGGCACGCCACACTGGCACATGATGCTGTTTTGCAAACCCGGCCAGCGCAAAGAAATTACAGACATCATGCGCCGCTATGCCCTGAAAGAGGATGGTAACGAGCGGGGCGCTGCGAAACAGCGGTTTCAGGCAAAGCATCTCAATCAGGGGGGCGCGGCAGGTTATATCGCAAAATACATCGCGAAAAATATCGACGGTTACGCCCTTGATGGCCAGCTCGATCATGACACCGGCAAACCACTACAGGATACCGCTGCCGCTGTAACGGCGTGGGCGTCGACGTGGCGCATACCTCAATTTAAACCGATTGGCTTGCCTACAATGGGCGCTTATCGCGAGCTGCGCAAACTGCCTCGTGGCGTCAGTATCGCTTCGGAATTTGACGAGCGCGTCGAAGCGGCTCGAGCTGCGGCCGATGAAGGAGAGTTTGATTTATACATCGCTGCGCAGGGTGGGGCGAATGTGCCACGCGACAGCCAGACCGTCAGGGTGGCCCGCAACGTGACTGATGAGGTCAACGACTACGAAGAAGACATCGAGCGCATCGTCGGGATTTATGCCCCGCATATAGGCGCTAATCACATTCACGTTACCCGGTCAGCAGACTGGCGCATTGTTCCAAAGCTTTTGGCCGTTGAGCCTTTGACTTTAAAAAGCGGTATCACCGCGCCTCGGAGTCCTGTCAATAACTGTGGAAAGATGAAAGTCGAGGATGATCCAGTTATGGCCCCTACACCATCTGAGCATGCCGCAGCGGTGTTAAATCTGATTGATAAAGGGATTGTGGGTTGGACAGAGCCTGATGTTATGGAGGCAGTTAGAGATATATTGCGGCATGAATTGAAAAGTGGCCATCGTTCGCAACAGAACTTCAACCCTTCCATAGGACGAAGCTACTTTCCAGCCCCATCTGCACGCCTGGCACCGCACGAGAGAATGTTGATCCCGAAAATTAAAACTAGGCTGCTACAAAGTGACATAAGAGCTACTTACTGGGAGTTGGAAGCTCTTGCTCGCGGGGCCGTTTTAGAATTTGGTCGTGAGCGCTATAAATTTGATACAGGTATCGACATTTTTGATAGAACGCATGAATGGTAGTTGAAAAAACGTTCGAACAGGGTAAAAATATGGCATTGTTTAGGAAGTGTTTGTTTATATAGATTTTTGTTTGAATTTTACACACAGGCAGGAAAGCATATGAGCATGGTTGAATGGATAAGCCGCGAGAATAAAGATAGCCTAATTTTATTCGTGCATGGATTAAACGGTGGTTTAGATACATGGAATTTCGATAAAGAAATTACATTCCCAAAGCTATTATCAGTAGATGAAGATATAAGCAATGGGTTCGATGTGGCATGTTTTAATTATTTCACTAAATTTACGCAAACATACGCTAAGTCGAAAGGGATTTTGGCTCGTATTTTTTCTGATAAAAAGAAGGTTGAGAAAAATTTACCAACTGACGAAATAGCTGAGTTGCTTTATACCGAAGTCAGGGTTAATCTGTCGGAGTACTCCCGAATAATAATAATCGCGCATAGTATGGGCGGTTTAATATCAAAAAACTTTATACTTAAAAAAATTGAGCATGAGGAACAATCAAACATAATTGGATTCATTTCGTTGGCGGTTCCTCATTCTGGGGCAAAGTTAGCGAGTATATCTTCAATGGTGTCTTCGAATGCTCAGTTAGTCGATCTTGCATTGTTGAGTGAAGCAACCGACACCTTGAATAGACGCTGGTTAAACTGTACTAAGCGGCTGCCTATTACCAGATACGTTTATGGATCACATGACGCGATTGTTGATAAAAAAAGCGCTTTACCTATGGATAGCGAACGAAAGAACTCTATTGCAGTTAATGAGGGGCATAGTTCAATTTGCAAGCCTGAAAATAACACAACCACAGTGTATGTTGCGGTAAAGCAGTTTATCCAGCAAATTAATTTAGAAGCACCAAAGAAAATATGTATTGAGCGTCTTGCGGATGAGCAGCAATACGATAACGAATATTTTGTTTTGAAAATGATTGTCGCAGACATACACCAAGATATCACAATGCATGCAAAGGAGTATTATTATAATGCCGAGTTGATGCGGAATATTTTCACAAGTGATTATGACAGAGTATTACTCGGGCATTTATATTCAAAAATTAGAGAGATTTACCAAGAAGAGTATGAACAACATATAGCCAATTCGATTGCGCCAGATAAATTCATATCTGCGGTTCATGCTCGGATTTCCCGAGAGGATAAATCATCGCTAGATTCACTTATAAAGAGTCTGGAAACGGTACACAAAAAAGGAATGTTGCATCAATTAGCAAACAAAAATGACCGGGATATTGTTTGGTCTTCCGGGACTAGCATAGAGACTCTAGAGCAATTACGGCGAGGTGGTTATGAGGGAAAATAATTTACCATATATCCCTCTAGATGAAGAATATAGTTTGAATATAGCTATGCTCGCTATCACTGTTTCAATATTAGCGCATAGTAAAAAAGGGGGGTTATCTCTAGATATCAACAAATTACAGATTTTTTTGTATTTGATAAGAAACCCATCAAAAATTGATTCTGCACTTGCAGTTTCGGGTAAAAAACCTGCATGTGTTGAGCCACAATTAACTTATACAATAAAAAGTTTTTCATCAAATGTAGATATTTTATTTGATAATTCTAAAGTCAAATATCTAATAAAGATAATGTCGATGCGAGGTTTGCTCTCGGCTGAGAAAAAAAACGATGAAAGCGTTAAGCTATTCTTATCTGAAAAAGGTAAGGTGTTTGCTGATTCATTCACCGATGGGTATTTTAAAGAAATAAGCCGATTAGCAAAAGCATTGTTGCCTTTGCAGGCATTATCTACGTCTAAATTAAACTCCGTAATAAATCAAGTTTTTAAGGGGAAATGATGAAGTCATATCTCAACATAAATGGTTTGATTCTTGTTGGTAAAAGAAAAAATTATGTAATTCCTTTTTATCAAGGCCTTAATGTCATCTACGGCGATTCTGATACAGGGAAGTCAAGCATACTGGAATTTATTAATTATCTTTTAGGCGCTAGTTCTATAGATTTAGCGGATGAGATCAAAGCATCAGTAAATCATGCTGCCCTTGAAATAGTGATTAATGATACGGTATTCACAATAGTAAGAGATATTTATGATTATAAAAAATCAATAGAAGTTTATCGCTGTGGATTTGATGATATTAAGAAACACTTCCCGAAAAAATACGCACCGAATTATACTGTTATATCTAACGTTGATGGTGTGTTCTCGGAGTTTTTACTTGACAGCCTTAACTTCCCGAAAATTGAAATCAAAGTATCGCCGTCTAAACAAAACTCACAGATGCGCAGGTTAAGCTTTAGAAATATATATAAATTTGTTTATGTAAATCAGGATGATATTGGTAGTAAATCGTTCCTTCAATTAACAGATATGTCTCGCTATGTATTTACGAAAGAAGTTTTTAAATACATGTTTAATGTGTTAGATGAAAGCATTGCAAGACTCCAAGGTGAGATATCAGTAAAAAGCAGTTTAGTAAATGAATTAAATAAAAAATACCAGATAATATCTGAATTTCTTCGCGATACTGATTATGAAACTATTGACTCGATTGATGATGAAATTAACAAAATAGATCTCATTCTAGAGGAACTTGTTGCTGGTTTAGCTGAGCTCGATAAGAATATGAAAGCTAGCTCTACACAGTACACAGAACTGAAGGATGCACATAATTTTCTTTCATTAAAGTATAAAGAGTGCTTATTAAATATTGGTGCGCTTGAAGATAAGATAGAAAAATATTCTCGATTAAAAAATGATTATGATAATGATATTGAAAAACTCAAAGCAATAAGATCAGCAAACTCTCGCATTGGTATTTTGGATGCAGAAGTATTTTCATGCCCTATATGCGATAGTCATATTAAAATTAATGATTCTGATTTTCCATTTGAAATATCGTCAGAGAAAGCTCTCAATGAAGAGCTAGGTTCGCTTAATCGACGCCGAAGAAATATTAATGATATGATCACTGAAATGTTATCAGATCTAAATAATACATCTATTGATAAAGATGAGTTGGATGAGCAACTTAATGAATTAAGAGAGTTAATTGACGAAGAAAGCCAAGCGATGATTACTCCATTCCTGACCCAGAGAGATTCTTTTATTAAGGAAGTATCAAAGAAAGAGAAGGCTAGGGAGCAGTTAATAAAAGATTTGAAGGTAAGGAACCAGCAAGAAGAGCTTCTTGAAAAGCATCAAGTTTTGCTAAAGGACATTCAAGCTTTAACTGAACGCCTTGATGCATTAAAGAAAAATGCACCTAGCATGGAAGGGATTTTACAGGCTTTAGGCGACAGATTTAACCAGTACTTGAAAGGCATTAATATAAAAAACAGAACTGGGATAAAAATGTCTGAAAGTCAATTTATTCCTGTTATAAGAGGTAAGGAGTATTTCAAGATCACATCAGGAGGTTTAAGGACTATCTCGTCAATTGGTTACCTTCTATCTATTCTTGATTACGCAATAGATTACAACATCAACCACCCATTACTTTTGATATTTGATACGGTTGGTAAATATTTAGGAAAACAAACCAAGGAAAAGTATGCGCGGGAAACTCTCTCAGTCGAGGATGAACTTGAGGGTATGTCGGATCCTATGAAGTATCAGAATATTTATGAACAGTTACTAAATACTGTTCAAAAAGCAGAGAGAAAAAATGTTCCTTGTCAAATTATTTTAGTTGATAATGATTTGCCTAATTCATTCTCTACCAGTGACCTCTCGAATATTGTTGCTCATTATAGCTCCGTTGGTGAGGATGGTTTACCTTTAGGTTTAATTGATGACCTTTGACACTCTGCATGCATTTTTTTGAATTAGATTGCATGAGAATAAAGAATTTAGTCAGTGTAGGGGCGGTCTTATGCGAAGTTGCTTTCGATAAAAATGCAACTGCATTAAAACCGACCCCTAAAGCGGGCAGGCGTGGCGGGGAAAGCATTGCGCGCCAGGCGTGGTGCTGATAATTATTTTCTCGCGTCTGAGCGCGTCGCTGTGAGTCCGTAACCTGTGCGGATGAGCCGTAAAGTGTCGCGGTGTATTATCGGCGTGTGGCGCTGCTGTGGGCGTCTGATGCGGGGCAGTAAAAAGCCGCCTTTCGGCGGCTGCGATCGTTACTCGTCCTCGGGTTCAAGCGAGTATTTTTTAAAGCGGATAACCTCTTCGCCTGCCCATTCGTTCAGCTCCATGAAGCGTGATTGTAGCGGGCTGAGTTCGTTACGCACAAAGACCTTCGCGACCTTCTCAACGTCGCCGAGTGAGCCGACATTCTCGGGCTTGCCTCCCATGAGCTGGAACGGGATGCGGTGTGCATCGAGCATATCGGCGGCGCTGACTTTCTTGATGTTAAAGAAATCATCCTTTGTGGCGACTTCGCTCAGCGGCACGATTTTAATCCCGTCGGCTTTGCCGTTCGGCGCGTAGAAAAACAGATTCTTAAAATTCCCCAATCCTTTCGAGTCACGCATCGCTTTGCGCAGCGCTTCGACGTCGGTGCTGCTTTGGGCGGCGTCGGTCACATACATGATGTACCCGGCATGCGCCCCGTTCTGGTAATACTTACGGCGAAACAGAGTCGCGGATTCATTCAGCCAGGCGGAATTGAGTGCGCTCAGGTATTCCGGCAGGCCATAGAGTTCCTGATTGATGTCCGGCTCCAGCAGGTGAAACACCGAGCCGGGGGCGAACTGATGCGCCTGCGTGAAAGACTGAATATACCAGTAAGCATCATCCTCAACGCCGCGCCGGGTGTATTTGGCCGGTGAGGTCTCAAATTTGACGGCCTTGCCGCTCAGGCTCCGGCGCATTTCAAGAAAGGCGTTACCGAAGACCAGAAAATCGAGCACGAAGCGGCTGAAGTCCTGCCGGGATAATTTCGGGTGCGGAATGTAGGTCGAGACCAGAATATTACGCTTCACGTAAATCGGTGAGCTGTGGTGCACGGCGGCTCGCATACTTTTCGCCAGCCCCGAGAAACTCACCGGCGGCTCGTACCACTGGCCGTTATCGACGCATTCCACGTAATCGAGAATATCGCGGCGGTCGAGCACCGCCGTCGGCTCGCCAAAGGTGAATGCTTCCATGCTCTGAGCGGGCGCGGCGGTGTGCTGGCGTGGCTTTGTGGTGTATTGGTTTTTCTTGCTGCGTTTGCTCATTAATAAAATTCCATAATCGAGGATGAAGGCTGGCCGCTGGCGGCGGTCAGTGGCTCGTTAATTAAGACGTGCATGGTCGCCCAGGCCAGATCGGCATGACTGGCTTCCTCGGTGCGGCTGGCCTCATAGGTTGCGCTGCGCCCGCTGCTGGTCATGGTTTTGCGGATGGACATAAACGACTGCGTGAGGTCGGTTGCACCGACGTCGTACTCGAGGCAGCCGCGCGTGATGGTGTCTTTGGCTTTCAGCACCATCGCGGTCTTCATTTCCGGGGTGTAGCGAATTTCACGAGCGGCCGGGTAGAACGAGCGCACGAGCTGGAAGACGCCCTGACCGAGCCCGGTCGCATCGATACCGATGTACTCGACGTTATATTTGAGCGTCAGCTCGCGGATGGATTCGGCCTGCTGCGCGAAGTCCATGCCTTTCCACTGATGACGCTCAAGGATGCGGAATTTGCCCCCGGCGACCACCGGCGGCGCGATAACCACACATCCGGCACTGTCGCCGCGTAGTGACGGGTCATACCCGACCCAGACCGGACGGTGACCGAATGGCCGGTCGGCGAACGGCGCGACGTCTTCCCATTTCTCCAGACTGTCGACCATGCAGCGCTGTAATTCCTCGAACGGGAATACCGACGCTTTGTCGTCGACGAACTCGCACATAAACAGATTGCGGAAGTCATCGACGCTGTTTTCCCGGCGCAGGGTGTCGATATTAAACAGGGTACAGCCTTTGGCGAGCGCGTCCTCAAGCGTGACAATCTGCCGCCACTGGCCGTCCGGGCAGGCGACGCCCTTCGCCAGTGCGGCGTGCGTGATATCGATGTCGACGCGCTCGCTGGCGTTGGACCGGCCACGGTTGAATTGTTCCCCTGACCAGAACGGATAAGCCCCGTGCGCCAGTGAGGAAGGCGTCGAAAAATACGTTGTACGCAGGTGCTCCTGCGAAGACATCCCCGATGAGACTTTTTTCAGTTGCTGGAAATTGGGGATCCAGAAAATTTCATCGACGTACAAATCTCCGTTATGGCTTTGCGCAGTGTTGGAATTGGTACCGAGAAAAATCAGCTTCGCGCCATTGTTGCCGATGACAATCGGGTCGCCGGTGAGCTCGACCTCGGCCAGCTTCGCAAACTGGATGATGTACTCGCGGAATACGTAAGCCTGCGTTTTACTGGCCGACAGGAAAATCTGGTTATTGCCGGTCTTCAGCGCCCGCATCAGCGCTTCACGTGCAAAATAAAACGTCGCCCCAATCTGGCGGGATTTGAGGATATGACGGATACGGTGCGCCAGCCCGGCGCGGTACCAGTCGAGCTGATAGTCGAATGACTGGTCGAGGAAAATGTCCTCGAGCTTTTCGATAGCCTCATCGCTGAAAAAATTCTTTTTCGGCTTCTTCTTCTCGCCCTTGTTTCGGTTGGCGACGTTGGGATTTAAATCCGCCTCGTTACCGGTCTGGCCGTAGCGGTTCACCCGCGCCAGACGCTCCATTTGTCGCGCCAGAAAGTCGGCGACCTTGAAATCGTGTGCCGTCAGGTCGGGCTTTGCATACAGCTGGATAAGTCGTGCTTCGAGCGTGGTTTCGACGCGCGTCAGGGGGGCGGTCGCTTCCCACTGGTCGCGCTGTTTCCAGCTCTGCACCGTGGGGCGTTTGGTCTGCAACATCTCCGAGATTTGCGGCACGGAAAAGCCCTGCCAGAACAGCAGCGCCGCCTGTCGTCGTGGGTCACTCAGGAGTGTGGTCTCAGTGGTGATGGTCATGTTTGCCTCGCCGTGGTTGATACAGGGCAAGGCTAAAGAAACAGGGGCGGTGAATCGCTAAAGCCCTGTTGTGTCAGGGGTACGCCACCCGCAATCGGTAGCCGCTGCGGGGGTGAGTCGGGAAACTAAGCCTGACCCGAAAACCCAACCTCAGGACACCTGACTCATGGCAAAAAAAGCCTCCAAAATCTCGAAATGGTTTCGCATCGGCGTCGAGGGTGACACCTGCGACGGTCGCGTCATCAGCGCCTCAGACATTCAGGAAATGGCCGACACCTTTGACCCGCGCGTCTACGGTTGCCGCATTAATCTCGAACATATCCGCAGCATCAATCCCGACGGTCAGTACGGACGCTATGGCGACGTTGCCGAGGTGAAAGCCGAAGTCATCAATGATGACTCAGCGCTGAAAGGCAAGCTGGCGCTGTTTGGCAGAATCACCCCGCTCGATAACCTCATCGACATGGTGGCGAAAGGCCAGAAGGTTTACACCTCGATGGAAATTCGCCCGAACTTCGCCAACTCCGGCAAGTGCTATCTCACCGGGCTGGCCGTGACCGATGACCCGGCGAGCCTCGGCACCGAGTACCTCGAATTTTGCAGTCGCGCCACGTCGAACCCGCTGAACGGCAAGAAAGAGCAGCCGGGCGACCTGTTTTCGGTAGCGACCCTCGCCGAGCTGGAGTTTGAAGACCAGCCCGAAACCCTGCTCAACAAGCTGACCGACACCGTCAAAACCATTTTCAGCCGCAAGCAACAGAGCGATGACGCCCGTTTCGCCGACGTGCATGAAGCGGTGACCTCCATCGCCGAGCGTGTGCAGACCGGCGATGACGCGACCGAAGCCCGATTTGCTGCGCTGGAAACCGAACTCGCGACCCTGAAGCAGGACGTCGCCGCGCAGGGGAATGACACGGCGCAGCAGTTCAGCACCATTAAAACCACCCTCGACAAAACCGAAAGCATTAAACAGCCGCGTCGCCTGCTGAGCACCGGCGGGGATGCGGCGGATGTGACGCTGACCGACTGCTGATTTACCCATTTCAAACAGGATAAAAATCAATGCGTAAAGAGACCCGTTTTAAATTCAACAAATATCTGAGCCGCCTCGCCGAGCTGAACGGCGTGGAGGTGCCGGACCTCGATAAAAAATTCAACGTCGAGCCGTCCGTCACGCAAAAGCTCTTCGACAAAATCCAGCAGTCGTCCTCGTTCCTGCAACTCATCAACATGGTGACCGTGGGTGAGCTGACCGAGGAAAAAGTCGGTATCGATGTCACCGGCACCATCGCCAGCACCACCGACACCGACGGCGGTATCGAGCGCAAAACGGCGGATTTCTCGAAGCTGGACGCGTTCCGCTACTTCTGCAAACCGGTCAACTTCGATTACAACCTGAAGTACAACAAGCTCGACCTGTGGGCGCGATTTGAAGATTTTCAGATCCGTATTCGCAACGCCATCATCAAGCGTCAGGCGCTGGATTACATCACTATCGGGTTTAACGGCACGAGCCGCGCCCCCACCTCCGACCGCACGAAAAACCCGTTGCTTCAGGACGTGGCGGTCGGCTGGCTGCAAAAGTACCGCAACGATGCGCCAGAGCGCGTGATGTCGCACGTCGTCGATGATGACGGCACCGTCATTTCCGACACGATTAAAGTCGGTAAAGGCGGGCATTACGCCAACCTCGACGCGCTGGTGATGGATGCGCACGAATCCCTGATTGAAGAGATCCACCGCGAAAACCCGGAAATGGTGGTCATCTGCGGTCGTCGCATCCTGACCGACAAATATTTCCCGATGATTAACAAATTCCAGGCCAACAGCGAACAGCTCGCCGCAGAGCTGATTGTCAGCCAGAAAACCATCGGCCAGCTTCAGGCGGTGCGTGCGCCGTTCTTCCCGGCGAACAGCGTGTTCATCACCACGCTGGATAACATTTCCATCTACCTGTACGAAGACGGCCACCGTCGCCACATCGTCGAAAACCCGAAACTCGACCAGGTGGAAAACTACGAGCAGGTAAAAGTCGATTTCGTTATCGAGGATTACGCGGCCGGTTGCCTGATTGAAAACATCGAAATCCTCGAGCAGGACGAAGAAGCCACCCCGGAAGCGGCGAGCGCGAAAGTGTTTGCGGCCGAAATGGTGAAAGCCATGCAGGCGCTGACCGCCGGGGTCGTCACTCAACACGCAGACGCCCCAAAGGCTGACGCGCATACCGACGGCGGGGAGGCGTAACCGATGGCGAGCCCCGCACGGCGTCACGCGATGCGGGTCTCGGCCGAACAGGCATCGCAGCGGGAACAGCACCCGCTGCGCCATGCCACGGCTTATGAGCAAATGCTCGTGAAGCTGGCCGCAGACCGCAGGACGCTTTCACAAATCCATTCCCGGGAACGCAAAGCAGACAAAAAGCGCGAGCTGCTGCCGTTTTATCTGCCGTGGGTGACCGGCGTACTCGAGACCGGCACCGGGGCGCAGGATGACATCCTGATGACCGTGCTGCTGTGGCGTCTCGATGCCGGGGATATTCCCGGCGCGATTGAGATTGCCCGCTACGCGCTGCGTTTTGGCCTGTCGATGCCAGACGGTCACGCGCGCACCGCGCCGTACATGCTGGCCGAAGAGGTGGCGCTGGCCGCACTTCGCGCCCGCGCTGCCAGTCAGCCGGTGGACGTGCAGCCGCTTCTGACCGTTATCGAGATGACCCGCACCGCCGATATGCCTGACGAGGTTCGCGCCCGCCTGCATAAGGTCGCCGGTCTTGTCCTGCGCGATACCGGTCTGCTGACTGAGGCGATGACGCACCTGCAACGGGCCATTCAGTTGGATGACAGTTGCGGCGTGAAAAAAGACATCGAGCGCCTCGGCCGGGAGCTGAAGCCTGTCGCCCCGGTGAAGAAAACCCCGCCGAAGCCTGCGAAAAAGGCCACCAAGAAAACAACCGATTCACCGGCGAAACGGGGGCGTGGTCGCCCGAGGAAAGTCGCCGGTTAACAGAATGCGCCCCGCGCCGGGCGGCACGCTGGCCGAGGCAGGTGTTTCACCTGAACAGAGGCCAGCGTCCACCGCCCACCTATTTCAGAGGTAGTCATGACGACGCTTGTAGTCAGTAACCCGGCACGACCGCGCGAGCCGCTGGTGATCCCCCCGGTGCCGGACGATGAACCGGTGATAAAAAACACCGGCTTTTTCCCGGACGTTGACCCGAAGCGTGTGCGGGAAGAAATGCGCCTCGAGCAGACGGTTTCTCCTGTACGCCTGCGCCGGGCAATTAAGGCCGGGATGGCCGAAACCAACGCCGAGCTGCGCGACTGGCGCGACCTTCAGCTCGGGGCCGGTCACGCAACCCTCGCTGAGGTGCCGACCGATGAGCTCGACGGAGAGAGCGTGCGCGTTTTCCACTATTTCAACGCCGTGTGTGCCATGACCACCGCCACGCTCTATGAGCGTTATCGCGGGGTGGATGCGAGCGCCAAAGGTGACAAAAAGGCCGACAGCATCGACAGCACCATCGATGAGCTGTGGCGGGATATGCGCTGGTCAGTGGCCCGTATCCAGGACAAAGCCCGCTGCATCGTGGGGCAAATCTGATGAACGTCATCGCGCAACAGGGCGACACCCTCGACGCCTTGTGTCATCGCCATTACGGCCGCACTGAGGGGGTTGTCGAGGCGGTGCTCGCCGCTAATCCGGGTCTGGCTGAGCTGGGGGCCATCCTGCCGCACGGCACGTCCGCCAGTCTGCCGGTCGTCGACACAGCCGCCGTCACGGAGACCCTTAACCTGTGGGATTAACGATGGAAAAAATCACAACGTTTCTGACGTACTGGTTTTCCGTGGCGCTGGCCTATTTCGGCACGCAGACCCCGGAAAAACTCGCGCTGTATGTCGGCGGTGGGTGCGCCATTTTCACCGCGCTGGTGAATTTCTGGTACCGCCGCCAGACCTACCGCTATCTCGTTGCGGCCGGAATCGATAAGGGGGTAATTCGTGGCCTCAGTCGTTAAACGTTGCAGTGTGGCCGTCGTGCTGGCGCTGGCGGCACTGGTGCCTGATTTTCGTCTGCTGAATACCTCGCCGGAGGGTCTCGCCCTGATTGCAGACCTAGAGGGGTGCCGGTTGCGCCCCTACCAGTGCAGCGCGGGCGTGTGGACGTCAGGCATCGGCCACACTGCCGGGGTGGTACCCAAACGCAATATCACCGAACACGATGCCGCGGTGAATCTGGTCGCTGACGTGCTCAATACTGAGCGACGGCTGGCGGTGTGCGTGCCGGGGAAGATGCCGCAGCCGGTCTATGACTCGCTCGTCAGTTTCGCCTTTAACGTTGGCACCGGTGCGGCCTGTCGCTCGACGCTGGTCTCGTTTATTAAGCGTCAGCAGTGGGCGCAGGCGTGCGACCAGCTCACCCGCTGGGTGTACGTGAACGGCGTCAGGAATACCGGACTTGAAAACCGTCGCGCCCGGGAATGGTCGCACTGTATGCAGGGGGCAAAATGAAAACACTGATGATTTTACTGGTGATAGCCGGACTGGCGCTGGTCTGGCTGAAGCATGAAAACAGCAAGCTCAGCCGCACGTTTACCCGCGCGAATGACGTCGCCAGCGACCAGAAACGCACTATCACCATGCTGAAAAACCAGCTACTCACCGCGCAGCGCCTGAGTGCGGACAATGACCGGGCGCAGGTGCAACTGCGCCAGAAACTCGCCGCCGCCGGAACGCGGGCCGCGCGTCGGGAGCGAACCATCACGAGGCTACTCAATGAAAACGAGGATTTACGCCGCTGGTACAGCGCTGAGCTGCCTGCTGCTGTGCGCAGCCTGCACCGACGCGCCCCCTGCATCGCAGCCGGTCGTTGTGCTGAACGCCTGCCCGAGAGTCAGCCTGTGTCCGATGCCGGGCAGTGACCCGTTAACCAATGGCGACCTGAGCGCCGACATTCGCCAGCTCGAAACCGCGCTCGAAAGCTGTGCGCTTCAGGTCGAAACGATTAAAGCCTGTCAGGATAAAACTGATGTTCAAACCGAAGAGTCTGCGCAACGCCTTAACTGATGCCGTGCCGGTGCTGAAAGCGAACCCCGACATGATGCGCATTTTTATCGATAACGGAAAACTGGCCTCCACGCTTGCGACATCGCTGTCGTTTGAAAATCAGTACACGCTCAACGTGGTGGTTACCGATTTTCCGGGCGATATTGATTTGATCCTCGTGCCGATTCAGGCATGGCTCAGGGTCCAGCAGGCCGACATCATGACTACGGATGAGGGACGTAAACGGGGCTTCATCTACGAGGCAGACATTAACAACGACGACAGCATCGACCTCAGCATCAGTCTGCTACTGACCGAGCGCACCATCGTCAAAGAAGTCGGGGCCGAACTGCACATCGAGCACGCGCCCGAACCGCAGCCGCCAGAGCCAGTGACCCGCCCGATGAAGCTGTATGTTCACGGCGAGCTTGTGAGCGAATGGGATGAATGAATTTAAACCCTTTGATGACCGGCTGGCCGGGCTGATTGCGGCGCTGTCACCGGTGAGTCGTCGACGGATGGCCGCCGATATTGCGAAGACGTTACGCACCCGACAGCAGCGTCGTATCAAAACGCAGAAAGCCCCGGACGGCACGCCGTATGCCGCCAGAAAGCGCCAGCCGGTCAGGGCCAAAAAGGGCCGGGTAAAGCGCGAGATGTTCGCGAAACTTCGCACTAACCGCTTTATGAAGGCTAGCGGACGTGATGATGCTGCTGTCGTGGAGTTTGCAGGCAAGGTGCAACGTATGGTTAAGGTGCATCAGTTTGGGCTTAAAGACCGACCAAATCTACACAGTGAAGATGTGCAATACCCGGAGCGGCCTTTAATTGGATACAATCAAAAGATCAAAGTCTTGATTTCAGACTTAATTCTTGACCGCTATCAAGCATATTAATTTTATTGCTTGGGATGGTTGTAAAATTGTTTGTCCTCCTTTGTTGTTAAATTCTGATATTTTTATTTAGTAAGCTTCAATGGAGCAATACCCTTCATTGTGAGGTTTTTTTATTATTTAAATAGCAAGTCCCACTGAATCATTTGCGTTTTAACTTATCAATGAAGGCATTTGCATTGGCGGTTTCATTTTCGACTGATGCGATATTCATCAAGAAACTCGCGTGTTCTGAATAGGCTGTTCTATGCTTCCCATTAGTTAATCTCACATACCATTTAACACTGGATATGCCATGATTAGTAACAATATCGTGTACTACGCCTTTAAAATTGAATAAATAAAGAGAAGTTATGATATATTGCGCTAGGTTTGTTTTTTCAAGATAATGATTAACGTAATCTTTTTTTTCTTCAATCTCGCCATTAAAGGATTTCAATTCCTGAAGGTTGGTTTTTAATAATCTCATGTAATTCGCATAATAAAGATCACTCTTTTGAAGAAGATATAGTGATACTATTTCAGCCAACTTGTTGTCATCAAAAGCAGTTAATAAATCACTTAACGCATCAATTTTTCTTTGAGTGGTTTCGGAGTCGAATATGGCAAGTAAACCCTGAGAACTCCAGTCAATTAAAGACCCTTGATCTGAGGCGGCAGTGTATAGTTCGGTAAGGGGCGCATGTGAATTTATTATATCAAATAACCGATAAAGATCTTCGACATTCAGAAATTTCAGCTGGTTAGTTTTATTTAATAAATTATTTAAAATGGAGTCATTATGTATTATATTTACAGCCTTGCCATAATCTTTATTGCTCAAGTTGAATCTCATCTTAATATCATCTTTAGCGGCGACATGACATGGTTCTGCTGAG
Organism: Scandinavium hiltneri; assembly: GCF_024764835.1. Classification (GTDB taxonomy): domain Bacteria; phylum Pseudomonadota; class Gammaproteobacteria; order Enterobacterales; family Enterobacteriaceae; genus Scandinavium; species Scandinavium hiltneri. The sequence continues at coordinate 400,729 of NZ_JALIGE010000076.1, read as the reverse complement.
TTAAGGTACTTTGACATTGAATAGGTTATATTAATTATATCAAAGTAAGATAATTTATTGGTGTGTGATATTCTGGTTCCAGTTATATACTCATTCTTTTCTGCATTGTATTCTCTGCATGAATAATATTCACTGATTATTTGCTCAGCTAGTTCATTTAATAATACCAATGCGTTTTTTAAGTTTTTGAATCTAATTTTTAAAATAGGAATGCTTATTAAAGGGGTGTCGAGCAAATGTGTCTTGCTCTCATTGTCTGCGGGATATCTAAATGTTTGTCCGGTAGGGTCGATTTCTGAAATATCTTGAATAAATTCTGCGAGTAAATTTGTTAGAGAGGTGAACCTTTCATCAATTATTGGTGCGTACTCACTTATATTCATCCAGATCGCATTTATATCATGGTACTGCAATGCTTTTATATCTGGGAAGGTAAGCGTTTTTGTTTTATCAAGACTAGGATCTTTATCAAGCTTTTCTTGTCTATAGGCTTTTAGTTTTTCAATTCTTAACTTAGATAGAGTACAAAGATCCATCCAAAGTTTTTTTAACCTTAATTCGACAGAGTGTCGCATATTGAAACATATAGGATAAACTAGCGTATCTACACTATGCTCATACTTCTCACTCTTTAAGGAAATGTCTATCATTTCTAAAGCAGCGATTTCAAATCCTTCAGCATAAAAAACATTTGATCGAGGGTTGTCACCAGCTTCCATACTACCATTCCTACCGACCGTCGCATTGAATTGAGTTATTTTTGAACCACAAAAGGTATTGTTTTCCTTCATTTTAGACCTTTTAAATACATTTATAATGTGAAGTGTTTATACACGGCGGATTGATTTTTTTCAATTATTTTTGATATATCGAGTAATAAAGCAAGGGAGCAATTAAGGGAGGGGGCTTGGAACATGCATTATTATTTGCAGCACTTATATTTAAAGCAAGCAGTATTGATACCCTTATATACTTGTTGTCGCATGTGTGAGACAAATCTGTTTGGTTGTTGCTTAATTTGTATGGCGGCATCCTTTCCAGCATGAAAACACAATCCACTCTTCAGGATATTTTGCGCCTGCTGCGCAATCTCATTCGCACCGGCGTCATCATCGAGACTGACCTTGATGCGGGTCGCTGTCGCGTGCAGACCGGCGGCATTGTTACCGACTGGCTTCAGTGGCTGACGCATCGTGCCGGACGCTCGCGCACGTGGTGGGCTCCCTCCGTAGGTGAGCAGGTATTAATTCTTGCCGTGGGCGGTGAGCTCGATACGGCGTTTGTCCTGCCTGCCATTTTCTCTGATGACCATCCCGCACCCTCGGCCTCCGCCGACGCGTTTCACATTGCCTTTCCTGATGGTGCAGTTATCGAGTACGAACCCGACTCCGGGGCGCTTTCGGTTACCGGCATCACCACCGCCGAGGTCACCGCTTCGAAATCAATTACCGCCACGGTGCCGGTCGTCATGATTAAGGCCGACACTCGCGTCACGCTCGATACGCCGGAAGTGGTGTGTACCAACAAGCTCATCACCGGCACGCTCGAAGTTAGGAAGGGCGGGAAGATGAGCGGCAACATCGAGCACGCAGGCGGGAAATTTACCTCCAACGGCGTGCAGGTGGATGACCATGACCACGGCGGCGTCGAACGCGGGAACAGCCGGACGGAGGGTACGAAATGACGGCCCGTTATATTGGCATGAACCGGGAGACCGGCCGGGCCATTACCGATGCTGACCATATCCGCCAGAGCGTGAGCGATATCCTTCGCACGCCGGTCGGGTCGCGGGTGATGCGCCGTGATTACGGCTCGCTGCTGTCCTCCCTGATTGATATGCCGCAAAACGATGCACTGAACCTTCAGATGATGTGTGCCTGTTATATGGCGCTGCTGAAGTGGGAGCCCCGCGTCACCATCATGTCACTGACAATTGAGCGCCAGTTTAACGGGCAGATGATTGTTGACCTGACCGGGGAAATCAAAGACTCAGCCGCCCCTTTATCCCTGACCATTCCAGTGAGTTGAACCTATGGCCATTATCGACCTGAGCCAGCTCCCCGCGCCCGACGTGGTGGAAACGCTGGATTATGAATCCATCCTCGCCGAACGTAAGGCGACCCTGATTTCGCTCTATCCGGAAGACCAGCAGGAGGCTATCGCCCGCACGCTCGCACTGGAATCCGATCCGCTGGTGAAATATCTGGAAGAAAATTCATACCGAGAAGTGTTATGGCGTCAGCGAGTGAACGAGGCCGCGCTGGCCGTCACGATGGCGTATTCCGAAAACAACGACCTCGATGTGATGGCCGCGAACACCAATACCGCCCGCCTGATTATCACCCCGGCCGACGACAGCACCATCCCACCGACACCGGCGGTCATGGAGTCCGACACGGATTTTCGTCTGCGGGCGCAACAGGCGTTTGAGGGCTTGAGCGTCGCGGGGCCAGTAGGGGCGTATGAGTTTCACGGCCGCAGCGCCGACGGTCGCGTTGCTGATATTTCCGTTATCAGCCCTGAGCCTGCGTGCGTGACTATTTCCGTGCTTTCCCGCGAGGATAACGGCGCTGCATCGGATGCGTTGCTGGCCTTGGTGCGCAATGCGCTTAACGACGAAGACGTCAGGCCGGTGGCCGACCGGGTGACGGTCCAGTCGGCGGCGGTTGTTAACTACACCATCGATGCGACGCTTTACATCTACCCCGGCCCGGAGAGCGAACCCATTCGCGCAGCAGCCGAAGCAAAACTGAAAGCCTATATCAGCGCTCAGCACCGGCTCGGGCGTGACATTCGGCAGTCTGCCATTTACGCCGCCCTGCATGTTGAAGGGGTGCAGCGGGTCGAGCTGGCGGCACCTGCCGCTGACATTGTGCTCGATAAAACGCAGGCGTCTTTCTGCTCAGATTATCAAATCAGGCTCGGGGGCTCGGATGAGTGAGGCACGACTTCTGCCTGTCGGGTCATCGCCGCTGGAGGTGGCCGCTGCCCGCGCCTGTGCGGAAATCGAAAACACCCCGATCCCGTTACGGCGCTTATGGAACCCTGACACCTGCCCGGTGAATCTGCTGCCGTGGCTCGCCTGGGCGTATTCCGTCGACCGCTGGGACAGCGACTGGCCGGAAGAGACCAAACGTGACGTTATTCGGGCAGCTTTTTACATTCACCGGCGCAAAGGCACCATCGGCGCAGTGCGCCGCGTGGTCGAGCCATTGGGGTATGTGATTAACGTGACGGAGTGGTGGGAAACCAGTGACCCGCCTGGCACCTTTCGCCTCGATATTGGTGTGCTGGAAACCGGCATCACCGAGGAAATGTATCTCGAGATGGAGCGGCTCATCGCCGATGCCAAACCAGCCAGTCGCCATCTTATCGGGCTCAACATCATTCAGGACGTGGCCGGTTATCTCTTCGCCGGGGGCGTCAGTTATGACGGCGACATCGTTACCGTGTATCCGGGTTAAGTGAGAGCAGAATGACAGTGAAATATAAAACAGTGGTCACCACGGCCGGGGCGGCAAAATTTGCGGCCGCACTGACGCCGGGTGGCAAAAAGGTCAACATTGTGGCGATGGCTGTCGGTGATGGGGGCGGTACACTGCCCGAGCCGAACACCGGCCAGACAAAACTCATCAATGAGGTCTGGCGTCATGCGCTGAACAAAATCAGCCAGGACAATAAGAAGAAAAATTATGTGGTAGCCGAGCTGGTTATTCCGCCAGAAACGGGCGGCTTCTGGCTGCGTGAAATGGGGTTGTATGACGACACCGGCACGCTGGTCGCCGTTGGCAACATGGCCGAGAGCTACAAGCCAAAACTGGAAGAAGGCTCCGGCCGGGCGCAGACCCTGCGCATGGTGATCATCCTGTCCGACCTTGAGTCTGTCGAGCTCGCCATCGACTCATCAATGGTGATGGCAACGCAGGACTATGTTGACGACAAAATTGCGGAGCACGAACAGTCGCGCCGCCATCCTGACGCTACGCTGAAAGAGAAAGGGTTTACCCAGCTCAGCAATGCCACCGACAGCGCGTCTGAGGCGCTCGCTGCGACGCCGAAAGCGGTGAAGGTGGCATATGACCTTGCCAAAGGGAAATATACGGCTCAGGACGCGACCACAGCGCAAAAGGGTATTGTGCAGCTCAGCAGCGCGACCGACAGCACGTCTGAGACGCTCGCTGTGACACCGAAAGCAGTGAAAGCCACATATGACCTCGCCAAAGGGAAATATACGGCTCAGGACGCGACCACGGCGCAAAAGGGTATTGTGCAGCTCAGCAGTGCGACCGACAGCACGTCTGATATTCTGGCGGCAACCCCGAAAGCAGTGAAAGTCGTGAATGACAATGCTAACGGGCGCGTACCGGGCACCCGTAAGGTGAACGGCCGGGCGCTGACGGGAGATATCAGTATCACCGTGCAGGATATCTTTAACGGTCAGGCGGTGAGCATTGGCAATGCAATTGACCTGAACGCATTCACCACGCCGGGGCTGTATTACCAGGCCGCTAACGCGCAGGCGGTGAGCGGGAAAAATTACCCGGAGCCGAATGCCGGTTCACTCGAAGTGTATAAACACGCTGGCGTCACGCAGATTTACCGGGTGTATAACCATTCACGCTCTTACATCCGTACGATGTACAGCGGAGCCTGGTCAGCCTGGACGAAGCAGTATGACGCGGCGAACAAACCGACCCCTGCTGACATTGGAGCGTTAGCGAATAATGGCAACGCTGTTTCTGCAACCCGACTGTTTACAGCCCGTAAGATAGCGGGCGTGGCGTTTGACGGCACGGCTGATATCGCTATCCCTGCCGCGAACATCGGGGCATACACAAAGGCTGAAAGCGATAACAAATATCAGCCTAAAGGAAGCTATACCCCGGCAGGACAGGCCTATACCAGAGCAGAATCAGATGCCCGATTTCAGAAAATTAACTCCGCGTCACTGGCGGTAAATGGATGGTTTCGGGATACGAATACCGGAATGCTGATCCAGTATGGGAAAGTCGCAGTGAGCAATGACGGGCAGGGTTTCACCTTCCCGGTGGCCTTTAGCCTGGTCCCCTCTCTTTCTCTCACTGTTAATAGTGGTGCGTACGGTGACGTGGGTGCCTCCAGCGTCAGCACCACTGGCTTTGTGGTTAAAGCAGCGGCGAAAAATACGGTTGGATTTATAGCGGTGGGCAAATGATATGACGATATTTTATAGCGCGACCTCGAATGGCTTTTACCCTGACAGCTCGAAAGAGGCATATGTACAGGCCGGGTGCTGGCCCGATGATGGTGTTGAAGTGTCAGAACGCTGGTATAGCTATTTAATTAATAATCAGGGTAACGGGAAAGAGATTTTGCCCGACGACCACGGCCAGCCGGTATTAAAAACCAGGCCTGAGCCGGGCAGGGCTGAATTAATCCGCCAGGCGGAAGAGACCCGCACCACGCTGATGAGTGAGGCGAACACAGCGATTCTGCCGCTACAGGACGCACAAACGCTCGGGATTGCCACCGCTGATGAGCTGGCAGCGCTTGAGCGCTGGAGACTTTACCGGGTCATGTTAAATCGGCTGGATATCAGTGCCGCCACGGATATAGTGTGGCCTGAAAAGCCTGCATAAACGAAGCCCTCCACACCCGGAGGGCTTTTTGTTTGTTGTGTTAGATCTCCGCCAACGCCATTCCGTCGCACCTGTTGCACACACAACAGAAAATGGTTGCACCCCAACCCAACGGAGTTAAACGGATGAGTGATTTTCATCACGGTGTGCAGGTCGTCGAAGTCAACGACGGCACGCGCATCATTTCCACGGTTTCCACCGCCATTGTCGGGATGGTCTGTACGGCCAGCGATGCTGACGTCGAGACCTTCCCGCTCAATGAGCCGGTGTTAATTACCAACCCGCAAAGCGTCATCGGGAAAGCCGGTACCAAAGGCACGCTCGCCAGCTCGCTACAGGCCATCGCTGACCAGTCAAAGCCGGTGACCGTTGTCGTGCGTGTGGAAGAAGGCACCGGCGACGATGAGGATGCGGCGCAGGCGCAGACCATCTCCAACATCATCGGTACCACCGATGAGAATGGGAAGTACACCGGGCTGAAAGCACTGTTGACCGCGCAGGCGGTGACAGGTGTTAAGCCGCGTATTCTCGGCGTGCCGGGTCTCGATTCACTGGAGGTCGCGACCGCACTTGTGCCGGTGGCGCAAAAATTGCGGGCTTTCGGCTATGTCAGCGCCTGGGGGTGCAAAACTATTTCTGATGCCATCAAGTACCGCGCCAACTTCAGCGCCCGCGAGCTGATGGTTATCTGGCCGGATTTCCTGTCGTGGGATACCACGGCTAACGCGACGGAAACAGCGTACGCCACCGCGCGAGCGCTCGGTCTGCGAGCGAAAATCGACAATGACACCGGCTGGCATAAAACCCTGTCTAACGTTGGCGTGAATGGCGTCACCGGTATCAGTGCGTCTGTGTTCTGGGATTTACAGGAGCCCGGCACCGATGCCGATCTGCTGAACGAGGCGGGCATTACCACGATTATCCGCAAAGATGGTTTCCGCTTCTGGGGGAACCGCACCTGCTCAGATGACCCGCTTTTCCTGTTTGAAAACTACACTCGCACCGCGCAGGTTATCGCTGACACGATGGCTGAGGCGCATATGTGGGCGGTCGATAAACCGGTGACCGCCACACTCATTCGCGACATCGTTGACGGCATCAATGCGAAATTCCGCGAGCTGAAAACCGGGGGCTATATCGTTGATGCGACCTGCTGGTTTGACGACAGCGCCAACGATAAGGAGTCGCTGAAGGCCGGGAAGCTGTATCTGGATTACGACTATACGCCGGTACCGCCGCTCGAAAACCTGACCCTGCGCCAGCGCATTACCGATAAATATCTGGCGAATCTCATCTCGTCAGTGAACAGCAAATAAGGAGCCTGAGACATGGCATTACCCCGCAAGTTAAAGCTCATGAATCTGTTTGTTGATGGCACGAACTTTCTCGGTGTCGTCCAGTCGGTAACGCTGCCAAAGCTGACCCGCAAACTCGAGAAATATCGCGGCGGCGGGATGAATGGTGCGGCCCCGGTCGACCTCGGTCTCGATGATGATGCGCTGGCGGCGGAGTTTTCCCTCGGCGGATTTCCGGATGACGTTATCTGGTCGCTCTACGCTGCGGCGACAGCCTCGGCGGTGCCGCTGCGTTTTGCTGGCTCCTACCAGCGCGACGACACCGGCGAGACGGTACCGGTCGAAGTGGTGTTGCGTGGCCGTCAGAAAGAAATCGACACCGGCGACGCCAAACAGGGCGAGGACACCGAGTCAAAAATCTCGATGGACTGCACCTATTACAGGCTCACTCTCAACGGAAAGGAGCTGGTCGAAATCGACACCCTGAACCTGATTGAGAAGGTGAACGGCGTCGACAAGCTCGAGGAGCATCGCCGAAACATCGGCATGTAATGTTCACCCGGGCAGCGCCGCTGGCCGGGATTCCCTGAATACTGAATGAGAAAGATAAACCATGAAAAAAGCTGAAAACCAACACGTCATCACCCTGGTAAAAGCCATCACGCGCGGTGAGACCGAAATTAAAGAGGTGTTCCTCCTGAAACCGACCGCCGGAACCCTGCGCGGTGTCGGGCTGGCGGCGGTGGCGAACTCGGACGTCGATGCGCTGATTAAGGTGCTGCCGCGCATGACCCTGCCGTCGCTGACCGAGCAGGAGGTTGCCGCGCTGGAGCTGCCGGACCTGCTGAGTTTCGCTGGTGAGGTGGTCGGTTTTTTGTCACCGAATTCGGCGGCGTAAACTTCCCGAAAAATTTCTCGGTTGATGACCTGATGGCCGACGTCGCAGTGATTTTTCACTGGGGGCCATCAGAGCTGTATCCCCTGAGTATTCCCGAGCTCATCACATGGCGCGACAAGGCGCTACAGCGAAGCGGAAACACGAATGAGTAATAACCTCAAACTCGAAGTGCTGCTGAAAGCTGTCGACCTGGCAACCCGACCTTTTAAATCCATCCAGACGGCGAGTAAATCGCTGTCGGGTGATATTCGCTCGACACAGCAGTCGTTACGCGACCTGAACGGTCAGGCATCGAAAATCGACGGTTTTCGTAAGAGCAGCGCCCAACTGGCCGTCACGGGGCAGTCACTCGCCAAAGCGAAGCAGGAAGCGACCGCGTTGTCGGTGGCCTTTAGAAACACCGAAAATCCGACAAAAGCGCAGGCCCGCGCAATGGAGCTTGCCCAAAAGAATGCGGCTGACTTACAGCTCAAATATAACGGGCTGCGTCTGTCCGTGCAGCGTCAGCGGCAGGAACTCGGTCAGGCGGGGATTAAGACCCGGACACTGGCGAACGATGAGCTGCGTCTGAAAAATTCCATCAGCCAAACGACTGCGCAGTTAAACCGCCAGCGTGAAGCACTGGCGCGGGTCAGTGCGCAGCAGGCGAAATTATCCGCTGTGAAAGCCCGCTATGAATCCGGGCAGGCGCTCGCTGCCGGGGCGCGAAATGCAGGTATGGCCGGGGTCGGTGTGGCAACGGCGGGGCTTTATGGGACATCGCGGTTTATTGCGCCGGGTATCGGCTTTAATAAACAGATGTCAGGCACGCAGGCCATTCTTGGCCTGGATAAAGGCGATGAAAAGCTGGTGCAGATCCGCCAGCAGGCCCGCGACATCGGGGCGACCACGGCATTTTCACCCGGTGATGTGGCGCGAACGCAGACGACGCTTGCCCGTTCAGGCTACAAAGCTGATGACGTGCTGGCAGCGACCGGCTCGACGGTTAACCTGAGTCTGGCGGCAGATGTCGACATCGCCGAAGCGGCTGACATCATCACGAATATGCAATCCGCATTTAACCTGCCGACTACGGAGATTCAGCGTGTTGCCGATGTGATGACGAAAGGATTTACCTCGTCTAATACCGGTCTTATCGAGCTCGGCGAGGCGATGAAGTATGTCGCACCGGTCGCGGAGGCGGCGGGGGCCAGCATCGAGGACACGACTGCCATGCTCGGCATTATGGCCGATAACGGGATTAAGGGCTCAATGGCGGGTACCGGGGCCAGTGCCATTTTTAACAGGCTTCAGGCTCCACTTGGTAAGGCCGTCGATGCACTGGCTGAGCTGAACGTAAAGACCCGTGACTCGAAGGGCAACATGCTCCCGGTGGAGCAAATCCTCAGGTCGATTAATCGCTCGTTTGTGAAAAACAAACTCGGTACTGCTGAAACCGGTGAATACCTGAAAGTGATTTTCGGTGAGGAGGCCATGAAAGGCGCGATAAAGCTGGTCGCCGCCGCCGGAAATGGTTCGCTTGACCGGAAGCGTCACGAGATTAAAAACGCGACTGGCACGACTGAGCTCATCGCAAAAATTCAGACTGACAACCTCGACGGGGATTTAAAAAACCTCCAGTCGGCGTGGGAAGATCTGCAAATCGAGGTGTTTGATAAAGAGGATTCGGCCCTGCGCAGGCTCACCGTGTCGGCTACTGACTGGCTCGGTACCGTGGCCGCCTGGACAAAAGCGAACCCGGAGCTGACAAAAACCCTGTTTACCGTCGCGACAGGTGCGCTGGCCGTCATTGGCGTACTCGGCGGCATCGGGCTGATTGCGTGGCCGGTAATCGCGGGTATCAATGCCATCGTTGCGGCGGCGGGCATGTTAAGCCTTGCCCTTTCGACAATCGGCACGGCCGCGGCTGCTGTAATAGGGGCCATCTCGTGGCCCCTTTGGGCGGTTGTCGCCGTGGTCACTGCGGTTGTGGCGACAGTCGTCGGCGGGGCGCTACTCATCCGCAAATACTGGGAGCCCATCAGCGCCGTTTTCTCGGGTGTGGTGCAGGGGCTTATTGCCGCATTTTCACCGGTGGCTGAGATGTTCGCCCCGCTGGCTCCCGTTTTTGACGGGCTCGGTCAGAAACTCGGCGCAGTCTGGAAATGGTTTAAAGACCTTATCGCGCCGGTAAAAGCCACGCACGAAACCTTAGACGGCTGCAAAAATGCCGGGGTGGCGTTTGGCCGGGCGCTGGGGGATGCGCTGATGCTGCCGCTGAATATCTTCAACAAGCTGCGCGGCGGCCTTGATGTGATCCTCGAAAAGCTCGGCATCGTTAAAAAGGAATCGGACACCATCGATGCGGCGACGGCAAAGGCGCAGCCGGTTGGGCAGGGAGGCGGGTACATTCCGGCGACCAGCTCATACGGGGGCTATCAGGCATATCAACCGGTCACCGCGCCCGCCGGTCGCACGTACATCGACCAGAGCAGCCCAACCTATCAAATCCAGTTACAGGGCGGCGGTGCGCCGGGCGGCCAGCTCGGTAACCAGTTGCAGGATGCGCTTGAAAAATACGAGCGCAACAAGCGAGCTAAAGCCCGCGCCAGCATGATGCATGATTAAGGAGCCTGATGATGATGCTCACTCTTGGAATGTTTGTGTTTATGCGCCAGTCGCTGCCTTATCAGAGTTTGCAGCGCAGCGCGGATTACCAGTGGCCGTCAAACAGCCGGGTCGGGAAGCGTGATGCGTTTCAGTTCCTCGGCCCCGGCGACGACAAAATCACCCTCACTGGCGATTTGTACCCTGAAATGACCGGCGGGCGGCTCTCGATGCTGGCGCTCTATGCGATGGCAGATGAGGGCCGGGCGTGGCCCCTGATTTCCGGTACCGGCACCATTTACGGAATGTTTGTTATTACCAACGTGAGCGAAACCGGCACCGTCTTTTTCGCTGATGGCTCACCGCGAAAAATCAGCTTCACGCTGTCACTGACGCGCGTCGATGATTCCCTTGCGGCGCTCTATGGCGATATTGGTAAGCAGGCCGAATCTCTTGTCGGTAAGGCGGGCAATGTGCTTTCACTGGTGGGAGGTTAACCATGCTGGATATCGTCACCGGCTCAGGCGCAACCCTGACGCCTCAGTTTATGCTGACGCTCAACAGCAAGGACATCACCGGCAATATCAGTGACAGGCTGATTAACCTGACCATGACCGACAATCGCGGGTTTGAGGCTGACCAGCTCGACATCGAGCTCGACGACAGTGACGGGCTGGTCGAGCTGCCGGTGCGCGGGGCGGTGCTGTCGCTTTATCTCGGTTGGAAAGGTTTTGCCCTGGTGGGAAAAGGTGATTTTACCGTCGATGAGGTGGAGCACCACGGCGCACCGGACACGGTGACGTTACGGGCGCGGAGTGCTGATTTTCGCGGAACGCTCAATTCACGCCGGGAAGAGTCCTGGCATGACACCACGCTTGGCGCAGTGGTGGGGGCAATTGCATCCCGCAATAAATTAACGGCCAGCGTGGCGGATTCGCTAGCGGGTATCCACATCGCGCATATTGACCAGTCGCAGGAATCCGACGCGGTATTCCTGACCCGCCTCGCCGAGCGGAACGGCGGGGCGGTGTCGGTCAAGGCGGGCAAATTGCTGATGCTCAAAGCCGGAAGCGGCGTGACGGCCAGCGGTAAGGCCATCCCACAAATCACTATTCAGCGCAGTGATGGTGACCGGCATCAGTTCGCGATTGCTGACCGGGGGGCGTATACCGGGGTGACAGCTAAATGGTTGCATACCAAAGACCCGAAGCCTCAGAAGCAGGCGCAACAGGTGAAGCTGAAGCGCAAGCCGAAAGAGCAGCACCTGCGGGCGCTTCAGCATCCCAAAGCGAAACCGGTCAGCAGCACGGCAAAGACCAAAAAGCAGAAAGAGCAGGAAGCCCGCGAGGGCGAGTATATGGCCGGTGAGTCGGATAATGTTTTCGCCATGACCACGATTTACGCGTCAAAGGCGCAGGCCATGCGTGCAGCTCAGGCGAAGTGGGATAAATTGCAGCGCGGCGTCGCTGAGTTCTCAATCACCCTCGCGGGCGGTCGAGCAGATATTTACCCGGAAATGCCGGTCAGGGTGTCAGGCTTTAAGCGCGTCATAGACGAGCAGGTATGGTTAATCAGTAAGGTAACCCACAACCTCAACAATAACGGCTTCACGACGGGCGTAGAGCTTGAGGTTAGGCTTTCTGATGTGGAGTACGAAGCTGTGATTTATGAGTGAGTGATTTAATTTATCTGTTTGTTTTATATGGTTTTAATGGATAAAATGGCGACATAAAATCATTAAGGTGAGGTGATAAAAATGTTCCATTGTCCGTTATGCCATACAGCCGCCCATGCTCGCACCAGTCGTTACTTTACTGACACGACAAAAGAGCGTTATCACCAGTGCACAAATATCAATTGCAGCTGCACGTTCGTCACGACGGAAACGGTCGAGCGCTACATCGTAAAGCCGGGTGAAGTGACACCGGCCCTACCTCACCCCACGTCGACAGGGCAGCAACAAATCGCCTGGATGTAAAAACGAGGCCTCGCAAATGCGAGGCCTCTTTGATCCGATGGTATGTATTAAGTTTGCTTAGGGCGCAGATCTGCCAACTCTGAACAACAAAAAGCCCTGCACAGGGCAGGGCTTGGGAGATGATGGTCAATATGTGGACGTGACCCGAAATAAATCCTTTTATTTCATTTTGTTATCTAGAGAAATAAGTTACCAATTACTGACATTGCGGTGTTATCTCCAGGTACGGCCCATCCGGGGCCAGTGTATGCACAGCTCAAAGCCGGCTGTGTTAAGTCTGTTTTGACAGATACCCATAGTATAGATGGCTGGCAAAGCAGGCTGGGGCAGGAGAGTCATTGTTAAAAAAAGGCCCCACAGGTGTGGAGCCTTTATTGTACGCTTTTTACTTCGCGTTTTCAGTCAAAACACATTACATGGTTTGAGTGAAGGTACGAGTGATAACGTCCTGCTGCTGTTCTTTAGTCAGGGAGTTAAAACGTACTGCATAACCAGAAACGCGGATGGTCAGCTGCGGATATTTTTCCGGATGTTCCATCGCATCGAGCAGCATTTCACGGTTCATGACGTTCACGTTCAGATGCTGACCACCTTCGATGGAGGCTTCGTGATGGAAGTAACCATCCATCAGGCCCGCCAGGTTGGTTTTACGAACTTCGTCGTCTTTACCCAGTGCGTTTGGAACGATAGAGAAGGTATAAGAGATACCATCTTTAGCGTAAGCAAACGGCAGTTTTGCAACGGAGGTCAGAGAGGCAACAGCACCTTTCTGGTCACGACCGTGCATTGGGTTAGCACCTGGACCGAATGGCGCGCCAGCACGACGACCATCTGGAGTGTTACCGGTTTTCTTACCGTACACAACGTTAGACGTGATGGTCAGAACGGACTGAGTCGGGATGGCATCACGGTAGGTAGTCAGTTTCTGAATTTTCTTCATGAAACGTTCAACCAGGTCAACCGCGAAGTCATCTACACGAGAGTCGTTGTTACCAAACTGCGGGTATTCGCCTTCGATTTCGAAGTCAATAGCCAGGCCGTCTTCGTCACGAACAGGTTTAACTTTCGCGTATTTGATAGCAGACAGGGAGTCAGCTGCAACGGACAGACCTGCGATACCACATGCCATAGTGCGAACCACGTCACGGTCGTGCAGAGCCATCAGAGAAGCTTCGTAGCTGTACTTGTCATGCATGTAGTGGATAACGTTCAGAGCGGTGACATACTGCTTAGCCAGCCAATCCATGAAGTGATCCATACGTTCCATCACTTCGTTGAAGTCCAGAACGTCACCTTTGATTGGCGCAGATTTCGGGCCAACCTGGATTTTCAGTTTTTCGTCCACGCCGCCATTGATTGCGTACAGCATGGTTTTCGCGAGGTTTGCACGTGCACCGAAGAACTGCATTTGCTTACCAACAACCATTGGGCTTACGCAGCAGGCAATCGCGTAGTCGTCGTTGTTGAAGTCAGGACGCATCAGATCGTCGTTCTCGTATTGCAGAGAAGAGGTATCGATGGAGACTTTAGCCGCGAATTTCTTGAAGTTCAGTGGCAGTTTTTCAGACCACAGAACGGTGATGTTCGGCTCCGGAGACGGCCCCATGGTGTACAGGGTGTTCAGGAAACGGAAGCTGGATTTGGTGACCAGAGTACGGCCATCAACGCCCATACCACCGATAGATTCAGTTGCCCAAATCGGGTCACCAGAGAACAGCTCATCATATTCTGGGGTACGCAGGAAGCGAACCATACGCAGTTTCATGACCAGGTGGTCAATCATTTCCTGAGCGTCTTGCTCAGTGATTTTGCCTGCTTTCAGGTCACGTTCGATGTATGCATCCAGGAAGGTGGATACGCGACCGAAGGACATTGCTGCACCGTTCTGAGACTTAACAGCGGCCAGGTAGCCGAAGTAGGTCCACTGAACAGCTTCCTGAGCGTTGGTTGCAGGAGCCGAGATATCGCAGCCGTATTTCGCTGCCATTTCTTTGATCTGGCCCAGAGCACGGTACTGCTCGGAGATTTCTTCACGCAGACGGATAGTCGCTTCCAGGTTTACGCCGTTTTCCAGATCGGACTGCAGAGACACGAACTGAGCGTATTTGTCTTTCATCAGGAAGTCGATGCCGTACAGCGCAACGCGACGGTAGTCACCGATGATACGGCCACGGCCATATGCGTCTGGCAGACCCGTCAGAACGCCAGACTTACGGCAGTTCAGAATGTCTTTGGTGTAGACGTCGAAAACACCCTGGTTATGGGTTTTGCGGAAGTCGGTGAAGATCTTCTTCAGCATCGGGTCCAGCTCGCGGTTGTACGCTTTGCAAGAACCTTCAACCATTTTAATGCCGCCAAACGGGATAATCGCACGTTTCAGCGGAGCTTCAGTCTGCAGGCCAACGATTTTCTCAAGGGCCTTATTGATGTAGCCAGCGTCATGAGAAGTGATGGTAGACGCAACAGAGGTATCGAAATCAACTGGCGCGTGAGTGCGGTTTTCCAGTTTAACGCCTTCCATTACGTTGTCCCACAGGGCGGTGGTCGCGTCAGTAGCGCCAGCCAGGAAGGACTCGTCACCTTCAAATGGGGTGTAGTTTTTCTGGATGAAGTCACGTACGTTGACTTCTGTCTGCCAGTCACCTTTGGCAAAACCTTCCCAGGCTGTAGCTAACTTTTCATTAAGTTCGGACATGTAACACCTACCTTCTTATGTGGATTTCTTATTTACTGCCTGAAACGACGATCAATGTTTGTCGTTGCCACGCAGGTAAATGACCCAGTACGTCAACCCAACTAACAGACCGCCACCAATAATGTTCCCGATAGTTACCGGGATCAGATTATCAGTGATGAAGTTCATGACAGTCAGGTGAGAGAAATTGTCCGGAGACGAACCGATTGCGGTCCAGAATTCCGGGCTGGCGAAGTTGCGAACGACGATACCCATTGGGATCATGAACATGTTCGCAATACTGTGCTCGAAACCGCTGGCAACAAACATGGCCACTGGCAGCACCATTATCATTGCTTTATCCATCAGGCTGCGGCCGGAGTAGCTCATCCACACCGCCAGACAGACCATCAGGTTTGCCAGGATACCCAGGCATACAGCCTCGATAAACGTATGATGCATTTTGTGGTCGGCGGTTTGCAGGACGTTGAGTCCCCAACCTCCGTTGGCGGCCATATATTCGCCAGATAACCACATCAGCAGAACAAACAGCAAGGCACCAATCAGGTTACCAACATAGACGTTGAACCAGTTCTTCGCCAGTTGGCCCCAAGTGATTTTGCCGCTTGCTTTAGCCACCACGATAAGCACCGTGGAGGTGAAAAGGTCAGCGCCGCAAATGACACACAGGATAAGACCCAGTGAGAAGCAGATACCGCCAATCAGCTTGGCAATACCAAACGGCATTCCCGCAGTGCCTGTCGTGGACGTAATGTAGAAGACGAAGGCAATGGAGATGAACACACCCGCAGTAATCGCCAGGAAAAAGGTTTTGAGCGGTTGTTTCGTTGCTTTATAGACACCCGCTTCCTCGGCCACTTTGGCCATCTCAGCTGGGAGTAAAAGATCAAAAGGGTTGTCAGCTTTCACACTAACTCTCTCTTTATTAAGTCGGCGACGAGATACTAACAAAGCATTATAGAAGAGAAATTGATATAGATCATATCTCGCCTGGCTTATAGGCCCGCAAAACGCATGGTTTTTCAGCGATCGCGGCGTAACTTTTTGATTATCAAAATAAAAATAAATTTTAAAATTTACAAATAGAGTTGAAGTTTTTCAGTGACCCCCCCTTTTCAGCAGTTAATTAAAATGGAGTAATATGCATTAAAATTAACATTGTTTGTAAGCTACTAATAATAGTATTTACTCATAATTAACTTAATCATTACAAATTAAAGAAGGGGCCGTGAAAATTAAAACGGGGCCCCTTCAGAGGCCCCGTAATATAGCGCAGGCGAATAGTTTCGCCATAAGTTATTTGTGGTTTTACTGCGGATTAGCCCAGAATTTGGCTTTTGCGCGTTGCAGCTTCTCGTACGCTTTCAACAGTGACTGATGCGCAGGGAAGGCCGCCAGGTCGCTGTCTACAGGTTGCAGACCGTAGAAGGCTTCTTCACCGCTCAGGGCCGCGCTCGCCGCTTCAACCGCATCTGCACCGTACATACGTACGAACGCGTTCAGGTACTGCAACGGCTGACGTTCTTCTTCCTGAGACAGGAGTAACAGCGTCTGCAGGCAGCGATAGTAGTTGGCACGTTCCGCGCTAAACACGGAAGCATTGAACTCCATGGTCCACTCGGTCCAGATAAGCGCTTGCTCCATGTCACCGCCAGCCAGCGCCAGCATGGCTTTCAGCTCACCTATGCGCAGGGTGTACCAGCCGTTATCCTTACCGGTCGCCATACCCAGCAGTTCACGTACGCGGGTGAAGTCGTCCAGACCTTCATCATCCATCTGCTCAATCAGCGCCAGATAATCTTCTTTTTCCCACTCGCTACCCGGCAGAGAAAGAAGGGTCTCACGCAGTTGGCTACCCATATTGTTATTGGCCAGCCACAGGTCTTCGGCTGGATAAATATCAGACATGCCTGGCACGATAATACGACAAGCGTAAACACTCAGGTGCTCGTAATCTGCGATATACACTTCTTTATCTTCTGCCTGGAAAATCGCCATGAGTGTGGCAAATTCTTCCTCCGTAGTACCGGAGAAGTTCCAGTCAGCAAACGGATAATCTGCGTCCTGTTTGAACATATCCCAGGAGATCAAACCGCTGGAATCGATGAAGTGGGTTTCGAGGTTAGCGTGCTCACCTACTTCTTCGTCATCGAAGGTTGGCGAGGTGAAGACATCGAGATCTTTCAGACCGCGACCTTGCAGCAGCTCGGTGACGGTTCGCTCCAGCGCCACGCCGAAATCAGGGTGCGCGCCGAAGGAGGCGAAACAGGTTCCGTTTGCCGGGTTAAACAGCACCACGCAGATAACCGGGTATTTGCCGCCCAATGAACCGTCGTAAGCAAAGATAGGGAACCCTTCTGCTTCAAGCTTAGCGATCGATTCCACTACACTCGGGTAACGCGCCATCACCTCGGCCGGGATTTCCGGCAGGCTGATGCTTTCGGCGATGATGCGGTTTTTGATGTGACGCTCAAACACTTCAGACAGACCCTGAACACGCGCTTCGTTACGAGTGTTACCGGCGGACATGCCGTTAGAAACGTAGAGGTTGCCGACGATGTTCATCGGAATGTAAATCGTCTCGCCATCGGACTGGCGGGTGAACGGCAGACCACAAACGCCGCGATCGTTATTGCCTGATTGCAAATCCACAAGCAGGCTGGCGGTCAGCTGATCGTCCGGATCGTAGAACGCGCGCAGACGCTCATCGAGAACGCCTTCCGGCACTTCGTCGTCTTTCGGCAGTGGGAACCATTTTTCATTCGGATAATGCACGAAAGGGCTATTGGCGATGGTTTCGCCCAGCCAGAAATCGGCGAAGAAGTAGTTGGTGGACAGACGCTCAAAATATTCACCGAGCGCAGAAGCCAGGGCTGCTTTCTTGGTTGCCCCTTTACCGTTAGTGAAGCACAGCGCGCACTCTTTGTCGCGAATATGCACAGACCAGACGTTAGGCACCGGATTCAGCCAGGACGCTTCTTCAATGTTGAATCCGAGGTCCGTTAGTTTTTGCTGGAAGCGGGCGATGGAGTCTTCCAGAGCGGCGTCTTTGCCGGGAATAAATGTTTGGGTCATGGCGATTCACTTTTATCGTACGGAAAGCGCGCAATGATACGGGTTTTGCGTGTCAGGCGCTATCGTCCCGGCGCGAGCGGCGAAAATAAAAGGCTCGGCTACGCTTAGAAACAGTAACCCCCTGTTCAGGCAACTAAAATGCATGCGTTTGATTTGCACCGAATGGCTTTCGATAAAGTCCCCGCGGAATTTCTCGGGGAAGTGGCCCTGCGTAGCCTTTATACCTTCGTGCTGGTATTCCTGTTTTTAAAAATCACCGGACGTCGCGGCGTGCGCCAGATGTCGCTCTTCGAAGTACTCATCATCCTGACGTTAGGCTCTGCTGCAGGAGATGTGGCGTTTTACGACGACGTACCGATGCTTCCGGTATTGATCGTCTTTGTCACACTGGCTGTGCTCTACCGACTCGTTATGTGGCTGATGGCGCACAGCGAAAAGCTGGAGGATTTACTCGAAGGAAAGCCCATTATCGTGGTGGTAAACGGTGAGCTGGCCTGGGAAAAGCTGCGCGCGGAAAACATGACCGAGTTTGAGTTTTTTATGGAATTGCGCCTGAGTGGCATCGAGCATCTGGGGCAGGTTAAAAGGGCCATCATGGAAACGAATGGGCAAATTAGTGTCTACTTTTTTAGCGACGATGAGGTGAAAGCCGGTTTGCCTATCTTGCCCGGTGAGTGCGTTGAACGCTTCAAAACGATGCCTGAAGAGAATGACTACGCCTGCACACGGTGCAGCGCAATATTCCATATGCATGCAGGCGATCATCAAAAATGCCCTCGCTGCGCGCATCCCGAATGGACCAAGGCTAGTCGGGCAAAACGCATCACCTGATAGCCAAATTGTCGGCATTGTGACGTCAAGATGGCATATTCTGTTGTGTGAGCCTGGACACATTTTTCGGCTCGCGAGTATTAGCCGTTGCGGCCTGTGTCACTGAATGGTAAAACCGATATCCACAGGAATAACTTATGCCTACGGGCTGATAACGTGTATAGCGTGGTGAGGGGAAATGACTCAGGTCTTTAATTTTAGTTCTGGCCCGGCAATGCTTCCGGCGGATGTGCTTAAACAGGCCCAACAGGAACTCTGCGACTGGCAGGGTTTGGGTACCTCGGTAATGGAAATTAGCCATCGTGGTAAAGAGTTCATCCAGGTGGCCGAAGAAGCAGAAAAAGATTTCCGCGACCTGCTTAAAATCCCTTCCAACTATAAAGTCCTGTTCTGCCACGGCGGTGGTCGCGGCCAGTTCGCGGGTGTTCCGCTGAACTTGCTGGGCGACAAAACCACGGCAGACTACGTGGATGCCGGATACTGGGCAGCCAGTGCAGTAAAAGAAGCGAAAAAATACTGCACTCCAAACGTGATTGACGCCAAAGTGACCGTTGACGGTCTGCGTGCGGTGAAACCGATGCGCGACTGGCAGCTCTCTGACAACGCGGCGTATCTGCATTATTGCCCGAACGAAACCATAGACGGCATCGCCATTGACGAAGTACCTGATTTCGGTAAAGACGTTGTGGTTGCGGCGGATTACTCCTCCACGATCCTATCCAGCCCGCTTGATGTCAGCCGCTTTGGCGTGATTTACGCTGGTGCTCAGAAAAACATCGGTCCGGCCGGTCTGACTCTGGTTATCGTGCGTGAAGATCTGCTGGGTAAAGCACACACCGCCTGTCCATCAATCATTGATTACAGCGTGCTGAACGACAACGATTCGATGTTCAACACGCCGCCGACGTTTGCCTGGTATCTGTCTGGCCTGGTCTTTAAGTGGCTGAAGGCGCAGGGCGGTGTTGAAGTCATGAACCGCATCAACCAGCAAAAATCGGAACTGCTGTATGGCACTATCGATAACAGCGATTTTTACCGTAACGACGTGGCTGCAGCCAACCGTTCCCGTATGAACGTACCGTTCCAGTTGGCCGACAGCGCACTGGATAAGCTGTTCCTCGAAGAATCCTTCGCCGCGGGCCTGCATGCATTGAAAGGCCATCGCGTGGTCGGTGGAATGCGCGCCTCTATTTATAACGCTATGCCGCTGGCGGGCGTTCAGGCGCTGACCGACTTTATGAAAGAGTTCGAACGCCGCCACGGTTAATGTTCTTGTTTTCATCCCCGCAGCGGGTCTGCGGGGTTTTTATTTTCTGCTTTTGAGAGTCGAGTTTCATGGAATCCCTGACGTTACAACCCATCGCGCATGTAGACGGCACCATCAATTTACCAGGTTCAAAAAGCGTCTCTAACCGCGCTTTGCTGCTGGCGGCTCTGGGCCATGGCACCACCGTTCTGACTAATCTTCTGGACAGTGACGATGTGCGCCACATGCTCAATGCTCTGACCGCGTTGGGCGTTCAGTACACTCTGTCTTCTGACCGCACCCGCTGTGAAGTGATCGGCAATGGCGGTCCGTTGAAAACAGAGGCGGCGCTGGAACTGTTCCTGGGTAATGCCGGAACGGCAATGCGCCCGCTGGCGGCGGCATTGTGCCTGGGCAGTAACGATATCGTGCTGACCGGTGAACCGCGCATGAAAGAGCGTCCGATTGGGCATTTGGTTGATGCGCTGCGTCAGGGTGGCGCACAGATTGACTATCTTGAGCAGGAAAACTATCCGCCGCTGCGCCTGAAAGGCGGTTTCGTGGGGGGCGAAGTCGCCGTTGACGGCAGCGTGTCCAGCCAGTTCCTGACGGCGCTGTTAATGACTGCTCCGCTGGCTGCGCAGGATACCGTTATCACCATTAAAGGCGATCTGGTTTCTAAGCCGTACATCGATATTACGCTGCATCTGATGAATACCTTCGGCGTGAAGGTGGATAACCAGAACTATCTGCGTTTTGTCGTCAAAGGCGGACAGCAATATCAGTCACCGGGCGCGTATCTGGTAGAAGGTGATGCTTCTTCTGCGTCGTATTTCCTCGCCGCAGGCGCTATCAAAGGCGGCACGGTAAAAGTAACCGGAATAGGTCGCAACAGCGTACAGGGCGATATCCGCTTTGCTGATGTGCTGGAAAAAATGGGCGCGACCGTTACCTGGGGTGATGACTTCATCGCCTGCACGGGCGCTGAACTGACCGCCATCGATATGGATATGAACCATATTCCTGATGCGGCGATGACTATCGCCACGGCCGCGCTGTTTGCCAAAGGCACGACGACGCTGCGTAACATCTACAATTGGCGTGTGAAAGAAACCGATCGCTTGTTCGCGATGGCGACAGAGCTACGTAAAGTGGGTGCGGAAGTGGAAGAGGGCGAAGATTATATTCGAGTGACCCCGCCCGCGCATCTGACCTTCGCAGAGATCGGCACTTATAACGATCACCGCATGGCGATGTGTTTCTCGCTGGTGGCGTTGTCCGACACGCCGGTGACCATTCTTGATCCGAAATGTACGGCGAAAACTTTCCCTGACTATTTCGAACAACTCGCTCGCATCAGTACCCCTGCCTGATATTGCCTTCTGCGCCGACCGTCTGGTCGGCGTTTTTCTGTCCGCTTCTGAACTATACTTGCCCAATTATCGTTCGATAGGTAGCCATTATTCCGCATTTTGCACGCAACATTAACGGACTGGCGCTTTGGCGAGTATAATGCGCGGCGTTTAAGTAACAGACGCCCTGATTGAAGGAGATAACGATGACGGCAATTGCCCCGGTAATTACCATTGACGGGCCTAGCGGCGCCGGGAAAGGCACGCTGTGCAAAGCCATGGCGGAAGCACTGCAATGGCACCTGCTGGATTCTGGCGCTATTTATCGCGTCCTGGCTCTGGCGGCATTACATCATCACGTCGACGTGACCTCCGAAGAAGCACTGGTCCCACTGGCGGCACATCTGGATGTTCGTTTTGTTTCTACCGACGGTAATCTTGAGGTTATCCTCGAGGGTGAAGACGTTAGTGGCGAAATCCGTACTCAGGAAGTAGCAAATGCGGCCTCTCAGGTGGCAGCGTTTCCGCGCGTACGTGAAGCGTTGTTACGTCGCCAGCGTGCATTCCGTGAAGCCCCGGGCCTGATTGCCGACGGACGCGACATGGGAACCGTGGTATTTACCGATGCGCCGGTCAAGATTTTCCTCGACGCTTCCCCGGAAGAACGTGCTCAACGCCGTATGCTTCAGTTGCAGGAAAAGGGCTTTAGTGTTAACTTTGAACGCCTTTTGGTCGAGATAAAGGAACGCGATGACCGTGACCGCAACCGCGCGGTGGCACCGTTAGTTCCCGCTGCTGATGCTTTAGTCCTGGATTCAACACGATTAAGCATTGAGCAAGTGATTGAAAAAGCGTTACAATACGCGCGCCAAAAACTGGTTGCTGTCTGATTAAAAGATAAGCGAGCCTCCGAATTTGTAGTACCCCCGCTGCAATGGATTGTGAGCGGGTATGTTAAACAACCCCATCCGACATGGTGTCAGGTGGACGTTAAATCTAACTTCGAAGATTAAACATGACTGAATCTTTTGCTCAACTATTTGAAGAATCCTTAAAAACAATCGAAACCCGTCCGGGTTCCATCGTTCGTGGTGTTGTTGTTGCTATCGATAAAGATATCGTACTGGTTGACGCCGGTCTGAAATCTGAATCCGCCATCCCGGCAGAGCAGTTCAAAAACGCCCAGGGCGAGCTGGAAATCCAGGTCGGTGACGAAGTTGACGTTGCGCTGGACGCAGTAGAAGACGGCTTCGGCGAAACCCTGCTGTCCCGTGAGAAAGCTAAGCGTCACGAAGCTTGGATCACGCTGGAAAAAGCATACGAAGACGCTGAAACTGTTGTTGGTGTTATCAACGGCAAAGTTAAAGGTGGCTTCACTGTTGAGCTGAACGGTATTCGTGCGTTCCTGCCAGGTTCACTGGTAGACGTGCGTCCAGTTCGCGATACGCTGCACCTGGAAGGCAAAGAGCTTGAGTTCAAAGTTATCAAGCTGGACCAGAAGCGTAACAACGTTGTTGTTTCCCGTCGTGCCGTTATCGAATCCGAAAACAGCGCAGAACGTGATCAGCTGCTCGAAAACCTCCAGGAAGGCATGGAAGTTAAAGGTATCGTTAAGAACCTCACTGACTACGGCGCATTCGTTGACCTGGGCGGCGTAGACGGCCTGCTGCACATCACTGACATGGCGTGGAAACGCGTTAAACACCCAAGCGAAATCGTGAACGTTGGCGACGAAATCACTGTTAAAGTGCTGAAGTTCGACCGCGAGCGTACCCGTGTTTCTCTGGGTCTGAAGCAGCTGGGCGAAGATCCATGGGTAGCTATCGCTAAGCGTTACCCAGAAGGTACCAAACTGACTGGTCGCGTGACCAACCTGACCGACTACGGCTGCTTCGTTGAAATCGAAGAAGGCGTTGAAGGCCTGGTACACGTTTCCGAAATGGACTGGACCAACAAAAACATCCACCCATCCAAAGTTGTTAACGTTGGTGATGTAGTGGAAGTTATGGTTCTGGACATCGACGAAGAACGTCGTCGTATCTCCCTGGGTCTGAAGCAGTGCAAATCTAACCCATGGCAGCTGTTCGCAGAAACCCACAACAAGGGCGACCGCGTTGAAGGTAAAATCAAGTCTATCACTGACTTCGGTATCTTCATCGGCCTGGACGGCGGCATCGACGGCCTGGTTCACCTGTCTGACATCTCCTGGAACGTTGCAGGCGAAGAAGCAGTTCGTGAATACAAGAAAGGCGACGAAATCGCTGCCGTTGTTCTGCAGGTTGACGCAGAGCGTGAGCGCATCTCCCTGGGCGTGAAACAGCTGGCTGAAGATCCGTTCAACAACTGGGTTGCTCTGAACAAGAAAGGCGCTATCGTTAACGGTAAAGTGACTGCAGTTGACGCTAAAGGCGCAACCGTAGAACTGGCTGACGGCGTTGAAGGTTACCTGCGTGCTTCTGAAGCATCACGTGACCGCGTTGAAGATGCAACTCTGGTTCTGAACGTAGGCGACGACGTTGAAGCTAAATTCACCGGTGTTGACCGTAAGAACCGTGCAATCAGCCTGTCTGTACGTGCTAAAGACGAAGCTGACGAGAAAGATGCCATCGCTACTGTTAACAACAAACAGGAAGAAAGCAACTTCTCCAACGCTATGGCTGAAGCATTTAAAGCAGCTAAAGGCGAGTAATCAGGTCACTCTTCACGAGTAACTTGACAGATTGCAGGATTCGTCCTGTAATCAACAACAAAGGGCGGCTACGGCCGCCCTTGTTCAAGCTGTTAGCTTATACTTTCCTGAAAGGAAACCGGAGGAATCATGACCAAGTCAGAGCTCATCGAAAGACTTGCAAGCCAGCAATCTCACATCCCTGCGAAAGCGGTTGAAGATGCTGTGAAAGAGATGCTGGAACATATGGCCTCTACGCTAGCCCAGGGCGAGCGCATTGAAATCCGCGGTTTCGGTAGTTTCTCTTTGCATTACCGCGCCCCACGCGTTGGGCGTAACCCGAAAACAGGCGATAAAGTCGAGCTGGAAGGTAAATACGTTCCGCACTTTAAGCCGGGGAAAGAATTGCGCGATCGCGCCAATATTTACGATTGAGTTATTGCGGGTTTCCGCAAAACTTGAACGAGATGAAAGCACCCACAGGGTGCTTTTTTCGTTTCTGGAATACGTACCTTTCGTGAGGTGGCCACCAGGGTTTTGGAACACGCCCCGGAAAGCACAATGCGCTCTTTGCAACAACATCGATTTCCTGGAAGCCTCCTCGCAACGTCTGTATTTGTCTAAAGACACTCAAACTTGAAAGCATGAGACTGCTCGCGACAGGGAGGTGTCATGCGATTACCCACAATAGCCATCAGCGCCATCATCGGCATTTGCCCATTGTTTTGGTTACCCCAATTACCGTCGGTAGACGTTGCTGGCACGATTACGTTAGGGGCAATTGCGTTTGTCATTATTGCCCGGCGCTTCAGAATCGTGGGCCTCACTGCGCTCTTTTTCTGCTGGGGTGTTTTTGCTGCGCAGAAGATTATCATTCCGGCAAATACGCTATCCGGGAGACTGTTACAGGCAGAGGTGGAGATCGTCGCCATAGACGGTGAAACCACGTATTACGGCAAACTGCTGCGGATCAACGGCCAGCGGCAAATCCCGGCACCAGGTATCGTTCTTTATGGTCAGGCACTGCCGGAAAAGGGCTGCGTAGGGCAAATCTGGCAAATGACCATTAAAGCCCGGGCAGTACACGGTTTACTTAATGAGGGCATGTTTGATGGTCAGCGCTATGCGCTTTCATTACATCGTCCATTAACCGGGCGCTTTACGCATGCGAATAGAGTAGACGGTCAGTGCAGCATACGCTCGCAGTTAGTCTCCACGTTGGCGAAAGCACTCGAACCTTATCCGTGGCAACACGTCATGCTGGCTTTGGCCGTTGGCGAGCGAGCAGATGTTCCAACGGAAATAAAACGCCTGCTACAAGAAACGGGAACCTCGCATCTGATGGCGATTTCCGGGTTGCATATTTCTCTGGTGGCGATGATGGGTTGGGTCTTGATACGAGGTATACAGAGAGTGCTGCCATGCCGGTGGATTGGCTGGCGAATGCCCCTTTGCGCCAGCTTTCTTCTGGCACTGATGTACGCGTGGTTGAGTGGATTACAGCCTCCGGCTCTGCGCTCCATTATCGCGGCCGGGGTCTGGCTGCTGTTGCGCTTAAGTGGTCGTCGATGGACGCCATGGGAAGTATGGTTGTGCTGTATTGCCGCACTCCTGGTGCTGGATCCTTTAGCCATTCTGACGCAAAGCCTGTGGTTATCGGCTTTTGCCGTTGCAACGTTGATCTTCTGGTATCAGTGGATGCCACCCCTTCGCCTGCAATGTAACGTCATAATTAAAGGACTGATTTCGTTAGTGCATTTACAGTTGGGACTGATGCTGCTTCTGCTTCCATTGCAAGTGAGCATATTTCACGGCATGTCCTGGACATCTCTGCCCGCCAATCTTGTGGCCGTGCCTTGGGTGACGCTGGGCGAAATTCCGCTTTTGTTGGCCGGGGTTGTGCTGCATTTTACCGGACCGGCGACCATGGAAAGTTATATCTGGCTGTTAGCCGATCGGCTGCTCGAAGGCTTGTTTTGGTTTTTGCGCGCTCTGCCGCAGGGATGGCAAGATATCGATTATCGCTGGCAGGGCATTGTAGTGATACCGTGGCTGGTCATTATCCTCTGGCGACTCAATGGCTGGACGAGATGGCCTGCCTCGATACTGGCATGCGGAACTCTCCTTACATTTCCACTCTGGCGTCAGCTGCCACCCCAGATGTGGTCAGTGACCATGCTGGATGTGGGGCAGGGGTTATCCGTTGTCATTACCCGAAACGGCAAAGCGCTGCTCTATGACACCGGGCTTGCCTGGCCAGGAGGCGACAGTGCCCAGCAACTCATTATCCCTTGGCTGCGCTGGCATCATCTACAGCCAGAGGGCATCATTCTCAGTCACGAGCATCTCGACCATCGTGGGGGGTTGGAAACGCTGCTGAAAACCTGGCCTGCACTGTGGGTCAGAAGCCCGTTAAAGTGGGAAGGGCATTTACCCTGTTTTCGAGGGGAAAGCTGGCGCTGGCAAGGACTGACGTTCCGGGCGGTCTGGCCGTTGCCTGACACAATGGAGAAAGGCAATAACCGCTCGTGTGTCGTACGGGTCGATGACGGGCGCTATAGCGTTTTATTGACGGGAGATATTGAAATATCGGCAGAAATGTCAATGCTCAGTCATTACTGGCAGCATCTTGCGTCTACACTTGTTCAGGTGCCACATCATGGCAGCTCGACGTCATCCTCGTTGGCATTACTTCAACGGATTGATGGGCAGGCCGCTCTGGCTTCGACGGCGCGCTACAATGCCTGGCATTTTCCCTCAGCAAAGGTGAAAACGCGTTACAGCCAGCGGAATTATCGTTGGTTCGATACGCCTCACCAGGGGCAGGTTACGGTCAACTTTTCACCAGAAGGTTGGCAAATCCAGAGCTTACGCGATCAAATATACCCCCGTTGGTATCATCAGTGGTTTGGCGATGCTGGTGATAACGGGTAGAATGTGCGGCTATCTCAACATAAGCTGGTTTTTTGAATGCAGAACGACAAAGATCTCTCCACGTGGCAGACTTTCCGCCGACTTTGGCCAACGATTGCGCCTTTTAAAGCTGGCCTTATCGTGGCTGCAGTTGCGTTGATTCTTAATGCTGCCAGTGACACCTTTATGCTGTCGCTTCTTAAACCGTTACTGGATGATGGTTTTGGGAAAACGGACCGCTCAGTGCTGCTGTGGATGCCGCTGGTAGTCATCGGGTTGATGATCCTCCGTGGTGTTACCAGCTACGTATCAAGCTACTGTATTTCCTGGGTTTCAGGCAAAGTGGTCATGACCATGCGCCGCCGCCTTTTCGGCCATATGATGGGTATGCCGGTCTCGTTTTTCGACAAACAGTCCACCGGTACTTTGCTGTCACGTATCACCTATGACTCCGAACAGGTAGCGTCATCTTCTTCCAGTGCATTGATTACCGTCGTGCGTGAAGGGGCCTCAATTATCGGCCTGTTCATCATGATGTTCTGGTACAGCTGGCAGCTGTCAGTGATTCTTATTGTACTGGCCCCGATCGTTTCCTTTGCTATTCGCCATGTGTCCAAGCGTTTCCGCAGCATCAGTAAAAATATGCAAAACACGATGGGGCAGGTGACCACCAGTGCAGAGCAAATGCTTAAAGGGCATAAAGAAGTCCTGATGTTTGGCGGGCAAGACGTCGAAACCAAGCGTTTCGATAAAGTCAGCAATAAAATGCGTTTGCAGGGTATGAAGATGGTTTCTGCTTCTTCAATCTCTGACCCAATCATTCAGCTGATTGCGTCGCTGGCGCTGGCGTTTGTACTCTATGCGGCGAGCTTCCCGAGCGTAATGGAAACGTTGACCGCGGGTACCATCACGGTCGTGTTCTCTTCAATGATCGCCTTAATGCGTCCTCTGAAGTCTCTGACCAACGTCAATGCCCAGTTCCAGCGCGGTATGGCGGCTTGCCAGACGCTGTTCGCTATCCTCGATACCGAACAGGAAAAAGACCAGGGCACCCGCGTTGTTGAACGTGCGAAGGGTAATCTCGAATTTAAAGACGTCACCTTTACGTATCCAGGCCGTGAAGTGCCTGCGCTGCGTGACATCAATCTGCATGTCCCTGAAGGGAAAACAGTCGCACTGGTGGGACGTTCCGGTTCGGGTAAGTCCACCATCGCGAGCCTGATTACACGTTTCTATGATGTGGATACAGGCAACATCGTGCTCGACGGCCACGATATCCGCGAATACACCCTGGCATCGCTGCGCGACCAGGTGGCACTGGTTTCGCAGAATGTTCATCTGTTCAACGATACCGTCGCGAACAACATCGCTTACGCCCGTACAGACCTTTACAGCCGTGAAGATATTGAGAGGGCCGCGACAATGGCTTACGCCATGGACTTCATCAGTAAGATGGATAACGGTCTGGATACGGTGATTGGTGAGAATGGCGTTCTGCTTTCCGGCGGTCAGCGTCAGCGTATCGCTATTGCCCGTGCGCTGCTGCGTGACAGCCCAATCCTGATTCTGGATGAAGCGACGTCAGCCCTGGATACCGAGTCCGAACGTGCTATTCAGGCCGCGCTGGATGAACTGCAGAAAAACCGTACTTCTCTGGTGATCGCTCACCGACTGTCCACCATCGAAAAAGCCGATGAAATTGTCGTCGTCGAAGATGGGCGTATCGTTGAGCGCGGTAGTCACCAGGATCTGCTGGAACATCGCGGCGTGTATGCTCAGCTGCATAAAATGCAATTTGGGCAATGATCGCACGTATCTGGTCTGGCGAATCCCCGCTCTGGCTGCTGCTGTTACCGCTCTCCTGGCTGTATGGCCTGGTGAGCGGTGTCATTCGTCTCAGCTATCGTTTAGGCATTAAGAAAGCCTGGCGTGCGCCGGTTCCGGTCGCGGTGGTGGGGAATCTCACCGCAGGCGGTAATGGTAAAACGCCAGTAGCTATCTGGCTGGTGGAGCAACTTCAGCAGCATGGCATTAAAGCGGGCGTCGTTTCTCGCGGCTACGGCGGCAAAGCAGCCCATTATCCATTGCTGTTAACAACAGACATCACCACTGACGAAGCGGGCGATGAACCGGTGTTGATTTATCAACGCACCGGTGTGCCCGTCGCCGTTTCCCCTAACCGCAGTGATGCTGTTCAGGCATTGCTGGCAGCTCATGATCTGCAAATCATCATCACCGACGATGGTCTCCAGCATTATCGTCTCGCGCGTGATGTTGAAATCGTTGTGATTGATGGCGTCCGTCGTTTTGGTAATGGCTGGTGGTTACCCGCCGGGCCGATGCGCGAACGTGCTTCACGGCTGAAAAGCGTGGATGCGGTTATCGTCAATGGTGGTGTACCGCGTGCGGGTGAAATCCCGATGCAGTTACGCCCAGGCATGGCCGTTAACCTTAAAACGGGCGAAAAACGTAGCGTCTCTTTGCTGACGGACGTTGTCGCTATGGCCGGAATTGGTCATCCTCCGCGCTTTTTTGCCACCCTTGAAAGCTGCGGCGTGCAGCCGGTGAAAACCGTGGCACTGGGCGATCATCAGGCGTTAAGCGCAGCGGATGTACGCGCGCTCGCGACACACAAGCAAACGCTGGTAATGACGGAAAAAGACGCGGTCAAGTGTCGCGCTTTTGCCGAAGAAAACTGGTGGTATTTACCGGTGGACGCCGTCTTTGACGACGAGCAGGCCCCACGGTTGATTCAGAAACTGGTGAGCCTGGCGCAACGCTAGCGTATCGCGTGCGGTTCAGGCAGAGCTGATGAGGACTTCGAATGTCAGAAGTAACGCTTTCACTAACTGCCGCACGCCATCTTCATCTTGCCGCTCAGGGGTTACTCAAAAAGCCCCGTCGTCGCCCGAAACCGGGTGACATTCTTTCTACCATTCAGCGCATGTCCTTACTGCAAATCGACACTATCAACGTCGTTGCGCGCAGCCCCTGGCTGGTGTTATTCAGCCGCCTGGGCAGTTTTCCATCACAATGGCTGGACGAGGCGTTAAACCGTGGAGAGCTGATGGAGTACTGGGCCCATGAGGCCTGCTTCTTACCGAGAAGTGACTTTTCACTGATGCGCCATCGGATGCTTTCGCCCGACAAGATGGGCTGGAAGTATCGCAAAGAGTGGATGGTGGAACATGCCGCTGAAATAGAGTTGCTCATCGAACACATTCAGCAAAACGGACCGGTTCGCTCGGCGGATTTTGAGCATCCCCGTAAAGGTGCGAATGGCTGGTGGGAATGGAAGCCACACAAGCGCCATCTGGAAGGGCTGTTCACCGCCGGGAAAGTAATGGTGATTGGCCGCCATAATTTCCAGCGTATATACGATTTGACCTCCCGGGTGATGCCGCACTGGAACGACGAGCGCGATCTGCTCGCTCAGGAACAGGCCGAAGAATTAATGCTGCAAAACAGCGCCCGCAGTCTCGGGATTTTTCGTGGCCAATGGCTGGCAGATTACTACCGTTTACGGCAGCCTTTGTTGCCTGTCTTACTTGCACGCTGGCAAGAAGAGGGGCTAATAATTCCGGTTGATGTCGAAGGGCTTGGGGCGATGTGGCTGCATGCTGATTTACAGCCGCTGCTAGAGGATGCGCAGGCAGGAAAATTGACCGCCACCCGCAGCGTGGTGCTTTCGCCATTTGACCCTGTCGTCTGGGACCGCAAGCGCGCTGAGCAGCTTTTCGATTTCACCTATCGGCTTGAATGCTACACACCCGCACCGAAACGTCAGTTTGGTTATTTCGTTCTGCCGTTACTGCACCAGGGAAAACTGGTGGGGCGAATGGACAGCAAAATGCACCGCAAAACCGGCGTGCTGGAAATCTTTGCCGTCTATTTGCAGGACGGCGTGAGGGTGAGCCAGACGCTGGAAAAAGGCCTGATGCAGGCCATCAGTGATTTTGCGTGCTGGCAAGGAGCCGGAAGCGTGGTACTCAACCATCGACCTGCTGAACTTTTCAACGCTCAGCCAAAGGGATGGGAAATTGAGGCCGTATAAACGGGCTCTGTGCTATGCTGCGACAGTTACTTTTTCGGTCCATCTGGAGGAACTATGGATCACCGCTTACTTGAAATCATCGCTTGTCCGGTCTGCAACGGGAAGCTCTATTACAGTCAGGATAAGCAAGAGCTTATCTGCAAACTCGACAGCCTGGCTTTCCCGCTGCGTGACGGAATTCCCGTCCTGCTGGAAAACGAAGCCCGTCCATTGAGCGCAGAAGAGAGCCATCCATGAGTTTTGTCGTCATCATCCCCGCGCGTTACGCTTCCACCCGCCTGCCGGGCAAACCGCTGCAGGACATTAACGGCAAACCCATGATTGTGCATGTGCTTGAAAGAGCGCGTGAGTCTGGCGCTGAGCGCATTATCGTTGCGACGGATAATGAAGACGTCGCGCGCGCAGTCGAGGCCGCAGGTGGCGAAGTTTGCATGACTCGAGCCGATCACCAGTCCGGGACCGAACGTCTGGCCGAAGTGGTGGAAAAATGCGGATTCAGCGATGACACGCTGATCGTCAACGTCCAGGGTGATGAGCCGATGATCCCCCCGGTTATCATCCGGCAGGTCGCTGAAAACCTGGCCGCCAGCCAGTCTGGAATGGCAACGCTCGCAGTGCCCATTCACGATGCGGAAGAAGCCTTCAATCCGAATGCGGTCAAAGTCGTGATGGATGCGCAGGGTTACGCGCTCTATTTCTCCCGCGCTACTATTCCGTGGGATCGTGACCGTTTCGCTCAAAGCCGCGACGTCATTGGTGACACGCTACTGCGCCACATTGGGATCTACGGCTATCGCGCGGGTTTCATTCGTCGTTACGTCAACTGGGCACCGAGTCCGCTCGAGCAAATCGAAATGCTCGAACAGCTGCGCGTGCTGTGGTACGGCGAAAAAATCCACGTTGCTGTGGCGAAAGAAGTCCCGGGCACTGGGGTTGATACCCCCGAAGATCTCGCTCGCGTGCGCGCAGAACTGCGCTAATCGCCTTCTCCCCTCCGCCCGGAGGGGAGTATTTCCCGCTCCGTATATCCTCTTTTTACCCCGTTTTTGATCTTATCCGGTGACATCTTCGGCACCGGCGCTCATTATAAAAACAGTAGTCTTCACAGGGGTAACCAGATATGGAACAACTGCGTGCCGAACTGAGCCACCTGCTGGGCGAGAAGCTGAGTCGGGTGGAGTGTGTGAGTGAGAAAACGGACTCATCACTGTGGTCGCTATACGATGCTCAGGGACACCCAATGCCGCTGCTGGCACGAAGTTTCACTACGCCGGGACTTGCACAGCAACTGGCCTGGAAAATATCAACGTTGGCCCGCAGTGGGACCGTTCGCATGCCGGTGGTTTACGGCGTGATGACCCATGAAGAGCATCCTGGCCCGGATATCCTGTTGCTCGAACGGCTGCGCGGAGTGCCAGTGGAGGCTCCTGCCAGAACGCCGGATCGCTGGGAGCAGTTGAAAGATCAGATAGTCGAGGCATTACTGGCCTGGCATCGACAGGACAGCGGCGGCTGCGTAGGCACGGTCGACAGCACGCAGGAAAATCTCTGGCCGCTCTGGTATCGCCAGCGCGTCGAAATGCTGTGGAGCACGCTGAATCTCTACCCCAACACCGGGCTCACCATGCAGGACAAACGGATCCTGTTCCGCACGCGGGAATGTCTGCCCGCGCTGTTTGACGGTTTTAATGATAATTGCGTCATGGTGCATGGCAACTTTACGCTGCGCAGTATGCTGAAAGATTCCCGCAGCGATCAGCTGCTGGCGATGGTCGGACCGGGCATTA
This sequence comes from Scandinavium hiltneri, assembly GCF_024764835.1. Lineage (GTDB taxonomy): Bacteria > Pseudomonadota > Gammaproteobacteria > Enterobacterales > Enterobacteriaceae > Scandinavium > Scandinavium hiltneri. Next base: position 367,733 of record NZ_JALIGE010000076.1, on the reverse strand, counting down.
TGCTGTGGGCGCCGCGTGAGTACGAGCTGTTCCGATTGTCGGAGAGCGGGCTGGCGGAAGGGTTGCTGTGGCACTATCTCCAGCGTGCGCCTGTGTCTGAATCCTTCCTCTGGCGCCGCTGGTTGTATCTGCTGTGGGATGAAGTCGCCCAGTTGGTCAACACCGGGCGATTTAACCGCGCCAGGTTCGATTTGGCGTCGAAATCTTTACTCCCCTGGCTCGCCTGAGCTGCCTTTAAGCCATTGCCAAATGCGGCCCAGCGTTTCATAGCCCACGCGGTCGCTGTGCATCAACCAGACCGGAGAAGGAATCAGTCGCTCCCAGGGATTGAGCGGTGATTCAATGGCCAGCTGATTGGCCGGAGCAGGCAGCGGATGCAGGCCCGCATGGCGAAAGAAAATCATCGCTCGCGGTAAATGTGAGGCAGACGTCACCAGCAGGAACGGCGCATCGCCAATTGCTGCTTTTACCGCCGCGGCTTCTTCTTCCGTATCTTTCGGTTTATCCAGCACGATAATATCGCTGCGCGGCACGCCCAGGCTCTGCGCGACGCGTGCCCCGGCTTCTCCGGTGCTCACGGGGTTGGTCTTAGCCGCTGCACCGGTGAAAATCATCCTGGCACCTGGATTGGCCTGCCATAAGCGGATCCCTTCCGTCAGACGCGGCAGGCTGTTATTGATAAGATTTGAACTGGGTGCCCATTCAGGATTCCAGGTATAACCCCCGCCCAACACCACAACGTAGTCGACGCGCTCCGTGCCCTGCCAGGTTGGATAGCTGTTTTCAATTGGCTTGAGTAACGCATCGGCGACCGGTTGCAGGCTCAGCAGCAACAGCGCCAGCCAACCAATACTAAGACAAATCTTACCACTACGCTGGAATCGGCTGAACCAGAGCAGCGCCAGGCCGAGCGCCATCAGTAACAGCAGCAACGGTAACGGTAAAATCATGCCGCCAATAAACTTCTTTAGCGTAAAAAGCATCCTTGTTGGTTCCTTTTTTGACCATCTGACAGGGGATATGCACGGATATTACACCAGATAGCTTCCCTCTCGCTGTGGGTATGACAAAATAGCGGTTTTGTGGCAGGCAAGTGGAGTCCAGCGTGCAGGATCGCAATTTTGATGGTATCGCGGAACGATTTTCGCGCAATATCTATGGCACGACCAAGGGCCAGCTGCGTCAGGCGATCCTCTGGCAGGATTTAGACATCCTGCTGGCGTCTTTTGGCGATGCGCCATTACACATTCTGGACGGCGGTGGCGGGGCCGGGCAAACGGCAATTCGGATGGCAGAACGGGGGCATCATGTTACCCTATGCGATCTGTCAGCTGAGATGATAGCCCTGGCAAAACAGGCTGCCGATGAGAAAGGTGTGAGCCACAACATGCATTTTGTACAATGCCCGGTGCAGGAGATTGCCGGACATTTGGAAAGGCCGGTTGATCTGATATTGTGCCATGCAGTGCTGGAGTGGGTGGTCAATCCGCAAGCGGTTTTAGACGCGTTGTGGTCGGTGCTGCGTCCGGGCGGTGCGTTGTCGTTAATGTTCTACAATGCTAACGGTCTGCTGATGCATAACATGGTGGTGACGAATTTTGATTACGTCGAAGCCGGCATGCCGAAGACCCGAAAACGTAAGCTTTCGCCGAACTACCCACGCGAACCGCAGCAGGTATATCAGTGGCTGCAAGAGTCCGGCTGGCAGATAACCGGCAAAACCGGTGTGCGGGTCTTTCATGATTATCTGCGTGAAAAACATAAGCAGCACGAGCGTTACGAACAGCTGCTGGCATTAGAAACACGCTATTGCCGTGAGGAACCCTGGATTAGCCTGGGTCGCTATATTCATGTCACCGCGCTCAAACCGCAGGTAGATACAAGGACTAACAATGAGTGATTTTTCCCAGACAGTCCCCGAACTGGTTGCCTGGGCCAGAAAAAATGATTTTTCGATCTCGTTGCCGGTCGACAGGCTTTCGTTCCTGATGGCCGTAGCAACGCTGAATGGCGAACGGCTTGAAGGCGAGCTTACCGAAGGTGAGCTGATTGATGCTTTCCGTCACGTCAGTGATGCGTTTGAGCAAACCAGCGAAACCATCAGCGTGCGCGCAAACAACGCGATCAACGATATGGTGCGTCAACGTCTGCTGAACCGCTTTACCAGCGAAATCACCGAAGGCAACGCCATCTACCGTCTGACGCCGCTTGGCATCGGGATTACCGACTACTACATCCGCCAGCGCGAATTCTCAACGCTGCGCCTGTCGATGCAGTTGTCTATTGTCGGTGGCGAGCTGAAACGCGCGGCAGATGCCGCCGATGAAGGCGGTGATGAGTTTCACTGGCATCGTAACGTCTACGCTCCATTGAAATATTCCGTTGCGGAAATCTTTGACAGTATCGACCTTACGCAGCGTCTGATGGACGAACAGCAGCAAACGGTCAAAGACGATATCGCGCAGCTGTTGAACAAAGACTGGCGGGCGGCGATTTCCAGTTGTGAAATGCTGCTGTCAGAAACCTCCGGCACCCTGCGCGAACTGCAGGATACGCTGGAAGCGGCTGGCGACAAGCTGCAGGCCAACCTGCTACGTATTCAGGATTCCACCATGACGTACGACGATCTGCATTTCGTCGATCGTCTGGTGTTCGACCTGCAAAGTAAACTCGATCGTATTGTCAGCTGGGGCCAGCAGGCTATCGACCTGTGGATTGGCTACGACAGACACGTGCATAAATTTATCCGTACCGCCATCGATATGGATAAAAACCGTGTCTTCGCTCAGCGTCTGCGCGTTTCGGTACAGAATTACTTCGATGCGCCGTGGGCGCTGACCTATGCTAATGCCGACCGTCTGTTCGACATGCGTGACGAAGAGATGATGCTGCGCGACGAAGAGGTAACCGGGGAACTTCCGCCGGACCTCGAGTACGAAGAATTTAACGAAATCCGTGAACAGCTGGCGGCGCTTATCGAAGAGCAACTGGTTATCTACAAAAATAAAGGACTGCCGCTGGATTTAGGCCTGGTAGTGCGTGAATATCTCGCACAATACCCGCGCGCCCGCCACTTCGACGTTGCACGCATCGTGGTCGATCAGGCCGTCCGTCTGGGCGTAGCACAAGCAGATTTCACCGGACTGTCGCCGAAGTGGCAGCCGATTAATGATTACGGAGCCAAGGTACAGGCACATGTCATCGACAAATATTGAACACGTGATGCCAGTTAAGCTGGCGCAGGCCCTGGCCAATCCGTTATTCCCGGCGCTGGATAGCGCCCTGCGTTCTGGCCGTCATATCGGTCTGGATGAGCTGGACAACCATGCCTTCTTGATGGATTTCCAGGAGTATCTGGAAGAGTTTTACACCCGCTATAACGTGGAGCTGATTCGTGCGCCGGAAGGTTTCTTCTATTTGCGCCCGCGTTCCACCACGCTCATTCCGCGTTCGGTGTTGTCCGAAGTGGACATGATGGTCGGTAAAATTCTCTGTTATCTCTACCTCAGCCCGGAGCGTCTGGCGAATGAGGGGATTTTCACCCAACAGGAACTGTACGACGAACTGATGAGCCTGGCGGATGAAGCCAAGCTGCTGAAGCTGGTAAATAACCGCTCCACCGGTTCGGATCTCGACAGACAAAAACTGCAGGAAAAAGTGCGTTCCTCTCTGAACCGTCTGCGCCGTCTCGGCATGGTGTGGTTTATGGGGCACGACAGCAGCAAATTCCGCATCACAGAGTCGGTCTTCCGCTTCGGCGCTGACGTCCGCTCAGGCGATGATGCCCGCGAAGCGCAGCTGCGCATGATCCGCGATGGTGAAGCGATGGCGATTGAAAACCATCTGCAGCTCAATGACGAGAACGACGATGCGCAACCGGACACGGATAGCGGGGAGGAAGAATAATGATTGAACGCGGTAAATTTCGTTCATTAACCCTGATTAACTGGAACGGTTTTTTCGCCCGAACCTTTGATCTCGATGAACTGGTGACCACCCTTTCGGGCGGTAACGGTGCCGGTAAATCCACCACGATGGCGGCGTTCGTTACGGCGCTTATCCCCGATCTGACGTTACTGCACTTCCGTAACACCACCGAAGCCGGTGCGACCAGCGGTTCCCGCGATAAAGGTCTGCACGGTAAGCTGAAAGCTGGTGTCTGTTACTCGATGCTTGACGTGATGAACTCGCGTCATCAGCGTGTGCTGGTGGGCGTCCGTTTGCAACAGGTTGCCGGTCGTGACCGTAAAGTGGATATCAAACCGTTTGCTATCCAGGGTCTACCGATGTCCTTCCAGCCAACCGAGCTGGTGACTGAAACGCTGAACGACAGACAAGCACGCGTGCTGACCCTTCAGGAGCTGAAAGATAAGCTCGAAGGGATGGAAGGCGTGCAATTCAAGCAGTTTAACTCCATCACCGATTACCACTCGCTGATGTTCGATTTGGGTGTTGTCGCCCGTCGTCTGCGCTCTGCGTCCGATCGTAGTAAATACTACCGTCTGATTGAAGCCTCGCTGTATGGCGGTATTTCCAGCGCCATTACCCGCTCGTTGCGCGACTACCTGTTGCCTGAAAACGGCGGCGTGCGTAAAGCGTTCCAGGATATGGAAGCGGCACTGCGTGAAAACCGCATGACGCTGGAAGCGATTCGCGTCACTCAGTCGGACCGTGACCTGTTTAAGCATCTTATCTCCGAAGCCACAGACTACGTGGCAGCAGACTACATGCGCCATTCGAACGAACGTCGCGTGCATCTTGATAAAGCCCTCGAATTCCGTCGCGAACTGCTGTCATCACGTCAGCAACTGGCCGCAGAGCAGTTCAAACATGTCGATATGGCGCGTGAACTGCAAGAGCACAACGGGGCTGAAGGCGACCTGGAAGCAGATTACCAGGCGGCCAGCGATCACCTGAACCTGGTTCAGACCGCGCTGCGTCAGCAGGAAAAAATCGAGCGCTATGAAGCGGATATCGATGAACTGCAGATCCGCCTCGAAGAACAAAATGAAGTGGTGGCCGAAGCCGCCGAACAGCAAGAAGAAAACGAAGGTCGCGCTGAAGCCGCCGAGCTGGAAGTGGATGAACTGAAAAGCCAGCTGGCCGATTACCAGCAGGCACTGGACGTGCAGCAAACTCGCGCCATTCAGTACAATCAGGCTATGCAGGCTCTTCAGCGCGCGAAAGAGCTTTGCCATCTGCCGGACTTAAGCCCGGACAGCGCCGATGAGTGGCTCGATACCTTCAAAGCGAAAGAGCAGGAAGCCACGGAAAAACTGCTGTCTCTCGAACAGAAAATGAGCGTAGCGCAAACCGCGCACAGTCAGTTCGAGCAGGCATACCAGTTAGTTGCCGCCATCAATGGTCCATTGGGCCGTGATGAAGCGTGGGAAGTGGCCCGTGATTTGCTGCGTGAAGGCGTGAATCAGCGCCATCTGGCAGAACAGTCTACCGCCCTGCGCGGTCGTCTGAACGAACTCGAACAGCGTCTGCGTGAACAGCAGGATGCCGAACGTCTGCTGGCCGAATTCTGCAAGCGTCAGGGCCGTCACATTGAGATTGACGACCTGGAAGCGCTGCACATGGAGCTGGAAGAACGTATTTCTTCACTCTCCGACAGCGTGTCCTCCGCCAGCGAACAGCGTATGACGCTGCGTCAGGAACTGGAACAGCTGCAAAGCCGCACCAAGACGCTGCTGCAACGCGCGCCGATTTGGCTTGCGGCACAAAGCAGCCTGACTCAACTGTGCGAGCAGAGCGGGGAAGCGTTCGAGTCCAGCCAGGACGTTACCGAATTCATGCAGCAGTTGCTGGAGCGCGAGCGTGAGGCCATTGTTGAACGCGATGAAGTCGGCGCCCGAAAGCGTGCGGTTGATGATGAAATCGAACGTTTAAGTCAGCCAGGCGGTTCGGAAGATCCGCGCCTGAATGCGCTTGCCGAACGTTTTGGTGGCGTTCTGCTGTCAGAGATTTACGACGACGTCAGCCTCGAAGATGCGCCATACTTCTCCGCGTTGTACGGCCCGTCGCGCCACGGAATCGTGGTGCCGGATCTGTCGCTGATCGCCGAACAGCTGGAAGGGCTGGAAGATTGCCCGGAAGATCTCTATCTCATCGAAGGGGACCCATCGTCCTTTGATGACAGCGTGTTCAGCGTCGACGAACTGGAAAAAGCGGTTGTCGTCAAAGTCGCTGATCGCCAGTGGCGTTATTCGCGCTTCCCGACGCTGCCGTTGTTTGGCCGTGCGGCGCGTGAAAACCGCATTGAAGCGCTGCACGCTGAGCGTGAAATTCTGTCGGAACGCTTTGCGACCCTGTCGTTTGACGTGCAGAAAACTCAACGTCTGCATCAGGCGTTCAGCCGCTTTATCGGCAGCCATTTAGCCGTCGCGTTTGAAGCGGATCCGGAAGCGGAAATTCGCAAACTCAATACCCGTCGCGGTGAGCTGGAGCGTGCGCTCAGCAATCATGAAAATGATAACCAACAGAGCCGGGCGCAGTTTGAACAGGCGAAAGAGGGCGTTTCCCAACTTAACCGCCTGCTGCCGCGTCTGAATCTGCTGGCTGACGAAACCCTCGCCGACCGCGTGGATGAAATTCAGGAACGTCTGGATGAAGCGCAGGAAGCCGCGCGCTTTATTCAGCAGCACGGTAATCAGCTGGCGAAACTTGAGCCGGTTGTGTCGGTTTTGCAGAGTGACCCGGAACAGTACGAGCAGCTGAAAGAAGACTTTGCGTATTCTCAGCAGGTGCAGCGCGATGCACGTCAGCAAGCGTTTGCCCTGACCGAAGTTGTGCAGCGCCGCGCACACTTTGGTTATACCGATTCGGCGGAAATGCTGAACGGCAACACCGATCTGAACGAGAAGTTGCGCCAGCGTCTGGAGCAAGCCGAAGGCGAGCGCACCCGTGCCCGTGAAGCGCTGCGTAACCATGCGGCGCAGCTCAGCCAATACAGCCAGGTGATGGCGTCACTGAAAAGCTCCTACGACACCAAAAAAGAGCTGCTGACCGACTTACATCGCGAATTACAGGATATCGGCGTACGTGCCGACAGCGGGGCGGAAGAGCGTGCGCGTTCTCGTCGTGACGAGTTGCATACCCAGCTGTCCAACAACCGTAACCGTCGTAATCAGCTTGAAAAAGCATTGACCTTCTGCGAAGCGGAGATGGATAACCTGACCCGTAAACTGCGTAGCCTCGAGCGTAACTACCTCGAAATGCGTGAGCAGGTGGTCAGCGCGAAAGCGGGCTGGTGTGCGGTGATGCGTCTGGTGAAAGACAACAACGTCGAACGCCGTCTGCACCGTCGCGAGCTGGCATATCTCTCTGCCGACGATCTGCGTTCGATGTCGGATAAAGCGCTGGGTGCGCTGCGTCTGGCGGTGGCGGATAACGAACACCTGCGCGACGTGCTGCGCATGTCCGAAGATCCGAAGCGTCCTGAGCGTAAAATCCAGTTCTTCGTGGCGGTGTATCAGCACCTGCGTGAGCGTATTCGTCAGGATATTATTCGTACCGACGATCCGGTTGAAGCCATCGAACAGATGGAAATTGAGCTGGGCCGCCTGACTGAAGAACTGACGGCGCGTGAGCAGAAGCTGGCGATCAGCTCCCGCAGCGTGGCGAACATCATTCGCAAGACCATTCAGCGCGAGCAGAACCGTATTCGTCAGCTCAACCAAGGTCTGCAAAGCGTATCGTTCGGCCAGGTTAACAGCGTGCGTCTGAACGTTAACGTACGCGAAACGCACTCCACGCTACTGGACGTGCTTTCCGAGCAGCACGAACAGCATCAGGATTTGTTCAACAGCAACCGTCTGACCTTCTCCGAAGCGCTGGCGAAGCTGTATCAGCGCCTGAATCCGCAGATTGATATGGGCCAGCGTACGCCGCAAACCATCGGTGAAGAGCTGCTGGACTACCGTAACTATCTTGAGATGGAAGTCGAAGTTAACCGTGGTTCTGACGGCTGGCTGCGTGCGGAATCTGGTGCGCTGTCGACCGGGGAAGCGATCGGTACCGGGATGTCGATACTGGTGATGGTGGTGCAGAGTTGGGAAGATGAAGCCCGACGTCTGCGTGGCAAAGATATTTCGCCATGCCGTCTACTGTTCCTTGATGAAGCGGCTCGTCTGGATGCCCGTTCCATCGCCACGCTGTTTGAACTGTGCGACCGTCTCGAAATGCAGCTGATCATCGCGGCACCGGAAAATATTAGTCCGGAAAAAGGCACAACCTATAAACTGGTGCGTAAGGTCTTCCAGAATACTGAACACGTTCACGTGGTCGGCCTGCGTGGTTTTGCGCCTCAGCTTCCGGAACCCTTACCCGGTACGGCGGATGCGTCTTAGCGCTAAATAGTTATTTTTAAACAAGGGCGACAGCGATGTCGCCCTTTTTGTTATCCCTTTTAGGGTGGAGAAGGGTATTATCTTTAATCTTCTTTACATTTGGTCAGGCAAAAGTATTTTTGTCTTTATATACTGAGAGTAAGCCCCGACTGATGTGGGCAGCAATGAAAACAGGGGGCAAGGGATGTCACTCGATAAATCTAATGGTCGTCGGCTGTCAGCGCTGAGTTTATGCCTGATGCTGGCATTTGCTCCACTGTTTAGCGTTCAGGCCGACGAGCCTGAACTGGTGCCAACAGACAGTTCAGCCACATTGGGCGATACGTCACAAGCGTTGGCGCAGGCAGACGGTCAGGCACCTGCCGTTGCGATGATGGCTGGCATTCAACCGCTCCCTGAAGGGGCTGCGGCGAAAAGTCGGGCTGATATTCAGTCACTCTTGCCTGCCAGTTACACTCCGATTTACATGAATCAGCTGTCTGCGCTGTATGCGGCGCGACAGATGAAACCCATGTGGGAAAACCGTGAAGCGGTTCAGGCGTTTCAGCAGCAGCTTGCTGAAGTGGCTATCGCCGGCTTCCAGCCACAGTTTACCCAATGGGTTGAGCTGCTAACCGATCCGGCCGTCAGCGGTATGGCGCGTGATGTTGTGCTCTCAGACGCCATGATGGGCTATCTCCAGTTCATCAGCAGTATTCCTGTGCAGGGTAACCGTTGGCTATACAACGATAAACCGTACACGTTATCTACGCCACCGCTGTCAGTCATTAACCAGTGGCAGATGGCGTTAGATAATGGTCAGTTGCCGCTGTTTGTCGCAGAGCTGGCACCACAGCATCCACAGTATGCGGCCATGCATCAGGCATTGCTCACGCAACTGACCGATTCACGTCCGTGGCCACAATTAACCAGCACCAGCAAACTTTCTCCGGGTCAGTGGAGCAAAGATATTCCTGCGTTGCGTGAAATCCTGCAGCGCACGGGGATGATGGACTCTACGCCAAATATCGCCCTGCCGGGGGATAACCCGGTAGTCAGCCCGTCTGCGATTCCTGCGAAGAAAGCCAAAGCCAGCGGTACGGCTCCGGCGGTTTACGACCGACAGCTGGTGGACGCCGTGAAGCGTTTCCAGACCTGGCAAGGACTGGGTGCTGATGGCGTTATTGGACAATCAACGCGTGACTGGCTGAACGTCAGCCCTGCACAGCGTGCGGGCGTGCTGGCGCTAAATATTCAGCGTCTTCGCCTGCTACCGGGCAAACTCTCCACCGGTATCATGGTGAATATTCCCGCCTATTCGTTGGTCTATTACCTCGATGGAAATCAAGTTTTGGCCTCGCGAGTAATTGTCGGTCGTCCCGATCGTAAAACACCGATGATGAGCAGCGCGTTAAACAACGTGGTGGTGAATCCCCCATGGAATGTGCCGTCAACGCTCGCCCGCAAGGATATTCTCCCGAAAGTCGTTAACGATCCCGGTTATCTGGACCGTCACGGTTACACCATGATGCGTGGCTGGAACAGCAAAGAAGCCATCAACCCGTATCAGGTCGACTGGTCGACTATCACGGCGACAAACCTGCCGTTCCGCTTCCAGCAGGCACCGGGTGTACATAACTCATTGGGCCGCTATAAATTCAATATGCCGAGCTCTGATGCGATTTATCTACACGATACGCCGAACCACACGCTGTTCCAGAAGGATACTCGTGCGCTGAGTTCCGGCTGCGTGCGCGTCAATAAAGCGTCTGAATTGGCCAACATGCTGTTACAGGATGCAGGCTGGAATGACACACGGATTTCGGATGCGCTGAAACAGGGTGATACGCGATACGTCAATATCCGCCAGAATATCCCGGTTAATCTCTACTATCTGACGGCGTTTGTTGGGGCGGATGGTCGGGCACAATATCGCACAGATATTTACAATTACGATCTCACTGCGCGATCTGGCGCACAAATTCTGCCAAAAGCGGAACAATTAATCAGGTAAATGAAGAAGTTCAGATAATTCAGGTGTCGTATAAATTAGCCAATATGGGCCCGTATCGCTACAGGCCCCGTATTGACTGGGGTTAGGGAGCCTTGACGTCGACGTGTGTGGCGGTTAAGGTGCCCTTCGTGCGCCAGAAGTGCATAAATAACGATCACTTACTTGTAGACCTGATTATCATGGACAAATTTGACGCTAATCGCCGCAAGTTGCTGGCGTTGGGTGGTGTTGCGCTAGGCGCAGCGGCCATCTTGCCTACGCCAGCATTTGCCACCCTCTCGACACCACGCCCGCGTATTTTGACGCTCAATAACCTGCACACCGGTGAGTCGCTCAAAGCGGAGTTTTTCGATGGCAGAGGCTATATTCAGGATGAATTAGCAAGACTCAACCATTTTTTCCGTGACTATCGCGCGAATAAAATGAAATCCATCGATCCAAAACTTTTTGATCATCTGTACCGTCTTCAGGGACTGTTGGGAACCAACAAGCCCGTACAGCTTATTTCCGGTTATCGTTCACTCAATACCAACGATGAGTTGCGCGCACACAGCCGCGGTGTAGCGAAACACAGCTATCACACCAAAGGCCAGGCGATGGATTTTCATATTGAAGGCGTTTCGTTAAGCAATATTCGCAAAGCTGCGTTATCAATGCGCGCAGGTGGTGTAGGATATTACCCACGTAGTAACTTTGTGCATATTGATACCGGGCCGGTGAGGACCTGGTAACGAAACAGGAGCATCATGAACTATCGTATTATTCCGGTTACGGCTTTCGCCCAGAACTGTTCACTCATCTGGTGTGAGCAAACCAAACTTGCCGCACTGGTGGATCCTGGCGGTGACGCTGAGCGTATCAAACAGGAAGTGGCTGCCGCAGGCGTCACGCTGATGCAGATTTTGCTGACTCATGGTCATCTTGATCACGTTGGCGCCGCCGCGGAGCTGGCACAACATTACGGTGTGCCGGTTATTGGACCGGAAAAAGAAGATGAGTTCTGGCTCCAGGGGCTGCCAGCGCAGAGCAAAATGTTCGGTCTTGAAGACTGTCAGCCGCTCACGCCAGACCGCTGGTTGAATGAAGACGATACCGTCAGCGTGGGTAACGTCAGCCTCAACGTATTGCATTGTCCGGGACATACGCCGGGTCATATTGTCTTTTTCGACGCAGTTTCGCAGCTGCTGATTTCAGGCGATGTGATCTTTAAAGGTGGAGTAGGGCGCAGCGATTTCCCGCGTGGAGACCATGGGCAGCTTATCGATTCGATTAAGCGCAAATTGTTACCGCTCGGCGATGCCGTCAGCTTTATTCCGGGCCACGGTCCGATGTCAACGCTCGGTCATGAGCGTGTGCATAATCCTTTCCTGCAGGATGAGATGCCAGTCTGGTAAATATAAAAAGCCGCATTTGCGGCTTTTTTAATGCTCAAAACAACGAACAAAGGCCGCATTCGCGACCTTTTTTCGTCTGAATTACAGAACGGCGACGATGGCTTCACAGAGTGGGGCCATATTGTCTGGCGTCATGCCCGCGACGTTGACACGTCCGGATGCAACCGCATAAACACCAAACTCTTCACGCAGACGCAGAACCTGTTCTTTGGTCAGGCCGCTGAATGAGAACATACCGTTTTGCTTAGTGATGAAACTGAAATCACGGTCTGCACCTTTCTCGGCGAGGGTGTTCACGAACAGCAGGCGCATACGCTGAATGCGCTGACGCATGTCGGTCAGCTCTTGCTCCCAGATGGCGCGCAGCGCGTCATTGCTGAGGATCGTCGCCACGACGGCGGCACCGTGAGCGGGTGGGTTAGAGTAGTTGGCGCGGATAACCGCTTTCATCTGGCTGAATGCGCGGTCGACCGTTTCTGCATCTGCAGAAACAAGCGTGCAGGCACCCACGCGTTCGTTATAGAGGCCAAAGTTTTTCGAGAAGGAACTCGCAACCAGCAGCTCTTTATGAACGGCGGCAAAAGCGCGCAGGCCTTCAGCATCTTCTTCCAAACCACGAGCAAAGCCCTGGTAGGCGAAGTCAAACAGCGGCAGCCAGCCTTTCTCGACGGACATTTTTGCCAGCTGTTCCCATTGTTCCAGCGTCGGATCGATCCCGGTTGGGTTGTGGCAGCAGCCGTGGAACAATACTACGTCGCCCGCCTGAGCTTGATTCAGGCTGGCAATCAGGCCGTCAAAATCCAGAGCGTGTTGATTCGCGTCGTAGTAGCTGTATTCGCAGACTTCCAGCCCGGCGGAATTAAACACGCCTTTGTGGTTTGGCCAGCTTGGGTTGCTGACCCACACGCGTTGTACGTCAGTGTTTTTAGCGAGAAAATCCGCGGCTACGCGCAGCGCGCCGGTTCCACCTGGGGTCTGCGCCGTACGTGCGCGTTTGTCAGCCACAATCGCACTACCTTTCCCGAACAGCAGCTCCTGCGTGCAGCGGCCAAATTCCGGAATACCGTCAATGCCGAGGTAGTTCTTGGTGGTTTCATTTTCCAGCAGATAAAGTTCCGCTTTTTTTACGCTGGTCAGAACCGGTGTTTTACCGGTCTCATCTTTGTAAACACCAATCCCGAGGTTGATTTTTCCCGGGCGGTCATCGGCACGAAACAGATCGGCCAGGCCCAGAATAGGGTCGGCAGGGGCAGCGGTTATGTTCTCAAACATGACGAGGTTCCATTGTGGTTACTGAAGGGAAATCCGCTCTCAGGTTAACGGGAGAATGACGAAAAGCCAACCGTTTGCGAGAAAAAGCGAGAGGCTTTTTAAAAGTCACTATTATTTACTGCCAGCCATAAAAAAACAGGGCCGAAGCCCTGTTTCTTAAGCATATAACAAAGTGGCGTACTGATTAGAACTGGTAAACGATACCGACAGCAGCCTGGTCGTCGGTAGCCTGACCAGATGCTTTAGAGTAGTCGTTGTCGTCCAGCAGGTTAAATTTGTATGCTGCGTAGACGTTCATGTTCTTGTTGAAGTAGTACCAGGTACCCACTTCGACGTATTTAACCAGGTCAGCATCGCCGCCGTCGAAGCCAGGACGTGCCAGCAGGTCTTTACCTTTGGACTGTACGTAGCCTACAGATGGACGCAGACCGAAATCGAACTGGTACTGAACCACGGCTTCGATGTTCTGAGTTTTGTTCGCGAAGTTGCTGTCTGGCTCGCGAGTCATGTTGGTGGTTTCAGCATACATCACTGCAGCGTAGACGTTGTTCGCGTCGTATTTGAATGCAGTAGACCATGCTTCAGCGCGGTCGCCGCCAGCGCTTGCGTTGCCAGCAACACCATTGATGGCGTAAGTCTGCGGGTTAGACTGATCGTCGGTACGGTCAGCCGTTTCGTAACCCGCAGCAACGCTGAAACCGTCCAGGAATGCGTACTGAACGGAAGAGCTGAAGCCATCACCGTTCGCTTTCGCGCCGTTGCCGGACAGGTTTACAGTGTTCGGCGTGCCGTTGTCATCATAGTCAACAGTGATTGGGCTGTTACGCTCGTTTTTACCCTGATACTGCAGGGCAAAGCTCAGGCCATCAACCAGACCGAAGAAATCGCTGTTACGGTAGGTCAGAACGCCATTGGTACGGCCGTTCATGAAGTTGTCGGTAGCAGCCCAGGAGTCGCCGCCCCACTCAACCAGCATATCGGTGTATGCCGCTACGTCGTAGATGGCACCGTAGTTACGACCGTAGTCGAAAGATCCTGCGTCACCAAATTTCAGACCCGCGAATGCCAGACGGGTAGCTGTACCCTGAGAACCTTCAGCGTTAGACGCATTCAGGTTGTATTCCCACTGACCGTAACCGGTGATCTGGTCATTGATCTGCGTTTCACCTTTGAAGCCGATACGGACATAGGTGGTGTCAGAACTGTCGGTGTCGCCGTTGGTGGTCCAGATGTGTTCACCTACTGCTTTACCGTAGAAATCCAGTTTGTTGGCATTTTTGTTATAGATTTCTGCTGCGTTTGCCGCACCAGCTGCCAACAGGGCAGGGATAACCACTGCCAGGATATTGCGCTTCATCATTATTTATTACCCTCATTAGGTTTTTTTTATGGACACTTTCCACTACCGCCAATAGTTTTCGTCAATAAATATTTACGGAACTATTGATGAGAGTTTGGTGTCTTTCTGTGTCTGACAGGCATATTTCCATTCATGACAACGTTTCGCTAGCCTGAAAGTGCTACAAATATCGTAAATAGGTAACAAGAAGAAATAATGTGTAAAATAATGTGTAATTAAGGGAACTTTGTGAAGCATCTCAAATTTCCTTACCTACCGCTTAATTATTCTACGATGTCTAATATATCTATATGAAAAGCTTATCTTTAATTTTGATAAAGGCTTTTTTTATATAAGAATGCTTCTCATCTCACTTTTTCTTATGTGTCAAAGTTAGCTTTTCGTGCGCGTTGTTGGTGGTTGTTTTGTATGCTAAGTGCCAGGTATTTACTTAAGCGCAATCGAAGTGTTGCTGAAAATGTATGCGGAATTATTTCTGGACATGGGGTGTAACATTTTGGTTAGTGAAGGCGGTTGACCTTTATATTTGTAGAAATTTGTTCACAAATTCTGACAAAGGCCAAAAAAAGCCAGCTGAGAAGCTGGCTTTGGAGAAGGGAAAAAACTTAGAAGCTGGCGTTACGTGGCGTTCGTGGGAATGCAATGACGTCACGAACGTTCTGAACGCCGGTAACGTAGGCAATCAGACGCTCAAAACCAAGACCGAAGCCGGAGTGAGGCACGGTGCCATAACGACGCAGGTCGCGGTACCAGCTGTAGTCTTCTTTATTAAGACCCATTTCAGCCAGACGCGCATCAAGCACATCCAGACGTTCTTCACGCTGGGAGCCACCGATGATTTCGCCGATGCCCGGAGCCAGAACATCCATTGCCGCCACGGTTTTACCGTCGTCGTTAAGGCGCATATAGAACGCCTTAATGTCTTTCGGGTAGTTTTTCACGACAACCGGAGCCTGGAAGTGTTTCTCAGCCAGATAACGTTCATGCTCAGAAGAGAGGTCCACGCCCCAGAAAACTGGGTTCTCAAAGGTCTGACCGCAGTTTTCCAGAATGGTGATCGCGTCGGTATAATCCACCTGCGCGAAGTCAGCTTCAACAAAACGCTCCAGGCGACTGACGGCATCTTTATCAACGCGCTCGGCGAAAAATTTCATGTCATCGGCACGTTCTTCCAGCACCGCTTTGAAGACATACTTCAGCATTGCTTCAGCGAGCGCGGCGTTATCTTCCAGGTCGGCAAAGGCGACTTCCGGCTCAAGCATCCAGAATTCCGCCAAGTGACGGCTGGTGTTTGAGTTTTCAGCACGGAAAGTTGGGCCGAAGGTGTAAATCTTGGACAGCGCACAGGCGTAAGTTTCGCCGTTCAGCTGACCGGATACGGTCAGGAACGCTTCACGACCAAAGAAGTCTTTGTCGTAATCCACTTTACCCTGATCGTCACGTGGCAGGTTTTCCATATCCAGCGTAGATACGCGGAACATCTCGCCCGCGCCTTCAGTATCAGAAGCGGTGATGAGTGGGGTAGAGACCCAGAAATAGCCCTGCTCGTGGAAGAAACGGTGCAGCGCTTGTGCCAGGGTGTGGCGTACGCGGGCGACGGCCCCAATCAGGTTGGTACGCGGACGCAGGTGCGCAACTTCACGTAGGTATTCGATGCTGTGGCGTTTGGCCGCCATCGGATAGGTATCCGGATCTTCAACCCAGCCAGTCACTTCAACGTGAGACGCCTGAATTTCAAAACTCTGACCCTGACCCTGAGATGCCACCACTTTACCGGTGATAATCACGGAACAGCCGGTCGTCAGGCGCAACACTTCCTGATTGTAATTGGGCAGAGAATTATTGACGACGGCCTGTACAGGATCAAAGCAGGAACCGTCATAGACGGCGAGGAAGGAAAAGCCAGCTTTTGAATCTCGACGGGTACGCACCCATCCGCGCACGGTGACTTCGCTGTCAACGGCTACGCGGCCCTGGAGTACGTCGGCTACAGGCACAACGCTCATATTAATCTCTCTGTTAGTAGTCCAGAATAAAGTTATCTCTTTCCGCCCTTAATTAAGGGGGATCCCTATGTTACCTGTCATCTTTCATCAGACAAGAGGAATTCGCAGCGAGACGGGGAGAATTGAGAAAATAATAAGAAGAAGGGAGCCTTTGAGGCTCCCTGTTGCTGATTAACTGGCCTTTTTGACCTGGGGAAGGTCGAAGGCTTTGCGTAAAGCGCGAACAAACGCCTTATCGTGGCAGATGGTTTTGCCTGGGCTGTCGGACAGTTTGGCCACCGGCTTGCCGTTACATTCCACCAGTTTAATCACGATATTTAGCGGTTTCACCTGAGGGATGTCGCAGGTCAGGCGTGTGCCTATCCCAAAGCTCAGATTCACTCGCGACGAGAAGTGGCGATACAGCTCAACGGCCTTTTTCAGGTCGAGATTATCGGAGAACACCAGCACTTTGCTCATCGGATCAATACCGAGCTTCTGATAATGAGCGATAGCTTTTTCACCCCATTCCACCGGATCCCCGGAATCATGACGCAGTCCCTGATATCGTTCGGCAAATTCCGGGCCGAAGTCACGCAGGAAAGCATCCATGGTGATGCAGTCGGTGAGGGCTATCCGCAACTGGTCTGGATATTCCTCAAGCCAGGCCGCAAGCGCCACGCGCTGGCTGGTCGCCAGGTCAGGACTGATTTGCTGATGCGCCTGGAACCATTCGTGTGCCTGGGTGCCCATTGGGGTCAGTGACAGACGGCGTGCCAGGTCGTAATTACTGGTGCCGACAAACCACGACTCCTGCTGAAGACGTTCGACTATCACCTGCTGCACATCACGAGAGAAACGACGGCGGGTGCCGAAGTCCATCAGGCGGAAGCCAGACATATCGATATCCTGGGTAAGATGATTGAAATCAACCAGCTTACGCTCCAGCGTCTCAAGCGCCAGCTCAACGCTGGCTTCAGGGGAACGATAGCGATGGACCAGTTCGCTAATGACTGCCAGCAGCGGAACTTCCCACATGATGACTTCACGCCACGGGCCTTCAAGGCGAATGTTTAATTTGCCATTATCGTTACGAACGGTGACCTGCTGGGGGTTGTAGCGAAAATCGCGCAGCCAGTCGAGGTAGTCCTGCTTAAAGAACGGCAGGCCGGACAACCACTGAAACTCGTCGTCCTGCAGTCGCAGCGACTGCATCGCTTCGACTTGTTCGCGGATGGCGTCTGCATAAATACCGAGCAGGTCATCACCGCGGCAGCGGAATTCTGCAGCCACCTGGACATCATAATAATGATGGAAGACGGCCTGCTGCATATGCAGCTTATAAGCATCTGTATCAAGCAGAGTCTGCAGAACAGGGGAAGCGAATTGTGTCATGGTGCGCAATAGCATCCTCATAAAGGAGCGTTTAGTACAATAAACAACGGCTGAAACCGCAGGAGTATACCTTGTTTATCGATTTATTGAACCCCGATCACAACACAAGGTGTTTGACGGGTCGAGGGCAAAACGTGCCGCGTGTTATCAATATGTAGCGATTTACGTGTTTGCCCCTGAAAAGATGAACATTCTGCGTAGCGTGAAAGTGACAACAGGAATAGACTGGATCCGACAATTTACAAAAGATGCTAAAGGTTTTTTATGACACAACAGCCCCAAGCCAAATACCGCCACGACTACCGTGCGCCGGAATACCTGATCAGCGACATCGACCTGACCTTTGACCTGGATGCCGCAAAAACCATCGTGACTGCAGAAAGCCAGATGACTCGTCACGCTGCGTCTGCCACGCCGCTGCGCCTCAATGGTGAAGATTTAACGCTGATTTCACTACACGTGAACGACCAGCCGTGGAGTGATTATAAAGAAGAAAACAATCAGCTGGTGATTAACGGGCTGCCGGAGCGTTTCACGTTGCGCATCGTTAATGAAATCAGCCCGGCGGCGAACACCGCGCTGGAAGGCCTGTATCAGTCGGGTGAAGCGCTTTGTACGCAGTGTGAAGCGGAAGGGTTCCGTCACATCACCTGGTATCTGGACCGCCCGGACGTGCTGGCGCGTTTTACCACCAAAATCATCGCGGATAAAACCAAATATCCATACCTGCTCTCCAACGGCAACCGTGTTGCGCAGGGCGAGCTGGAAAACGACCGTCATTGGGTACAGTGGCAGGATCCGTTCCCAAAACCGTGCTATCTGTTTGCGTTAGTGGCCGGAGATTTCGACGTACTGCGCGACAAATACATCACCCGTTCGGGTCGTGAAGTGGCACTGGAACTGTTCGTCGATCGTGGCAATCTGGATCGCGCGCCGTGGGCGATGACCTCGCTGCAAAATTCTATGAAGTGGGATGAAGACCGTTTCGGCCTCGAATACGATCTCGACATCTATATGATTGTCGCCGTCGACTTCTTCAACATGGGCGCAATGGAAAACAAAGGCCTGAACGTCTTTAACTCTAAATATGTTCTGGCGCGCACCGATACCGCCACCGATAAAGATTATCTCGATATCGAACGTGTTATCGGCCATGAATACTTCCATAACTGGACCGGTAACCGCGTGACCTGCCGCGACTGGTTCCAGCTGAGCCTGAAAGAAGGCTTAACGGTGTTCCGCGATCAGGAGTTCAGCTCAGATCTCGGTTCACGTGCGGTAAACCGCATCAGTAACGTTCGTACCATGCGCGGGATGCAGTTCGCCGAAGACGCCAGCCCAATGGCGCACCCGATCCGTCCGGATAAGGTTATCGAGATGAACAATTTCTACACCCTGACGGTGTACGAAAAGGGTTCAGAAGTGATCCGTATGCTGCACACCCTGCTTGGCGAAGCGAATTTCCAGAAAGGGATGCAGCTTTACTTTGAGCGCCACGACGGCAGCGCGGCGACCTGTGACGATTTCGTACAGGCGATGGAAGATGCGTCCAACGTCGATCTCTCGCATTTCCGCCGCTGGTACAGCCAGTCCGGTACGCCAGTGGTAACCGTGCATGACGACTACAACCCGGAAACAGAGCAGTACACGCTGACCATCAAACAGCACACGCCGCCAACCTCTGAACAACAGGAAAAGCTGCCGCTGCATATTCCGTTCGACATCGAACTGTATGACAACGAAGGCAACGTGATCCCGCTGCAGAAGGGCGGTCACCCGGTGCATAACGTGCTGAACGTGACCCAGGCCGAACAGACGTTCATCTTTGATAACGTCTACTTCCAGCCGGTGCCGTCGCTGTTGCGCGAATTCTCCGCGCCGGTGAAACTGGAATATAAATGGAGCGATCAGCAGCTAACGTTCCTGATGCGTCACGCGCGTAACGATTTCTCTCGTTGGGATGCGGCGCAGAGCCTGCTTGCGACTTACATCAAGCTGAACGTGAACCGTCATCAGCAGCGTCAGCCGCTGTCTCTGCCAGTGCATGTGGCAGATGCGTTCCGTGCCATTTTGCTGGATGAGAAAATCGATCCGGCGCTGGCCGCAGAAATCCTCACGCTGCCGTCGGTGAATGAAATTGCCGAACTGTTCGACATCATCGATCCCGTTGCCATTGCGACGGTGCGCGAAGCGTTGACCCGTACGCTGGCGAAAGAGCTGGCAGACGAATTCCTCGCGGTTTACAACGTTAATAAACTCGATGCTTATCGCATAGAGCACGCCGACATCGGCAAGCGTTCGCTGCGGAACACCTGTCTGCGTTACCTGGCGTTTGGTGATGCGGAGTTGGCTGATAAGCTGGTGAGCCATCAGTATCATCACGCTGACAACATGACCGATGCTTTGGCGGCGTTGGCGGCGGCAGTTGCCGCTCAGCTGCCATGCCGTGACGCGTTGATGCAGGAATACGACGACAAATGGCATCACGATGGCCTGGTCATGGACAAATGGTTCATTCTGCAGTCCACCAGCCCGGCTGATAACGTACTGGAAACCGTGCGCAGCCTGCTGAAACACCGTTCGTTTACTCTGAGCAACCCGAACCGTATCCGTTCACTGATTGGTGCCTTTGCGATGAGCAACCCGGCAGCATTCCATGCGGAAGACGGCAGCGGCTACCAGTTCCTGGCTGCAATGCTGACCGAGTTGAACAGCCGTAACCCGCAGGTGGCGTCACGTTTGATTGAGCCGTTGATCCGTCTGAAACGTTACGATGCAGCGCGTCAGGAAAAAATGCGTGCTGCGCTGGAACAGTTGAAAGGTCTGGAGAATTTGTCCGGCGATCTGTTCGAGAAAATCACCAAAGCGTTAGCGTAAAAAAATGCCCGGTGGCGCTAGCGCTTACCGGGCCTACATTGTTCTCACAGGTGAGGGCATCAGGCATTCGCTGATGCCAATCGCTGTACCAACGGCTCCGCTCCCCCTCGTTTCATCACCCGGTTCAACACCTCTGCTTCCAGCTCCGCTAAACGCACAGATCCTTTCCGGCGCGGGCGTGGGAGATCAACCGTTAAATCCAGCCCAATTTTCCCGTCTTCAATCAGCAGCACCCGATCGGCCATCGCCACGGCTTCGCTCACGTCGTGTGTTACCAACAACACGGTGAACCCTTGCGACAGCCACAGTGACTCAATCAAATCCTGCATTTCCAGACGAGTCAGCGCATCCAGCGCCCCGAGCGGCTCATCCAGCAGCAATAACCCTGGGCGATGAATCAGTGCTCGTGCCAGGGCCACGCGCTGCTTTTGCCCACCGGAGAGGGCTGCCGGCCACTCCCCGGCACGATTTTCAAGACCCACGGCCGCGAGTGCATCCAGTGCCGCGTCACGCCATTTTCCTTTCAGCCCCAAACCGACGTTGTCGATAACCGTTTTCCAGGGCAGTAGTCGTGCATCCTGAAACATCATGCGCGTCTCTTGCTGACTGGCGGCCAGTGGACCGTTACCCGCCAGCAGTTCGCCCGCATTGGGTTTTTCCAGCCCGGCGAGCAAGCGCAGGAGCGTACTTTTCCCACCGCCGCTGCGCCCGACAACCGCCACAAACTGTCCGGCCGGAATGTGAAGATCGAGTTCATTGAGCACCGTATTGTTGCCGTAGCGTTTACCAATATTGTTCAGCAACAGCGGGATGCCTGGGTTCAGACGAGCCGTATTCATACGGAAGCCTCCTTCAATTGGTAAGCCGGATTCCAGCGCAGCCAGACGCGTTCCAGAAGTTGTGCGCTGACATCCGCGAGTTTACCCAGCAGGGCATAAAGAATAATGGCGACCACGACGACGTCGGTTTGCAGGAATTCGCGGGCGTTCATCGCCAGATAGCCAATCCCGGCGTTGGCGGAAATCGTCTCCGCAACAATCAGCGTCAGCCACATCAGGCCCAACGCAAAGCGCACGCCGACCATAATTGAGGGCAGGGCGCCGGGCAGAATAACGTGCCAGAACAGCGCCGGGCCGGATAATCCGTAGCTGCGCGCCATCTCAACCAGCCCCTGGTCAATATTGCGGATCCCATGCCAGGTATTAATATAAATCGGGAACAACGTGCCGAGGGCGACGAGGAAAATCTTGGCGCTTTCATCGATGCCAAACCACAGGATAACCAGCGGGATCAGCGCCAGATGCGGCACATTGCGCAGCATTTGGATCGACGTATCGAGCAGGCGTTCTCCCCAGCGCGACAACCCGCTGATAAGCCCGAGAAGCAAGCCAATCGAGCCGCCGATAGAGAAACCAACCAATGCCCGCCACGAGCTGATCGCCAGGTGCTGCCACAGTTCGCCGCTGGCTGAAAGTGACCAGAACGCTTCAACGACGCCTTCGGGCGACGGCAGAATTCGGGTCGAAAGCCAGCCTGTCACCGAGGCGATTTGCCAGAGGATGACGATGCCCACCGGCAGCAGCCAGGGGGCAACGCGGAGCAACCACTTATTTGCAGGCGTTGCCATAGACACTCCTTAACTCTGCGCGACTTTGCGCGGTAAAAATTCGTTGGCGACAGCTTCGCCCTGCACTTGCAACGCAGGCGGCTGAGGGATTTCCGGGATGGCGACGTCCAAATGTGGGAACAGCAGTTCACCTACTTTGTAAGCCTCTTCCAGATGCGGATACCCGGAAAGCACAAAGCTGTCGATGCCCAGCGCCGCATATTCATTAATACGCGCCGCCACGGTTGGGCCATCGCCGACCAGTGCCGTACCCGCGCCGCCACGAACCAGACCTACGCCCGCCCACAAGTTAGGACTGATTTCGAGCTTGTCTCGCTGTCCACCATGCAGAGCAGCCATCCGCTGCTGGCCAACGGAATCGGTGCGGGCGAATGCCGCCTGCGCTTTGGCGATGGTGTCATCATCAAGGCGGGAAATGAGCCGGTTCGCAGCCTCCCAGGCTTCGGTATTGGTTTCGCGCACAATGACGTGCAGACGAATACCAAAGCGCACTTTGCGCCCGTGTTTAGCGGCCTTCGCACGGACCTGGGCTATCTTTTCTTTTACCTGTGCCGGCGGTTCGCCCCAGGTCAGATACAGGTCAACCTGTTCGGCTGCCAGATCCTGTGCCACGTCCGAGGAGCCGCCAAAATAGAGCGGAGGACGTGGCTGTTGAACCGGGGGAAACAGCAGTTTAGCGCCGTGCACTTTTTGATATTTGCCATCAAAATCGACGGTTTCGCCTTCCAGCAGGCGCCGCCAGATATGCGTAAATTCAGCGGAGGCTTCATAGCGTTCGGTGTGATCGAGGAAAACGCCGTCGGCCGCTAATTCCTGTGGATCGCTGCCGGTTACCAGGTTAAACAGCGCGCGTCCATTGGATAATCTGTCCAGCGTCGCGGCCTGGCGGGCAGCGACGGTCGGGGAAATCACGCTTGGGCGAAGGGCGACCAGGAATTTGAGCCGTTGCGTTACCGGGATCATCGACGCCGCAACCAGCCAGGCATCTTCACAGGAGCGACCGGTCGGGATCAACACGCCGGTGAAACCGAGCCGATCTGCGGTCTGGGCTATCTGCTGGAGATAACCGTAATCGACCGGACGAGCGTTATCGTCACTGCCAAGATAGTGGCCGTCGCCGTGTGTCGGTAAAAACCAGAACATATTCAGGCTCATGATTTAGCTCCTTGTTGGGCTGCTGAAGGCTGAGAAGTGGGCTGCCAAATGCGGCTTTTGATGTCGACTTTTTTCGGCACCAGGTGATTTTCGTAAAACAGATCGGCGGTGTCCTGCTGGCGACGAGCGGTCTCTTCGCTGACCGGGCCGATGGCAGTGGGTGGGCGATGATTGAGATAGCTGGTAATCACCGCTTCCGGCAGGCCCATTGTTTTCGCCAGCAGCTCGGTGCTTTGCTGACGCTGGCTAATCGTTAGCGCATCGGCCTGACTAAAGGTGTTGAGAACGCCTTCTATAAAGGCACCGTTTTTCTCAGCGTAAGGGCGCGAGGCTAAATAGAAGGAGCCGGTTTGTTTCAACTCGCTGCCGTCAGCCAGGACGCGCACGCCGCCATGTAAAAACGCGGCGGAATAGTACGGGTCCCAAATGGTCCAGGCATCTACGTCCCCCTGCTGGAATGCCGCGCGGGCATCGGCAGGAGTCAGCCAGATGGGTTGAATATCCGTAAATTTCAGGCCCGCCTGCTGTAATGCACGCAGTAAGAGGTTGTGTGAACTGGAGCCTTTCTGTAACGCCACTTTATGGCCTTTCAAATCGGCAACGGTTTTGATCGGGCTGTTTTCCGGCACCAGAATCACTTCCGCTTTCGGCTTCGGCGGTTCGACGCCGACATACACTAAATCTGCCCCTGCGGCCTGCGCGAAAATAGGTGGAATGTCGCCGGTGCTGCCCAAATCAATACTGCCCACGTTTAGCGCTTCGAGCATTTGCGGGCCTGCGGGAAATTCCACCCAAGAAAATTTGGTGTTCGGGTAGCGCTTTTCCAGAAGCTGGTGGCTTTTCGCCAGCACCATGCTGATGCTGCCTTTCTGGTAGCCGATACGCAGTGCGTCCGGCGCAGGTTCTGCCGCGTGGCTCCAGGCCGAAAGGGTCAGCAGCCCGGTCAGCGCCAGGCTGCGAATACGTGGGCGAAACAGATTAAACATGGGCGACTCCTTGCGGAAGATGGAAGGCCGGAACGCGGATGTCGCGGCGGTGCAGCGCTTGCCAGAAGGTTTCCAGCGCACTATCGAGGCGTTTTTGCAGGTTAGGGCTGAACTGCGGTTTGTGCTGATAATCCTGAACCTGGCTGTCATCGGCGAAAACGCCGTGCAGTATTTCCTGTGCTTTCAGGGCGTTGAGCACGGGTTTTAGGGCGTAATCCACCGCCAGCATGTGTGCCACGGTACCGCCGGTGGCCAGCGGCAGAACCACTTTGCCTTCCAGCGCACGTTCCGGTAACAGGTCTAGCAGTGTTTTTAACGCGCCAGAAAAAGAGGCTTTATAAACCGGGGTGGCGACAATCAGGCCATCTGCCTGTGCCAGTTGTTCAATAAGCGCCAGCAGAGCAGGGCTGTCAAAGCGCGCATAGAGCAAATCTTCCGGTTCGAAATTCTGCAAATGCCAGTGACATACTTCGACGTCCACCCGGGAGAGAGTCTCTCTGGCATATTCCAGCAGCGCGCTGGAACGTGAAGGAAAACGCGGGCTGCCCGCTAGTGTAATGACACGCATAACCTCTCCTTATATCCCCGTCATACTTCAAGCTGCTGGTGCGTTGGCTGTACTCTCTCACCCCAGTCACTTACTTAAGTAAGTGACTGGGGATTGGTGAGAAACATCCTTGTTTATCACCGGAGGCCAGCCTTTGGCTGGTCAAATTCGTTCCAGACGAATTTGTCGTTCTTTTGCCGCCTTCCGGCAACTTGAATTATTTAGGGGATAAATATTTTCATTTATTTAACATTGATAACATTTGTCTGGAGTGTGTCAGAGGCAGGGGCGTTCACTAAATGATTTTTCCGGCACTGGATTGCCAAAAACTGCAATTAAGTAAACGTTTGCGCTTATTGAGGTATTTTTTGCGACAGGTCAATTCCCTTTCGGGTGCGGATCGAACATAATACGCCCCCGGTTTGCTACCGGGAATCCAGGAGAGTTCATGTACTACCCCTTCGTTCGTAAAGCCCTTTTTCAGCTCGATCCTGAGCGCGCTCATGAAGTCACGTTTCAACAATTACGCCGTGTAACAGGCACACCATTCGAAGCGCTTGTGCGCCAGAAAGTGCCATCAAAACCGGTCACCTGCATGGGGCTGACGTTTAAAAACCCGCTGGGTTTAGCCGCCGGACTTGATAAGAACGGGGAGTGCATTGATGCACTTGGCGCGATGGGATTCGGCTCGATTGAAGTCGGTACCGTCACACCGCGTCCACAGCCAGGGAACGACAAACCAAGGATCTTCCGTCTGGTCGACGCCGAAGGTCTGATCAACCGCATGGGCTTTAATAACCTGGGCGTTGATAACCTGGTTGAGAACGTTAAGAAATCCCATTTCGACGGGATCCTCGGTATTAATATCGGCAAAAATAAAGACACGCCAGTTGAGCAGGGTAAAGATGACTATCTGATTTGTATGGAAAAAGTCTATGCTTACGCCGGCTATATCGCGGTCAATATTTCGTCGCCGAATACCCCGGGTCTGCGTACGCTGCAATATGGTGAAGCGCTGGATGATTTGCTGTCAGCGATTAAAAATAAGCAAAACGAACTGCAATCTGTTCACCACAAATATGTTCCAGTGGCGGTTAAGATCGCCCCGGATCTTTCGCCTGAAGAATTGATCCAGGTGGCCGACAGTTTAGTTCGCCATAATATCGATGGTGTTATTGCAACCAATACCACACTCGATCGTTCCCTCGTCCAGGGAATGAAACACTGTGATGAAACTGGCGGTTTAAGTGGTCGTCCATTACAACTAAAAAGTACAGAAATTATTCGAATGCTGTCTGCCGAATTAAAAGGGCGGTTGCCTATTATAGGTGTGGGTGGTATCGATTCAGTGATGGCCGCGCGTGAGAAGGTGGCTGCGGGTGCAACGCTTGTTCAGATCTATTCCGGGTTTATTTTTAAAGGCCCACCTCTGATTAAAGAAATCGTTACCCACCTCTAATCTTCATTGTGCAATTTACAACCAGGGCTTTATTTCCTGCCCTGGTTGTTTTATATTCCACAAATGTTGCTAATTTAAACGTTATGGTCTTTTCTTAATTCAGGCAAATTAACGAAACGGGATTATTCTTTAAGGCAAAGGATGCTTATGAGAGCGGGGAACAGAAATGCGAATTAAACCTGACGATAACTGGCGTTGGTATTTTGATGAAGAGCACGATCGTATGATGCTCGATTTAGCCAATGGTATGTTGTTTCGTTCACGTTTCGCTCGTCGGATGCTGACGCCGGATGCCTTTGATCCTACTGGTTTTTGTGTTGACGATGCTGCCCTCTATTTCTCGTTTGAAGACCGATGTCGTGACCTGGAATTAACCAAAGAACACCGCGCAGAGCTTATTCTCAATGCGCTGGTCGCCATCCGTTTCCTGAAACCACAGATGCCAAAAAGCTGGCACTTTGTCGCGCACGAAGAGAACTGGCAGCCGGCGACCGGTGATGCCGCCGCGGTCTGGCTGAGCGACAGCGGTGAGCGTGTGAATCTGCTGGTGGTTGAGCCGGGTGATAACGCCGCGCTTTGCCTGCTGGCACAGCCGGGGTTGATGTTAGCCGGTCGTACCATGCAGTTAGGCGATGCGATTAAAGTGATGAATGACCGCCTCCAGCCACAGCCGCTGTCGGCTGCGCTGAGCTACGGTCAGGCGGTTTAACGCGAAAGGCGTAGCGCAGTTTTTGGAACGCAGCTGCAGCAAAGAATGGTGCCATCTTCAGAGACTGCACTTTTCTTCATCGGGCTGACTTCCCCTTCGACTAACTTTATGCGGCAACTCCCGCATATTCCGGCCCGGCAAGAGTAGGGCACGCGGATCCCCTGTTGTTCCAGCTGTTCCAGTAAAACCTGCTGATTGTTCCCTTTGAAGACGTCGCCCTGCCAGTCAATGTCGACCACGGCATCCTGCGTGACGTTCACGTCCAGCGTTTCTTCTGTGTTGCCCATACCGTATATTTTGCCCGGCCCGGTTGAGAGGATTTCTAGCTCGTCGCCTACGCGAACTACGCCGCTGTTGCGGGCAATCAAGTTTTGACCGAAATCGACATCGCCATTGTCCTGCGCTGTGCGGAAGGTTTGCAGCGTGGCTAACGGTTCACCAGAAGGGTGCTTTTGGCCTTTGGTGGGGCTGACGGTGGTAAAAATACAGCGGCTGCAGGGTTTCACGACGTCAAAGACCACATCACCGATACGCATCACTTTCCAGGTATCTTCTTCCCACGGTTGCGTGCCTGTGACCACCAGGTTGGGGCGAAACTGCTCCATCTGCACGCTGGCCGAGCAGCGGTTTTGCAGGTCTCGCAGTGAGGCTTCGGTCGTCAGTAAATAGGGGAAACCGTCGGCGAAAGAGAGAGGAACGGCCTCATGACGTTTGACGCGACGGGTCGGTTGTTGCCCCACCCAGCGTAACTGGACATCACGTTTAAAGAATCCCGATAACCACTGGTTTATGTCAGCAGGTGCAATCCGCGCGGTAAAGTGAGCACTCCAGACCTGGGTGGGGGCGCTTTCTGTTGCGAAGTCCTCGAAACGCACAATCGCCGAACTGCCATCTGGTGCGGTGAGGTGTAAACCCTCGTGAGTCGGTACCGGGGTGAAGCGCACCATCTGCGGATACTGGCGAGCGGTAATGAATGTGCCGTCCGGCTCGGTAACCATAAAAATACGGTCAAATGCCATGCCGCTGATGTCGGCCAGCGCATGCGTGACACCGATTCCCCGCATTGATTTTACTGGGTGAATATAGAGCCGTGATAGCGTCGCCATTTCGTTATCCCTCACGTTTGAAAAAAGTCACCCTATATGAAGCCCAGATTCGCTATAATGCGCAACAATTTTCTGTGAGTAATAAGTGACGATATGAATTCTCTGTTTGCCAGTACGGCCCGTGGGCTGGAAGAGCTGTTAAAAACTGAACTGGAAAACCTGGGCGCCAGCGCCTGTGCGGTGGTTCAGGGTGGTGTCCATTTTGAAGGTGACACGCGACTGCTGTACCAGAGCCTGATGTGGAGCCGTCTGGCGTCACGTATCATGATGCCGCTCGGTGAATGCAAGGTGTACAGCGATCTGGACCTGTACCTCGGCGTTCAGGCTATCAACTGGACAGAGATGTTCAATCAGGACTCGACCTTTGCCGTGCACTTCAGCGGTGTGAATGAGGAAATTCGTAACAGCCAGTACGGCGCGTTGAAGGTCAAAGACGCCATCGTCGATGCTTTTACCCGCAAAAATCTGCCGCGTCCGAACGTTGATAAAGAAAATCCGGACGTGCGGGTTAATGTCTGGCTGAATAAAGAAGTCGCGCATATTTCTCTCGACCTGAGCGGTGAGGGCCTGCATCTGCGTGGCTATCGTGACGCAACTGGCATGGCGCCTATCAAAGAAACCCTGGCCGCGGCTATCGTGATGCGTTCTGGCTGGCAGCCGGGC
Source organism: Scandinavium hiltneri (assembly GCF_024764835.1). Classification (GTDB taxonomy): domain Bacteria; phylum Pseudomonadota; class Gammaproteobacteria; order Enterobacterales; family Enterobacteriaceae; genus Scandinavium; species Scandinavium hiltneri. The sequence goes on along the minus strand of NZ_JALIGE010000076.1, from coordinate 338,851 downwards.
ACGCCGATGCTCGATCCAATGTGTGGTTCCGGTACGTTGCTGATTGAAGCCGCAATGCTGGCGACAGACCGCGCACCAGGCCTGCACCGTGGCCACTGGGGCTTTAACGGTTGGTCACAGCACGATGAAGTCATCTGGCAGGAAGTGAAAGCCGAAGCCCAGACCCGCGCTCGCGCCGGTCTCGAGGCTTATGAATCCCGTTTCTACGGCTCTGATATTGACGGTCGCGTGATTGACCGCGCGCGCAGCAACGCCCGCCGGGCCGGTGTGGCCGACATCGTCAACTTTGAAGTGAAAGACGTTGCGAAGCTGAGCAATCCGCTGCCGAAAGGGCCATACGGTACCGTCATCAGCAACCCGCCGTACGGCGAACGTCTGGACAGCGAACCGGCGCTGATTGCGCTGCATAACCTGCTCGGACGTACCATGAAATCCCAGTTTGGTGGCTGGAATCTGTCCCTGTTCAGCGCATCTCCTGAACTGCTGAGCTGTCTGCAACTGCGTGCTGAGCGCCAGTTCAAAGCCAAAAACGGCCCGCTGGACTGCGTGCAGAAAAACTATCACCTGGCCGAAACCGACGGAACCACGACGGTTATGCTGGCAGATGATTACGCCAACCGTCTGCGCAAGAACGTCAAAAAGCTCGATAAATGGGCGCGCCAGGAAGGCATTGAATGCTATCGCGTTTATGATGCTGACCTGCCGGAATATAACGTAGCGGTCGATCGCTACGGCGACTGGGTTGTCGTGCAGGAATATGCACCGCCGAAAACCGTGGATGCCACCAAAGCGCGTCAGCGTTTGTTCGACGTGATTGCCGCCACCATTTCGGTGCTGGGCATTGCGCCGAATAAACTGGTACTGAAAACCCGTGAACGTCAGAAGGGTAAAAATCAGTACGAGAAGATGAGCGAGAAAGGCGAATTCATGCAGGTGAGCGAGTACAATGCACGCCTGTGGGTGAATCTGACCGATTATCTCGACACCGGTCTGTTCCTCGACCATCGTATCGCCCGTCGCATGCTGGGTCAGATGAGCAAAGGTAAAGACTTCCTGAACCTGTTCTCTTATACCGGCTCCGCCAGCGTACACGCCGGTCTGGGTGGCGCGCGCAGCACCACCACGGTGGATATGTCGCGCACCTATCTGGAATGGGCTGAACGCAACCTGCGCCTCAACGGTCTGACCGGCCGTCCGCACCGCCTGTTGCAGGCTGATGTGCTGGGGTGGTTGCGTGACGCGGATGAACAGTTCGACCTGATCTTCATCGATCCGCCGACATTCTCAAACTCTAAGCGTATGGAAGATACGTTCGACGTTCAGCGCGATCATCTGAAACTGATGTCTGATCTGAAACGACTGCTGCGCAAAGGCGGCACGATCATGTTCTCCAACAACAAACGCGGCTTCAAACTCGATATCGACGGTATGGCAACACTGGGCCTGAAAGCAGAAGAAATTACTCAAAAAACGCTTTCAGCCGATTTCGCCCGTAACCGTCAGATCCATAACTGCTGGCTGATTACTGCAGCCTGAAGGAAAGAATAAATGTCTTTAATTAGTATGCATGGCGCCTGGCTGTCGTTCAGCGATGCGCCTCTCCTTGATAATACCGAATTGCATATCGAGGATAACGAACGCGTCTGTCTGGTTGGGCGTAATGGCGCCGGTAAATCGACGCTGATGAAAATCCTCAATCGCGAACAGGGTCTGGATGATGGGCGCATCATCTATGAACAGGATCTGGTGGTGGCACGTCTGCAACAGGATCCGCCGCGCAACGTGGAAGGTAGCGTTTACGATTTCATCGCTGAAGGTATCTCAGAGCAGGCGGAATACCTCAAGCGTTATCACGAGATTTCCCATGTGGTGATGACCGACCCGAGTGACAGAAATCTTAACGAGATGGCGAAGCTGCAGGAGCTTCTGGATCACCACGGTCTGTGGCAGATCGAAAGCCGCATCAACGAAGTGCTGGAACAGCTGGGTCTTGAAGCCGATATGGCGCTGGGCTCGCTGTCAGGCGGCTGGCTGCGTAAAGCAGCGTTGGGCCGCGCGCTTGTCAGCGGTCCGCGCGTTTTGCTGCTCGACGAACCCACGAACCATCTGGACATCGAAACTATCGACTGGCTGGAAGGGTTCCTGAAAACGTTCAAAGGTACCATTATCTTCATCTCGCACGACCGTTCCTTTATCCGCAACATGGCAACCCGCATTGTCGATCTCGATCGCGGCAAGCTGGTGACTTATCCGGGTAATTACGATCAGTATCTGCTGGAAAAAGAAGAGATGCTGCGCGTAGAAGAGCTGCAAAATGCCGAGTTCGACCGCAAGCTGGCGCAGGAAGAAGTGTGGATCCGTCAAGGTATCAAAGCGCGTCGTACGCGTAACGAAGGCCGCGTCCGCGCACTGAAAGACATGCGCCGTGAGCGCAGTGAGCGTCGCGAAGTGTTGGGCAGCGCCCGCATGCAGGTCGAAGAAGCAAGTCGCTCAGGCAAAATTGTGTTTGAACTGGAAAACGTTGACTACCAGGTCGATGGCAAAGTGCTGGTGAAGGACTTCTCCGTTCAGGTTCAGCGTGGCGATAAAATTGCACTGATCGGCCCGAACGGCTGCGGTAAAACCACGCTGCTTAAGCTGATGCTGGGGCAGTTGCAGGCTGACAGCGGTCGCGTTCACTGTGGCACCAAGCTGGAAGTGGCCTATTTCGATCAGCATCGCGCCGAGCTCGATCCGGACAGGACGGTGATGGACAACCTGGCTGAAGGTAAGCAGGAAGTGATGGTCAACGGTAAACCGCGCCACGTGCTCGGTTATTTGCAGGACTTCCTGTTCCACCCGAAACGCGCAATGACGCCAGTGCGTGCGCTGTCGGGCGGGGAGCGTAACCGCCTGTTGTTGGCGCGTTTGTTCCTCAAGCCAAGCAACCTGCTGATCCTCGATGAACCGACTAACGACCTCGACGTTGAAACGCTGGAACTTCTCGAAGAACTTATCGACGGTTATCAGGGTACGGTTATGCTGGTGAGCCACGATCGTCAGTTCGTGGATAACACTGTGACCGACTGCTGGATCTTCGAAGGCAACGGTAAAATCAGTGCATATGTAGGCGGTTACCACGATGCACGCGGGCAGCAGGCGCAGTCTCAGTCGCGCAAGCAGCCTGTCGAGAATAAAAGTGCTAAAGAAGAAGTGAAAGCAGGAACTGTCAAACGCGCGCCTGGCAAACTAAGCTATAACCTGCAGCGCGAATTAGAGCAGCTTCCTCAACGACTTGAAGAACTTGAGGCAAACCTCGAAGGTTTGCAGGCGCAGGTCGCGAGTCCTGACTTCTTTAATCAATCGCATGACCATACGCAGCAGGTGCTGGCGGATATGGAATTGGCCGAGAAAGCGCTGGAAGAAGCATTCGAACGATGGGAATATCTCGAAGCGTTAAAAAACGGTGGTTAATGTGAGGAACGTTCATGTGCGATGAACACCATGCTGCAGGGCATATCCTGTGCCCACAATGCGATTTACTGGTGGCGTTACCGCACCTCGAACACCGCCACAAAGCGTCGTGCCCTCGTTGCGGCACGACACTGACGACCGAATGGGATGAGCCGCGACAGCGGCCCACAGCCTATGCGCTGGTAGCACTGTTCATGCTGCTACTGGCGAACCTGTTTCCGTTCGTCAATATGAACGTCGGCGGGATCAGCAGTGAAATTGAGCTACTTGAAATCCCGCACGTGCTGTTTTCTGAAGACTACGCCAGCCTGGGCACCTTCTTCCTGCTGTTTGTGCAACTGGTTCCGGCGTTTTGCCTGGTCACCATTCTGGTGCTGGTCAACCGGGTACCGCTGCCGCAAAAAATTCAGGTGTTCCTGGCCCGTATTCTGTTCCACTTAAAAAGTTGGGGCATGGCCGAGATTTTCCTCGCCGGGGTGTTGGTCAGCTTCGTGAAGCTGATGGCTTACGGCGATATTGGTGTGGGTACCAGTTTTGTTCCCTGGTGTATGTTCTGCCTGCTTCAGCTGCGCACATTCCAGTGCGTTGACCGTCGCTGGCTGTGGGACGACATCAAACCGATGCCTAAACTCGAACAACCGCTGAAAGTAGGCGTCACGGGGATCCGTCAGGGTCTGCGCTCTTGTTCGTGTTGCACCGCCATTATTCCTGCCGATCTGCCGGTGTGTCCGCGCTGTGAAACCAAAGGTTTTGTCCGTCGCAGACACAGCCTGCAATGGACGCTGGCGCTGTTGATGACCTCGATTATTCTCTATCTGCCTGCCAACATTCTGCCGATCATGATTACGGATTTGCTCGGTGAGAAACTGCCGTCGACCATTATCGCCGGGGTGGTATTGCTGTGGAGTGAAGGATCGTATCCGGTAGCGATGGTCATTTTTATCGCCAGTATTATGGTACCGACGCTGAAAATGATCGCCATTGCCTGGCTGTGCTGGAATGCCAATGGCAATGGAAGCCGCGACAGCGAGCGGATGCACCTTGTGTATGAGGTGGTTGAATTTGTTGGCCGTTGGTCAATGATTGATGTTTTTGTGATAGCAGTGCTATCTGCGCTGGTGCGCATGGGAGGCTTAATGAATATCTATCCGGCGATAGGAGCAGTAATGTTCGCGTTGGTGGTTGTCATGACCATGTTCTCCGCCATGACCTTCGATCCTCGGTTGTTGTGGGATCGTGAGCCAGAATCAAGCCATGAGGAAAAGTAATAACATGGAAAACAAGAGTGGAGAGGCGAAAGTGCAGAAGGTGAAGAACTGGTCGCCAGTGTGGATCTTTCCCATCGTTACCGCGCTCATCGGCGCATGGATCCTCTTTTATCACTACAGCCATCAAGGGCCAGAAGTCACCCTGATGACCACCAACGCTGAAGGTATTGAAGGCGGGAAAACCCGCATCAAGAGCCGCAGCGTGGATGTCGGCGTGGTGGAAAGCACAACCCTGACGGACGATCTGACGCACGTTGAAATCAAGGCGCGTCTGAACACCGGTATGGAAAAACTACTGCACGGTGATTCGGCCTTTTGGGTCGTGAAACCGCAGGTTGGGCGCGAGGGTATCAGCGGCCTTGGTACGCTGTTATCGGGCGCTTATATTGAACTTCAGCCAGGGACTAAAGGCGCTGAGCCTGAGAAATTCCAGCTCCTGGATTCCCCCCCGCTTGCGCCACCGGATGCGAAAGGTATCCGCGTTCTGCTCGAAAGTAACAAAGCAGGGCAGCTTTCTCCGGGCGATCCGGTTCTGTTCCGCGGTTATCGCGTGGGGTCGGTCGAAACCAGTAGCTTCAATGCCGATAAGCGCAGCATTACTTACCAATTGTTTATCAGCGCGCCGAATGACCGCCTGGTCACCACCAACGCCCGTTTCTGGAAAGACAGCGGTATTGCGGTGGATCTGACTTCTGCCGGTATGCGCGTAGAAATGGGATCGCTATCGACGCTGTTCGGTGGTGGCGTGAGTTTTGACGTGCCTGACGAACAGTCACTGGGCGAGCCGGTGGCGAATAAAACGGAATATCATCTGTTTGACGATCAGCGCTCCATTCAGGATGCGATGTATACCCAGCATGTTGACTACGTGATGTTCTTTAAAGATTCTGTTCGTGGCCTTCAGCCTGGCGCTCCGGTGGAATTCCGTGGCATCCGTCTGGGGACGGTGGGCAAAGTGCCGTTCTTCATTCCGGGCCTGCATCAGCGCTTGAGTGATGATTTCCGCATTCCGGTCCAGATACGTATCGAGCCTGAGCGTCTGGTTAACCAACTGGGCGGCGATCCGGATATTCGCAGTCATCTGGATACTCTGATTGAACGTGGCCTTCGTGGCTCGCTCAAGTCGGGTAATCTGGTGACCGGGGCGCTTTACATCGATCTCGACTTCTATCCGAAAGCTGAACCGCGCGGCAAGTTCCGCGAGTTTGGTGGTTTTGACATTATCCCGACCGTGAGCGGTGGGCTGGCGCAAATCCAGCAACGCCTGATGGATGCGCTGGATAAAATCAATAATCTGCCAATCAATCCGTTGATTGAACAGGCCACAAACTCGCTGGCGGAAAGCCAGAAAACCATGAAGCACGTGCAGGCGACGCTGGATAATCTGAATAAGATTACCGGTAGCCAGTCGATGCAGGACCTGCCAGCCGACATGCAGAAAACGCTGCGTGAGCTGAACCGTAGTATGCAGGGCTTCCAGCCTGGTTCTGCGGCATACAACAAAATGGTCGGCGATATGCAGCGCCTGGATCAGGTACTCCGTGAACTGCAGCCCGTGCTGAAAACACTCAACAATAAGAGCAACGCGTTGGTGTTCGAAGCGAAGGATAAAAAGGATCCGCAGCCGAAGAGGGCGAAAGAATGAAAAAATGGCTACCCGTAGCATTAGCTTGCCTGCTGTCGGCGTGCAGCAGCAGTGACAACAAAACTTACTATCAACTGCCTCTTCCTCAGGCTGGCGTGCAAAGCACGGCCAGCCAGGGCAGTCACCTGCTGTGGGTTGAGCAGGTGAGCATCCCTGATTACCTCGCCGGAAACGGCGTGGTGTATCAGACCAGTGATGTTCAGTATGTAATTGCGAACAATAACCTGTGGGCAAGCCCGCTGGACCAGCAACTGCGTACTACGCTGGTGGCGAACCTCAGCACTCAGCTTCCGGGCTGGGTTGTTGCGTCGCAACCGCTGGGCAGCGACCAGGACACCCTCAACGTCAATGTGAGCGGTTTCCACGGCCGTTATGACGGGAAGGTGATTGTGAGCGGAGAGTGGCTCCTGAACCATCAAGGGCATCTAATTAAGCGTCCGTTCAATATCGAGGTCAAACAGCAGCAAGACGGCTATGACGCGATGGTGAAAACGCTGGCACAGGCCTGGAGTCAGGAAGCGACATCTATTGCACAGTCGATTAATCGCTTGCCATAAGTAAAATTCATCACCGTTAAAACCGCAGCAGACATGTTTCTGCTGCGGTTTTTTTGTTTTTGGGGTCAGACGGTTAGTTGTCCGGCTCCACAATTTTTGTACAAATGAACTTCTGAGTAGCTCACAAATATGACACTGGCGTGAATTTTGCGCATTGACGCTGTGGCGGATTCAGGGTATCCCTAATGTGTGGTTGCACATTTGATGACCACTGTTTTCTTTTCCACCAGACTCAAAAAATGAGGGAAACGAGGCATGAAGAGACAAAAACGTGATCGCCTGGAACGGGCACATCAACGTGGGTACCAGGCTGGCATCGCTGGCAAATCAAAAGAAATCTGTCCTTATCAGACCTTAAACCAAAGGTCGCACTGGCTGGGAGGCTGGCGAGAAGCCATGGAGGACAGGGCAGTAATCGCCTGATGCTGTCTCTTTAAAACAAAGAAGCCTCTGCATGCAGAGGCTTCGCCGTTTCTACGCACCCGGAAGTGCGTTAAACGCATCAGAACGCAGAAGTGTCCTGGAACAGACCCACTTTCAGGTCAGTCGCTTCGTAGATGCGATGACCGTCAACCAGGACTTCACCATCAGCGATACCCAGGATCAGACGGCGGTTGATCACGCGTTTGAAGTGGATGCGATAGGTCACTTTTTTCGCGGTAGGCAGAATTTGGCCAGTGAATTTCACCTCGCCAACGCCCAGTGCGCGGCCTTTGCCTTCGCCGCCGAGCCAGCCCAGGTAGAAGCCGACCAGCTGCCACATGGCATCCAGGCCCAGGCAGCCAGGCATTACCGGGTCGCCGATGAAGTGGCAACCGAAGAACCACAGGTCAGGATTGATATCCAGCTCTGCTTCCACGTAGCCTTTATCGAAGTTACCGCCTGTCTCGGTCATTTTGATGACACGATCCATCATCAGCATGTTGGCTGACGGAAGCTGCGGGCCTTTTTCGCCAAACAGTTCGCCGCGTCCGGAGGCAAGAAGATCTTCTTTTGAATAGGATTCGCGTTTATCTACCATGTTTTCAGTAAGCCTTATTTTGAGTTCGCGACGCAGGATAGCTAACACGTGTACGCTGAACAAGTCCGATCAGTTTGAATGAAACCAGTTTAACCAGCGCATTGCCCACGGGCGATGACGCGTATCCTGCTGATTTGCCTGAGCAATACGTTCCTGAATGGTTTGCAGAAGCGTGGTCTGGCCTTCGCCGTCCCAAATCAACTGCGTCAATAGTGGCAACGCATCCGTCACATCATCAATTGCCCAGAGTGAGAATTCACCGGCTTCCACTGCTTTCTGTACGTCCTGCGCAAGGCTGAGATGACGCACGTTTGCAGAAGGAATGATAATCCCCTGTTTCCCGGTCAGGCCGCGCTGTTGACAGATAGCAAAGAAACCTTCAATTTTTTCATTGAGACCGCCTACCGGCTGCGCACGACCAAACTGGTCAACGGACCCAGTGATGGCCATGCTCTGATTGACCGGCACGTTCGACAGGGCACTGATCAGGGCACACAATTCGGCCATTGATGCGCTGTCTCCGTCGACTTCGCTGTACGACTGCTCGAAGGTGAGAGACGCGGAGAAGGGGATCTGTTGGTCCAGGCCCAGTTCAGCCATCAAAAACGCCTGCATAATCATCATGCCTTTGGCATGGATGTTACCGCCGAGCTCTGCTTTGCGTTCGATATCCGTGAACTCACCGTCACCAATGTGAACTACGCAACTGATACGCGAAGGTTCACCGAAGGCGCGCGGGTGACCTGGAAATTCGACCACAGACAGGGCGTTAATCTGGCCTATCTGTTCGCCTTCCGTTTCGATAAGGATCTGTTCAAGCAGAATTTCATCCTGCATGCGCTCTGCCAAATAACCTTCACGCCACTGGCGTTGAACCAGCATGGTGTTCAGCTGTTCTGCGCTAAAACGTTCACCTTCACTGAAGGCAGCGGCTTCACGCAGCTGGCGGCCAATCCACAGTGGGCACAACGGCAGCGCCTGTTGGTCACCGGTGTATCGTGCGCCTTCCTGAATGAGCAGCGGCCAGGCGTCGGTATCGGGGCCAGGTAAATTCAGACCGCGGGCAATATGCCACACCCACTGACACCAGAGTTTCTGCGAATCTTCATCAACGACCTGCAGATTATCTTCATATTCACTGTAGATGGCTTTTTCGCACAGTTCCGGCTCCATGTCCTGGAAATCGGCCAGCGATTCACGCTCACCAACCAGCATCACCTTCAGCGACAGCGGCATAGAAGGAATGCTGACGGGCAGGGGACGGGCATCGTCAAAGGTCAGCCAGTCAAAACGCTGATGGGAGACGATGTTCTTCAGCCGCATCCACAGCAGCGGCTGAGAAAGCAGGCTGCGTAAGGAGAGGATTAAAACGCCGCCGTTAGCCTGATGCACGAGACCTGGCTGGAGGCTGATTTCACCATTGAACTGACGAACACAGCCAAACAGTTGCTCGGCTTCAACCCAATCAGCCTGAATTACTGGCCTCTGGCTTGCGAAATTGTCTTCGGGCGAGGTGCCCTCAGTCAGGGTAACCTGATTGCCGCTGACCGTGTAACGGACACCACAGAGCGGCTGTGCATCGTCGCGACGTTCGCGAGTGGCATCGCTCAGTAACTGTAGATACTCAGGTTCTTCCGGGGCTTTCACCAACAGGAAGTCAGATATGGCCTGAGGATAGAGGAATTGATCCAGCGCGTAGTGCAGGCGTGCCTGCAGTTCGCCGGGTAAGGAATCGGTTTCGGTTGCCAAATCAGGCTGGGCAAACAGCGTCTGATAAGCCTCAAGATCGGGGGCTAAATCGCGCCGTGAAAGTTTTGTAATCGTCAAAGTCGCTGTTTTTTAGTCAGATGTAAAGCGGGTGATTATACCTCAAGGCGACACTCAGCACACGGGGATTAGCGGGCAACTTTCTGAAGGAGAATAGCCTCACTCGCTCAGGGCGATTTCTTCTCAGCACATCAGCAAAAACCTGTTATCCTGAAATGAGTTACACGGTCACATTGAGATCGCAATGAAATATCAACAACTGGAAAACCTTGAAAGCGGCTGGAAATGGAAGTACCTGGTTAAAAAGCACCGGGAAGGTGAGCTGATCACCCGCTACATTGAGGCCAGCGCTGCGCAAGATGCGGTAGATACCTTGTTGACGCTCGAAAACGAACCTGTACAGGTCAACGACTGGATTGAGCAGCACATGAATCCGGCGCTGTTTAATCGTATGAAGCAAACAATTCGAGCGCGACGTAAGCGTCACTTCAACGCCGAGCATCAGCATACTCGCAAGAAGTCTATCGACCTGGAGTTTATCGTCTGGCAACGCCTGGCGGGCCTGGCACATCGCCGGGGTAAGACTTTGTCGGAGACGATAGTGCAGTTAATTGAGGATGCGGAAAACAAAGAGAAGTATGCGAGCAAGATGACAACGCTCAAGCAAGATTTGCAGGCGTTGTTAGGGAAAGAGTAGTAACCCACCTGAATTCAGAATATAAAAAACCCCGCGTTGCGGGGTTTTTTATTAGACGATAACTTAAGCCTGTGGCTGAGTTACAACGTCTTTGCTACCTTTAACTTCGATCTCTACGCGACGATCTGGAGCCAGGCAATCGATCAGTGCAGCGCGAGCTTTCACGTTGTCACAGGTGTTGCCGGTAACTGGGTTAGATTCGCCCATACCACGTGGGGAGATCTTGTTAGCCGGGATACCTTTAGATACGAGGTAATCGACAACAGACTGTGCACGCTGCTCAGACAGTTTCTGGTTGTAGGAATCAGAACCGATACGGTCGGTGAAGCCCAGAACCACTACTGAACCGTCTTTAGGATCCAGGTTGCTCAGCTGGGAGTACAGCTGATCCAGTGCCTGCTGACCTTCTGGTTTCAGAGTCGCTTTGTTGAAGTTGAACAGAACGTCAGACTTCAGAGTGAAGTGCTTGGTCTGTACTTCTGGAGCTGGAGCTGGAGCCGGAGCTACAACTGGAGCAACATCGTCCTGGCCGAAGCGGTAAGAAACACCAACGCTCAGCATGGTGTTATCAGGACGAACACCTACGGTGCCTGCGTCGCCGATGTTGTTAACCCACTGGTATTCCAGACGGGTAGCGATGTCACGGGTCACTGCCCACTCAACGCCGCCAGCAACTACTGGGGAAACACCGGTGTCGTGGTTGTCGCTGGTTTGGTTGTTGCTGGAGTCAGCGCGCCATACCATGCCGCCCAGACGGGTATAAACGTCCAGATCGTCGGTTACCGGGTAACCCAGTTTAGCAGTCAGCTGAACGCCTTGAGCTTTGAATGCGCCGTTAGTTACGTCGCCTTTATAAGGCATACGGCCCAGCCAGTCATAACCCATTTCGAAACCAACATACGGGTTTACCTGGTAACCACCGAACGCACCTGCGCCGAGCTGGCTGTCGTGGGTTGGACCGTTGTTGTTCAGGGAGCTGTCATACCAGCCAGTATCATGGAACTGAGACCAGCCCAATTTACCACCAGCATACCAGGTGTTATCTTTCGGTGCGGCTTGCGCTACAGTAGCGAAGCCTGCCAGTGCCACTGCAATCGCGATAGCTGTCTTTTTCATTTTTTGCGCCTCGTTATCATCCAAAAATCGCCATGAATATCCATTTAGAAGTTCACGGTTAAATCCTTCACCGGGGGCGGAGCCTAATTCAGTAACTACGCCGTAATCTGTGGCTTAAGCCGATCACCCCTGGCGATGTAAAGTCTACAACGTACTCGAAAACTTACAAGTGTGAACTCTGTCAGGCATATGAAAAAAAAAGAGTTGTATACACAATATTTAACATTTATGTTGAATTTTTGTGCCGAGCAAAATGCTGAGAACCGCACCAGACAAGCATTTTCCTAAATTAACCCGCAAAAAATAGCGGGTTATAGACAGGGTAAAAAAAATGCTAGGAATAATCCTAATTTTACTCAATGATACAAATTAGAGTGAATTTTAAGGCCAGAAAACTGTCTCGTGGGCAGGGAAGTGGTTCTGACAGGACGCATAATAAAGCCCATTGCGTTACCTTCTTCGGCCGCAATCGTGAGTCGATGATGTTCATCTTCGCTCAACTCTTCGGTAACCCAGCCAATAACAACACTATAGTTCCCGGTACGAAGTGCGCGAATCATAGATTCAAGCGTCATTTCTGGCAACATTTGGCTAACTTGCATAACTTTAGACAGCGGAAGGCCCGATGCCTGAACCCACTGTCGACTCAGTTTCTGCTGCGGCGTGAGCCACAGCTGCCAGCGATCTTGCTGGCCAAGCTGCTGTAAAAGGGGTAACAGCAGCAGTTGAGTCATCATCGGCTGATCCTCACGATAAAGCACTTCGCTGATAAGCCCAGTAGAACTGTGCTGTGGATGGTCGACTGCAGTTGCAGAAACCATTGATGTGCGATTTGCATAACCTGAAGTGTACATAGTGAATCCCGCCCTGTGGGTTACTGTATGAATATACAGTATACCTGGTCAGACGAAAGATCAACTTCATTTTCTGAAAGCTCCTCGCAAATATTGCACAGAATAGGACCTCTGGATAAGAACCTCTTGCCCCCGTAATTGAACTTCCTTATGTTCTTCATTAACGGATCCGCTATCAAAACCCTTTCATATAACTGCATGATTACAGGACAGAATCATGGGAAAAATATCAATTAAAAGGATCTATCAGTGTGAAGAATGTTTGTCTTCTCTGGGGAAAATTCATCACCGTGCATTGTTTGGGGGATATAGCCTTTCCATTGATGACACCGTCTTCGCCATGGTGGCTCATGGAGAGCTTTACCTCCGGGTGTGTGAACAAAGTGCGACCTATAATGTGGCAACGCCACAGCGGTTGTTAACGCTTGTTAAGCGTGGCCGCCCGATATCGCTAAATTACTATTGGGTCGACGAAAACCTTTGGCAGGATCAGTCTCTGTTATTGAACATGTCTGCGATGTCACTCCGTGGAGCGCAAAACGAGAAGCAGCGTCGAAGCGACCCACAGCGAATGCGTAACCTGCCCAATATCAGCTTTCAACTGGAGTTACTGCTGACGGAGGCGGGGATTCACGATCTGGACACGTTACAAAAGTTGGGCGCGGCGGCGGCGTGGTATCGACTGCGTGCTATGCGGAAGGATTTAAGTATCAATGTGCTGTTCGCACTTGAGGGGGCAATAACAGGAATACATGCGGCCATCATACCGTTGCACCGCCGTCAGCATCTCCTTGAGTGGGCAGAGACGCTGACGGGGAAAAAGAAGGCTATGCCCGAAGAGGGGTAACCTTCTGCTGCAGACGACAAAATTCCGGCAACAGGCTTACCATTAATCCAATCTGCTGGAGGACTAGCGGGGCTTTACTCTCTGAACCGGGGTCGAGGTGATGGATCCGTTCCATTAAGCCCGCCAGTGCCTCCTGCACGCGTTTTTCATCCGATGGTGAATGATGAAACGCGTCGTCAACATAACAAACTGCATCATCCAACAACGCCAGGATATCAGGGTTGGTTAACCGCTCCCGATGTGCCCCAAGCGCGGAAATGTAGCTGGTAAAGGTATGATTCAGGCAAAGCAGTCGAAAGGCCGTTTCCCGCATTTCTGCTGTCACGCGCGGCTCGGTAGACATGTTCGAGACCACGGATGCCAGTTCCGCATCGCGATTGTGCGCATCGCGGCGGGCAATGCGGTAGGGCAGGCGGTTATCGCGGCCCTGATGATATTGCTCCAGAATCGCATCCAGATAACGGCAGTTCGCATCTACAGCCCTCGCCATCACCGTCGGCAGATTACGGAACTTCCAGTCAGGCCAGATAAAGGTTACCGCCGCCCACGCGATGGCGCAGCCGATAAGCGTATCAATAATGCGTGGCAGGGCGACTTCAAACCCTTCCCCAAGCAGATTAAAACACAGCAGTACCAGCAGGGTGATAAACATCGTTGCATGGGCGTACTGAATATTTCGGAAGGCGAAGAACAGCACGCCGGTGAGCACAATCAGTAACAGCTGCCCTTCAATTGACGGCACCAACAGCAGCACCGGCAGGCCGATGGCCACGCCTATCAGTGTGCCGATAACACGAAGCGCCAGCCGGTGGCGCGTTGCATTATAGTTCGGCTGGCAGACAAACAGGCTGGTGAGCAGGATCCAGTATCCATGATTCATTCCGGTGAACTGTATAAACGCATAGCCCGCACAGAGAACCAGCGACATCCTGACCGCATGGCGGAACAGGGCTGACTCGGCGGAAAAGTTGCGGCTCAGTCGCAGCCAGACATCGCTGAACCCGTGCAGTCGGTCATCGGCCAACTGCGTTTCGGTCTCGCTCTGCGGCATGGCTAACTGCTGCTCCGACTCAATGGTCGCCAGCTGTGCGTCAATGGCGTGAAGGTTATTGAGCAGAAAACCCAGCGCTTTCATCTGCTCTTTATCGGCTCCGCTGGCGCTGACTCTCTCGAGCGCTGCATTCAGATGAGTGAAGGCCCGTTCAAAACGTGCGTCATGCTGATAGGGCGTGCGCAGTAAAATGGAGCGAGAAAGCTGCATACACGCCTGGGATTGCATCGAAAGTAGGCGTTGGAAGCGGAACATGACGTCGCTGTAGCGGAAGTTATCGCGTAAGGACTGATACTGCACATGCGAGGAACTGGCCCGCTCGTGGATATCCTGTGCTGCGAAATAATAATGCAGCGTGCGACGTGTGCCACGCTGTCCGCGATCGCCACGCAAACGGGTTAGCAGCGAGGCTTTGGTCTGATTCAGCGTGGCGACCAGCTGTCCGTTAGCCATCGCGAGTTCAACCAGCGGAGCCTGTGTTTCATTCTCGATATCCGGGTCGAAAAGTCGCGACTTGAGTTCCAGATAATGCGCGAGCTGTTCATAGCTGCGGGCGAGATTATCCTGCAATGGACGAATGGGGAAAATCAGATGGCCGGTCAGCGTCAGCAGGTTGTACCACACCGCGCCCGCGAGCAGCAGTAGCGGTTGTTGATACCAGTGATTGTAAAGCGATACGCCGAGCATGGTATAGATGGCTATCAACAACGCGCCAAAGGCGATGGTCGCGTAGCGTTGCCCAAGGCCCCCCAGCAGGATGAAGCCACTGGTGGACAACGTCAGTCCGAGCGCAAAAGCCCATGGCCACGGGAATAGCAACTCAACGGATGCCGAGGCAATGAAGAAACATACCAGCGTGATAACGAGATTACGCAGTCGTCCGGCAAGCCTGTCATCGAGATCGGCCAGCGCAGCAGCCACCACCCCAAGCGTCAGCGGGATGGTGAGTTTTACTTCGCCAAGGCACCACGGCAGTGCAGCGGTTCCGCACAGCGCGATAAAAATTCTGGCGTTATACAGCCAGACGCTGTTCCAGGTATAACGGCGCAATATTGGGCTTAGCATGCGGTAATCAGTCCCGATCATTGAAATCGGCGACGCGCATTGGCTTCACGCGCGGCACGGGCAGTTTCTACGGAAACCACGCGGCGGCCAACAGGCCACAAAGCGATAGCGGCAATCTTAAAGTTGGCGATCCCCACTGGAATTCCAATGATAGTAATACACTGCGCAATGCCCGCGACGATATGCGTCAGGCACAGCCACCAGCCGAACAGCACGAACCACAGAATGTTCAGCAGCGTACCGCCGGTATTCAACAGCCCACTTTTTTCACCAGGACTCAGCTCATCCACATGCACGGCTTCATTACCGAACGGCAGAAACGACAGTTTTGTGATTTCCCAGCAGGAGCGGGTCAGCGGTAACGTAATGACCAACACCATGCTGACGACCGTAGCCAGCAGCCAGCCCAGCGTTGTAAGAAAACCACCCAATACAAAATTCAAAATATTCAGAACGGTACGCATATAACCTCTGTTCAGTCCTGTGAAAAGAAAGACCCGACGATTGTAACGTTTTTTAGCGCTGGAGCACCTGGAATCTGGCGGTTACACTGTCATACATAAGTCTACATCCGGGATTTGGCAAGACATGGAACTAAAAGCAACAGCCCTCGGCAAACGCATGGCGCAGCACCCCTACGACCGGGTAGAACTCCTGAATGCTGGGGTTAAAGTCTCTGGCGATCGTCATGAATACCTGATTCCGTTTAATCAGCTGACCGCCATTCATTGCAAGCGCGGCCTGGTGTGGGGCGAGCTGGAGTTCGTTCTGCCGGATAACAAAGTGGTTCGCCTGCACGGCACCGAATGGGCCGACACGCAGCGTTTTCATCATCACCTGCAAAGCTGCTGGCAGCAGTGGAGTGATGAAATGAGCGTCATTGCCGCTGACGTTTTACAGCAGCAGTTGACGGTTATCTCTCGCCACAGTGCGGAAGGTAAATGGCTGACTCGCGAGGCTGTTGGACAACTGCGCCAAAAAATTCTCAGTGCTCTGGAAGCGCTTCCTGTTCCTGTGGCGCGGCTGAACAGTTTCGACAACTGCCGCGAACTTTGGCAGCAGTGCCAGGCGTGGCTGAAAGACCGGGATACCAGCAGACTCAAGCATAACCAGGCATTTACTGAAACGATGCTTACGCAGTATGCCGCTTTCTTCCAGGGAATTGAATCCTCACCGCTCAACGATGCTCAGGCGCGTGCAGTGGTGAATGGCGAACGTTCGCTTCTGGTGTTGGCAGGTGCGGGCAGCGGTAAAACGTCGGTGCTGGTGGCCCGTGCTGGTTGGTTACTGACGCGCGGCGAAGCAGCTGCCGATCAAATTTTACTACTGGCGTTCGGTCGCAAAGCGGCGCAGGAGATGGACGAGCGCATTCGTGAGCGTCTCAACACCGAGGCCATCAGTGCAAAAACGTTCCATGCGCTGGCGCTGCACATTCTTCAACAGGGCAGCAAAAAAGTGCCGGTTATCAGCAAACTGGAAAATGACGCCGCTGCGCGCCAGTCGCTGCTGACAAAATGCTGGCAGCAACAATGTCAGGAGAAAAAGGTGCAGGCCAAAGGCTGGCGACAGTGGCTTGAGGAAGAAATGGAATGGAGTGTGCCGGAGGAGGACTACTGGCGCAACCCTAAAATTGTGCGTCGGATGGGCAGCCGCCTCGATCGCTGGGTCAGCCTGATGCGCAGCCATGGCGGTTCGCAGGCTGAAATGATCGAAAGCGCACCGGAAGAGATCCGTGAGCTGTTTGGCAAGCGTGTCAAGCTGATGGCTCCGCTGTTGAAAGCGTGGAAAACGGCGCTGAAAGACGAAGGTGCGGTTGATTTCTCCGGGCTGATTCATCAGGCCATTAACGTGCTGGAGAAAGGCCGCTTCATCAGCCCCTGGAAGCACATCCTGGTGGATGAGTTTCAGGACATTTCCCCTCAGCGCGCGGCACTGCTGGCGGCGCTGCGTAAGCAGAATTCACAAACCACCTTGTTTGCGGTGGGAGATGACTGGCAGGCAATCTACCGCTTTAGCGGTGCACAGCTATCCCTGACCACCGCGTTTACAGATTATTTCGGTGAAGGCGACAACTGCGCACTGGATACCACTTACCGTTTTAACAGTCGAATTGGCGAAATCGCGAACCGTTTCATTCAGCAAAACCCGCATCAGCTAAGTAAACCCCTGAACAGCCTGACGACGGGTGACAAGAAAGCCGTCACGTTACTGCCGGACGATCAGCTCGATGCCTTGCTCGATAAACTGAGCGGTTTTGCGAAGCCGGAACAGCGTATTTTGATTATGGCGCGTTATCACCATCTGAAACCCGCGGCGCTGGAAAAAGCAGCGACCCGCTGGCCGAAACTGCAGATTGATTTTATGACCATTCATGCCAGTAAAGGTCAGCAGGCAGATTACGCGATTGTGCTCGGTTTGCAGGAAGGCCAGGACGCGTTTCCGGCACCGGCTCGGGAGTCAGTCATGGAGCAGGCATTACTGCCGCAGCCGGAAGATTTCCCGGATGCTGAAGAAAGGCGTTTGCTGTACGTCGCCATGACGCGTGCGCGTCAGCGCGTGTGGCTGATGTTCAACAAGCGGGAGCCGTCGGTGTTTGTGGAGGTACTGAAAAATCTGGATGTGCCGGTCGCACGCAAACCGTGATTAAAGTGCTTGCTGGGCCTACTTTTTCAACCGTAGGCCCAGGCAAACGAAGTGCCGCCGGGCATTTCGCATATCACTTCAACCGTTCTGCCAGGTAACGCTGATAGTCTGGGATTTGAATATCGACCGGGGCGTTGAAGTTAGCCGACTGGATAATGAAATCCGCGGTGGAGACGTTGGTTGCTACCGGAATGTTCCACACGGTTGCCAGGCGCAGAAGGGCTTTTACATCCGGATCGTGCGGCACGGCGTTCAGTGGATCCCAAAAGAAGATCAGAACATCAATTTTACCTTCCGCGATCATCGCGCCGACCTGCTGATCGCCGCCCATCGGGCCGCTCAGCATTGCCGTGACGTCCAGGCCAGTTGCGCGTTGAACCAGATTACCGGTGGTGCCGGTGCCATAAAGTTCATGCTGCGCCAGCAGCGGCTGATGACGCTCAACCCAGGCTTTCAGCATCTGCTTACAATGATCGTGCGCGACCAGGGCGATATGTTTTCGGCCCGGTAGGGTACGGGTTGTCTGTTCCATAATTATTTTCCATCATTCAACATGTCGACAGATTACTGGAAGTGATTGTTGCTGCAAGCGGCAACGGCGAATTTTCCTGCGCTACGTCATGATATCAGGAGGATGGCTGCGATTTTGTCCATTCGAGAAAGCGGCTGCGGGTTTGCGGGTCGGCCAGCTGGAACCAGTATTTCAGCCGTTGTTCAGTCAATGTTTGCGACTGATAGGCTGGATTATCCAGCTCGTTGGTTTTCGATAACAGTGTGCTGTCGTCCGACTGTGGTGTGCTGGACTGCGTGCTGGAGGCTTGTTTATTGGCGACGTTGTACGCCTCCGTCGCCTTTTCATAATCGATGTTGGTCCCCGGCTGGGTGATCGCCAGAATATCGAGTTTGACAGGAATAGGCATTGCGTTGCCATCCAGCAGGCTGACGTGCGGCGTGGAGGTGAAGGTCTGCGTATCTTCCAGCGTTTCGAGCCGCGGCAGACTGAAGTTTATCTGGCCCACCAGCTGCGAGTTAAAGTTGGCGATAAGCGGCGGCGAGACATACAGCTGGCGATTCTGATCGGGCAATATAATCATTTTTTCAACGCGAAATACGAGCTGATGTGGGCCGTTATCCACCTCAAGGCTTTCTGCACCGCGTAACAGCAGGCTGGACACTTTCTTGCCGTCCAGTACCAGTAAATCAATGTCACCTGAGAGCCGAAGCGTCGTGGCGAATACGCTGACAGGCATCAGAAGCAACAGACACAATATGGTTATCCCCGTTCTCATCGCTATCTCCTGAAAAATGCCCTCTCGTAGAGTGTATCAAATCTTTACGAAATGGGTTTTTATTAACATATAGACATAATCCAGGGTTCTGCCCTCATACTCTGGTATGACTGAATGGATGGTGTATCAGGATTGTCGTACACTTTGCAAAATTGCCCGGAGGAAATAATGAAAGAGAACGAAATTGCTGGCATTTTGAACGAGACTCGAACCATCGCGCTGGTGGGGGCGAGCGATAAGCCGGACCGCCCAAGCTATCGGGTGATGAAGTATCTGCTGGACCAGGGTTATCACGTGATTCCGGTGTCACCGAAGGTGGCCGGCAAAACGTTACTCGGCCAGCAGGGCTACGGCACGCTGGCGGAAGTGCCTGAAAAAGTGGATATGGTGGATGTGTTCCGCAATTCAGAAGCGGCCTGGGGCGTGGCGCAAGAGGCGATTGCGATCGGGGCCAAAACGCTGTGGATGCAACTGGGTGTCATCAACGAACAGGCCGCCGTGCTGGCACAAGATGCGGGGCTCAAGGTGGTGATGGATAAATGTCCGGCGATTGAAATTCCGCGTCTGGGACTCGTGAAATAAGAAAAACCCCGCGTCGCGGGGTTTCAGACTGATGACAAACCTAAAACGATTGAGATACGAACAGAACGCACCAAATAAAAAACGAGGAAAATCAATTTATTGATTTTCGGCTGATAACCACAAAGCAGGAAAAACCACGCTTTTTCCTTCTTTGTCAGCAATCTCAAACCCCGCGTCGCGGGGTTTTTTATCAGTTGCGCAGGCGAGGTGCCTGAAGTTGTTGGCGAATGGTTTGCGCCAGTTCATCCATTGATGGCTGTTCCGGGTGCTCGTCGTTGGTTTCGTTTTGCAACTGGGCCTCCGCGAGGTACGTATGGACGGGTTCGCCGTCATCATCTTCCATCACCACGTGATACCACGGTGAAGTGCGCAGCTCATCATTCACCGCGACCTCATCATTCGAGGGCTCATCCAGGGAGTATTCCGGATCGATATCGACGATCACGCCAAGATACCCTAACAGCGAATGGCGGACTTGCTGGCCGATACCAAATTTGCTGGCAATCATCATAGTCACCTCCCAGGAAACATTACTGACATTAAATATGAGGGCAATGTTTCACTTTTCAACTTACATGACGCGACAGGCAAATCCTTTCAGATACAGCCCTTCCGGGTAGGTCGCGATCACCGGGTGATCGGCTGCCTGACGGAACTGCTCTATAAATTGTACATCACGCCCGGCATCAACTGCGGCATCGGCGATGATTTTTTGAAATAAATCTGTGGTCATCAGGCCGGAGCAGGAGTAGGTCATCAGCACGCCGCCCGGATTCAACAGCTGGATAGCCAGCATATTGATATCTTTATAGCCGCGACACGCGCCCATCAGCTGGTTTTTGTTTTCCACGAACTTCGGCGGATCCATTACGATCACGTCAAATTTTTCGCCATCATCGCGGTATTTACGCAGCAGTTTGAATACATCATCACGCACAAATTCTGCTTTGTTCAGATCAAGCTTGTTAAGCTCAACGTTCTGTTTGGCGATATCCAGCGCTTCCTGCGAGGTATCAACGCTGATGACCTGACGGCAGCCGCCCATCAGAGCAGAAACAGCAAAGCCACCGGTATAGGAGAAGCAGTTCAGCACGCGTTTGTCGGCTACGTAGCGACGCGTTGCCAGACGGCTGTCGCGCTGATCGAGGTAATAACCGGTTTTATGGCCATTCTGGATATCAACCAGCAGCTTCATACCGTGCTCTTCGATTGGCAGCAGGGCCGGTGGCATTTCACCTGTTACCGGGCCTTGCGTCAGTTCCATGCCTTCTTTTTTACGCACCGCCACGTCGCTGCGGTCGTAAATCGCGCAGTCCGGGAAACAGGTTTGCAGGGCGCTGATCAGCGCAGCACGCTGGTATTCTGCCCCGGCGCTCAACAACTGCAGCACCAGGAAGTTGCCGAAGCGGTCGATGGTCACACCCGGCAGGCCGTCAGACTCACCGGCAATCAGGCGGTAGCTGTCGAGACCATCCTTTTCTGCCAGCCAGTTACGCCAGGTTTGCGCGCGCTGTAAGCGACGCTCAAAGAAGGCGATATCGATGGTTTCTGCCTGATCAAAGGTCCAGACGCGAGCGCGGATCTGCGATGCCGGAGAGTACGCTCCGCGTGCCAGCCACTTACCCTGATGGTCAACAATATCAATGGTTTCACCGAGAGAGGCTTTACCTTCAATGCGCGCAACCGCGCCAGAGAAGATCCATGGGTGACGGCGAAGTAAGGATTTTTCGCGGCCTTTGGCTAACACTAAACGTACGCTCATAATTAATTGTTCTGTTGTTTCGAAGAAAATGGGCGCCATTTTCCCACGTCAGTGGGGAAATGCAACGAATTACGGGCCTGACACTGACCCGGGGCTCGATTGAGATGAGCGTTTCGGCACAAAAGCAAATCATACCCGCACAATAAATAACGGCGGCACCCGATACAGTCATGCTTTCCCCCTTAATGAGGACATAACATGAAACGTGCCATCGTATTGACCGCCGTCACCCTGGTGTGTGTCAGTTCCGCTGTATTCGCGGCTCCGGTATTAACTCTCAGTAGTGCGGATATCGACAGTCAGCATCCATTAACGGCTAAACAGGTATTTAACGGTTTTGGCTGTAGTGGTAAAAATATCTCTCCACAGCTCTCATGGTCACATGCGCCGGCAGGGACGAAAAGTTTCGCCATAACGGCGTACGATCCTAACGCGCCGACTGGCAGCGGCTGGTGGCACTGGACGGTGGTGAATATCCCGGCGAATATTCATGCGATCGCCGCGGGAGCAGGAGACAAAAGCCAGAGTAAATTACCGCCTTCAGCGGTTCAGGGTCGCAATGATTTCGGTTACGCTGGGTTTGGCGGCGCATGCCCACCGGCGGGGGATAAACCCCATCCTTATCAATTTACCGTCTGGGCGTTGAAAACCGATAAATTGCCGATAGACCGCCATTCCAGCGGGGCGATGGTCGGCTTTATGCTTCATAGCAATGTGATAGCTAAAGCTGAAATAACGGCAAATTACGGCAGATAAAAGGTAGGTGAATACGGTGCAGGCGTTACAGTTTCAGCATAAAAATTTGACGGCGGCGGAGGTGTGCTCCACCCAGATGCACCGTTTACACCGGGTCAAACTTTTTTCCGCGGCGATATGCCATGTGACGCAGGGCAGTAAAATTATTATTCAGGATGACAATCGTCTGGAGGCCACGCCGGGAGAGCTGATCATCATTCCGGCCAATACGCCGCTAGAGATTGTTAATCAACCTTCTCAAGGGACATTCCGCTCGGATCTACTGCTGCTTTCAGCCGGGTTGCTTAGCACATTTAAACGTAAATTTGTTGAAGATTACCCCGCCGCCAAAAACCTGTCGCTACTGTCGCCCATGAGCAACGGGCTGACATTCATGTGGAATAACCTGCTCACGGCAGTGCGCCAGGATTTACCTGCAACCTTGCAGGAGCATCAGGCGTTAGGGCTTTTGCTCGCGCTGCATCATGAGGGGCGCGCAGGCCCGTTGTTGATTGAACGACGATTCAACCTGAGTGAGCAGGTGCGCCAACTGATCATGCTGGCCCCGGCGAAAGGATGGACTGCAGAAGACATTGCCAGTCAGTTATCGCTCGGGACCTCAACGTTGCGGCGCAGGCTACAACATGAATCCCAAAGCTATCGGCAGATAATCGAAGAGGTACGGATGTCTTTTGCGCTGTCTCAACTGCAAACGACGCGTTTACCGATTGGCGAAATAGCCTTACGCAGCGGCTATCTTTCGAATTCACGATTTACTGCCCGATTTCGTGAGCACTATGGCTGTTTGCCAAAGAATGTGCGTTGAACATGATGCCTAAAGGACCACCGATAATTTGCTATTCTGATGATTCAGTTCAACAAGGGGGATCCGTTATGGCACAGGTGTGCACAATCTCATGGGTTCACGGCATGGTGCAGGGGGTTGGGTTTCGCTACAGCACGCAACGTGAGGCTTTAAAACTGGGGCTAACCGGCTATGCGCGAAATCTGGATGACGGCAGCGTCGAAGTGCTGGCGTGCGGGGAAGCGGATAAAGTAGAGCAACTGGTGGCGTGGCTAAAAGCGGGTGGACCGCGCAGCGCCCGGGTCGATAAAGTTCTGGCTGAACCGCAGCAACCCGGGAAAATCTGGACCGATTTCGGTATTCGCTATTAAATGCATTTCACCGGTTTTGGCAGGCCAGCAATCTTGGTGGCCTGCTTGGCCGGGCCTTTGGGGAACAGGCGATACAGATAACGGCTGTTACCTTTCTCTTCGCCGAACTTTTTCGCCATCGCTTTGACCAGCATACGGATAGCCGGTGAGGTATTGAACTCGAGATAAAAGTCTCGCACAAAGCGCACCACTTCCCAGTGCTCAGGGGACAGGGTGATAGCCTCTTTCTGCGCAATCACTTCTGCCAGGCCTTCGCTCCACTGGCTGCTCTCTTTCAGATAACCGTCGTTATCGATCTCTATTTCTTTGCCTTCAAAGTTCAACATATTCATTCATAGCCGTTATCAGAAACCGCCGCAGTGTAGCAAAAAACAAAGCCCCGCATAAGCGGGGCTTGAGGTCTGGCTGAGTCTGCGTTAGTTGCGGTTAGCGAAGCCGAGAATGCTCAGCAGGCTGACAAAGATGTTATACAGCGAGACATACAGGCTAACGGTTGCACGAATGTAGTTCGTTTCACCGCCGCGAATGATGTTGCTGGTCTCAAACAGGATGGCACCCGAAGAGATAAGGATGAACACCGCGCTAATGGCCAGGTGCAGCGCAGGTAATTGCAGGAAGATATTCGCCACCATACCGACAAGCACGACGACCACGCCCGCCATCAGCATCCCGCCGAGGAAAGACATGTCTTTGCGCGTGGTCAGTACGTAGGCCGAGCAGCTAAAGAACACCAGTGCAGTGCCGCCCAGCGCCATGCCAATCACATCACCCATTCCGGCTGCAAGATACGCGTTCAGCATTGGCCCGAGGATGTAGCCCAGGAAACCGGTGAAAGCGAACGCCGCCAGAATACCGGTCGGTTTATCGGCCAGTTTGTAAGTCAGGAACATCAGGCCGTACATGCCGACCAGCGTCAGAATCAGCCCTGGTGAAGGCAGCATCAGCACGGTGCTTGCGGTGGCGGTGATCGCCGAAAACGCCAGCGTCAGGCTCAGCAGGAAATAGGTATTGCGCAGAACTTTGTGCGTGCTCAGTAGCGAAGTACGGTCACGCGACGAGGTAATAATGCGATCCATAGTCACTCTCTATATTAAGGCCAGGGTATTAACTGCCGAGAATATGTAAATAAACGCCAAAGCTCTAGTGCTTTTACCCATCTTTACCGACCCGCTCCCCTCGTAAACCAGAAGAATATATCGACGTTAAACCGTCAGGCAGAATGTTTGTTTTTTTTCAACGTCAGGCCAGATCAACATCTTATAGGGTACTGAAAAATATTGCGTTATTGCAAATCCGCCGCTAACACTGAGAGCGGTGTCATCAATAATGAAATCAATAAGGCAAAGGATATGAACCTACTAAAACACAATCACATCACGCTCGCATTACTCGCAGCCGGGCTTATCAGCTCGGCTTCAATTGCCTGTGCAGCCAACGTTCCCGCAGGCACGCAGTTGGCGGATAAGCAGGAACTGGTCAGAAACAACGGTAATGAGCCAGCGTCGCTTGACCCGCACAAAGTTGAAAGTGACGTCGAGTACAATATCATCAGCGACATGTTTGACGGGCTGGTGGCAGTGAAACCCGACGGCACAATCGAACCGCGGCTGGCCGCATCGTGGGAGAATAAAGACAATACCGTCTGGACGTTCCATTTGCGTCCCGGGATAACCTGGTCAGACGGTACAGCCATCACCGCCCAGGATATTGTCTGGAGCTGGCAGCGCCTGGTATCGCCGAAAACCGCTTCGCCTTATGCCAGTTACCCTGGCAACATGCATATCGTCAATGCGGCGGATATCGCGCTTGGCAAAAAAACACCGGATACCCTGGGCGTGAAAGCGCTGGATGACAACACTTTTCAGGTGACGCTGACGCAGCCGACGGCAGCATTCCTCGCGATGCTTGCACACCCGTCGTTAGTGCCTGTCGATCAGGTGCTGATTACTCGCTTCGGCGATAAATGGACGCTGCCGGAACATTTCGTCAGTAGCGGGGCGTACAAGCTTTCGCAGTGGGTGGTCAACGAACGGATTATCGGTGTGCGTAACAGTAAATATTGGGATGACGAACATACGGTTATCAACAAAGTCACCTATCTACCGATTCACTCGGAAGCAGCGGACGTCAATCGATACAAGGCGGGTGAGATAGATATCGTTTATACCTTACCTATCAACCAGTTCGCGCAGCTGAAAAAGACGATGGGCGCTCAGGTTGACGTCTCACCACAGCTCGCCACTTACTATTACGAGTTCAACACCACCAAAGCGCCGTTCAACGATGCCCGTGTGCGTCGGGCGCTAAATATGGCGCTGGATAAAGACATCATCGCCGATAAAGTGTTGGGGCAGGGGCAGAAGCCCGCCTGGCTCATCAGTCAGCCAGAGATTGGTGGTGTAACGCTCCAGGCTCCGGACTACGCCAGTTGGCCACAGGAGAAACGCATCGCGGAAGCGAAAAAGTTACTCACTGAGGCCGGGTTTGGGGCCAACCATCCGCTGTCGTTTAATTTGCTCTACAACACGTCCGAATCACATCAGCGTATTGCCATCGCCGTCAGCTCGATGTGGAAGAAAAATCTTGGCGTGGAAGCGAAGCTACAAAATCAGGAATGGAAGACTATGCTCGATACGATGCATACCGGTGATTTTGATGCGGTGCGCTATGCGTGGATTGCCGATTATGACGATGCGGCAAGCTTCCTTGATACCTTCCGTACAGGCGACAGTCAAAACACCAGCAAATACAGCAACCCGGCTTACGATGAAGCAATGCGCAACGCGGCTATGGCGAAAGATGTCACTGAGCGTGGCAAGTTCTATCAGCAGGCGGAAGACATGCTGGCGCAGGATGTTCCCGCCATTCCGGTGTATCACTACGTGCGTACGCACCTTGTGAAGCCGTGGGTAGGGGGTTTTACACCTGACCGACTCGGCTACTACTACACCAAAGACATGTACATCAAAAAACATTAAGCGTTTATATGATGATAAAAATGCCTAATAACTGCTCGGTATGTTGTTAATTTAGCCGAATAACAACAATTTGACTGTTTTTTGCGCGAACAAACAAGGTGGGGCTTTACAGGAAGTTCGGGTATGTTTATAGTGCGTCCCACTTAGGAAGCGTGGCCGAGCGGTTGAAGGCACCGGTCTTGAAAACCGGCGACCCGAAAGGGTTCTAGAGTTCGAATCTCTACGCTTCCGCCAAACAAAACAAGGGGTTACCGAAAGGTAACCCCTTGTTGCTTTGGACACCTGGTAAAGCGTTGGTATATTCACTTTCTATATTTTATTGGGTGTTCCCATCTGAATGTAAAAATCGACCTCTCAACATCCCTTGTTTTACCTTTCACTCCGCAACCCTTCTCGTTTTATTCTTGATACAGTATCAGCAACGTATTGAATATGGTGGTGGTACCCGGTAAGCGTACGTGCCACCGGGCAAAATATTTATGGTAAGCCAGGCAATATCAGCGCTTATTTTCTGCCGTCAGTGGAAACACGCTATGAATGTGGTCAATAATTTTCTGCGAGATTTCATCCTGCATATTCACTTTCTTATAGCTCATATAGATAGGGTTTGGTGTAAAAGTAATATTTGTTTTTATTTTCTTAATATTAAAAGATGTATGTATTTGTTGGTAAAAACGTTCTGTGATCACTGCGACAAGATTTGTTTTCTCAGCCACCGCACCCATGGCTAATATGGACGAGGTGCGTAAGGCGAACTTGCGCTGCTCGAAGATTTTCGCCAACTCGGACTGCGCTCTTTTAACTGAACTGGCATAAGAATCGAAAATGGAAAAAGATTCCTGATACAGATCTTCAATATTCGCCGTTTCCTTAATGCGCGGATGATCTTTCCTGCACACCAGGCAGCGTTGTTCGTAGAACAGAACTTCCGAATAAATGGAACTGTCATAAATCGGATCAATATCAAAGACCAGATCCACTTTCCGTAACGCCAACAGCTCACTGGCAGAATCGGATTTTGGATCATGATATTGATGCACTACTTTGCAGTTAATTTTCTCTTTTTCGATAAACAGGCAAATCAGTGGCAGTATGATAGTGGCCAGATAAGGCGTGCAGTAGACAACCAGACGATTTTTGGTCATTTTGTTGGTGATTGTATCAATCCCATCAATGAGTAGGCGAAAATTTGCATCAATGGAATTGTAAAGATTGACCGCTGTTACGGTGCATGAAAGGTTGCTGCCTTCCCGCACAAAAAGCGGATCGGCAAAGTAATCCCGTAGCTTGTTCAGCGACTGGCTGATGGATGAAGCGCTGCAATTCAGCTCCAGCGCGGCATCTTTCACACTTCCGGTGTTGTACACTGCTTCAAAAACACGCAGCAAATTAAGGTCAAACTTCGAAAAAGCCGAGTTCTCGTTTTTAATATTTTCTTGCGTCATCATTCAGGCCTCCAGAGATGGAATTGTGATTATAGCTGAAGGAAGCCAACTTGTAGCTAACTGAAAATGTTACTTTTACTCAAATAATGAGTGCCATAAACGGACGTCTTTGCGGTAGTAAAATGTCAGTTTTAGCCGGGTGTTTAAAAGGTCATAGCAGGGAGACATGACCAGACAAGGAAACTCTTTTGGCCACTCGAAATATCCAATGGATTCATCTATTTCCGCATCAGAAAGAATACATCCATAATCAGAATGCGATTCTTTAGTAATAAGATAGGTTACCCAGTCCCGGTACTCACAGGCATTGCTGATAAATTTCATTTTATATTCCATACACGTTAAGGCATCCATTAATAAAATCATCAATTATTTTTTTTGCTAACATCCATGAAATTTATGCTTACAGGTGAAAGATAATTCAATTGTGATGGGCAGGCAATTTACTAAACATGAATGATTCATTTAGATTTTAATGGTGTATTGTTCATGTGAATGAATGCATCATAGGGTCTTCCAAGAATAAATATTCTGGAGCTGATACACACATTTGATGTTTATATCCAAAATAATTCGTGTTGCATCGCGGCGGCAATCGAGCGAGTCCCGATGAGCTTACTCAGGTAAGTGGTTCGGGCGAGTAAGCGCAGCCAACAAAGATGCAACTTGAATTATGACGGATATCTGTGTGTTTTCGTTCAACTTTTACTATGTGCGGAGATATCTGTCATGAAACAAGGATTTGGTTTCAAAATGTTAAAAACAGCTGGCGCTGTGTTGGTTGCAGCGGTAGCAACCGGTGTTCAGGCGGCTCCGCCTGCTGATACCGGTCTGATTACCTTTGACGGTGCGGTAAGCTCAACGACGTGTACACTCACCACCAGTAACGGTATCAGTGCGAATAACCTGACGGTCAGCATGCCGGTCGTTTCTAAAGATGAGGTGGAAGGAACCAATCTGGCGCAAGGTGTGGGCAGTAAAACATTTGAATTGCTGTTAACCAATTGCCCGGATATTGGTGGCGTGTCAGGTACTGATCCGCTTCAGGCATCGATTGCGTTTACCTCAACTCAGTTTGTCGATCTCAGCAATGGTACCCTGCATGCAGACCCTACCGTCAGCGGTGCGGCGCAGAACGTGAATATTGCGTTGTATAACAACACCGCGACCAATACCGCGCAGGTCAAAATTGGCGACCCGTCTGATATTGCAACAGCACAGGCGATCACTATGGTTAATGGTGCCGGTTCATTTGCTTACCGAGCGGCCTATGTTCCTGGTTCTTCTGTTTCGGGGATTAATCCGGTAACCCCAGGCATTGTCAGCACCAACACCACGTTTACTATTTCTTATCAGTAACGGGTAACTCAATAAGGAGCCACCGCTTTCTGTGTGGCTGTGGCTTCTTATTATCTTTCTTCAGGAATTGAATTATGACATGTTTTAATCTTAAAAAATGTATTGTCCCGGCAGTGCTGGCCGCTTCGGTTATTATCCCAATGACTTCACAGGCTGATGTGGTTATTTCCGGAACGCGTGTTATTTACCAGCAAAAAAATAAAGATATTACCGTGCGGCTTGATAACAAAGGGAATAAACCGCTGCTGGTTCAGTCTTGGCTGGATGATGGCCGTGAAGGGGTGAATCCACAGGAAATGAATGTTCCTTTCGTTATCACCCCGCCGATTTCACGTATCGACCCGAAACGCGGGCAGACGGTACGTATCAGTTCGCTGGGCGGCAATTTACCGAAAGACAGGGAAAGCGTGTATTGGTTTAACGTGCTGGAAGTACCACCTAAAGCGAAAGGTGCGGATACCGGCAATACCATGCAACTGGCCTTCCGGACGCGCATCAAATTCTTCTATCGACCAACCGGTTTACAGGGTGACCCGGCGGTGGCGGCGCAAAGTCTGAAATGGTCGGTAGCCGGACAGGGTTCCGTTGAGGCCAAAAACGACAGCAACTACTTTGTCTCACTGAACAGCGCATCGCTGACGCTCGGCGGCAAAAAATACGCAGTCGAAACAAAAATGGTCTCTCCACATAGCAGTTTAAAAATGTCGGTCAAAGGTCTTTCTGCTTCGGCCTCTGGCGCGAAATTAACTTATGCAGCCATTAATGATTTTGGTGGTGCGATTACCAAAGATGTGACGCTTTAATTTTGTTTGAAAGACACGGATCGTCTTGAATTTCCCGGTGCACGCAGGCATGAAGGACAATTAGGTTGAATAACAAATACAGCAACACTTCTATTAGATTATTTCTGCTTTGTAATGCCTGCTCATTATTTACGGCTCCTGTGCTGGCTACTACGCCGGCAGAAATACACGCGGGTGCTCTGCAACAGGCAGAACAAGAAACGCCTGCTGCAGAGCACCCCGTTGAAACACCCACACTTCAAGCAAACCAACCGCAGTCAGCAGATGATGAAGCGTTAGAGTTTGACAGCAGCTTTCTGGTCGGGCAGAGCGCGGCGGTGGACCTCAGTCGCTATGCCAGAGGTAATCCGACGCCACCAGGTACTTATACGGTCAACATCTATTTAAACGACCAGATGCTGCTCAGTACGCCGGTTAGCTTTATCGCCAACGGTACGCCGAATTCCACGCCGTGCCTGACGAGCGAGCTGCTGCGCCAGCTCGGCGTCGATAGCAGCCAGTGGCAGGAGTCGGTCGAAGGCGAGGACGAAGAAGAGGTCGCCAAACGCTGCGTCGATATTAAAAAATTCGTGCCTGAGGCAAAAATCAAATACGACAGCAACGAACAGCGTCTCGATATCGGTCTGCCGCAGATATATATCGTCAAACAGCCACAGGGGTATGTCGATCCCTCACGCTGGGAAACGGGCATTAACGCGGCGATGCTCTCTTACAACGCTAACGTTTACCGCTCCAGTAACGATGGCGATGTCTCGGAAAGCGCCTATGCGGGGCTGAATTACGGTATCAATCTGGGGGCCTGGCGTTTTCGCGCTAAAGGCTCATTGAACTGGGATCAGGATGACGGCACCGATTATGACAGCCAGGAAATGTTTGTTCAGCGTGATATCACAGCACTGAAAGCACAATTGGTGCTGGGTGATAGCTATACCGATGGCACGACCTTTGATTCGCTTAATTTGCACGGTTTGCGTTTATACAGTGATGACCGTATGCATCCCAGCTCGTTAAACGGCTATGCGCCGATTGTCCGTGGCGTCGCCAACACCAATGCCAAAGTCACGGTGCGACAGAATGGTTCAATTATCTCTCAAACCACCGTACCGCCGGGTGCGTTTGAAATAACCGATTTGAACCCGACCGGGTATGGCAGTGATTTAGACGTGACAGTGGAAGAGGCTGATGGCAGTAAGCGGACATTCAGCGTGCCGTTCTCGTCAGTGGTGCAACTGATGCGCCCCGGCCAGTCGCGCTGGGAGTTTGATGTCGGCCAGCTCAGCACTGATAGTTTATCCACAAAACCCAATGTGGCGCAGGGAACCTGGTACTACGGCCTGAACAACACCTTTACCGGTTACATCGGTTTGCAGGCGACGGATGACAGTTATTACGCAGGGTTGCTGGGTGTGGCAGTGAATACCTCGCTAGGCGCCTTAGCGCTGGATGTTACGCAATCCTCTGCGGAAATCCCGAACGACAAAACCCGTAAAGGCCAGAGTTATCGCGTTTCTTACAGCAAATTACTGGAAGCGACAGACACCTCACTTAGCGTGGCGGCCTATCGTTACTCCACTGCAGATTACCTGAGCCTTAACGATGTCGCGCAGATGATTGACGATCGTAAACATCAGGATAATCAGGACAAAAGTTTTAATGATTATAAGCGCCTGCGTAACCAAGTGCAGCTCAGTGTTAGCCAGCCACTAGGATCAGATGAAAACAGTTACGGCTCTGTCTATGTCACCGGTAGTTGGCAGAACTACTGGGATGAATCCCGCGCCACAAAACAATATTCGGCGGGTTACAGTAATTCATTTAAATGGGGCAGCTACAGCATCTCGATGCAGCGCAGTTATGACGAAGATCTGAAGAAAGACGACAGTCTGTACGTCAACATCAGTATTCCGTTGGTCAATCTGCTGGGCGGGGGGGGCGGTGAACAGCATCATCCGGCCTTTGACACCCTAAACATCGGGATGAACTCCGATCTGAAAGGCAGTAGCCAGACCAATGCGACTGCCAACGGCAGCACGGAAGACGACAGCTTCAGTTATGGCGTCAACGCTAGCTATGACGTGGCGAAGGAGGCGGAAAATACCCGTCAGGTAGGCGGTTACGGTACATACAACAGTGCCTACGGGCCAGTCAGTGCTTCGGCGTCGTTTACCAATGACAACGGGCGTCAGTTCTCGCTGGCTAACAGCGGCGGGGTGGTTGTCCATTCCGGCGGCGTCACTTTTGCACCGGGCAGTATCGGCGAAACCGATAGCATTGCCCTGATAAATGCGCCAGGTGCCACCGGGGCGAAAACCACTAACGGTGACGGGCGTATTGATGGCCGCGGTTATGCCATCAGCACCTCATTGTCGCCATACCGCGAAAACAACGTCGGCTTAGATATCAGCACCCTCGAAGCCGATGTAGAGGTGCAGAGCACCCAGGCCACCACCGTACCGCGTGCCGGTTCGGTAGTGAAAGTGGAATTTGCCACCAACCAGGGGCGCTCGCTGTTACTGAATCTACAGCGCAATGATAAAGGCTTTATTCCGCTGGGTGCCACGGTATTTGATACCAACGGTAACGAAGTCGGCAGTGTTGGCCAGGCCGGGCGGGCCTTTGTGCGCGGCACACAGGACAGCGGTACGCTGAAAGTGGTGTGGGGTAATACCGTTGACCAGCGCTGTATGGCGCGCTATGCGGTTGGCGGTAGTGCGCAAAGCGTGGGGATGACCCAGGTGATTGACCATGTGATGTGCCAGGTCAGCCATTAATTAACTAACGCAATATTTTCCGGATGAAGAGGGTTAACCATTATGAATAAACATATTAATTACACCGCTGTAGTGTTGCTACTATTTTCAGCAAACAGTTTTGCGATATCGGACTCGGTGACGGTTGATATCACCGCGAACATTAAAGAAACCACCTGTGATATTTCACTCAGTGCACAAAATCTGCAAGGGGCTAATGCCATCACCTTTGGCAGTGATGCCGACGGGCGTGTAATAGATGAAGATATCATAAACGCGACCGGGAGCGCACTAACAAAATTTAGCCTCAATATTGATGGTTGCCCGGCAGGCCTTTCAACCATCAAAACGCGTTTTTCCGGAACTACACGAGCTGGAGATCCGACGTGGTTAATGGGATGGGGTAGTGACAATGTTGGGGTTGCATTATATCGGGAAGGCGAGGAAACCACGCTGTTTCATATAAATAGTTCGATCGATTCTGAAATACTGGTCTGGCGCCCTGACGAAATACAGAATAAAAAAGCGAATTTAATGGCCAGATTGCTCCAGGTTGGCCAAGTAAGTTATGGAAATCATATATTCCCAATGACAATGTTATTTAGTTATGAATAAGGGTAGGGTGATGAGAACAACGTTAAATTACATGACCAGCTTACTGGTAAGTATAATGACATTTATTTCGTTGTCGGCATCGGCGGCACCGATGATTACCGGTACCGACAGTATGGATGTCACATTCAATGCGAATATTATGAAAGCAACCTGCGTCAATAAGGTCGTAGACTATCGTTCTGGATCCGGCATGGATTCCCCTGCCATTACAGAAATTGACTTCGGGGATATCTATCGCTCTGAGTTTAAAACTGAGGGATACATAAAAGCTTACACGGATTTCGCAGTAGGTACGGAAGGCTGCAGTGTTAATGACGTCATAGTCACAATACAATCAGTTGCGGGCTGTGACGGTATTTTTTACAAAAATGCAAATATCACCGATGGTGTGAGTAATCTGGTTATGAAAGTGGCTAGCGACCTGTCTAATCCGGGGATTGATACTTATTCATGTGGTGGTAAACCAGGTACGCCTATATCGTTGTATAAGGGAGACGCGATGCAGCCATTTAAAGTCGGGCTTTACCCTGCACCGGGGAAAAACGTCGATGATATTACCTCCGGCCAGTTTACGTCGCCATTAACGTTCATCTTTACTTACGATTAATGCTGACTGCGGAGTGTATCAATGTACGGTTATTATTTTCTTCTGGCTCCGTTATTGTTTTCCGCGACACTCTTGGCGAGTGAAGATAACGTTGACGTTGATATCAAAGCAAATATCATTACCAATACCTGCTCGGTATCTGTTGAAAACGGTGCCAGAATTACGTTACCCGTCGTCAAACCCGAGTGGTTTGATAATGGCTGGACGGCCACTACCGATACGGGCGGCCGCTCGTTTGCACTGTTATTAAAGGATTGTGGCGCGCCATCCGGTGCGTCGCATAACACCCTGCATCTGACGTTTGCACCGCAGTCGGGTGCAGATGTAACTAATCAGGTGTTCCCCAATGAAATTTTGCCTGCCAACGGCGGTGCGCAGGGAGTGGGGATCGTCATCTTCAGCGAGCAATATCGCACCAACGTGCTCAATACCAGCGGGCAGGGCGACGTGACCTACGACATAACCGGTAAAGCGAAACAGGATATCAGCAACCGCTATCTCTTCCACGCCCGTTATCAGAAAACCGATGTGGTGGTTCCAGGGAAACTGACCAGCAATATTATTATCGGAGCGTATTATGACTAATTTATTGGCCGTGAGAAATCTGCCACTGCTACTGGCAATATCAGGTCTGAGTGTGCTATCGGTTTCCGCAGCCCAGGCGACGGAGAGTCACTGCACATTTGTGTCCGGCAGCGGCACGCAGTTAGTCAGCCTCGGGTCGCTGGGCGGTGTCAATGTCAAAGCCACCGTCTCCACCCCGACGCAAATTGGCAACGTGGTAGGCTACCAGGCAGGTAACGCAAAATCACAGTGTGTGGATGTGTCTAATAACGGCAGCCGCGTGCTATGGACGCGCTTTAACCCGGCCACGGCCACCGCAGGCACAATAATGTCGGCGCAGGGGAAAAAAACTCCGCTGATTACTACCTCGGTGCCAGGCATTGCTTACACCCTGGCGCTGGTCTCATCCAGTGGTATTACCGTTGATGCACGAACGGCGGCCTCAGCCGACTGGAACGAGGAAGGGCAGTATGAGGTTGGTCAACTCAATGGCGCAACCTGGCGTTATGTGGTCAAACTGTACCAGTTGCCGGGGTTTAAGCTTGGCTCGGCCAGTGCGGTGACACTGCGCAGTGAAAATATCCAGAGCCTGTTACTCGGCACCCCAACCCTTGATGCGGGTAGCAGCCTGAATTTACAGAGCAGCCCTGCTAGCCTGACGGCCCCGCTTATCAGCCCAACTTGCCAGACGGCAACGCTCGCGCCAGGCAGCCATGTCAGTGGTAATGAGTTGCAACTGGGCGATTATTACATGAGCGAACTCAAACTTGGGCAGTCAGCGAAAGCGGTGCCGTTTGCACTGAGCTTCACCGGCTGTGCCGGTACAACCAAAATTACCGTTAAGCTGAGTTCAAACACTGTTTCAGTGAATAACCCGCAGTTATTAAGCCAGAGTGGTGTGGGTGCCTCTGGGTTTGGCGTGAAAATTGAAGGCATTGATGGCGCAATGACGCTAATACCCAACGATGTGCAATCTTCCTACAGTAAATCTGATGCTGCCATGCCCGATGACCGCCAGCTGGATTTTAATGCTTACCTGATGGCAGATGGTGGACCAATGGCCAGTGGGGCATTTAAAACTACAGCGACGTTTAATTTGAGCTATGAATGACGCAAAGGGTTAGCTATGCCAGACCTGTTTTATTCGAACAGGCGGTGAGATAACCTACCAGTCGTCAGCGACGACGTTATTATAAAGGTAACATCATTTTTGTCCTGAAGCGCCCGGTTCAAAATATTCTGGCAACCCATTTGAACGCGAAAAATAACTCAGCGAAAAAACTCGAGGCGATTTACCAAAATAAAAAAGCTTCAAATATGCCGAGGGGATTAAAAACATCACTACTCAAATATATTCCCCGGTGGCAAGGATGGACAACAGCAAGCACAATGAAGTCATTTTTGCGGCGTGCCATAAATATTGCGATGAGAGACGCAAAAAACTGAATGAAGCGTCATTACTGAGCTGACTCACACTCAACGCTCACCTGACTATAAGCGCACACTCCTCACATCGTGAAATGGGCCACGTGATTAAGGGTAAATTGTATTTCATCCATAAAGCCGATGTCATTGCAGACATGTTGTATTATCACGGTTTGCGTAACCTCGGCGTTATCTGTTTTTGAAGTCGTAAATAAGTCATTTAATTGAATGATTTGTGCTGCTTGGAATATCATTCAGGTGAATCGGATTCTTGTTAACCAGACGGTGAATTAACCATGAGTAATACGCAACAAAAACTCGGTAAAGCGCGACCGCCTCGCGTACAAATAACCTATGACGTAGAAATCGGCGGTGCGCAGTCCCAAAAAGAATTGCCTTTAGTGATGGGCGTAATGGGTGATTTTGCCAAGGACGAAGCTCCATTGCGCGATCGCCGTTTTACGCACATTGATAAAGATAATTTCAATGATGTGATGGAAGGGATGGCGCCTTCTGTCGATATGCTGATTGAAAGCGCACTGCCGGAAAAAGAAGGCCAGTTGGCGGTTTCTCTGACCTTCAATTCCATTGATGATTTTTCGCCGGAAAATGTGGCGTTGCAGGTTGAGCCGCTGCGTAAACTGCTTGAACTGCGGGAGCAGTTGAGTGACTTACGCAACCGCACCGCCAGCAACGATCGCCTGAAAGAACAGCTGGTCGAATTACTGGAACGCCAGAATGGTGAAGCAGGCTCAGCCACTTCCGCAGAAGGAGAGGCGGAATGAGTGACATTCAGGTAATGAATGCGGCAGAGCTCGCCGAACAACCAGCCGATTTTCTCGATCAGATTATTGATAATACCCAGGCTATTCGCCGTGAATCTGACCGCGGTAAAGTCAAAAAGCAGCTGGATAATTTTTTGTCTGAAGTGGCTTCCGGTGCGGTTATCGTTTCTAACGATTTAGTCGGCAGCATCGAAATGCGTATCGCGGCCATTGACGAGCTGCTCTCGGCGCAGGTCAGCAAAATTATTCAGGCCCCGGAATTCCAGCGCAAGGAGTCGTCCTGGCGTGGTCTGCATAAACTGGTGCAGAGCAGCGTAACGGAAAATACCAAAGTTCGCGTCTTTAACTGCACCAAAAAAGAGCTGCTGCGTGATTTCAAATCCGCGTCTGATTTCGACCAGTCATCGCTGTTTAAAAGCATCTATGAGAGTGAGTATGGCACCTTCGGCGGTGACCCGTATTCTGCCTTCGTGGGTGACTTCGAATTTGATGCGATGCCGGAAGATATCCAGCTGCTGGAGCAGATTTCCCACGTCGCCGCTGCGGCGCATGCGCCTTTCCTCAGCGCTGCTAATCCGGGCATGTTCGCGATGAGTTCGTTCTCCGAAATGCCACGTCCGCGTGATATGGGCAAATTGTTTGATACCTCCGATTATGCCCGCTGGAAATCGTTCCGTCAGAGCGATGATTCACGCTATGTCGGACTCACGCTGCCGCGTGTTATCGGTCGCCTGCCGTATGGCTCGAAAACCGTGTCTGTCGACATGTTCAATTTCGAAGAAGCCATTGATGAAAACAACGCTGGTGCCAGTTACCTGTGGGTCAATGCCGCCTATGAACTGGCTGGCCGTATGGTCGAAGCGTTTGAAGAGCACGGCTGGTGTGCAGCCATTCGCGGCGTTGAAGGCGGTGGCCTGGTGAAATCACTGCCAACCCACAGCTTTGTCTCACAAACCGGTGAAAAAGTGCTGCAGTGCCCAACCGAAGTGGCGATCTCCGACCGTCGCGAAAAAGAGCTGGCAGATCTGGGCTTTATTCCGCTGGTGCATTGCAAAGGTACAGACTATGCGGCGTTCTTCGCTGTGCAGTCGGTGAATAAAGCGCGGAAATATGATTCTGAACTGGCTAATGCTAACGCCAAGTTGTCCAGCCAGCTGCAATACATTATGACCACCTCACGCTTCGCGCATTACATGAAGTCCATTGTGCGTGACAAAGTTGGCAGCTTTATGTCGCGCTCTGAGTGCCAGCATTTCCTGCAGAACTGGATCAACCAATATGTTGTTGGTGCAGACAATGTAGGGCCGAGTATTAAAGCAAGTCATCCATTGCGTGAGGCCGTAGTTGAAGTTGTTGATGTTCCTGGTTCACCAGGAAGTTATCGTGCAGTGGCTTATTTGAAACCGCATTTCCAGCTTGAGGGGCTCAGTATGTCACTGCGCCTTGTAGCGGAACTCCCTGCATCTACTGGTGCATAATATTTTTTCATTTACTTATTAGGATATAGAAATGGCTACTGAAGCATTATTGATGCAAATTGACGGCCTTAAGGGTGCTGTAACTGATAAAGGTTATAAAGATTGGCTGTCTATTTTAACTTTCAATAACGGAGTTAGTAATCATGCCCAAATCAACAATGGTTCCGGACAGGTTGTTACCGATGGCGCGTATTGGGAACGCATCCATTTTGCAAAAATGATGGATAATACCACCACTCAACTGATGAATCATGTTGCATTGGGAGCTGCTATTAAAAAGATCACTGTTATTAAATCTGTGACTTATGATGATAAATCCGTCGAGCAGTTTAAGTTTATTTATAGTGATTGTGTTATGACCAGTTTTGGTTTTGATGCTTCAGCAGAAGGCGGTGTGCCGGTTGAAAGCCTGAGTTTTGTTTTCGGTAAAGTCCAATTTGAAACTAACATGGCTGAGCCCGATGGTAAAACAGCTAAGCAAGGTCCTGTGGGCTACGATCTTGTGACGAATACTAGGCTGTAATTTATAAGGGCAGTGTGTTTTTTACACACTGCTTCTTTAGGAAGTGATATGATTACTTTGTTACAGCGACTCACCGATAATAACCCAAAAAATATGGACGAACAGCAAGAGGCTGAAGACCAAAGCGAAGTGTTGATAGCCGATATACTGTTGCTTTTGTCTTCAAGACCTCGTAGTTACCACGTCGAAAATATTCCCGCTATTAATGAATCCATCATTAATTACGGGGTGAGTGATGTTTTCGCCAGCGATACGCCGCGCCTCGAGCGAAATTCGATTATGCGCGAGCGTATTCAGACAGCACTGCAACGCTTTGAACCCCGGCTTATTCAGATTGAGGTATTCCCGGGCCAGGCTCAGGGCGGGATCAGCTCATTTATTATTGAAGCTGACGCGTTTTTTGGCCCGGTCCGTTATCACCTGATGTGGGATGATGTAATTAGCCAGTTTTCTTTGCGAAATTAACGAGTATTGATAATGTTGGCGAATAAATTAATTTCATATTATCAGAAAGAACTTGCCTGGCTGAAAACGCAGGGCAAGATCTTCGCTCGCCATTTTCCCAAAGTTGCTCGTCGTCTGGGGATTTCCGAAGGGGCATCCGAAGATCCACACATTGAACGGCTGATCGAGTCTTTTGCCCTGGTCACCGCGCAAATCCAGCAACGACTGGATGAAGACATGCCAGAAGTCACCGATGCGTTGCTGACGGTGCTGGCCCCGCAGTTCCTGCGTCCATTTCCCTCGGTGTGCATTGTGCAAATGTCACCGGACGCCAAAATTAGCGCGCTGACCTCCGGTAACTTGATCGAGGCCGGAACCGGTTTATTCTCCACGCCAGTCAACGGTCAGGTCTGCCGTTTCCGCACCGTATACCCGGTGATGCTCGAGCCCGTCAGTCTGTCGAAAGCGCGTCTGCATCTGGATGACGACACGCTGTGCTGGAATCTCAATTTGCACTTCTCGGTCTGGTCTGGCGCGACGTTAAGTGCCCGTTCCTTGCGTCTTCATCTCGGCGGCGCAAGCAGCATCGTTAATATTCTCTATACCCTGCTGTGCAGCGAGGTTCACTCGCTTGCTTTACTGCATGACGAGCAGCGTCATCAGCTTTCTGCGCAGGCGATTCTGGCAGCCGGGTTTGATGAAAACCAGAATCTGTTGGCGGGTGACTCGCGCATTTCGCCCACCCACAGTCTGTTGCAGGATTATTTCTTCTTCCCGCAGAAATTCCATTTTATTGACCTGCCGCTGCCTGCCGGTTTTGTTGCCGGCAGCAAGAGCGAATTTACCCTGAGCTTACAGTTCAACCGCTGCGCGATTGCCACACAGCTGGAAAAACTGGCCAGCATGGTCAACGAAAGTTTCTTTTTGCTGAATTGCACACCGGCGGTCAATTTGTTTGAGCATCGCGCTGAGCCCATTAGTCCGGATCACGAAACGGCGGAATACCCGGTTATTCCTGATATTCGCCATCAGGATGAGATGGATGTCTGGTCGGTGGATAGCGTTTCAGCAATGAGAAAGCAGGGCAATGAAACGCTCTCCAGGCCCATTTACCCGTTGTTCGGCCTCGATCATTCTGCTCCTGACGGCGAAAGCGGTCTGTTCTGGCAATGTATGCGCCGGGAAACTGACACCAGCAATGTCATGTTTATCGCTTTTACCGACCGCGGCGAGCAACCGATGGTACCGGGGAGTGACGTTGTTAGTCTGAAACTGACCTGTACCAATCGTGAAGTGCCTTCGGGGATGCGTAACGGCGACCCGGCCGGTGATTTTGAATCAGAACTGCCGATTGCCGGGATGAAAATCACTGCCTTAACGCGCCCAACGTTGCCGGTCAGGCCGCCGATGAAACAGGCCGCTCGCTGGCGCTTAATCTCCCAGCTTTCGCTCAATCACATGCTGGTCAGCGGGCCGGAAGGCGTTCGGGTGCTGAAAGAAACTCTGGCACTGTACAACTTTTCCGATAATCCGGGGATCACGCGGCTGATCAACCTGTTGCGCACCGTGGAATCCTCGCCGGTAGTGGCACGGCTGGTCCCGCAGGATCCGCAATCGATGGCCCGTGGGATTGAAATCCGCGTTACCTTTGCTACCGAAGCCAGCACTGAGGCCGAGTATTTTCTCTTTTGCTGCTTCATTGACAGCTTCCTGGCGCTCTACGCGCCGGTCAACAGCTTCACCCGTGTGGTGACTGCCATTGAATCCCGGGACGAATCCCGCCGTGCGTGGCCCATCCGTGCGGGGAGGTTGTCATGGATTTAACCACGCTGTTCAGCCCGCATAATTTTTTCCAGCAGGTGCGCACCATGCTGCGTCTGCTGAGTCGGAAACAGCAGATCGACAGCAAACGTGTGCTGGAAGATCAGATAAAATTTGTCTCTCCGCTCTCGCTGGATGCCCCACAGGGCGAAGTCGGCCCGATTGAACGTCAGGGTAAAAACCACTGGCAGCTCGAAGTGGCAGCGCAGGGGCTGACGGGCTCGCTTGGCGCATTGCCGACGGTATACACCGAATGGCTCATTGAGCGGCACTACCGCTACGGGGATAAAACCGCCAAAGCATTCCTGGATATTTTTAACCACCGGCTGCACACCCTGCGCTATCTCGCCTGGCAGAAATATCACTATTACGCGATGGCGGAATTCTCGACGGATCGCCCGTTAAGTGAGGCGCTTCGGGCATTTGCCGGGGTTACACATAGCGTTGCGTCATTCCAGCAGGAGCGCTTTGCCGATCTGTTCGCCCATTCGGTGCGCTCGATGCTCAATCTGGAAACGTGGCTCAAACACACGTTCTCCGCCCCGGCAAAAATCACGCCGTTTACTGGCGAATGGCGCGCCATGGCCCCTGAATTGTGCTGCTGCCTGGGGAAACCGTCACAAACGCTGGGTTCGGCGCCGATGTTGGGCAGCGTTTACTGGGACCGGCAATCGCATTTCACGGTCACGCTGGGGCCGGTGTCGCTTCAGGATGCCGGGCTGTTTCTGCCACAGGGCAGGTATTACAAAAAACTGTGGTCGCAGATCCGCGAGTACGTGGGGGCCGGGCTGGATTTCGACATCGACCTGCTTATCAAAAATACATCGAACGGGATGACGCCACTCGGCGCAGGCCAGCTCGGCCTGGACATTTGCCTGGGGCGCTCGTCTGAGGCCGGTCTGCACTCGATTCGATTACCGATCTACCGGGAAGGAAAATAATACATGGCTACGTCATTAGGGCAGGACAACCGCTTTATTCGTTTTGTGGGAGATGCCGCAACGTCTCTGACATTAATGAACATCGAGGGTAAAGAATGCCTCTCAGCTCCTTTTCTTTACAACATCCAGTTCCGCACCGAACTGACCAGCGCGCAAATGGGCCGTTTTCTCGGAAAAGAGCTGGCCTGTGAAATGGGGCGCGACAAACAAAAACGCTATGTACACGGCGTGTTGACCCACATCACCGAAGTGAATAACGCCGACGGGATCAGCACATATGTGGGCCGCCTTGAGCCGCGAATGGCGCTGTTGCGCCTGGGGCGCAACCTGGCAGTATTCCAGAATATGACGGTGCCGGATTTAGTCTGCAAACTGTTGCGTCAGCAGAACATTAGCCAGATTGACCTGCGTCTGCGTGCGACTTATCAGCCCCGTGAATATTGTATTCAGTATCGCGAGTCCGATTTCGACTTCATCAGCCGCTTGCTGGAACAGGAGGGGATTTACTATTTCTTCTCCCATCAAGCCGGACAACATTCGCTGGTACTGGCCGATCATCCTTCCGGCCATCAGCCGGCTAAACCTGCGCAATTGACGTTTACCCCGAAAGCGGGTACCGAAGATGGCGTTGGCATGCTTAGCTGGGCAGCCGGTACCTCGCTGGCGGCGTCTTCCGTGTTGCTGAAGGGCTTCAACATGGAGCAGGCGGCAAGCGTAGAAGGTGAATCAAAGGCGGTAGCTGCCGACTACACCGTACAGAGCGTCAGCTATGTTGATGCCCACGGTCACGACAACCGCTCGCTGTTACAGGCCCAGGCCAGACTCAAAATGGAACAGCTGGAAGCCGATAATCAGCTGTTTTCGGGCCATACCAGCGCGTTCTGGTTCAGCTGTGGCGAGAAATTTACCCTTAACGATCACCCGTCCAGCAAGGGTGATTACCGCATTAAAACCGTGAGTCTTAGCGCTACCAGCAGCATTGATGGCAGCCCCCCCGATTTTTACTGTGGACTCGAATTGCTGAAAGACAGCGTGTCATGGCGGCCAGAGCGCCAGACGCCGCAGCCCGATATCGCCGGGATCTTAACCGCGACGGTGGTCGGGCCGAAGTCGGAAGAAATTCATACCGATGAATATGGCCGCATCAAAATTCAGTTCCCTTGGGATGGCGAAAACAAGCACGACGATGGCAGCTCCTGCTGGGTCCGCGTGTCACAACCGTGGACGGGCGGGCGTTTTGGCGCCATGTTCCTGCCGCGTGTGGGCAGTGAAGTGATCGTCAGTTTTGTACATGGCAATCCGGATTATCCGCTGGTCACCGGCACGGTATTCAACGGTCAGAATAAACCGCCGCTGAACCTGCCGGATGAAAAAAATCACAGCGGCTTTGTATCACGCAGTTCGCTGGATGGCAGCGTCGAAGACAGCCATCAGTTGCGTTTTGACGATAAAAAAGGCGAAGAGCGTCTGGTCATCATCTCGCAGAAAGACCTTCTGCTGACGGTGAAAAACGACGTGGTCACTGAAATCGCCAAAAAAGTCACCGAAACCATCGGCGAAGACCGCGCTACCGAAATCACCAAAGGCAACGAAACGCTGACCCTCAAGGAGGGCGACCGCATTCTGACCCTCGAAAAAGGCAATCACAACACCACGCTGAAGCAGGGCGATTACCTGATGGATATCAAAGGTGCCTTTAAGGCCA
Source organism: Scandinavium hiltneri (assembly GCF_024764835.1). Classification (GTDB taxonomy): domain Bacteria; phylum Pseudomonadota; class Gammaproteobacteria; order Enterobacterales; family Enterobacteriaceae; genus Scandinavium; species Scandinavium hiltneri. The sequence goes on along the minus strand of NZ_JALIGE010000076.1, from coordinate 295,080 downwards.
GCCTCAGCGGCGGCGAGCACCAGATGGACATCAATGGCGGTGGCAGTACGGTGAAAGCCGACAAAGCCTGCGTGATTGAATCGACCCAAAGCATCGAACTTAAAGTGGGTAGCAGCAAGATTTCTATCACCCCTTCCGGCATCACTATCAGCGCCACCACCATCAAGGTGGAAGGCACCGGCACTGCAGAGCTGAAAGGCGCAATGGTGACCGTCAATGGTAGCGGTATGAGCCAGATCAAGGGCGGCGTAGTGATGATTGGTTGAGGACGATAACGATGAAAGAAAAGTTAATGACCCCGGAAGGGATCGCCGGATGCCGCATTGCTGACAGCGGTTATGAAAATGCGCTGAACCTGATGGTGACCAGCCAGTGGGAAGACGCGCTGGCCTGCCTGGTACTGGATGCGTCACCTGAGAAGGTGCTGGGCTGGGCGTTACAGCAGGTGAACGCGCTGCCGTTGGGTGAAGCCGCACGACTGTGCGCGGGTAATATCAGCCAGTGGCTGAAAAGCCATGATGACGCCTTGCGCCGCGATATTTTCCAGCAGGCGGAAGCGCTCGGTTTTGATACGCCATTAGGCGCGCTGGGCCTGGCGTTGTTCTGGATGCAGGGCAGCATGACGCCGGACGAATTTGACGCCGTCTATCCCGAACCCCATCTCGCCCCGCTGATGCTGCACTGCGCCCTGAAACAGTTGGCGGTGCTGCTGGCGGCAGACAACCCGCCCGTAACCGGGGCGCAAACTCTGCTTGCGCAATGGCAACGCATGCAAGGAGGCCGCTAATGGGCCAGCCTGCTGCTCGCGTCGGCGATATGCACGCCTGTCCGATGGTCACGCCGGGTTTACCGCCCATTCCTCACGTTGGCGGGCCGATCACCACTCCGGGTTCACCCAAGGTCCTGATCGGCGGCGTACCTGCTGCAACAGTCGGCTCAATGGCCGTCTGCGTCGGTCCACCGGACAGCGTGGTGAAAGGCAGCACCAAAGTGCTGATTGGCGGTAAACCCGCGGCCCGGATGGGCGACAGCACAGCCCACGGCGGCACCATAGTGGTCGGCTGCCCGAAGGTTTTGATTTCTTAGAGTGTAATGCGATGAAAAACAATTTTGATGATCTGCTGGCACCCATCAGCGAAGAACAGCCCGCAGGCCGCAACACCGAATATGAACAGATCTATGACGATATTCGCCAGGCGCGTGAAAGCGACCCGGACTATTTGCCGCAGGGCGAGTGGGCGACCGAATTGCGCAAAGCGGACTGGAGCAAAGTCATCCGTCTGAGCCGCCAGGTATTGAAGCAGGACAGCAAAGATCTGCAGGTGGCCTGCTGGCTGGTCGAAGGCCTGACGCAGCAAAACGGCCTGAGCGGATTACAGCAGGGCGGCGAGTTTCTGACGGCGTTTGTACAACGTTACTGGCAGCAGGGCTGGCCAGAGCTGGATGAAGACGGGGCGGTGATCCGCCACAGCATGCTTAACCGTCTGGATCGTCAACTGGCGCAGCTGCTGAATGTCTATCCGCTGATGGGCGACCCGGAAAGCACGCTCGATCACTGGCAGAAAGTGCTGATTCAGGAACATCAGTCGACGATGAAAGCGGGCCGCGAGCACGCTGACAGTGACGACGATTTCACAATGGAAACCTTCAACCGCTGGGCGGCCGCATTGGCCCCGCAAAAAATCGCCGCCCAGAGTGAACTGCTGACGCAACTGGTAGAGATGCTCGATGTGCTCGAAGCCGGTTACGCCGACATCAATCCACAAGCTGATTCATACGCGATGGGGAAAATACGCGGCGTTATTGCCGAGATGCAAGATTTTATCAAGCGTCTGTTTGACCGCGCGGCCCCGGTATACGACGACGTGATGACGCTCAACGTGCTGGCATCTCAGGAAGAGGCGCAGCCCGTCGCAGGGGAGTCGTTCGTGGGCAGAACGCAAAAACAGGGGATGTCGCGGGATTTAGCCATCAGCCAGATGCTGACCATTGCGCACTTCTTCCGCCAGTCAGAACCCTCAAGCCCGGTACCCTTTTTGATGGAGCGCGCCGCGCGCTGGGCCAACATGACGTTGACCGAATGGCTGGAGGAGATGCTGGAAGACGAAAACAGCATGCGTGACATCAACAAAGTACTTAAAGGGCAAGAATCAGAATGAAAGGTTATCTCGGCTGCACGGGTCTGATCCTCAGCGCACTTTTGCTGGCAGGATGTGGGGTGAACAGCGATGAAGCACACCAGCATTCTATTAACACCGTCTCGGCGCCTTTCGCCAGCGGGGCTATCACCCTCAATCTGCGGGCAGAACCAGGCCTTAACAGCGTCAATGAGCTGCCGAACAGCTGTACGGTACTGCTTATCCAGGCGAAAGACAAACCGTCGCTGGATAAGGTGCTGAATAACCCGACGCTGCTCAAAGGGCTGTTCGCGGGCGCAGGCAGTGAAGGAGAGGTTCTGCAACTCGACCGCTACGTCATGATGCCAGGACAAACCAATATTCTGCACATCGACCGGGCACAAAATACCCGTAATATCGCGCTGGTCGCAGGCTATTACCCTTTTCCGGTAAAGCAACATATGTTGACCGCGGAGATCCCGGTAGAGACGCAGAGCAGCGGCTGGTGGTCGCCGGTCTGGCAGTCCCAACTCGCGCCGACCGCACTCTCGGTGACGCTGGGCAGTGAAAGCATCGTCAATGCTGGCGAGTCAAAAGCAAGCGACAGCCCTGCGCCGAAAACCGCATCTGTTCAGCCCTCTGCGGCAGCCGTGGTTGAGGAGAAAGGCTAATGTACACCGAGCAACAGCAAATCTACTGGCACTCCGGGTTATATTTGCAACCTCAGCATTTTCAATCACTTGATTTACACAATGAGTGGCAGCGCGCGCAGCTTGTACAGCTCGAACAGCCCTATAATCATGGCCTGATCGAACTGGCCATCAATGAAGCGGCGTTGGATGACTATGTGGTCAGCGTGGATAACATTCGCTTGATCATGCCCGGCGGCACCTTTTTGTCGATGCCGGGTAACTGCCAGGTTGAAAAACGTAACTTCCGTGATATCTGGAAACAGCGCGATCAGCCGCTGACCATCTGGCTGGCGTTACGCCGCTTTGATCCCTTGCACAATAACGTGACGACGCTGGATAAAGATCTCGATCGGGCCGTCACCCGTTGGGTGAATACCGGAGAAGATCGGGTGATGAAAGACGTCTACGATCACGCGCCGGACGCGGCGGTAGCACGCTTGTGCTACAACGTACGCCTGCTGACCGACGCGGAAAAAATCGATGCCGTCGATTGTGAATGCATGCCGCTAACCCGCCTGCGTTTTGTCAACGACAGGGTGACGCTGGACCCGGCTTTTTCTCCGCCGACGGTCACGCTGTTTGGCTCACACAGCCTGGAAAAACTGATCGATGCAATTTATTTCGATCTTAGCGCCCGCGCGCGCAAACTCGAAGAGTACAAACGCTCGGAACGGCTGGTGAACGACGCAGAGCGCGGCGATCAGGTGACGCAACTGTTGGCGATGCGTTCACTGAACCGCGTACTGCCCATGCTGAAAAACTATTGCCAGGCCCGTCAGGTTCACCCGTGGCAGGTCTACAACCTGTTGTGTCTGCTGATTGGCGAGCTTTCCTCCTTTAACGACAGTTGCTCCTTTGATGGGCAGTGGCGAGACGGGGAAGGCAAACTGCTGGATTATAACCACCATAAGTTGCTGAGCTGTTTCGACAGCGCGCGCGCCACCCTGGTTTCCCTGCTCAACAGTCTGGTGCTGGAAGACAACACCTACATCACGCTGGAGAAAGATGCTCACGGCGTCTTCAGAGGGGATTTCAATAGCGTAGAGCTGAAGCAGGCGGAAACCGCGTTGCTGCTGCTGCGCTCCGCCAATATGCCGCTGGATAATCGTCAGGTCAAAAATCCAGGTGGGATCAAACTGGCGTCCGGGAAAATTATCGAAACCTTAATCCAGCATGCGCTGCCAGGCGTGCCGGTAAATAGCTGTCGCCAGCCGCCGCGCGGAGTACCGAACCGCAGCGACTCACACTATTTTGTTATCGATCAGGATAACGAACTGTGGAGTAACGCCCTCAAAGGGAAAAGCATTTCCTGTTACTGGCCAGATATGCCAGACGATCTTCAGGTTCAGATTATTTTTGTGGTCCCATCATGATGAGTTTATTGAATTGTTATTTACCGCTGTTCAGGCTGGCGACCACGCTATTTCTTGACCCGCAACAGCATCAGGATTATGGCGTATTCCGCAACCAGTGCATGACGTTATTAGAACAGGCGCAGCGTGAATCAGAATTACACCATGAACAACTGGAATGCGAAGAGGCTTTTTTTGCGGTGGTGCTGTATCTCGATGAACGGGTCCTGTGTTCGACTATCCCGTGGGTCAAAGAGTGGCGCGGTGAATTACTGCAGATGCATTATTTTACTCTCTCCGTGGGGGGCGAAGCCTTCTTTACGCGGCTTGATGCGATTGATAAAACCAATACGCAATTGAGAATGGTGTATCTGTTTTGTCTATTGATGGGGTTCCACGGTAAATATACCCAACAGGATGCCCAGTTATTACAACAGCGCATTGACAGTGAAAGGCAATGTTTACCCGAAGCATGGCGACAGTGGCCGAATGAAGCCAGCCTCGTTGAGCAAGGTCTGGGATTAATGAATGGCAATAATCACCAGCGCAAGAAATTACGCCAGCGCAAATGGTTGCTGTGTTCACTACCGTTTGTGATTTATGTCGTGCTGCTTACCGTTGGCTCAGGAATATTTACCGGGTAATAAAAATGTTGAAGAAACTACTTTCCTTTTTTGCATGGGCTATTTTGCTCAGCGTATTATTTATTATTTGCCTGTCAGTCGCGGTGATGACAGAACGGTCATTTATGTTTGCGTTGTTGCTGTGGCTGGCACTGATTCTGAGCGTACTGCTGGTTCGCTTTATCTGGATTTCGCTATCAGGACTTTGGCAAAGCAAAGGGGTTCTGGCTTTTAAGCAACGCTTAAAATTAACCCGGATGGAACATGTTCTGCTGGAGCACTGGCGAACCGGTGCTGCGGTGATTAAACGCATTGGCAGACGTAAAAAGTTTCTGCCCTGGTTTGTATTAACCGGCGGACGCAGCGGCAAAACAACCTTAATGGCCAGCGCCGGGTTACCGCTATTTTCTAATGAACCTGAAAATGCGCTGGTGGTGCCGACCCGTACGCTGCGTTGGTGGTTTTTCCATTCGACGGGGTTTCTCGACCTGTCGAGTAATTTTCTTAACAAAACCCCGGCGTTTGAGCGGGGCTGGTTGCGTCTGGTCAACTGGTGCAAACGTGTACCTGCGCCTGCGGGGATTGTGGTCTGCGTTTCAGTGACCGATTTGCAGGGAAAAGAGGCGGCAGATTTACACCTGCATGCCCGTCTTATCCGTACCCAAATCGAACCATTGATTAAAAAAGTGAAGCGCCGCTTGCCGGTCTATCTTTTTGTGACCTGCTGCGACCACATTACCGGTTTCAATCACTGGGCCAATCAGCTCTCTCCTGCCCAGCGTCAGCAGGCATTAGGCTACTACTGGTTGACGTCGCCGATCGTTGACGGAAAAGATCCCGCACTGCTCGACCCGCTATTTACCTGCGTGAAAGAGGGACTGGATAACGTCCGCGTCAGCATGCTTTCCGGTGGCGATCCGCACAGCAATACTCTGGCGTTGCTGGATTTCCCGGAGCATATGATCCAACTCCAGCCTGCTTTGCAGCGCTACCTTGCTGCGTTATGTGAACCCGACGTTTACTTCGAACCGGCGGAGCTGGGAGGCGTGTGGTTTACCGCCACCGAACCGGTGAGCAAAAACAGCGCCACCCGTAAGGCATTATTTACCCACGATTTAATGACCTATTTGCTGCCGACGCTCAGTCGCCAGCGTGAAATTAAACCGGTGGGTTTTAGCCGCCGTTATCTGCAGCGCTGGGGGACTATGACCTTCAGCCTGCTGGGGACGAGCTGGCTGCTGTGGAGTGCGGTCAGCAGCTTTAGCCTGACGGCTGGCGATCTCCGCCAGATGAGCGTTGAACAGCAGGTGAAGCAGCTGGCCGGGATCGAAGGCTGGAGCCAACAGCCGCTGCGACATTTACCTTTTGTTCCACTTCTCAATCAGCGTCACCGCGAACTGGAAACCCGCCTTCTGGCGGTAACTCCGCGCCAGCCGGTGAATATGGCGCAGGTCGAGGCACATTATCAGCAGCTTTTTGTGCAGGCTTCCCCGCAGGAAAAACGCGCGCTGATCCTGAGCCTGACCAGCACTATCATGACCAAACAAGCAATGCTCGATGACCGGCCACTTGCCGAACTGGAAAAACAGGTGCCGGTGCCTGCGACGCTGAGCCTGACCGGGGCCAGACAACCGTTACCGCTGACACAGGATCTCGCCCTGCAACGTGCATTGCTACAGCAACCGGGTGGCGAAATACAACTTAACGCGCTGCGTCGGCTGCTGGCTAATCTGGTCAACAGTGACAGCGAATGGACGTGGTTAGTCGCGCCGACTGAAACGCTGACCCCGGCCAGTCTGACGGATTTTTTACCCTCAGCGCAGAGCAACGTGCAGGTTGATGGCCTGTGGACGCTGCAGGGCACGGCACAAATTCAGCAGTGGCTGGAGGCGATACGCCTGGCGGCGGGGAACACTGCCAGCCTGCCTTCGCTGGCGGCATTTGAACAACACTGGAGCACGCTACGTCAGGAGCACTGGATGGCGCTGATCCTCGGCATGAACACCCAGACGGCTCCCGCGCTGAACGGAGCGCAGTGGCAATCCACGCTGGTGGCTATCGACCAGGGCAACAGCCCGTCAATGGCGCTGGCACGCTATATCAATGAACAGCTTGCCGATATTCCCAACCGAAAGGCCAGCCGCTGGCTGACCGAACTGCGCCAGTTAAATCAGCTACAGCAGACGGCAGTCGGAGGGGGAGTGATGAAAACCGCCAGCCGACTGGAAAAATCGGTGCTACAGAAAGTGGCGACGCTGTTCAGGCTGGACAGCAAAACGCTGAACACGGCGGTGAGCGAGCTGTCTGTCAAAAACTGGACGGCATGGAAAGGCAGCCTGCGCGCCGCCGTGGCCGATGCCTTTGTGACGCCGAAGACGAGTGAGCGCCTGACGCGCGGGCTGTTTGTAGCTGGAGAAAGCAGCGACAACAATCCGTTGCAGCAACTGGACAGTCGCTTCACCGCGCTGCGCAAAAGTGTTTCTGCTGACCAAACCGACTTTTCGCTGAATGCCGTCTGGACCTTGTATAAAACCGATGCCCACTGGCTGGTGGCGCATGCCATGCAGCGATCCGGCTGCTGGCTGCAGGGTCAATGGCAAAGCCGGGTGCTGTGGCCGATGGAAAAAAATGCCACCCGTCTCGATTACCAGGCACAGCAGGATTTGAGCTGGCAGTATCTGTCCGACTTTATCCGTGGACCGGCAAAAAGCGTGCTGGTCGTAGGGGATAACGGACCGCAAGCGGGTCAGTTCGACGGGCAAACCGCAGGTCTGACACCGGAATTCCTGCGCATGGTTAACCACGTTCTGCGCCCGGACGATGTGCTGGCGATGCCGGAGCGTGAAAACACGCGTAACGATGATGCCTTGGCGGCACTGAAAACCGGGCAGGGCAAAATCGAAGCGCAAATGGCCGCGCTGGAAAAGACCCCGCTTGAGCTGACGTTGAAAAGCCAGCCTGCCACCATCCCCGGTGGTGCGCGACTGATGCCGACGGGAACGCGCTTAACCCTGTTCTGTGACGAACAACGCTGGACACTGAACAGCATGAACTTCAGCGAACAGGCCTCATTCCGCTGGAATCCGGGCCACTGTAGCCGCGTCACGCTGGTGATTAACTTCCCCGGCTTCGACCTGACTTATGAATACTTTGGCGACACTGCCTGGCCTGATTTCCTGGGCGATATTTCCGATGGTCAGCACCGTTATCTCGCCAGTGACTTCCCGGAAGACGCCGCGCAGCTGGACTCACTGGGTATCAAAGAGATTCTGGTGCGTTACCAGACGGGCTCACAAAACACGGTTCAGGATACCTGGCAGCAGTGGCAAACCCTGAATCGCGCGCTGAATGACAATGCCGATGCCCAGCTGGCGCTGACCGACAAAAAAGCGGAGCAGCAGCGGCCCACGGTACTGAACAGCCATTTCTCTGAACTGCCGGTCCGCATTGCGGAATGCCAGTGAGTCGAATTGATTTTTTAAATGAATGAACGGGATTCAAAAATGGGTAACTACCTGAAAAAAGTGGTTGAACGGCTGAGTGTTGAAGCGCGCGGCTGTCTTGATGCGGCAATAAGCCTGGCGGTGAGTCGAACGCATCATGAAGTGGAAGTTGAGCATTTGCTGCTGTCGATCGTCACCCGTCAACCGGCGATAATCGAACAGCTGTGCCTGAACGCTGGCCTGCGCGGTGATGCATTGCTGGAAGCGCTGAAAATCAGCCTCAATCAACAACGTAGCGGCAATACGCGCAGCCCGGTGCTGTCTGAGTCGTTGGTTGAGCATCTCGAAAAGTCGTGGTTGCACGCCAGTGTCTGCTGGCAACAAACGCTGCTGCCGGTGCAGGCGTTGATCGCCAGCCTGTTTGTCAACAGTAAAGAGAGCCCGCAGCATTTTTCAGGCGCTTTGCAACAGGCGCTGTTATGCGATACCAAACAGGCTGACAAACGACTGCGTGATGCCTGTGCCGCAGCAGCACAGAACGCCGTAGCCAGTCAGGTCGATTACAGTGCGGATTCGGCGCTGAAGAAATTTACACGCAACCTCACCGAACAGGCGCGAAAAGGCTCGCTCGATCCGGCCTTAGGCCGCGAGCAGGAAATACGTCAAATCATCGATGTGCTGTTACGCCGTCGTCAGAACAACCCAGTGTTGACCGGTGAACCTGGCGTGGGCAAAACCGCGCTGGTGGAAGGGCTGGCGCAGCGCATTGTCGAAGGCACCGTGCCAGATGCCTTAAAAACGATGGAAATCCTCTCGCTGGATATGGGGCTGTTACAGGCCGGAGCCAGTGTTAAAGGTGAGTTTGAAAACCGTCTGCAAACCCTTCTGAAAGAAGTCAAAGAGTACCCGTCGCCGGTGATCCTGTTTATCGACGAAGCCCATACGCTGATTGGCGCTGGCGGTCAGGCGGGGCAAAACGATGCGGCAAACTTGCTCAAACCGGCGCTGGCACGCGGCGAAATGCGCGTGGTTGCGGCGACCACCTGGGCGGAATATAAGAAGTATTTCGAGAAAGATGCCGCACTGGCGCGACGCTTCCAGGTGGTGAAAGTGGCCGAGCCTGACGAAGAAACAGCCATTGCCATGTTGCGTTCGCTAAAGCCCGCCCTCAGCAAACACCACGGGGTGCAGATCCTCGAAAGCGCGCTGGTGGCGGCGGTGCGGCTCTCCAGCCGTTATATTTCGGGCCGCCAACTGCCGGACAAATCCATCAGTCTGCTCGATACCGCCTGCGCGCGTGTTGCGGTGTCGCAATGTCATGAACCGAAAGAGATTGAAGATCTTAACGCGCTGCTGAGCAACATTCTGGCCGAACGCGAAAGCCTGCAAAAAGAGGGCGAAAACTCGACGCGCCTGAAATGGCTGGATCAGCGTGAAAACGAGATCAATCAAAGCCTGGAGACGTTAAAACCGGTCTGGCAACAGCAGCAACAGCTGGTCGCGCAAATCAATGATGCCCAGGATACCGGGAAAATTGCCGCATTGCGTGCGCAGCTGGCTGAACTGCACAAGGATCACGCGCTGGTTTATGACTGCGTGGACGCCGTCTGTGTGGCGGACGTGATTGCTGGCTGGACCGGGATCCCGCTTGGCCGAATGATGGAAAAAGAGCAGCAGCAACTCAGCGACCTGGTGGCACGCCTTGAGGCGCGGGTGATTGGCCAGCCTCATGCTCTGGCTGAAATTGCTCAGCAGATCCGTATCGGCCGCGCCAACCTCAGCGATCCGGTTAAACCAACTGGGGTGTTCATGCTGGCGGGGCCCTCTGGCGTGGGTAAAACCGAAACCGCGCTGGCGCTGTCGGAACTGTTGTACGGCGGTGAACAGAGCCTGATAACCATCAACATGTCGGAATACCAGGAAGCGCATTCGGTGTCGGGCCTGAAAGGTTCACCTCCGGGCTACGTTGGCTACGGCCAGGGCGGGGTGTTGACCGAAGCTGTACGCCGCCGTCCGTACAGTGTGGTGCTACTCGATGAAGTTGAAAAAGCGCATCCTGATGTGATGGAAATTTTCTATCAGGTTTTCGACAAAGGTTTTATGGAAGACGCCGAAGGTCAGCAGATTAACTTCCGTAACACTCTGATAATCCTCACCAGTAACCTGGCGAGCGACCTGGTAATGGACGCCTGCGAAGCCGGTGACGTCGGCAATGCTCATCTGACCAAACTTATCCGCCCGGAATTTGACCGCTTCTTCCGGCCTGCTCTGATGGGGCGCTTGCGCCTGATCCCGTATTTGCCGGTGGTCGGTGAGACATTATCGAAAATCATTCGTCTGAAGCTGAACAACGTGTGCCAGCGCTTTGCACAAGCCGGGGCAGGGGACTCCTCTCTGGCCTACAGCGAGAAAATCGTCGAGTTTATTGCCAGCCGTTGCCAGGTGGCACAGAGCGGGGCGCGCGAAATAGATGCGGTAATCAATAGCGAGATACTGCCTTTGCTGACCGATAAATTGCTGGCTACAGAAGGGAAGACCGATATTCGTTTACAGCTGGGGATGAGTAAGGACCGTCTCACGCTGACGAAACAGAGTGCGGTAAAACGCGCTGCCGTCAGCGTACAGGGATAAGGGTCTTAGCATATTATATCAATAATGGGGAACATATGATTTATCATTCTTTTGATACACGTAGTGACAGACCAATAGCCGCGCGCGTAGTGGTGAATTTTGAATTTCCTCAAATAAATGGCGGGAAAAGTTTTTCCTGTAAAGAAGATGGTGTGCGAAAAATATATCAAGGTTCTCTTGATTATTTTTTACAACGCTCAGAACCCGGTAATCGTTTTTGTGGTATAATGAATATTTTCACAGGAACCGTGGATATTTATCCCATAGACGCTATGAGGGACGATGCGCTTGACGGTGATTGGGGGCAAAAAACATATGATAAAGTGACTTATGATAAGCAAGAGCCTATTTTTCATAGTCCTGCAACGACTGGTGGTGGTTCAAGATCTTCCCATACACAGCTATGTACTAAAATAAACTCACTCAGCGGTGGTCTTTTTGGTAAAAAAATGACGCCGAATTATAATGACTATATAGGTTTTACCTTTAATGACATACGTTCTTTAAGAAATAATTCTGCAAGGCGTTGGCTCAGTGATGAAACATCTATGTTATATGGTGTTTCCAGATCGTTAAACTTAAAACATGTAAAGGAAGTTGCTGAGCATGCCGTTCCCCAAAATTCTAATTTAGCCTCGTGGAATATGCATACAAACATGCTCTCGAAAGAGGTTGAGCATATACCCGTTGAATTGCGCATTCATATTTTAAGAGGGATTAAAATTCTCCCCTTTGTGGATTCATCATGGAAAAATGCAATTGATGCAGAATTAAATCGTCGAGATATGACCGTCGCTGGATATAAAGATCGTAAACGGAGCCTGCCGGGAAACCGAATCTTTGTATAAGCAGAAAAATGAATGCAGCAGACCCCGTTCCGGTGAGGGGCGATGCAATCCAGAGTGAATAATTAGCCATGTTAACGTGTGGGGCCAACAGGATTCACGCATAAAGGTCAGAGGTGAATATGAAAGCGATGGTGAATCTGAAGGCGTTAAAAATTAACGGTCACGATCCCCGGCTCAGTAAGGCATTTTTGCTGCTCAGCAGCGACCTTAGCCCTCTTAACGGGACGCTGCCGACCACCACAGATTGGCACATGCTGGAAGATAAATGCTTTCAGCTGTTCCGGGATTATGGTTACGACCTGCAAAACGGGGTCTGGTTCTGCCTGATCGCTATGCGCCTTAATGGCTGGGCTGGCCTTGCACAATCGCTCGAACTTCTTTCCACCGCCTTTACCCATAACAACCTGCGCTGCTGGCCACCGGTGGCCGCAGCGCAACAGCGCCAGCAGCTGATTGACTGGTTTTGTGCCAATGTCGCGACGCAAATTTATACCCTGGAATATGGCCCGCAGAACAACGGTGAAATGCGCCAGGTGGAAAGATGTATCGGCTTGCTGTGTGAATATGCCAAAGGCCAGTCATCACGCAGTCACGATTCGCTGAGAAATCTGCACTACTTTTTACAGGTGCGCTGTCGTTCGGTGCCTTATCCACCCCAAAAGGTCATGGCACAGCAAGCGCAATCAACGGTCGCAGCAGACCCCAAAAGGGTTAAAGAAAAACCGGCACCTGTGCCATCGGGGCCGCAATCTGCGCCGGTTGTACTGGCGCAAACCACACCGTCTGTCTCCGCTGCTGCTCAACGCCCATTATGCTGGGCGCTGAGTGGTCTGGCGGCGGGCATTTGCCTGTGTCTGAGTGTGGCGGTTGTCGGATACTACCTGCAATTGCCCGCCTTAAGTGAAACGCTTATCGCCCCGGTAGCGCAATTGCAGCAGCGCGAGAACGCTCTGGAGAGTGCCTGGCGTGATACGCCCGCTCCGCGTATTCAGCAACAAAAGCAGGTCATTTTACAACAAGCGACCCCGGCACTTAACTGGCTCAGCGCCCAGTCCTCTGACGCGCTATTTCGCCAGGGCGATCGTTTAGCCAATTATTTAGAGCTGGCCTTCCCCAATAATCAGGTCAGTACACAATGGCGACGCAGCCTGAAAGAAAAATCCGGCAGCATTCCTGCCCTGGATGGTTATATCCAGGCCAATGCCCACCTGGATGCACTGGAAGCCCGTCTGCTCAATGCCGAGAGAAGCAAGAGTAAATATATGACCGTCTCGGAGCTTAAAACGGCGGTTTATCAAATTCGGCAGGATTTGCAACGTAACGGTATTGCGGCAGAAACATTGCTGTGGGAAATGCAGAGTCAGAAAAATAAAGGGGAAGCGGTTGACCCGGCGCTTTTAAAACAGTTTTCACAACGGATTGATGCACTGAATTCACATTATTTTATATTAACCAAGTTGAAATAGGGAATAGAAATGAAAAAAATTGCATTTAGCCAGGGGGCATATATTGATAGCCATAAAAAATTCGCTGGGATTCCTGGGCTTTGTGTTGGGTTATCCATTGTATGGCTGGATTCTAAAGTAAAAAATAGAGTATTTAATGAGTATGTTGAAAGGGAAAAAATACAGTCAAGAGTGCTTGGGATACAAACCAATGGTGACGCCCTGGATGATATGGAAGGCTTTTTCAAAGCATGGTCACAGGAGCGGGGATGTAAACTTATTGAGGGTAATATTCATGTAAGGGAGCATTTGTCGTACTCTGCTCTGCTGATTGAGATATTGAGAGATATTGTCGCTCCGACCTCAAGTAATATTATTTATGGGATCTTGTCGGTAGGTCATAATTGCAGTGGGCACTGTATGGCATGGGTTAATAATAATGGTCGGTATGAGTTTTTTGACGCCAATGCAGGGATCTATTCAGAAATGAATAGCAGTGATTTTTTTGTTCATGTTAACGGTCACTTAAAAAAATACTATCCAGAGGACAATAGCTCCGCTTATGTAATTAAAATGGGTCCGAAATAACAGCCTGTGCTGTGTTGCCAGGAAAATAATCACTGCTGGTGATTTGATTTTATACGGTCTATGTTATGGGGGCTGAATGCATCCTGCAGAGTTACGATTAACAACCCAATTGCCTTTTATTATACAAACGGCGAAACAACAGCTTTCATCCGCACTTCATGCCCTGAGCCGAAGCCAGTTATCAATTTTAAAAAGCCTTAACCCGCACGCTGTTGTTTGATATGGAAATGCCAAGTTGCCATTGCCATAGTTTTCCGCAACGGTTTTATTAAACAGCAAGCACTCCGACTTTTTTTGAAAGGTCGGAGTGCTTAATGATTTTTAAATAAGTTATTTACGGAATATAACTCTACAGGAGAGAGTGGAGGGCTTAAGCTCAGGCGTGAGAGGATAAATAAAGTAAGGAAACTACCATGCCAAATCATGATTTTAAAAAATCGATACTTGGGTTGTTCATCGCGATGGTAACAGGATCTGTTAGTGCGACTGATTATCCAGGGATTAATGCAGCAGGTCAAGAAGTAACATTATTACCAGGTGATAGCGTGACCTGGTTGTCACCCTCTGGCAACGCGGTGGTGGCCGGAAGTAATGGCATTATCAATGCGGATGGCGTGACGGTTGAAAGTGCCGCCGGTGGGCTTTCAACCAGTAGTACGGGTATTATCAATTTCAGCAATGGCAGCGTACACAGTAATGGTAATTATAATTCGACTGTTTATGCCTCAGGAAACAGTCAGATAACGATCACGAACAGTGAGTTAAGTAAAACCGGCGCCGGATGGGCCGCTATTAATGCCAGTGGTGGGGCGCAGGTAAATGTCACCGACGGAAGTCTTGATGCCGGTGGGTCAATGGCGATTATGGCCGATGGCAGTAATACGCGGGTCAGCGTAACGGCAACCGACCCCGCTCAGAAAGTCAATATTAGCAGTGATATTTCCGCTTTCGCGGGTTCTGCTATCTCAGCAAACAACGGGGGGCGGGTAGAACTGGATGGCATTTCTCTGACGGCATCGGCTGCCGGGGGGCTTTACGCCTATGGCGGTGGCTCCAGCATCCTGGCTGACCATTCAGTGATTGATGCTGCGGGTTATGCCGGTGTGTGGGTCACCGGAGGATCCTTTACCCGTAAAGCACAGGCGACCGTCAATAATAGTGATATCAGTGCTAATGACATTGGTATTTTAGTGCAAAGTAACAGCACGGTAGCCAGCGAAAATACGGCCATTACCGTGGCAGGGATGTCGCTAACGCAGGGATACGGAATTCTGTCGCAATATACCGGTGAGTTTTCCGGTAAAAATATGCATATTCACACCCTGGGCGATAACGCGTTGGGTATTGCGGCGCTGGATGGCGGCACCATTTCTGTTGATGGTGGAGAGATAATCACTGAGGGGCAAGGCGCTTATGGGATTTATGCCGACAGTGGCATGACCTCCTTTAGCCACGTCAACGTAAACGATACTGAAATCATTACTCAGGGTAATAATAGTTACGGCGTATTTTCTGTCCGCCATTCCGCGACCCGGCTCGATAATGTGGATATTACGACCGAAGGCGACGCTTCGCTGGGGATGGGGCTGGATGCAACCTATGGCGCGACGTTAACAGCCAATAATGTCAATGTTACCACTGCCGGGGAAGGAGCGTATGGCGTTTACCTGGCGAATGCCGCGCAATTTTCGCTGAATGGCGGCAGTGTAAACAGCGCCGGGGCAAACGCCTACGGTATTTATAGCTTGCTCGGTAACGATCAGATGATAACCCAGATTGACGTTATCGATGCCAGTCTGTCCACCGATAATGCATCAACAATATACGCGCGTGGCGGGAATGTTAATCTCACCCTTTCCAATAGCACGCTAAGTGCTGCCAACAATAATAACGTGTTTGAATTTGACGATTATACCGAAGGGACTACCACCGTATCGGCAGGTTCGGCGGTTGTTAATGCCACCAATAACAGCCAGCTCACCGGCGATGTGTATATCAACAGCGGTGAAGCGCAGTTGAATCTGAGCCAAAACTCATCATTACAGGGCGGCGTGGCCTACAACACACAAAACAATAGCGCGCTGGATATGTCCATTGATGCGGATAGCTTGTGGACGGTGACCTCAAACTCCAGTCTGCGCACGCTTTCAAGTCAGGGGACGGTGGCCTTCGACCATTCTGCGAATAGCTTCAATACGGTCACGGTGAACAATTTTCAGGGCGGCGGCACGCTGGTGGTAAATACGCGTCTCGGAGACGACCTTTCGCCTACCGATAAATTGATTATTGATGGCGGAACGGCGACGGGCTCCACGGCGCTTCAGATTGTCAATCAGGGCGGAGCCGGTGCGCAAACCGCGACCGGCATTCAGGTTGTGGAAGCGCTGAATGGGGCAACAACCGGGAGCGATGCGTTTAGCCTGAGTGCGGCATCAACGGGCTATCGCGCCAGTACAGCCACGATATCTGCGGGCGCTTATGATTATCACTTATCGCAGGGCGGAAACGCCGGTGATGCCAATAGCTGGTATCTGACTTCGGAATATATCGTACCGGACCCGGTTCCTGATCCTGACCCGATTCCAGACCCCGACCCTGCGCCAGATCCCGACCCGGTTCCAGACCCCGACCCCGACCCCGACCCCGACCCGGCGCCAGATCCCGACCCGATTCCAGACCCAACGCCGGACCCTGACCCTGTACCGACCAGACATGATTATCGTCCGGAAGTGGGGGCATATTTAGGCAACCAGATAGCCGCACAAACTTTGTTTAACCAAACGTTCCATGACCGTACGTCAGGGCCGACGTCGCAAGGTGTCTGGCTGCGCATTGAAGGGCACAGCACTGACGATTTGTCCGCTGCCGGTAATCAGGTTGGGATGGATATTGATACTGAACTGGTGCAACTGGGTGCGGATCTCCTGACGGCACAGACTGAAAGCGGCCTCTGGAAAGCGGGGATTATGGCCGGATACGGTCACGCAAAAACGGACTCGTCATCAAGGGTGCAAAATAAGCGCGTCAGCGCCGAAGGTGAGGTCGATGGCTACTCTATTGGGGTTTACGGGACCTGGCTTGGCGAAGGTGCTGAGAAAGGTGGCGCTTACGTCGATAGCTGGATCCAGTATGGCTGGTTTGATAATGAGGTCACCGGTGAATTGGCCCCTGAATCGTACGACGCGACCAATTTGTCGGCCTCTCTGGAAGCCGGCTATGCCTTCAGACCTGTCGCCGGGTGGAGCCTGATGATGCAGCCTCAGTTGCAGGTCATTTATAGCGACTATGAGGCGGATGAACACCGGGATTCAACCAACACGCTAATTAAAACCGATGACGGTACCCAGTTGTCAACGCGCGTTGGGGTACGTTGGTTCTCAGATGCACAAGCACAGCCAGTTAAGCCCTTCGTGGAAATCAACTGGTGGCATTACAGTGGCGATACGGCCATCGCGTTCAATCAAACTCGTGTCGAATACGACAATGCGACGGATGTCGCTGAGTTTAAGGTAGGGTTGGAAAGTGACCTCGGTCAGAACCTGAAAGTCTGGGGGCACGCTGTCGCCAGCGTCAATATGGGGACTGAAAACTATGAGGATTACGGCGGTATGCTGGGCGTCAGTTACCACTGGTAAGTCTTAGTGCTCTGGAACGCCAGCGTTGTCGTATCAACGCTGGCGTTTCCTTTTATGCGGCACTGGTTAATGATAGGTAAAGGTTAGCTGGACGACGCTGGCAAACGTTCCCCCCGTCGCCGCGCCAGTGGTGCTGACCATCCGGGCGGATAACGGGAACAGGGCCGTATGGGCGTTGCTGTCCACGTTAACGCTCATTTTGCTACCGGGTGAAAATTGTGTATCGTGAGCGCGGTTTGCCAGCTCTAAAGCCAGGCCTTTGCTGGTGCCATTGTTAATAAATTTATCCGGAGCGTCATTATCGGGCGTACCGCCAAAGGTGACCTCACTTTCGGTGGTAGTCACCGGACATCTGGACAGGGATAACGCAAAGTCTTTCCACTTACCTGCATCACCCGCTTGTTTAAAGTCAGTGGCAATCGCTTGACCGAGCTCCACGGTTTGGTTGACCGTACCGGGGTCAACTACACAGGGGGTAGCTAAAATTTTGCCGGTGACGTTGATAGTGACATCGTCAGCATGAGCCATAAATATCCCGCAGGCAAAACAGGCACTAATCAGTTTGCGCTTCATTTTTTTGCCTCAGCGGTAAGAAATGGTCAGTGTGGCAACGGCATTCGCGACACCAGGAGTTATCGTGCTGCTGGTTTGATAGTAACGAACGTTAAAGTTGGGAAACGCACTCCCACCGGCATCGAACACCTGGCCGATGGACAGGTAAGTATTGGGGAGCATGGGGGTATCACCATGTAAAAACTGCACGCCGACACCGCTGGCAACGCCCGTTTCTTGGGTTAAATTAATCACACCGAGCTCTGGAATGGCATAACCATTACCACTGGACAGTTTGGCACCGATTTCTACCGGGTCGTTGCAGGTGATATGTATACCAAACTCTTTGCTGGCTAATGTAGTACCCTGGCCGGTAAATTCATCGGCTGAAGGTGTGCCGAGGTTTATAAATAAAGTTTTTGGATCAGTTGAGCATGTCACGGCTTTAAAATTAATATTACCGGCATAGGACAGGTTATTTGGATTACCCAAGCCTTCCCGGCCGTAAACACCAATACCAAATTTGGTTTGTGACTGTAATAATTCACCTGAACCTATATTTGTTGATGTTTTAACCAGCGCAATGGTGGTAGTGAAATTAAATGAATCACTTCCATCTGAAGACACATAACCGAGCGGAGTATTACGCGTATCACAGCCAGAACCCGTTCCCGTAACACGTTGGCCTTGTTGGTTGATGAGGGTGATACCAATACCAGGCACACCGGTATCATAGACACCAGGAAAGCCTGAAATTTGACTTCCTGTACCATAATAACAGGCAATGATAACATCATTATCATGGCCGCTGGAGCACGAACCACTGACAGAAAATAGGTGGTCCGAACCGGGTATGACTTGCCCAACGGGCAGCGTGGATGATACCGAAATAGAGGCCATGGTTGCCTGATTAGGAATATCAGGCGTTGTGCAACTGGCACTGGCATGGTGTGTATATAAACACGCCACTGACAGGAATGTCATGATGATAAAAAATTTAATGATTTTCATAATCTGTTATTCCGATAATAAAATTATTTGCACTGTGCGCTAAGGGTGATGACATCGTGGCCAGTGGATTCCGGTAGCTGATAATTAACATGGCATTGTTTGTCCGCTCCTTGTCCCCAGCTCACCAATAATTGACCTTCATCATTCAGGCCTGTGAGATAAACCTGCCCTTCATCGCCGACAATAAATTCCTGTTGGTCTTTTTCATTGGTCAGCGTGACCGAAGCCCCGAATGGAATAGGGCGCAGGTCAGGACGCAGTAACGTCATTAAGACACGCTTGCCGATACGCGTATTGAAACTTGCGCGCACGACGGCTCCGCGGGTTGGCACCACGTTTTGCGAGGCCATTGTTAAATCGGCATCATCAGGCAGCATTTCGGTATTCAACGACACCGCTGTTTTATGATACGGGCTGACATACGGCACGACGGTATAACCGCGGAAATCTG
The DNA here is from genome assembly GCF_024764835.1 of Scandinavium hiltneri. Classification (GTDB taxonomy): domain Bacteria; phylum Pseudomonadota; class Gammaproteobacteria; order Enterobacterales; family Enterobacteriaceae; genus Scandinavium; species Scandinavium hiltneri. The sequence continues at coordinate 275,692 of NZ_JALIGE010000076.1, read as the reverse complement.
TTTTCACGCCGGTTTGGTTATTAACCCCGACACCTTTTACACCCGGCGCTTTTACCAGCGCAATAGTTTCCCCTAATGGCTGGCTAAAGGTCACGCCGTTTGCATGGGCGATAATTCCCCCCTGAACGCCATAGTTAACCTGACGCTGATTTTTATCCGAGGAGATCCCGGCATTCACCTCGCCGTAGGTTCCTTTATAATCGGCATTAATATTACTGCTGTCACTGTTGTGATCAGAAGATACCCCTTCCTGAATATTCCAGTTAAGGTTGTTCCCCTCCAGCGCTGAGCCATTCAGGCCGATATTTTGTGTTGTAGCGGAATGCTTACTGGTATTGAGACCATAATTAACGTAGGTGTTTTTAAGCCATTTATCTAATGGAACCGAAACATTCAATGAAAGAACCCGATCGTTGTCGTGATTGTTCTCATCATCCGCATCGTCAGTGAATGAATCATAGGTGTTCTGGTTATAGCTGTAGTTAATGCCATAACTGATACCGTGCCAGCTGTTGTTATAGCCAAGGCTAATGGATGACATTTTTTGGTCGCTGTTCCAGTACGCTTCTTTTATTGCGCTCAGGGTCAACGAGCCGAGGGTAGGGCTAATATTCTGGTTAATCGTCAGTTCTTCTCGCTGGCGGCGATGCTCATTGATCTGGGAATTATCATTATCGTTGTAAGAGTCCAGCACATCCTGTAGCGAATAATAGCCTGCGGTCGAGTAACGATAGCCAGCCACGGCAACCGTGGTGCCCGTGGCGGCGATATCTTTGCTATAACGCACACGCCATGCGCGCCCATTTTGTTCCGTACTCTCTTTAAGCTCGGATTTTGCCTGATCGACATCGACAGACAGCGCACCCAAGGTGCCGAAGTTTTTGCCCACGCCTGCGCTGAAAGCAGCGTAATGTGAACTGCTTTGCAAGCCGCCGTACAGTGTCCATCCTGCCGGTAAACCGTACATCGCGGTGCCTTGCATGAAGGGCGTCTCATCGACATGGTTGTCGTATGAACGATAGTGACCCGCCGTCACGCTGTATTTGAGATGTCCTTCACGTTGCAACACCGGTAGCGAAGCGTAGGGCACGATAAAATTTTGTTCGCTGCCGTCTGATTCTTTCACCGTGACATTCAAATCGCCGCTGCTACCGGTGGGGTACATATCCGTAATTTCAAATGCGCCGGGGGCCACGTAACTTTGGTAGATAACATACCCGTTCTGGCGCACCACGACCTGTGCGTTACTGTGGGCTATCCCTCGAATCAGCGGGGCATAGCCTTTGAGGCTGTCCGGAAGCATATCGTCGTCTGAAGCCAGCTGGGCACCGGTAAACGAAATACTGTCGAAAACATCAGACGGTGAACTGCTTTGACCCACAGTGAGCTGGCTTTTTAGGGCGATAATATTGCGCTGGGCGTATGTGTAAACGCTGGAAAAATGCTCGTCGCTGCTGGTGTCGCTGCTGTTTTTACTCCATGTCGAGTAATTACGAAAACGCCAGGCGCCAAGGTTAAGTCCGGGTCTGAGGTTCAAAAAAGCATTGGAACTGTCTGGCGTCTGCGCATTGCGGCCATAGCTCTTTCCACCGGTAAAGCTGTAATTCAGCAATGCCGCATTAATACCTTCATCAAACTGCTCCGGCGATACATAGCCACGTGGTTGGTGGCTAATCAGGGATTGAGGAATGCTCAATAATAATTTTTGTTGGTTAAACTTGAATTCAGCACTGGCTGCCGGAATATCACTGAGATAAACACAGCGGGAACCCGCGCGTGCTTTGGGTAGCGCTTTATCTTTTATGCCGAACTGTTTTAATGTCTCGACAGTAAAACAAGGTTCTAATGTGGTATTGTCTTTCCCTGATGCCGTAAATTCAACGTCCCGGGTATCAAAAGATTCATTATTAATATATATGTCGACACGATACGTGCCAGGGGCCTGGGCATTGTCTTTTTCGAAGGCACTGATATCTGTTTTACCCTGTTGCGGGTTTTCTAAATCCAGTAGCGCCGGATTAAAATAATCATCAGCATTTGCCTGCCCTGATAATATACCAAGCAACGCGATACTCAGTGATATCGCACACGCTACAGGCGTGACAATGAATTTTCGTGGTCGTTGTTGATATGTTTTACACATAGTGAATAACCATTTACCAGGACTGAAGATAAAACAAATAGCAGGATTGAACAAAAAACTTAGTGTGCGCTGGCTGTGAATGTTTTGCTGATGCCGCCGTAATCGTTAATGATGCTCCAGGCGACAGTAGTGCCCTGCATGCCAGCATTGAGCGTATAGGTCTGACTGCTCATAGGCGGCAGATAATTAGCCTGGCTGATGGCTTTTCCATTTAACGTGACTTGCTGGAAGTTCATGTAAAAAGGCGTTGGGTTATTGGCCTTCAGGGTATTGCCACTTTTGCTCCAGGTGATTTTATTCGCCACACTCTCAGGCGTCGCGGAGATGCCGTTCGGGCGATAAATCAATTTGAGCCGTGTTTTCACCGCTATCTGTAAGGTATTTGAGCTCTCAGATTTTTTCGATGCCGGTACCGACTTGATATCCAGCCAGAACAGAGACTCCCGATCGTTCGGTAACTGTGCCGGGATTTTTACTACCCGCAATATATTTTCCTGCGATCCCTTCAGACGGAACAGTGGCGGCGTAATGATAAAAGGTGCTTTGCTTCCACCCTCGTGTTCAGGTGCGACCCATGATTGGATTAAATAGTTAATGTCGTCAGGGTTGGTAATAGTAATGGATGATTCTTTTTTGGCACCATTATAAATAAGGCGAGTGCCACCAATAATGACACCAGCATGCGCAACAGGAAGCGTTGCAACAAAAAGAGTAGCGATTATTATCTTACGCATAATAATACCTTTAAAATAATAAGTAGGTCAGAGATATATACAGGAAAGAAAATCTCTCCCACCAGACGCAGTTATCCCACCCGGAATGGAACTGGGGAATGACAGAAAATTGAAAAACAACGCTGGTGAGAAAGACTCACCTGATTTTTGCAAAAACTAGTTATAAACGACGGTGAAGTTGGCTACGGAGTCAGCCTGGCCGGCGGTGACAGTGTCGGATGTCGCAATATAACGGGCGCCAAATTCCAGCTCATTATCTACAGAACTTTGCAGAGGGTGGTCAACAGAAGGTTGATACAGCGGGAATGGCTGTGAAGATTCATCCAGAAGCTGGATACCTACGCCACTTGCAATATCCGCCCCAGCCGTTAACGCCAGCACTTCTGCATTGTCAGGGTTTGCCGTTCCACTAAAGGTAATCGACGCGGTAGAGACGCTTGCCGGGCAATTCTTGAGTGTCAGTTTAAAGCTTGTAGGCGAGGTGGTTGAACCGACACCGGTGAATACCGTTTTTGAAACTTTACCTAAATCGACGCTTAATGGGCTGGCGAGTGAATCGACAACTTCACAGGCGGAATCCAGAATTTCACCCGTAAAATTAACTTGCCCTTCACCGGTGGCGGCAAATGTAGCAGGTGCAGCAATAAATGCCCCTGACAACATAGAGAGAGCGATCAGTCTTTTCATTTAATCTCCTTAAGATGATCTGTTTGAAATACACACCCACATCGGGTGTGGCATTAATGTATTCACATGGTGTATATATAACAATCACTCATTCATAAATGATAAATTCACTAAAATGATTAGTGCGAAAATTCACTATAAAATGATAGGGTTAAGTGAGGATGGCGCTGCATGCACGAGGTCAGAAGTAGAATGCGCCAGGGGATAAATATCAGCCAGAAGACAGGGCGCAAGTTCAGGGGATAATTTCCAGTGGCGTTCACTGACGTTTTGTTCCGGGTCGCCAGCGCCTTTGAATCAATTAGGATTTATCGCCTTGTCGTTATCGTTCCTGAAAAATAGAGTAATAGCCGGACTCTGATAAAAGGAATAGTTAAAATGAAAAAGACAGCAATCGCTTTGTCCCTTCTGTTTGTCGCTACCGGTGCAATGGCCCAGGGCGAAATGCAGCATGCAACCGATGAGACCGTTCAGGCCGCCCACGCTGGCGCCGACACAGCTAAAGAAAAACTGCATCAGACCGAACATCGTACTCAGGAACAAATGAGCAAAGCAAAAAGCGACGACTCAACCACTGACAAGATGAAGCAGGATGGTCAGAAAGCCTGGAACAATACCAAAGAAGGCAGCGAGAAGGCCTGGGATAAAACCAAACAGGGTTCTGAAAAAGCCTGGAATGGCACCAAAGAAGGTAGTCAGAAAGCCTGGGATAAAACCAAAGACGGCAGCCAAAAAGCATGGGATGCCACAAAAGAAGGCAGCACTAAGGCATGGGATAAAACCAAAGCCGGTGCCCAGGATGTGAAGAAAAGCGTCTCTGAATAATACGCTTCAACCGTTATAAATAATAAAGCCCGCGTTTATCGCGGGCTTTTGCTTTTGGTTTACTCAGTTTTATCACGCACGTCGGTGCTTGCACCGTTTTTCTGCACTGACGCAATGCCTTTTTGCGCCGCCGCCTTGCTGGAATACATTTCGCTGCGGGCGATCACCTCATGGTTGCCTGCCTTCAACACAAAGTAATACGGTTCCTTCGTATCCTTATCGGATTTTTTGATTTCGAAATAGCCCATCGCCTTCTCCTCAGTTGAGTGCACAAATGATTTTATAATCATAGATCTTCGTGCCAGCGATGCCAGTCAGGTATTAATGTCCGTCCTGGAAGAGTAAATCCATCAGGTTATCGGTATCCATATTTTCGCCGCTCAGTTTGCGCAGCAGCATTTCACTGGCGAGAGTTTGCAGGGAAAAAACGATATCCGGCTGGACGCGTTTTATCTTACTCAGGTTTTTATCAGAATTGACCAGCGCGAGGATTTTGGTCTCGCCAGTGACCACTTCTTTCGCCGCCAGCACGATAAAAGCGTTATCGGAATCGTCATTGCGCAGCACAAGAATATAGCGGGCCTTTTCCGCACCCGCATCACGCAACGCCTTATCGGAGGAGGGATCGTCAATCAACACGTCGGCTTCGGGCGGATATTCATGTTTAATGCCTGGAGGCACAATCACGGTGACGGTTTCATTGCGATCGGACAGGCCGTTATAAACGCTCAGCGCCAGCGGTGTCGCGCCGATAATAATCATATGGTTCTTACGCATGGCGTGTGAAATTCTTCCTTTAATCATACGTTTGAGATTGCCGCCAATCACCGGCCCAATGATGGCGCTGATCGACGTGGCGAAGACGGTGATACCCAGAATAATGATCGATACGGTAAACAGGCGGGCCGACGCGGTGACGGGCACGATATCGCCAAAGCCGACGGTGGACATGCTTACGGTGGAAAAATAGAGCGCCGTTGAGAGTTCGTTGATTACCGGGTGAAATTCATCGCCAAGATACAGCGATCCGCTCAGGGCGTAGGTCAGCAACGACGCAAAGCTGATTAGCGCAAACAGCGTACCGGCGGCGAGGCTGGACTGGCTGAATTCGCGCCAGAACCACAGCAGACACAGACAATCCAGCAGCGACAGATAGCCAATATGGCGACTGCCGTCGTGCAGCAGAAAATTGAACAGTGCCACGGCGATAAGCAGGATCAGCGTAAACGACCACGCCACCCGCGCACGTAACAGCAAGCCGATGCTCATCAGCACGATGGCAATACCCAGTACCACCTGCGGTAGCGTCAGCAGACCAAATGTTGAAATCAGATCTTTCCAGCCGGTAAATGCTCCCCGGGCCTGCGGGACAAAGTCGTACAAATCCAGTAACAGTGGTTTCAGAAACACGCAGCCGATGATCAGCGTCAGAACGCCAAGACAGCGGTGGGGGCGAAATACCGTTTTAAGCGCGGAAAGTTTTTTGAATAGCGTTTTCATGACGTCCAATGTGATGCGGAAATGCGATTAGTATCGGGACCGGCTGATTTCATAGGGCATTTCGGACTCAGCTTTTGGAAATGTAGCACAAGCCAGGTAACAATCGGCAAATGGAATTTACAGTAAGCCGCAAAGCAGGATGTTAAGGTTCACCAGAATGAGCCAAGTTCGGAGAGAAAGATGAAATCGACAATGACCCTAACGTTACTGGTGCTGGCGGGGGCGATGATGGCGGGGGCCGTGCAAGCCGCGCCAACCAGCCAACAACAGATGCGTCAGCATTTTACCGACACAATGGTAAAACCATGTGAAGGTAAAAAAGCGGGAGACACGGTGACGATTACTGACCGACGTGGCGGGAAACATATGGCAATTTGCACGCTGACCGCCTTGCCTGTTGCGGAATAACGACGGAATACCAACAGGGTGGCAAAAGACCACCCTGTTTTCATTCAACGCTTCTGATAGCGCGGGGCAGGCACGCCAGTTCTGGAGGTGGTGAATAGCGCCAGACGTGACTGTTCGTAAGGGTCCCTCAAGGTAAGGTCATGCACCGGTGGCAGTGTGACCTGTTCAGCGTTATCCAGCCCGGCAAGTGCCGCATCGACCAAATCCTCCGCACTCATCACCGAACCTTCTGGTACGTTTCACGTGAACTCCAGATAGGGCGATTAGTTTTTTTATAAAACCGTTTAGCCACAGGGAAGAGAACATCGCCAGTTTGCGGCCAGCTTCCCGGTAAATTGTCATAAATCTGTCACACTTACTCCAGTTCATTAACGCAAGAGGACAAAGGGATGAGAAAAAGCGTACTGGCCGTGGCGGTTATCGGCTCGATGATGGCGGGCTTTGCGGCCCAGGCAGAAACTATGCCGGAGGGGTATCAGCTCCAGCAGGTGTTGATCATGAGCCGGCACAACCTGCGTGCGCCGCTCGCCAATAATGGCAGCGTTCTTGAACAATCCACGCCAAATAAATGGCCGGAGTGGGATGTGCCCGGCGGACAGCTCACCACTAAAGGTGGCGTGCTCGAAGTGTATATGGGCCATTACATGCGGGAATGGTTGGCCGAAAAGGGGATGGTGACAACCGGTGAATGCCCGCCGCCAGATGCAGTTTATGCCTATGCCAACAGTCTGCAACGCACCGTCGCCACCGCACAGTTCTTCATCACCGGAGCGTTTCCTGGCTGTGATGTGCCAGTCCATCATCAGGACAAAATGGGCACCATGGACCCGACGTTTAACCCGGTGATCACCGATTCTTCCGCTGCTTTCAGCCAGCAGGCGGTGAAGGCAATGAGCGATGAGCGCCAGAAAATGAACCTTGGCGAAAGCTATAAACTGCTGGAAACCTTCGTTGATTACCAAAACTCCCCGGCCTGCAAAGAGAAGAAAGTGTGCTTCCTGAGCGAGGCCAAAGACACCTTCAGCGCACCGTTTGAAAAAGAACCCGGCGTCGACGGACCGCTGAAAGTGGGTAACTCGCTGGTCGATGCTTTCACCCTTCAGTATTACGAAGGTTTCCCGGCCGATCAGGTGGCGTGGGGACAAATCAAAACCGACAAGCAGTGGCGCGTGCTGTCAGAGCTGAAAAATGGCTATCAGGACAGCCTGTTTACCTCGCCGGAAGTAGCCCGCAATGTGGCTGCGCCGCTGGTAAAATACATCGATAAAACGCTGGTCACCAATGCCGGAAAAGGCCCCAAAGTGACGCTACTGGTGGGGCATGACTCGAATATCGCATCGCTGTTAATGGCGCTGGATTTCAAACCGTATACGCTACACGATCAGTACGAACGCACGCCGATTGGCGGCAAAATTGTATTTGAACGCTGGCGTGACGCGGCCGGTAACCGCGAACTGATGAAAATCGAATATCTGTATCAGAGTACGCAGCAGTTGCGTAATGCGGATGTGCTGACGCTGCAAGCGCCGCCACAGCGCGTCACGCTGGAGCTGAAAGGTTGCCCGGTAGATGCAGACGGATACTGCCCGGTAGATAAGTTCAATGAAGTGCTGAATAACGCGGCGAAGTAAAACGCATTCTCCCCCGCCTGGCGGGGGAGTCTGTTTCAGACGTTTTTACGTTCGATAGTTTGTTCGCCCCAGAACAGCGAGTCTTTATCGGTTTTCTTAAAGGCCAGCGCCAGCACTTCATCACTGCCTTCTTCCCAGACTTTTTCAGCCAGTTTTTCGTCGTACTTAACCAGTTCGAAAATGGCCTCAGCGATTTCCGGTGAGGTGTTCCGCAAGCTTGCCCATTCACCTACGTGATGCGCTTTGGATTCCTGTGTTGGCATGGTATTCCTCCTGACTAAGTTTAGCTTTTCAGTTTGCGCGCCAGATTGGCAACGTGTTGTCCCTGATAGCGGGCAATCGCCAGTTCTTCCTGGCTGGGCTGGCGCGAACCGTCACCGCCTGCAATGGTGGTTGCGCCATACGGCGTACCGCCGCGTACCTGAGAGACATCAAATAATTCCTGCGCGCCATAGCCTATCGGCACAATGACCATGCCGTGGTGGGCGAGGGTAGTCCATGTCGAGGTAATGGTTTGCTCCTGACCGCCGCCGGTGCCGGTGGAACTAAATACGCTGGCGAGTTTTCCGTACAGCGCGCCAGATGCCCACAGGCCGCCGGTTTGATCGAGGAACGTGCGCATTTGCCCGGCCATGTTGCCGAAGCGGGTAGGCGTCCCGAAAATGATGGCGTCGTAATCCGCAAGTTCCTGCGGTGTCGCCACCGGGGCGGTATGTGTTTTGCCGCCCGATTTAGCGAATACCTCCGCCGACATCGTTTCAGGCACGCGTTTTACCGTTACATCAACGCCATCTACCTGGTTCGCACCGTCCGCAATGGCTTGTGCCATTGTTTCGATGTGTCCATACATGGAATAAAAAAGAACCAGAATTTTTGCGTTTCCACTCATAGCCTTATTCTCCGTAATGACACTGTATAAGGAAGATACTCCTGAAAGTGTTGGTCACATACCGGGTCTGGTCAACTCTCGGTCGGGATTTAAGCGGGAAAAGCGAGGCGGTGGCGTTTTTTTCAAATGAAACCCTGTTTCACATCTTTACTACAACTCCTGCTGTCTAAGCTATTCGTGCTGTAACAATCATCAACAGTTACTGGTCTTAATTATTCACAACTCAAATTTTTCTCATGTGAAATATTTTGAAAAATTATCTTAAATCAAATTTTACACTTTCCCGTACCCCTAAAATCACTTCCGCTTAACTGGCCATCACCAGGGAAAAAGGAATTTTTGTTTGTAAGGTGTCAATCCAGGTTTCAGCTCAGGACATTTGTACTGATATTCCCTCGACCTTTAAATAATGATCTGATGGTAATTTAATGAAATTTTTAGTGCCTGCTTGTCTGCTTTTCACTGCCATTGTTCCTTCCGCCTATGCGTTGACGGGGGCGGATCTTGATGCGGCCAATGAGTACTTTGCTGATCATCCTGATATTAAATCAAACGCACCCTGGATTTATGATGAGGTAATGAGAAAGAATACGCTTCAGGAGGCGAATAATTATTTAAATGGGAATCACCCGGTAGATAATATCCATGGCGGGTATATGGATTTAGACCCCATTCCGCTTACATCGAATACCCCTGTGCCGATGAGAAATTTAGGAGCAGCAGTACCGTCGCCTGATTCAACAACCGATGCGCATACCTATACAAATACGCAAATAGCGCCGTTAAAAACCACGCTGGATCAGGATAACCAGGATATTGCGCAAAACGCAGCTGGGATTACGCAGAACCAGCAAGCCATAAAGCAGACCAGTGACACGGTCGCAGAAAACAGTAACGATATTGCGCAGAACGCTTCAGGCATTACCCGGAACCATAACGATATCGCGGAAAACCACCACGATATCGCGAAAACGGAAGATGCCGTTGCTCAGAACCAGCAAGCCATTAAGCAGACCAGCAACACGGTTGCAGAAAACAGTAACGGTATTGCGCAGAACGCTGCAGGCATTACCCAGAACCATAATGATGTTCAGCAGAACAACGATGCTATTCACCGCACCCGTGAAGTCGTGACGGCAAATAGCAACGCGATTGTTCAGGACGAACACGATATCGAAAAGAATCAGGAAGGTCTTAAGCAGACTCATGAGCAAATCCAGCGCACCCGCGAAGCGGTGGCAGACAACAGCAGCCATATTGCTGATAACAGCCATGAGATTGACCGCAATCATAAAGGTATCGAGCAGAATCAGGATGCGATCGTAAAAAATAGCGACGAAATAAAGCAGGATGAGAAAGTCATCGGCAATAACCAAAAGACCATTACTGAAAATCGTCGTGATATTGATGTCAACGGAAATAACATCAATACCGTTCATTCGGAAGTGCGTGCCACGCAAGCGCAGGTCGAAAGTAATACCGGACAAATTAATAAGCTGAACAGCAATTTCAGCAACCTCAAATCTGAAGTCGATGAAAATAAAAAAGAGGCTTCAGCGGGGGTATCCGGGGCAATGGCGCAGGCTAATATTCCGCAGGTGATCCAGGGCCAAACTTTCGCCATCGGCGCAGGCGTGGGTGGCTACGAAGGCGAAAACGCCGTCGCGGTAGGGATGTCGGCACGCGTATCGCAAAGCGTCATCGTCAAAGCCACCGTGTCAGACGACACCCAACAAAATGTTGGCTATGGCGCAGGCGTGTCAATCGGTTGGTAGTCCAGTTCTGTCGGGGCTAAGCCCCCACAAAAAACAAAAATTCCGTCCTGAACGGAAATAAAGAGAGTGAATGATGATGAGCATGAAGTCTGTTGTGTCAGGTCTGCTGCTGGCTGGAACCTCGTTGTTCTGCCAGGCGGCAACACATACGCCGCACAGTTATACCGGGTATGGCGTCAGTTTCCGCATCGATAATGGCTATTTCGCCTATCTGGATGACAAGCCGTGTGCGCTGGATGAGAAAACGTCCAGCGCCACCGTTTACAGCGCCGGTTTGTACCAGGTGATTGTTTATAAAACGGGAAAAGTGGCGCTGATGAAGCAAGGCGTTTACATCGGTAATTTACACGGCTGATGCGGAGCCAGTTAAATCGGAAAAACATTCATTAATTCAGTCTGTTGAATGTGATGGCAAGCGGCAATAATCCTGTAGCAAAATGACACACTTTCCTGTGCGTTTTTTTCATAAGCCATAAGAGTCGCTTATGCGTCGCGGAGCGGCAAACGCATACTTTCCGCTGAGCGCATGTTGCAAGATATTACCGTTTACTGGAGGAATGAGAGGCTTCCACTAAGCTTAGTCCCACGCGGCGATAAACAGGCCTCTGGCCCGTCACCGCGCAGTGGAATATTCCACATCACGTAATGCAATATGATGTCTGAACAATTGATTGGAGGTCCGTAATGGCAAACCATCGTGGCGGTTCGGGTAATTTCGCCGAAGACCGTGATAGAGCATCAGAAGCAGGTCGTAAAGGTGGCCAGCACAGCGGGGGTAACTTCAAGAATGATCCTCAGCGTGCCTCTGAAGCTGGCAAAAAAGGGGGGAAAAACAGCCACGGCAGCAATCGCAATAGCTAGTGGACTGACGCCGTATGATGTGGCGACCTGAGCCCCATCAAATCCCCGCCGCCGGGCTGTCCCGGCGGTTTTTTTATGCCTGCTGGTTGCAGCAGTCCGCGGTAATCTGCACACTGTTGGGCTGAATGTTATCCCGGCGGTACTATGTCCTTTCCTTCTCGCTATCAATTTTCCGTAAAGCCTCAGGAAGCGCTCCTGATTGTCATCACCCTGTTCTGGGGTGGCACGTTTCTGGCGGTGCAATACGCCGTCACCCTGAGCGACCCGTTCTTTTTTGTCGGACTGCGCTTCGCCACCGCGGCTATCGCCGTGGGTCTGCTCTCACTACGCTCTCTGCGTGGGTTAACGCGGCTTGAATTGAAAGCGGGTGTGATGATTGGAATCGCTATCGCGTTTGGCTACAGCCTGCAAACCTGGGGCTTACAGTCTATTTCCAGCAGCAAATCCGCCTTTATTACCGCGATGTACGTACCGTTGGTGCCGTTATTGCAATGGCTGTGTCTCGGGCGTATGCCGGGGCTAATGTCCTGCATCGGGATTATGCTGGCGTTCATCGGTCTGATTTTACTTGCCGGGCCGGACGGAAACCTACTGGCGCTCGGGGCCGGGGAAATCATTACCCTCGCGGGGGCGCTGGCGATCGCCGCAGAAATTATTCTGATCAGCGCCTGGGCCGGGAAGGTCGATGTGCGCCGGGTCACCGTCGTGCAGCTGGCCACCGCGTCGCTGGTCGCATTTACCATGATGATCCCCGCCGGAGAATCCGTTCCGTCATTCTCACCGGGCCTGCTGGTGGTAGCGCTGGGCTTAGGGATTTTCAGCGCCATTATTCAGGTGGTGATGAACTGGGCGCAGCGCAGCGTTTCCCCGACGCGTGCGACGGTGATTTATACCGGCGAGCCTGTGTGGGCGGGCATCTTTGGCCGCATGGCGGGCGAGCGTTTACCGATGCTGGCCCTGCTTGGCGCGGCATTTATCATCGCGGGCGTGTTGGTCAGCGAACTAAAGTTCAAAAAGAAAAAGGCGTTACCGCAGGCCGTGGACGACGCTGAAAACAAATGTACCGTGCAGGAATAAGGAGAGCGTCATGGCTCAGGCAGCCGTAAAAAAAATCGGGAAACGTAGTCTGGCGGTGAGTGCTAAAAAAGAGGCCATTCTGACGGCAGCGCTGAACACCTTTTCTCAGTACGGCATTCACGGCACACGTCTTGAACAGGTGGCGGAACAGGCGGGTGTCTCGAAAACGAATCTGCTTTATTACTATCCGTCGAAAGAAGCGCTGTACGTGGCGGTAATGCGCAATATCCTCGATATCTGGCTGGCGCCGCTGCGGGCATTTCGCGAAGAATTTACGCCGCTGGTGGCGATTGGTGAGTATATCCGCCTCAAGCTGGAAGTCTCGCGAGATCACCCGGAAGCCTCGCGTCTGTTCTGTCTTGAGATGTTGCAGGGCGCGCCGTTGCTGATGGCGGAATTGACCGGGGATTTGAAATCCCTTGTGGCAGAAAAATCGGCGATCATTTCAGGCTGGGTCACGGAGGGCAAGCTGGCGCCTATCGATCCGAATCATCTGATCTTCATGATTTGGGCCGCCACGCAGCACTATGCGGACTTCTCCACTCAGGTCGAGGCGGTCACCGGTAAAACGCTGCGTGATGAGGCGTTCTTCCAGCAAACCGTGGAAAACGTGCAGCGCATGATTATTGAAGGGGTCCGTCTGCGTTAATGCGGCGGGAAGACGCAGCTCACATCGCCTTCTTCGCAGGTGAGCGTGCTCTTCAGCAGTTCGGTACGCTCGCGGGTTTTGTCGGTCATGCACTGCGCGTGAACCATCGGGGCGACGGAGGCTCCGTCGGCGCCTGAGGTCAAAAATGCGCAGTCGGCGTCGCGAAAGGCGATCCACGCTTTTTGCGCGGTCACGAGCTGGGTTTTCTGCGTGGCGGTGGCGAGTTTCATCGCCTCTTTATAGGTCTGATTGAGCAAGTCATCCTGCTTTTTATATTCATTGCTGGCGCACTCATTAAGTCCCGCCTGGGACGTGGCGGATTCACAGTCATCCGCCAGAACGGAAGTGCTCATCAGCAGAGCGGCAGCAGCGATAATAGTCAGTTTCATCGTGTGAACTCCAAAAAGCCCGGTGGCGCTGTCGCTTACCGGGCCTGCAGGGTAACGGGGCGTTTTGCCACTCATTAATCACAAGCTTAGCCGATTGTCATCAGGCTGGCGTTGCCGCCTGCCGCCGCGGTGTTGACGCTCAAGGAGCGTTCAATGTACAGGCGTTCCAGCAGCAGATTGGTTTCCCCACGCGCAAAGCCCTGCACCGAGATAATCGCCCCATCGCGAGCCGCCACCTGCTGGCACAGTTCACGCAGCTGATCTGAATCACCGTGATAAATCACCGCATCAAAATCCGCGTTCACAATCTGCTCGCGTTTGGCGAAGCGAATGCGATCATTGACCGCTTTCGGCAACTGTTTTGCCAGCCCCCGATGCAGGCTTTCATCCGGCCACAGGATTTCACTGCCGACGGCGGTCACGGCGGCGAGCTGCACCAGCGCGTCTTCTTCATTATCCGCAAGACACAGGACGCGTTCACGCGGCATCAGCGTCCAGGTATTGCGCTCGCCGGTCGGGCCAGGCAATAAACGCTGGGTCCCGGCCTGGGCCAGTTCACCGTAACGATGACAAAGTGTGCTCAGTTCAGGACGGCCGTTAGCCCATTCGCGCAGGGCGACCAGCGGCTGTTCCAGCAGGGATTTCAGCTGAGCATCCACCGGACGCTCAGCATCCTGCCGGTTCAGAGTGGTTAACAGCGCGTCTTCCGGGCGGCTGGAGAGCAGGCGATAGAGGTACATCGGGCCACCGGCTTTCGGACCGGTACCGGACAAGCCTTCGCCGCCGAACGGCTGCACGCCGACGACTGCGCCCACCATATTACGGTTCACGTACAGGTTGCCGACGTTGGCGCTGCCGGTGACCTGGGCGATGGTTTCGTCGATGCGGGTATGCACCCCGAGGGTCAAACCGTAGCCGGAGGCATTAATCTGGGAGACCAGCGCATTAAGGTTATTGCGGTTGTAGCGCACCACGTGCAGCACCGGGCCGAACACTTCTTTTTGCAGCTCATCGAAGCTTTCCAGCTCAATCAGCGTCGGCGGCACAAAGGTGCCGGTGGCCCATTCGCGGCGGTCTTCACTGTTATCACGCGCGGCCTGGAACACCGGGCGACCTTTGCTGCGCAGGGTCTGAATGTGGCGCTCGATATTGCCTTTGGCTTCGGCATCAATCACCGGGCCAATATCCGTGGTCATGCGCCCTGGATTGCCCATTCTGCATTCCGCCATCGCCCCCTTCAGCATCGTCAGGGTGTGGTCGGCGATATCGTCCTGCAAACACAGCACGCGCAGGGCAGAGCAGCGCTGTCCGGCGCTGTCGAACGCAGAGGCCAGAACGTCAATCACCACCTGCTCGGTCAGCGCAGAGGAATCGACGATCATCGCGTTCATCCCGCCGGTTTCGGCGATAAGCGGTGTCGGACGCCCCTGCGGATCGAGGCGGCTGGCGATATTACGCTGTAACAACGTGGCGACGTCGGTGGAACCGGTAAACATCACCCCGCGCACGCGGTTGTCGGACGTGAGCTGTGCGCCGACGGTTTCACCGCGACCCGGCAGAAGCTGCACTACGCCCGGCGGTACGCCTGCTTCCAGCAGAATATTGATACCCTGAGCGGCTATCAGCGGCGTCTGCTCGGCAGGTTTCGCCAGCACGCTGTTTCCGGCGGCGAGTGCCGCGGCGATTTGTCCGGTGAAGATGGCCAGCGGGAAGTTCCACGGGCTGATACAGACTACAGGGCCAAGCGGGCGATGGGTTTCGTTGGCGAAATCATCCCGGACCTGTCCGGCGTAGTAATGCAGGAAATCCACCGCTTCACGCACTTCGGCAATAGCGTTACTGAAGGTTTTACCCGCTTCGCGCACCAGAATGCCCATCAGCTGCTGCATCTGGCCTTCCATTAATACGGCCGCGCGTTCAAGAATGGCGGCACGTTCGTGCGGCGGTGTGGCGAACCAGATAGGCGCGTTATTTACCGCGTTGGTCAGTGCCTGTTCCACTTCGCGTTCGGACGCATCACGCGCATAGCCGACGATATCTTTCGGCTCTGCCGGGTTGACCACGGGCTGCATATCGCCGTCGCCAACCGCCTGTTCCAGCATCGGCAGGGCACGCCATTTTTGCAGCGCGCTGTTGAGCAGTGAAGCGGAGAGGGACGCCAGACGGTGTTCGTTGGCCAGATCCAGACCGGCGGAGTTATCGCGGCCTTCGCCGTACAGCTCGCGAGGCAGTGGGATCTTCGGATGCGGCAGACCGGCCTGGCCTTCCTGCTGCGCCAGTTTCTCGACGGCGGAAACCGGGTCAGCCACCAGTTCATCCAGCGGCAGGGTGGCATCGGCGATTCGGTTCACGAAGGAGGTGTTCGCGCCGTTTTCCAGCAGGCGACGCACCAGATACGCCAGTAGCGTTTCGTGCGTGCCCACCGGCGCATAAATACGGCACGGACGGTTCAGTTTTCCGTCGGCTACTTTGCCCACGACTTGTTCGTACAGCGGTTCGCCCATTCCGTGCAGGCACTGGAATTCATACTGGCCCGGATAATAGTTCTGGCCCGCCAGCTGGTAAATCGCCGCCAGGGTGTGGGCGTTGTGGGTGGCGAACTGCGGATAAATCAGGTTCGGCACCGCCAGCAGTTTTTTGGCACAGGCGAGATAGGACACGTCGGTATACACCTTGCGGGTGTAGACCGGATACCCTTCGAGGCCATCCATCTGCGCGCGTTTGATTTCGCTGTCCCAGTACGCGCCTTTCACCAGACGGATCATCAGGCGACGGCGGCTGCGGGTGGCGAGGCAGGTCAGGTAATCAATTACCGCCGGGCAGCGTTTCTGGTACGCCTGAATGACAAAGCCGATGCCATTCCAGCCTGCCAGTTCCGGTTCGAAACAGAGTTTTTCCAGCAGATCGAGGGAGATCTCCAGGCGGTCGGCTTCTTCGGCGTCAATGTTGATACCGATATCATACTGGCGCGCCAGTAAGGTCAGAGATTTCAGGCGCGGATACAGCTCATCCATCACGCGGTCGAACTGGGCGCGGCTGTAGCGCGGGTGCAATGCCGACAGCTTAATTGAGATGCCCGGGCCTTCATAAATACCGCGCCCGTTAGACGCTTTACCAATCGAGTGGATTGCCTGTTGATAGGAGACCATGTACGCCTGTGCGTCGGCGGCGGTCAGCGCTGCTTCGCCGAGCATATCGTAGGAGTAGCGGAAGCCTTTATCTTCCAGCTTGCGGGCATTGGCCAGCGCTTCAGAAATGGTTTCGCCGGTAACGAATTGTTCGCCCATCAGGCGCATCGCCATGTCCACGCCTTTGCGGATCAGCGGCTCGCCGCTTTTACCGATAATGCGGTTCAGGGAGTGCGACAGGCTGGCTTCGTTGTGCGTCGACACCAGTTTCCCGGTGAACAGCAGGCCCCAGGTGGCGGCATTGACGAACAGTGACGGGCTGCGGCCAATGTGCGAATGCCAATTACCATTGCTGATTTTGTCGCGGATCAGCGCATCCCGGGTGGCTTTGTCCGGAATACGCAGCAGCGCTTCCGCCAGACACATCAGCGCGACGCCTTCCTGAGAAGAGAGCGAGAATTCCTGCAACAGGCTTTGCACCATACCGGCGCGGCCGCTGGCGGTTTTCTGGTTACGCAGTTTTTCGGCCAGCTGGTAAGCGAGGGAATGCGCTTGTTCGGCGATGTTGTGTGGCAGACGGGCTTGCTCCAGCAGCATTGGCACCGCGTCGGTTTCAGCCCGACGCCAGGCAGCAGTAATCGCAGAACGGGTCACCGATTGCGGCAGGATCTGCTCGGCAAAGTCGAGGAACGGCTGAGGCGACTCTTCGGTCTGCACCGGGCCCTCGTCGCTTTCATTCGCCGCACCCGACAGCAGGGCAGGCAATTCCGGCAACGCTTCGTCGTTTTCCAGTTTTTCCAGATAATTAAAAATGGCCTGTTTAATCAGCCAATGCGGGGTGCGGTCAATGCGCGTTGCCGCGCTTTTAATTCGTTCGCGCGTGGCGTCGTCCAGTTTTACGCCCATGGTGGTGCTGGCCATAAAAAAACTCCCTCAATATTAAGTGCTGCTCTAGTTGCACGAAAATATCCATCATGTTGCAACTTTGTGCAACCGTGTTAAGTGTGATGTCGCTAGCAATCAGGAAAAGCAATGACCTGTTAAATCTTCTTAACACTAATTAAGACGTGGCGTTGATGTGAGGAATCCAGGTTTTATGCGGTGCTTAACACTTTTGCCAGGTGCAACCGTGAAAAGCGTGAGCGAGTGCAACCTATAGGAAATAGATCCTGTTGACGGGATGTTTTATCTGTAAATGCAGTGTTAAATCGTTTGTGAATAAATTCAGCATGCGGCAGGATACGCTCCGCCCGTAACAAAGAGCCCATTACTTCGTTCCGGTAATAGGGATAAAAAGAGTTATTCTGGAGAATTTCGATGGCTACTAGTACACCGATGGTGGTGACGTTTCTAATTTATATATTGGGCATGATCCTGATTGGGTTTATCGCCTGGCGTAATACCAAAAACTTTGATGACTATATTCTGGGCGGGCGTAGCCTGGGTCCATTTGTCACCGCATTATCTGCGGGTGCGTCCGACATGAGCGGCTGGTTGCTAATGGGCCTGCCGGGCGCCATTTTCATTTCCGGTATCTCTGAAAGCTGGATTGCCATTGGTCTGTGCCTTGGCGCATGGATTAACTGGAAACTGGTGGCCGGACGCCTGCGCGTTCACACCGAAGTGAACAATAACGCACTGACGCTGCCGGACTATTTCACCGGTCGTTTCGAAGATAAAAGCCGCGTGCTGCGTATTATCTCCGCGCTGGTCATTCTGCTGTTTTTCACCATCTACTGTGCATCCGGCATTGTGGCGGGGGCGCGTCTGTTCGAAAGCACCTTCGGCATGAGCTATGAAACTGCGCTGTGGGCCGGTGCGGCGGCGACCATTCTTTACACCTTCATCGGCGGCTTCCTGGCCGTGAGCTGGACCGACACCGTGCAGGCGAGCCTGATGATTTTCGCGCTGATCCTGACGCCGGTGATTGTGATTATCACCGTCGGCGGTTTCGGTGACTCGCTGGAAGTGATTAAGCAAAAGAGCATTGAAAACATCGATATGCTCAAAGGGCTAAACTTCGTGGCCATCATTTCCCTGCTGGGCTGGGGCCTGGGCTACTTCGGTCAGCCGCACATCCTGGCGCGTTTCATGGCAGCGGATTCCCACCACAGCATCGTTCATGCGCGTCGCATCAGTATGACGTGGATGATCCTGTGCCTGATGGGGGCGGTGGGCGTAGGCTTCTTCGGGATTGCCTTCTTTAATACCCATGCTGACCTGGCGGGTGCGGTAAATCAGAACGCCGAGCGCGTGTTTATCGAACTGGCGCAAATCTTGTTCAACCCGTGGGTTGCCGGTATCCTGCTTTCTGCCATTCTGGCGGCGGTGATGTCGACGCTGAGCTGTCAGCTGCTGGTGTGCTCCAGCGCGATCACCGAAGATTTGTACAAAGCGTTCCTGCGTAAAGGCGCGAGCCAAAAAGAGCTGGTATGGGTCGGTCGCTTTATGGTTCTGGCCGTGGCGCTGGTGGCGATTATGCTGGCCGCAAACCCTGAAAACCGCGTGCTCGGCCTGGTGAGCTACGCCTGGGCCGGTTTCGGTGCAGCGTTTGGTCCGGTGGTGCTGTTCTCAGTGCTGTGGTCCCGCATGACGCGTAACGGCGCTCTGGCCGGAATGGTCATTGGTGCAGTCACGGTTATCGTCTGGAAACAGTTCGGCTGGCTGGGTCTGTATGAAATTATTCCGGGCTTCGTGTTTGGCAGCATCGGGATTGTGCTCTTCAGCCTGCTGGGCAAAGCGCCGTCTGCCTCCATGCAGAAACGCTTCGCCGAAGCGGACGCGCATTATCACTCTGCGCCGCCGTCCCGGCTACGGGCCGAATAACTCGCTATTGTATTCAACGTATCTGAAGCCCGCGAAAAGCGGGCTTTTTTCTTGCTAATCGACTGAAAATGCGCTGATATCTTCCGGCTAAAAAAACAATGAGGATAGCAGGCAATGACACTAAAAATGGGGTATGCCGCCATCGCTTTGGCGTTCGCGCTCAGCGGTTGTACGGCTCCAACGCAAAAATCCGCCGCAGACACGCAAAGCTGTAAAGCGGATAACCAGATGCAGCAAACCACGCTGTATTTCGGCTTGAGCCGTCCGGCGGGGAAAGATATTACGCCGCAGGAATGGCAGCAGTTTGTGGATAATGACGTCACGCCGCGCTTCCGCGATGGGCTGACGGTGCTTGATGCACGTGGTCAATGGCTCGGTAACGACGGCAAAGTGGCCCGTGAGCAGAGCAAAGCGTTGATGCTTATCCACGGTAAAGATGCGCAGAGCGAAAGCAATATTGAAGCGCTGCGTAACCTGTATAAATCACGCTTTGCCCAGGAATCGGTGATGCGGGTCGATAACCCGGTGTGCGTCCAGTTCTGATAAAAAACGGCGGGATTATTATCCCGCCGTTTATTTTTGTCGGCCTGAAGGGTAGGCCCGTGCAAGCCAAGTGCCGCCGGGCGTCCAAAAACCGGGCTTATTTCAGCTTACAGGAACAACCCCGCAAAACTCGCCGACAGCAAGCTCACCAGCGTCGCGCCGTACACCAGGCGCAGACCAAAGCGTGAAACCGCATTTCCCTGCTTCTCGTTCAGTCCTTTAATCGCGCCCGCCACAATGCCGATAGAGGCAAAGTTCGCGAACGACACCAGGAACACCGACAGAATGCCTAAGCCCCGCGGCGTCATCTGTGCGGCAATCTTTTGCAGCTCAATCATCGCCACAAACTCATTCGCCACCAGTTTAGTCGCCATGATGCTGCCCGCGTTCAGCGCATCGCTCAGTGGAATGCCAATCAGCCATGCCAGCGGATAGAAAACGTAACCGAGGATCTGCTGGAAGCTCAGGCCAAACAGCGTCGAGAACAGGGCGTTCACCGCGCTTATCAGCGCAATAAAACCAATCAGCATCGCCAGAATAATCATCGCCACTTTAAAACCGGCGAGAATATATTCCCCGAGCATCTCAAAGAAACTCTGCGACTCATGCATTTTCTCGAGTTTAATCTCCGCTTCGGCATCCGGACGCGTCGGGTTAATCACCGACAGGATAATGAAGGTGCTGAACATATTGAGGATCAGCGCCGCCACCACATATTTCGCGTCGAGCATGGTCATGTACGCGCCGACAATCGACAGCGACACCGTCGACATCGCCGTGGCCGCCATGGTGAACAGGCGACGAGAGGAGAGGTCGGACAGCACGCCTTTGTAAGCAATGAAGTTTTCCGACTGGCCGAGGATAATGGAGCTTACGGCGTTAAACGATTCCAGCTTGCCCATGCCATTCACTTTCGACAACAGGGTGCCGATGACGCGAATGAAAATCGGCAGAATACGCCAGTGTTGCAGAATGCCAATCAGCGCGGAAATAAAGATAATCGGGCACAGCACGCCTAAGAAGATAAACGCCAGGCCCTTATCGCTCATGCCGCCGAAGACGAAATTGCTGCCCTCTGCGGAGAATTTAAGCAGCGATTCAAATACCCCTGAAACCGATTTAATCAGAACTAAACCGCTTTCGGCGTGCAGGAAAAAGAACGCCAGCGCGATTTCAATAATAATGAGCTGCGCAATATAACGAATACGTATGGTTTTGCGGTCAAAACTGACCAGCCAGGCGAGCGCGAGGATGACCACCAGCGCCAGCAGGAAGTGAAGAATATTAGCCATTTCATTTTTGTTTGCAGGTAAACGGGTCGCATATTTAGCCACAGCGAAGCGGCGGCGTAAACGATTACCTGTTAACAGCCTTAGACTAAATTGCTTTGTCTGATAACGATTCCGGCTGCAAGTTTTTACAACCTGACATCATTATCCGCACATTTTGCTTGTGTTTCTTCGTGTCGTAATGATAATCACTATCACTCATATTTACGAAACTTTGCATCGATTGACTGCGGTTCACACTGAAGGGTTTCAGGCATGTTTGTTCCATTTCTCATTATGTTACGCGAAGGGCTGGAAGCGGCGCTGATTGTCAGCCTGATAGCGAGCTATCTTAAACGCACGCAGCGAGGACGCTGGATTGGCGTCATGTGGATTGGCGTGTTTCTCGCCGCCGCGCTGTGCCTGGGACTCGGCATTTTCATCAACGAAACCACCGGTGAATTTCCGCAGAAAGAGCAGGAAATGTTCGAGGGCATCGTGGCGGTTATCGCGGTGTTTATCCTGACCTGGATGGTGTTCTGGATGCGCAAAGTGTCGCGCAACGTGAAGAAACAGCTGGAAGACGCGGTGGATAATGCGCTGCAAAAGGGCAATAACCACGGTTGGGCGCTTATCCTGATGGTCTTTTTCGCCGTGGCGCGTGAAGGGCTGGAATCGGTATTCTTCCTGCTGGCCGCGTTCCAGCAGGATCTCGGTATCTGGCCGCCGCTCGGTGCAATGCTTGGGCTTGCGACTGCGGTGGTCCTTGGGTTCCTGATCTACTGGGGCGGCATTCGCCTGAATCTCGGCGCGTTCTTCAAATGGACCAGCCTGTTTATTTTGCTGGTGGCTGCAGGGCTTGCCGCCGGGGCGATTCGGGCCTTCCATGAGGCAGGGCTGTGGAATCACTTCCAGAACATAGCGTTCGATTTCAGTAACACTCTTTCGACCCACACGCTGTTTGGCACCCTGCTTGAAGGTATTTTCGGCTATCAGGAAGCGCCAAGCGTCAGCGAAGTGGCGGTGTACTTTATCTATCTGATCCCGGTGCTGGTGCTGTTTTCCATGCCGCCGCGGGCCTCCACGAGTCCTTCTCGTACGGCGTAATCAGCACAGCAATGATTGGCTAGTAGTTACAACATACTTATTGAAAGGGATGGGTCATGACGATTAATTTCCGCCGTAGTGCGCTGCAGCTGGGCATCGCTGCGCTGTTTTCTTCTGCGTTCGCTGCGCAGGCCGCCGATATTCCACAGGTAAAGGTTACGGTCACCGACAAACAGTGTGAACCGATGAACATCACCGTTAACTCTGGCAAAACCCAGTTCATCATCCAGAACCACAGCCAAAAAGCGCTGGAGTGGGAAATCCTCAAAGGGGTGATGGTGGTGGAAGAGCGTGAAAACATTGCGCCGGGCTTCACCCAGAAAATGACCGCCAATCTGCAGCCGGGTCGTTATGAAATGACCTGTGGTCTGCTGACTAACCCGAAAGGCACGCTGATTGTTAAAGGTGAAGCCACCGCGGACGCGGCGAAAGCCAACGCCGTGCTGAGCCTGGGTGACGCGATTGCCGACTACAAAACCTACGTGACGGCACAAACCGCAGAGCTGGTGAAAGGGACTCAGGCCTTCACCGATGCGGTGAAAGCGGGTGATATCGAGAAAGCCAAAGCGCTGTACGCCCCGACCCGTCAGTACTACGAGCGCATCGAACCGATTGCTGAACTGTTCTCTGACCTCGACGGCAGCATCGATGCCCGTGAAGACGATTACGAGAAGAAAGCGGAAGACCCGAAATTCACCGGCTTCCACCGCCTGGAGAAAGCGCTGTTTGCTGACAACTCCACCAAAGGCATGGAGCACTACGCTACTCAGCTGAACAGTGACGTGCAGGAACTGCAAAAACGCATCAGCGAACTGGCCTTCCCACCGTCAAAAGTGGTGGGCGGTGCTGCCGGTCTGATTGAAGAAGTCGCGGCCAGCAAAATAAGCGGTGAAGAAGACCGTTACAGCCATACCGATCTGTGGGATTTCCAGGCTAACGTCGACGGCGCCCAAAAAATTGTCGATCTGCTGCGTCCTCAGCTGCAGAAAGAAAACAGCGCGCTGTTGGCCAAAGTGGATGCCAACTTCAAGAAAGTCGACACCATTCTGGCGAAGTACAAAACCAAAGACGGCTATGAGACTTACGATAAGTTGACTGACGCTGACCGCAATGCGCTGAAAGGGCCGGTAACGACGCTGGCAGAAGATTTAGCGCAGCTGCGTGGGATCCTCGGACTGGACTAAAGCGTTATGACACAGAGCAAATCGCACGACGTGACCGAGCCGTCACGTCGTCGCTTACTGAAAAATATCGGCGCGCTGGGAGGCGCGCTGGCGTTGACCGGGGGTTGCCCGGTCGCCCATGCGGCGAAACCGCAAAGTGCACCGGGGACGTTGTCTCCGGATGCGCGAATGGAAACCCAACCGTTCCACGGACTGCATCAGGCGGGCGTGCTGACCCCTCAGCAGGCATCGATGATGCTGGTGGCGTTTGACGTGCTGGCGAGCGATAAAGCTGACCTGACGCGTCTGTTCAAACTGCTGACCGACAGGATAACTTTCCTCACCACCGGTGGGCCCGCGCCCGATACGCCGAACCCGCGGCTGCCGCCGATGGATTCCGGGATCCTCGGGGCGTATATCGCACCGGATAACCTGACCATTACCGTTTCCGTTGGTCAGTCGCTGTTTGACGAGCGCTACGGGCTGGCGGCACACGCGCCGAAAAAACTGCAGCGCATGACGCGTTTCCCCAACGATTCGCTGGATGCGGCCCTGTGTCATGGGGATCTACTGCTGCAAATCTGCGCTAACACCCAGGACACGGTTATTCACGCCTTGCGTGACATCATCAAGCATTCGCCGGATTTACTGAGCGTGCGCTGGAAGCGGGAAGGATTCATCTCTGATCATGCCGCTCGCAGCAAAGGCAAAGAGACGCCGGTGAATCTATTGGGCTTCAAAGATGGCACCGCCAATCCGGACAGCCATGACGCGAAGCTGATGGATAACATTATTTGGGTGACGGACGGGCAGGGTGAACCGGCGTGGACCACCGGTGGTTCTTACCAGGCGGTGCGCATTATCCAGTTCCACGTGGAGTTCTGGGACCGTACGCCGCTGAAAGAGCAACAGACCATTTTCGGGCGCGATAAGCATTCAGGCGCGCCGTTGGGAATGCAGCACGAGCACGATGTGCCGGACTACGCCAACGATCCGAACGGCGATGTGATTGCGCTCGACAGCCATATTCGTCTGGCCAACCCGCGCACGCCGGAAACCGAATCCAACTTGATGATGCGCCGCGGCTACAGCTATTCGCTCGGCGTGACCAACTCCGGTCAGCTGGAAATGGGGCTGCTGTTCGTTTGCTATCAGCACGACCTGGAGAAGGGATTCCTGACCGTGCAGAAGCGGCTCAACGGTGAAGCGCTGGAAGAGTACATTAAGCCGATTGGCGGTGGGTATTTCTTTGTTCTGCCGGGGGTAAAAGCGCGGACTGATTACCTTGCACAAGGTTTACTCGAAGCCTGAGTCGTTATCGGTTGCTAAAAAAAGGGTTCATGTCTGGCATGAACCCTTTTTTAATGTGCTATTCAGTCCGAACAGCGAAAGGCTGAAAGCAGGCAGTTAGTGGAAAGAAGGCATCAGTGCTTTATTTTCTTCGAGAACTTCCGCTAACGCCTCTTCAAGCAAGGTCCCGCTGGTAATGAGTGGGTTAAGCACCAGCGCGCGCCATGCCGTATGTCTGTCTCCGGTTATCGCCGCTTCGATAGTCAACTGCTCGAAGTTTTTCATCAGTTGAAGCAGTCGCAGCGTATCTTCCGGGAATGCGGCTACATTCAGTGGCAGTGGACCAGAACGGGTGATGACGGAACTCACTTCGACTGCACAATCGTCAGGTAATCCGTTGATTGCGCCGTTGTTTCGGGTATTGACGTGCATGATGATGCGTTTGTCATTGTGGATAGCGCTCATCAGTTCGCAGGCGGCTTCTGAATAATATTGTCCGCCACGCCCTTCGAGCGCTTTGGGTTTCTCCGCCAGATCCGGATTTTTATAGATCTCGAAAAGTTGGTGTTCAAGCGCTTTCACCACTTCGCCGCGGGTCCCTTCACCGCCTGCTTCGCCAATCTCCTGCTTGAGAATATCGTCTTTCATGTAGTAATAACGGAGATAGGCACAAGGGATCATGCCCAGTCCTTTGAGCACATGCGCAGGCCAGCTAAAAGGCGGAATATTACGCGGCACCAGCGGATCATTACCGGCCAGGATCTCATCAATCACATCGTGCAGTTTGTCTTTGCCGTTTTGCAGGATCTGGCGAGCAAAGATGAAATGATTCAGACCGGCGACCTGCATGATGAAATCTGCGCTATTGCCCAGCAGCTGAGAGACGCCTTTCTGCATGATAACGGGCACGTTGCATAACCCAACGGCTTTAATGCTGCTGTGGCGCAAAATCGCCTCGGTCACCATGCCTGATGGATTGGTGAAGTTCAGCAGCCAGGCGTCAGGGCAGAGCGTTTCCATTTCACGGGCAATCTCCAGGGCGATGGGGATAGTGCGGCAGGCGTTAGCAAACCCACCTAGCCCGTTTGTTTCTTGACCAATCATGCCGTATTTCAAAGAGATGCGTTCATCACTGATACGCGCGTTGAGACAGCCTGCACGGAATTGAGAACAAACATAGTCCGCGCCTGCCAGTGCTTCACGGCGATTTAGCGTTTCATGAACCGTGACTGACAATCCCGCTTTATTCAGCATCCGGCGCGCCAGGTTGGCGATGATGGCCATTTTTTCACGGCCTTCTTCGATATCGACCATCCACAGTTCACGCAGTGGAAGTTCAGCCGCGCGGTTGATCAACCCTTCAATCAGTTCAGGGGTGTAACTTGAACCGGCGCCAATAATGACTATCTTCAATTCAGACATGCTCGCCTCATTAAAATTGTTAACTCATAGTCATTAAAAGTGTTTGCGGATTGCCTGACAAACGAATTAAAACCTACAATGGATTAACTAAATTAATCCATAAGATTATTATGCTGGAACAACAAAGCACACTTGCCCTGCTTCAAAGCTTCGAGGTCGCGGCCCGACACATGAGTTTTACCCTGGCGGCGAAGGAACTCAATCTGACCCAAGGCGCGATGAGTCACCGGATACGTTTGCTGGAAAATTATCTGGGATTTCGGCTGTTCATCAGAATGACCCGCAAGCTGCTCTTGACCGAAGAAGGGGAGCGGTTATTGGCGACCCTCAGCCTTTCCTTGCGGGCAATTGGTGATGAAATTGAAGATATTCGCAGCCAGTCTCTACGTGGGACCTTGCATATCGGGGTTGCGCCAACGTTTGCACAGAACTGGTTGATGAAACGATTGCCTGAGTTTCAGACGCTGTGGCCAGGCATTAACCTGACAATAAAAGTGCGGGCGGGGGTGATGGAGTTCCACGATGAGCGGGTCGATTTAGCCATTTACTACGGCGCCAGCCGTTACGCTGATTTACATCAGGAGCGGCTTTTTGACGAGCAATTGATCCCGGTGTGTTCGCCGGAATATGCCCGACGAAAAGGGGTGACACAGATGTGTGACCTTCAAGAGGGCTGCTACATTCATGCCAGTGAGTCCACCGATAGTCAGCAATCGTTTTCTGAATGGCGGATCTGGTGTGAGTATCATGGCCTGGATATTCCGTACCGGAAACAGCATTACAGTTTTAATCATTACCAGATGGCAATTCAGGCCGCGGAAAGTGGTATCGGAGTGCTGATGGGCCGCAAATTGTTGATTCAGCCGTTACTCGATTCCGGGAGGTTGGTTGCGCTAAGTGAGCTCACCATTGCCTCCGGGATGGGATACGACCTTATCTACCCTAAAGAAAACAGCGACAGAATACGCTTTAAGGCATTTATAGAGTTTTTACGCCAGCAAATCTCGGCAACCTCGTCATCCGCAGGCACAACGCTGGCGCAATAATCTCGCTTTTTCTGCGACTTAAATGAAGGCTGACATCTTTCTGTCATTGTTTTGTCAGAGACTTTCTCTGCCGGCAGAATGTGGATGGTTGCCTGTAAGTAAAAAATATGTTGCATTTATGATAATTCATGATGTACTTATTACAACAGCGGTAGTTCCCGGCAGTGAGTGAAAGTAGCCACTTAGGAGATCGCGAATGGTAGGGTCCTGTTCTGGACATAAAAGTAAAAATAACCGCACCAAACAGCGCGGAGGCCTCACCTCCGGCAGCGATTTCTTCACCACTAAATTTCCCTCTTCGACAGCAACTCATGACTCCACCGATGTGATGCGCGGTGCGCGTAGTCGCGTCATCACGTCCGATCAACCGGCAAGCAATGGCTTAAAAGGAAGCCAAACCTCAGACGTTAGTGCGCATAATCGTGCCGAAACGGGCACGTGTAATGTTGACCAACAACTCAAGGTGCTATCCATGGGAAGACAAAAAGCAGTGATCAAAGCTCGTCGCGAAGCAAAACGTGTGCTGAGACGGGATTCACGCAGTCATAAACAACGTGAAGAAGAATCGGTCACCTCGCTTGTGCAGATGAGTGGCGTAGAAGCAATTGGCATGGCAAGAGACAGCCGTGATCATTCTCCAATTGAAGCTCGCAATGAAGCTCAGGCGCACTACCTGAATGCTATCGAGAGTAAACAGCTGATTTTCGCCACCGGCGAGGCAGGGTGTGGGAAGACCTGGATCAGCGCAGCAAAAGCGGCAGAGGCCCTGGTTCATAAGGATGTGGACAGGATAATCGTCACCCGTCCGGTTCTGCAGGCCGATGAAGATCTTGGCTTCTTACCCGGGGATATTTCCGAGAAGTTCGCCCCGTATTTCCGCCCGGTCTATGACGTTTTAGTCAGAAGGCTGGGGGCGTCCTTCATGCAATACTGCCTGCGCCCGGAAATCGGCAAGGTAGAGATCGCGCCGTTCGCCTATATGCGCGGACGTACATTTGAAAACGCGGTTGTTATTCTGGACGAGGCCCAGAACGTGACCGCGGCGCAAATGAAGATGTTCCTGACGCGCCTCGGGGAAAACGTGACGGTTATCGTTAACGGCGACATCACCCAGTGTGACCTCCCGCGGGGTGTGGTGTCCGGTTTGAGCGATGCGCTGGCACGTTTTGAAGAGGACGATATGGTCGGTATCGTTCGCTTTAACAAAGACGACTGCGTGCGGTCCGCGCTCTGCCAACGTACATTACACGCCTATAACTGAGTCTGGTTTGCCGAAGATAAAGCCCGCGAAATGCGGGCTTTGCTGTTTCTGAGGCGGGGTATTGTTGCCTGATAGTGCTGCGCTTTTCAGGCCTACGGAATACAGCCGAAAAAAAAGCCCGTACTTTCGTACGAGCTCTTCTTAAGATATGGCGGTGAGAGAGGGGTTCGAACCCTCGATACGTTGCCGTATACACACTTTCCAGGCGTGCTCCTTCAGCCACTCGGACACCTCACCATATTGTATCGCTGCCTTTCCTCTCGGGGGCAACGGGGCGCTACTATAGGGAGTTGGATGAAAACGGTCAAGAATATTTTCCTTATTTTGGCGTTTACGGTTAAGCAATGAACACCCCTTAGCGGTTTCGCTCTTATTTACCTCCCATTGCGATGATTTTCTCCGCTTTCCAGCAACGCGTGGCATGGTTGTCTGTCAGCCTGCGTAACGGTTGAGGCACTGCGCAGCCACTTTCAGCCCACGGACAGCGCTCGCGAAAATAGCAGCCTGCCGGCAGATGACGGTTACCGGGCAGCTCGGTGTTTTGCGGCGCTTCTCCCAGCGGGGTGTCGAGACGTGGCACGGATTCCATTAGCAGCCGGGTATAAGGATGGGCCGGAGCTTCGAGCACGCTTTGCGTCTCGCCCATTTCCACCACCTGGCCGAGATACATCACCGCCACGCGGTCGCTCATATGACGCACTACCGAGACGTTATGCGAAATGAGAATGTAGGTCAGATTTTGCTGTCGCTGCAACGTCACCAGCAGATTCAGGATTTGCGCCTGTACTGAAATATCCAGTGCAGAGGTGGGCTCGTCGAGCACCATAATATCGGGCTGGGCAGATAACGCGCGGGCGATAGCGATACGCTGTCGCTGCCCGCCGGAAAAGGCGTGCGGTGGGCGGTCAAGATACTCTGGCCGAACCCCGACCTGTTGCGCCAGTTTTTCTGCCAGCGCCCGGCGAACCTTTTCACTGGATCGCGATGCTATCCATACCGGCTCCGTGATGATGCGCCAGACCGGCAGCCGTGGATCGAGTGAGGAGAGCGGATCCTGAAACACCATCTGCATTCCGCCTCCAGGCCTGTCCGCCGGTAAGCGGGAACGGTCAAGCTGGCCTGTGCCCGGCGTCAGCATGCCCATTAACAGTTTTGCCAGGGTGCTTTTGCCGCAGCCAGACTCCCCCACAATACCCAGCGTTTCGCCGCGTCGTACCGTTAAATCCAGGCCATTGAGCGCATGAACATATTCGGTCACCTTACCGAGCCAGTTTCTCCGTGACGGGAAGGCAAGGTGAACATTGGTCAGTTCGAGCAGGCAGTCAGACATGCGCGTTCTCCTGTTGTGGATACCAGCAGGCGATGGCCCGGCTGCCGTCATCCAGCGGGCGTAAAGGGGGCACGTTGCCACAGGCTTCACCCGCGGCGAAACAGCGCTCACGGAAGACACAGCCTGCCGGTAAGTTTGCCAGATTGGGCACCGTTCCAGGAATAGAAGGAAGCGTAGAACGAGGCTCGCGGAATTCTGGCGCACTGTTCAACAAACCGAGGGTGTAAGGATGCTGTGGATGGTTCAACAGGCTGTGAGTCTCCCCGCTTTCGATTACCGATCCGGCGTACATCACATACAAACGATCACAAAGCTGGGCGATGATCGCCATATCATGGCTAATAAACAGGACGGCGGTGCCCGTGGCTTTCGCTTTTTGTTTCAGCAGTCGCAGCACCTGGCGCTGGACCGTGACATCCAGCGCGGTAGTCGGTTCATCGGCAATCAGCAGGTCCGGGTCGCAGGAGAAGGCGAGGGCAATCATCACTCGCTGACGCATTCCGCCGGAAAGTTCAAAAGGGTAGCGGTCCATCACCTGTAACGGATCGGCTATTTGCATATCCGTTAACAGCGAGGCGGCATGCGCGCGGGCATCGCGAACGGATAAGCGGCGATGCTGACGAATCACATCGACCATCTGCTTGCCAATGCGGCGTGTGGGATTGAGGGCGGTCATCGGCTCCTGAAAGATCATCGCCACCCGACGGCCACGTAGCGTGCGCAAGGTTTTCTCCGGGGCTGTCAGCATGTCGGTGCCGAGCAGGTTCACGCTGCCACTATTGATATGGTAGCTATCGGATGGGATCAGGCGCATCGCGACCATTGCCGTCACTGATTTGCCGGATCCGGATTCACCCACCACACCGACGATTTCCCCCCGGTTAACGTGCAGGGAAACCGCGTTCAGTACATGCGCCTCGCTTTGATAGAGCGGGAAGCTTAAACGCAGGTCCTGAATGCTTAATACCAGCTCGCTCATCACTGACGCCCTCCCGATTTCGGATCCAGCAGGTCCTGAATTCCGTCGCCAAACAGATTAAATCCCACTGCGGTAATCAGAATGGCTGCACCAGGAAAGGCGCAATACCACCACTGATCAAGCACATAGTTACGCCCATTAGCGACCATCGCTCCCCATTCTGCCGTCGGTTGTTGTGCTCCCAGGCCGATAAACCCCAGCGTTGCGGCCATCAGAATGGCGCTGCCGATATCCAGCGATGCCTGAACGACCAGCGGGGGCAGGGCATTCCGCAAAATATGCCAGCTGATCAAATGCCAGCGGGAGGCACCAAAAGTGACGGACGCCTCAACAAAGGTGTGTTGACGCACCACCAGCGTTTGGCCACGTGCCAGGCGTACATAAAACGGAATGCGCACAATGGCGATGGCCAACATGGCGTTGAACAGACTGGGGCCGAGTGCCGCCGCCAGCGCCATGGTCAGCACCAGTGAGGGAATCGATAACATAATGTCCATCAGCCGCATAATAAGGGCGTCGCTGCGCCCGCCGAGCACGCCGGAAAGGCAGCCCAGCAGCGAACCGCTGATCCCGGCGATAAGCACCACCGCCAGTCCTGCGGCCACCGATTGCTGGCTACCGATCAGCACCCGACTGAAGAGGTCCCGTCCGACTTCATCGGTCCCAAACCAGTGGGTGAGAGAAGGGGCTAGCAAGCGGGCGGACAAATCGATGGCATTCGGATCGTGCGGGACCAGCCAGGGCGAGAAGATCATCAGCAGCAGCACCAGCACCATGATCCCACCGCCGATAAGGGTTAACGGACTTTTACGTAACAGCCACAGTCGGCGTTTCCAGATAAGCGCGGGGTTCCTTTTCACCACCGCTAGCGGTTGTTGCTGGGTCATCATCATTGTTTTTCTCCCCTTCCAACGCGCGGATCAATCCACAAATACAGTAAGTCAACGGCCAGATTCACCAACACGTAAGCAAACGACACCACGATGGCAAAGCCCATCACCGCCGGGAAATCGAGGGACTGAATAGAGGTCACTACGTAAGCCCCCATCCCGGGCCAGGAGAACACCGTTTCGGTGAGCACTGCGCCGTACAGCAGGTCACCGAGTGCCAGCCCCAGTACCGTGACGGAAGGGATCAGCGCATTTGGCAAGGCGTAGCGCACCACGATAGTGAACTTGCTCAGACCGCTCGCCAGCGCGGTGCGGACATAATCCTCGCCCAGTTGTTCCAGCATCGCGGAGCGGATCTGGCGGGCGACAATTCCGACGTGAACAAACGCCAGCGTTAATGCAGGCAATATCAGGTGCTGTAGCGCGTTGAAGAACACCTCCATGTCCCCGGCCAGCAGCGAATCAATGAGATAGAAACCGGTGATGCGGGCCGGTGGGTCAAGCCAGTCATCCAGCCGTCCGCTACCCGGCAGCAGGTTGAGCTTGCCGTAAAACAACACGATAACCCCGAGTCCCAGCCAGAATGCTGGAGTGGAGATTCCGGTCAGCGCCATCAGTCGCACCAGATGATCGGTCCAGCGATTGCGGTAAACCGCCGACAGCACCCCCAGCGGTACACCGACAATCAGCGCAATAAACAAAGCACAGATCGCCAGCTCAAGGGTCGCGGGGAAAAAGGCCCGCAAATCTTCCAGCACCGGGCGGCCGGTACGGATGGAGGTGCCTAAATCGCCGTGGGCCAGGGCGTTGACATAATGGGCGAATTGCTGCCACAGCGGCAGATCAAGCCCCAGTTGATGACGAATGTGCTGCACAATTTCATCGCTGGCTCGCTCACCGGCCAGCAGGCGCGCCGGGTCACCGGGGATCAGGTGTGAAATAATAAAGGTGATCACACAAACCCCGATGACGACCAGAACCAGTCCCCAGCAGCGCTGGCGTAGTAAACTCCAGAAACTCATATTGACGCCCTCTGCCAGGCCCGAAGGCCTGGCATCGTGTGGTAATGATGCTGAGGGTTATTTGTGCATCTCCGCGATGTTGAAGATCTGCTCCAGCATGGGGTTAAACACGTAGCCTTTGACCTCTTTATTGACGGCGACCTGATAGTTTTTCTGGAACAGATAGACATACGCCGCCTCATCGATGACCCTTTTTTGCGCAGCCTGGTAATCCTGGGTACGCGCGGTCTGGTCGGTGGTTGAGACGGCTTTTTTCAGCAGAGCATCGACCTGCGGATTGCTATAGAACGAGCGGTTTCCCGGCAGCCCTTTTTTGTCGGATTCGAACCAGTAATTCATGAACATATACGGATCGGCAAAATCGGGGCTCCAGTTACCGATGGCGATGTCGTAATCCCCTTTACCGATGCGCTCGCGCATGGTGGCGTTCGCCAGTTTCTCCAGCTTGACGCCTATCCCCAGTTTTTGCAGATTTGCCTGCGTCGAGAGGGCAATAGGTTCCCAGTTAGGGTCGCTATCGGAATAGAGGAAGGTGAGCGATGACGGCTTGCTGGCAACTTTCTCGAATGCCGATTTGGCTTTGTCGAGGTCGAAACTGTACTGCATGGCGTTGGCGTCGTAACCCCACATTCCTTCTGGAATAGGCCCACGCATCTGCTTACCATTACCGCCGAGGATCCCTTTCACCATCCCCTGATAATCAGTCGCCCAGGAGACGGCACGCCGCAGGTCAACCTGATTCATCGGCGGTTTGCTGTTGTTCAGATACAGATAGGTGACACGCAGCGCCGGGTAATCATTGACCGCCACTTTGCCTTCTGTTTTCAGTGCCGCGAACTGATCCACCGGCAGGGCGTCGGCAATGTCCACATCACCTTTGGTGACCTGAAGGCGACGGGCTGCGCTTTCGCCGATAATTTTAACGCTAACGCGCTTAAAGGTCGGGGCCGGGCCGCTGAAATGCGGATTAGGGACGAGGATCAACTGCTGGCCTTTTTGCCAGCGTTGCAGTTTAAAGGCTCCCGAGCCCGCAGTATGCTCAGCCAGATACCCCCTGGCATCATCGGCGGCGTGTGCTTTTAATACCGTCGGGTTAATGATGGAAGCCCCGTCATTGGCGAGGGTGTGCAGGAAGGGAGCGAACGGTTCGCTGAGGGTAAATCGTACCGTTGTCGGGTCGACCGCATCAATTTTCAGACTGGCAGGAAAGGCCTCTGACGGACCTTGTTTGATGCGTAACAGGCGTTCGAAGGAAAGTTTTACCGCTTCAGCAGTAACCGGGGTGCCGTCGTCAAATTGTGCGTTGTTGTGCAGGGTAAAGGTCCAGACTTTACCGTCGTCGGAGGTCTGCCATTTTTCCGCCAGGTCACCCTCGACGTCCGTGGAACCTTTCCCGTTTTCGGTTTTGTATTTCACCAGGCGCTGATAAGCCGGATAGGTGACGGTCCAGTCGTTATTATCAATAGTGACGGCGGGATCCAGGGTTTGCGGATCGGCGGCTTTGCCAATCACCAGCATATCTTTTGGAACGGCCGCTAAAGCCGGATGAGCAAAAGCTGCCAGGGCCGCAGCAAGCAGCATAGGGCGAACATGTAAAGAGGCTGTGTGGGTCTTGTTCATGGCTAAACTCCGTCGCATTGGTCTGGAGAAATACAGGTGAATACATCATCAAGCAGCGGATAACCGGCCGCACCCGGCACTTCAAAATGCCACCATTCGCTGGTGATCCCGACAAAGCCGCCACCGAACATAATGGCGTTGAGCAACAGACGATTGCGCTGGGCAGTCAGGGGAACGTCCGGATGGTAAGGATGTGAAAGGACATCCATCTCATCAAAATCGGTACCCATATCCAGCGGTTCGCCCTGACCGTCCAGCAGTGTGACGTCGATGGCTGTGCCGCGACTGTGGTTCGAGCCGCGTGACAGCGGGACGACATATTCCTGATTAGGACAGGCCTCCCACAGATACGCCTGCGCCTGTTGCGGGCGATAGGCGTCCAGTACCAGTAGCGTCAATCCGGCGGCATCGGCAATCGCCAGACTTTTCTCCAGTGCCCTTGCGGCCTCTGGATGCAGCAGACAGCGTGCTTCACTGTAAATCGCCCGACCGGTGATGTTATCGGCGGTGGCGTATTTCAGGTTTATCTTCAACCCGGGAAAGCGGGTGGCGATATCGACCAGTTGTTGTTTTTCACTCATCTCAACGTTCCTGTCTGATTAACGTTCAAACTGCCCAAATTCCTGCTGAAGCTGGCGATTGTGCGCAAGCCGTTCCGGGAGTGCCGGACCCAACTGTTCTACTACCGCCGACAGCAACAGATTGAAAAGACAACTCACCGGTGCGAGGGAATCCCAGAAATGGCCGGTATCGGTTTTGACCTGTAATAAATCCAGTGGGTAATCGCGTGCCCACGGGCACCAGATATCGGTGACCAGCGCCATTGAGATGTTGCGTGCCGCAGCCGCCTGACAAAACTGGCGTGCGGTAATGGAGTAGGCGCGCGTATCCGTCAGCACAATATAGGGATCGCGGTACTCAGAATTCAGTGCTTCCAGCCAGCTGCCGGAACTGCCGTCGGCGTAGATAACCCGCGGGCGCAGATATTCGAGATGGCTGAAAAAGGTGTTGGCGATGCCACGGGTCGACTGGATACCGACCACGATAATGGCGTCAGCATGCGCAATTCGCTGGCTGATGCGAACGAAGGTTTCCTGTGAAGCGAGTTGGTAAACGTAGCGTATGGCATCCAGCTCCATCTGCAGGGAAAGACTTTCCCGGTCGGGCTGGTGCTGTTGCTGCGCCCAGCTATCCAGCCTGTCGGTCACGCCCCAGTGGCGATACGGCGAGCTGGAATGCGCTTTCAGGCTGTTTTTAACATCCTCGAGATTGCGATAACCCAGCTTGCGCAAATAGCGCCCCACGGTGATGCCGCTGGTGCCGGTCGCCAGCGCAATGCTGTCGGCAGTCTCAAAGGGAATATGTTCCCGATGGCTCAGCAGCCAGGAGCCAATTCGTTTTTCACTCGGCGTAAGAAGGCTGAAAGCGGATTCAATTTTTCTGAACAGGTCTGCGTTATCGCTCATGGTCGCCTCGATGACAGCGTGCTCTCATACTTTCATAGCGTGTTACCTGAATAACAAAGCACGATATATGCCATGTTGCCGGGGACGCGGGAAACGCCGTCTGCACGGGCGAATGGGATTTTTCAGGTGAACGATCAGCGTAGGCGTGGGGAGGAAAACGCACAAAAGTGGTACAGCGAATTCGGATGCCGCATCACAAAAATAAAACATTAAATTAACATATGTGACACTTTGATCTGATTATTGGCCCTTAACGCAGGACCAAAATATTCCGGCTCAGCGCCCCGACAGCCGTCGTCGGGGGCAGAAGCGTTGTGGTCCGTCGCAAGAAGCGCGACTGCCGTGGTTTACTCTCTGGCGGCGCTCAGCGCGGCAGTACCGGCGCTGGTTTTAGGCCGTTGTCTGTGTTGCACACTGCGTGCGGCAAGTGGGGTGATGATCAGCGACAGTATCGACAGCGCGCCAATCACTAAATATCCAGAGGTCAGGTTCACGTGTTGCAACATGATGCCCATTAACACCGGACCGACAAACATGCCGCAGGAATAGATAGTCTGAAACAGCCCCATTCGTGTCGATTGTTCATCGTCGGCGGTGTTCACCACACTCAATGACATGGTGACGGCAAAGGCGGCCCCAAACGAAAAGCCAGCCATCGCCTGCCAGAGATAAATGATATACAGATTACTGGTATAGGGAATGGCGACGCTGGAGACTATCTGCATCACGACAGCAATCAGCGCGGTATTCAGCAGCCCGAGACGGGAATAAAACACCGAACTACACAGCGCGATAGCCAGCGCATAAAACAGCAAATGAACATTACTTAACAGGGTCAGGATACCGGCTTTGCCGCCAAGCTGTTGAGCATAGATTGGCGTTAAGGTATCCCGTGTGGCAAAGGGCACCAGAATCACGAGGGTGGCGAGTAAACCAATCAACCAGACTGAGGGGTCTGACAGTTGCCGCCGGGCGCTAATGATACAGGCACTCAATGTCGGTGCCCGCGTTGCATCATGCACATCCTTGATACGTATCGTCAGGATCAGTGCCATAAAGGCGGAGATGCTTGAAACAAAATACCCCGCACCATGGCCGAAAAAGTGGATCAGCGCGCCGCCGATACAGTTGCCGAGAAAGACGCCCAGCGGCCCTGCGAGCGCCAGTAATGCCACAGCCGCAGGCGCATCTTTGCGATCGAAGTAACGAATAAATAAGACGTTGTACAGCACCCATGTGGCCGCCGTCACTCCGTCGGCCGCTTTCGCGAGATACAGGGTAATAGAATTAGGTTCCAGCCACGCAATCGGCCAGGTGACCAGCGGCAACAGCAAGCTGAGCTGGATAAAAATTTTACGGCTCTTCACCACATCAGAGAGGATGCCGATAGGGAAGCGGACAAACAGTGTCGCCAGACCGCTGGCCCCCATAATTAATCCCACAACTTCAGGTTGTATCCCGTCACTGATCAGCATCGGGGCCAGAAACGCATCAATACTGTGAATACAGATGTAAAACAGAACGCTGATGCAGAAAAAAAGTCTGACGTCTGAACGACGAAGGAGTGCACGAAACATGGTGGTGAACCTCTTTTAATGAAGGGGGGATTACCCATCAAGTACGGCATTAACCGGGACCATCCGCTGTCGCAGACCGCATCATACCGGTATCACTGACGGCATTTTTTCGTTCATTGCATACGAATGCAAACACTGAAGTTATGAAAAGGTTTCAATGTTGTAAAGGTTAAGTTTGTAAATGTGAAAAAAATAATTTTGTTTGTTGCATACGCATGCAAGGATGGTGTAAGTATAAAAAAAGGCATTGCACCGAGGGCCAAAAACGCCAGTCTGGCGTTGCCTGGTGAGTCCGTTACACTGATACCACAAGAGGTTAGGGGACTTAAGCGTGATGGCTGAAATGTTAAAAAGGAACCGTGGCAATGAAACGTAAGACTTTTGGTCCGGTGACGTCGCAACAGGTTGCACAAATAGCGGGCGTGTCACAATCCGCTGTTTCAAGGACCTTTACGCCAGGGGCGAGTATCGCACCGGCGACGCGTGAAAAAGTGCTGAAAGCAGCACGCGAACTGGGGTATCGGCCTAACGCTATTGCCCGTTCGCTCAATACCGCACGTTCGCGGATTGTTGGGGTGGTGATGTCCTACTTCGACAACCAGTTTTATCCGCAGGTGCTTGAGACGCTGGCGCAAAAACTGGATGAGCTTAATTACCACTTACTGTTGTTTGTCGGCGATCGTGACGGCAACGTCGACCGGATATTTGACCAAATCATGCAGTATCGCGTCGACGGTATCGTGCTGGCGTCAGTCTCGCTGTCGATGGAGTTATCGCAGGAGTGCGTGGCCGCAGGGATCCCGGTGGTGCTGTTTAACCGCAGCGAGGAGAGCGGCATTGTCTCCAGCGTGAACAGCGATAACGAAACGGCTGCCCGACAAATAGCCCACTTTTTGTTGGCCGGGGGACATCATCGTTTTGCTTATGTCGCCGGGATTGCCGATTCGTCGGTGAACCAGGCGCGGCAGAAGGGTTTTACGGAAACTCTTCACCGTCAGGGCATTGCCTCTGTCCATGTGGTTCAGGGAAATTACGATGCTGAGCAAACCCGACGGGCAGCCAGCGAACTCTTCTCGGTATCGCCCACACCTGATGCCGTGTTCGCCGCAAACGATCATATGGCCCTGATGGTAATGGATGTTGCGCGCTACGAGTTTGGACTGCGCATCCCGGAAGATGTCTCGGTGATTGGCTATGACGATACCGGCCCCTCAGGTTGGCCGTCTTATGCGCTGACGTCTGCCTCGCAGCCCGTAGAAGCCATGGTCCAGGCAACGGTGGCGTTACTGATGAAACAGATTGATAGCGGAACGATTGAACCTGAGCAGGTGGTGGTGCCCGGACAGTTGGTGGTCCGTCACTCTGCCCGGCGCCCACAGGCGGGTGTGGTGGAAAAAGATGGCGTCTCGCTGTTCCAGTTGCAGGAGGTTGAATGAGCAGGTTACCGGGCTTCAGCCCACAGTTTGATTCTATCCAACAATTTATTTTGACCCTGACGCACGTGGTATGGGAGCAAAAGGATATTGGTCAGTTGGCCGACTTCTACGCCACCCCCGTCGTGTTTCAGACGCCGGAAAAGCGGCTCACCGATCTGTCGCAGTTTATGCGTTTAACGCTGGAAGCGATGCACAGTTTTCCGCAGCGTAAAGTCCTGACCGAAGACATTCTGTGTAGTCACTCCGCGCATAACGACTATTATGCCGCGCAGAGATCGTTGGCCTGTATTCAGCATTCGGGCGAAGGTTTTTATGGGTTACCCAGCGGGAACACCGTTTGGGTGCGTACATTTACCGATCGTATTTGTGCCGAAGGCGCGGTTCGTCAGGAATGGTTGTTACAGGACAGAGCGGCGATCATTAACCAGATTGGACTTAATGTCCGGGAGTTCGCGTGCGAACTGGTGCGGACGCGTCAGGAAGCAGGCATCGAGATGTTGTCGGCTGAAGAACTGGATGCGCTTTGGGCTGGTGGCCCGGAAGGTGATGACGTTGAAGGCGCGCTGGCGGGGCTTGTGGAGCGCTATCTGTCCATGTGGGCGGGCGGTAACAGCGGTGTGGTGCCCGGGTTGTACCATCCGGCGGCGACGCTGCATGGGCCCGGGCATGTGTTACGTACCGGCGAGCAGGACATCAGTGCCTTCCTGTCAGGCTATCGTGCTTCATTTGCCGATAGCGAAACGCAGCTTCATCATTTGATTGTTCGTCGTGATGCCAATGAACCCGTGAGGCTCTCTTTGCGCTGGTCGTTATTAACCTGGCATGATGGATATGGTCAATTTGGTGCACCATCTCGCCGCCCAATATCGATTACCGGCATTAGCCAACTTGAATTACGCGACGGGTTAATCATACGTGAATATCTGGGGATTGATGAATTAGCCATCTGGTCGCAGATCTACAGTTAATCCAGGGGGAGAAATACTCCCCTTAAAATAAAGAATTCCGAAGCGATAAACCATCTGTTTATTGCGGGAGGCGTTTGTCTACATTTTTTATCAGCATTATCACCGCGCAATTTGGTGAGGCGTCACTGTAGCCGTAGTCTGTGTAAATAAAACGTTATTTCTGCCGCAACGGGGTGGGCATAAATAACGTGAACAGAATGCGACATAATATAAATGCAATGCAGGAGGTTATATGTCTTCAACTGAAACTACCCAAAAAGCACCGGCAGTCGCAGAAAAAAGTAATGTAAAATCCAGCCGTGATGAATCTGTATTACAGGTTGAGCGTCATGACTTTGTCGATCTGGTACCGGAAAAACGGCCACGTGCGCAATCACTTCGGGGCTTTGATGATTGCTATACTGATATTGTCGATTATATCGTGCGCTGTACCCATAAAATTTGGGACGAACGTGATGTCGGCTTAATTTATACCCACTATACCCACAACTGCGTGTTATATAACGCACTGGGGACGATGTATAATCGCGAGCAGGTTGTACAAGATACTATACAGCGCCTGATTGCATTCCCGGATCGCCGTGGGATGGCGACCCAGGTTATCTGGAACGGGGATGATATTAACGGTTTTTATACCTCGCATCTGGTCACCGGTACCGGCCGCCATACCCAATACAGTCATCTGGGTAAACCGACCAATCGCACGTTTGTGACGCGGACAGTCGCCGATTGTATGATCCATGAAAATAAAATCTATCGCGAGTGGGTAGTCAGCGACAATATGTCGATGATGCGCCAGTTAGGGCTTGATACCGATGCGGTGGCTTACGGAATGGCGAAGGAGCAATTTGATAAAGGCTTCCGCGTCACCGATATTGGCGAGAACCGCCGCATGGTCGGCCAGTATCCACCGGAAATGGCGTGTGATGACTCTATCGCCCATACCGATATCGAAGCGCAATGTCTGCAATGGTTCCATGAAATTTATAACCGTCGCATGCTGGGTAAAATCAAGGATGTCTATGCCCCGAATGTGCAATGGCATGGTCCATTGATGAAAGAACTTTACGGCCAGGCCGCAGTGATTCATCAAACGCTGGCGCTGATTGGGATGATCCCGGATGGCGCATGGATCCCGCAGCATGTGTGCTCGAACTCTTGCGATGAAGGGGGTACCAAAGTGGCGATTCGCTGGATAATGGAAGGGCACCATCTTGGCTATGGCGAACTTGGAAAACCTACCGGCGAGCGACTGTTCGTGATGGGGATGTCCCATTACCACATTGTGAATGGCAAGATTGTGGATGAGTGGGTGGTTTACGATCATCTGGCTCTGCTGGCGCAAATAAAACTGGGTCAGATGGAGGCCTGAACAATGAGTCGGATCAGTGATAACGAGGTCGAGTTCATCAAGCGACCACAGGGACAGGATTTGCAAGCCGATCTTACGTTGAGTACAACCGTGCAGCAGATTATTGAGCAGGTTCGTGCCCGAGGCGATGAGGCGCTACGTGATTTCTCTGCAAAATTTGACCGTACCGTGCCAGAGGCGTTCGAGGTTTCAGCGCAGGAAATAGAGGAGGCGCTTGCCGGGATTGACCCGCAGACCCGTAAGGACAGCGAATTCGCTATCGCTCAGGTCAAACGGTTTGCGCAGGCGCAACTGGCGACGATGCAGCCGCTGGAGGTCGAAACGCTGCCTGGTGTACACCTCGGTCACCGCATTATTCCCATTGAAACGGTGGGTTGCTATGTGCCGGGTGGACGCTACCCGATTCTGTCTGCGCCGATTATGTCAATCGTGCCTGCGGTGGTTGCCGGATGCGACAATATCATCGCCTGCTTACCGCCTGGCGCTCACTCTGCGATGATCGCCATTTGCCATCTGGCGGGTGCGCACCGTATTTTCAAAGTTGGGGGAGCTCAGGCCATTGCCGCGATGGCCTGGGGCACAGTCTCGATCCCGGCTGTCGATAAAATCGTGGGGCCTGGCAATGCGTTTGTGAATGAAGCGAAACGCCAGGTGTTTGGCAAAGTGGGTATCGATGCGCTTGCCGGGCCGAGCGAAATCTATATCGTCTCTGATGACAGTGCCGATCCGCGTATCCTGGCGGCCGATTTGCTGGCACAGGCAGAACATGATGTTCACACCCGTGTTGGTATGGCCACCACCAGTGAGCGCGTTGCGCAGCAAACCCTGGCTGAAATTGAAAGGCAATTGCTGAATCTGCCAACGGCAGTCACTGCGGGTGAAGCCTGGAAACGGCAGGGCGAAATAGTGATTTGCAAAGATGAAGAGCAGCTGATTGCCTGGGCCGATCATATCGCGACAGAACACCTGCAGGTCCACACTCGCGACCCGCATGGCACCGCCAGTAAGATCCGTAATTATGGTTCGCTGTTCATTGGACAAAACGCCAGCGTGGTGTTTTCGGACAAATGCTGTGGCACTAACCATACGCTGCCAACCATGGCGGCAGCGCGTTACACCGGCGGACTTTGGGTCGGTGCTTATGTGAAGATTTGCACCCATCAATGGATAGATGACCACGGAATTGCCGCAATTGCAGCACCCGCGGTGCGTCAGAGTCGAACCGAGGGGATGCAGGCACATCGTCGCGCCGCCGAAATCCGCCTGGATCCTCAGGCAATAGACCAAATTACTGCGGGGCAAAAGGATTGATCTAAGCCACGGTAATGTGTTTTACGTGCAGGCCGCAATGACGTTATTGCGGCCTTGCAAACCACAGACGAAAAAAAAGCCCGTACTTTCGTACGAGCTCTTCTTAAGATATGGCGGTGAGAGAGGGGTTCGAACCCTCGATACGTTGCCGTATACACACTTTCCAGGCGTGCTCCTTCAGCCACTCGGACACCTCACCATATTGTCGTCCCAACGCTGCTGGGACGGGCGCTAATGTAGGGAAAATCGTAACTTACGTCAATCAACTTTTTCAAAAAAACGTCCAATAAGACAAACTTCGTCCAACCTGCTTTCGTAATAACCGCGATTCGCTTTTTTTCTCAGCATTCGCCTTTCCGCCGACAGGCTGCAAAAATTTGCTATGCTGACAAACCAATATAAAACAACACGAAACCGACGCGCCGCAGACCTGCATAAGAAAGGCGCAGTATATAAAGGAGAGCAGTATGGAGATTATTTTTTACCATCCCACCTTCGATACCCAGTGGTGGATCGCCGCGCTGGAAAAACAACTGCCGGGTTCCCGCGTCCGTGAGTGGAAAAGCGGTGACAATGAGCACGCCGATTACGCGCTGGTGTGGCATCCGCCGGTAGAAATGCTGCAAGGTCGTGAGCTGAAAGCCGTCTTTGCGCTGGGCGCAGGCGTCGATTCCATTCTCAGTAAGTTGCGAGAACACCCGGAGATGCTCCCGCTTTCCATTCCACTGTTCCGCCTCGAAGACACCGGCATGGGTCTGCAGATGCAGGAGTACGCCGTCAGCCAGGTGCTGCACTGGTTCCGTCGCTTTGATGATTATCAGGCGCTCAAGCAGGAGACGCGCTGGGAGCCGCTGCCAGAATTTACCCGCGAAGAGTTTACCATTGGCATCATGGGCGCTGGTGTGCTCGGCAGTAAAGTGGCGGAAAGCCTTCTGGCCTGGGGATTCCCGGTGCGCGTCTGGAGCCGCAGCCATAAAGACTGGCCGAATGTGCAGAGCTTCGCGGGTGAAAGTGAAATGGGCGATTTTCTGCGTGAAACGCGCGTGCTGATTAACCTGCTGCCAAACACGGCGGAAACGGTCGGCATCATCAATCATGCGCTGCTCAATCAATTGCAGGA
This sequence comes from Scandinavium hiltneri, assembly GCF_024764835.1. Classification (GTDB taxonomy): domain Bacteria; phylum Pseudomonadota; class Gammaproteobacteria; order Enterobacterales; family Enterobacteriaceae; genus Scandinavium; species Scandinavium hiltneri. The sequence goes on along the minus strand of NZ_JALIGE010000076.1, from coordinate 231,979 downwards.
TCAGAGCTATCTGCTGAACCTCGCACGCGGGGTGCATGTCAATGAAGATGAACTGTTGCGCGCGCTGGAAAATGGCAAGCTAAAGGGTGCGATGCTCGACGTGTTCAGCCGTGAACCATTGCCGGTGGAAAGCCCGCTGTGGCGCCATCCTCGTGTGACCATGACGCCGCACATTGCGGCAGTGACGCGTCCGCAGGAAGCCATTGCCTATATCGGTAAAACCATCAGCGGCCTGGAGCGCGGAGAGACGGTCACCGGGCAGGTCGACAGGTCCCGCGGATACTGAGTTCAACCCGGCAATGCCGGGTTTTTCGCTAATAAAGGCCGCCCATTCCTGCTATGCTTGGACATATAAAGAAAGAGGAGAATGTGATGTATCCTGTTGACCTGCATATGCACACCGTCGCCAGCACCCACGCTTACAGCACCCTTCATGACTATATCGCCGAAGCGAAACGCAAAGGGATCAAACTGTTTGCCATTACCGATCACGGGCCAGATATGGCCGATGCTCCGCACTATTGGCATTTCGTGAACATGCGTATCTGGCCGCGAATGGTCGATGGTGTGGGCATTCTGCGTGGGATCGAATCCAACATTAAAAACACGCTCGGCGAAATTGACTGCACCGGCCCAATGCTGACGTCGCTGGATTTCATCATTGCCGGTTTCCATGAGCCGGTATTCCCGCCGCAGGATAAAGCCACGCACACCGAAGCGATGATTGCCGCTATCGCCAGTGGCAATGTCCACATGATCAGTCATCCGGGGAATCCGAAATTCCCGATTGATATCAACGCCGTGGCGGAAGCGGCGGCGAAGCACCATGTCGCGCTGGAAATTAACAACTCCTCGTTTGTTTCATCTCGTCCGGGCAGCGAAGATAACTGTCGGGCCGTAGCCGCGGCGGTGCGTGACGCTGGGGGCTGGGTGGCGTTAGGTTCTGATTCCCACACCGCGTTTACGCTGGGTAATTTTACCGAATGCCGTAAGATTCTGGACGCCGTTGAGTTCCCGGAAGACCGTATTCTTAACGTTACGCCGCGCCGCTTCCTGGATTTCCTCGAATCGCGCGGCGTGCCGCCGATAGCCGAATTTGCTGAACTGTAATTCTCTGAATGGAATAATTGAATGAACGAGTTTTCAATCCTCTGCCGCGTTCTGGGCTCATTGTACTATCGCCAGCCGCAGGACCCGTTGCTGGTCCCGCTGTTTAACCTCATTCGTGATGGCAAACTGGCGGCGAGCTGGCCGCTGGAACAGGATGAGCTGCTGGAGCGCCTGCAAAAGAGCTGCGATATGCAACAGATCTCCGCAGACTACAATGCACTGTTTGTTGGCGATGAGTGCAGCGTTTCTCCGTACCGCAGCGCATGGGTTGACGGCGCGACCGAGGCCGAAGTGCGTAGCTTCCTGTCCTCACGCGGAATGCCGTTGAGCGACACGCCTGCCGACCATATCGGCACGCTGCTGCTGGCGGCGTCCTGGCTGGAAGATAATTCCGCGGATGATGAAAGTGAAGCGGTCGATACGCTGTTCACTGACTATCTGCTGCCGTGGGTCGGCACCTTCCTCGGGAAAGTTGAAGCGCACGCCACCACGCCATTCTGGCGTACGCAGTCGACCATCACTCGCGAGGCAATCTCAGCGATGTGGGATGAGATCGAAGAAAGTAGCGAACAGTAAAGTGTGATTCACATCACAATTTAAATGTAACGATACACCATTAGTTGCAAATTTTGTGCTCGTGATCTCATCTGAAAACCGCGCATCTGCTATGATGCGCGGCATGAACATACTTCTCTCTCTCGCACTGACAACAGGCATTCTCTCCGGACTCTGGGGATGGGTAGCCGTGTCTCTCGGCCTGCTCAGCTGGGCGGGTTTCCTCGGCTGTACCGCTTACTTTGCCTGTCCGCAAGGTGGGCTGAAAGGTCTCGCCATCGCAGCCGCCACCGTCTTGAGCGGTGTGGTATGGGCGCTGGTGATTATCCACGGCAGCGCGCTGGCGCCGCATCTGGAAATCTTCGGCTATGTCATGACCGGTGTGGTGGCGTTTCTGATGTGCTTACAGGCCAAACAGCTGCTGCTGTCTTTTGTGCCGGGCACGTTCATCGGGGCTTGTGCCACGTTTGCAGGGCAGGGCGACTGGAAGCTGGTGGTGCCGTCGCTGTTGGTGGGGCTGATATTTGGCTACGCGATGAAAAATAGCGGGCTGTGGCTGGCAAACAGACGCTCTGCTATGCTGTAGCTGAAGCAGAATAAAAAAAGCCGGTGCAGTTCAAAATGCACCGGCTTTTTTTTCAATTTTTTTAGTTGGAAAGTCCGCTTATCTCCACCTGAGAGGTCTGATTCGTTTTTCTGTCGGTAATGTTCATTACCAACTGACCATCGGTGTTGGTCACATTGACAATAAAATCAGGTGTGACAAGTTTGCCTGGTTTACCCTGACTCACATTACTCATCAGATTTCCAAGTAGTTGCGATTGAATGGCGGACGTAAAATAAGACAGATCTGAAGTACTGGAAGCACTGCTACTGTCATCGTAATCTGGAGACTTATAACTGTTTTGCGCTTGTGCTTCATTAAGTAACACAGACCCATTAAGTGGATTTCCACCAAAGTCAGGGTTGATAAACTGGTACGTCAACTGTCCTGCTGAGCAGTAACCGGCAAACAACATTCCTGCTAAACCCAATAGCACTGATTTTCCTCTGCACATATTGCCCCCAAATGGATAAGAATGTCTTGTTCGTCATTTGCGACTTATCTGATAGTAGTTGCCTTAGCCGCATTTTCAATATGTCAGCCTCGCGATAAATGCAATAAAACCCTATGTAAATAAAAAAACCAATGTAATCAATAAACTTACAAAGGAGCATCTCATGCTTGTTACTAAAAAATAATACTTTATGTTGACTGACTCAGATAAAACCTATTTTTGCATGAGATACTCCCATCCATTAATAAATATTCTTATCTATATGCATTTATTTTGCGAATGCCGTGATGTGAATAATCGTCAAGGAATTGTCGCATGCTCCATAACAACCAAGGTGAATGCCGGAGGTGTGTGTTGTGAAGATCAAAGAGTATGCTCCATTATTGTTGGCATTATTATCATTCAGCTCATTTGCGAGTAAAGAACTTGCATTTGAATTATCTCCTAATGAACTGAATCTGCCAGCAAAACTAGGTTTGCCAGCAAACAAAACCAATGCCTGGATTAGCCAGAGCGGCGTAGGTATGGATGCAAATATCAATCAGCTCAGAACTGGAGCTAATACGAATGCGATCATTAATCAGCGAGGAGGAAATAATACCGCCAATATTGCTCAGGCCTATGGTAACTCTGATTTGGCGATAATTAGTCAGAATGGCTGGGGTAACGATGCGATAATTGTTCAGCATGGTTCAAATAATGCTGCGGCAATATCACAAGACGGAAACAGTAACTATGCAAAAATCATTCAGGTAGGGAATAACCTGGGTGGCGTTAAAGTAAGTCAGACTGGAGCAGGAAATGGTATCACCGTAAAGGTCACAAGCCTTGGTGTCACAACAAGGTAATGTTTATTAATCCTTTAATTAAATATAGGTATCAATATGAATCTCTGGAAATTGACAGCAATTGCATCGTTGGTGATCTCGGGTAGTGCTTTGGCACAATATCAGGGCACAGTCACTGTTCCCACTCCGAGCCCGGATGCAAATTTAAGTGCTACAGCTCTTGAGGCGACACATGCAGCGTCCTCAACTTCATATCAAAGTGAGCTTGGTGATTTTGGTGGTTCAACGACCAATAATAACGAACACGCCGCAATCTTCCAGTCGGGTGGTAATAGAAACCAGGCAACGGCGACCCAAAGCAATGCACAACAATCATCAACATTAATTTATCAGAAAGGTGACAGAAATAAAATCAACACTACTCAATCAGCCACTCAAAGCTTGATTTATGTTTCTCAAGGTGGTGGTGTCGGAAATACCATTGGTGATAGTGGTAATAACTTTACCCAGACCGGCGATCATAACATTTTTGTCGTCAAACAGCTTGCTGATAATAACCATGTTAATGATTCTTCGCAGGGTGGGAGTCACAATAAAGTCGTTGTTTATCAAAATGGTGATAATAATGCGACCATCGATTCAACTGGTAATTACAACAATGTCTTTGCTAGTCAGACAGGAACTCAAAACAATACTACGATCAAACAAAATGGTTTCCTCTCCAATCACAATACAGCCACTGTAATACAAACTGTAGGATATAATACCGGCGACATTACTCAACTCAGTGGCGCCGGAAATAAAGCGACAATCCTGCAGAATAGCGCCTATGGTTCTAACAGCGCAGATGTCAAACAAAACTTTGGCTTGGGCAATACTGTCCTTGTTAAACAAGGTGACTGGGGCAGCAATGGTTGGGGTGCCAGCCAAGATACTGCGCATGTAACTCAAACTGGTGGGATCGGAAATAATGTTAAAACCGATCAAACTGACTGGTATGGGAAAATTGACGTTAAGCAAAATGGTGGTTTGTCTAACGATGTAGACATTACTCAAAACTCAAGAAGTGAAGCCCCGGGCAGCTCTATTGGTTCAAGTGTCGCGGTGGTATCTCAGACTAATGGTATCAATAACACCGCGAATATCAATCAGCTAACACTGTCTGGCTCTGTCGTTGCTGCAACAGCATATGTTTCTCAAAACGGTGGTTCTAATAACACCGCGACAATTAACCAGCATTAAAAGTATTATTCTTCACGAAAGCCATCATTCGCTGATGGCTTTTTTTTGATCTCCCCCTTGTAAACAGTACCAGTCTAAACTGAAGTATCCGGTCTTTCTTTCATCTCACAGAGAGGCTAATCGCCATGAAAAAGACCCGTTATACCGAAGAACAGATTGCATTTGCGCTGAAACAGGCCGAAACCGGCACCAGAGTGGAGGAAGTGTGCAGAAAGATGGGCATTTCTGAAGCCACTTTTTACAACTGGAAGAAAAAATTTGGCGGGATGGGCGTGACGGAACTGCGTCGTCTGCGGCAACTGGAGGATGAAAACCAACGACTCCGTCGTCTGGTGGCAGACCTCAGTCTGGACAAGGAAATGCTCCAGGATGTCATTCGAAAAAAGTTCTGAGGCCCGTCCAGAAGCGGGAAGCGGTGACTTACCTACTGGACGCATATCGTATTGGTCTGCGCCGTGGTTGCCGTTTGATGATGCAGAGTCGCACGGTATACAACTATCGCAGCAGCCGTGATGACAGGGCCCTGACTCACCGGATAAGAGAGATTGCTGAGGCGCGTGTCCGCTATGGCTGTCAGCGCTGTAGATCAGTGCTGGAGCATGGATTTTGTTGCTGATAATCTGTTCAACGGACGTCGGATCCGTGCCCTGACTGTAGTGGATAATTTTAGTCGTGAATGCCTGGCGATAGAGGTTGGTCAGGGGCTGCGGGGAGAGGATGTAGTTGCCGTTATGGAGCGCCTGAAGCGAATGAAGCAGCGTGTGCCACACCGGTTGCAGACGGATAATGGCAGCGAATTTATCTCTAAATCGCGGGACAGATGGGCGTATGAAAATAAGGTGACGATGGACTTCTCGCGGCCGGGAAAACCCACAGACAATGCACTGGTCGAGTCATTCAACGGCAGTCTGCGTGATGAATGTCTGAATGTTCACTGGTTCCTGTCACTGGAAGATGCTCAGGAGAAGATCGAGTGCTGGCGACAGGAATATAACCAGCAAAGACCACATTCATCGTTAAATAATCAGACTCCGGAGGAATTTATCCGAAGTCTGCAAAAAGGCCGGAATCACTGATTTAACCTGGCATCGATATTGGGAAGGGATCAGAAGAAGGGCATATGAACACCGGTAGAATAGGGTTAATAATAACTGGTGTTTGTTAGTGTGAAGAGGACAAAAAAATCCTCGCATCCATTGCGAGGATTTTAAGGGCGATGACTTTCCTGGCTAAGTAATCAGGAACTGCTTTCTTTTGCCGCTTTTGGCAGTGCAGGGAGTGCCGCTTGTGGTGGCATTGCGGCTGGTTGGGCAGGTGCTGGTACTGAAGGTTGAACCGTTTTCGCCGGAGGTGTATTTGTGATGGCATCAGACATCAATAGACCATCCCGGGCTTCTTTACGATAGCGAGAAAGGACTTCGGAATTGATGTCCGCACTGTTCGCCAGAGCCCACAGATCTTTATTAATGCCGTCATTAATCAGATGAATAACCCCTTCTTCAATCGCGGACATCAGGCACATCATCACCGGTTCATTGGTGGTGTAACCTGTTTCACCTTCCAGCAAGCGTTGGTAGTCAATAAAGCGGAAGACACCTGCCTGAACTTCATAAGAGAGAATCGTTTTGCTGGTATTGACTGAGGAAAGCACTTCGCCACTTTGTACGTTAACCACTCGTAAGTTCACTGCCACTTGATCCAGTTGGTACTGGGTACTGCCGCCGATACCAAAGAAGCGTGCGCCGAGACCGCCGGTTTTCACGTTACTGGCATAACCGATAATTGACCCTTCAATAATAACGTTGGCAGAATAAAGAGATGGCAGTGGAGCCATGTTATTTTCACCAACATTGCCATTTTGTTGTGCGGCACGAATAATTTTACGTTCATTCAATAAATTGTTCAGCCCTTGGCGTTCCAGTGGTACGAACCATTGGGAGTCTTTAAGGGAAGACACCAACATGGCGGTTGCACTTTGCGGGACTGAAGTTGAGAAGTTACTGGCAGGATAAGGCTGGAATTGTCCGGTTTCATCCTGAATATTATAAACTGCGACAAATATCTTTCCTCTGGGTTGCGGTAACGTCACCAAATCTTTATAGGTTTCATCACGAGGTAACAATGTGGGTTTCGCGGCTTCTTGTGGTGGCGTGGTAATGCATCCAGACAAGAGTCCAGCTACAACCGCCAGAATAACAATACGCATTTTTGTCTTGCCTCTCTGAATGATGTCATTTCGGAAACCCCTCTGTGAAAATTTAAGCAGCAAAGATGCAGTGCTATCATTTAATAAGCACAGTTATTATTTTGCTAGTTATAAATTACCACGACACAAAAAGGTTATTGCTGTATATAATATACCTTGAAATTAATATTCATCTCGGGATAAATCACCCGTTTGCAACAATGTTTGACTCAACATTTGTTTTTGAATTTCTTCTTGTACTGCGACAACTGCCTGCTCAACTACCGCATCATAATTTTTAACAACAGGTGAAACTACAGTTTGATAAACAATATTCTGATTATAGCGAATTGTCATAATACTTCCCCAGCGAGCACTGGGTCTTTCGGTTATAACCAGATTGACCTTACTGTCTGACCAGTGGTCACTAAAATCGCGACAAAATTTTTGTCCGACTGAAGTGACTGCCCTGGTTACAACAAGCCCCGGAACTTCGATTTCTTCTGCCCTAAGGCAGAGAGAATGGAGCAGGAGTAAGGACATTAACAATGGTGTAGTCCTCATGATTGTCACCGCATGTTTTTATTGGCCCAGAACACGGCTTGCGTCCGGTTCTTTACAGAGATTTTTTTGAACAGATTGTAGATGTGTGTCTTGACAGTGTTTTCACTGATAAATAATAACCGGGCGATCTCAATATTTGAGGCTCCCTGGCGTAATTTACTTAGGATCTCTTTTTCCCTGTGGGTCAGGACAACAAATTCATTCCATTGGGGATGGGAAAGGCTAAGTTGCTGCAATATGTACTCATTAATAGCTTTTGGGAAACATTTTTCACCACGGGAGACATTTTTTATTCCTTCAATGAGATTTTCCTCGCACGTTTCAGTATGAAAAACTCCACTGATCATTGGCCACTCTGCAATATCCCGATGGTGATATTGCGTGGGTGTGTTGAAAAGTAAGACCTTAAATCGCTTCTGGCAATTTTGCAGATGTTGGCACCATTGCTGTGAAGTCTGGGTTTCAAGAGAAAGCATATCGAAAAGCAATAAATCGCCATCAGCGATAGTAGAGCTTTCCACGATATCGCTCTGTCTAAGTGTTACGTTATTGTAGAATCGCTTTTTAAGTGCTTGAAGCAAAAGGGTTGATTGCAATGACGGTCTGGTTATTAGAAGCAATGATCGCAGATCTGACAGATTTTTATCAGTTTGCATGATTTACTCCAGAAGCTGTGTATGTCGTTTTTATATAATTAAAACATTGAGTTGGTTTTCAATGCTCGGTCTTGTACAACTTTGATTGACAAAAAATCAATACAAAAAAAGCATGAGTGCTTTAGTAAGGTAAAATCTAGATAAGTATAATTAACTAAACAAGCCTGTATTATGTAACAGCATGTAACTGAAGGTGTCAGTGTGATAACAGCAGTGGTGGCTTATACTTATTTCATAATTTATATGTAAAGGCCTTTTCTTTGTTAACTTATTGTTTTTAATTAGTTTTTGTTTAAATAATGAAAAAGTAGTAGATACAAATAGCCATAAAGCTCATAACTTAAATTTTAATTTGGATGCAACGTTTGTATATTTCAGTGAATTTATCGATGGCCTGTTACTCAGGTTTTTATATTAAATCCATTGAGGTTTTAATAAAAACACCAGCAATACCTGTGGGTCCGTTTTGTGATTAATACTCAGTGATCTCTTGGAGGCATAATGCAAAGTATTATTCTTGCCGCATTGGTTGTCGGTAAACTTTCTTTTGACACGCATCGTGAAAAGGAGATGTTGACCATCATCCCGATGATCACCTTACCTGTTGCATGTGAATGCCAGGTTACGGTTGAAACCCAACGAAAAGGGGATTCAGGTCAAAGCATTAGCCGGCAGCAAAGCATGGTGAGCATTCCCTCAGATACTCCTCTGTCTCTGGGGACGCTGATGATAAATGCCCCTTCATCCGACGAGATTCAGATTAGCGTCACTGTCAGTAACGGTAAGGAAGTTAATCTCAGTAATAGCTGGTCTCCTGGTGTACAGAAGAGTTAGTTCTTTTTAAAATATCTTTTTTGGTTTCTTTTCCAGCAATTGATTTTCCGTATTTGCGTTTTAATTCGATGGTTACCCTTCAAGACTTGATAATTTGCACTACTGTTATCGTATAAGCGCTGTCTGACAGGGCTCATTATGATCTCTATTGTTTATGGTTTTGATGTGTCGTGGTGACATAGGCACGGTGCGGCGTGCGCATAACTCTCTCAGGGATGATAACATTCCACGGAGCTACGCGATGAAAACCTTAACTAAACAGCTGTGTGTCGTTGCCTGTCTGTCGTCGGCGTTGTTCACTGGCGCCGCGACGGCCACAACCTCTCAAGCACAGGGAGGCGTCATTCATTTTGTCGGGTCGATTGTCGAAGATCCTTGCAACATTTCAACCGGTTCTCAGCATATTTCCATGAGTTGCCATCGTGCAGGGCAGGTGCAAACTTCCGCTATTTCTTACCAGCAGGCTACTACGGGACAAGTCGTGAATAACGAGGCGGCAACCGTTAGCATGCGCTACATTAATCCTCAGAAAACACTCGGTGTCGTCACCATCGCTTATCGTTAACCTCTTTACGGATAAACGCTTTCTCCTGCTTTTGACTAAACTTGAACTTAAGTGAACGTTCGGCAGGAGAAATTTATGAACGCGCGGATCCAAATCCTTCAGGCCGATATCACTACCCTCGATGTCGATGTTATCGTCAACGCCGCCAATCCGTCGTTACTGGGCGGTGGGGGTGTGGACGGGACCATTCACCGGGCTGCAGGCCCGGCATTACTGGAAGCCTGCAAAAAAGTGCGCCAGCAGCAAGGGGAGTGTCCGGCTGGTCACGCGGTGATAACCGAGGCCGGTCATCTAAACGCTAAAGCGGTTATCCACGCCGTTGGGCCGGTATGGTACGGTGGCGAACAGCACGAAGCTGCGTTGTTGGAAGACGCTTATCGCAACAGCCTGCAGCTGGCGGAAGCCAACGGCTATCGGACTCTGGCATTCCCTGCCATCAGTACCGGCGTCTACGGCTATCCTAAAGCCGCTGCAGCAGCGATTGCCTTTACCACCGTTGATCGCTGGCTTGCCAGCCACGCGTTACCTGAACAGGTAACTTTCGTTTGCTTTGATGAGGACAGTGCACATCTATATGCACGATTACTTAGCCAGCAGGGAAACTGACACCCGCCTGCACCAGGCGCTGGCTTCTTCAGAGAACGCCTCGTCAACCGTCTGTGGGATCCACACGCTCGAAGACAGTCTTGAAGCTTTTGCCGCGCGCTATCAGCTTGCTGCCCTGGCGGAGCGTACCCTTGATGTGCAGTATTACATCTGGGAAGACGACGTCTCCGGCCGATTGTTGTTTCAGGCACTAATGGACGCCGCAGACCGGGGCGTGAAGGTACGATTATTACTGGATGACAACAACACCAGCGGGCTGGACGACACGCTCAAAATCCTGGATGCGCACCCCAATATCGACGTGCGGCTGTTCAATCCTTTTTCATTTCGTACTCTGCGGATGCTGGGTTATCTGACCGATTTTGCGCGTCTCAACCGCCGGATGCATAACAAAAGTTTTAGTGCGGACTGTCTGGCGACCATCATCGGTGGGCGCAACGTGGGCGATGCCTATTTCGGTATCGGTGAAGAACCCTTGTTTACCGATCTCGACGTGCTGGCGACAGGCCACGTTGTCGCAGAAGTGGAACGGGATTTCGAGCGCTACTGGCAGTGTGAATCAGTGGTAACCCTAAAACAGGTGCTTCCATCGGACAATATGGCAAGGGTAAAGCCGTCTTTGCCCGCATTTTCCGATGAACAGCAGATCGCCGCTGACCGCTATCTGGAAAAACTGGCGACAACCGAAATTGCCCGGCGCATGTCGCAGGGGGATTTACCGTTTATTCACGCGCAAACTAAACTGCTCAGCGACGATCCGCGCAAAGGGGAAGGAAGAGCTGCTCCGCGCAGTTTACTGCCTGAACGTTTACGCCGCGCGATGGGTACGCCCGAATCGAATATCGATATTATCTCTTCTTATTTTGTGCCAGGCCGCGCGGGCGTGGCGCAAATTCTGCAGCTGGTGCGAAAAGGGGTGAAAGTCGCGATTCTGACTAACTCCCTGGCGGCGAATGATGTGGCGGTGGTTCACGCGGGTTATGCGCGCTGGCGTAAAAAGTTGCTTCGTCACGGCGTCGAACTTTACGAGCTGAAACCGACGCAACATCCACGGCCAGGCATCCGCGACCGCGGTTTGACCGGAAACTCTGGTTCCAGTCTGCACGCCAAAACCTTCAGTATTGATGGCAAAAAAGTGTTTATTGGCTCGTTTAATTTCGACCCGCGTTCGGCGCTGCTCAATACCGAAATGGGGCTGGTTATCGACAGCGAGCATCTCGCCCAGCGCATTCACCATCGTTTTCTGAAAAGTCAGCGCGACGCCGCCTGGAAGCTCAAGCTAACGCGATGGGGAAAAATTCACTGGATAGACAGGGAATACGGGCAGGAAACCGAACTACGCAAAGAGCCGCAGGCCAAAATCTGGCAGCGTATTTTAGTGCTGATAGCGTATGTGTTGCCGGTGGAGTGGTTGTTGTAATCGGGCCGCACAGAGGCGGCCCCTTTGCTTACTGTGCGAAAAGTTATTACTGTGCGGAAGACTGAACTTTATTCGGTGGCGTCTGCGGTTTGCCGGAAAACAGGAAACGCAGCAGCGGAATACGAAGGTGAATTTCGTACAGGATAATCGCAATCCCGACCACGAACACCAGACCGGTGATAAAGCCGACCAGGTTGGAATGGATGTACGGGGTGATCCACGCGCCGTACAGCAGGGTCAGCGGGTGGTGTACCAGATAAATAAACAGCGAGGCGTTGACGAAATAGGTCACGCGGCTGGATTTGAAATTCAACATCCGGTGGCCAAATGCAAACACCACGTTCACCATCCACAGGCCCAATACCATCGTAATCACGTACTCAGTTTCATACATCCAGGCGTCGCCAGAGCCGTACTGCTGGTTCAGGCGATAGGCAATAAAGCCGAGAATCGCGCCGGCCATGCACCACGGTGAAGGGGTAGTAAACACATCTTTGAGGCGTGGATTCACGAACGCCTGCGCGCCCAGAATAAAGAATGGCAGATAGAACAGGGTCTGCATCACCACGAAATTAAAAATACCGTCGCTGAGTATCGGGGGATACACGATGAACAGCGTCCGGCGAATAATGGCGTACACAATGCCCAAGGCAAGGAACAGCCCGGTCAGTTGGCCCATGGAAACGTTATTGAAAAACGCGATAATTGAGGCCTGCTGGCGCTTTTTGATCCAATGGAACAGCGCCAGCCCGAGCGTGGTCAGCACCACCAGAACCAACAGGAACCACAGATGAGACACCAGTTCCCACGCCAGGGTGTTGAATTTTTGATAGCCGGTCAGCGTATGCCAGGTCGCCGATTTTCCTTCAACGTGCTGAAGCATTAAAAATTGCGGCAGCGTCAACAGGGGAATGGCGGTCAACATCGGGATGCCGACGCGCTCCACGCGCACCGTCCACCATTTTTTCATCGGATAGCGCAAAAACAGCATGTACGAGAAATAGCCGGAAATGACGAAAAAGACCTGCATACGGAATGAATGAACAAAATCGTTGAACAGCGTCAGCCACCACGAAGGTTCAGCGCTGTTGACGTGCCAGGTATGGCTGGAATAAATCAGGGAAATATGGAAAGGAATACCCAACAGCATCAGCCAGGCGCGGATGGAGTCGAGGAAATATTCGCGTTGCGGTGGTGTATTATTCATAAAGTCAATGAAATCTCAGACTAATCGTCTTATCGGCCAGTACGATAACAGTTAAATTCGAGCAACCCTACACGAAGTCCGGGAACCTGTCTTTAGGAGTAGCACGCAAAGTGCATACCGGTGTGGAACGTTGTTTATTCCATAGGCCACCGAGCCGAACAAAATGGGGATTATGTTGTCGGATTGCTTGAGTTTCCATTAAAATGGATTGGATCGATTTAAGCACACAAAGGGGGAAGTGCTTACTACTTATGAAAAATAAACCACAGATGATGAAACTGCGTTGGATAGGCGCAGCCATAATGTTGTCCCTGTGTACTTCATCTGCATGGGCGTTCAGTATTGATGATGTAGCGAAGGAAGCGAAATCGCTCGCCGGCAAGGGCTACGAAGCGCCAAAAAGTAACCTGCCCTCCGTTTTCCGCGACATGAAGTATGCGGATTATCAGCAAATTCAGTTCAACCACGACAAAGCTTACTGGAGCAAGGTCAAGACTCCGTTCAAGCTTGAGTTCTACCATCAGGGGATGTATTTCGACACGCCAGTCGCTATTAATGAAGTGACGGCCACGTCGGTGAAGAAAATCAAGTACAGCCCGGATTACTTCAATTTTGGCAATGTCCAGCATGATAAAGATACCGTCAAGGATCTGGGTTTTGCCGGGTTTAAAGTGCTGTATCCGATCAACAGCAAAGATAAAAACGACGAAATCGTCAGCATGCTCGGAGCCAGCTATTTCCGCGTTCTCGGCCAGGGTCAAACCTATGGCTTGTCTGCCCGCGGCCTCGCCATTGATACTGCTTTGCCATCCGGCGAAGAGTTCCCGCGTTTTCGTGAGTTCTGGATTGAGCGTCCAAAAGCGACCGACAAACGTCTGACTATTTATGCATTGCTGGATTCCCCGCGTGCGACCGGTGCCTATCGCTTTGTTGTGATGCCGGGCCGCGATACCGTGGTTGATGTGCAGTCCAAAGTTTACCTGCGCGATAAAGTGGGCAAACTGGGCGTGGCACCACTGACCAGCATGTTCCTGTTTGGGCCGAATCAGCCATCTCCGGCCACCAACTTCCGTCCTGAACTGCATGACTCTAACGGTCTGTCGATTCTGGCCGGTAACGGTGAATGGATCTGGCGTCCGCTGAATAACCCGAAACACCTCGCAGTGAGCAGCTACGCGACCGAAAATCCGCAAGGCTTTGGTCTGCTGCAGCGTGGTCGTCAGTTCTCGCGTTATGAGGATTTGGACGATCGTTATGACCTGCGCCCAAGTGCTTGGATTACCCCGAAAGGCGACTGGGGTAAAGGGAAAGTCGAGCTGGTGGAAATTCCAACCAACGACGAAACCAACGATAATATCGTCGCTTACTGGACCCCGGACCAGCTGCCGGACCCAGGTAAAGAGATGAACTTCAAATACACCATCACTTTCAGCCGTGACGAAGACAAACTGCACGCACCGGATAGCGCGTATGTCATGCAGACGCGTCGTTCAACGGGTGATGTGAAGCAGTCGAACCTCATTCGTCAGCCGGATGGCACTATCGCGTTTGTCGTCGACTACACCGGCGCGGACATGAAAAAGTTGCCGCAGGATACGCCGGTTACTGCCCAGACCAGTATTGGTGACAACGGGGAAATCGTGGACAGCAACGTTCGCTATAACCCGATGACTAAAGGCTGGCGTCTGACGATGCGTGTGAAAGTCAAAGATGTGAAGAAAACGACCGACATGCGTGCGGCCCTGGTCAATGGCGATCAGACGCTGAGTGAAACCTGGAGCTATCAGCTACCTGCCAATGAATAAGATAAACGAATACATCGATGCAATGCCCCTCTCTGATACTGAGAAGGCGGCATTGCCGACCACTGATTTTCGTGCTCTGCATCAGGCGCTTGATACCGAAGAGACGCCGATTGCGCGTGAAGATGATTCACCGCTCGGTTCGGTAAAAGCGCGCCTGGAGCAGGCGTGGCCGGATTCGCTGTCGGAAGGGCAGATAATCAAAGACGAGGAAGGGCGCACACAGCTTGAGGCGATGCCGAAAGCGACACGTTCTTCTATGTTCCCGGATCCGTGGCGCACCAACCCGATTGGTCGCTTCTGGGACAAAATGCTGGGCCGTGAGGTTCAGCCGCGTTATTTGTCGCGTCTGACTCAGGAGGAGCGTGAGCGTGAAGACAAGTGGCGTACTGCCGGGACTATCCGTCGTTACATCCTGTTGTTGCTGACGTTGGCGCAAACCGTCGTCGCGACCTGGTACATGAAAACTATTCTTCCGTACCAGGGCTGGGCGCTGGTTAACCCAATGGACATGCGCGGTCAGGACCTGTGGGTTTCCTTCATGCAACTGCTGCCGTACGTGCTGCAAACGGGGATCCTTATCCTGTTTGCCATTCTGTTCTGTTGGGTGTCCGCCGGTTTCTGGACCGCTCTGATGGGCTTCCTGCAATTGCTGATGGGTCGCGATAAATACAGTATTTCAGCGTCAACCGTCGGTGATGAAGCGCTGAATCCTGAGCATCGCACCGCGCTTATCATGCCTATCTGTAACGAAGATGTAGACCGCGTATTCGCGGGCCTGCGTGCAACCTGGGAATCGGTGAAAGCGACCGGTAACCACAAGCATTTCGACGTTTACGTGCTGAGCGACAGTTATGATCCTGATATCTGCATGCGTGAGCAGAAAGCGTGGATGGAGCTGATTGCGGAAGTCGGGGGCGAAGGACAGATTTTCTACCGTCGTCGTCGTCGTCGTGTGAAGCGTAAAAGCGGTAACATCGATGATTTCTGCCGTCGTTGGGGTAGCCAGTACAGCTACATGGTGGTGCTGGACGCAGACTCCGTGATGACCGGTGACTGTCTGTGTGGTCTGGTGCGTCTGATGGAAGCGAATCCGAACGCCGGGATCATCCAGTCCTCACCAAAAGCCTCCGGCATGGACACGCTTTACGCGCGTTGCCAGCAGTTTGCGACTCGTGTTTACGGCCCGCTGTTTACTGCCGGTCTGCACTTCTGGCAGCTGGGTGAATCTCACTACTGGGGTCACAACGCCATTATCCGCGTGAAGCCGTTCATCGAGCACTGTGCACTGGCACCGCTGCCGGGTGAAGGTTCGTTCGCTGGTTCTATCCTCTCCCACGACTTCGTGGAAGCGGCGCTGATGCGTCGTGCAGGCTGGGGCGTGTGGATTGCCTACGACTTGCCCGGTTCGTATGAAGAGCTGCCGCCAAATCTGCTGGACGAACTGAAACGTGACCGTCGCTGGTGTCACGGGAACCTGATGAACTTCCGTCTGTTCCTCGTGAAAGGCATGCACCCGGTACACCGTGCGGTGTTCCTGACAGGTGTAATGTCATACCTGTCGGCGCCGCTGTGGTTTAGTTTCCTTGCGTTGTCGACAGCGCTACAGGTGGTTCATGCGCTCACCGAGCCGCAGTACTTCCTGCAGCCGCGTCAGCTGTTCCCGGTCTGGCCGCAGTGGCGTCCGGAACTGGCCATCGCACTGTTCGCATCAACCATGGTGCTGCTGTTCCTGCCTAAGCTGCTGAGTATCATCCTTATCTGGTGCAAAGGGTCGAAAGAGTTTGGTGGTTTCTGCCGCGTGACCCTCTCCCTGCTGCTGGAAGTATTGTTCTCGGTGCTTCTGGCGCCGGTTCGTATGCTGTTCCACACCGTGTTCGTGGTCAGTGCGTTCCTTGGCTGGGAAGTGGTATGGAACTCGCCGCAGCGTGATGATGACTCAACCCCATGGGGTGAGGCCTTCATGCGTCACGGTTCTCAGCTGCTGCTGGGTCTGGTGTGGGCTGTGGGTATGGCGTGGCTGGACTTGCGTTTCCTGTTCTGGCTGGCACCGATTGTCTTCTCGCTGATTCTGTCGCCGTTTGTGTCGGTGATTTCCAGCCGTTCGACCATCGGTCTGCGCACCAAGCGCTGGAAGCTGTTCCTGATCCCGGAAGAGTATTCCCCGCCGCAGGTTTTGCAGGACACCGACAAGTACGTGGTGCTGAACCGCACCCGTTCGCTGGACGATGGCTTTATGCACGCGGTGTTTAACCCGTCGTTTAACGCCCTGGCGACCGCGATGGCGACCGCACGTCACCGTGACAGTAAAGTGCAGGAAATTGCCCGCGACCGTCACGTTGAGCAGGCGCTGAACGAAACGCCGGACAAACTGAATCGCGACCGCCGCCTGGTGTTGCTGAGCGACCCGGTTACCATGGCGCGCATGCACTATCGCGTGTGGTCATCTCCGGAGAGATATTCTTCGTGGGTGGACCATTACTCGGAAATTAAGCTCAATCCATTGGCGATTAAAGCGAAGTAACTTCCGCTGTAACGCGTTTGAAAATAAAATACCGGTCGATTGACCGGTATTTTTTTAATGAGGTTTTAATGAACAGAAACGCGGTGAGGATCCTGGCGGTGTGCCTGATGGCGCTCACGCTGAGCGGCTGCGGCAGCATTATCAGTCGGACCATACCGGGCCAGGGGCACGGAAATCAGTACTATCCTGGCGTGCAGTGGGACGTCAGAGATTCCGCATGGCGCTATATCACCATCCTCGATCTGCCGTTCTCGCTGGTCTTTGATACGCTGCTGTTACCCATCGATGCCAATCATGGCCCTTACGAGTAACTAGCGCTCATCCCACTCATCGGCTGCCGTCTGACCCTCTTCGGTGTCCAAAGGCGGTTCGAGCTGAAATTCGCCCTCATCCCACTCGTGGAGTGTATTTTCTTCAATCCACTCCTGCGTCAGTTCAATCTCATCGAAATCGCCGTCAAAGACGCTCTGCGCACCTTCTCCGCTCACCATCGGCAGGCATTCGCCTTCTTCGCCTTCAGTGGCAAAGAATTCGGCCTGCCACATAATATCGCCATCCTGCAGGATGTATTTCTGTAAGTTGAGCTGCTGAACACTGAGTTCGTCTTCCCCCGGATTGGGGCTGCTGGCAACAAACTCTTCGCGAGCCGCATCAATAGCTTCGTCGAGCGTGGCGTACATAGTCATCTCATTCTCCCTGCGGTTTGACGTGGTTTTCAGGAAAAGAATAGACGAAGTTTCGGTTAAGCAAGAACGTCAGACGAAAAAACATCCTGATGGATTAATTCACCGCAGACGAGTCTTCACTTTCACTCTGCACAGAGGCGAGGGCTGCCTGTCGCGTACGGCGCATACTCAGGCCTGTATAAATGGCGTTGAACATGACCACGCTCGCGGTCACCAGGAACACCGTGCGAAAACCGTAGCTCGCCGAAACCGAGGCGCCAATCAGCGGCCCGGTGACGTTACCAATATCGCGAAAAGACTGGTTATAGCTGAAAATGCGCCCGGCAATCTGGTTGGTGGAATTGTACACCAGCAACGTCTGAACGGCGGGCAGCAGCGCCCCGTCGGCAGCGCCGAGCAGAAAGCGCAGCAGGCCAAGCTGCCAGGGGGTTTGCACAAACGACATCGGGATTAACAGCAGAACGGAGATTATCAGCGCCGCAATCAGGATTTTTTCCGGCCCGATTCTGTCGCCCAGTTTGCCCAGACGAGGGGCGCTGATCAGCGCGGCAACGCCGGGCACCGACGCAATCATCCCGCTGATAAACGCGATATTGCTGACGTTACCCGCCAGCTCCCGTACATACAGCGTAAGAATTGGGGCGATAGAGCCGGTCGCCACCTGGATAATCATGGTAGTGACAAACAGGCTTAGCACCAGCTTCGGGCTTTTCAGCGAGGAAAGAACGTCTCTGGCGTGAAGCATCTCTTTTTTCGGCACCGGCTCGAACTGCTCGCGGATAAGTAAAAGCGTCAGCAGGAAGCACAAAAACAGCACGCTGGCAGTCATAAAGAACACCGGACGCAGGCCGTAGGTGTCTGCCATCAGGCCGCCAGCTAAAGGGCCAAGCAGCGCGCCGCTCACCGCCCCGGTGGAAAGCGTTCCCAGCGCCCAGCCGCTTTTATGGCGAGGGATTTGAGTGGCGATCAGCGCATTGGCGTTCGGCACAAAGCCGCCGAGAAGACCCAACAGCGCGCGCAGAACCAGAAACTGCCAGATATTCTGCGCGAAGCCCATCAGCACCATCACAATCGCCATGCCGAGGGCAGAGCGTAGTAGCATGATTTTTCGACCTTTACGGTCTGCGAGCCCACCCCAAAACGGTGAGGCGATAGCGGAAAACAGAAAGGTGATGCTGAATACCAGTCCGGACCACATGTTTAGTGCGCTATGTCCGGTGACGCCGAGTTGTTCGACGTACAGCGGCAGAAAAGGCATGACCAGACTGAAGGCCGCGCCGGTAAGAAAACAGCCGATCCAGGCGATGGTGAGATTCCGTTTCCAGCTTATGGGGGCATCTGAGGAAAGCATAGGGTTCCGCGTAATGACGCTAGGGTCGTTCAAAATAAAGTGATAAGCAGGCTAATTATGCGCTGACTAAATCATGACTGCAATCAACGACGACGAACCAGAAAAGAAAAAAGCAGGCCAGGTAACTGCAGAGCCACCCGGCAGGTAAGGGTCAGTAGCGGGAAGGCGTGCCTTCCGGGCGCGTTTTGAAACGACGATGCAGCCACATGTACTGTTCGGGCGCCATCAAAATACATTGTTCAAT
The DNA here is from genome assembly GCF_024764835.1 of Scandinavium hiltneri. Taxonomy (GTDB): domain Bacteria; phylum Pseudomonadota; class Gammaproteobacteria; order Enterobacterales; family Enterobacteriaceae; genus Scandinavium; species Scandinavium hiltneri. The sequence continues at coordinate 212,582 of NZ_JALIGE010000076.1, read as the reverse complement.
CACTTTGTTCATCCACGCAGCGGTGGTTTCGGCATCGTCCAGCGGCGGGGCGCACTCTGGCTCGAGAATCACCAACTCATAGCCTTTGCCACCCGGCTTACGGCGCGGCACGAAAGGCACAATGCAGGCCTTCGACATGCGCGCCAGGGTGTAAGTCCCGGAAGTGGTTGCCGCTTTGTCGACGCCAAACAGCGGCACAAACACACTGCCCTGAGGGCCATAATCGTGATCGGGCGCGTACCAGATGACTTCGCCGTTTTTCAGGGCGCGGATCATGCCCTTTAAATCTTTGCGATCAAGCATGTCTTTGTTGGACCGCATCCGTCCCCAGGTCTGCACAAGGTCGATAACCGGATTATCATTCGGGCGATAAACGCCAATCCCCGGAGACGCGTGCAGGCCAAACATGCGGGCGCCGATTTCTAGCGTCAGAAAGTGGATACCGATAAGTAGAATGCCTTTTTTCTCGGCTTCCAGCGCACGGATATGTTCCACGCCGATGGAATCACTCCAGCGAGCCATCCGTTTGTCGGACCAGAACCACGCCATACCGGTTTCCATCAACCCCATGCCAACGGACTCAAAGTTTTTGACTACCCAGTCATGACGCGTTTTTTCGTCCATATTGGGAAAGCACAATTCGAGATTGCGATAGGCAATATGGGAACGTCGTTTCATCAGACGCAGCGAAAGACGGCCAAGGGACGTACCGAGACGGTAGAGGATCGGATAAGGAAGTTGAACCAGTAGCCACAACAGGCCGACGCCCAGCCAGGTTAACCAGTAACGCGGGTGGAGGAGCGCGGCGGAAAATTTAGGTAAATGCGTCATCTCAGTCCTGTTCTTTCAAGCTATCGATTTTATTATCGCACTTTTTCGGGCTTCGCCCAAATGACCTCAGGCGGAACGTCTGTTATTGCAGCAAATGTAGGGAGTGTATCTGTTTGAGGTGAGAAAAATGTAGCGCAAAATGTGGGGATGTAAATTTGCAGCACATGCTATATGATGCGGGCCGCGAATTTTCTCATAAACGAATGCAGGAACCACACCATGCCAGTGTTGCATAACCGCATCTCGAATGAGCAATTGAAGGCGCAGATGATGGCTGAAACCGAGCCGCGCACGACAATCTCATTCTATAAATATTTCACCATTACCGATCCAAAAGCGACCCGTGATGCGCTGTACCAGGCGTTCACCAGGTTCAGCGTGTTTGGCCGCGTCTATCTTGCTCATGAAGGAATTAACGCGCAAATCAGCGTGCCAGAGAGCAAAGTCGACGCTTTCCGTGAGCTGCTGTACGGCTTTGATCCGGCGTTCAACAATCTGCGCCTGAATATTGCGCTGGATGACGACGGTAAATCATTCTGGGTGCTGCGCATGAAAGTGCGTGACCGCATCGTGGCTGACGGCATCGATGACCCGACGTTTGACGCAAGCGACGTGGGTGAATACCTGAAAGCAGCCGAAGTGAATGCGATGCTCGACGATCCCGATGCGGTGTTTATCGACATGCGTAACCACTACGAATACGAAGTGGGCCATTTCGAAAACGCGCTGGAAATCCCGGCCGACACTTTCCGCGACCAGCTGCCAAAAGCCGTTGAAATGATGGAAGAGTACCGCGACAAGAAAATTGTCATGTACTGCACCGGCGGGATCCGCTGCGAAAAAGCCAGTGCGTTTATGAAGCACAAAGGCTTCAATAAGGTCTGGCACATTGAGGGCGGGATTATCGAATACGCCCGCCGCGCACGTGAGCAGGGTCTGCCGGTGCGTTTTATCGGTAAGAACTTTGTGTTCGACGAACGCATGGGCGAACGCATTTCAGACGACGTGATCGCGCATTGTCACCAGTGCGGTACGCCGTGCGACAGCCACACTAATTGTCTGAACGACGGCTGCCACCTGCTGTTCATCCAATGTCCGGTGTGCGCGGAGAAATTCCGCGGTTGTTGCAGCGAGCTGTGCAAAGAAGAGAGCGTTCTGCCAGAAGAGGAGCAGCGTCGACTGCGAGCAGGGCGTGAAAACGGCAACAAGATTTTCAATAAATCTCGCGGTCAGTTGAATACGCGTTTGGGGATCCCTGACCCGGAATAAGTCGATTTCTGACAGCAATCTTCTGAAAGCCTGGTAACCATAACGCTACCGGGCTTTTTTACGCCTGTTATTGCGCGAAACGTGCGAGGCTAAAAGGCGATAAATCAAACGCAGGCGTTTTGCCCTGCGCAAAATCAGCGGCAATTTCACCCAGCACCGAGGTGAACTTAAAGCCGTGTCCGCTCAGGCCGGAAATCACCAGCGTGTTGTCATTGCCGGGCAGGGTGTCGATGATGAAGTCTTCGTCCGGCGAATTGTCGTAGGTGCAGGCGGCGCCGTGCAGGCAGCAGCCAATGCCTGGCAGCACGTTACGCAGGAAATTAAAGGCTTCAGAGCCGTCCGTTGCCACTGCGCCAAATGGCTTGCGCTGTTCAGGTGAATCAATAACTTGTCCCCCGTTGTGCTTGCCGATTTTGAGTTCGTTGTCTTCAGCCGGGAAACCGTAATACTGGTCACCGTTTGGTAGCTCACCGGTAAACGCCGGAAAGTTGTTTTTGCGACTGTATCGGCCATCCGCCTGGTACCAGGCAAACACTTTACGCACCGGCTGAATCGGCAGTTCCGGCAGAAGCCTGGTGGCCCAGGTTCCGGCGCTCACCAACAGACGTTTAGCGGTGTAACTGCCATCGGCGGTTTCAACGGTGACGCCATCCGCGTGATGCGAAACGGCGGTGACAGGGCAATTGAACAGCTGAGCACAACCTGCTTCGCGGGCCAGTTCTACCCAGGTTTTGACCGCCAGCTCACTGCGCAGCACGCCGGAAGCCGGTTCAAACAGCCCGACGTAATCCTCCGGCACGCGGATCTCCGGCCAGCGAGCCATCAGCGCCTGGCTGTCCAGCCGCTCTACGTTCAGACCAAACTGGCGTGCGCTCTGCTCGACGTTGGCGAGGAACAGAGAATGAGCCGGGCCCAGGTTGATGACGCCGGTTTTCTCAAAAATCTCTTCGCCGCTCAGCGTGGCGAGTTCATCCCACAGGGTTTGCGCGCGAAGCACCAGCGGCACATATTTTTCACCCTCGCCGTAGGCATGACGAATCAGACGCGTATCACCGTGGTGGCTGCCTTCGTTATGCGGCGGCAGATGGGCGTCGGTCATCAGAACTGACAGCCCTGCGCGGGAAGCGTAATAGCCGGCGGCGGCACCGACAGAGCCACTGCCGATAATTATTAAGTCGTAGTTCATGCGTGTCTCATCTCTGTTCGTTATGCCACAGGCATATTGTCCTGCAACTCGAATTATTTTGGGTATAGCAGGGTAATTAATCTGCTAATGCGTGACAAGCCAGAAATAATTAAGGCACCCGATGGGTGCCTGTTACGTGAATTTTTGGCATCAAGCGCTAATGCCTTCGATACTCGTTTTCCTGGAAATCGCCGGATTCAATTTTGGCGATGCCCGCTTCTAAAATAGAAATAAACTGACGGGCTACATCGGTCGTTAACCATAGCGTTTGACCGATTTCTGCTTCGTTGTGACTCGATAGTGTGGGGTTCTGGTAGTGCAGGCGCAGCATCAGCGCGTCATAGCTGTCTACGGTGCTGATGTCCCATCCGACGAGGGGATGGGTCTGGATGACTTCATTATTCTTTTCCATCATAACCCCTTATTAACGTGTTTAAAGACAACGGTTCGAGGTTCAATGCGTGTTTTCTGAAGCATACTCATTATATCAACAACTATGAAAATATTCGAACTTTCAGGTTAAGAGCAACATTTTTTTCTGGTTCAATCGTTTTTTTGAACAATAAAACGGCAGTTAGTTCGTTATTTTTTAAAAGAATAGTGATGCAATAAGAAAAAGGTTAAAAAAAGCACAAAATGAAATTAAAAAAGCCGGGGCGACCCGGCAAAAATTACATAATGATGGAGCGTTTTTTTAATCGAATCAGGCAGGGTTAAACCAGTCATCCGCGCTTTCCCAGGTTTCCTGGAGAATTTCGCTGATACGGTCTTTGTCTTCTTTAGCGCCGCCGAGAACGGAAAGATTATTGCCGGCGGCGTAGCGCACGCTGACTTGTCCGTTCTGGTCCGGGAATTGATCGAGAATACGACGGGAAAGCTCGCTGGTGAGCGCATCAATAGCGCCTGCGGGCAGGACAGTGGTTCTGGCGATGGTCACTTCAATACGCATAATGTGCCCCCTGTTGAATATACTGGATATTTATACAGTTAGTTTGCGAAACTTACAACAGGGGACAATCATTTTTTTAGCGTTTAACGCTCCAGTTCACGGTTTCACCGGCAAGGAACGGGATCAGCGCGTCGTCGGTCAGGGCGATACTGTCGACGACCTGGCTCTCTTTGCGCTCCAGTTCGATGAAGCTTTCATTGACCGGCAAGCCGTAGAAACGCGGGCCGTTCAGCGAGCAGAAGCCCTCGAAGTGTTGTAAGGCATTCATTTCTTCGAACACCGTGGCATAGCTGCCAAGCGCCGTTGGCGCGTTGAAGCAGCCTGCACAGCCGCAACTGGCTTCTTTGCGATGACGCGCATGTGGGGCAGAGTCGGTGCCGAGGAACGCGCGCTCAAAGCCACTGGCAACCAGTTCACGCAACGCCTGCTGGTGAATATTGCGTTTGAGGATAGGCAGGCAGTACAGGTGAGGGCGCACGCCACCAACCAGCATATGGTTGCGGTTGAACATCAGATGCTGCGGGGTAATGGTGGCGGCCAGCAGTTCGTTACCGTCGCGCACGTATTCAGCGGCATCTTTGGTGGTGATATGTTCAAACACCACTTTCAGACCCGGCAGACGCTGGCGCATCGGCTCCATCACCGTTTCGATAAAGCGTGCTTCACGGTCAAAAATGTCGATTTCAGCGTGGGTAACTTCGCCGTGGACCAGCAGTGGCATGCCCAGCTTTTGCATACGTTCCAGTACCGGCATGATCGCATCAATGCTGGTGACGCCGTGGCTGGAGTTGGTGGTCGCATTCGCCGGATACAGTTTAGCAGCGGTAAACACGCCTTCATTGAATCCGCGTTCCAGCTCGTTTGGGTCAAGGGTGTCGGTCAAATAGCAGGTCATCAGCGGGGTAAAGTCATGGCCCGCAGGAACGGCATCAAGAATGCGTTGGCGGTAGCTGATGGCGGCATCAACGGTGGTCACCGGTGGCACCAGGTTTGGCATCACAATCGCCCGGCCATACACTTCACTGGTGTATGGCACGACGGTTTTCAGCATATCACCATCGCGCAGATGGATATGCCAGTCGTCGGGACGGCGGATTTTCAGTAGCTGGGATTGTGCTGTCATGGAAGGCTCCGGCTTGTTGAGAAGGGCTATTTTTGCCGGGCACTAAGATTAAACGTAAACGTTTTCCTTTGCACTCCTTTCCGTAAAAAAAAACGGGCGCTATTTGCGCCCGCTTCGAGATCATTACCCGATTCGATCAGTCCGTCAGTGGAATGACAATCTCGCCCGGTTTCACTTCAATGCCTTTCGCGTATTTCTTCGCCAGCGCCTCGCCCTGGCTTGCGTCTTCACGCAGAACGTAGGCCGGCTGCTTGTTGAAGTAGCTCCGCAGGGACTGGTTCAGATACGGCATCATGGTTTGCACCACCGACTGCATCTTCTCAGGCTCCACTTTCGCATCGACCACTTCCATTTCCTGCAGGAAGATGGCGCCTTTTTCTTTATTAAAGACCGGCAGCGCTTTCAGCTTGAGGTTAATCGTTGCTTTCTGATTACCAAACAGCGAGCTCATATCGAGGTTCGCGACGCCGGTAAGGGTGATTTTATTCGGTTCTTCGCGGCCAATGGCGCTGGAGAGGTTAGTCAGCACAATGTGTGCATCAGCCACGCCCGGCAGGCCAATATCTTTCGAGAAGTTGTTTCGCTTTTGCAACGCCTGATTAATTTCTTGCTCGCTAACGGTGTACTGCGTGAGCTGGTTACAGCCTACCAGCAGGACGCTCACAGTGAGTGCGGCGACCATCAACAACTTTTTCATGGGTTTCCTTAACATGTTGCTTTTGACTCATCCTGACACAAAGCAGCATGCCCTGTCAGCCTAATGCGTACCAGCAGAATCCGCTGAATTGTTACTACAATTAACATCAGGCGCCGGGTTCGACCATCCCGGTTGTCGCGCGTTTAGTACTGAACTGCCACCACAGCGCCAGAAAAGTAATGAAGCCAATCGCGCCGAACATCACCCATGGCAGTTCCGGCTGGTTGAGCGCTTTGCCCGCATCGAACAACCAGCCGCCACCTGCGTAACCGAGCGCGCCGCCGAACGCGAGCCCCAGACGGCTGAAGCCCATATAGCTGCCACGCGCGCGCGGATTTGCCAGTTGGGCGCTCAGGGTTTCGCGAGCCGGTTCGGCTATAATGGAGCCGATATAAAACACGCAAATCAGGGTGAACAGCTGCTGTAAATTGGCGGAAAGGCCAATCGGCAGCATCGCCAGGGTCATGATCAACAGCCCGGCCATCAGGCGATGTTCGAGGCGAAAACGCTTTTCGCTCCAGCGCGCAATCGGGTAGAGCAGCGTCAGCGACAGCGCGGCTTCGACGGCGTACATCCATTTCACCGCAGCAGGGGAACCGGCAATATCATTCACCATGATCGGCAGCATCAGCATTACCTGCACTGCCAGCATGTAATAGCCGGTCAACGTCAGGACATAGGTGACAAACCGCTTGTCACTCAGCACCCGCGACAGTCCTTCGCGCACCGGCGTTTTCACTGTCGACAGTTTCCAGGCCGGAAGGTACCAGGCGTTAAACGCAGCGCAGAGGATGAACAGCACCGCACCGACGCTGCATACCAGACGGAAATCGTATTGCAGCAGCCAACTGCCAAGCAGCGCGCCAATTACTGCCCCGGCACTGTCTTGCATCATCAGCAGCGAGAAAAAACGCCCGCGCTGATGTGGACGCACCAGTTTGACGACCAGCGCCGCACGCGGTGGGTCGAACAGCGTGCCACCGAGGCCGGAAAGTATGCAGGAGAGCCACAGCATCCACGGCTCATGTGCGATGGCCATGGTGATGAAGCCTGCGGCACGCATCAGCATGCCGGTGACGATCATCGGTTTGGCGCCGAAGCGGTCGGCGATCGCGCCGCCAAAAATGCCTAAACCTTGCTGAACGAGCTGGCGCAGCCCAAGGGCAATGCCGACCATCAGTGCGGCCCAGCCCATCTGGTCGACAAATCGAATGGAAATTAACGGGAAAACGACAAAAAAGCCGAGGACAACCAGCATGTTATCGACAAGCAGGAAATATTTGCCCAGGCTGCGAGCCTGTGAGATGCGCGATGACATTTCCCCTCCAGGGGAATGAAACGGTGAGAGGCTACCATTCTACCGTCTGAACGCTGATTTTCAGGGGCTGCGGGCAACAATATTTTTTTATCAAAAGACTATTTTGATAGAGTTTATTTATCGAAAAGCGGAAGTGCCTCAGAAAAACGTATGTCGCTGTTTTCACAAGGTGGCGACAGGCAGGTATAGTGAAGGTAATGGCGGTTTGAAGGAGTGGGGGAAGATGTTTGGCTATCGCAGTAACGTGCCGAAAGTGCGCTTAACAACAGACCGTCTTGTGGTGCGTCTGGTCCATGACCGCGACGCCTGGCGGCTCGCCGATTATTACGCGGAAAATAAAACGTTCCTGAAGCCTTGGGAACCGGTCCGTGACGACAGTCATTGCTATCCTTCAGGCTGGCAGGCGCGCTTGTCGATGATCAGCGAGTTTCACAAGCAGGGTTCCGCGTTTTACTTTGTGTTGCTTGACCCGGAAGAAAAAGAAATCGTCGGCGTGGCCAACTTTTCCAACGTGGTGCGCGGGTCGTTTCATGCCTGTTATCTGGGCTATTCCATTGGCGAAAAATGGCAGGGGCAGGGGCTGATGTACGAAGCGCTGTCGTCCGCCATTCGCTACATGCAGCGCACCCAGCATATACACCGCATTATGGCCAACTATATGCCGCACAATCAGCGCAGCGGCGCGCTACTGGCCAAACTCGGATTTGAAAAAGAAGGATTCGCCAAAGACTACCTGCTGATTGACGGGCAGTGGCGGGACCACGTTCTGACGGCGCTCACCACACGCGAGTGGACGGCGGGTCGATAAGGAGAAATCATGAAGTATCAGTTAACGGCGCTTGAAGCGCGTGTGATTGGCTGCCTGCTGGAAAAGCAGGTCACCACGCCGGAACAGTATCCGTTGTCGGTCAACGCCGTCACCCTGGCCTGTAATCAGAAAAGTAACCGCGAGCCGGTGATGACGCTCAGCGAAAATGAGGTTCAGGATTTACTCGATCAACTGGTGAAACGCCATTATCTCCGCACCGTCAGCGGGTTTGGCAACCGGGTGACCAAATACGAACAGCGATTCTGTAATTCCGAATTTGGTGATTTGAAGCTCAGTACCGCGGAAGTGGCACTGGTAACCACGCTGCTGCTACGCGGCGCGCAGACGCCGGGTGAACTGCGCAGTCGCGGCCAGCGGATGCATGAATTTGCGGACATGACCGAAGTCGAAAACGCGTTGGAAAATCTGAGCAATTGTGAAGATGGGCCGTTTGTAGCGCGTTTACCGCGCGAACCGGGCAAGCGCGAGCAGCGTTTTATGCATCTGTTTAGCGGTGATGTTGAAAATGCCGCTGTCACCGTTGAGGCCAACATGCCGGAGACCAACAACCTGGTGGCGCGTGTAGAAGCGCTGGAGAGCGAAGTAGAAGAGCTCAAGCAGCGCCTTGATTCCTTACTGGCACATCTGGGAGATTAAGCGTGACCGCGAAACTTCGAATTGGCGTGGTGGGCCTCGGGGGCATTGCGCAGAAAGCGTGGCTGCCGGTGGTAAGCGCCGCAACAAACTGGACGCTGCAGGCAGCCTGGTCGCCGGGGCGTGAAAAAGCGCAGCGCGTGTGTGAAACGTACCGCATTCCGCTGGCGGATTCGCTGGCGCATCTGGCGTCTCAGTGCGATGCGGTGTTTGTGCATAGCTCAACCGCCACGCATTATGCGGTAGTCAGCGAACTGCTGAACGCCGGGGTTCACGTCTGCGTCGATAAACCGCTGGCGGAAAAACTTAGCGATGCGATACGCCTGATTGAACTGGCCGAGAAGAAAAAGTTAACGCTGATGGTCGGTTTTAACCGTCGTTTTTCGCCGCTGTACCAGGAGCTAAAAGCTAATCTGACCGATGGTGCATCGCTGCGGATGGATAAACATCGGACCAACAGCGTCGGGCCAAACGATCTGCGATTCACTCTGCTGGATGATTATCTGCATGTGGTGGATACCGCGTTATGGCTGGCGGGCGGAAATCCTCAGCTGAGCGGTGGTTTGCTGCAAACCACCGAACAGGGCGAAATGCTGTACGCCGAGCACCATTTCAGCCTGCCGCAGATGCAAATTACCACCAGTATGCATCGCCGGGCGGGCAGCCAGCGTGAGTGGGTCCAGGCGGTGACCGACGGCGGGCTTATCGACATTACCGATATGCGCGACTGGCGGGAAGAGCGCGGCGCGGGCGTGATTGTCCGTCCTGCATCCGGCTGGCAAACCACCCTCGAACAGCGTGGTTTTGCGGGCTGCGCGCGTCACTTTATCGAATGCGTGCAAAATCAGACGGTTCCGCAAACTGCTGGCGAGCAGGCGATTGCCGCCCAGCGTGTTGTCGAAAAGCTGTGGCAGGAGGCGATGAGCGAGTAAGAGGCTGTAACAACTGCCAGTAGTAATTACCGCTAATCCAGGTAGACTATCGCCACTTTCCAACGCCTGTTTCGCTTACAGGCGTTTTTGATCCAGGGTTGTGGAATAACACGTTAATGAACCTATTAAAATCGCTGGCGGCCGTCAGCTCAATGACCATGTTTTCTCGCGTACTGGGCTTTGCGCGCGATGCCATTGTGGCAAGGGTTTTTGGGGCGGGAGTCGCGACGGATGCCTTTTTTGTGGCGTTCAAACTGCCAAACCTGCTGCGCCGTATCTTCGCGGAAGGCGCGTTTTCACAGGCGTTTGTGCCGATTCTGGCGGAATACAAAAGTAAGCAGGGCGAAGATGCAACCCGCGTTTTCGTTTCATATGTCTCCGGTTTATTAACCCTCGCGCTGGCAGTCGTGACCGTTGTCGGGATGCTCGCTGCACCATGGGTGATAACCCTGACCGCCCCCGGATTTGCCAATACGCCGGATAAGTTTGCCTTAACCAGCCAGCTGCTGCGCATTACCTTCCCGTATATTCTGCTTATCTCACTGGCGTCGCTGGTGGGGGCGATTCTGAATACCTGGAACCGCTTCTCGGTTCCGGCCTTTGCGCCGACGTTCCTGAACGTCAGCATGATCGGTTTTGCGCTGTTTGCCGCACCGTATTTCAATCCACCGGTGCTGGCGCTGGCGTGGGCGGTCACCGTTGGCGGGGTGCTGCAGTTGTTCTATCAGCTTCCGCACCTGAAAAAAATCGGCATGCTGGTGCTGCCGCGCATTAACCTGAAAGATGCCGGTTCTATTCGCGTCGTGAAGCAAATGGGCCCGGCGATCCTTGGGGTTTCCGTCAGCCAGATTTCACTGATCATCAACACCATTTTTGCCTCTTTCCTGGCCTCGGGGTCGGTATCGTGGATGTACTACGCTGACCGTCTGATGGAGTTCCCGTCCGGTGTGCTGGGCGTGGCGCTCGGCACGATCCTGCTGCCGTCGCTCTCCAAAAGTTTTGCCAGCGGCAACCACCAGGAATACAACCGCCTGATGGACTGGGGTCTGCGCCTGTGTTTCCTGCTGGCGGTCCCGAGCGCGGTAGCGCTGGGCATTCTGGCTAAACCGCTCACCGTGGCGCTGTTCCAGTACGGAAAATTCACCGCCTTTGATGCCTCGATGACCCAGCGCGCGCTGGTGGCGTATTCTGTGGGCCTGGTGGGTCTGATTGTGCTGAAAGTACTGGCCCCGGGCTTCTATTCCCGTCAGAACATCAAAACGCCGGTCAAGATTGCGATTGTTACGCTCATCATGACGCAGCTGATGAACCTGGCGTTTATCGGCCCGCTGAAACACGCCGGTCTTTCGCTGTCGATTGGTCTGGCGGCGTGCCTGAATGCCAGCCTGCTGTACTGGCAGCTGCGTAAGCAAAAAATCTTCACCCCTGAACCGGGCTGGGGCCGTTTCCTGAGCCGCCTGATTGTCGCCGTTGTGGTAATGGCCGCCGCGCTGCTGGGCATGATGTATATCATGCCAGAGTGGTCCCAGGGCACGATGCCGTTCCGTATTATGCGTCTGATGGTTGTGGTCGTGGCGGGTATCGCGGCGTACTTCGCCACGCTGCTGGTGCTGGGTTTCAGAGTGAAAGAGTTTGCGCGCCGTACGGCGTAACCGCCTGGCGTGAGAGGGAAAATAGAGGGAATAGTGACAACAAACCGCAGGGCATTGGCCGGGGTTCACGGCAATGCCACCTGCTGTTTAAGACGGGAAGATTAAACGGAGAACTTCTTACCACCGCGTGGGGTAGACGAGGTTTGACCATCTTTGCCGTACAGCGTCGGTTCCTGATGCGGTTTGAGCACCTGCAACGCCTGCTGGTTACGCTCAATCTGGCCTTCCAGCAGCCAGCCGTTGTGCTGATTGAGGTCGCGCAAATGCTGGGTTTTTTCGGTGATAGTCTGCCAGCGTTCTGCGACGTCATCATTGGCACAGCGCTGCGCTTCCTGCTCCAGGCGGCGCTGTTTTTCCAGATAATCCAATGTTGCCAGCAACGAACTTTTCTCTTCGGTAATACGCTGCAGGGCGCTACTGTTTACGCTGCCCGCAGAGAGCTGTTGCTGTTCGGCATCCATCACCTCTTTCAGCGAGTTCAGGATGACTGTCATATGATCCAGTATTTCTGACAGACGACTCATTCTGTTATTTACTCTGCTGCAGCCAGCTCTGGGTATCCGAAATCAGCGAATCGGCAATTTTGCCGGTATCCATTTTCAGTTCACCGTTACGGATAGCGGTTTTCATAGCGTCGACGCGTTCCATATTGATGTCGCTGTTGCGCGGTTGCATCAGGCTCGATTGCGCTTCGCTCAGCGTCACGTTAGTGCTGTTCGCTGTTGACGATGTGTCCAGACGGGCTTTCTGCGCCTGGGCTTCATTCGGCTCACGCGGCTGGACGGCGTTAACGGGCTTCAGGGGCGATGTACGATCAATGCTCATTGTCCTGTCCTCATCGAGGTTTCGTGGCGTTACTGCCTGCCATCATCACTTGTTGATTATTTATCGGCAGGTTCTGCAGAATCTTTATATGCATTATAGATTAATCAGAATATTCCCATCCGAATCCACCTGACCGCTTACCACCTGGCCTGACGGCATTCTCACGCGAGCGTTTTGGGCGACGGCGGCATTGTTTAACGCCTGGCCTTCGCCATTGACGCTAAAGCCATCGCCACTGGCAATGACCTGGACTTTTTGTCCGGCTTTTACGCGCCATGACTGGCGTAACATCGACAGCTGAATCGCCTGTCCGGGCGCCAGGTCGCGCATTGTCACTGCGTCCTGGGCCTGGTTTATATCAAGCATGGTGCGCGGCGGCAACTGGTCGAGTCGCCCACGTTTCAGCGTGACGCTGCCGGGTTGCAGGGCCGCACCGCGTGGCACAGACTGCGCAGCCACCACGTAATTCCCCGTCGCTTCAACCATCACCTGAATGTATTTTTTTTCTGTTGCACACTGCGCCACAACGGTCTGATTTCCCCACAGACGGGCGTTGCCCATCACGGAAAACGCAGGCTGCTCACATTGCGGCAGCTGCGTGTCAGGGCTGCGCACGTTAACCACCACCGAATCACTGAAGCCGGCAAGGCGGTGGCTGAAAAAATCCGTCAGCTGCCGGGTGAGATCCTGTGCCATGGCCGCCGGGCTCAGGAGTGCAAACGTCAGCGCGAGGGTGCTCTTCAGGTTTCGCATTGCTTACTCCGGTCTGTCAGGGAATAGCCGAATTTTACCTGTCAACGAAGAACATCAACGCAACAAATAGCGATGCATTTTGCTTTTATTCCGACGATGGCGGCCAAAAATTGAGATTAATCTGAATGCTGAATGAACTATTGCCATCAGCGGAGGAGACATGCTCGATAAACTCGACGCCGCGCTACGTTTTCAACAGGAAGCGTTGAACCTGCGCGCCCAGCGTCAGGAAATCCTGGCCTCAAACATTGCTAACGCCGATACCCCGGGGTATCAGGCGCGCGATGTCGATTTTGCGTCAGAACTGAAAAAAGTGATGGAAAGCGGGCGCGCGGAAACCAGCAGCGTGTCACTCACGCTGACCTCCGAACGCCATATTCCAGCCCAGGCGATGTCCGCCCCTTCTGTAGACCTGATGTATCGGGTACCTGACCAGCCATCAATGGACGGCAACACCGTCGATATGGACCGGGAGCGCACGCAATTCGCCGATAACAGCCTGCAATACCAGACCGGCTTGACCGTGTTGGGTGGGCAAATCCGCAGCATGATGACCGTGCTACAGGGGAACTAATTCATGGCTCTACTGAATATTTTTGACGTTGCCGGTTCGGCGCTGACGGCGCAGTCCAAACGCCTGAACGTCGCCGCCAGTAACCTCGCCAATGCCGATAGCGTCACCGGCCCGGACGGTCAGCCGTACCGCGCCAAACAGGTGGTGTTCCAGGTTGATGCGCCTACAGGGGCAGCGACCGGCGGCGTAAAAGTGGCCAATGTGGTGGAAAGTCAGGATCCTTTCAAGCTGGTATACCAGCCGGGTAACCCGCTGGCGGACGCCAAAGGCTACGTGAAGATGCCGAACGTCGATGTGGTCGAGGAAATGGTCAACACCATGTCCGCTTCCCGCAGCTACCAGGCCAACGTTGAAGTACTCAACACCGTCAAGAGCATGATGCTCAAAACGCTGACCCTCGGTCAGTAACGGAGATAACGATGTCTATTGCCGTGAATGTGAATGACCCAACCAGTACCGCCAGCACCACCGCGACCAGCGGCAGTTTAACCACCAGCAACGCGTCTGACCTGCAAAGCAGCTTCCTGACGTTGCTGGTGGCTCAGCTGAAAAACCAGGACCCGACCAATCCAATGGACAACAGTCAGTTGACGTCTCAGCTGGCGCAGATAAGCACCGTCAGCGGAATTGAGAAGCTCAACACCACGCTCGGCTCTATCTCCGGACAAATTGATAACAGCCAGTCGTTACAGGCCAGCTCACTGATTGGTCACGGGGTGATGATCCCGGGTTCGGTTGTTCTGGCAGGCTCGGATACCGACGGCAATGCCAGCACCACGCCGTTTGGCGTTGAGCTGACTCAGGCCGCCGACAAAGCCACTGCAACTGTTACCGACAGCAGCGGCAAAGTGGTTCGCACGATGGATCTCGGCAGCCTGACCGCGGGCGTTCACACCTTTACCTGGGACGGTACCGCCGCCGATGGCTCTACCGTACCGGATGGCGCATACAGCGTCTCGATTGCCGCCAGCACTAACGGCACGCAACTGGTGGCTCAGCCACTTAAGTTCGCGCTGGTGCAAGGGGTGACGAAGGGAAGCAGCGGTAATCTGCTGGATCTCGGAACGTATGGCACCACCACGCTCGACGAAGTTCGTCAGATTATTTAAGCCTTCAACCTAATCAGGAGTTAAGACATGGCTTTTTCTCAAGCGGTCAGCGGCCTGAACGCTGCGTCCACCAATCTCGACGTGATTGGCAACAACATCGCCAACTCCGCGACCTACGGCTTTAAAGCCGGTACCGCCTCGTTCGCCGATATGTTTGCCGGTTCTAAAGTCGGCCTGGGCGTCAAAGTGGCGGGTATCACCCAGGACTTTAACGACGGTACCACCACCAGTACCGGACGTGCACTCGACGTGGCGATTAGCCAGAACGGCTTCTTCCGTATGACCGACGCCAACGGCTCCGTGTACTACAGCCGTAACGGCCAGTTTAAGCTGGATGAAAACCGTAACCTGGTGAACATGCAAGGCCTGCAGTTGACCGGCTATCCGGCGACCGGTACGCCGCCGACCATCCAGCAGGGGGCGAACCCGGTTGGCTTAAGCATTCCCAATACGCTGATGGCGGCGAAGGCGACCTCCACGGCGGCAATGCAAATCAACCTGAACTCCACCGATGCGGTCCCGGCCAAATTGCCGTTCGATGCCACCGACGCGGATACCTACAACAAAAAAGGCACCGTGACGGTGTTCGACAGTCTGGGTAACTCCCACGACATGAACATCTATTACGTCAAAAACAGCGCCAATAACTGGGATGTTTACACCCAGGATTCGAGCGTGGCGGGTGCGGCTGGGGGGGCGGTACAGGCGGCGCAGTTGAATTTTAGTGACAGCGGAACCTTGACCAGTGTTCAGGCCTACAACGCAGGTTCCTTACAATCGGCTGGGACAGCGCCAGAAATTAAGGTTCCGATACCGACCCTGAACGGCTCCGCTGACAGCACCTTCCAGCTGAGTTTCCAGAACTCCATGCAGCAGAACACCGGGTCGAACGACATCGTTGCCACCAATCAGAACGGCTACAAGCCGGGCAACCTGGTGAGCTATCAGATTAACGACGACGGTACCGTGGTCGGGAACTATTCCAACGAGCAAAACCAGCTGCTGGGCCAAATAACGCTGGCGAACTTCGCCAACAACGAAGGTCTGCAATCTGAAGGCGATAACGTCTGGTCAGCGACGCAGTCTTCCGGCGTGGCGCTACTCGGCACCGCAGGCACCGGTAACTTCGGCACCCTGACTAACGGCGCGCTGGAAGCATCCAACGTCGATCTGAGCAAAGAACTGGTGAACATGATTGTGGCGCAGCGTAACTATCAGTCGAACGCGCAGACCATCAAAACCCAGGATCAGATCCTCAATACCCTGGTTAACCTGCGCTAAGCGCCTGACGGGACGGCTTCATGGATCACGCAATATATACCGCGATGGGCGCGGCCAGCCAGACGATGGAAATGCAGGGTGTTACCGCGAGCAACCTCGCAAACACCTCCACGCCGGGCTTTCGCGCACAGCTGACCGCACTGCGCGCCGTGCCGGTCAATGGCGAAACCTTCCAGACCCGAACCCTGGTGACCGGCTCCACGCCGGGGGCCGACATGACGCCAGGTCAACTTGACTACACCGCCCGTCCGCTGGATGTGGCCTTGCAGCAGGATGGCTGGCTGGCGGTGCAGGGCGCGGACGGTACGGAAGGCTACACCCGCAACGGTAACATTCAGGTGACGCCTGGCGGTCAATTGACTATTCAGGGCAATCCGGTGATTGGCGACGGCGGCGGTCCGGTGATGGTGCCGGAAGGTTCGCAGGTCACCATCGCAACGGACGGCACCATTTCGGCGCTAAACCCAGGCGACCCGGCGAACACCATTTCACCTGTCGGCAAATTGAAGCTGGTGAAGGCCGCCAATACCGAAGTGATTCGTGGTGACGATGGCATGTTCCGCTTAACGGCGGCCGCCCAGGCCACCCGCGGGCCAGTCCTGCAATCTGATCCGACAATCACTCTGCAATCCGGCGTGCTGGAAGGCAGTAACGTCAAACCGGTGGCGGCGATGGCTGACATGATTGCCAGCTCCCGACGTTTTGAGATGCAGATGAAGGTCATTAGCAGCGTGGATGATAACGCGTCTAAGGCTAACCAATTGCTTTCAATGAGCTAACAACAGGATACCTATGATCAGTTCATTATGGATTGCTAAAACCGGCCTCGATGCCCAGCAAACCAACATGGACGTTATCGCCAACAACCTGGCGAACGTCAGCACCAACGGTTTCAAGCGTCAGCGTGCGGTCTTTGAAGACCTGCTTTACCAGACCGTTCGTCAGCCGGGGGCGCAATCGTCCGAGCAGACCACGCTGCCTTCTGGCCTGCAAATCGGGACCGGTGTTCGTCCGGTAGCGACCGAGCGTATTCACACTCAGGGCAACCTGTCGCAGACCGACAACAGCAAAGACGTCGCCATCAAAGGTGAAGGCTTCTTCCAGGTGCTGCTGCCGGACGGCACGTCGGCTTACACCCGTGACGGTTCGTTCCAGGTTGATCAGAACGGCCAACTGGTGACCGCTGGCGGATTCCCGGTACAGCCCGCGATAACCATCCCGGCTAACACTCTGAGCATCACTATCGGGCGTGATGGCGTGGTGAGCGTGACGCAGCAAGGGCAAACCAACCCGGTGCAGGTTGGCCAGCTGAACCTGACCACCTTCATGAACGATGCAGGTCTGGAAAGCATGGGTGAAAACCTCTACACCGAAACCCAGGCTTCTGGCGCGCCGAACGACAGCACTCCGGGCCTGAACGGTGCGGGCCTGCTGTACCAGGGTTATGTCGAAACCTCGAACGTCAACGTGGCGGAAGAGCTGGTCAACATGATTCAGGTGCAGCGCGCGTATGAGATCAACAGCAAGGCGGTGTCGACCACCGACCAGATGCTGCAGAAACTCACCCAGCTGTAAGACGTGACCGGTGCAGATTTCCTGCACCGGATTTTTGATTCAGAAGATAAAAAGCAATGCAAAAATCCTCAGCGTTTCGTTATCCGCTTTTCGTGGTCCTGGCCCTGACACAGTCCGGATGCGCATTGATTCCCTCCAAACCGCTGGTGGAAGGGGCGACAACCGCACAGCCTGTTCCTGGCCCGGTACCGGTGGTCAATGGCTCGATTTTCCAGAGCGCGCAGCCGATTAACTACGGCTATCAGCCGCTGTTCGAAGACCGACGCCCGCGCAATATTGGCGACACGCTGACCATCCAGCTGCAAGAAAACGTCAGCGCATCCAAGAGCTCGTCGGCAAATGCCAGCCGCGATGGCAAAACCAATTTCGGCTTCGACACTGTGCCGCGTTATCTGCAGGGCCTGTTTGGCAATGCGCGCGCCGATGTGGACGCCTCTGGCGGCAACTCCTTTAACGGTAAAGGCGGTGCCAACGCCAGCAACACCTTCAGCGGAACGCTGACGGTCACCGTCGATCAGGTGCTGGCCAACGGTAACCTGCACGTGGTGGGCGAGAAACAAATCGCCATTAACCAGGGTACCGAATTCATTCGTTTCTCTGGCGTCGTGAATCCACGCACCATCAGCGGTAGCAACACCGTACCGTCGACCCAGGTGGCTGACGCCCGCATTGAGTACGTCGGTAACGGCTACATCAATGAAGCGCAGAACATGGGCTGGCTGCAGCGCTTCTTCCTTAACTTATCGCCGATGTAACGAGGTGAATTATGTTTAAAACTCTGGTTGGCATTGCTCTGGTCCTGCTGGCGGGTTTCGCCCAGGCCGATCGCATTCGCGACCTCACCAGCGTACAGGGCGTGCGGCAGAACTCATTGATCGGCTACGGTCTGGTCGTCGGTCTGGACGGGACGGGTGACCAGACTACTCAGACGCCATTCACCACCCAAACCCTGAACAACATGTTGTCGCAGCTCGGGATAACCGTCCCGGCAGGCACCAACATGCAGCTGAAAAACGTGGCGGCGGTGATGGTCACCGCGCAGCTTCCGGCCTTTGGTCGTCAGGGGCAGAACATTGACGTCGTTGTATCGTCGATGGGTAACGCCAAAAGTCTGCGCGGTGGCACGCTGCTGATGACGCCGTTAAAAGGTGTCGACAGTCAGGTTTATGCCTTAGCGCAGGGTAACATTCTGGTCGGCGGGGCGGGGGCCTCGGCGGGCGGCAGCAGCGTGCAGGTCAACCAACTTAACGGCGGGCGTATCACCAACGGCGCAACCATTGAGCGTGAATTGCCGAGCCAGTTCGGCGCGGGCAATACCATTAACCTGCAACTGAATGAAGATGATTTCGGCATGGCGCAGCAGATTGCTGACACCATTAACCGTCGAGGCGGCTATGGTAATGCGACGGCGCTGGATGCGCGTACCGTTCAAATTCAGGCTTCAAGCGGAGGCAGCAATCAGGTGCGGATGCTGGCAGATATTCAAAACCTCGACGTGAACGTCACGCCGCAGGATGCGAAAGTTATCATCAACTCCCGTACCGGTTCGGTGGTTATGAATCGCGAAGTGACCCTCGACAACTGTGCCGTGGCGCAGGGCAATCTGTCGGTAACAGTGAACCGTTCAGCGCAAGTCAGCCAGCCGGATACGCCTTTTGCCGGTGGTTCAACGGTGGTGACGCCGCAGACGCAAATCGACCTGCGTCAGAGCGGGGGGGCGATGCAGAGCATTCGTTCCAGCGCCAACCTGAACAACGTCGTTCGCGCGCTGAACACGCTGGGGGCTTCGCCGCTGGAGCTGATGTCGATTCTCCAGTCGATGCAAACCGCAGGCTGCCTGCGTGCCAAAGTGGAAATTATCTAATGCTTGGCGACAGCAAACTGATGAGCAGCGCGGCCTGGGACGCGCAATCGCTGAACGAGCTTAAAATCAGTGCCGGGAAAGACCCGCAGGCGAACGTAAAGCCGGTGGCCCGGCAGGTCGAAGGCATGTTCGTACAGATGATGCTGAA
This sequence comes from Scandinavium hiltneri, assembly GCF_024764835.1. Classification (GTDB taxonomy): domain Bacteria; phylum Pseudomonadota; class Gammaproteobacteria; order Enterobacterales; family Enterobacteriaceae; genus Scandinavium; species Scandinavium hiltneri. Next base: position 193,034 of record NZ_JALIGE010000076.1, on the reverse strand, counting down.
AAGTATGCGTGACGCGCTGCCCAAAGACGGCTTATTCAGCAGCGACCAGTCGCGTCTTTACACCAGTATGTACGATCAGCAAATTGCCCAGCAGATGACGGCGGGCAAAGGGTTAGGGCTGGCAGATGAGATGGTCAAACAGATGACCGCGAATCAGGGCGGGCCAAAAGAGTTGCCAGCCCAGGTGCCGCTCAAGTTTGACCTCGAAACCGTCACCAGCTATCAGAATTCGGCGCTGACGCAGATGGTACGTAAGGCCTTGCCGACAACGCCAAGTGCCTCTGATGCCCCCGATGTGCCCGGCGACAGTCACGACTTCCTGGCTCAGCTTTCCCTTCCGGCGAAGCTTGCCAGTGAGCAGAGCGGTATTCCGCACCACCTGATCCTCGCCCAGGCGGCGCTCGAATCAGGCTGGGGCCAACGGCAGATCCGCCGTGAAAACGGTGAGCCGAGCTTTAACCTGTTCGGCGTGAAGGCGTCGTCTGACTGGAAGGGTAAAGTCACCGAAATCACCACCACGGAATATGAGAATGGGGAAATGAAAAAGGTGAAAGCCCGTTTCCGCGTCTATACCTCGTATCTTGAAGCGTTGTCCGACTACGTTGGCCTGTTAACGCGTAACCCGCGCTATGCCGCCGTGACCTCAGCTGCGACGCCAGAGCAGGGCGCACAGGCACTACAGAAGGCCGGTTATGCCACCGACCCGAACTATGCCCGCAAGCTGACCGGTATGATCCAACAGCTGAAATCGATGAGTGAGAAGGTGGGCAAGGCTTACGGCAACGATATCGAAAATCTGTTCTGAAACGCCTCAAGTTCAGCCGATCGGTGCCGATAATTCAGGTCAGGACTCGTGTCTAAAAGAATAAAGGAACCTCCATGTCCAGTTTAATGAATAGCGCAATGAGTGGGCTCGGTGCGGCTCAGGCGGCACTGAACACCGTCAGTAATAACATTGCCAGTTATAACGTGTCCGGCTATACCCGCCAGACGACGGTCCTCTCTGCGGCGAACAGCACGCTGGGCGCGGGCGGTTGGGTGGGTAATGGAGTCACGGTCTCCGGCGTACAGCGCGAGTACAACGCTTTTATCACCAATCAGCTGAATGCGGCGCAAAATCAGAGCAGCGGCCTGACCACGCGCTACCAGCAGATGTCGAAAATCGACGATTTGATGTCCGATACCACTAACTCGATTTCCGCCACGTTGCAGGATTTCTTCACCAGTCTGCAAACCCTGGTGAGCAACGCCGAAGATCCGGCGGCGCGTCAGGCGGTGTTAGGCAAAGCCCAAGGGCTGGTCAATCAGTTTAAGACTACCGATCAGTATCTGCGTGACCAGGATAAACAGGTCAACGGCGCGATTGCATCAACCGTTTCGCAGATCAATAACTACTCGCAGCAGATTGCGACGCTGAACGATAAAATTTCCAAACTGACCGGCGTCGGCGCGGGGGCATCCCCGAATGACCTGCTCGATCAGCGCGATCAGCTGGTTAGCCAACTGAACCAGCTGGTGGGCGTGGAAGTGAACGTGCAGGACGGCGGCACGTACAACATCACCATGGCCAACGGTTACAACCTGGTTCAGGGCAGCAACGCCCGTCAGCTGGCCGCAGTGCCAAGCAGCGCCGATCCTTCGCGGACCACCGTCGCTTACGTGGATAACGTGGCGGGTAATGTCGAAATCCCGGAAAAATTGCTGACCAGTGGTTCACTCGGCGGTTTGCTGACGTTCCGTTCTCAGGATCTGGACCAGACCCGTAACAGCCTGAACCAGATGGCGCTGGCGTTTGCTGATGCGTTTAACCAGCAGAATGCGAAAGGCATCTATACTGATGCCCAGGGCAACACCCATGATGGCGGAAAATTCTTCAATATCGGCGGGCCGTCGGTACTGAGTAACACTAACAATGCCGGGGATGCCAGTCTTAGCGTCACTATGACCGACAGCACACAGGTGCAGGCCAGCGACTATAAGGTGAGCTACGACGGCACAAAGTGGCAGGTAACGCGCCTCTCGGATAATACCAATGTGATCCCAACGACCGGAAGTGATGGCAGTCTGCAATTTGATGGGCTGAGCATAAAGATAAGCGGTGGCACGATCAAAGCGAATGACAGCTTTACCGTGAAACCGCTAGCCAACGCGATTGTGAACATGAGCGTGGCGCTGACCGACGCCAGCCAGATTGCGATGGGTATCGATGACAGTCAGACAGGCGAGAGTGATAACCGTAACGGTCAGGCGCTGCTGGATCTGCAAAACAGCAAACTGGTGGGCGGCAATAAAACCGTCAACGACGCTTACGCCTCTCTGGTCAGTGACGTAGGGAACAAAACCTCGACGCTGGAAACCAGCAGCACCACCCAGGGCAATGTTGTGACCCAACTGACCAAGCAGCAGCAATCTATTTCCGGCGTAAACCTCGATGAAGAGTACGGCAACCTGCAACTGTATCAACAGTACTATCTGGCCAATGCCCAGGTAATGCAGACCGCCAGCACGCTTTTCGATGCGCTGATCAATATTCGCTAAGGAGCCCTGACCGATGCGTATTAGTACCTTAATGATGTATCAGCAGACGATGGGCGGTATTACCAACTCCCAGTCTTCATGGCTGAAATATGGCGAACAGATGTCCACCGGCCTGCGCGTTAACCGTCCGTCAGATGACCCGATTGCCGCGTCCCAGGCGGTTGTGCTATCTCAGGCGCAGTCCCAGACCAGCCAGTTTGCGTCAGCCCGTAGCTTCGCCACCCAGCGTATTTCACAGGAAGAAAACACGCTGTCGTCGGTGACGTCGTCGATTCAAGCGGCGCAGGAAAAAATCGTCTATGCCGGGAACGGCACGCTGAGTGACGATGACCGCGCCTCGCTGGCGACCGATTTACAGGGTATCCGCGACCAGCTGATGAACCTGGCCAACAGCCAGGATGGTAACGGACGTTACATGTTTGCCGGTTATAAGACGGATACCGCGCCGTTCGATGCCACCACCGGCACGTATACGGGCGGTACCACCAACGTTGAACAGCAGGTCGACTCTTCCCGGACTATGGTTATCGGCCACACCGGCGACAAGATTTTTGATTCGGTGACGTCGAATGCGGTGAAAAACCCCGATGGCAGTACGCCTTCGGACCTGTTCAAAATTCTGGATGACGCGATTGCTGCGTTGAAAACGCCTGTAGCGGATGACGATGCGGCGCAAGCGACGGCGCAGGCCACTATCGACGTCGCCAACCGCGGCCTGCGTAACTCACTGAACAACGTGCTGAGTGTACGGGCGGAAGTCGGTACTCAGCTCAACGAACTGGACAAACTGGACGCGCTGGGCGATGACCGCACGTTGAGCCAGACTCAGCAGATGAGCGACCTGGTTAACGTGGACTGGAACTCAACGATTTCTAACTACACTATGCAGCAGGCGGCCCTGACGGCATCGTATAAAGCGTTCACCGATATGCAAGGCATGTCTCTGTTCCAGTTGAATAAATAAGATTTAACGGTTTAGAACATGTCTTGAAACTGGCCATGTTCTCTGTGCCCGCACCACTCACCCCGGTGCGGGCTTTTTTTTAACGTTGTGGGCAAGCGGTGGCGTTCGCCGCACAGGTCAGACGAATCGCCAACGCAATAACGCCGCTGATCACCGCCAGAGCGACTACCGCAGGCCAGCCCGCCACGGCGTACAGTTTGCTGCCGACAGCCGAACCTAACGCCATCCCGATAAATACCACCGTGAACAGCAGCGCATTCAGGCGACCACGCGCCTGCGGTTCGAGGCTGTAGACCAGATTCTGATGCGCGACCAGGCTCGACTGTAAGCCTAAATCAAAGCCAATCGCCGACACGGCAATCAGCGCCAGTTGGGCGTGAAGCGGCAACAGCGGCAGGAAAAACATCAGTGCGAACGACACCGTGACCAGCAACGCACCTAACTGAGTCACTTTAGCTGCGCCAAGTTTATCGGCCAGCCCACCGGCCAGCGGGGCGGCAAGCGCTCCGGCGGCACCGGCAATACCGTATCCTCCGGCGACGGCGCTGCCGAGTTGATAGTGTTCGGCGAGCATTACCGCGAGTGTCGACCAGAACGCGCTGAAGGCAACCGACAGAAAACCCTGTGCCAGCGCGGCGCGGCGCAGTTCAGGGAAACGTCGCCATAAATGCACCAGCGACCCCATCAGCGCCGGATAACTGAGTTCAGAATGTGCGCTGAATTTCGGGAGTACGCGCCACATCACCAGACCAATCAACGCAACGCTGACCGCTGCGGCCTGATACATCATCCGCCAGCCATAGGCTTCCCCTACGACGCCGCTGACGGTACGCGACAGCAGAATGCCGAGTAGCAAACCCGTCATTACCGTGCCCACGGTTTTACCCTGTTTCCCGGCGGGGGCGAGGATAGCCGCGGCAGGAACGATATCCTGCGCCATCGTCGCCGTCATCCCAATCAGCAAACTGACGGCGAGCAGGGCATGCAGCTGGCTGGTCACGCTACACAGCAGCAATAACACCGCGAGCGAAGCGCTTTTGGAGAGGATCAGCCGACGTCGGTCGTGGCGATCGCCCAGCGGCAGCAGGAACAGAATGCCCAGCGCGTAACCCGTCTGGGTTAGCGTGGGGACGAGGCCCATTTGCTCGATGCTCAAATGCATGTCGTGGCCAATCAGCGGTAGCAGCGGCTGGGCGTAATAAATGGCGGCGACGCTGAAGCCTGCGCCAATAGCCAAAATCAGGATTATCCACGGTGCAAAAGTCAGTAAAACAGCGGGAGTGGTGTTCATCATAACGTCCTCAACAGGGTGTGGGCGCATTGTGATGTGAATCACACTGGCGCGGTAGCGGGCGCAGTGGTAAAACAGCTATACGTTGGGTGTATGAGCAAAAACAAATGAAAAGAACGGAGCGTATAGACCGGCTGGAACTGATGCGGACCTTTATTCGCATTATCGAAGCCGGGTCGCTGTCGGCAGCGGCAGTTCAGCTTGGCACCACGCAGGCCACGGTCAGCCGCCGTTTGCAGTCGCTCGAAGCATTGCTGGGCGTAAAGCTCATCATGCGCTCGACCCATGCAATGAAACTCACCGACGACGGTGAGCGCTGCTATCAACATGCGCGACAGCTGGTGGACAATTGGCTGGCGCTGGAAGACGATTTACAGATCGTGGACGACAACCCGGTGGGCGTGCTGCGCGTCAGAGCGCCGCATGCATTCGGGCAGCAGCAACTATTAACGCCGCTGGTGGATTTTTTGCAGCACTATCCTCAGCTTTCGGTGGAGTGGATGCTTAACGACAAAAATATCGATTTCATCAGTGAAAATATCGACTGCGCGATCCGCGTGGGGGCGGAAGTTGACCCGGCGACGGTGTCGGTGTTGCTGGCGGAAGTCCCGCGAAGTCTGGTGATTTCGCCGGTGCTGCTAGAGACGCTGCATAACGTATCAGACCCGATGGCGCTATCGGCGCTGCCGTGGGTGGCGATCAGTACGTTCTATCAACATGAAGTGACGCTGCGGCATCAGGCCAGCCGGGAGAGTCTCACTATTCCTATTGTGCCGCGCCTGAGCACTGACAGCGTTTACGTGGCCCGCAATACCGCGCTGTCGGGGCTGGGTACTGCGCTGATTTCCAGCTGGGCGGTGGAAGAGGATATTGCGCAGGGCAGGCTGGTTGAGCTACTGCCTGAATGGCGAGCGGCGGCGTTGCCGGTGCATTTGGTTTATCCCTGGGCGCGTTATTATCCGGCGAGGTTGCGTAAGTTTCTCGATTTGATGCGGGAAGTGATGCCGAAAATTTCAGGCATGCAGCTGCCCGCGACAGAATAAAAAAAACCGCCCGGAGGCGGTTTTTTCATGCTTTGCAGCTTAGTCCACTGATTGTGGACGAGTCGGACCGGCAGTTGCCGTGTGTGTAGCGCTGTGGCCACCGGCAGAACCTTTACCCTCGAAACCGAACTCTGGACGAACCCAGTCGCTCTGACGCGGTGCTTCTGGCACGTAGTCTGGCGCTGGAGCGCGTGTCATTGGCGCGGTAGCGGTGACGCGTTCAACCGTCGGCTTCGCAGCCACAACCGGTTTAACGACAGGCTCAACCACTGGAACAACTGGCACGGTTTCCACCACGGCAGGTTGTTCAGTCACGATAACCTGTTCCACTTCCTCAACCACGGCCGGAGTTGCTTCTTGAGCAGTCACTTCAGCAACAACGGCATCGGCTGGTGCGATAACCTGAGGTTCTTCGCTCACTGGCGCGGCAATGATTTCTGGATGTGTGGTCTCAACCACTGGAACTTCCGGTTCAGCCTGAGCGGGCTGCGGTTCTGCAACCACAACCGGCTCAGCGGCAACCTGTTCAACCACTGGCGCTGTAACCTGTTCTGCCACTGGTGCTTGCTCCACGGTTTCTACCGGTGCGACTTCAATGACGGAAGGAACAACGTTCTGCTCGCGGGCTTCTTCAATCTGCTGCTCTTGTGGACGCGTTATCGGGTAGCTTACCCACACTTTACCAGACGCCATTTCCGGAGATGCACAGGCAATCGCCAGCGGCATCGGTGACTGAGTTGGGTAACGCTCGTCACGGTAGCGGCGACGACGCTGACCACTCACGCGCAGGTGGCGTGGTGAACGACGGGAGCGACGCGGCATGCCTGTATTATCACGATTTTCCGCGTTTTCATCTTCTGCCGGAGCATCGATGACGGCGGGCAAATCAACTTTAGCCAGTTCGGTACGCTTAGCGGGTGCAGTTGCTTCAGCTGGTTCGGTCACTGCGGTACGTTCTGCAGTTTCGGCCGCTGTTTCGATGCGCACTTTCTGTGACAGGTTGCGCGGCTTACGACGCGGCATGGACTGTACGCGTTCTTCCTGCTCGATTTCCTGAGCGGGTTGTTCTTCGTGAACCTGAACTTTGACTTCCTGCGGTGCTGCCTGGCGTTTGTCATCGTTACGACGACGGTTGCGCTCACGGCGTGGCTGCTGCTGTTCATCTCGAGATTTCGCTTTATCCGCGTCTTCTGCCACGTTCGGCTGACGAGCTTCACGGGTTTCCGCGTTCTGCTGAGGCTTCTCACGACGGTTACGGCGGTTATCTTCGCGGCCTTCTGCGTTTTCACCACGGTTATCGCGCTCACCACGTTCGTTACGCTCACCGCGTTCGCCACGATTATCGCGGTTGTCACGGCGATCGTTGCGGTCACCACGGTCATTGCGGTCACGACGGTTAGACTGACGAGAACGGCGACGATCTTGCTGGCGCTCAGGTTTCTCTTCTTTCTTAACCGGCTCAGGCTCAGCCACAACTGGGGCTTCACTGCTGAACATGGATTTCAGCGCAGAGATTATGCGGGAAACCAGACCCGGTGCTGCAGCGGTGGCTGCCTCTGGAGCGGCTTTCTTTGCCTGCGCTGCGGCTGGAGCGGCTTCTTCAAGTGGTGCTGGCGGTGCATCAGGCATCACGAAGGTCGCCAGAGCAGGCTGCTCAGGACGCTTACGTTCAGCTGGCTCGTCTTCAGACGGCATCGCCATTTCTTCTTCGTGCAGCTTCGGCAGCAGGTAGCTCAGGATTTGAGTCTCTTCGCCTTTACGGACACGCAGTACGGAGTAGTGTGGGGTTTCCATCTGGTCGTTCGGAACGACGATGCAGCGCACGCCACCCTGACGGGTTTCGATGTTGCTGATAGCCGCACGCTTTTCGTTCAGCAGGTAAGAAGCCACCTGAACGGGAACAATCGCGTGAACTTCCTGAGTGTTTTCTTTCAGTGCTTCTTCTTCGATCAGACGAAGAATAGACAGCGCCAGCGATTCGTTATCACGGATGGTGCCGGTACCGCTACAGCGTGGACACACGTGATGGCTGGATTCACCCAGTGACGGGCTCAGTCGCTGACGGGACATTTCCAGCAGGCCGAAGCGAGAGATATGGCTAATCTGGATACGCGCACGATCCTGACGCACCGCTTCACGCAGACGGTTTTCAACCGCACGCTGGTGGCGAACCGGGGTCATGTCGATGAAGTCGATAACGATCAGGCCGCCGAGGTCACGAAGACGCAGCTGGCGGGCAATTTCGTCGGCCGCTTCAAGGTTGGTGTTGAAGGCGGTTTCTTCGATGTCGCCGCCGCGGGTTGCACGCGCGGAGTTGATATCGATGGCGGTCAAGGCTTCGGTGCTATCGATAACGATAGAGCCGCCCGACGGCAGGCGCACTTCGCGCTGGAATGCAGATTCAATCTGCGATTCGATTTGGTAGTGGCTGAACAGCGGGATTTCACCGGTGTAGAGCTTAATTTTGCTGCTGAAATCCGGACGGCCCAGCGCAGAGATATGCTGGCGAGCCAGCTCAAGCACTTTCGGGTTATCGATAAGGATTTCGCCGATGTCCTGACGCAGGTAATCACGGAATGCACGAACGATGACGTTGCTTTCCTGGTGGATCAGGAACGGGGCAGGGCGGCTTTCAGAGGCTTTCTGAATCGCTTCCCAGTGCTTCAGGCGGAAACTCAGATCCCACTGCAGCGCTTCGGCAGATTTGCCAACGCCTGCGGTACGCACAATCAGTCCCATGCCGTCAGGCAGTTGCAGGCTGGAAAGCGCTTCTTTCAGCTCAGTACGATCGTCACCTTCGATGCGGCGAGAGATACCACCGGCACGCGGGTTGTTTGGCATCAGTACCAGATAGCTGCCTGCCAGGCTGATAAAGGTTGTGAGGGCGGCACCTTTGTTGCCGCGCTCTTCTTTATCGATCTGAACAATGACTTCCTGGCCTTCGCGCAGAACATCTTTGATGTTCGGGCGGCCATGCGCATTGTAATTTGCAGGGAAATATTCGCGGGCGATTTCTTTAAGAGGAAGGAAACCATGACGCTCAGCACCGTAATCTACGAATGCGGCTTCAAGGCTTGGTTCTATACGGGTAATTTTGCCTTTGTAGATGTTCGCTTTTTTCTGTTCGTGTCCTGGGCTTTCAATATCCAGATCGTACAGACGCTGCCCATCAACGAGGGCGACACGTAACTCTTCTTGCTGAGTTGCGTTGATTAACATTCTTTTCATCGTAACTTACTCATTATTCTTGCATTGACGACTAAGCTACGGGCAGAGTTTTCCTTGCCGGGGGTAAACCGATGGCCTCGTGTCTGTTCACGTCGCCAACCTCACGGTTGTCGCTCGCTTAAGAGGCGCAGAGTGTCGGTAGCCTGCGTTTCAAACGGAACCGCAGCGCAATTATTCAGGGGAACAGCCTGGGAATCATTCTCCAGGTACGGTTCCTTCTATACTCATTGTCTTTCAAGTCGCAGATGGTTGGCTTCACCTGCTTACCCCAGTCATCTACTGGAGTAGCGCCTGGAGATCCCAGGTTTGCCGCCTTTCTGCGGCTTGAAATAGAGAGTATCAACCGGTAAGGACTGCAACCCGCAGCCCGCTAACTGTCTGAAAGATAAATACGTCTTACGCCATTGCTGCATAAAAGATCGTTCAGACAAAATTGGTCATTCCGCTAACATGCTTGCTTGAACAAGATTCGACACGGAAAACTGCATCATTATTCCCTGCTAACCTTGTTATAGCAAGATGACTTTTACCATTTATCACCCGGTTACTCACAGTTTTTTCACTTTACCGAACCGATTGTTGTAATAACCACCAATCCGCAAAGTGAGATTAAAAATGAGCTCCGTTGCGAAGTTAATATAAGCACAGAAAAAGGAGTGGCGCGAATGCCACTGCATCTTTAGAATCGCCCCCCATGAAAACTGAGACACCGACCGTAAAAATGGTAGCCATTGCCGATGATGAGGCAGGGCAACGAATTGATAACTTTTTGCGCACCCAGCTGAAAGGCGTGCCGAAAAGCATGATTTACCGCATCCTGCGTAAAGGCGAAGTGCGCGTGAATAAAAAGCGCGTGAAGCCGGAATACAAACTGGAAGCGGGCGATGAAATTCGCATCCCGCCGGTGCGCGTCGCTGAGCGTGAAGAAGAGGCTGTATCGCCGCACCTGAATAAAGTGGCGGCTCTGGCTGACGTTATCCTTTATGAAGACGACCATATTCTGGTGCTGAACAAGCCGTCGGGTACGGCGGTTCACGGTGGTAGCGGTTTGAGCTTTGGGGTTATCGAGGGTCTGCGCGCGCTACGTCCGGAAGCCCGATTCCTCGAACTGGTCCATCGTCTCGACCGTGATACCTCCGGCGTGCTGCTGGTGGCGAAGAAGCGTTCCGCACTGCGCTCCCTGCATGAACAGCTACGCGAAAAAGGGATGCAGAAAGATTATCTGGCCCTGGTTCGCGGCCAGTGGCAGTCGCACATGAAAGTGGTGCAGGCGCCATTGCTGAAAAATATTTTGCAGAGCGGCGAGCGTATTGTTCGCGTGAACAGCGAAGGCAAACCGTCGGAGACGCGCTTTAAAGTCGAAGAGCGTTTTACCCATGCGACACTGGTGCGCTGTAGCCCGATAACCGGCCGTACGCACCAGATTCGTGTGCACACGCTGCATGCGGGCCATCCGATTGCGTTTGACGACCGTTATGGCGATCGTGAGTTCGACAAGCAGTTGGCGGGTACGGGCTTGAATCGTCTGTTCCTGCACGCCGCGGCGCTGAAGTTCACGCATCCGGGTACCGGCGAGACGTTGCGCATTGAAGCGCCGTTGGACAACCAGCTCAAGCGTTGCCTGCAAGTGCTGCGCAGCCAGAAATAATTAAAGAAAAGAAAGAATAAAAAACGCCCTGAAAGGGGCGTTTTGCGTTTTAGCGCAGCAGCGGGTTGAATTGCTCGTGCCTGAGCATTTTGCACAGCGCGATGAGCGGCAGGCCAATCAGCGTATTTGGGTCGCGTCCCTCGAGACGCTCGAACAGCGTGATGCCCAGTCCTTCACTTTTAAAACTGCCAGCACAGTTCAGCGGCTGCTCTTTTTGGACGTATCGGTTGATCTCCGCGTCGGTCAGGTGGCGGAAGTGCACATCGAAAGGCTCGCATTCGGTCTGCAAATGGCCCTTAGCGCTGTTATAGACCGCAAGACCGGTATAGAAGGTGACGACGTGGCCACTCGCTTCACGCAGTTGCAGACGCGCATTTTCTTCGGTGTGCGGTTTGCCGGTGATTTTTCCGCCGAGCACGCAAACCTGATCGGAGCCGATAATCAGATGGTCAGGGAAGCGAGTCGCCAGGGCCTGTACTTTGGCCTGAGCCAGACGAAGCACCAACTGGCGCGGTGATTCTCCGGGTAAGGGGAGTTCATCGACCTCAGGCGCGGCGCATTCAAAAGGCACATCGAGCTTTTGAAGCAGCTCGCGGCGATAGGGTGAAGTAGAGGCAAGAATAAGTTGCAGCATAATTTTTTAAATAGACTCTGGTGATTCGGATTGCGACATTTTAAACTACAGGCCGCAATGTGTGCGAATAATTGGCAAAAGGCGCTTGAGGGTGCCTTTTTCTTTGACTCTATGACGTTACAAAGTTAATATGCGCGCCCTATGCAAAAGGTAAAATTACCCCTGACTCTTGATCCGGTTCGTACCGCTCAAAAACGCCTCGATTACCAGGGTGTCTACACCCCGGACCAGGTGGAGCGTCTTGCCGAGTCTGTGGTCAGTGTGGACAGTGATGTGGAATGCGATATGACATTCGCCATCGACAACCAGCGTCTCGCCGTTATTAAAGGTGATGCAAAGGTTGCGGTGACTCTCGAATGCCAGCGCTGCGGGAAACCGTTCCCACATGCCGTTCACACAACGTATTGTTTCAGTCCGATCAAAAATGTTGAACAGGCTGAAGCACTCCCGGAAGCGTATGAGCCGATTGAGGTTAACGAATTCGGTGAAATCGACCTGCGGGCTTTGGTTGAGGATGAAATCATTCTCTCCTTACCTGTAGTTCCGGTGCATGATTCTGAACACTGTGAAGTGTCCGACGCGGACATGGTATTTGGTGAATTGCCTGAAGATGCGCAAAAGCCAAATCCATTTGCCGTATTAGCCAGCTTAAAGCGTAAGTAATTGAGGAGTAAGGTCCATGGCCGTACAACAGAATAAACCAACCCGTTCCAAACGTGGCATGCGTCGTTCCCATGACGCGCTGACTGCAGTTACCAGCCTGTCTGTAGATAAGACTTCTGGTGAGAAACACCTGCGTCACCACATCACTGCCGACGGTTTCTACCGCGGTCGCAAGGTTATCGCTAAGTAATCACGCGAAAGCGTGATGAAGCTTAGTGAGGATTTCCCCGCTTCTGCGGGGATTTACCAAACCGAGCGGCGACGATACCTTGACACGTCTGACCTTAGCGTTGGATGTCATGGGGGGCGATTTTGGCCCTTCCGTGACGGTGCCTGCAGCATTGCAGGCACTGCACGCTAACCCACAACTCTCGCTTCTTCTTGTCGGTGACACCGACGCCATTACGCCATTACTCGCCAAAGCTGACTTCGAACAACGTTCACGTCTGCAGATTATCCCTGCCCAGTCAGTTATTGCCAGTGATGCACGTCCGGCACATGCTATTCGCAACAGCCGGGGCAGTTCCATGCGCATTGCGCTGGAGCTTGTTAAAGAAGGACGCGCGCAGGCCTGCGTGAGCGCCGGAAATACCGGGGCGCTAATGGGGCTCGCCAAATTATTGCTCAAGCCGATTGAAGGAATTGAGCGTCCCGCGCTGATGACGGTTCTGCCGCATCAGCAGAAGGGCAAAACGGTGGTGCTTGATTTGGGCGCCAACGTCGATTGTGACAGCACGATGCTGGTACAGTTTGCGGTAATGGGCGCAGTGATGGCTGAAGAAGTCCTCGGCATTACGTCTCCGCGCGTCGCACTGCTCAACATTGGAGAAGAAGAAACCAAAGGCCACGACAGCATCCGTGATGCGTCGGCGATGCTAAAAAAGGTGTCTTCCATCAACTATATTGGTTATCTCGAAGCCAACGAATTATTGACGGGCAAAACGGATGTGCTGGTTTGTGATGGTTTTACGGGCAACGTCACACTAAAAACCATGGAAGGCGTTGTCAGAATGTTTCTTTCTCTGCTGAAATCGCAGGGAGAAGGTAAAAAGCGGCCGTGGTGGCTGAAAATTTTGAAGCATTGGTTACAAAAAAACCTCTCGCGGCGATTCAGTCACCTCAACCCCGACCAGTATAATGGCGCCTGTCTGTTAGGATTGCGCGGCACGGTGATTAAGAGTCATGGTGCAGCCAATCAGCGCGCGTTTAGCGTGGCGATTGAACAGGCAGTGCAGGCGGTGCAGCGTGAGGTCCCACAGCGGATCGCCGCTCGCCTCGAATCTGTATTACCACCAAAAGACTGAGCGTACATGTATACGAAGATTATAGGTACCGGCAGCTATCTGCCTGAACAAGTGCGTACGAACGCCGACCTGGAAAAAATGGTAGATACGTCTGACGAGTGGATTGTCACACGCACAGGTATCCGTGAGCGTCGTATTGCCGCGCCAGATGAATCCGTAGCAACAATGGGCTTCGAAGCCGCCAGGCGCGCCCTGGAAATGGCTAACATTGATGCTGAGCAAATCGGCCTGATCGTGGTGGCAACCACCTCGTCGACCCACGCTTTCCCAAGCGCGGCGTGCCAGATCCAGTCAATGCTGGGCATTAAAGGCTGCCCGGCGTTTGACGTGGCTGCGGCCTGTGCCGGTTTCACTTACGCGCTGAGCGTGGCCGATCTGTACGTTAAATCCGGTGCGGTTAAAAATGCACTGGTGATTGGCGCAGATGTTCTGGCCCGTACCTGCGATCCTACCGATCGCGGCACAATCATTATTTTTGGCGATGGCGCGGGTGCCGTGGTGTTAGGCGCATCTGAACAGCCGGGCATCATCTCCACACATCTGCACGCTGATGGCAAATACGGTGAGTTGCTCACCTTGCCGAACGCCGATCGTGTTCATCCGGAAAACGCCATTCACCTGACAATGGCAGGGAATGAAGTGTTCAAAGTGGCGGTGAAAGAGTTGGCTAACATCGTTGAAGAAACGCTGGCGGCTAATAATCTGGATCGTTCTGAGCTGGACTGGCTGGTGCCACACCAGGCCAACCTGCGCATTATCAGCGCGACAGCGAAGAAGCTCGGCATGTCGATGGACAACGTCGTGGTAACCCTCGACCGCCATGGCAATACCTCTGCGGCCTCCGTGCCGTGCGCGCTGGATGAAGCAGTGCGTGACGGTCGCATCAAGGCCGGTCAACTGGTGCTGCTTGAAGCCTTCGGTGGTGGTTTCACCTGGGGTTCCGCGCTGGTTCGTTTCTAATTAAGGATTATAAGATGACGCAATTTGCATTTGTGTTCCCGGGACAGGGCTCTCAGACCGTAGGCATGTTGGCTGAACTGGCTGCAACCTATCCGATTATCGTAGAAACATTCGCGGAAGCTTCTGTGGTGCTGGGCTATGATCTGTGGGCATTGACCCAACAGGGTCCGGCAGAAGAACTGAACAAAACCTGGCAGACTCAGCCAGCGCTGTTGACCGCGTCTGTTGCACTGTACCGTGTCTGGCAGCAGCAGGGCGGCAAAACGCCAGCGCTGATGGCCGGTCATAGCCTCGGTGAATACTCTGCGCTGGTGTGTGCGGGCGTGATTAGCTTCGCTGATGCTGTACGTCTGGTTGAACTGCGTGGCAAATTCATGCAGGAAGCTGTCCCTGCGGGCACCGGTGGCATGTCTGCCATTATCGGCCTGGACGATGCGTCTATCGCTAAAGCCTGCGAAGAGTCTGCTGAAGGGCAGGTTGTCTCCCCAGTGAACTTTAACTCACCGGGCCAGGTGGTTATCGCGGGCCATAAAGAGGCCGTTGAACGTGCCGGTGCCGCGTGTAAAGCTGCGGGCGCAAAACGCGCACTGCCGCTGCCGGTCAGCGTCCCGTCTCATTGTGCGCTGATGAAGCCTGCAGCAGAGAAACTGGCTGCAGAACTGGCGAACATCACCTTCAATGCACCGCAAATTCCCGTTATCAATAACGTGGATGTGAAGTGCGAAACTAACGCAGATGCAATTCGTGATGCGCTGGTGCGTCAGCTTTATAGCCCAGTACAGTGGACCAAAACTGTTGAGTTTATGGCATCCCAGGGCACAGAACACCTGTATGAAGTCGGCCCGGGTAAAGTCCTCACCGGCCTGACGAAACGTATTGTTGACACCCTGACTGCCTCGGTCATTAACGAGCCGGCGGCGATGTCAGCGGCGCTTGAGCAATAAGAAGAGGAAGAGCAAAACCATGAGTTTTGAAGGAAAAGTTGCACTGGTTACCGGTGCAAGCCGCGGCATTGGCCGCGCTATCGCTGAAACACTCGTTGCCCGTGGCGCGAAAGTTATCGGTACTGCCACTAGCGAAAGCGGTGCTCAGGCCATCAGCGATTATTTAGGTGCAAACGGTAAAGGTCTGATGTTGAATGTGACCGACCCGGCATCTATCGAATCTGTTCTGGGAAATATTCGCGCAGAATTTGGCGAAGTAGATATTCTGGTTAATAATGCCGGGATCACTCGCGATAACCTGTTAATGCGAATGAAAGATGATGAGTGGAACGACATTCTCGAAACCAACCTGTCATCAGTTTTCCGTCTGTCAAAAGCGGTAATGCGCGCTATGATGAAAAAGCGTCATGGTCGTATTATCACTATCGGTTCTGTGGTCGGTACCATGGGAAATGCTGGTCAGGCCAACTACGCTGCGGCGAAAGCGGGTTTGATTGGTTTCAGTAAATCGCTGGCGCGTGAAGTTGCGTCTCGCGGTATTACTGTGAACGTTGTTGCTCCGGGCTTCATTGAAACGGACATGACGCGTGCGCTTTCTGATGATCAGCGTGCGGGTATTCTGGCGCAAGTTCCAGCGGGTCGCCTTGGCGATGCAAAAGAAATCGCGAGTGCGGTTGCATTCTTAGCTTCTGACGAAGCGGGTTACATCTCTGGTGAAACCCTGCACGTCAACGGCGGAATGTACATGGTCTGACCGTAGTTTGCACAAAATGCTCAGGATCCGCGCAGTCTGTGCGCTTCTGAGCAATATTAGGTGCAAAATGATTTGCGTTATTAGGGCAAACACCCTCAAAATAGCGTAAAATCGTGGTATGACCTGCCGGGATTTAGTTGCAAATTTTTCAACATTTTATACACTACGAAAACCATCGCGAAAGCGAGTTTTGATAGGAAATTTAAGAGTATGAGCACTATCGAAGAACGCGTTAAGAAAATTATCGGCGAACAGCTGGGCGTTAAGCAGGAAGAAGTTACCAACAATGCTTCCTTCGTTGAAGACCTGGGCGCTGATTCTCTTGACACCGTTGAGCTGGTAATGGCTCTGGAAGAAGAGTTTGATACTGAGATTCCGGACGAAGAAGCTGAGAAAATCACCACCGTTCAGGCTGCCATTGATTACATCAACGGTCACCAGGCGTAAGTGAACATCTCCAGGCGGTCATTCGACCGCCTGAGTTTTATCTTTTTGTCCCACATCTCTCTTTTTTATCCCTCCCTGGAGGACAAGCGTGTCTAAGCGTCGTGTAGTTGTGACCGGACTTGGCATGTTGTCTCCTGTCGGCAATACCGTAGAGTCCACCTGGAAAGCTCTTCTTGCCGGTCAGAGCGGCATCAGCCTAATCGACCATTTCGATACTACCGCCTATGCAACGAAATTTGCTGGCTTAGTAAAGGATTTTAACTGTGAAGACATTATCTCGCGCAAAGAACAGCGCAAGATGGATGCCTTTATTCAATATGGAATTGTCGCTGGCGTACAGGCCATGCAGGATTCTGGCCTTGAAGTGACGGAAGAGAACGCCTCGCGTATCGGTGCTGCTATCGGCTCCGGCATCGGCGGACTCGGCTTAATCGAAGAAAACCACAGTTCATTGGTGAAAGGCGGCCCACGTAAAATCAGCCCCTTCTTCGTACCGTCCACAATTGTTAATATGGTGGCCGGTCATCTGACCATCATGTTCGGCCTCCGCGGTCCAAGCATTTCCATCGCCACGGCGTGCACCTCAGGTGTACATAACATCGGTCATGCGGCACGAATGATTGCCTATAACGATGCTGATGCCATGCTGGCGGGTGGTGCTGAAAAAGCGAGCACACCTCTGGGTGTTGGCGGTTTCGGTGCAGCGCGCGCGCTGTCGACCCGCAATGACAACCCGCAGGCGGCAAGCCGTCCGTGGGATAAAGACCGTGATGGTTTCGTGCTCGGTGACGGCGCCGGTATCATCATGCTCGAAGAGTACGAACACGCGAAAAAACGCGGCGCGAAAATTTACGCAGAAATCGTCGGTTTTGGTATGAGCAGCGATGCCTACCACATGACGTCACCGCCGGAAAACGGTGCAGGCGCAGCACTCGCAATGGTTAACGCCATCCGCGATGCAGGCCTCGAACCTGGCCAGATTGGCTACGTCAACGCACACGGTACTTCCACCCCAGCAGGCGATATCGCCGAAGCGCAGGCAGTGAAATCCGTGTTTGGCGATGCCGCCAGCCGTATCATGGTGAGTTCTACCAAATCCATGACCGGTCACCTGCTTGGTGCAGCGGGCGCGGTTGAATCGATCTATTCGATTCTGGCCCTGCGCGATCAGGCTGTTCCGCCAACCATCAACCTGGATAACCCGGAAGACGGTTGTGACCTTGACTTCGTCCCGCACGAAGCGCGTCAGGTCAGCGGTATGGAGTACACCTTGTGTAACTCCTTCGGCTTTGGCGGCACCAACGGATCGCTTATCTTTAAAAAGGTTTGATTATCCGTTTGCACTGATAAAGGCCTGCATCGCAGGCCTTTTCTTTAAGGTTTCTTCTCTTGAGATCCCGCGTTCCCCCTGCCAGACTAACGGGCCACTGATAAGGAGCCGCTATGTTCTTGATTAATGGTGTGGAACAGGACTCACTCCCGGCCAACGATCGCAGCGTCCAGTTTGGTGACGGCTGCTTTACCACGACCCGGATCCAAAACGGTATTCCCACATTTTTTGACCAGCACCTACAGCGATTGCAGGATACCTGCCGCGCGTTGATGATCCCGTTTTCCGACTGGGCAACGCTCGGCCAGGAAATGCTGTCTCTGGCGAAATCTCACATCAACGGCGTGCTGAAAGTCATCATTACCCGTGGGAGTGGTGGGCGAGGGTACAGTCCTGCGGCCTGTCAGGCTCCGACCCGCATTCTTTCCGTTTCCCCGGCACCGGCACATTATCCTGGTTGGCAACAGCAGGGGATCACGCTATCGCTCAGCCCCGTGCGTCTCGGGCGGAACGTCACGCTGGCTGGCCTTAAACATCTTAACCGCCTTGAGCAGGTGTTGATCCGCACGCATCTTGAACAGACGAACGCCGATGAAGCGCTGGTTCTTGACAGTGAAGGGTGGGTTACGGAATGCTGTGCGGCTAATTTGTTCTGGCGGGCAGGTGACACTGTGTTTACGCCGCGTCTCGACCATGCTGGCGTCAACGGCATCATGCGCCAGCATTGTCTTGCCCGGTTGGCACAAAGTCGTTTTCGCGTTGTCGAAATCACTGCAAGAGAAGACGCTGTGCGTAAGGCGGATGAAGTCCTTATTTGTAATGCGCTGATGCCCGTCGTTCCTGTGAATCAGTATGCTGAGGCTCGCTATCTTTCACGCGAGCTGTTCGAATTTTTGGCCCCACTTTGTGAGCAGTCGATTAAGTCATGAAGAAAATGTTTCGGTTTGTCCTCCTGCTGTTGGTTGCGTTTGCGATTGCTGCGGGAGTCGGGATGTGGAAAGTCCGCCAGTTGGCGAACAGTAAAATACTCATTAAAGATGAGACGATCTTTACGCTGAAGGCCGGAACCGGACGCATGGCGCTGGGTGACACTCTTTATGCGGAAAAAGTCATTAATCGTCCGCGTGTGTTCCAATGGCTGCTGCGCGTAGAGCCTGAACTGTCGCACTTTAAGGCCGGGACGTATCGTCTGATGCCGGGCATGAACGTGCGCGAAATGCTGCAACTGCTGGCCAGCGGAAAAGAGGCGCAGTTCCCGGTCCGCTTTATTGAAGGTATGCGCGTCAGCGATTACCTCAAAGTGCTGCGTGAAGCCCCATACGTGAAGCACACGCTGAAAGATGACAGCTACGCCACGCTTGCCGAATCGCTGAAGCTGGAGCATGCCGACTGGGTGGAAGGCTGGTTCTGGCCCGATACGTGGATGTACACCGCTAACACTACCGATCTGCAAATCCTCAGGCGTGCTCACCTGAAAATGGTGACTGCGGTAGAAAAGGCGTGGAAAGGGCGGGCGGAAAATCTGCCGTACCAGAATGAAAATCAGCTGGTGACAATGGCCTCAATCATCGAGAAAGAGACTGCCGTCGCCGGGGAGCGTGACAAAGTTGCTTCGGTATTTATCAACCGTCTGCGTATCGGCATGCGCCTGCAAACTGACCCGACGGTTATCTACGGCATGGGCGAAAGCTATAATGGCAAGCTGAGCCGCAAAGATCTTGAGACGCCAACGGCGTACAATACTTACGTCATTGCCGGATTGCCGCCAGGGCCAATCGCGACACCAGGTGAAGCGTCACTCAATGCCGCAGCGCATCCGGCAAAAACGCCTTATCTCTATTTTGTTGCCGACGGCAAAGGCGGGCACACCTTTAACACCAATCTTGCGAGTCATAACCGCTCAGTACAGGATTACCTGAAAGCACTTAAGGAAAAAAATGCGCAGTAAGTATATCGTCATCGAAGGCCTGGAAGGCGCGGGGAAAACCACCGCGCGCAATCTGGTCGTAGAAACCCTCGAGCAGATGGGCGTCCGCGATCTGGTGTTTACCCGTGAACCGGGCGGCACCGTGCTGGCGGAAAAGCTGCGCAGTCTGGTACTGGACATTAAATCTGTTGGCGATGAAGTGATCACCGATAAAGCCGAAGTGCTGATGTTTTACGCGGCGCGCGTACAGCTGGTTGATACGGTAATTAAACCGGCGCTGGCGGAAGGCAAATGGGTGATTGGCGATCGCCATGACCTCTCCACGCAGGCCTATCAGGGCGGCGGTCGCGGTATCGATCAGCACCTGCTGACCACGCTACGTGATGCAGTGCTCGGCGATTTCCGCCCGGACCTGACGCTGTATCTGGACGTTACTCCTGAAGTGGGCCTGAAACGTGCACGTGCGCGCGGCGATCTCGATCGAATCGAGCAGGAATCCTTCAATTTCTTCCACCGTACCCGTGATCGCTATCTGGAACTGGCTGCCGCCGATCCGACTATCTGCACTATCGACGCCACGCAGCCGCTGGATACTGTGATGCAAAACATTCGCAGTACACTGTCAGCCTGGGTAGAGGAGCAGGGCGCATGAAATGGTATCCGTGGTTGCGACCACCGTTTGAGGAACTGGTCAGCAGCTACCAGTCCGGACGTGGCCACCACGCGCTATTAGTGCAGGCACTACCGGGCATGGGCGCGGATGCGCTGGTCTATGCGCTGGTTCGCTTCCAGATGTGCCACACGCCCGAAGGCCAGAAAAGCTGCGGTAAATGCCACAGCTGCCAGCTGATGCAGGCGGGTACGCACCCGGATTATTATCATCTCGCGCCGGAAAAAGGCAAAAGTACCCTCGGTGTTGACGCGGTGCGTGAAATCACCGAAAAGCTCTACGAGCACGCTCGCCTCGGTGGCGCGAAAGTGGTGTGGGTCAGCGATGCGGCTTTGCTGACAGAAGCTGCCGCCAACGCGTTGCTGAAAACCCTGGAAGAGCCGCCGGAAAACACCTGGTTCTTCCTGCAATGTGAAGAACCCGCACGGTTACTGGCGACACTACGCAGCCGCTGTCGCCATTTCCATCTGGCTCCCCCTGCGGAAAATTACGGCATTGCATGGCTTGGACGAGAAGTGACAACGTCACAAGAAAATTTATTGACCGCATTACGTCTGACGGCGGGGGCACCCGCAGCGGCGCTGGAACTGCTCGGTGAATCGCGGTTTGCACCTCGCCAGCAGCTTTGTGCGGCGCTGGATGCTGCGCTACGAAGCGCAGACTGGCTGTCGTTGCTGCCTGCGCTCAATCATGACAGCGTGGCGGAACGGTTGTACTGGCTGTCATCACTGCTGCTGGATGCGCAAAAAATGCAGCAGGGCATTTCACTGTTGACCAACGTGGACGCATGGGCACTGGTTCAGCGCGTGGCTAACGCGCTTTCTTCGACCCGGCTGCAGGCGATGATCCATGATGCCTGTGCGTGCCGGGAACAGCTTCTTAACGTCACCGGCCTCAATCGTGAGCTGATGCTTAACGACCTGTTATTACGCTGGGAACACTGGCTGCAACCGACAAGCGTGTTGCCCATTCATCACCTATAAACCGTTCACCTGTAAAAATTCACCTGTAAAAGAACACCTCTAAGAGAGACATTATGTTTTTAGTCGACTCCCACTGCCACCTCGATGGCCTGGATTATCAAACGCTGCATAAGGATCTGGACGATGTGCTGGCGAAAGCCGCCGCGCGTGATGTGAAGTTCTGCCTGGCGGTAGCGACGACGCTGCCAGGATATCGCGGCATGCGTGAGCTGGTTGGTCAGCGCGACAACGTGGTATTTTCCTGCGGCGTTCACCCGCTGAATCAGGACGAAACGTACGACGTCGAAGAGCTACGTCGTCTGGCAGCGGAAGAGGGCGTAGTCGCCATGGGCGAGACCGGTCTCGATTATTATTACACGCCGGAAACAAAAGCCCGTCAGCAAGCGTCTTTCGCACACCACATCCGCATTGGTCGCGAGCTCAACAAGCCGGTGATTGTCCACACCCGCGATGCGCGGGAAGACACGCTGACAATTCTGCGCGATGAAAAAGTGACGGATTGCGGTGGCGTACTACACTGTTTCACTGAGGACACGGAGACGGCAGGCAAACTGCTCGATCTGGGCTTCTACATCTCGTTTTCCGGGATCCTGACGTTCCGTAATGCGGAGCAGCTGCGTGAAGCGGCGCGCTATGTTCCGCTGGACCGGATCCTGGTTGAAACTGATTCACCGTATCTGGCACCGGTTCCGCACCGCGGGAAAGAGAATCAGCCGGCGATGACGCGCGATGTGGCAGAGTATATGGCTGTACTGAAAGGGGTGTCGCTTGAGCAACTGGCGCAGCAGACCACCGAAAACTTCGCCTCACTGTTCCATATCGACCCCTCACGCCTGCAATCTGCCTGATTCGTCAGCTTATTTTAAAGCTCGTAATTAATAATCAAAGCGAGTAAAGTTCACCGCCGAAAAAAGGGGGTGAACACCTCTTTCTGTAACTAGTAGAAACAACTTTTGTAAAATAGTGCAAGGTTTTACTTATTTGCTGGCTGAAACGTGATGGCTGTCAAACAAAAACAAATCGAATTATTTTACTCTGCGTAATAAATAAAAAGGGCACTTAGATGTCCTGTTCACGGCGAGGTTCTCCCCGCTCGCCAATGCGTGAAAGCGTAAAAAAAGCACAAATACTCAGGAGCACTCTCAATTATGTTCAAGAATGCATTTGCTAACCTGCAGAAGGTCGGTAAATCGCTGATGCTACCAGTATCCGTACTCCCAATCGCAGGTATCCTGCTGGGCGTCGGTTCTGCAAACTTCAGCTGGCTGCCAGCGGTCGTCTCTCATGTTATGGCAGAGGCAGGCGGTTCTGTTTTTGCAAACATGCCGCTTATCTTCGCAATCGGTGTTGCCCTCGGCTTCACCAATAACGATGGCGTTTCTGCTCTGGCATCCGTTGTTGCCTACGGCATCATGGTGAAAACCATGGCTGTGGTTGCACCGCTGGTACTGCACTTACCTGCTGACGAAATCGCGGCGAAACACCTGGCTGATACCGGTGTTCTCGGCGGTATCATCTCCGGTGCTATTGCTGCCTACATGTTCAACCGCTTCTACCGCATCAAGTTGCCAGAATACCTGGGCTTCTTTGCTGGTAAGCGTTTTGTTCCGATCATTTCCGGTCTGGCTGCTATCATCCTCGGCGTCGTACTGTCCTTCGTATGGCCGCCAATTGGTACTGCGATTCAGGAATTCTCCCAGTGGGCTGCATACCAGAACCCGGTAGTTGCGTTCGGTATCTACGGCTTCATTGAGCGCTGCCTGGTACCGTTCGGTCTGCACCACATCTGGAACGTTCCTTTCCAGATGCAGATTGGTGAATACACCAACGCTGCTGGTCAGGTGTTCCACGGTGATATCCCACGTTACATGGCAGGCGACCCAACTGCAGGCAAACTGTCTGGTGGCTTCCTGTTCAAAATGTACGGCCTGCCGGCTGCGGCTATCGCAATCTGGCACTCAGCAAAACCTGAGAACCGTGCAAAAGTAGGCGGTATCATGATCTCCGCTGCGCTGACTGCGTTCCTGACCGGTATCACCGAACCGATCGAGTTCTCCTTCATGTTCGTTGCGCCGATCCTGTACATCATTCACGCCATTCTGGCGGGTCTGGCATTCCCAATTTGTATTCTGCTGGGTATGCGTGACGGGACGTCCTTCTCGCACGGTCTGATCGACTTCATCGTTCTGTCTGGTAACAGCAGCAAGCTGTGGCTGTTCCCGGTCATCGGTCTGTGCTATGCGGCGGTGTACTACACCATCTTCCGTGTGCTTATTAAAGCACTGGACCTGAAAACCCCAGGTCGTGAAGACGCTACCGAAGACTCTAAAGCTGGCGTTGCTAGCGGCGAAATGGCTCCGGCCCTGATCGCAGCCTTCGGCGGTAAAGAAAACATCACTAACCTCGACGCTTGTATCACTCGTCTGCGCGTCAGCGTTGCCGATGTGGCAAAAGTTGACCAGCCAGGCCTGAAGAAATTGGGTGCGGCAGGTGTAGTTGTTGCAGGTTCCGGCGTTCAGGCTATTTTCGGCACCAAGTCCGATAACCTGAAAACCGAAATGGATGAATACATCCGCAACAGCTAATCAGTGATTGGGGAGAGACTAAGGCAGCCGAAAGGCTGCTTTTTTTATGCCTGCTCCACGGGAGCGTGGTTACAACGAGATGATGCGTAGGCCTGGCAAGAAAAAAGCTGCCGGGCAAAGTTCTTCGTCAACTGATAACGGCCGTTGGCGGCGCTCTTGTCTTGCGGCTGGAAGATATTGGTGTAGCTGACATACGCGGACCAATCTTCATTGATGTCATAAACCAGCCGGGCGTACAGCATCACGTCATCTTGGTGGCAAAAGTGAAAGACATCGTAACCCCTTATGTTGTCAGTCGTTATATGTGCAGTGGCGTTGCATGGACATGAAAATGAAAAATATGCGCATCCATATTATCGGTGTAAACACATGTAAGCGGGCATCTGACACTTTGTTTTAAAGTGCAATGACGCGGGGGATTAAACGACAGTGCTCAAGCATCCAGCGGTAAATCCAGGAATGAGTAAGAAAAACGAGGGATCGGGTTGAAAGAGGGGAACTAAGTCGCTCATACTCTTACGTTGTTATCCGCATCGCACTTCCGGATGCAGGCCTGAATAAACGATACCGCACGGTAATCAATAAAAAGGAACACGCCATGGCAGAAGAAACGATTTTCAGCAAAATTATTCGTCGCGAAATTCCGGCGGACATTGTTTTTCAGGATGATCTGGTGACTGCCTTTCGTGATATCTCTCCCCAGGCGCCCACCCATATTTTGATTATTCCCAACATTCTGATCCCAACGGTTAACGAGGTTTCTGCGGAGCATGAGCTGGCGTTAGGCCGCATGTTCACGGTAGCGGCTAAAATTGCCGAAGCGGAAGGGATCGCTGAAGACGGCTATCGCCTGATGGTCAACTGCAATCGCCACGGCGGGCAGGAGGTCTATCATATTCATATGCACCTGCTGGGTGGCCGTCCATTGGGTCCAATGCTTGCGCATAAAGGATAATGAAATGAAAGGTGGCCGAATTGCTGCTCTGCTGACGGCGCTGCTGTTGGCGGGTTGTGGGTCGCACCCGGAGATCCCGGTGGGCGAACAACAAACGCTGGTCATGGAGGCCAATGTTCTGGCCGCCGGTATTAGCGCCGATAAACCTGAACTGACCACCTCCGAAATCCAGGCGACCGCGTCGTCACAGCTCTATAACGAGCGGAGCACGCCTGTCACCGTTCACTATCGTTTTTACTGGTACGACGCCAGAGGACTGGAAATGCATCCGCTGGAAGCACCGCGTGAGGTGACCATTCCTGCACAGTCTTCGGTCAAACTTTACGGCAGCGCAAACAGCCTGGGTGCGCATAAAGTCCGGCTTTATCTTTATCTTTGAGGGGTAAAAAGTAATGAATAAACTGAGTCGCTATGCATTTATCGCGGCCGTGGCTATCTTCCTGTCTGGTTGTGTGGCGCAACGTGAAAAGCCCGCTCCGGTTGAAGAAGCCAAACCCACGCCAGAACAACCACAGACGCCGCTGCCGACCACCGTGCCGGTAGTGCCGACGATCCCGGTGCAGCCAGGTCCGATTGATAACAGCACTGCACAGCCAGAACAACCTGCGCCGCGCGTCCGTCATTACGACTGGAACAGCGCCGCACAGCCACTGGTCGGCAAAATGCTGCAGGCTGATGGCGTAACGGCGGGCAGCGTGCTGATGGTCGATAACGTCAACAACCGCACCAACGGCTCATTGAATACCACCGAAGCCACCACGGCGATCAGCAATGCGCTGAAAGGGAACAACAAATTTACCCTCGTTTCCGCGCAGCAACTGGCCGTGGCTAAACAGCAGCTGGGACTTTCCCCGCAGGACAGCCTGGGTTCACGCAACAAAGCGATGGGCCTGGCGCGTACCGTTGGGGCTGCCTACGTGCTCTATTCCAACGCGACCGGTAACGTCAACACGCCAACGCTCTCCATGCAGCTGATGATGGTCCAGTCGGGCGAGATCCTCTGGTCAGGTAAAGGTGCGGTTGCGCAACAGTAATCTTTCGCGTGACGACTGTCTGTCACGCTATTTTCCCGGCTATCAACCTCTGGCTCGCTCCGCTCCCGCGGGGCTGAGCGGGGGAAGCTGCATTATCGAACGTCAGGGGCATCGCATCGTGTTGCGCAAGCATCACGATCCGTCAGCTCCTGATTTTCACTTCCTGCGGCAGTACAGGGCACTTCGCGCACTGCCTGCGACGCTTGCACCACAGCCACTCGGTTATTTTCCTGGCTGGATGGCGGTTGAATATCTCGAAGGTGCGACCGTGCCCACACTCCCGAATTCCCACGCCACCGCGGCGCTGTTGTATCATCTGCATCAGCAAAAAAACTTCGGCTGGCGGGTTTCACTGTGGCCGTTGCTTGAACGCTACTGGCAGTTCAGCAGCCCGCTACGCCGCACGCCTTACTGGCTACGCATCCTGAAACGGCTGCATCAGCAGGGTGAACCGCAGCCTCTGCGACTGGCACCGTTGCATATGGATATCCATGCGGGCAACATCATCGATACGTCAGCGGGACTTCGGCTGATTGATTGGGAATATGCCGCTGACGGCGATGTTGCGCTTGAGCTGGCGGCAGTGTGGGCACAAACCTCGGTGCAGCGCTCGGAACTTATCGCGGCCTACGCGCAGGCCGCGCATCTTGATGAAGCACGTCTGGCGCAGCAGGTTAACCGCTGGCAGCCGTGGATCCAGATGCTCATGATTACCTGGTATGAATATCGCTGGCAGCAGACCGGCGACCAACAATTTATTGCGCTTGCCGATGAAGGCTGGCGCCAGTTTTCGCATAAAGGATAAGAGAGGAAAATGTGGGCCCAGTGATGTTAGACGTTGAAGGGTATGAGCTGGATGCTGAAGAGCGGGAAATTCTGGCGCATCCGCTGGTGGGGGGGCTTATCCTCTTCACCCGGAACTACCACGATCCGGCGCAGCTGCGTGAGCTGGTCCGCCAGATCCGCGGTGCGTCCAAAAATCATCTCGTCGTCGCGGTGGATCAGGAAGGTGGACGCGTGCAGCGCTTCCGCGAAGGGTTTACGCAATTGCCGGCCGCGCAGTCATTCGCAGAATTGTTAGGCCTGGAGCAGGGCGGTCAGCTGGCGAAAGCCGCAGGCTGGCTGATGGCCTCAGAAATGATTGCGATGGATATCGACATCAGCTTCGCACCGGTGCTCGACGTCGGCCACATCAGCGCAGCGATTGGCGAACGTTCTTACCACGCTGACCCGCATAAAGCACTGGCGATGGCGCGCCACTTCATTGACGGCATGCATGATGCAGGCATGAAAACTACCGGTAAACATTTTCCGGGTCACGGTGCGGTAACGGCTGATTCCCATAAAGAAACGCCGCAGGACCCGCGCTCAGAAGCGGAAATTCGCGCCAAAGACATGGCAGTATTCCAGACGCTTATCACCGAAAACCGTCTTGATGCCATCATGCCTGCGCATGTGATTTACAGTGACGTCGACCCGCATCCGGCCAGCGGGTCACCGCACTGGTTGAAAGCCGTGCTGCGAGGCGAACTCGGGTTTGATGGGGTGATTTTCTCCGACGACCTGTCGATGGAAGGCGCGGCAATTATGGGCAGCTACGCGGAACGCGGTCAGGCATCGCTGGATGCAGGTTGCGATATGATCCTGGTCTGCAATAATCGTAAAGGCGCGGTCAGCGTGCTGGATAACCTGTCGCCGATCAAAACAGAGCGTGTTACAAAATTGTATCATAAAGGTTCATTTACCCGTCAGGAGCTGATGGATTCCGATCGCTGGAAGACGGTCAGCGCGCAGCTAAATGAACTGCATGAGCGCTGGCAGGCCCATAAAGCCGCTCTTTAACCTCCCGAACGGGATTGGCAGTGTTGTGAGGACGTCATGATTATTTATTTGCACGGTTTCGATTCAAACAGCCCGGGAAATCACGAGAAGGTGCTGCAACTGCAGTTCATTGACCCGGATGTTCGCCTGATTAGCTATAGCACGCTTCACCCGAAGCATGACATGCAGCATCTGCTCAAAGAAGTGGATAAAATGTTGCAGCTTAACGCTGACGACCGCCCGCTGATTTGCGGCGTAGGACTTGGCGGTTACTGGGCTGAACGCATCGGTTTCCTGTGCGATATGCGCCAGGTTATCTTCAACCCGAACCTGTTCCCGCATGAGAACATGGACGGCAAGATTGACCGCCCGGAAGAGTATGCGGACATTGGCACGAAATGCGTCAGCAATTTCCGCGAGAAGAACCGCGATCGCTGCCTGGTTATCCTCTCTCGTCAGGATGAGGCTCTGAACAGCCAGCGTACAGCCGAAGAGTTGCATCATTACTACGAAATAATCTGGGACGAAGTGCAGACCCATAAATTCAAGAATATTTCCCCACATCTGCAACGCATCAAAGCGTTCAAAACCCTCGGCTAATCCCGCTCCGGGCCTGGTGACTTCGTGTTCATCAGGCCTACAAACTCCCCTGTATCAACTACACTTGCTCAACTTTTGGGCGGGGAAACTTGATTAATATCAATTTTGGTATGACCAATGCACCTCGCGTGATATTCTTCACATCAATGTCCGATTTAATGCGTCTAACTTGTTGTTAATTAAAGGCTATTTTTATAACTTTTAATTAACAATTGGTTAATAATTTAGGGGGTCACGTTGACTACGCCATTGAAAAAGATTGTGATTGTGGGTGGTGGTGCCGGCGGGCTGGAGTTGGCTACTCAACTGGGTAGAAAGCTTGGCCGTGGCAAAAAAGCGAAAATTACGCTGGTGGACAGAAACCACAGCCATCTGTGGAAACCGCTGCTGCACGAAGTAGCAACCGGTTCACTGGATGAAGGTGTGGATGCATTGAGCTATCTGGCTCATGCGCGTAATCATCATTTCCAGTTCCAGCTTGGTTCCGTGGTGGACATTAACCGTGAAACCAAAACGCTGACGCTGGCGGAGCTGCGCGACGAAAAGGGCGAGCTGCTGGTGCCTGAGCGCAAGCTGCCGTACGACACGCTGGTGATGGCGCTGGGCAGTACCTCCAACGATTTCAACACCCCGGGCGTGAAGGAAAACTGCATTTTCCTCGACAACCCGCATCAGGCGCGCCGTTTCCACCAGGAAATGCTGAACCTGTTCCTGAAGCACTCCAGCAACCTGGGCGCGAACGGTAAAGTTAACATCGCTATTGTTGGCGGCGGAGCGACCGGCGTTGAGCTGTCTGCAGAGCTGCACAACGCGGTGAAACAACTGCACAGCTACGGCTACAAAGGACTGACTAACGATGCGCTGAACGTCACGCTGGTGGAAGCGGGCGAACGTATTCTGCCTGCGCTGCCACCGCGAATTTCCAGCGCCGCACACAGCGAGCTGACCAAAATGGGCGTGCGTGTTCTGACCCAGACTATGGTCACCAGCGCCGATGCAGGCGGTCTGCATACCAAAGACGGCGAATACATCAATGCCGACCTGATGGTGTGGGCGGCAGGGATCAAAGCGCCAGATTTCATGAAAGATATTGGCGGGCTTGAAACCAACCGTATCAATCAGCTGGTGGTGGAGCCAACGCTGCAGACTACCCGTGATGCGGATATCTATGCCATCGGTGACTGCGCGTCCTGCGCGCGTCCAGAAGGCGGATTTGTGCCTCCGCGTGCGCAGGCTGCGCACCAGATGGCAAGCCTGGCGCTGCACAATATTCTGGCGCAGACCAAAGACAAGCCGCTGAAGTCGTACATCTATAAAGATCACGGCTCACTGGTCTCTCTGTCGAACTACTCCACGGTCGGTAGCCTGATGGGTAACCTGATGCGCGGCTCGATGATGGTAGAAGGGCGTATCGCGCGCTTCGTTTACATCTCGCTGTACCGTATGCACCAGATTGCGCTGCACGGTTATTTCAAAACCGGACTGATGATGCTGGTCGGCAGTATTAACCGGGTGATCCGCCCGCGTCTGAAACTGCACTAAGCACGAAAGCGCCCGGCGGTGCTACGCTTGCCAGGCCTACGGTTGTAGGCTTGGCAAGCGTAGCGCCATCGGGCTTGTTCAGACTACTCCGAAACCTACGCTTGTTCCCCTAAAACCCTCTTTTTTTGATCCCAATTCTTATATCCACGTTGCCTTTGAGATAGCAAAATTGTTACCAACAGCAACAAAGGAGGAACTCCCGTGAATAAATCTATGTTGGCGGGTATAGGGATTGGCGTAGCAGCTGCGCTGGGCGTGGCGGCAGTCGCTAGTCTGAACGTATTCGACCGTGGCCCGCAGTATGCGCAGGTCATTTCTGCAACCCCGATTAAAGAGAGCGTGAAAACGCCGCGTCAGGAGTGCCGTAACGTTGCGGTCACGCATCGACGTCCGGTCCAGGATGAGAACCGCATAGCGGGCTCAGTGCTGGGTGCGGTAGCAGGTGGGGTGATTGGCCATCAGTTCGGTGGCGGTCGCGGGAAAGATGTCGCCACCGTGGCGGGTGCATTGGGTGGCGGTTACGCCGGGAATCAAATCCAGGGCTCAATGCAGAATAACGATACCTACACCTCGACGCAGCAACGCTGCAAAACGGTATATGACAAGTCTGACAAAATGTTGGGTTACGACGTGACCTACAAAATTGGCGATCAGCAGGGGAAAATCCGTATGGATAAAGATCCTGGCTCTCAGATCCCACTCGATAACAATGGTCAGCTGGTTCTGAATAACAAAACGTAAAAAAGCGTTTCGTTCGTTTTGATTAGCCCTTCAATCGCTCAGGCTGAAGGGCTTTTTTTTATGGCATTTATCAGCTGCTTTTCAGCATCTGCGGCCACAGGCGCATAGTGGTGTCGGTAATCTGTAACAGCGTATCAAGGCTGGCGCCTTCGCGGGCACTGATCGACATCCCTTGCAAAATACAATTCAGGAACTGCGCCAGGTCACTAATGCACTTATCGGCCGGGATTTCCCCGCGAGCCTGACGTTGAGTCAGAAACTCACACAGTGTTTTTTCCTGCATTGCATGACGAGACTTAATGGTTTGCGCTATCTCTTTTGAAGACGCAGCCAGCGTCGCGGACGTGTTTATCATAAAGCAGCCCGCAGGCGTGTCTTTGCTGGTAAAGCAGGTCGCCACCGCGCGGAAATAATCGCGCAGTGCAGCGTCTACAGATTTCTCTTCGCAGAACAACTGGGCTTCGTGCTTATCGGCAAAGCGTGAGATATACCTGTCCAGAACGGCGCGGAACAAGCCTTCTTTATTTACAAACTCTGCATACAGCGTAGGCGCTTTTGCTCCCGTCGCTTCGACGAGATCCGAGAGCGATGTGGCTTCATAGCCGTGCTGCCAGAAGAGTGTCATGGCCTTATCAAGCGCCACTTCCCTGTCGAACACTTTTGGTCGGCCACGGCTTTTTTTTACGCAACTTGCGACTTCAGTTGTCATGGTGCCGTTGTACCTCTGTGGTTGTGTTAAGCCTTCATTATAAAAACAAACACGCTGCATAACCAGCGCCCAATCGCATAAAATAAAATAATCATATGATTATGAAAAATAAGGCATTAATTATTAACATAACAATCGCTATAAAAACAATTTGACGTGTGACGAAGGTCACATTATTATTTACATATCGATTGTTAAGTTAATAATAACGACCTGCGAAAATTCATCTGCATAGGTAAAAGAATCATGAAAAGCATCAAAACCCTGGCCGTAGCCGCTGTTCTGAGTTCTCTGTCATTCGCAAGCTTCGCTGCTGTAGAAGTGCAGTCCACCCCAGTTGATCAACAAAAAGTGGGTGTGATTTCGGCTAATGCCGGCACGAATCTGGGCTCTCTGGAAGACCAGCTGGCGCAGAAAGCCGACGCGATGGGGGCTAAATCATTCCGTATTACCTCAGTTACCGGTCCAAACACCCTCCACGGGACTGCGGTAATTTATAAATAAGGCCCTCCTTATTTAACCCTCGGCAATGCCACTGCCAAAAAAAGACCGCGACGTTTGTCGCGGTCTTTTTTTATTACAGATTCTGAACCGGCGGTTCGTCATGCCGGGTGACGTTCACCGGCATCCCGGAACGTACCTCCATCGCATGCTCCATCACCTGCGCATCGGTCTGCGGCGAATCCTTGAATGTCGTCATCGTACTATTCAGGCTAATCGGCAACACCTTCGGATCGTCATCAATATGCTTCGACAGCGGCTGATGAACTTCAACCAGATGTACGCCGCCCGGCTCCACGGACGCTTTAATCGGCGTATTGATAATGTTCACTTTCGTGCCTGGCGTAACCTGTTTGAACAGGGTTTCGATATCGCCATCTCGAAGACGAATACAGCCAGAGCTCACACGCATCCCAATGCCGAAGTCGGCATTCGTGCCGTGCAGCAGATACACACCGCCGTACGCTGCAAGACGAATCGCATGGTGTCCCATCGGGTTCTCCGGCCCGGCAGGCACGACCGCAGGTAAACTTATCCCCATCGCTTTATAACGCGCACGAATATTGGCCGTCGGTGTCCAGGTTGGATTGGCGCGTTTATCGGACACCGTGGTCACCATTTCCGGAGTGAGCGTCGTGCCGCCCAGTTGGCCAATGCCAATCGGGTAAATGGTGACGCTGTTTTTACCCGGCGGGTAGTAGTAAAGACGCAGTTCGGCGAGGTTAATGACCATACCTTGACGCGGAGCGTCCGGGAGTAGGGTTTGCAGCGGGATTGTTAACACGCTGCCCGCACGCGGAACATACGGATCGACGCCAGGGTTCGCCTGTAACAGGGCCAAAAATCCGACGTTATATTTTTTGGCAATAGCCTCAAGTGAACCGCCGTTGTCTTCGACGACGTGATAGCGGTTTTCGCCCACCAGGCGGCTGCCAGGCGGGGGAAGGGGCCAGGTGTTAGCGCGCGCGGGAAGGGCCGCGGCAAGAGTTACGACGACTGACAACAGGGCCAGTACGCGCAGGAAACGCGATTGAATCATCATCACAGCACATCCATAACGGTGATTGAGCAGGGAAAACCCTCATTATGGCGTCAGTGCGTGTCTGGATGTTTCAGTGGTTTGCAAAGAGTGTGTAAATTAATGCGCAGCGGAAAGCCCCGGCGACATACGCTGCCGGGGGATGTCAGAGGTTATGCGACGGCGTTTTCTTCGAGTTGCTGCATGAAGTTGCGCACCCATTCCATACGGTTTTTCCGCTCGGCCAGTTCCTGGAAGAACTTCAGACGCGTCGGTCCATCAAGACGATAATGCTGCGGCTGTTTTTGCAACAGACCAATCAGCCAGACCGGGTTGACGTGGTTTTTCTCATTGAACTCAATCACGCCGCCTTTTTCGTTGCCTTCGAGTTTACGAATGCCAAGCTTCTGCGCCTGCTGACGCAAACGGGCGATATCCAGCAGGTTACGCGCGGCATCCGGCAACAGGCCAAAGCGGTCGATAAGTTCGACTTTCAGCTCGTCCAGCGCCTGCTCGCCCTTGGCACTGGCGATCCGTTTGTAGAACGACAGTCGCGTGTTGACGTCAGGAATGAAATCCTCCGGCAGCAGTGACGGCATCCGCAATTCGACTTCCGTTTGCTGGTTGGTCAAATCTTCCAGCGACGGCTCACGGCCTTCTTTTAACGCGTCCACCGCATTTTCCAGCAGCTCCATATACAACGAGAAGCCGATGGTTTCCATCGATCCGCTCTGATCCTCGCCGAGCAATTCGCCCGCACCGCGGATCTCCAGATCGTGCGTCGCCAGTGCAAAACCCGCGCCTAAATCTTCCAGCGAGGCGATGGCTTCAAGGCGTTTTTGCGCATCGGTCGTCATTGCTTTCGGGGGCGGGGTCAGCAGCCAGGCATAGGCCTGATGGTGCGAACGGCCCACGCGACCACGCAGCTGGTGTAGCTGTGCCAGACCAAAGTGATCCGCACGTTCGATGATGATGGTGTTGGCAGTCGGAATGTCGATCCCAGTTTCGATTATCGTGGTACACACCAGCACGTTGAAACGCTGGTGGTGGAAATCGTTCATCACGCGTTCCAGCTCGCGTTCGCGCATCTGGCCGTGGCCGATGGCAATTCGCGCTTCTGGCACCAGTTCCGCCAGCTTATCCGCCGCTTTCTGAATGTTTTCTACGTCATTGAAGAGGTAGTAAACCTGTCCGCCGCGCAGCACTTCGCGCAGAATGGCTTCACGAACCACCAGCTTGTCGTATTCACGCACGAAGGTTTTAACCGCCAGACGACGCGCAGGCGGCGTGGCAATAATCGACAGATCGCGCATACCGCTCATCGCCATGTTCAGCGTACGTGGAATAGGCGTGGCGGTCAGGGTCAGAATGTCGACGTCGGCACGCATCGCTTTGATACGTTCTTTGTGGCGCACGCCGAAACGGTGCTCTTCATCGACGATCAGCAGGCCGAGATCGCGCCATTTCACGTCGCTTTGCAGCAGTTTGTGCGTCCCAATCAGAATATCGATTTTCCCCTCGCTGGCCTGTTCCAGAATTTGCGTCTGCTCTTTGGCACTGCGGAAGCGGGAGAGCATTTCGATACGCACCGGCCAGTTGGCGAAGCGGTCGCGGAAGTTGTCGAAGTGCTGTTGCGCCAGCAGGGTGGTGGGCACCAGCACCGCCACCTGCTTATTGTTTTCTACCGCCAGGAACGCGGCGCGCATAGCGACTTCCGTTTTACCGAAACCTACGTCACCGCACACCAGACGGTCCATCGCCAGCGGCTGGCACATGTCACTCAGCACGGCGTTAATCGCCTGGGCCTGATCCGGCGTGGTTTCAAACGGGAAGGTATCGCAGAACATCTGATACTGTTCCCGGTCGTGCTTAAACGCAAAGCCGGATTTCGCCGCACGTTGCGCGTAGATATCCAGCAGTTCAGCGGCCACATCACGCACTTTCTCAGCGGCTTTCTGACGTGCGCGCGCCCAAACGTCGCCACCCAGTTTGTGCAGCGGGGCATTGTCTTCCGCACCGCCTGCGTAACGGCTGATCAAATGCAGCGACGATACCGGCACGTACAGTTTGGCGTCGTTAGCATAGGTGAGCATCAGATACTCACCGGTAATGCCACCGGCTTCGAGAGTGGTCATGCCCGCGTAGCGGCCGACGCCATGCTCCAGATGCACCACTGGCTGACCAGGATGCAGCTCGGCCAGGTTACGAATCAGCGTATCCGGGTTGATGGTCCGGCGCGAATCCTGACGACGGCGTGCCACGCGCTTGCCCAGCAGATCGCTTTCGCAAATCAGCGCCCGGTTACGCAGCGTGTCGATGTAGCCATGTTCGGCGGAGCCAATCATCAGATAGCGGCCGTTGCCGTCGCACTCATCCAGACGCTGAATGCGTTTTGGAGAGAGTTTAATACGCGCCAGCAGTTCGCCCAGAGCTTCACGCCGGCCTTCACTTTCTACTGAGAAAATAACCGGCCCATCGAAGCCTTCGAGGAAGCGACGTAGGCTATCCAGCGGCGCTTTCTGCTGGGCCTGGACCGCGAGATCCGGCAGCTTCTGATATCCAAGATTCACGTTCGCGGCTTTATCGGGGAGCACGTCTGTTTTCAGCTGAACGCGCGGCCATTTTTTCAGCTCGCTGAACAGCTCATCGGTGCGCAGCCACAGATTTTCAGGCTCCAGCAGCGGACGCATCGGATCAACGCCACGGTTTTCAAAACGCGCGTGGGTGTCGGCTTCAAAACGATGAGCGCTGGCCTCCGGGTCGCCGGTATTCACCAGCAGCGTATTGGCCGGGAAATAGCTGAACAGCGGCGGCAGCGGCTCGCTGAAGAACAGCGGCTGCCAGTATTCGATGCCGGTCGGTAACGTGCCTTTGCTCACCTGCTGATAGATGTGCTCCGCGTCGCGTTTGACCTCAAACTTATCGCGCCACTGGCTGCGGAACAGTTCGATGGCAGTTTTGTCGGTCGGGAATTCGTGCGCGGGCAGAAGGTTGATGGCATCGACTTCCTCCAGCGTACGCTGGGTATCGGCATCAAAAAGCCGCAGGCTGTCAATGTCGTCATCGAAGAAATCCAGACGGTACGGTCGGTCGCTGCCCATAGGGAATAAGTCCAGCAGCGCGCCACGGGTGGCGTATTCACCGTGTTCCATGACCTGATCAACATGACGATAACCCGCGCTATCGAGCTGCGCCCGCAGCGCATCGCGTGAAAGGCGCTGGCCTTTTTGCATCACCAGCGCATGACCGTGCAGATAGCTGTGCGGGCACACACGCTGCATCAGCGTATTCACTGGTACGATCAGCACGCCGCGCTGCATGGTTGGCAGCTGATAGAGCGTCGAAAGGCGCGAGGAGATAATTTCCTGATGCGGCGAGAAACTGTCGTACGGCAGCGTTTCCCAGTCGGCAAGATTCATGACCAGTTCGTCGGTGAACTGGGCAATTTCATCCTGCAAACGCAGTGCGTTTTGCATATCGGGGGCGATAAGCACCACCGGGCCACGGTGGCGTTCGATAATCTGAGCAACTTCTGTTGCGCAGGCGGCGCCGGTTAACTCACCGAGCAGACGCTGCTCGCCCGCCTTCGTCGGTAGGGCGTATCGTTGTTTTTCAGGCATAAATAATGTCGGGGTCCCGTAAAGGTTTACCCCCTGATTATGGGGGCAAACCGCCGCTCTTCAATGAAGATTATTATCCTCAATCGACCGACATTAGCAAATCAGGGCACGATTATGGCCGACTGGCTGCCAAAGAAGGAGGGGAAAAGAAGATATCGCCCGCCAGACGCTGGGAGAGGCTGCGTGCCAGCATTCCGGTCGCCACGCACAGCAGCAGGCTGAAGAAGGGATAGAACAACAGAATCGCGAGTTCAACCGACGGCGAGCGCGCCTGGGTGCTGAACCAGCCAATAAGCAAGAGGCTGAAAATCTCCACCAAAATTCGGTGAGTGGTGTAAATCGCGATGGTATTTGAGCCCACCACGTTCAACAGAGAACGCTCCGACGGCGGGAAGCGACGGCCCATGGCGTAGAACAGCTTCATAATCGCAAAAATCGACAACAGCGACAGGAACAGCGGCGTGCGCGCGAACCACAGCACAACAGAGATCAGGGCGAATGCACCCAGGGCCAGCCAGCGCTGACGCACGTTAAAGGCCATCATCCATGCCATTAACGCTGTGCCGTACCATGCGCCTAATGCGTAATAGATGACGTTACGCAGCACGCTGTTCATACCCCACCACGGCGTCGGCAGAAAATTAATCGCAATGCTGAGCAGCGCCAACCCGGCAATCATCAGCGTTTTACCGCGCGAGGTCAGCTTGCACAGCACGAAGTAGGCAATAAGCGCGTACAAGTACCACAGGCTGGTGCTGGCGGTGAGCATCCCCTGCACAAATTCGCCCAGGCTATCGGCATAAGCCGCATTCGCGCTGCTGCTGACATCACGATCCGGCGCCAGCCACTGCGTGAAACGGCTCAGCGCCTGCCATTGTAACACGCCCCACAGTGCCAGCACCCACAGGATGTTGCCGACGCGCTTGCCAAGGCTGTCACGCCAGGAAACCCCGTCGATGTAACGCTGGATCAGAAATCCGGAGATAAAAAAGAACACCGGCATACGGAAAGGGGCGAGATAGAGATTGAAGTACACCCAGCATTTCGCCAGCGTCCCAGACCACGGATGCTGGAAGCCGCTAAGATGCGGATAGAAGGTGATCACCGAGTGGTAAAATACCACCAGGCAAATGCATAGCCCCTTGATTTGATTGAGCCATAATGTTTTTTCTTTCATGACGATCCACGTTTTTCATTGCCATTAACAAGGGACTATCCTCAAGGGCTTTTGACGAGGAGTAATGGGTAACATTCTGTATTTGATTCATTTTCAGATAAAGATCAGGGTGCGGCTATCTGGTTTAGCGCATTTACGCTCAGGTCTTTCGCTTATATACTCGGGCTCTAGCTAACAGCAACCAGACGGATTACATGTACCAACCTGTCACACTATTCATTGGCCTGCGTTACATGCGTGGGCGCGCAGCGGACCGCTTCGGTCGCTTTGTCTCCTGGCTGTCGACCATCGGCATCACGCTCGGCGTAATGGCGCTGGTGACCGTGTTATCGGTCATGAACGGTTTTGAGCGCGAGCTGCAAAACAACATCCTCGGGCTGATGCCACAGGCGGTTCTGAGTGCCGATCAGGGTTCAGTGAACCCGCAGAAAATCCCTGAAACCGAAGCCAGACTGAAGGGCGTGACTCGTGTTGCGCCGCTGACCACCGGTGATGTGGTTATTCAGAGTCCGCGCAGCGTGGCGGTGGGCGTGATGCTCGGTATCGATCCAAGCCAAAACGATCCGCTGACGCCGTTCCTCGTTAACGTCAAACAAACCGCGCTGGAAACCGGGCAATACAACGTCATTCTTGGCGAACAGCTGGCCGGGCAACTGGGCGTGAAACGTGGCGATCAAATTCGCATCATGGTGCCGTCCGCCAGCCAGTTCACGCCGATGGGCCGCGTACCGAGCCAGCGTTTGTTTAACGTGATTGGCACGTTTGCCGCAAACAGCGAAGTCGACGGTTACCAGATGCTGGTCAATATTCAGGACGCTTCACGTCTGATGCGCTACCCGCTCGGCAACATTACCGGCTGGCGCTTGTGGCTTGATAAGCCGCTGGAAGTCGATACGCTGAGCACCCAGAAGCTGCCTGAAGGCACCAAATGGCAGGACTGGCGCGAGCGCAAAGGCGAGCTGTTTCAGGCCGTGCGCATGGAAAAAAACATGATGGGCCTGCTGCTGAGCCTGATCGTCGCCGTCGCCGCGTTTAACATTATTACGTCTCTGGGTCTGATGGTGATGGAGAAACAGGGCGAAGTCGCCATTCTGCAAACGCAAGGGCTGACGCCGCGCCAGATTATGGCGGTGTTTATGGTTCAGGGTGCCAGTGCAGGTGTGATTGGCGCGCTGCTCGGCGCACTGCTTGGCCTGCTACTTGCCAGCCAGCTCAATAATTTGATGCCGATTATCGGCGCGTTCGTTGACGGCGGCGCGTTGCCGGTCGCCATTGAACCGCTGCAGGTGGTCGTCATTGCGCTGGTGGCGATGCTGCTGGCGCTGCTTTCTACGCTTTATCCTTCATGGCGCGCTGCCGCCACCCAACCCGCTGAGGCTTTACGTTATGAATAAGATCCTGTTGCAATGCGACGACCTGTGCAAACGCTATCAGGAAGGCACTGTGCAGACCGACGTGCTGCATAACGTCAGTTTCAGCATTGGGGAAGGTGAGATGATGGCGATTGTCGGCAGCTCCGGCTCCGGCAAAAGTACGCTGCTGCACCTGCTTGGTGGGCTGGATACGCCGACGTCCGGCGATGTGATTTTCAGCGGTCAGCCGCTGTCGAAAATGACGCTAGCGGCGAAAGCTGAACTGCGTAACCGCGAGCTCGGCTTTATCTATCAGTTCCACCATCTCCTGCCGGATTTCACTGCCGAAGAAAACGTGGCGATGCCGCTGCTGATTGGCAAAAAGAAGCCTGCTGAAATTCAGGAACGCGCCCGCGCGATGCTGGCGGCAGTGGGTCTCGATCATCGTCGCAGTCACCGTCCATCTGAACTTTCCGGCGGTGAGCGTCAGCGCGTGGCGATTGCCCGTGCGCTGGTCAATAACCCGCGTCTGGTGATGGCGGATGAACCGACCGGTAACCTCGATGCCCGTAACGCAGACAGCATTTTCCAGCTGCTCGGCGACCTCAATAAACAGCAGGGCACCGCGTTCCTGGTGGTGACTCACGATCTGCAGCTGGCAAAACGCATGAGCCGCCAGCTGGAAATGCGCGACGGTCATCTGAACGATCAACTGACCCTGATGGGGGCGCAGTAAATGGCGTCTCCGTTATCCCTGCTTATTGGCTTACGTTTTAGCCGTGGCCGCCGTCGTGGCGGCATGGTGTCGCTGATTTCTGTGATTTCAACCGTCGGCATCGCGCTGGGCGTGGCGGTGCTGATCGTTGGTTTAAGTGCGATGAACGGATTTGAGCGTGAGCTCAACAACCGCGTACTGGCGGTGGTGCCGCACGGTGAAATCGAACCGGTTAACCAGCCGTGGAACAACTGGCACGATGCGCTGACCAAAGTTGAAAAAGTCAAAGGTATCGCGGCGGCGGCACCGTATATCAACTTCACCGGCCTGATTGAAAGCGGCAGCAACATGCGCGCTATTCAGATCAAAGGCGTCGATCCTCAACAGGAAAACCAGCTCAGCGCGTTGCCGAAATACGTGCAGAATAATGCCTGGGCCAATTTCAAAGCGGGCGACCAGCAAATTATTTTGGGCAAAGGCGTGGCCGATGCACTGAAGGTCAAACAGGGCGACTGGGTATCGATCATGATCCCGAACGCTGATAAAGAGCATCAACTGTTGCAGCCTAAGCGCGTGCGTCTGCACGTGAGCGGGATTTTGCAGCTAAGTGGCCAGCTCGACCACAGCTTCGCGATGATTCCGATGCCGGATGCGCAACAGTATCTGGACATGGGCAGCAGCGTGACCGGAATTGCCATCAAGGTGAACGATGTCTTTAGCGCCAACAAACTGGTGCGCGACGCCGGCGAAGTGACCAACAGCTACGTCTACATCAAGAGCTGGATCGGCACCTACGGTTACATGTATCGCGACATCCAGATGATCCGTGCGATCATGTATCTGGCGATGATCCTGGTGATTGGCGTGGCCTGTTTCAACATCGTTTCTACGCTGGTGATGGCGGTAAAAGACAAGAGCAGCGATATCGCGGTGCTGCGTACGCTGGGCGCCAAAGACGGCTTAATTCGCGCAATTTTCGTCTGGTACGGCTTACTCGCCGGGCTACTGGGCAGCCTGTTAGGCGTAGTGATTGGCGTGCTGTGCGCGCTGAATCTGACAGCCATCATTAACGGCATTGAAAAACTTATTGGTCATCAGTTCCTGTCCGGTGACATCTATTTTATCGACTTCCTGCCATCTGAGCTTCACTGGCTGGACGTCTTTTATGTGCTGGTCACGGCACTGGTGCTGAGTTTGCTGGCGAGCTGGTATCCTGCCCGCCGCGCCAGCCGAATTGATCCTGCAAGAGTGTTAAGTGGCCAGTAATTTCGCGTCATGACCCGGCGACGTTGTCGCCTGGGTCAGTTAAGAGGAATTGCAATGTTCTACGGATTTGACATTGGCGGCAGCAAAATTGCCCTTGGGGTTTTCGACGCACAGCGGCGTTTGCAGTGGGAAAAACGTACTCCGACGCCGCGCGACAGCTATGAGTCCTTTCTGCAGGCCGTTTGCGGCCTGGTCGCTGAAGCTGATGAACGCTTTGGCGTAAAAGGCAGTGTCGGCATCGGTATTCCGGGAATGCCCGAAACCGCTGATGGCACGCTGTATGCTGCCAACGTTCCTGCCGCCAGCGGCCAAAAGCTACGTCAGGATCTCTCTGCTCGTCTCGACCGCGATGTGCGTCTCGACAACGACGCCAACTGTTTTGCACTCTCCGAAGCCTGGGATGACGAATTCACGCAGTATCCGCTGGTGATGGGGCTTATTCTCGGCACGGGCGTTGGCGGCGGTTTAGTTCTGAACGGGAAATCGATAACCGGTCACAGTTACATCACCGGCGAGTTCGGCCATATCCGTCTGCCCGTGGATGCGCTGGATGTCGTGGGACGCGATTTTCCACTGACCCGCTGTGGCTGCGGCCAGTTGGGTTGTATCGAAAACTATCTCTCGGGCCGCGGCTTTGCCTGGCTCTATGAGCACTATAATCAGCAGGCGTTAAGCTCACCAGAGATAGTCGCGCAGTGGGAGCAGGGCGAAACCAAAGCCCGTGAACACGTCGAACGTTACCTCGATTTGCTTGCCGTGTGTCTGGGAAATATTATGACTATTGTCGATCCTGATTTACTGGTGATCGGCGGTGGATTGTCTAACTTTGCTGCGATAACAGATGGGCTGGCAGTACGCTTGCCACGCCATCTGTTGCCGGTGGCTCGCGTGCCTCGCATTGAGCGCGCTCGCCACGGCGATGCCGGAGGAATGCGCGGTGCCGCATTCCTGCATCTTACGGATTGATACAGGGGTTATTATGCAGTCGCGTCGCTTCCATCGACTCAGTCGTTTTCGCCTTACTAAACGCCGTCTGCACGATCGTCTGCGCCAGCGGGTTTTCTTCAGAGACAGAGCGGTGCCGGAAGAGATGGTTAAACCCAGAGTGGTGGTGTTGACTGGGGCGGGAATTTCAGCCGAATCCGGGATCCGCACCTTCCGTGCAGCAGATGGTTTATGGGAAGAACACCGCGTCGAAGACGTGGCGACGCCGGAAGGATTCGCCCGCGACCCGGCGCTGGTGCAGGCGTTTTATAACGCCCGTCGCCAGCAACTCCAGCAGCCCGAAATTCAGCCAAACGCGGCGCATCTTGCGTTGGCAAAGCTGGAAGAAGAACTGGGTGACCGCTTCCTGTTGGTGACGCAGAACATCGACAATCTGCACGAGCGGGCAGGGAACAAGCGTATTATTCACATGCACGGAGAATTGCTAAAGGTTCGCTGTGACTGGAGTGGACAAGTTTTCGAGTGGACGGGTGATGTTACCGTTGACGACAAATGCCACTGCTGCCAGTTCCCGCAGCCGCTGCGTCCGCACGTTGTGTGGTTCGGCGAAATGCCGCTCGGCATGGACGAGATCTACGAAGCGCTGGCGATGGCCGATGAGTTTATCGCGATTGGCACTTCCGGACATGTCTACCCGGCTGCCGGTTTCGTGCATGAAGCGAAACTGCAGGGCGCGCACACCGTCGAACTCAATCTCGAACCGAGCCAGGTCGGCAGCGAGTTCGAAGAGAAACATTATGGGATGGCGAGTGATGTCGTTCCCGAGTATGTGGCAAAGCTACTGAAAGGGCTTTAAGTTGTGGAAAAAAGGCGGAGCATTGCTCCGCCTTTTCGCATATTACCGGCCTGCTTTCAGCTTCTGGTAATAATCTTCGTAGATACGGCTGGCGTCACCGACGTCGTTCTGCCACTCACCTTTCTTAATGGTTTCCGCATCCGGATACAGTGATTTGTCGTTGGCGACGTTTGGATCCAGCAGTTTACGTGCCGCCAGGTTTGGCGTCGGGTAGCCGATGGTTTCTGCAACCTGTTTGGCGACATCCGGGCGTAGCAGGAAGTTAATCAGCTTCAGCGCGCCGTCGACGTTTTTGGCATTTGCAGGAATGGCCAGGCTGTCCATCCAGAAAATACCGCCTTCTTTCGGCCATACCACGTCCAGCGGCGTTCCGGCCTGACGAGCCACGTACGCAGAACCGTTCCACACCATGCCCAGATTCACTTCGCCTTCCATATACGGGTTCGCCGGGTTATCGGAGTTGAACGCCGCGACGTTAGGCATCAGCTTTTGCAGCTCTTTGTACGCCGCCTCAATCTCTTTCGGGTCGGTGGTGTTGCCGGAATAACCCAGTTTACGCAGCGCAATCTGGAACACTTCACGCGCATCGTCGGTCAGCAGCAGGCTGCCTTTATATTCCGGTTTCCACAGGTCGGCCCAGCGGGTGACGGTTTTTGGGTCGATAGCGTCGCTGTTGACGCCAATCGCCGTGGCGCCCCAGATGTACGGAATCGAGTAATCGTTATTCGGGTCAAACGGCTTGTTCAGCATTTCCGGGTCAAGATTGCTGAAGTTGGTCAGCTTGCTTTTGTCGATCTTCTGGATCATGCCTTCTTTGCGCATTTTGTCGACAAAGTAGGTCGAAGGAACCACCAGATCGTACGCGCCGTCTTTATAGGTTTTC
Organism: Scandinavium hiltneri; assembly: GCF_024764835.1. GTDB lineage: Bacteria > Pseudomonadota > Gammaproteobacteria > Enterobacterales > Enterobacteriaceae > Scandinavium > Scandinavium hiltneri. The sequence continues at coordinate 149,386 of NZ_JALIGE010000076.1, read as the reverse complement.
AGCTTGGCGTACATGGTTTCATTCGATTCATAGGTCGAATAGATAACCTTGATCCCCGTCTCTTTGGTGAATTGCTCCAGCAGGCCCGGCGGTACGTATTCGGTCCAGTTATAGAAATAGAGCGTTTTGCTGTCATCGGCGTGCGCCGCACCCATTCCGAGCACCAGCGCGGCGGCGGCAAGCATTTTTTTCATGTCGATGTCCTCTGAGATTTCGTTTTATCACGAGCAACGATCTGGCTGGCAACCACCATAACCAGAGAAAGTATTAACAGAATGGTCGCCAGCGCATTCACTTCTGGTGAAACGCCGACTTTAACCATCGAGTAAATCTTGAGCGGCAAAATTTCATAGCCCGGACCGGTGACGAACGAGGAAACCACCACGTCATCCATCGACAGGGTAAAGCTAAGCAGCCATCCGGCAGCGACCGCAGGCATCGCCAGCGGCAAGATGATTTTGCGCAGAATGGTCATTTCGCTGGCACCCAGGTCTTTCGCGGCCTCCAGCATTCGCACATCAAAGCCTTTCAGGCGTGAGTAAACGGTGACCACTACAAACGGCAGACAGAAAGTGATGTGCGAGAACAACAGCGACCAAAAGCCGAGCTGAATGCCAATCAGCATAAACAGCACCAGCAGGGAAATCGCCATCACGATATCCGGCGACATCATCACCACAAACAACATGCCGCTGACGAACGGTTTACCGCGAAAACGATAGCGAAACAGCGCCACCGCGGTGAGTGAGCCAATCAGCGTGGCAAACGTTGCGGAAAATACCGCCATCGTCAGCGAGTGCTGTGCCGCCTGCAACAGACTGTCGTTGTTCATCAGCAGGCTGTACCACTGGGTGGTAAAACCCCGCCAGTTAATGCCAAACCGCGAGCTGTTAAAGGAGTTCACGATCAAAATAATGATCGGAATATAGAGGTAAGCGTAAATGGCGGTCATAAAGCCGCCGCGAAGCAGACGACCGATCATTCGAGTTCCACCGTTCTATTCAGCAACCGCGCAGCGCGCCAGTAAACCAGCAGCATCAGGCCCATCACCAGCGTCAGTGTAATGCTGGTGGCCGCGCCGAAAGGCCAGTCGCGAATATTCAGGAACTGGCTTTTAATGACGTTGCCGATAAGCAGGTTCTTCGCGCCGCCCATCAGGTCGGAGACGTAGAACAGGCCCATCGCGGGCAGCATCACCAGCAGACAGCCGGCAATAATGCCCGGCATGGTCAGCGGTATGAGGATGCGTATAAAGGTCTGGAACTTATTGGCGCCTAAATCGCGGGCCGCTTCCAGCAGCGGTTTGTCGAGCTTCTCAATACTGGAATAGAGCGGCATCACCATAAAGGGTAATAGAATGTAGACCAGGCCGATGATCACCGCGCCTGGCGTATACATAATGCGAATCGGCGTATCAATCACCCCTATCCACAGCAGGAACGCGTTGAGATAGCCTTTGGTGCTGAGGAAAATTTTCAGGCCGTAAATGCGGATCAGCGAGTTGGTCCAGAACGGAACAATCAGCAGAAACAACAGCAGAGGGCGGACTTTTTCCTGCAGGCGTGCCAGGAACCAGGCGAACGGATAGCCGAGGAGCAGACACGCCAGCGTGGCCAGCAGCGCCATATTCAGCGAGTGCAGTAAAACATCAAAATAGAGTGGGTCGAGCAGACGCGCGTAGTTATCCAGCGAAAAGACCATTTTGACGAAACTGGCATCGTCACGGGTCAGGAAGCTGGTACCAATAATCATCAGGTTGGGCAGAAAGACAAATACCACCAGCCAACCGACGATGGTGGCGATAACCACCTTCTGGAATTTACTGGTGTTCTTCATCAGCCAGCACCACCTCCCAGCTTTCGACCCAATTGATGGCCATTTTTTGATCCAGAGAATGGTCGAAGTCCGGGTCGTCTTCATTGAAGAATTCGCTGACCATCACCATTTTTCCGTTTTCCAGCTCAACCACGGATTCCAGGGTCATGCCCTTGTAGTTGCGCTCGCGCACGTAGCCAATCAGGCCCTCGATGTCGTTATCGTGATTAACTTCATCGACGCGCAAATCTTCCGGACGCAACAGCACATTAAGCTTCTGGCCTTTTTCTACCGAGAAGTTGACGTAGATATTACACTCGCGGCCTTCAACGTTGGCGCGCACGCGTTGTTCATCCAGACGTTCAATTACCGTGGCGTTGAACATATTGATTTCACCAATGAATCCGGCGACGAACAGGTTCTTCGGCTCTTCATAAATTTCACGCGGCGTGCCGTCTTGCTCGATTTTGCCATCCCGCATCACTACGATACGGTCAGACATGGTCAGGGCTTCTTCCTGATCGTGGGTGACGAACACAAAGGTAATACCGAGCTTGCGCTGTAGGGCTTTGAGTTCGTTCTGCATCTGCTTACGCAGTTTGTAATCGAGCGCAGAAAGGGATTCGTCCAGCAATAATAGACGCGGTTTATTCACCACCGCGCGGGCGATAGCCACACGCTGCTGCTGTCCGCCGGAAAGCTGATGCGGTTTGCGCTGGGCAAACTCGTCCAGCTGCACCATGCGCAGGGCATCGGTAACGCGAGGCGTAATTTCGTTGGCAGGCGTTTTTTGCATCCGCAGGCCGAAGGCGACGTTCTCGAACACGGTCATGTGCGGGAACAGCGCGTAGCTTTGAAATACAGTATTAACGTGGCGGTTTTCCGCCGGAACATCGGTGATGTCGATATCTTCAAGATGTATGCGGCCGTGGTCGACATTTTCGAGCCCGGCAATCAGACGTAACACCGTGGTTTTACCACAGCCGGAGGGGCCTAGCAGCGTAAGGAATTCACCATTATTGATGGTGAGATTGAGATCTGAAATGACTGTTTTACCATCAAAGCCTTTGCGAATCCCCGCCAGATGCACCAGCGGTGAAAGCGAACGCGATTGTGTATTCAATTTTTTACTCTGTCCCATGTAAACGCAGCGAATGATTCCCGCTACGGGGTGTGTGGTTAACCACCTTTAAAGGTCTGACACATAATTAAGGGCTGGCATTCTACGGCAATCCCCTGAAATCGCCAATCATTCTGCCTCCTTGTTGACTACCTTTATACAATTCGCACAGGTGATTGAAAAAAAATCTCAATTGCCGGGCCAAAAGTGACCTGACGCAATATTTAGGGATCGGTGCTTACTGATAATGTTGACACGAAAAATGAGGGCGACGACATGGATAAATTACTTGAGCGGTTTTTGCAGTACGTTTCGCTGGATACGCAGTCGAAGCCTGGCGTGCGGCAGGTGCCGAGCACCGAAGGGCAATGGAAATTGTTACGCCTGCTCAAAACGCAGCTCGAAGAATTGGGGCTGGTTGACGTCACGCTGAGTGAGAAGGGCACGGTGATGGCCACGCTGCCTGCTAACGTTGAGGGTGATATTCCAGTCATTGGTTTTATTTCTCACGTCGATACCTCACCCGATTTTAGCGGTAAAAACGTCAATCCGCAGATTGTCGAAAACTATCGCGGGGGAGATATCGCGCTCGGTATCGGCGATGAAGTGCTGTCCCCGGTGATGTTCCCGGTGCTGCATCAACTGCTCGGCCAGACGTTGATCACTACCGATGGCAAAACGCTGCTCGGCGCGGATGACAAAGCCGGCGTGGCGGAAATCATGACCGCGCTGGCGTTGATGAAGGCCAATAACGTGCCGCACGGTGAAATTCGTGTGGCCTTCACGCCGGATGAAGAAGTGGGCAAGGGAGCCAAACATTTTGACGTTGAGGCGTTCGGGGCTCAATGGGCATATACCGTCGACGGCGGCGGTGTGGGCGAACTGGAATACGAGAACTTCAACGCGGCGTCGGTGACCATCAAAATTGTGGGCAACAACGTGCATCCGGGCAGCGCAAAAGGCGTGATGGTGAACGCACTGTCGCTGGCTTCGCGCATTCACGCTGAAGTACCCGCCGACGAAAGCCCTGAGCAGACGGAAGGCTATGAAGGTTTCTTCCATCTGACCAGTATTAAAGGCACCGTCGACAGCGCGCAGATGCACTACATTATTCGCGATTTCGACCGTAAACAGTTCGAAGCGCGGAAGCGCAAAATGATGGAAATCGCGAAAAAGGTCGGCAAAGGATTGCACCCGGATTGCTACATCGAACTCATCATCGAAGACAGTTATTACAACATGCGTGAAAAGGTGATGGAGCATCCGCACATTATCGAAGTCGCGCAGCAGGCGATGCGTGATTGCGATATCGAACCGCTGATGAAACCGATTCGCGGCGGCACCGATGGCTCGCAGCTTTCATTTATGGGATTACCGTGTCCTAACATCTTTACCGGCGGTTATAACTACCACGGTAAGCACGAGTTCGCGACGCTGGAAGGAATGGAAAAAGCGGTAAGAGTGATTGTGCGGATTGCAGAGCTAACCGCTGCGGGAGTTAAATAGTCATTAAATGGACACCGTGCTTTTAGCTATTATATCGTGGCCTGGTTGTTTTAACAGCAATTATAGTGTCACGATAAATAGCATAAGGATGTGGTGTTTACTATGAGTAAAAATTTTTTATTTAATCAGACTGCTTATATTGATAGTCATCCCAGGTTAAAAAAAGCTGATGATGGTTGCTGTTTCTCGTTAGCGCTGGCATGGCTCCATGCGACCTGTAAATATAAAATGGATGTGAGCTATTTTGAGAAAACTAAGGTGCAGAACAGAGTCTCCAGGTGGCAAAAAACACATAACCATGACTTAATAAAAAAGCTGGAGCGGGAATATGAACATCTCCATATTGATAATCAGTATAAAATTATTCTTGATGGTGTCAGTAGCGCCGGGAAAAATAACACAAAAATAAAGAATGACTTGATTATTCGTCAGATTCAGAAATGGGGCGGCAAGCGAAATCTTATCTTGCTCGGCGCTAAAACCAGCTATTCCTCTGGGGATGTTGATATCTATTTCACATCTGCATTGTACCGCGAATTAATAAACAATGGGCCACTTCCTGTTTATGGCGTCATTCTTCTTAATGGAAATGATAAGTCGCATGCTTTATCTTATACAATTACCAATGAGCTAGAAATGATAAAGCTCTTTGATTCTAATAGCGGTGAATATAGTTTTCAAAGAAAAGAAGAGTTCCAGCATTTTCTTAACCGCTACCTGTCGACACGCTATGCCTTTCTTGGCAGCAGTTGGTGTGTCATTAAGTTAAATAAAACGATGACCAAGCGTGGTTGGAACTGCTTCCGATAAGCCAAGGATTACGCCCTTCATTTGTAGAAAGAAGGGCGTAGTAATGATTAATCCTCGAAGGAACCAATAACCAAATTGAGAGGAAAAACAATCAACTCATAATGTTACTCGTAGCTCGCCATAAAATTCGCCACGCCTGTTTTGATGGTGTCACTGGTTTGAATATAAGCGGCAGTGAGGGGGATAGTAAAATTACCCTGTTCGGAGGTCTGCGCCACAAATAGTTTCTGATTAAACTCTACCGGGGCTTTGTTAATGGAATGATCGCCTCCTACATCTTGGGCCACAGTGGGATGATAAATCGTCACTACTTGAGCGGAGCGGCACAGTTTCGTTCCTGTGCCGCTACAGTGTGGGAGGGTACAAGAAGAACCACTCGGACGGAGCATCAATGTTAGTGAGGTTGCTGCACTGCCTAAGGGTTACTACAAGGGGAAGACCCCATTACATTGCCTGACATTTACCCCATGGTGTGGCGATGCCATGGGGATGTATGTTATCAGTCCTCAAAGAACCAATAACCGCAGTTAACCAACGCTGACAGCATCGCCAGGAAGGAAGGGTCTTCCAGCGCATCGCCAAAGTGTTCCGCGTTCAGTTCAATATGACTCGCCAGCGCTTCCAGTGCCGGGCGATGTGGCGATTCAATTTTCTCACCGTTCACATACACTTCACCGTCAATGCGCAGTACGCGCAGGCCACCCAGACGAACCAGTTTGTCGCCCTGTTGCAGCGCATCGTAGATTTCATCGGCCTGATACGGCGGCTCCGGCGGAGAAACGTCGAGTTCGTGGCGCGTCTGGCTGATAAACTCGCCAAACCACTGGGTAAAGTGTTCCGGCTGGCTGATCATTTCGAGCATCATCGCGCGCAACTTCTCGAGTTCCTGCGGCACGATATCCGCCGGATGTTCACGCGCAGGCACGTCCGGGTCTGTATAACGGTGTGTCCCCAGTTCACGCTGCAAGACGTAATCCGCGAAACCACTGATCAGCTCTTTGCCGCTTGGCGCGCGGAAACCGACCGAATAGTTCAGCGAGTTTTCCAGCGAATAGCCTTCGTGCGGGAAACCTGGCGGAATATAGAGAATGTCGCCTGGCTCCATTTCTTCATCGATAATCGCGTCGAACGGGGAGACCTGTAGCAGGTCCGGGTGCGGGCAGTGCTGCTTCATCGGCACTTTGTCACCCACGCGCCAGCGACGGCGACCGGTTCCCTGAATGATAAAGACATCGTACTGATCCAGATGTGGGCCAACGCCGCCGCCGGGCACGGAGAACGAAATCATCAGATCGTCAATGCGCCAGTCGGGCAGGGCGCGGAACGGGCGCATTAGCGCCGCGGTTGGTTCATGCCAGTGGTTTACCGCCTGCACCAGCAGCGACCAGTTGTTTTCACTCAGGTGATCGTAGCTTTGGAAGGGGCCGTGGCTGACCTGCCATTTGCCTTCATGGTGGCTGACGAGGCGGCTATCCACTTCGTCTTCCATGGCGAGGCCCGCCAGTTCGTCAGGGGAAATTGGGTCGACAAAGTCGGTAAAGCCGCGCTTCAACACGACCGGGCGTTTTTGCCAGTAGCGTTCGATAAAGTCGGGCCAGTTGAGCGATAACTGATAATCCATAATGTTTTATTCCACAGGCAGGCTTCTGTTGGGAGTATTGACTCTAAATCATTCGAGTTGCATGAAGTATGACGAGTATAACGGATGGCACCGCCTGACGATGCAGGCGGCGGTAAAAAAAGACTCAGGCCTCTTTGCTTTCCGGATGCTGGCGGCCGAAAATCACTTCCATTTTTGCGCCGCCGAGCGGGCTGTCACCGGGCAGAATTTTGCCTTCATACTGATCCACAATTTCACGCGCCACGGAAAGCCCGACGCCCTGGCCTGGACGCAGCGTATCCACGCGCTGACCGCGGTCAAACACCAGATCGCGTTTGCTTCGCGGAATACCTGGCCCGTCATCTTCTACGAAAATATGCAGATGATCGTCCGTCTGGCGGGCCGACACCTCCACGAACTCCAGACAGTATTTACAGGCGTTATCCAGCACGTTGCCCAGCACTTCCATAAAGTCGTTTTGTTCGCCGACGAAGCTGATTTCCGGTGAGATATCGAGAGTGATGTTCACGCCTTTACGCTGATACACCTTGTTCAGCGCCGACGTCAGATTATCCAGTAACGGTGCCACGGAGTGCAGCTCACGGCTGAGTAACATGCTGCCCGTGCGCATACTGGCGCGATGCAGGTAATAGCCAATCTGCTGCGAGATACGGCTGATTTGCTCCAGCATCACCGGCTCGGCGTCCTCCACGCTGAGCTTGTTCCCGCGCAGGGAACGCAGGGTGCTTTGCAGCACCGCCAACGGTGTTTTCAGGCTGTGCGTGAGGTCGGTCAGCGTGGTGCGGTACTTGTCGTAGCGGTCGCGCTCGCTTTTCAGCAGGCGATTAAGGTTTTGCACCAGGCTTGTGAGTTCGCGGGTGGTTTCCGGGTTCAGCGTCTCGCGGTGGTGCTCTTCCAGTTCGCGCACCTCTTTTGCCAGCGATTCTATCGGCCGCAAACTCCACCACGCAGCGACCCACAATAGCGGAATCACCAACAGCAAATTTGCCGCCAGCACATAGATAAACCAGCTCCACACCATATACGAGCGTTTCAGCTCAATGGGAATGGTGTCGACGACCACGATGGTCATCTGCGGCAAATGGGCAGTCGCGGGATAGATATTGACGGCGACCGAGTGGGTCATTTCGGAGTCGTCATCCTGCTGGCGAATCTCGTTGAGCTGCTGCATTACCGCATGATCGTTACGCAGCAGCATGCTTGATGAGCCAACGTCGGCTTCGATTTCGTGGAAACCGTTGGTCTTCAGCCATTCCGGGCGGATCCGGTCCACCAGCCATGGAACGTCGCGCTGCATCCACATCAGTTTGCCGTGCTTGTCGTAAATTAACGCCATGGTCGGGCTTTGCTGGTCGAGGTTTTCGGGGATCTCAACGCTGATTTTGTTATTTTCAAAGCGGGCGAGGGTGTAGAACAGGTTGCTTTCACCGCGCAGCAAACGGAAAGTGGTTTTATCGAAGCTGACGCTATAGCCGACCAGCGCGACCATCCCGTACGCCAGTGATAGCACCAGAACGACCCCTGCGGTCGCGAGCAAAAAGCGGACGCGCAGGGAGAGGGGCAAAATATGCCTGAGTACTTTTTTCATCCGCGTAGTTCGAACAGGTAACCCTGACCTCGTACGGTGGTGATCACGTCCTGCGGGTACTGCGCCTGGATTTTCTTGCGCAGGCGGCCCATCAGCACGTCGATGGTGTGGCTCTCGCGCAGTTCGGCGTCGGGGTAGAGTTGCAACATTAGCGAATCTTTACTGACGACTTTGCCGTTATTGCGGATAAGCGTTTCCATAATGGTGTATTCAAAAGCGGTCAGCTTGATGACCTCTTCATTCACCGACAGCTCACGGCGTGACAAATCGACCTGGAACGGCGGAAGGGAAATCACCTGCGATGCCAGGCCGCTGTTACGGCGCAGCAACGCCTGCATCCGCGCCACCACTTCTTCGATATGGAACGGTTTGGTCACGTAATCATCTGCACCGGCGCTCAGCACTTCGACTTTGTCCTGCCAGCCTTCGCGGGCGGTCAACACCAGCACCGGGAGTGAGATTTCATGGCTGCGCCAGCGGCGGATCATCGACAGCCCGTCTTCATCCGGCAAGCCTAAATCGACAATCGCAATATCCGGCACATGTTCACCGAGATAATAATCCGCTTCCTTTGCGTCTTCCGCAGCATCAACCTGGTGGCCCAGCTCCTGCAGCTGAACTTTGAGATGGTGACGCAACAGGGCGTTATCCTCCACGACGAGTACGCGCATGTCTCTACTCCCTTTCATTTACGATTTGAATAGTTTAACGCTGATTATAGGGCTGTGGGGATAAACATTGCATAAACCAGGGGGAGAGACCTCTCTCCCCGCCCCGGGCGGGAAGAGAGGAGAGGCAGCTTACTTCAGCTCATCAACCATCGTAATGGCGCGACCGATGTAGTTGGCCGGAGTCATGGCTTTCAGGCGCGTTTTCTCGTGCTCTGGCAGCGCCAGACCATCGATAAACTCTTTCATGCCTTCGGCGTCAACGCGTTTCCCGCGGGTCAACTCTTTCAGCTTCTCGTACGGTTTTTCGATGCCGTAACGACGCATCACGGTCTGGATGGGCTCTGCCAACACTTCCCAGTTGCTGTCCAGCTCTGCCAGCAGGCGATCGCGGTTCACTTCCAGTTTGCTCACGCCTTTCAGCGTGGACTGGTACGCAATCAGCGCATAGCCGAGACCGACACCGAGATTACGCAGCACCGTGGAATCGGTGAGGTCACGCTGCCAACGGGAAACCGGCAGTTTGCTCGCCAGATGTTGCAGCACGGCATTGGACAGGCCGAGGTTGCCTTCGGAGTTTTCGAAGTCAATCGGGTTCACTTTGTGCGGCATGGTAGAAGAACCGATTTCACCGGCAATGGTTTTCTGCTTGAAGTGGTTCAGCGCCACGTAGCCCCACACATCGCGATCGAAGTCGATCAGGATCGTGTTGAAGCGCGCCACGCAGTCGAACAGTTCAGCGATGTAATCGTGCGGTTCAATCTGGGTGGTGTACGGGTTCCACTGAATGCCGAGCGACGTCACGAACGCTTCGCTGAATTCATGCCAATCGACTTCTGGGTAGGCTGCGATGTGAGCGTTATAGTTGCCGACCGCACCGTTGATTTTACCGAGGATTTCCACCTGGTTCAGCTGACGATACTGACGCTCCAGACGGTACGCCACGTTCGCCATCTCTTTACCCATGGTGGACGGGGTCGCAGGCTGGCCGTGGGTACGGGAAAGCAGGGGGATATCGCGATACTGAACCGCGAGGTCTTTCACCGCATCGATAAGCTTACGCCAGTACGGCAGCACCACTTCGTCGCGCGCGGTTTTCAGCATTAGCGCGTGGGACAAGTTGTTGATGTCCTCAGAGGTGCAGGCGAAGTGAATGAACTCAGACACCGCGTGCAGGGCAGGAACATCAGCCACTTTCTCTTTCAGGAAATACTCAACCGCCTTCACATCGTGGTTGGTGGTGCGCTCGATGGTTTTAATGCGCGCGGCGTCTTCTTCGTTAAAGTCAGCGATGATCTTATCGAGGAAACCGTTTGCGTCAGCAGCAAAAGCTGGAACTTCCTTGACAGCTGTGTGCGCGGCTAATTTTTGCAGCCAGCGAACTTCAACCTGCACACGGAATTTCAGCAAACCGAATTCGCTGAAAATGCCGCGCAGCGCGCTGACTTTATCGCCGTAGCGTCCATCGACAGGGGAAACGGCGGTCAGTGAGGATAATTCCATAGATCACAACTCCGGAGTTATATGAGCAAGAATTTGTTTTGCCTGAGTGGTCAGGCGATTACGGGAAAACATGAGTTGCAGACGACCGCCGCCAACCTGGTGCCATAGCACCGCGGCACGGATACCTGCCAACAGGCCAGCACGAACTTTGGCCTGCACCTGCGGGCTTTGCAGCACAGCAGGGGAACCGGTGACCTGAATACGCGGACCCAGCGGGCTAATCACGTCGACATAAATAGCCGCCATCGCGCTCATCAGGGTTTCAGACTGCAAATCGAAATGGTCTAACTGGCGCTGCAGCCCGGCAATGCGTTCGCCGAGGGTGTCCATGGCGCCTTTGGCGGCAAAGAGCTTACGTTCCAGCACCATCAGGCTTAAGGTGTAACGCGTCAGTTCGGCGTTGAGACCCTGACGACTGCTGGCGTTAAGCACCCCAAGCAGCGTTTCAAGGCCGAGGCGAAGATTGGCTTCACTGCCACCGAACACGCCCAGAGTGGAATCCGGGTTGAGATCGATAACGCTGTTCAGCGCCACGTGCAGGGCATCGTTGTCGCAGTGACCCTGATGCGCAAGCTGCTGAACCAGACGGGCCGACTGGCAAATCCCGGCCAGCGCGATAGTGATGTCGTAATAGTTCTTCGCCACTAAAACTCCTTTCTGTGTGCTGTCTGAGTCTTAAACCGGCAGCGGCAAACGCTGCTCGATAATGCCGCCACCGAGGCACACTTCACCGCTGTAGAACACGGCGGACTGGCCAGGGGTTACGGCAGAAACGGGCTCGTCAAAGCGAACCTCAATGCGGTCTTCATCCAGTGCGATCACGGTGCACGGAATGTCTGTCTGGCGATAGCGGGTCTTCACCGTGCAGCGCAGGGTGCCATTTACCGGCTCACGATCGACCCAGTGTAACTGTTGGGCAATCAGGCCGACGGACATCAGGCGCGGGTGGTCATGACCCTGAGCCACCACCAGAATGTTATTTTCAACGTCTTTATCGACGGTGTACCACGGCTCTTCGCTGCCGTCTTTGGTGCCACCGATGCCCAGGCCTTTACGCTGGCCGAGGGTGTGATACATCAGACCCTGGTGCTCGCCAATCACGTCGCCATCAACGGTAACGATTTTACCCGGTTGAGCAGGCAGGTAGCGGCCAAGGAATTCACGGAATTTGCGTTCGCCGATGAAACAGATACCGGTGGAGTCTTTTTTCTTCGCGGTGATGAGATCGAGTTCTTCCGCAATGCGGCGAACTTCAGGCTTTTCCAGCTCGCCAACCGGGAACAGGCTTTGGGCAATCTGTTCGTGGCCCAGCGTGTACAGGAAGTAGCTCTGGTCTTTATTCCCGTCGAGACCGCGCAGCAGCTGGCTTTTGCCATTCACGTCAGCGCGGCGCACGTAGTGACCGGTGGCGATGTAATCGGCACCTAAATCTTCGGCAGCGAACTCAAGGAAGGCTTTAAATTTGATTTCTTTGTTGCACAGAATATCCGGATTCGGGGTGCGACCGGCTTTGTACTCTTCGAGGAACAGCTCAAACACGTTGTCCCAGTATTCTGCAGCAAAATTGACGGTGTGCAGCTCAATGCCGAGCTTGTCGCACACGGCCTGGGCATCGGCCAGGTCAGCTGCGGCTGTACAATATTCCTCGCCGTCGTCCTCTTCCCAGTTCTTCATGAACAGGCCTTCAACCTTATAACCTTGCTGTTGCAGCAGGTAGGCAGAAACGGAGGAATCGACACCGCCGGACATGCCGACGATCACTTTTTTTGGGCTTTCTGACATTGGAATACTCACGACATTGAACTTCAAGGCGGCATATTCTATCACGCAGCCCCAGGGTTGACACCCTTTGTGAAGGGCCAGTTAAATTCGCCGATAATTTCTAGCGGCAGACGCTGGCCGCTCTGCCAGCAGCGGATACTCTCGGCCACTAGCGGAGAGCGTAAATGACAGGCGGTGAGGATCTCTTCGGCGCTCAGCCACAGGCAACGATCGATATCGTCATCATGGGGTTGCGTCTCGCAAACATCATCCAGTTCGATGGCAAACAGAAAGCGCAGGAACGGCGTGTTGTCCGGGGCAATCCATTGATGCATACGTACCAGATGCTGCGGCGTGGCGCGAATGCCGGTCTCTTCCCACAGCTCGCGTTCAGCGGCCTGAACCAGCGTTTCATCGGCTTCCAGATGCCCGGCTGGCTGATTCCAGGTGGCTTTTCCATTAACTGTTTCTTCCACAATCAAAAACTTACCCTTGGCGTGAACCAGGCAGGCAACGGTGACGTGCGGTTTAAACATATACGGCTCCTTGTCAGGCATCGCGCCACTGACCATTAGCAAGATTGTCCAGAGTGTAATTGCCCATCGCGTAACGAATCAAACGCAGGGTAGGGTAGCCCACATGGGCGGTCATGCGGCGAACCTGACGATTTCGGCCTTCATACAGCGTGACTTTTAGCCAGCTGGTGGGGATGGATTTACGTTCACGAATCGGCGGGTTACGCGGCCACAGCCATTCAGGCGCAGCGACCCTCTCAATACCCGCCGGGAGGGTGGGTCCGTCATTGAGGGTAACACCGTTACGCAGTGAATTCAGCGCTTCCTCGTCCGGATCACCTTCCACCTGCACAAAGTAGATTTTCCCGGTGCGTTTGCCCGGTTGAGTGAGCCGCGCCTGCAACGCGCCGTCATTGGTGAGGACAAGTAGGCCCTCGCTGTCGCGGTCGAGTCGTCCGGCGGCATACACGTCCTGGACGTCGATAAAATCTTTCAGGGTGCTGCGCCCGGCTTCGTCAGTAAACTGCGGCAAAACATCGTAGGGTTTATTGAACAAAATGACGCGTTTTGGCTGGCTTTCTTTGCGTTGTCTGGACGCTTGTTGTGAGCTGAATCGCTTAAGGCGGTGATTTCTAAAAGAAGTTTTATTCATGGTATTTTCAGGCCGGGTCAATTGCCGCATTATAGCCTAATTACGAAGACCTTTCATGGAACCCAACATTCAGGTAGTATCAACCAGCTCATTACAAATCATTAACAAAAAATATTGCTCACACTATTCGCGTTGCGGGGCAGCAACGCTACCCAGGACACGAAAGTCACGAGCAGTCACCAGAAGCGCTCGAAGGAGAGGTTAATGGAAAGCAAAGTAGTTGTTCCGGCGGAAGGCCAAAAGATCACCCTGCAAAACGGCAAACTGAACGTCCCCCACAATCCGATTATTCCCTTCATCGAAGGTGATGGTATCGGTGTGGACGTAACTCCGCCGATGATCAAAGTGGTGAATGCCGCCGTAGAGAAAGCCTACAAAGGCGAGCGTAAAATTTCCTGGATGGAAATTTACACCGGGGAAAAATCCACCAAACTGTACGGCCAGGACGTCTGGCTGCCAGCTGAAACTCTGGACCTGATTCGCGATTATCGCGTGGCCATCAAAGGCCCGCTGACCACTCCGGTCGGTGGCGGTATTCGTTCTCTGAACGTAGCCCTGCGCCAGGAGCTGGACCTTTACGTCTGCCTGCGTCCGGTACGTTACTACCAGGGCACCCCAAGCCCGGTTAAACACCCAGAACTGACCGACATGGTCATCTTCCGTGAAAACTCAGAAGACATCTACGCAGGCATCGAGTGGAAAGCTGACTCTGCCGACGCGGAAAAAGTGATCAAGTTCCTGCGTGAAGAAATGGGCGTGAAGAAAATTCGCTTCCCTGAACATTGCGGTATCGGCATCAAGCCATGTTCAGAAGAAGGCACCAAACGCCTGGTTCGCGCGGCAATTGATTACGCTATCACCAACGACCGTGACTCTGTGACCCTGGTTCACAAAGGCAACATCATGAAGTTCACCGAAGGCGCTTTCAAAGACTGGGGTTACCAGCTGGCGAAAGAAGAATTCGGCGGTGAGCTGATCGACGGCGGCCCGTGGCAGAAAATCAAGAACCCGAAAACCGGCAAAGAGATCATCGTTAAAGATGTGATCGCCGATGCGTTCCTGCAGCAGATCCTGCTGCGTCCGGCTGAGTACGATGTTATCGCGTGTATGAACCTGAACGGTGACTACATTTCTGATGCCCTGGCGGCACAGGTTGGTGGTATCGGTATCGCACCAGGCGCAAACATCGGTGACGAATGCGCACTGTTCGAAGCCACCCACGGGACTGCACCGAAGTACGCAGGCCAGGATAAAGTGAACCCAGGTTCCGTCATCCTGTCAGCTGAAATGATGCTCCGTCACATGGAATGGTTCGAAGCCGCAGACCTGATTGTTAAAGGCATGGAAGGCGCAATCGCTGCCAAGACCGTGACCTATGACTTCGAACGCCTGATGGAAGGCGCTAAGCTGCTGAAATGTTCAGAGTTTGGTGACGCGATCATCGACAATATGTAAATTCGATATTTGTTAAATCGATTAACGGGAGCTTAACGCTCCCGTTGTTTTTTGTTAGCGTGCTAACGGTTATCAAAATTTTATCAAAATAATTTATCAAAACCCCTGTCTGAAACATGGTTTCGAAAGACGAGTCTATGTTAAAAAACATCAGGGAAGACTTTACACAAGCAAGGTATTTGGGATGAGTGACGCAGCAATTGTGATTGAGAATGCAGAATCATTTTGGAATGTCGTTGATGATTTTTTGCAAAGAGAAGCGGCCGAACCTGGTACTGATTTGCCAATAGATTTAAACTTCCAAGGTTGGCCCAATCTTCACATCAATGTTAAGGGTGACAAATTTCATTCTTCGTTGACGAGTTCGATGGTTTATGGCCTTGCCAGTATGCACGAGTCATTCCAAAGGGCATATGCGCTGGCGAAATATGGAACTTCGAATCTACAGAGGCTTACTAACGAAGATAAGCAGTCTTTGGACATTATCTTTCAGATCAAAGAAGGTTCGACTGACTCAGAAACTGATTGGTCAGGCACCTTTAATCAGTTTCTTGCATTCCTCACTGGAGCATTTGAAGGCATGAGTGGCGTACAGAAAATGACAATTTTACTGTCACTGATTATCGCTCTGACCGCTGGCGGCTGCTTCTATTTGCATACGAACAGCCAAGACCATCATGCCGATTTGGACGCTCAAACCCAGACTACTCAGGCCGTCGTTGGGGGAATGACTCGGGCGTTTGAGTTAGGTGAAGAAGTAAAGCGTAGAGGTGAAACAGCGGTTAGCCGTGAAATTGAAGCCCATGGTGAGGATGGGAAAGTGTCGTTGCTGAAGTCTGTGGCTCAAGATGCCGAATCCGTGAAAGTTGGTAACCAGAAATATAATGGTGCAGCTCTTCAAGATTATAAAAATAGGCAAAGTGTCGATCGTGAAAGAACTGAGCGTTTTGATAACTTCTATATCAAAGGCATCTCTCGATCTGGAATGACGAGCACTGAACTTAACCTAAGCGTAATTCGAGTGAGCAACGGTGAGAGTTTTACCATAAAGGTTGCTGAAGACATTGCCCGCCCTGAAGAATTAAAAGCACTTGTAGAGGCGATCGTTACAGGAGAAGTGGTGAGAATCAGTTATCTCGAAGTCACTGAAAATGGTCATGTAGCCCGTGGGCAATTCAATTTAATCATTTCCAATGATCCGCCAACTCATCCTGAGCAGGCGGCGAATTAAATACCATTCTTTAGGGTAGCCTCTATGGGTTAGAAGGCTACCTTAGTCCAATCCTTTCCTCGATCGTCATGATAGCGAGCCGTCTGGTTCGGTGATTTATGGCCGAGCAGTTTCTGTGTATCGATCCCCTGGGCTTCATATAGACGTTCTGCCAGCGACCGCTGTTCGTGAAATGTCGCTGGCGTACCGTCGCCCCATTCAATCTCTGCTTTATCCCGCGCTTTGCTGAAATTCATTGTTATGGTATTGGACTTTACCTGTGCACCACGTTCTGCTTGTGATGTGGCCCGGAAGAAGTGGACCATATAGGGACTGACCGCATAATCCCGGCATCTGACTATCACATCCCGCAGGCACCAGCCTATTGCGTTCAGGCGCAAGGACAGAGGGATCGCAATTTTGCTACCAGTTTTCTCCTGCACAACGTGAAGATGATCCTCCCAGACATCGGTGAATTTCATATTCGAGACGTCACCCAATCTCTGGCCGGTGACCAGCGCCAGCAACATGGCATTCCCCATATAGCGATGATTGGCGTCGGCAATATCGAATATCTTCTGCCATTCCTCCAGCGATAGGCGCTGCCTTGCGATCCTGCGCCTGGGCTGCTTTGTCGCCAGGGCAGGGTTGTAGGCTGGTGGGACTTCTCCGAAATGTTGCGCCTCTTTGAACACGTCGATTAACACGGAACGAATTACCTGTGCCATTCTGGGTTGACCGGCAGTGATGTACTCATCAAGGATCTGCGCCACGTCCCTAACATCTACCGCTGAAATCAGTTTCATGCCAACACGTTCTTTTAGCAGAGATACGGGCTTAGCTTTCTGTTTATATGTATTCAGCTTTATATCTCCAGCTTCAAGTCGTTCTTCCTGTATTTTCCAGTAACGATCAAGCCATGTCGTCGTAGTAATTGATTTACCTTTGCTGGTGGCAATCCGGTCGCTAAGCGCTAATATTTGCCTGGTCCGCTGTTCAGCTAAACGGTAATTAGCCTCAATAGCGATAGCAGCAGCTTCTTCTTCATTCGTTCCGAGGCTATGAAACTTCCCGGTTATTGGGTGCTTATATCGCCAGTAAACTTTGTTCACTTTCCGACTATAAAGCGGGTAAAGGTTTGGCACCTTAACGTTATTTTTACGTGGTCTGGCAGCCATCGGACAATATCCTCTGAAGTATTGGTGAATCTGTTTTGCAGATCACTGGTTGAGCAATATTTCCGGTTATTTCAGCATCCTCTCTCACTCGCCAAAATCGTCCTTCTTTGGTGGCAGGTGGGTTAAACATGCTTTGCTTTGCGTATCGGCGTAACGTATTCAGACTTGGCGGGTTACTCCGGTACTTCTCTGCGGCCCATTCTTCTAAAGTCAGCATTTGAAGCATAGCTATTTCTCCATACAGCCCGGCTGCACCCGGGCATTCAGATTTATTCTTCGGTACTGGTTGGCAGTATGCGCTGCCATATTGCTGAGATGTATTTGGCCTGGTGACGCGCATCAGCCAGGGCATTGTGCGCAACGCCATCAAATGGCATATCGCGCTTCGGATCGAAGCCAAGCTTGCGACCGAGCAACACCATGGTGCGCACGTCGCTGTCGTTCCAGAATTGCCACGGACATGCGTGGCCAGCGCGTTCGTAAGCTGCACGCAGTATCACGTTGTCAAAGTTTGCACCGTTGCCCCAGACTTTCAGATAGCGTGGATTTTCAGAGTTACGGCTGATGAATGCGCTCAATTCGGAAAGTGCGTCGGCGATAGGGAGCGTATCGTCAGTGCATATCGCCGCACGTGCTTCGGCCGACTGCTTCAACCACCACAGAATATGTCACCGTCGGGAGCTGCACCAAGATCCATGTCGCTGGACAGATTCACCGCGGTATAGAACTCAGCTCCCAGTTCGCCGGTCTGCGGTTCAAAGAACACCGCACCGATGGCGACGATTGGTGCTGATGGCTTGGTACCCATAGTTTCAAGGTCAATCATTAAGTGTTTCACGTTAAATTTCCTCCTGCTGCGGTGCTGCTGCGAGCATGGCCTGCCATTGATGGTATGGGCTCCACACTCCATGACGCCCAGACTCAGACTCTTCATTTGCGATATGAAACGCTTCACGCATCTCTGGTGTTGGCTCCTTCGGAACCATAATCCAACCATCCGGAATTACCGGAGAGTTGCCAGCCTCTTTGATATGCAGTCGCGGTTCGCCTTCTTTCGGCTCTGGCCAGTGGCGCGCCATATTCACCTTCAGCTTTTCTTCCATCGCTGCAGTGATTTCACCATCGCTGAGACCGGCGCGGCGCTGTGCGTCCCACAACAGAAACTGCATATCAGCCCACTCACTCAGGTCGCCTGGTTCGGCTGCGGCCTCAAGCGCTTCTTTCGATAGGTGCTTGAGCGGGCCAACAGGACCAACATCGCCGAACGTGGCCTGTGACCACTCAGCATGGCGCTGGCGAATGAGATTGCGTAACTGCAGCAATGAGCCAGTTTCTTCTGGCAACTCATCACGATTACTTACAGGTTGCTGCATGGCTGCGCGACAGGCGTTAGGGTGTAACGCCCGGATTCCCCCAGCCACATCAACGAGCGTGTCTGAATATTCGCGCTGGGCATCATTACCGAACTCGAACGTGCCTGTGTCGGGATCGTGATACCCGTATTCGTTGTCGTATGACTCGCGCAGTTGGTCTACCCATTTAGCTGCGGCTTCAATGCCATCGCGATAAAATGATGCTGTCGCCGCTTTCCGGTATTCCTGAAGCTCGCGAGCCATTGCCAGGACCACTTCTGGCGGTGCGTGCGTATCATTCAGATCATCCCAAAGGCGACACATTTTAGTGCTGTTGTCTCTGTGAACATCCTCGTTTGTTCCAGCCAGCGCGGAAAGTACTTCATCCGCGCATTCAATGATTCGCTCTAACTGGCGCTCTGTTAGCTTGCTATTGGTCATGGCTTATTCACCTCCCTGATCGAACATAATTCGTGAGTAACCTGCGTCAGTAGACACCTCAAGCCATCCATCACAACGCTCGCTAGTCAGAAGGCTGATGATGCTGGTGTGCTGATACTGCGATCCTCGGATATCATCAATGTCATCTTCCGAGAAGAACATTGGCTTGCCGCAGTGAGGGCAATAACAGCCGTACTCACCATCTGCGCGACCGATGCGCGAAACTGTTAAAATTTCATTGGTAGCCATAGCGTCACTCCCGCATATCCAGTGTTATGGCAGCGAGCCAGTTTCGAATGTCGATAAACTCAGCGTTGCGGAATCCGCTTTTCACGTAAATGAATGGCTGCCGCAGATTGTGTCCGTTACAGGCCAGGTAGTCTTTGCAGCCTTGTTCCGTGAAACAGCAGGTAACGAAATCTTCGATATCTTTCACTGCTACACGACGCCATTTTTCAGGCGGCTCGCGAAAGTTTTGATGTAGAAGCTCCAATCGAATACGCTGACGCTCAGTCGCCTCTCTGCCATCCTCATCAACCCAAACGATACGGTCGCAGTCGTAATCTTCGTCTACAACGATTTCACGCTTCTGGAACACGCAGAACAGCGGGTCTGAGGTGATGCGGTTATCCTGCGTGCGGATGTTTTCACCGATAGCAGCAAAACCATCAGGCACGGTTAGCGTTCCGCCCTCCAGTTCAGCGATGCGCTTCTCAGCTACTTTTCGTTTGCGGAACTGTGCTTTACGCCCAGCCCTGAGGTTATATTTCGCCAGTTCTGCCATGTGCAGCTGGTGCTCGGCATTGGCGAGGCGCTGGCGGACTTCATCATTTTCCAGTTCAGCGATGCGCTTCTCTGCGGCCAGCGCGTTGCGTTGTTCCAATGATTCGCTTAACGCAGCACTGGTGACATCCAGCCTGGTTGCTGCTTCATTCAATAACGTTGCAGTAGTTGCAGGGAGATATTTGGCAGCCAGGCGCAGCGATGTTATTAACTCGGCTTTATTCATGCGCATTTACGGATTTCCATCAGTTCGTTGAAACGAGCCATAAACTTGCCGTACGCCTGGCCGGGACGAAGGGGAACGATCTGGATAATGTCGCTGGTGGGAATCCCTTTCAGACACGGCCACTCTGTTCCATCATCAATATCCAGATCACGGCGTTCTGTCGCCAGCATCGTAAGGTCTGCATATTTCACAACCGGTGACATTTCCGCTGGCAGGTCGAATACGGACCTAATAAGGCCGTCAACGCGCGCTTCGATCCGGCGATAATCTGGGAGCAGGGCCTTAAGTGGGGCAGGAACGTCCTGACAGTAGGCTTCTGCCGCGTCGTGCATCAGCGCTTCGAAAGCAAATTCCGGAGGCACAATGAGGCTTGCCAGCACAGAATGCTCGGCAACGCTGTAAAACTCAGGAAGATGGCCAGTGAAACGACAGATGTTTGAAAGGGCAGTCGCGATATCTTCAATATCAACGTCATTGGCCGTGGGGTTGATGAAATTAAACTTCTTGCCCGATAGTGTCTGGATAAAACTCATCTGTGATTCTCCATATTACGCGCTGCACCGCGCTGAATTTTGACTGTACGAATCCCTCGCCAGATGGCGATAAATAATGGAATTACGCTTCACTAATTGCCCCGGCGCGCAGGGCAATTAAGGCAGAGCAATTACGCTTTGAAGTTACCGATAAAGGTTTCTACCGGTTTGCCGTCGAATTTCTCGATCAGCAGATCGCGGAACTCGTTGGCGATGGCCTCTTCCTGTGCTTCCAGCTGCACAACGCGGAGCACGAACATCGGTTCACCACTTTTCAGCAAGCTGTTGCGCAGGCTGAAACGACGTTCTGTGAGGCCTTCATACGGTACGCATTTGAACTCGAAGGCAACCGGCATAACGTCTTTGCTGCTGGCCTCCACGCTTTCCATAAGGGATTTTTTGCCGCTGAAATCTTCGTCTTCGTGCGCAGATTCCGACACCTGTTTGATATTGACGCGGCGTACTGCCTGCGCAGCCTGCGCAATGCTCATGGTTTCGCCGTTTGCATCAAATGCCGTCAGGAAATCGCTCCAGTCTTCCAGCCATTCGGCAATCTGCTTTTGGTTCAGGCGGTCGCCGTTGATAGCCAGCAGCGCACGGAATGGTGCTGTTTTCTTCAGTTGGATAGTTGAGACGTTATCTGCATGGCCTGGATTGTCCAGGGTGCCGATGTTGAAGATCGAGCTCGCCCGCATGTTTTCGGCGTCAATAAAGCAGCGGGCCTTTTCCTCTGGTTTGGCGTAGCCAGCAGAGTAACGCACAAAGTCGTCAATACTGGTGGTATCCATTGCTCCACGGAAGCGGAAACGTTCAAGAGAAAATTTTTCAAGGCTGGCGACGACGGTATTTTCCGGCAAAATTGCCGTTGGGCATGCGAGCCCCTGGACATCGTCAAGATGATATCCAGAAAGAACCAGGTCTTTAACTTGCTGGATCGCGCTGCTGTCTAATTGCTGGGACATAAAAAATCCTTAAAAATAAATTGGTGGAAAAAATCGCAGTGAATTAATCAGACGCGGTTCACTGAGCCGCTTTAAGCTTTCCGTCGGTGACCCCGTTAATGCCGAACAGCTGCCCCTGGTCTTCCTGCAAGATGGTGAGCTTACCGCCGCGATTGACGTACATCGGGGTTTCGGTGGTGTCTTCTTCTGACGTTTTCCCGCGTGGAGTAGGGCAGGAATATTGCAATTTGTGTTTGATCATCACGCGCTTCTCTTCGGTTGAGTTGCTCATGCGATCAAGGTCAAAGGTCAGGGTGACTTTGCCTTTGTTGCCGTTGTTCAGAACTCCCAGCGCGGTGGTATTCAGGGCGGCGGCGATTTTGTTCATGAACACACCGGCATCCAGTTCGCCCAGGAAATCGGGCACTACGGTCATGCGATCACTGCTCATATCGGTTCCTCGTGGTTAAGCGGCTGCCGCCGCCGTAAGTTTCTCCATACACAACAGAGAAGAGCACCAGCGCCTACGTCAAACGCCCGGATGGGTTGGGAGGGTTGGCCCGTCACCCGTTGGTACTCTTGTCTCTTGTGTAAAAAGGGCGATACCGCGGCAGAACATTATCTTCTTCCTCCGGTTTGGCTAAGGAAGGTCCGGGTACCGCCAAGACTACACACAGCAATATTGTTGTGGTGGTGGTGCCTCCACCTGCCAGCCTGGCCAGAGCTGGCGACGTTACACTACGAAGAAAGTCTTCATTTCAATGGTTGAATGAACTGGCCTCGCCGCGTGCGCATAGCCGCATTACCACAACTGAGAGCGCACTCCACTGTTTTCACACCTGCCACCCATAACTGATGAGAAGGAGTGCGCTTTCACGTTGTGCTCTGAAAAAGCTGGCGGTTGCCGTCACGGAGATGAACGGGCCGCCAGAACAGAGGTGCTGGCATTACTGGCTTCAGGTATCTTCGGGCGGCTACTTCGTGGGCGTCCTGCCTGTTCGCTGTCGATGGAATTTAGTTTAATGATTCAAACAATCATGTCAAGGATAAAGTTTGAATAATTAAACTAAATTAATGGGGGTGAAAAAAAACCAGCTCTACGCTGGCTTGATCCTACGAGGGGTTTAGAAGAGTTTAGAGCAGGTCCATTTCCACCCGAACGCATACGCCAACGATTTCGCATGTGGAATCAAGAGGAATAGGACGAAATGAAGGATTCAGCGGCATCAGGTACATATTTGGACCATCAATAGCCAATTTTTTCACTGTTGTTTCATTGGTTCCATTGATACGAGCAACCACAATGCGTCCGTTAACCGGTTCAACTTCAGGGTCCACAATCACAATCGAACCATTTGGAAGAGACATTCCACTGCCTGACGGCGCTGACATCGAATCACCAGAAACACGTAAGGAGAAGGAATAAGGCGATACTTTAGCTGTTGTCTCGATCCAATGAGTTACCTCATCCAAATTACCCTCTACCATCTCTTTCCAATTGCCAGCCTGAACAGAAGAAATTAAAGGAACCCTACGTCGCAGATCAGGACCTGGCTCAGCATTGCCAATTGTTTCTTCGATCAAGCCACCTTCGGTTAACCAGCGCTCACTCACCCCTAAAACTTCTGCAAGTTTGCTTATGTATTTCGCAGACGGCTCTGTGCCGCCATTAACCCACTGGCTAACAGTTCCCTTTGAAGCTCCAGTAGCCGCCATAAGGTGGGTGCTTTTTAGCTTTAAAGCCTTCATGCGCCGCGAGATACGGTCGCCCATCGTTTCAGTAATCATGTTTAAAGAATTAAACATATGATGGTTTAATTTCTTGACTATATTTGGTTTGAAATATTAAACTTAATGCCATTATTCATGTCCTGGAGAGGTCAATGTTAAAGCAAGATTTAATCAACCATTTTGGTACGGCGACCGCAGTAGCGAAAGCTCTCGGCGTTTCAAAGTCAACCGTGAGTCTCTGGAAAGAGGTTGTTCCTTGGCAATACGCATTACTAGCAGAGAAGCAGACAAATGGTGTGCTGGTTTATGACTCAAAAGCTTATGACAAGCCTAATGAGCCGGTCGCTTAACAGTAACCACAGAGTTTAGGAGTTAACCGTGGGTAATGAACCTGAATGGAAAGTAGAACGCCAACCGGCCTGGCTGGTGGCTGCAATTAAAAAGACGATAGCTGAGCTACCGGGCGGATATGCCGAAGCGGCTGAATGGCTGGATGTAACGGAGAACGCGCTTTTCAACCGCCTACGCGTCGATGGCGATCAAATCTTCCCGTTGGGATGGGCAATGGTTCTGCAGCGCGCTGGTGGCTCAAACCATATCGCTGATGCTATCGCGAAACACACTGGCGGCGTATTCGTTCCTCTGGCTGACGTAGAGGACATTGACAACGCGGACATTAACCAACGCCTGATGGAGTCCATCGAGTGGTTAGGTAAACACTCCAGTTACATTCGGAAAGCGACCGCTGACGGGGTGATTGACGCTGATGAACGTGCACAGATTGAGGAAAACAGTTACCAGGTAATTGCGAAGTTTCAGGAGCATATAACGCTGTTGTTTCGGGTTTTTTGTGTGACTGAAAAGAGTGACGCCCGCGAGTGTGCAGCTCCGGGCGTCGTGGCAGATAAATCATTGTGTATGGAGAAATCCGCGTGAGCAATTTAACCGCAAATTATCAGCGATCGCAACTCCGCGCGCTACCGGTTCGCGGTGGCAGAAGCGTTGTCACGTATTGCTATGCCGTAAGAGTACTGGGTGGGTGGGCTCAGGTGAACCACAGTTTCACTGAATGGGCTGTGGGGGACTTTATTTCACGGGGAGGAGCAAAGAATGGTTCAGCAGACGAATAGCATCAATTCTCCGGTAGTTGTAACCCCGTTTATGGACAGTTCTGCAACGATGAGCAGTCGTGAAATAGCGGAGCTTGTTGAGTCTCGCCATGCCGATGTGTGCCGAACCATCGACAGACTGATGGCTTCTGGCGTCATACAGGGGTATGCGCCAACGCCGTATACCCATCAACAGAATGGGCGGACGTACCATTTTTATGAAATTAACAAGCGCGACAGCTACGTAATTGTGGCTCAGTTATCTCCACAGTTTACAGCTCGCCTTGTGGATCGCTGGCAGGAGCTGGAGAGCCAGGCTGGTCTGCCTCAAACATTGCCTGAAGCACTCCGTCTCGCAGCTGATATGGCCGAGCAGAACGCGAAGCTTTCGCAGAGAGTGAGATTGGATGCACCGAAAGTTGCCTTCGTTAATCACTACGTCGAAGCCGGTGGGACGAAGAGCCTGCGTGAGACAGCGAAAATTCTGAACATGCCTGAGAAGGCCATGATTGACGTTCTGCTGCGCGACAAGATGCTTTTCCGCCAGTCCGGTAATTTGCTGCCTCACGCACTCCGCCAGCGTGAAGGGTTGTTCACCGTAAAAACCGGTACTTCAGACTTTGGGCACGCTTTCACCCAAACCCGCGTCACGCCGAAGGGTGTTCAGTGGATAGCCCAGCGCTACGCTTCTGAACTGATGGGAGGCTGAAATGCACGAATACATTCAGCCACTGAACCGCTATTACAAGGATCATCACGCCGTTGTCGTGAATGTAACCGGCTATGACCCTGTTGGCCAGCGTGTGATTTACCGTCGCCCGGGCTATGAGTGGGAATGCGTCGCTCCGTTGATCGTGTTCCGCTCCAGATTCAAGAGGATAGATAAGTGAGTGTTAAATTATCCGCGTACGTCTGGGATGGCTGTGCGTCGTCAGGTATGAAGTTGTCCAGCGTGGCGATCATGGCGCGCCTGGCTGATTTCAGCAATGACGAAGGCGTTTCGTGGCCTTCCATTGAAACCATTGCCCGGCAGCTCGGCGCTGGTGCCAGCACGATCAGGACTGCTATTGCCAAGCTGGAGGCCGACGGCTGGTTAACCCGCACAGCACGTCGTAAGGGCAACCGCAATGCGTCTAACGTTTACCAGCTGAACGTGGCAAAACTGCAGGCCGCAGCGTTTTCTCACCTGTCAGAATCTGACACATCAAAATCTGACGCGTCAAAATCTGATGCATCAAAATCCGACCCGTCAAAATCCAACGAAAACGGGGGTTTTCACCCTCCAGAATCTGGCGGGGATCCGTCAGTAAATTCAACTACAGATCCATCAAGTAAATCTAAAACCCCTTGTCCGGTTGCTGTGCAACCCGACCCCGAAGTTTTGATCACTGACCAGGCTAAATCTTCACTGGCCCATCTGAATCAGGCCACGGGCTCAAGGTTCCAGGTTTGCAAAGGTTCGCTGGAACACATCCGGGCCAGACTCCGCGAAGGGTTCAACCCTGACGAACTGGCTCTGGTGATCGACTACAGCGCCGAGAAGTGGGGCGCGGATATCAAAATGGCCGAATACCTTCGACCAACCACGCTGTTTTTGCCGTCCAAGTTTCCTGGTTATCTCCAGTCGGCGATTAAATGGAGCGATGCAGGCCGCCCGCGCTGCGTCAATGGCAAGTGGGTCAGGGAAGGCAGTGGAGACCAGAACTTCAAGGCAAGCTACGACAACGTGGATTACAGCGGCGTACCGGAGGGTTTTCGCTCATGACAATTAACAAATATTGCCAGGCGCTGGCAGAACTGCGCGCAAAGAGTGCTCATGAGCTGAAAGAGGTAGGCGACCAGTGGCGCACGCCGGACCTCCTATTCTGGGGTATCAATGCGCTGTTTGGCCCGCTGATGTTGGACCTGTTCGCGGATAACGATAATGCGAAATGCCCGGTCTGGTATACCGCTGAAGATAACGCGCTGACGCAGGATTGGGCCGAAATGCTGGATTTCATCGGTGGTGCAGCGTTCGGCAACCCTCCGTACCGCCGGTCACAGTACGAAGGCAAGCAGGCGATCACTGGTATGCGGAATATTATGGCTCATACGCTGGCAATGCGTGAAAAGGGCGGGCGTTATGTTTTTCTGATAAAAGCAGCTACTGGTGAGGTGTGGTGGCCTGAAGAGGCGGATCACATCGCATTAATTCGCGGGCGTATCAGTTTTGATCTGCCTGTCTGGTATCGGCCTGCGGTAGGGCAGCCGGCAGAATCATCGGCGGGTTTTGGCGCGGCGATCGCTGTTTTCGATAAATCATGGCGAGGTGAGCGCTTCAGCTACATTCAGCGTGCTGATCTGGAGGCGAAAGGCAGGGCATTTATGGCGCTGGCGCAGTTTGCCGCCGCAAAAGCCCCTGGCGAAGTTGTTACGCCTGCTGCCGTGGAACTTCCAGAAGCAGAGTCACGTATCTGGCCGCTGGAGGTTGGGCTGGTATTCAATCAGGTTGAAGGTGCGGATTCTCTGGCGCTGGCCCAGCAGAACAAGCTGAAAGCTAACATCAATCAGCTCTGGCTTGAGCGTACGCCCACCAGCGAAATAATCACTGTGGCTGGTGGTCTGGTCAACAGCATGCAGGGAGTCGTCAATGCGTGAAATTATTGTTGATAACTTCGCTGGTGGCGGTGGTGCTTCTACCGGGATTGAGTTGGCGATCGGGCGAAGCGTGGATATTGCCATCAACCATGACGAGAACGCGATTGCTATGCATAAAACAAACCACCCGGACACACTCCATTACTGCGAGTCCGTGTTTGACGTTGACCCGGTGGCCGCGACCGGCGGTAATCCTGTCGGTCTGGCGTGGTTCAGCCCTGATTGCCGTCATTTCTCAAAAGCAAAAGGTGCGAAGCCTGTACAGCGAGAGATTCGAGGCCTCGCCTGGATTGTTATTCGCTGGGCGCTGGCAAAGCGTCCACGGGTGATGATGCTGGAGAACGTCGAGGAGTTTAAAACCTGGGGGCCGTTGCTGGCAGATGAAATGCGTCCTGATCCAGCGCGCTCCGGTGAAACGTTCCATGCATTCGTCGGCATGCTGACTACTGGCATCCCGGAACACCATCCTGCGCTGCTGGAGTGCTGCGAGTTTCTGGAGTTGTCGCCGGAGAGTGAGCAGGCGCAGCAGCTGGTCGCCGGGCTTGGTTATGATGTCGATTATCGCGAGCTGCGTGCCTGCGATTTCGGCGCGCCGACCATCAGAAAGCGTTTCTTCATGGTGATGCGTCGTGATGGTCAGGCGATTGCGTGGCCAGAGCCAACACACGGCGATCCGAAATCATTGGAGGTTCAGAGCGGCAAGCTTGCGCCATGGCGAACTGCTGCGGAATGCATCGACTGGAACATTCCGGCTATGTCTATCTTCGACCGCAAAAAGCCGCTGGCAGAAAATACACTTAAGCGCATAGCGCGCGGCATCCAGCGCTTTGTTATCGACAACGCCTCGCCGTTCATCGTGAAATGCAACCACACCACCTCGAAAGGCAATTACGACTGTTTTCGGGGCCAGGAACTGGGAGCGCCGTTACAGACCATTACCAAAACCCACGGCTACGCGATCGCCGTACCGCATCTGACAAAGTTCCGCACCGGTGCAGCCGGACAGGCAGTTACCGAACCGGTACCGACAGTCACCGGCGGTACATCAAAACGCCCGGGTGGAAATGGGCATGCTCTCGGTGTGGTGGAAGCGGCGCTGACTCCGTTCCTGGCTGGCAACGGCGGCAGTGAGTACCAGGCGAAACCGCGCCCGCTGGACAAACCGGCACATACCATTCTGAAACAGTCACGGGCCTGTGTTGTCGCCCCAGTTATCGCCCGCCAGTTCGGTGCCAGCATCGGGCACCGGGCAGACGAACCAAGCGCAACGATTACGGCTGGCGGTGGCGGTAAGTCGCAGTTGGTGATGCCCACGTTAATTCAGATGGGCTACGGCGAACGACCGGGGCAGGCGACACGCGTACTACAGATAGAGAACCCGCTGGGAACGGTTACTGCTGGTGGCAATAAGTTCGCGACGGTGAGCGCTTTTTTGGCGAAGCACTACGGGGGCAACTATACCGGGCCGGGTGTGTCGATGGATGAACCAGCGCACTCTGTAACAACAGTGGATCACCATGCCGTCGTGACTTCTCACCTGATCCATCTGCGTGGTTTCTGTAAAGACGGACAGCAGGTGGATAAACCATTGCCTACCGTAACTGCGGGTGGGATGCATATCGGAGAGGTTAAAACCTTCCTGGAAGAATATTGCGGCTCTTCTGATTCCGAATGGCTGGTCCATATAGACAGCATTCCATACCAGATTGTCGATATTGGTATGCGTATGCTGCAACCCCACGAGCTGTACAAGGCGCAGGGCTTCCCTGACGGTTATGTCATCGATCGCGATTATCGCGGCAACCGTTATGCCAAAGATAAACAAGTCGCGAGATGCGGGAACGCCGTGCCGCCTCCGTTCGCCCGCGCGTTGGTGTTGGCGAACCTGCCCGATCTGTGCACCACTCAGCAGCGGGAGGTGGCGTGAGGGCTCTGCTAACCCCTGAAATTGTTCCACGACTCGGCCTGGTGCTGTTAAAGCCAGGTCGTGAGTTGATGAGCCTGTTTTCTGGTGGCCGGGTGCTGGTGGAGACTCAGCCACAGAACATGGCAAGACTGGCGACCGGGCGCGTTCCTGATGCCCGTCAGCCACTGGCAGAAGATAAAACGCTGGAACCATTCTTCACTGATGAAAGAGTGATCCGCGCTGCTGGTGGTCTGCCCGGTCTGGAGTACTGGCTGGAGCGCAACATTAGCGAATGCCAGTACCCGCACTCGGATTATCACCATCATGAGCGGCTGACCATGCGGCATCCGCCTGGCTCGATGATGTTGTGCTGGCACTGTGAAAACAAGCTGCGTGAGCAAACCACCGAGTTACTTGAAGGAATTGCCCGCCGCAACGTCATCAACTGGATCATTGACACCGCTCTGGCTAGCCTGCGGTTCAACCGTGAGCGCGAATTGTCCATTGCTGAATTGTGCTGGTGGGCGGTCTATGCAGGCGTAGCTGATGCTATCCCGGAAGATATGGCGACGCAGGCGCTGATGCTGCCTGTCGAGCAGATCCCCACGGTCTACAGAGAGGCAGACATTATGCCTACTGTTCCGGCCACCAGCATTTTGCGGCAAAAAGCCAGCAAGGTTGAAACTGTGCCGGAGCAGCAGCCTGAAGTGCTGGCGCTGAGAGCGGATCCTGAATCGCCAGAGTCATTCATGCTTCGGCCTAAGCGCCGCCGCTGGGAGAATGCTGCCTATACCCGCTGGGTTAAATCTCAACCCTGCGAAGGTTGTCGCCGACCGGCAGACGACCCGCACCATATCATCGGGCATGGTATGGGCGGTACCGCCACCAAAGCCCACGACCTGTTCGTGTTCCCTCTGTGCAGAGAGTGTCACGACAAATTGCATGCTGATGTAGCGGCGTTTGAACAAAAGCACGGAACCCAGCTGGAGCTGGCGTTTCGTTTTCTGGATCGGGCGCTGGCGATCGGCGTAATAGTTAAAGCGTAAATGTATGGAGCGCTAAGCAATGAATATCGAATCGTTACCGAAATACTACTCACCAAAGTCACCAAACCTGAGCGATTCGTCACCTGCGACTGGCGGTGATGCGTTGACAATTACTGATGTGATGGCTGCGCAGGGGATGGTGCAGGCACAGGCTTCACTAGGCTTTAACCTGTTTCTTGCGAAGACGGGTGTTCAGGATCCGGCCCCGGCCATTGATGGATTAATGGAATACGCCATGGCGCTACACAGCCCGATCATGAAAAAGCTCAGCGACCAGGCTCGCACTGAGATGGCTCTGTGCCTGGTGAAGTTTGCTTACAGCGATTACGCCCGCTCGGCGGCCAGTAAATGCGAATGCCCGCACTGCGGTGGGGCTGGTGTTCAACGCGTGGTCCGCGAGGTCGTTAAACACCCTGGTGTGATTGGCGTTGACCCAAAGGTGAAAACGGAAGAAGTAGAGGAAATTTGCCAGCACTGTAATGGGAAGGGAGAGGTGAGCACCGCATGTCTCGATTGCAGAGGTCGTGGAACAGCTCTCGATAAAAAGCGTTCAGCGCTTCATGGGGTGCCGGTGCATAAGGTTTGTGGGCGCTGTAACGGCAAGGGCTATAGCAGATTGCCTACGACGTTAGCGCGCGCACGTGTAGAGAGACTGGTACCTGATATGACGAGTTATCAGTGGTACAGCGGGTATGCACCGATTATCGATAAGTTGATAACGAAATGCTGGCAGGAGGAAACCTTTGCAGAGAAAAAGCTGCGTAATGTCACACGTTAAATGCATACTTTGATATTTTCGCAGCATGATGCTTGCTAAATTCAAAAAAACTGCGTAGCATTTCTCTAATGATAGGCGTTGTATGTCTACCGTTGAGTAAAAATGAATCTTCCAGACCTCGCCTCGGCGGGGTCTTTTATTTGGCTCGATAAGTGAGCCGAATAATTCAGCCAATCGGCTCACTTCTGAGGTCACCTTTATGGTGGCCTTTTTGCATTTCAGGCTCCGGGAATCACTCCTAACTATCACTTTGACATAAGAGCCCGAGAGCCTGACCTATTCCACAGCCCCGGTTTTACCGAGCAAAGGAGCAACAATGTCAAATACAACCCTCGGGGCATACATGCTGCTTGGCGGGGTAACGGTGGTAGGAATGTCGCCAGTGATAGACGCTGGCGTTCTTATCGCAGCTGTTTCAGGTTCACTGATTTTCGTACTCGTAGACAACGCGATTTCGAACTGGAAGAAAATCTTTCTGTTCATCCCCTCTGTTGTATCCGGCGTGGTGGCAGCTCCGCTTGCTTCTGAGCTTCTGACGAAATACACAGCAGATGGTATTGAAGCGAAACTTCCTATTGGTGCGCTGGTTGCCAGCATGGTGGTCAATCTGTTGGTGAAGATCGCTATCACCGTCGCTGATGACCCGATGTCTTTTATCCGGATGGTTCTGAACTTCATCAGGCCGGGAGGCGGGAATGCTAAATGAATTCTTCCAGGCAGTTAACATTGGGCTGCTCTGGTTCAACGCGGTTGCCTGCGTGCTGATTTTTATCTCTCTGTTTCTCTACCAGAGTGCCGGTGCCCGGTTCCATCGGGGAAAATCGTTTCTTGCAGTGATGCTGATGATTGCCAGCGCAGCCATACCAATCATGACCTGGTTTGGGCTGATAACGCAGACCTGTATTCCGTATTCGGTTGTGGTTGTTGCCCTGCTGGTGGCCGTGATGAATGCCAAAGGCAACATTGCGAAACTCTCAAAACCCTTCACTAAGTAATCTGATGAAACTACAACAATTTCAAAAGGCGGCTGGACTCAGCGCCGAGCAAGCTTCGCGCTGGTTTCAGCATATCGATGCTGCAATGACAGAATTTGGCATCACAGCGATGAATGACCAGGCCATGTTCATTGCACAAGTTGGGCATGAATCCAATGGCTTTACCTCGCTGGTAGAAAACTTTAACTACTCGGTTGAAGGGCTGAAGAAAACCTTCGGTAATCGCCTGACGCCGTATCAGTGTGAAATGCTGGGTCGTGTTGATGGTAAACAGGTCGCTCATCAGCCACAAATAGCCAATCTGGTTTACGGTGACCGCATGGGGAATAACAGTCAGGGTGATGGCTGGAAATATCGCGGTCGTGGCCTGCTGCAAATCACTGGTCGTGAGAACTACACCAAATGCGGTACAGCGCTGAAGCTTGACCTTGTGAGCACTCCGGAACTATTGACGCAAGAGCGACACGCGGCCCGTTCGGCGGCATGGTACTTCACGTTACGCGGTTGTCTCCTCTATTCGGGGGATGTGGAACGCGTCACGCAGATTATTAACGGCGGGCAGAACGGCATTAAAGACCGCCGTGAACGTTACGCCAAAGCTAAAACCGCACTGGTGTGAGGTCACTATGGGACTTGAAATGATTACCGGCCTGATTGTTGCCGCGCTGGCAGCAATTGCCGGTGCTTTTGGTCTGGGTAAATCTCGCGGTACCAGTATCGCCGAAACAAAAGCGGACCAGCAACGCACTGAAGAGCGTGCAGCAGCTACAGAAGCGGTAGCCGAACGCCGGGTAGAAACAACAAAAGGAGCCAGGGATGTACAGCAGACTGTTAATCATCTTCCTGATGACGATGTTGACCGTGAGTTGCGCGAAAGATTTACCCGCAAAACCTGAAGTAACGGACACGGCCTGTGACTGGGTAAGCATCATCTACCTCACTGAGCACGATATTGCCGTGCTGGATAAACAGACGAAGCGGGACATTCTGGCGCACAACAGGTCTGTTCAGCGCAACTGCCCAAATAAAATCATCACAGCCTCGCAATAGCGGGGCTTTTTAACAACTGAGGAATGAGCATGACAGTAGTTCTTACAGCTAAGCAGATTGAAGACCTGGCAGCCTTCGCGAAAGAAGATGGGCAGCCCCAATACACCATCACCACTGGCACGATCCCGGAATTTGAAGCGGATGATGGCGAGATTATCCCTGAATACACAGGGATGATCGCCTACTCAGAGTCACTTGAGCACGGTGTATTGCAACTCGACGATTAGTGGCATTCAGCAGGCATTCATTGAGTGTCTGCGATAATGCTATACGTTTTTTGGGGAGTGAATATGCCACCGCGCACACCAAAGGCTTGCCGTGTTCGCGGCTGTCGCAACACCACAACAGACCCATCTGGCTACTGTGAAAATCACAAAGGTGAAGGCTGGAAGTCCTACAAGCCAGGTCAATCACGGCAGCAGCGAGGATACGGAACAAAGTGGGAAGTCATCCGGGAGCGGATACTTAAGCGCGACAAAGGGCTGTGTCAGAACCATCTACGGCAGGCGATAGTGAAGCAGGCGTCCTGCGTGGACCACATCAAGGCGAAGGCCCACGGCGGTACTGATGAAGACAGCAACCTTGAAAGCCTGTGCTGGTCGTGTCACGCAGCGAAGACCGCGCGTGAGCGGCTCAAGTGATAATTAATGTCATCATCAGACTGGGGAGGGGGAGGTCAAATCTCTGCGACCGCGCGCCTTCCGGACTGCCCGCCTCCTCGAATTTTTATACCCGCGAAAAATGAAATTTAACCTGGAGTGTCGCTTATGGCTGGAACGGCGGGGCGTTCCGGGCGTCGCCCAAAGCCAACGGCGCGCAAGGAGCTGGCCGGGAATCCCGGTAAGCGAGCCCTGAATAAAGAAGAGCCGGTGTTCACTCCCATCAAGGGTGTTGCACCGCCGGAGTGGTTTGCAGAAGACGATGGTCTGCCAATGGCAACCGTTATGTGGGAGCTGACAACGAAAGAGTTATGCGGTCAGGGCCTGCTCTGCGTAACCGATCTCGCCGTGCTCGAGCGCTGGTGCGTTGCTTATGAGTTCTGGCGCCGTGCAGTGAGGAGCATCGCGAACGATGGGCTTACCATCAACGGTGCGATGGGCGGAAAGATAAAGAATCCAGAGCTCACCGCTAAGAAAGAACAGGAATCGGAGATGAGTTCTACCGGTTCGATGCTTGGTCTCGACCCTAGCAGTCGCCAGCGCCTGGTCGGGCTCGCTGGCCAGAAGAAGACTTCCAACCCATTCCTGAAGATGATCAACGCATGAGCCGCAAATCGTACCCCAACGTTAACGCCGCGAATCAGTACGCCCGCAACGTTGTGCGGGGTAAGCTCCCGGCGTGCCAGTATGTCATTCAGGCCTGTCAGCGCCATATCGATGATATGGCTCAGGAGAAAAGCCGAAAATTCCGGTACCGATTTGATAAAGACATGGCGGAGAAGGCCGCGAAGTTTATTCAGCTGCTGCCACATACGAAGGGGGAATGGGCGTTCAAGAGGATGCCGATCACCCTGGAGCCCTGGCAGTTGTTCATCATCTGCTGTGCTTTTGGCTGGGTGCAAAAGGGATCGAAGCTTCGCCGTTTCCGGGAGGTCTATACCGAGATCCCCCGTAAGAACGGTAAGTCGGCCATTTCTGCTGGCGTGGCGCTTTACTGCTTCACCTGTGATAACGAGTTCGGTGCCGAGGTTTACTCTGGCGCCACAACGGAAAAGCAGGCGTGGGAAGTATTCCGGCCAGCGCGCCTGATGTGCAAGCGCACTCCACTGCTGGTGGAGGCCTTCGGCATTGAGGTAAACGCCTCAAATCTGAACCGGCCGGAAGACGGCGCCCGCTTCGAGCCGCTGATCGGCAATCCCGGTGACGGGGCCTCGCCACACTGCGCGATAGTCGACGAATATCATGAACACCCGACCGATTCGCTGTACACCACGATGCTGACGGGCATGGGGGCCCGCCGGCAGCCGCTGATGTGGGCAATCACCACAGCGGGCTACAACATCGAGGGACCTTGCTACGACAAGCGCCGTGAAGTTATCGAGATGCTGAATGGCTCGGTGCCCAACGAGGAGCTGTTCGGTGTTGTTTATACCGTCGATGAAGGTGATGACTGGACCGACCCGAAGGTGCTGGAGAAGGCAAACCCGAATATGGGGGTGTCGGTCTACCGCGACTTCCTGTTGAGCCAGCAACAGCGTGCTATAAACAATGCCCGCCAGGCGGGCGTGTTCAAAACGAAGCACCTGAATATCTGGGTCGCTGCCCGCGCCGCGTTCTTCAACCTGGTGTCCTGGCAGAACTGTGAAGACAAGACGCTGACGCTGGAGCAGTTCGAAGGACAGCCTTGCGTGCTGGGATTTGACCTTGCACGAAAGCTGGATATGAACAGTATGCCGCGGCTGTTTACCCGGGAGATCGATGGGAAAACGCATTATTACAGCGTTGCACCGCGTTTCTGGGTGCCCTATGACACGGTCTATAGCGTTGACAGAAATGAGGATCGTCGCACTGCTGAACGTTTTCAGAAGTGGGTTGAGATGGGGCTGCTGACGGTAACGGATGGCGCGGAAGTTGATTATCGCTACATCCTTGAAGAGGCCAAAGCAGCGAACAAACTCAACCCAGTAAGCGAGTCGCCGATTGATCCCTTCGGTGCGACGGGCCTTTCTCATGATCTGGCTGATGAAGGGCTTAATCCCATCACCATCATCCAGAATTACACCAACATGTCTGACCCGATGAAAGAACTGGAAGCAGCCATTGAGTCGGGACGTTTTCACCACGACGGCAACCCGATCATGAGCTGGTGTATCAGTAACGTCGTCGGGAAATATCTGCCGGGTAATGACGATGTGGTTAAGCCGATCAAAGAGCAGAACGAAAACAAAATCGACGGCGCTGTTGCGCTGATTATGGCGATTGGCCGTTCGATGCTTTACGAAAAGGTTGACTCAATTTCTGAACGCATCGAATCACGCGGCATACGTTCACTTTAACCGAGGCGTTTATGATCCTGACGATACTCACTCCGCTGATAGGAGTGCTGGGGGCGCTTTTGCTTTCATTTGGGGCATGGATGATTTATCCCCCCGCTGGCTATATTTCTGGTGGTTTGCTGTGCCTGTCATGGTCCTGGCTGATGGCAAAATTCTTGTCAACTTCGCTGAACAGCACCGGGGGTGACTGATGTTCTTCCGTGGGATGTTCACTAAAAGCGATCAACCAGTGACCACGCCAGCAGAACTGGCGCAGGATATTGGGCTGACCTATGACACCTATACTGGCAAGCGCGTAAGCAGCCAACGGGCGATGCGGCTCACTGCCGTTTTTTCCTGCGTCAGGGTGCTGGCCGAATCCATCGGCATGCTGCCTTGCAGTCTGTTCCAGACCACTGATACGGGGAAAAAAAAGGCGACAGGAGAAAGGCTGTTCAAACTTCTGACCCTAAAACCCAATGGGTACATGACCCCGCAGGAATTCTGGGAGTTGGTAATCCTCAGCCTCTGCCTTAGAGGGAATTTCTACGCGTACAAAGTAAAAGCCTTTAATGAGGTCGTAGAGCTGTTACCGATCGACCCCGGATGTGTAGTACCAAAGCTCAACAGCAGTTGGGAACCGGTCTACCAGGTAACTTTTCCTGATGGCTCAACAGACGTACTCAGCCAGGACGATATCTGGCATGTTCGCATCATGACACTGGACGGGCTGGTGGGGCTGAATCCTATCGCTTATGCAAGGGAAGCCATTTCTCTTGGGTTAGCCACAGAAGAACATGGTGCCAGGCTTTTTGGCAATGGCGCTGTTACATCAGGGGTGCTGCGAACAGATAGCGAATTAAGCGATGCGGCATACGCACGCCTGAAAGCTGATTTTGAGGAAAAACATCAGGGGCTGGGAAATGCCCATCGACCCATGATCCTTGAAATGGGGCTGGACTGGAAATCAATGGCGTTGAACGCAGAAGACAGCCAGTTCCTCGAGACCCGTAAATTTCAGTTAGAGGAAATTTGCCGACTATTTCGTGTGCCAATGCACATGGTGCAGAACACCGACCGTGCAACATACAGCAATATCGAAGAGTTAGGGATGGGGTTTATAAACTACTCCCTTGTTCCCTACCTCACACGCATTGAACAGCGCATCAATATTGGCCTGATTAAAGATTCAAAACAGGGCGTTTATTACGCGAAATTTAACGTTGGCGCACTGTTGCGTGGCGATATGAAATCTCGATTTGATGCTTATGCAACAGCCATTAACTGGGGTATGTACTCACCAAATGATTGTCTTGAGCTGGAGGATCGCAACCCTCGTCCAGGTGGCGATGTTTACCTCACACCAATGAACATGACAACTAAACCATCCGATGGCAGTAAACAAGCCAAAACTGAGGAACATAAAAATGCCGATGACTAAGCAGCGGATGGATATACCGCTGAAACTGAAATCCGTCAGCGACAACGGTGAGTTTGAAGGTTATGGCTCTGTGTTTGGTGTTAAGGACAGCTACGACGATGTGGTTGTACCGGGCGCGTTCAGCAAGTCTCTGGAAACATGGCGTGAGAAGAAATCTCTTCCTGCAATGCTCTGGCAGCACCAGATGGATGAGCCGATCGGTATTTACACCGAGATGAAAGAGGATGACGTCGGA
The DNA here is from genome assembly GCF_024764835.1 of Scandinavium hiltneri. Lineage (GTDB taxonomy): Bacteria > Pseudomonadota > Gammaproteobacteria > Enterobacterales > Enterobacteriaceae > Scandinavium > Scandinavium hiltneri. Next base: position 111,806 of record NZ_JALIGE010000076.1, on the reverse strand, counting down.
CTGTTTGTGAAAGGACGTCTTCTCATTGATGACGATCCTCTCGCAAAGCGCGCCCACGCCCACATGAAGGCCGGTTCTTTAACCGGCCTTTCTATTGGCTACATGCTGAAGGACTGGGAGCACGACCGAACAAAAGAGGTGTTTCTTCTCAAAGAGATCGACCTGTGGGAGGTCAGCCCAGTTACGTTTCCGTCCAATGACGAGGCGAGAATCAGCGATGTGAAAAGCGCGTTTGCCCGTGGCGAACTGCCTTCACAGAAAAGTATTGAAAGAGTCCTGCGTGATGTTGGGCTCTCACGAACTCAGGCCAAAGCATTCATGGCCGGGGGATATAGCACACTGAATCTGCGCGACGCTGAGGATGTGGACTCTGCTTTGAATGCACTTAAAAACATCACATTTTAATCTGGAGTAAAAACATGGCAGTAGAAATTAAAGATGTAGAGCTGGTCGCGCAGGAACTGCAGGCGAAGTTTGAAGACTTCAAATCAAAAAACGATAAACGAATTGATGCGATCGAGCAGGAAAAGGGCGCGCTGGCGGGTCAGGTTGAAACACTGAACGGTAAACTGTCCGAATTGGAAAATCTGAAGTCCGATCTGGAAGCCGAGCTGGCTGCAACCAGACGGCCTGGCGGTGGTTCAAAGGGCAAATCAGTAACCGAGCACAAAGCAGCCTTTATGGACTTTGTCCGCAAGGGGAATGAAGATGGCCTGCGTGAACTGGAACAAAAAGCACTTCAAACTGGTGTGGATGCTGATGGTGGTTATGCTGTGCCGGAAGACCTGGATCGTAGTCTTCTGAATCTGTTGCATGATGAAGTCGTTATGCGTCAGGAAGCGACAGTTATCTCATTGAGCACGCCTGACTATCGCAAGGTGGTTAACACCGGTGGCGCAAAATCGGCCTGGGTGAGTGAAACACATGCGCGTAACGCGACAGATACCCCAACGCTGGCGCAGATTAAACCGTTCATGGGTGAGATTTATGCTAACCCACAGGCGACCCAAACGATGCTTGATGACTCATTCTTCGATGTTGAGTCGTGGATCAATAGCGAGCTGGCGTTAGGGTTCTCTGAGGCGGAAGAAATTGCCTTCACTACTGGTGACGGTAGTGATAAACCAAAGGGTTTTCTGGCCTATGCCTCAACCCTGGTTGATGACAAAACCCGTCCGTTCGGCACTCTGCAGCATATTCTCTCTGGTGCGGCCACTGGGCTCACAGCCGATGCGATCATCAAGTTGATTTACACGCTCCGTAAAGTACATCGCAACGGTGCCAAGTTCATGATGAACAACAATACGTTGTTTGCAGCTCGCATCCTGAAAGATAAAGAAGATAACTACCTGTGGCGTCCGGGTCTGGAGCTCGGTCAGCCGTCTATGCTGGTGGGCTACGGTATCGCTGAAAACGAACAAATGCCGGACATTGCCGCTGATGCCAAGGCCATCGCATTTGGTAACTTCAAGCGTGGCTATACGATTGTTGACCGCCTGGGCACTCGCGTACTGCGCGATCCCTACACCAACAAACCATTTGTTGGTTTCTATACCACCAAACGTACTGGCGGCATGCTGACAGATTCACAGGCTATCAAGATCATGCAGATTGGCGCACCTGTAGCCCCTTAACATCAAACGTAGGCGGGGTGGTACCCGCCTTCAGGAGTTGAAATGATCATCCTTTTAAAACCGCTTAAGTGGTCGCCAGATGGTTGCCGTATCGAAACTATTGACGCTGGTGAACATGAAGAACTCCCGGCTCGTGCAATTGAGATTGCAGGGCAAATCGGTATTCTGGGGGAAACCAAATCTGATGGTGAGGGGGATGTTCCGCCGGCACCAAATCCTGATGACGATCCACCTCCGCCCTCTGAATCCGATCCAGATAGTGAGTCTGGTTCTGTAGTGGATGAGAAGCCGCAGAAAAATGCAAAAAAATAACCCGCTCTGCGGGTTTTTTTATGGGTGACGCCAATGCTTATCACGTTAGAAGACATAAAGAGCCAGTTGCGTCTTGAAGCTGATTACAGTGAGGAGGACCAGTACCTCGCATTGATAGGCAAAGCGGCTGAATCTCGAATGTCAGAATACCTGAACCGAAATATCTACGTCGAAGGTACAACGATACCGCCCACGGACCCTGACGGGATGATTATTCCCGCATCTCTCCGCCTGGCCCTGTTACTCCTGGTCACTCATTTCTACGAGAACCGTTCAGCAGTCAGTGAAGTAGAAATGGTGGAGTTGCCAATGGCATTTACCTGGCTTGCGCGGCCGCACCGGATTTACCCGCAATGAAACTGCGGCAGGCGCAAACAAGCGCAACTTACCTGCTGCCAGATCCGGGTGAACTGGATAAGCGGGTGCAACTTCGGAAACGGGTTGATGTCCCCGCAACTGATTTCGGTACCGAGCCAGAATACCCGGTTTCATGCCCTGTCTGGGCAAAGATAGTTCAGACCAGTGCAACGACATACCAGGAAACGGCCCAGACTGACAACGTCATCACGCACTACATCACCATTCGCTGGCGTAGTGGCATCACCTCCGATTTTGAGGTAGTGCAGGGCGATCTAGTGCTCCGCGTTAAGCGGGCCAGGGACCTGAACAGTAAGCGTCGTTTTCTGCTTCTCGAGTGCACGGAGCTGGGCACCGAACCAGCCTCAATCGGAGGGAACGGTAATGGCAACTCCCTTTTTTCACGTTGATTTTCAGCAGCCAAAAGAGATGCGGTTCAATCGGGCGCGCGTCCGGCGGGCCTTTACCTACATCGGTCAGCGGCATATGCGTGATGCCCGCCGTCTGGTGATGCGCCGCGGGCGTTCCGAGCCAGGCGATAACCCCGGCTATCAAAGCGGCCGTCTGGCAAAGTCCATCGGTTATATGGTGCCTAAAGCCAGCAAGAGCCGACCCGGCTTTATGACTCGTATCGCGCCGAACCAGCGCAACGGGCAGGGCAACAGGCTGATCACCGGCGACTTCTACCCGGCGTATCTGTTTTACGGTGTGCGCGGTGGTGCCAAACGTCGCCGCAGCCATCATCGTGGTGCTTCAGGCGGTAGCGGCTGGCGTATGGCACCGCGTAACAACTTCATGATCGAGACGCTGAAGAAAAACAGTCCGTGGACCCGATATTATCTGGCGCGAGAGCTGCGCCTCTCACTTAAACCGGAGAAACGGCGCTGATGAAACTGACGCCCATAATCGCTACGCTTCGCGCCCGATGCGCGATTTTTCAGAACCGTGTGGCCGGCGCTGCGCAGTTTAAAGATCTCCCTGACGTTGGGAAGATGATCTTGCCCGCCGCTTATGTTGTGCCGGGTGATGACTCTCCGGGTGAGCAGAAAAGCCTGACGGATTACTGGCAAACAATACGCGAAGGTTTCTCCGTCATCGTGTTTGTCAGCAACAGTCGGGATGAGCGAGGGCAGTTTGCATCCTTCGATGTGGTGGATGAGGTTCGTCAGTCGCTTTTCAAAGCGCTGCTTGGCTGGAATCCGGAAGAGCGCGGAAACCCCATCACCTATGACGGCGGCACGCTGCTGGATGTAAATCGTCACGAGCTGAGTTATCAGTTCGACTTCGTTGTTGAGTCTGAAATCACTGAAGATGATACCCGGCAGCAGGACGATTTGAACGAGCTGGATGAGTTCAAAACTCTCTCCATCGATGTTGATTTTATTGACCCAGGCAATGGGCCTGACGGCAACATCGAGCATCACACGGAATTCACTCTCCCCACCTGAGGAAAAACATGTTTGTGAAACCAAAAGACGGGCGGTCAGTTCATGACCCCGCCCGCGGTGACCTTTTGCCTGCAGAAGGGCGAAACGTTGACGAAAGCCAGTACTGGTACCGTCGGGAAATCGACGGAGATATTGAAATTGTTCAGCCATCGAAAGACGCTGATACGGATAAGAAGGCGAGCGCTAAATGACAGTCTCCATGAATAACATCCCGTCCGATCTGCGCGTTCCGCTGTTCTACGCCGAAATGGACAACAGCGCAGCAAATACCGCGCAGACCAGCGCGCCATCCTTGCTGATTGGCCACGTTAATACCGGTGCCAGTATTGCTACAAACCAACTGGTATTCATGCCGTCAAAAGATTATGCAATTCAACAGTGCGGAGCGGGTAGTCAGCTGGCGCGCATGGTTGAGGCATACCGCCTGACAGACCCATTTGGTGAACTCTGGGTTGTCGCCGTCCCTGATACCGGCGCAGCCGCAACGTTTACGCTGACTGTCACTGGCGCGGCCACTGAGTCCGGTGTTGTTAGTCTGTACATTGGGCGCCGCCGTATCCAGGCCAACGTAACCAGTGGAGATGATGTCACGGCCATTGCCTCGGCTATCGCTGCGGCAATTACTGCTGACGGGCAGACGCCATTTACCGCCGCTGCAGCTGCTGGCGTTGTCACCCTCACTTCCCGCCATAAAGGCACCTGGGCAAATGACATTCCGGTCACTCTGAATTACTACGGCTTCAGCGGTGGTGAAGTTCTGCCTGCTGGGGTACTTATTGCTATCGTAGCGGGTACTGCAGGCTCGGGCGCTCCGGTACTGACAGGTGCTATTTCGGCGATGGGCGATGAGCCGTTCGACTATATTGGCCACCCGTTCAACGACACTGCGTCCATGAACACCTTCACGCTGGAAATGAACGATTCCAGCGGTCGCTGGAGCTGGTTACGTCAGATTTATGGCCACATTTACACGGCCAAAATTGCCGCGGTGAGTGATCTGATCACCGTAGGCGAGATGTTCAACGACCCGCATGTGACGCTGGCAGGCTATGAAAAAACGGTGCAGGCCTGTCCTGACGAGCTGGCAGCCAGCCGAACTGCCCGTGCTGCGGTGTTCCTGCGAATTGACCCGGCGCGCCCGACGCAAACGGGCGAGCTGACGGGGATGTTGCCGCCACCGACCGGTAAACGTTTTATCCGTACTGAGCAGCAATCGTTGCTGACTCACGGTATCGCCACAGCGTATGCAGAAGGCGGTGTGTTGCGTACTCAACGCGATATCACCACCTACAAAAAGAACGCCTACGGTGTAGCGGATAACAGCTACTTGGACAGCGAAACGCTACATACCAGCGCGTATGTGCTTCGCCGCCTGAAATCGGTTATTACCAGCAAGTATGGCCGCCATAAACTGGCCAACGATGGCACCCGCTTTGGCCCCGGCCAGGCGATCGTTACCCCTGCAGTAATCAAAGGGGAGCTGTTGGCAACATATCGTCAGATGGAGCGTGAAGGCATCGTTGAAAACTACGATTTGTTCAAGAAATACCTGATCGTTGAACGTGATGCTAATAACCCGACTCGCATCAACGTTCTGTACCCACCTGACTACGTTAACCAGCTGCGTGTGTTCGCGCTGCTTAACCAGTTCCGCCTGCAGTATCAAGAGGAGATCGCGTAATGGGTAAGATTGCGGGTACTTGTTACATCAAGCTCGACGGGCTTCAAATCTCGGCCACTGGTGGGATTGAAGTTCCGATGAATACGAAGGTCCGGGATGATGTTCTGGGCCTTGACGGTAGCGTGGACTTTAAGGAAACACACCGCGCTCCTTATACGAAATTGACTGCGAAAGTACCGAAAGATTTCCCGGTTAGCAAAATTGTCGATTCAACAGAAATGACAATTACATCTGAGCTGGCAAACGGCCAGGTTTACGTCCTTTCCAGCGCCTGGTTACACGGTGAAGCTAACCATAACCCGGAAGAAGGCACAGTCGATCTTGAGTTCCACGGTGAAGAAGGAGATTACCAGTAATGAAAGAACTTGAACTGGGCCACCCGGTTACAGCGCATGGCGAAACACTCAGTGTTCTGGAGTTCAATGAGCCGACGGGTAAAGACGTTCGTGAACTGGGTTATCCCTATCAGATGAACCAGGATGAGTCGATCAAACTCCAGGCGCACATCATTGCGAAATACATTGTCAGGCTGGCTAATGTGCCTCTAAGCACTGTTGATCAGATGTCTCCCGGCGATCTGAATTCTGCAGGCTGGTTAATTGCCGGTTTTTTCCTGCAGGGCTGACAGCGGATTACCTCACTGATCGCTATTTCGACTGCGCCAGCTACTGGCGCATTAACCCTTTTGAACTGCTGAATATGCCTATCAGTGAGATCCCTTTACTGGTTAGCCAGGCAAACAGAATAGAGCAGGAGAAGCGTCGTAATGGCTGAGTTTGAATTAAAAGCACTAATCACCGGCGTGGATAAACTCTCTCCTGCGCTTTCGCGAATGCAGAAAAACATTCGTGGCTTTAAACGGCAGGCAGAAGAGGCATCAAAGGGAGGGCTTGCCCTTGCTGGTGGACTGGCTGCAGGGCTGACAGTCTCGCTTAAAGCCTACGCAGATCAGGAAAATGCGGCAACTGGTCTTAAAGTGGCTATGATGCAGGCCAATGGAGAGGTCGGCAATAGCTTTGAAAAAATCAACAAACTCGCCGTCGGTCTCGGTAATCAACTGCCTGGCACCACTGCTGACTTTCAGAACATGATGCAGATGTTGATTCGTCAGGGTATTCCAGCAGAAAACATCCTGGGAGGGGTGGGTAAAGCAACTGCTTATCTTGCTGTTCAGCTGAAAAAGACACCTGAAGCAGCAGCTGAATTTGCTGCGAAAATGCAGGATGCTACTGGCACCGCTTCAGATGACATGATGGGGTTGTTCGATACGATCCAGAAGGCATTTTATCTGGGGGTGGACGATACCAATATGTTGTCGTTCTTCACCAAGACGAGCTCAGTCCTGAAAATGGTGAACAAGGATGGGCTGAAAGCTGCACAGGGTCTGGCGCCTATCAGTGTCATGATGGATCAGATGGGTATGCAGGGAGAGTCAGCTGGTAACGCCCTTCGAAAAGTGATTCAGTCAGGCCTCGATGTTAAGAAAGTCAACGGCGTGAATAAGGTGCTTGAACGCCAAAAACTCGGGGTAAACCTTGATTTTACTGATGGGAAAGGCAGCTTCGGCGGCATTGATAAAATGTTCTCGCAACTGGCTAAGCTCAGGAAGTTAACTGATGTAAAACGAACCGGGGTGTTAAAAGCTCTGTTTGGTGATGATGCGGAAACACTTCAGGTAGTGAACGCCCTGATAGACAAGGGCAAAGATGGTTATGACCAGGTTCAGCAGAAAATGAACCGACAGGCCAGTCTTAATAAACGCGTTGAAGCTCAACTCGGCACACTTGCTAACCTGTGGGAAGCCATGACAGGTACTGCAACCAATGGCCTGGCTGCCATAGGAAGTGCATTCTCCGGCGACACCAAAAACCTGACGGCCTGGCTTGGTGATTTAGGTGAGAAATTTACGACTTTTGCTGACCAAAATCCGAGGGTTATTCGCAGTGTTGTGGGCTTGGTTGCAGGTCTGGCAACACTGAAGCTGGGGATTATGGGGGTCGGACAGGCCATGACGATTGCCAGCAGGATTGCCTCAATGACTCCTCTAGGTATGATCCTGACAGGCATTGCGCTGGCCGCTGGTCTGATCATTTCAAACTGGGATATCATTGGGCCTTATTTCAAAAAGCTTTGGGATACTGTTGGACCCTATTTCGAGACAGGCTGGGAGTTGATAAAAACAGTCTTCGGATGGTCACCTTTAGGCATGGTCATCAACAACTGGGGACCAATTGTGAAGTGGTTCCAGGATATGTGGGAAAAGTTGAAACCCATAATTGAATGGTTTTCTGATGGTGCGAGCGATACGGTTGCAGCTGCGAATGCAGCTCAATGGGGGGCTGGCGGGTACGGTGCTTATGGTACCGGAGTAGCAAGCTCTGGCTATAACCCTTATCAGATTAAACAGGATGCGGCTTCTCAACCACAGGGCACTGTCACCGTTCAGTTTGAGAATGCCCCACCAGGCATGAAGGTTACTGATACACGTGCGTCAGGTATCGATGTAAACCACGATGTTGGATATACCCGAATAGGGAGAACGGGAATGGGAGGTTAAACCTCCCTAATCATTATTTGGCGAATACACAATCTCGACCAGAAGGTGAACCCATTACTCGTGACATTCTTTCGCAAATCACAGTAACTTGCTGGCCTTTTTTGAGCGCGATAGCTGTGGGTTTTTCCGAGTCCTTCATTTCCATCCGTGCTGGCATAAATTGATTGTCCGTTTGGAAACCAATAATGATTGAATCCGTGAAGTCTTTGTCGATTGACTCAACAACCCCTTTAACTGCGACGATCTTCCCTTTCATATTCTCGTCAGTTGCTACTTCATTTTCATCATATGCTTTAAATAGTTGACGCGCGGTGGTGCTGAACACTTCTTGCTGAGGTGCGGATTCTTGTGTTTCCGCCGTCGATGAAGATGTGCTGGTTGTTGATTTATCGTTTTTACTTGCGAAATACCCCAGAACCATAAAGCCGATAAAGATATAAAAAATCCATTTAATTAGTTTCTTCATGTTATCACCTGTTGGTTAATAGTTTTGCTGTAAATGCAGTGTGAAAGTCTCACCGCATTAATTTAAAGCATCACAACGCTAACGTCCTAGAAAAATACGTTTAAAACTTGAAAATCAAGGTGGCTATATGGCGTGGAAAGACAGACTTCAACCCGCGTCGTTCCGCGGTGTGCCATTTAAGGTTGATGACGAATCTGCACCTGTTGGCCGTAGGGTTGAAACACACGAATACCCTAACCGAGATAAATCCTACACCGAAGATCTGGGCAAGGTAACGTTCCGCCCGAATATTACTGCTTATGTCATTGGCGATGATTGCTTTGATCAGCGCGACAGACTGATTGAGGCACTGAACAAGCCTGGTCCTGGGACGCTGATTCACCCGACATATGGCGAGTTAAATGTTTGTGTTAATGGCGAGATAAACGTCAGCACCACGAGCAGTGAAGGTCGAATGGTTCGACTCGATCTGCTATTCGTTGAGGCCGGCGAACTTGAATACCCAACGGCAGGCGCAGCAACAGCCAATACGCTGGTATCTTCCTGCTCTGCATTAGATGACTGCATCAGCGATAACTTTGACAAATTTGGTATGGAAGGCATGCCTGACTTTGTCCAGAACGGTGTGGTTGACGATGCAAGCGGGATGCTGGGATTTGTCTCTAACAAAATGGCGCTGGTGGACTCTGGTATTTCTTCAGCAGCGCGATTACTGCAGGGGGATGTTTCGGTCTTGCTCCCACCTCCATCGTCGGGGAAAGGCTTCGTTGATCAGCTGCAGTCAATGTGGCGATCGGGTAATCGGCTATCTGGTAATGCAAGTGATCTGTACACCATGATTAAGCACTTTTCAGGCATCTCACTGGGTAGCGATCTTGCTCCTCGTGGCGTCTGGAAAACTGACAGCAAAACGACACAACACCAGAAACAGCAAAGCAACTATGTCTCCAGCGCAGTCCGTACCACGGCGTTAAGTGAAGCGGCTTATGCCGTCACAACGCTTCCTGCAGCAACCACTGTCAGCCGTGAACAGTCGTCACAGCAGGCAACCGGGTGGCCTTCTGTAAGCCATCCGGCGCTGACCAATGCCCCTGAAGAAACGGCTTCTGTTGATGTCCCAACCTGGGATGAGCTGGTGGATATCCGCGACACACTCAACATCGCGATTGATAAAGAAATGGCCAGAGCCACAGATGACCGCCTGTTTCTGGCGTTGAGACGCGTGAAGTCCGATCTCAACAGTGACATTAAAGCTCGCCTGTCACAGACAGAAAAAACGGTTGAACGCACACCGGATGAGGTTCTTCCGGCGCTGGTTCTGGCCGCAACCTGGTTTGATAACGCTGCCCGCGAGTCTGACATTGTCGGGCGCAATGCGGTCGCTCATCCTGGCTTTGTGCCTGTTTCACCTCTGAGGGTTCCGGTGCGATGAACGATGACGTGACTCTACGGGTTAATGGGCGTGAGTGGGGCGGCTGGACGGCAGTGCGCATTGGTGCGGGCATCGAGAGGCTGGCCAGAGATTTTAGTGTCGAAATCACCCGCGAATGGCCTGGCGGTGATGGTATGGGTTCACTTCAGCCACGGGTTAAAAATGGAGCCCGCGTTGAGGTTCTGATCAGTGATGACCTGGTGATCACCGGCTGGGTGGAAGCCACACCTGTACGCTACGATGCGCGGTCAATCAGCACCGGAATCAGCGGACGCAGCCTTACTGCTGATCTCATCGACTGTGCTGCTGAGCCTATACAGTTTAACGGTCAATCTCTGGTACAGGTAGCTGCTGCATTGGCTAAACCTTTTGGCATTGAGGTGGTGAATTCCGGCGCGCCATCATCTGTTATTCCCGGTGTTCAGCCAGATCATGGTGAAACCGTTATTGAAGTACTGAATAAGATGTTAGGTCAGCAGCAGGCGCTGGCCTATGACGATCCGAGAGGTCGCCTGGTTATTGGGGGGATCGGCTCGTCGCGGGCACACACCGCGTTAGTGTTGGGAAAAAATATCATCTCCTGTGATACTGAAAAAAGCATCAAAGAGCGATTTTCAACGTATCAGATTTCTGGCCAGCGAGCGGGTAATGATAATGACTTTGGTGCTGCAACTACCACGGCATTGCGGGCAAAAACCACCGATGCATCAATAGGGCGTTATCGTCCCATGGCCGTTCAGCAAACGGGTCAGGCTACCGGCGCAAGCTGTATTGCACGCGCAGAGTTTGAAGCCAGGCAGCGGGCCGCGCGTACCGATGAAACGACGTATGTCGTCTGGGGATGGAGGCAGGGTGATGGAACCCTGTGGCAGCCAAATCAGCGCGTCATAGTTTTTGATCCGGTTTGCGGCTTCAACAACCGTGAACTCCTCATCTCTGAAGTTTCATTCACAAAAGACAATAACGGCACGCTGACTGAATTACGTGTCGGGCCTCCAGATGCCTACCTTCCGGAACCGGAAGACCAAAAGGCGACAAAGGGGAAAAAGCGCAAAGTGAAGGAGGACCCGTTCTGATGGGTGCATTACAAAGCCTTCAAAGGCAGGTACTGGGGCTGATAGGTCGGGCGGTAGTGAAGAGTATCAACACGGCCAGTAAGTGTCAGATGGTTGATCTCGAATTACTGGCAGGACAGCAGAAGGCGGGCATCGAACACCTGGAGCCCTATGGATTTACATCCAACGCCAATGCCGGATCGGAAGCTGTGGTTCTCTTTCCTGATGGCGATCGCTCTCACGCTGTCGTGATTTCCGTTTCTGACCGCCGGTACCGTGTGAAAGGACTGAAAACGGGTGAAGTTGCTTTCTACGATGACCAGGGCCAGTCAGTCACACTGACGCGAAGCGGCATAGTGGTCGATGGCGGCGGGAAAATTATCACCTTCAAAAACGCCCCAAAAGCCCGCTTTGAAATGCCCATCGAATCGACAGGAGACATAACGGATCTTTGTGACTCAACAGGCCTGACGATGGCAGCAATGCGTGTTGCCTACAACGGGCACAAACATAACGAGAACGGCAACACCACTGATGTGCCTGATACGAAAATGGAGGCGTGATGGAACTCTGGCTTACGGTAAACGGAAAACAGGTTAGCGCGAGCGCACAGCTCGATCCTCTTACCCGCGCGGTGGTGATCTCCTGCTTCACCAACAAGCGTGCTGATCCTGATGACAACGCGGATGTGCCAATGGGTTGGTGGGGAGATACCTGGCCCGTCGTTGCGAACGATCGCTATGGTTCAAAGCTCTGGTTACTGCAGCGAAGCAAGCTGACGAATGCCCTGGTGAATACCGTACGTAATTACCTTCGTGATGCGCTCCAGTGGATGCAGGACGACGGAGTGGTGACGCGTATCGACATTGATGTACAGCGAACGGGTATCAATGAACTGGGGAACAAGATTGTTCTGTGGCGCCGGGATGGTCCGGTAACAATTTCTTTTAACGACCTGTGGAGCTTGATCACAAATGGCGGACAGTGAATTTCAGCGTCCTACGCTGGCCGAAAACATCAGCATGATACGCACTGATCTCTTCGCAATGTTGGATATTACCGATGAGCTCCGCCGACTGGATGAAGATGTGAGGGCAAAAGTTTACGCCGGGGCTCTGCATACGGTCTACGGCTACATCGACTATCTGGCTCGAAATATGTTGGCTGACCTGTGTGATGAGGACTGGTTATATCGACATGCACGAATGAAGCGCTGCCCGCGTAAAGATGCTGTGGCCGCGTCGGGGTTTATGCGCTGGGATGGTGTTGCCAACGGTCTGAAGGTAAGTGCCGGTGCAGTTATTCAGCGTGATGACCTTGTGCAATACACTGCACAGTCCGACGTGACAAGCGCAGGCGGTGTGCTTCGTATCCCGATCCTTTGCAGTGTTGTTGGCCTGGTCGGCAACATGGATGACGGCGAAGCCCTTTCACTGGTAACGCCCGTAAATGGGCTGCCATCAGGAGGCATGGCAGATACTATCGCTGGTGGCTTTGATATCGAGGAGCTTGAAACCTGGCGTGCTCGTGTACTGGAACGCTATTACTGGACGCCCCTCGGCGGCGGTGACGGTGATTACGTTGTCTGGGCAAAAGAAGTACCTGGTGTAACGCGTGCCTGGACCTACCGGCACTGGATGGGTACTGGAACGATTGGAGTGATGGTGGCCAGCAGCGATCTGCTCAATCCGATTTTGGATGATGCAACCGTCGCCGCAGCCCAGGCGCATATTGAACCACTGGCACCTGTTGCAGGTTCCGACCTCTATGTGTTCAAAGGCACGGAAAAAACAGTCAACTACACCATTGATCTCAACCCTGATTCACCAGAGACACGCGCAGCGGTGGAAGCTGAGCTGCGTTCATTTTTACTTCGGGATGGATATCCGGAAGGTGTGCTTGAGCTGTCGCGAACGAACGAAGCCATTTCAATTGCGGCGGGTGAGCACAGCCATAAGCTACTGTCACCGACAGCCGATACGACAATTGCCAAAAATGAACTGGCAGTACTGGGGGTAATCACGTGGGCGTAACGACTGATGATTATGTCCAGCTGCTTAGTGCGCTTTTGCCACCCGGGCCAGCCTGGTCCCCTGACGATGTTGCTATTAAAGGGGCTGCACCTTCTTTATTTCGGGTACATCAGCGCGGTGATGATCTCATGCTTGAGATTGACCCCCGTACCACTACAGAACTGATTGATCGGTGGGAGCGCTGTAGCGGTTTGCCAGATGAGTGTATTCCATCAGGGACGCAGACCTTACGGCAGCGACAGCAACGGCTGGACGCTAAGGTCAACCTTGCTGGTGGTATCAACGAAGATTTCTATCTTCGCCAACTGGAGGCGCTCGGCAAGCCTGGGGCGACCATCACCCGTTACAACAAAGGCCCATTCAAATGCACGTCGTCGTGTATTGATGCGACCTACTCAACTGAATGGCGTTATTACTGGCAGGTGAATATGCCTGCTTCAACAGATGCCACCTGGATGACCTGCGCCGATAACTGTGAAACCCCCATTCGTTACTGGGGCGACACGGTTGCTGAGTGCGTTATCAATAAACTTTGCCCTTCACATACCTATGTAATATTCAAATATCCGTAACCGGAGACTCTATGCATCGTATTGACACACCTACTGCGCAGAAGGACAAATTCGGCGCGGGGAAGAACGGTTTTACCCGTGGTAACCCACAAACAGGAACCCCAGCGACTGATCTGGATGATGATTATTTTGACATGTTGCAGGAAGAGCTGGCGGGGGTAGTTGAAGCTACTGGGGCCAGTCTAGATAAAGCAAAACATAACCAGCTACTGACTGCCCTGAAGGGGCTGCTTTTAAGCCGTGTGCACCCATTTGCCGATATCAAAGCGGATGGTGCAGCCGCTATTGCTGAAGCTCTCGCAAACCTCGGTTTGGGCGACGGCTCAGGACGCCTGGTTGGCATTAAGAGAATTACGACGTCAGGAACTTACACGCCAACCCCAGGAACAAACGCCGTTCTGGTTCATGCGGTAGGTGGCGGCGGCGGTGGGGGTGGATGTGCGGCAAATGCTGCTGGAAATGCATCGGTTGGGCAGGGAGGCGGGGCCGGAGCATACGGAGAATCCAGATATACCACTGGATTCTCCGGGGTAAGTGTTGTAATAGGTTCGGCAGGTAGCGCAGGCGCAGCAGGCCCATCAGGGGTAGGTGGATCTGGTGGCGACACGTCATTTGGTACTTTATTAGTTTGTCAGGGAGGTCCGGGAGGGAAACCAGGAGCCTCTCTCACTCCGCCATCGTTAGGAGAAAGTGCCACTCCAAATACATCCACTGTAACCGGAGCTAACATAGTGTCATTTTCAGGAGAGTCTGGAGCGAGCGGGTTTATTTTCTCATCCAATAATAATACAGGCATGGTGTCAGGTTGCGGGGGATCGGGCCGTTTTGGTAGTGGTGGATCCGGTTCATCCGTAATCGGTACAGTAAATGCCGCGTCAGGATATGGTGCAGGTGGAGGTGGCGCGATTAGTTCTAGTGCTGGTTCCGCTCAACCCGGAGCTGCTGGCTCTCAAGGTCTTGTTGTTATCTTGGAATATGCATAATGAATAAAATCTATGCTGTAATAGCAGATGGCTTAGTCACCAATACGATTATTTGGAATGGGAAAGATGAATTTAAACTTAATGAAGGTGAAGTATTAGCGGAAGTACCATCTCAAAGTGGCGAACTTCCTACTCCAAGTATTGGGTGGTTTTTTTTAAATGGAGAATTCGTTGATCCAGGGTATCACGAATAATATTTTTAAGTAAAAGCATGTCTTCATTGATGCAGCACCTAAAAAGGCTGCATCAATGAAATTAGCATTCTATTGCTCTGACCCAATACCCTCATCATCAGCGGAAAGCTTGGTGAGTTTTATATATAATGTCTTACCGAGGTGCATCGCTGGTTTCTCGATGTATTTCCATGATAGTAATGCTACGGAATACGTAAGTAAAGTCGGGGCTAATATTCCTATAACTGGCCCCAGCCCGTGATATCCTGATAAAATCTGCTGTAATGGGAATCCCCATAAATAAACACCATACGAAATGTCATTTTTAACTTTCAACCCCACAAACCAACGATAAGACGAAAGCCTTAATGAAAACAAACATGCTGCGGAACATATGAGTAACGCGAATAATGCTTCATGATTACGGAAGAATAAACTTAAGACAATCAATGCAAGTGCATGCCAGGTCGATGGCTTATATGATTCCTGATTTATAGCAATGATAGAGCCTAATGCAAAGCACGGCGCTAGCAGATAAATGGCATTGTTATCAGAAGATGCGAATAACAATCCTTTAAATGGACTTATCGGTTCAAATAATATGGCAAAGCAAATGATATTGGATAAAATCTTATATTTATATGCGCCAATGACGTAAAATAGTGCAAGGACTAGATAGCAATAAACTTCGTATCTTATTGTCCATATGGAACCATTAAACCCATGTGGATTGTCAAATCCGACTCCTGGAAGAAAGTATCTAGTATCAATTATGAGATTGTGAGATATATATTCGGCTAGAAGTGGTGAGGTAAAATATTCGCTAATAGGTAGTTTTGTTAACAATGGGCCAATAACTAAAGATGGTAAAAGGATTACGAAATATAGACCGGGTAATATTCTAAATGCTCTTGAGATTATGAAATGTAATAATGATCTATTCCTAATTAAGCTATTGGTTACTAATAGTCCGCTAATAAAAAAGAATACCTTCACCGCAAGGCCACCAGTAGTGACATACGTTAATAAAAGCTTTGTGGGATCAGTTATATTCCATGATGGATTAATGGCAAACGAATGATAAACAATAACAGCCGTTGCAGCTATTATTCTCAATAAATCAAAGTTATTATTTTTTCTTAGTAGTATATCTGATGTTGTTTTTTTCAAAATTCAGCCCATCTTTTATCAAGAAGCGTGATGCTGTAATGAGTTTAAGTAAATATTTTAACCTATTCTAGCGAGAAAAGGGAGCGAAAACCGGCAAAATCGGATACGGATGAGGTGCCAGTTTCGTTGTTCCCACACACATCATTAACACCGCATATGTTGGCGATCCTGATGAATGCCTGCGTTGTGATGGGGGAGCTTTGGCAGAAATGGAAAGGGAGCTGATTGTCGAACGCACCCGGGCTGGTTTAGCAGCTGCGCGCGCAGAAGGTCGAATCGGCGGCAGACGGCCAAAACTTTCTGAAGAGCAATGGGCGCAGGCTGGCAGATTGATCGCCTCTGGTGAATCACGTCAGCGCGTGGCAATGATTTATGATGTCGGGGTGTCTACGTTGTACAAGAAGTTTCCGGCGGGGGAGCGTTGAAATGCCGCAGTACGTCGTATGCAAGAACGTACTGCGGCAGGCAGGTAAACGTCAATAGTGCGAATGTTGAATGGTGACCGTTTTGATGAGAATCTAATGAAGAGAGCAAAATAATGGTTATCAAAACTCACTAATGAGTACGCAGAGATCAGGTACTTAGAAGGTTATCAATATTACATGCTTATCTGAATAAAATATCATTTTATCCTTTTTTTTCATTGTGTTGAAATCTCTCCCTGAAACTACTGCTCCGTCATATGGAATGGTTTGAAGCCGCAGACCTGATTGTTAAAGGCATGGAAGGCGCAATCGCTGCCAAGACCGTGACCTATGACTTCGAACGTCTGATGGAAGGCGCTAAGCTGCTGAAATGTTCAGAGTTTGGTGACGCGATCATCGACAATATGTAATTCGCATTTAGCGGTTACACAAAAACGGGAGCCTGATGGCTCCCGTTTTTTTATTAATAGCATTTGAATGGTTATAAAAATTATATCAAAACCCTCTATCTACAAGAAGTTATTCCGAGGGCTGCGATATAAAGCCCTATCCCATACGCCAGATCCTGTGTACTGCTCACACAAATTAGCGGCGGTTACTTTCTATGATTCAAAAGATTTTGCGATGCGGTCATCAAATGAATCCAGAAAGTGCAATAAATTGAAATGGATATGTTCAAAAAAATGACAGTTAACACTTTGACTGTGTTTTATTTGTATATTAGTTAAAGATTTTTTGTTTATGGTCGCTTTAACGAGGTAAGTATTAATTTTTTGTTGGAGCACACATGAATGGAAATGTAAGATTCATGCTAAATCTAAGGTATTTATTTTTAGCACTAAATAGTGATCGAAAACTGACTAGTGCCCTTGAGTTAAAAGAACTTTTAATAAACAATATCGAGCACTTACCTGATAGTGATACAACCATAGCGTTTATTGATTCTTTATTCGTCCTGTGCGAGGAATTTTCTTCTCCAGCAGTGGGTGTTTTTTATACATCTGCATGTGATTTTTATGAATACATAATGGATATAAATCCGAAGGATGTTTTTTTTATCGGAAAAGAAAGCGCATATGTGGATTTTACAGCGCGAATTAAGCACGCCAATTATAATATATCATTTTATAACTCCGATCATTTGATTGATCTTGAGATTCTTAATGAGAGTGTCTCGAATAGTCGATTTTCGATCCTGGCCTATGATTTTCATGGGAGTAAGGCTTTATTAAATAAAGGTTTGTGTAGGCCCTTTGCACATTTTTATTATGAAAAACCACAGGCGTATAAATGCAAAATATATGACGATTGGACGGTTTTTCTTCAATATCAATATAAACGACTCATGGAAGGAATGCATGATCAAGTGATCCTGGGTTCATCCTATTCATATCATACACTAACGGATGTAAATTCTGTAAACTCTCTAAGCTTTTCATTACCAGGATTGGATATTACTAGCGCAATGATGTTTTATAGCGAAAAAAATAAAATTCAATCAATGAATAACACTATTTTTTGTTTTGGTGTGTATGACTTTTTTAAAGAAATAAAAAAAGGGAATGCGCAAGTTTATGTTTATGCTTACAAGGCTGTGATGGCCTTCAGTAATGCTAAAAGTGTACATCCTGAATTAAGGTTAAGGTGTTCACCGGTATCCCATGATTTGGCAGCGTCAGTTGATTTGATTGTTGGCTCGCGTTATTTGTATTGCAATGATTCCGGGAGTGAGGGTGAATTAACTGATGAGCATGATATTTTATCCAGGTTGCAAGAGGGGATATACTATCCTGTGAGAGAACCAAAATGCGATGATAAATTATTAGGTGCTCAGGTGGTTTCCTTACATAATAAATATATAAAGTATGAAAATTCATTTGAATTGAATTGTGAATTAATAAATAAACTAAAGAAAAATGCTGATCGCTTATGTAAAAAAGTTTATTTTATAATCCCACCATTGCCGGAGTCTTATGTCGAAAACATAAGTGAATCCATGAAGAATAGAGTGTATGATTTTTTGAGTGAGCTAAAGTCTGAATTCTTTCATGTGCGTGATTATTCAATTGATCGAGATTTTTATTATTCGGATTTTTACGATGGGCATCATTTAAATGAGCATGGTGCAAAAAAATTACGAAATAAGCTTTACAATGAAAAAATATTAAATAGTGAAGTGTTATAAGCGATTGTGGTTCTACGTAAAAGTTGCAGTATAAAGCATTCGTTAGCAACAAAACCTCAAAACAGCACCTTAGAGTGCTGTTTTGTTTAAGGAACTAATATAACTTATCCGGCTAATACTGTTGGCATACCTGTTTAGCTCCAACTCATCCAGGAAAAATCCGGTATTGCAACCATCAGCCTGTATTTTTTTCGGTTATCGGTTATCGGTTATCGGTTATCGGTTTTCAGGGAGATGAAGCAGCATCTGCTGAATAATGAACTGACGCTGCGGAGCAAAAAAACGGAACGGGTACGGTAGGAGGTGTGGGGCGTGGAGCCTTATCAGATGGGCTTTAAACAGTCGGCGTTGTATCTATGCAGTCACCTGCGTTTACTGTCGGGAGTGACGCCGGGAAAGCTGCCAAAAGTGATGGCGGAGATACTGAGCATGGCCTCAAGCTTCGTGCTGCCAGGGCGAAGAGTGAGACATTACCCGAGAGCCGTAAAAAAGAGGCCACAACGTTATCCGTTGCGGCCTCCTTCAAAAGCTTAACTGACAAACATTAAGCCAGTGGCTCCCTTAATTATTTCAGTTCAATTTATGGCGTAACGATATTAAACCAGAATTCGAACTTGTCCATATAGCTCAGTAACTCAGTAAGCTTGTTGGCGTCGCCGGTGATTTTCATGTCACCTTTGTCTTTAGCCTGTTGTATCGTCTCTTCCTTCAGCACAATACGGTCCAGCGTATCGCGGGAAAGCGTAATGGTGGCATCGGCTTTATCGGCCTGAGCGTTCGGCGTGTGGTTAAGCACACCGTTTTCCAGCTCAAGCTTGTATTTACCGCCCTGGTCACCGAAGTCGACGTTAAGCGTTACATGCGCATTCGCCGCTTTTTCTCCGTTAATATGAACTGCCATATAATCGAAGAACATTTCCGGTGTCATGGCACGGACGGTATCCGGGCTCGCGGTGTTTGGCGTTGCAGCTTTGACGACACCGTTACGCAGCTCTTTGGCACCCGACAGGTAGAAGTTACGCCATGGGCCAGATTCGGCCTGATAACCCATCTGCTCAAGGGCATCGGCTTCCAGATTGAGCGCCGCTTTGTTCGTCGGATCGGCAAACACGACTTTACTCACAACCTGAGCTACCCAACGGTAATGACCTTGGTCGTAGTCAGCTTTGGCTTTTTGCAGGATGTTATCCGCGCCGCCCATGTACTCGACGTATTTCTTCGCCGCTTCTGCTGGTGGCAGCTCATCCAGGGTTGCCGGGTTGCCATCGAACCAGCCGAGATAGAACACATAGGTTGCTTTCACATCGTGACTGACCGAACCGTAATATCCGCGGCTGGCCCAGGTCTTCTCGAGCGTTTCTGGCAGTTTAAAGTTGGCGGCGATTTCGTCACGGGTAAGACCTTCGTTTGCCATACGCAGCGTCTGGTCATTGATATAACGATACATATCGCGCTGACCTTTCATCAGGTTGACAACGTTATCTTTGCCCCAGGTTGGCCAATGGTGCTGAGCGATAATGATTTCGGCATCGCTACCCCAACGATCGATTGCAGCGTTGATGTATTTAGACCATGCCAGCGGATCACGAATTTTAGCGCCACGCAGAGAATACGTGTTATGCAGGGTGTGAGTGACATCCTCTGCAGCTTCGATCATCTTCTTCTCTTTGACGTACCACAGCATCTCTGAAGGGGCTTCAGAGCCTGGAGCCATCATAAAGTCGTAGGTCAGACCATCGATGACTTCTTCCTGGCCTGTATGGGTGATGTAATCCGTCGGTGCCAGCAAAGTAACTGTACCTGCGGAGGTTGTGGTGCCGAGACCCGCACCTACCTGGCCTTTGGCATCAGCTGGCAGCAGGTTGCCGTACATGTAGCTTGCACGACGACTCATGGCATTACCCGCCATGATGTTTTCATCTACAGCAGCGCCCATAAAGCCTTGCGGAGCATAGATTTTAACTTTGCCGGATTTAACATCAGCCTGGTCAACGACACCGCGAACGCCGCCATAGTGGTCAACGTGGCTGTGGGTGAAAATAACCGCCACGACAGGCTTTTTGCCACGATTTTTGTAGTACAGATCCAGACCGACTTTAGCTGTTTCGGCAGAAACCAGTGGGTCGATAACGGTAATCCCGGTCTTACCTTCAATGATCGTCATATTCGAAAGGTCGAGATTACGAATCTGATAAACACCGTCGGTGACTTCAAACAGGCCGCCGATATTGATCAGCTGGGACTGACGCCACAGGCTTGGGTTTACAGTGTCTGGCGCTTTTTCGCCTTCTTTAATAAAGGCATATTTCTGAGGATCCCAAACAGTATTGCCTTTCTCACCTTTAATGACTTCCTGCGGCAGTGGAGCAATAAAGCCCTTATGCGCATTGGTAAAATCGGTGTTATCGGAAAAAGGCAGCTTGCTGTAAAGCGCTTCGTTTGCCTGTTTGGTTGCCGCAGTGGCATCGTTGGTCGGGGCCTGGGTTGCCGCAGTCACTGACAATGTCGTCAGTAATCCCGCGATAGCCAGACTCCTGGCAATCATGTTCAATCTCATTCTTTCAACCTCCTGGTCGGATTTAGCGTGTTCAGTTTTACTGGGTATTCGCGTGACTTTGCGTCAGCACCAACATCGCAGCACAATGATTTGCTTTAAGCTGTAGTTCTAAAATGGCAAAGCGCAACGTACAACACTGAAAATACTAAGAAATCTGTACTTGCCGATCGCCGGATTGATTGGGGGTTTATTGAAGGTATTTTATGCGCCTTATATTATTTGAATAGTCCCAAATGGTACTGCTTGTTTAATATTCGATGATGATGCAGAGTAAATGTAAAAAGACATTGCAGTTTTCAGATGCTATACTGCGGAATAAGTTTAAAGTGTGTTAGGGTGCGGCATGAAAGCCAATTTTGAGAATATCCACCATTATTATCAATCGCTGGAGTTGGGGCGCTATATAGATGATATTTGCATTGGCGGTGATGTTTTCACCCTTGCGCCTGTAGACTATATCAAAATCCTGCCCGGTTTTATTTATATTGTTATTAATGGTTCAGTGGCTATTTCTCATAAAGAGAACGAGCTGACCGTGGGTAATACGATTGAGTATATGCCTATTGGGTTGATGGAGGAGTATTGTCCACTTTTGAATTTTGAATATAAATGCATGACACCTGTGACCGCTGTGAAGATACCGTGTGAGGCATTTACTGCGCTCTTTTATCAAAGCCCAGAACACATGAATGTGCTGTCGAAAATACTGGTTTTCATGACGATATTTTCACTGGAATTGCTTGCGGAAAGAAAGCAGCTAACCAGTTATCAAACCATCAAACCGATGCTGCATCGTTATCTCTACCGAACGCGAACGTTTGAGAACGAAAAGGAAGGGCTGGCGAATTTTATTATGCGCCGCACGAAGCTCTCCCGGACGCATGTCTTTCGGGTACTCGCGGATCTCAAAGAGGGCGGGTACATCACAATGGAAAAAGGAAAGTTGATTTCAATTGATAAAACGCTGCCGGAAGATTATTGATTCGGCTTCCGGCATATCCTTAAACACGTCCAGTCGCTCATTTCTCTCAAAAAAGTTCACCTAATTCAGGATTT
Source organism: Scandinavium hiltneri (assembly GCF_024764835.1). GTDB lineage: Bacteria > Pseudomonadota > Gammaproteobacteria > Enterobacterales > Enterobacteriaceae > Scandinavium > Scandinavium hiltneri. Next base: position 89,710 of record NZ_JALIGE010000076.1, on the reverse strand, counting down.
ACTCAGAACATTCTTGCTTTTACCGCACAGAATGTCAGGACCTAAAAAAACGTTTGTGTCCTAATTATACGCTCGATAAACATTAATTTCTGAAAATGAATCAAGCTAATTCCTGCTCCCTCTATCGCGCGTGCATGTCGAGATGTTCTTGGTCATTTAACCTTTTAGTTACAGCGGCATGAAAAAAACGATCTCCCACAGTAAATATCCCGTATCGCTGGCCTGCGCTTTATCCGGGCTTGCCATCGTATCGTTTTGTATCGCCGGTGCGATGCTGGCGATGTTTGTCAGCACCGGCATGGATGAGACTATCCGCTATACTGGCGAGAGACTCATTCAGTCCAGCGGGGCAAATGTCGTGCAAACACTGGAAGACTACATGGATCTTCCGACCGTCACCAACCAGCTTTTTGCGCGCACTTACGAGAACAGTGACCTCGATGCGTTAAGCGCCACGCAGGTTGCAGAGACCTTAAAGCAGCTGATCAGAACCGATCTCTTTGGCCATGTCTCGGTCGACAGAGTGTCATTCACCACGCCTGACGGGAATTATGTTGCGTTCAATCGCCTTGATGTTAATAACAAAAAAATCATCAACATGGAGAAGACGTCTGGGGATGCGCATAACATTCTGAACGTCTATGAAGGGTCGACAGAGTACTCACGGGTTGTTGAAACTGTTTATGATTTCAACAAGTTAGTTCAGCCTTGGCTTGAAAAAGCAGAGCAGTCCAAAAAGTCATTTTGGTCCCGCATTTATCCGCGCTCATATAATAAAAATGACAGAATGCTGGCATACAGAACGCCGGTATATAACCGTGCAGGAAAACTGCTGGGGGTTATTTCCTCGGAGATTATGCCCGATAGCATGAGTCGCTATGTCTGTGAGGTATTGCCTTTTAAAGACAACACCATACTGATAACTGGGCGCGATAATAATATTGTTTCGTCGTCAGAAATGCCGATATCTCCTGCGCTTCTGCAGCCCGAACTGGCAAGCGCGGCAAAAGAGCATCACCAGGCCGAGGGAAAGAGACTGACAACCAAAGAGTTGCGTCAACTTTTAACGCCTGAAATTATGGAAAAGAGTACCCATCAGGGTAGTTCGGCGGAGATTACCTCAGGTAAAGGCGATAAGTATATTGTTCATACCATAAAGTATGGCAGCACCGATCGAGAGCTTCACGGCCACGTATTGCTGATAACATCGCAGGACTCGTTGTCGGGCAGCATCAAGAAAACGATTATTGCGTTTGCTATCAAAATTATGGGGTTGTTCGCCATTGTGTATCTCATTGCGGCCATTGTTCTGCGTAACTTTTTCAGTCCGCTTAACAATATCATTGGTAAAAACAAAGACCTGCTAAACATGCAGTGGAAGCCGGAGGAGAACAAAAGACTGTTCCCGGAGGTGGCGACGCTGGATTCCAGTTTCTTCAGGCTTTCCCATGAGCTGGCCGCCCGCACTGAAAAGCACCGCAAGCTGGTTGAGGAAGACAATCTGACTGGCCTGCCAACACGTGCCGGGATGCTCAGTAAGCCTGAGTCCTACGAAGGTAAAAACCTGCTTGCCCGTGTTCACGTGAGCAATGCCGCAAATATTGCTCGGGTAATGGGGCTTGAATATTCCGGCCGTTTCCTGCGTAGTTTTGTCAGCCGAATGAAGAATATCCTTCCTGGCGGGACGCTGCTGTGCCGTGATGACTTTGGCAGCTTCCTGGCGATATTCCCTGAGGTTTACGAACAAAAAGATTTGATGTTCTTTGAGGATATCCTGCAGTCACTGTTCCTTGATATTAAATCCGATGGCGACGCTGAAACTGAACGTTACTGTTTTATCGGGAATTCTGGGATGTTCTTTGGTCACATGACTCAAGAACGAATGCCGGAAGTGATTTTGAATTCCGGGATAGCCGTGCAGCACGCTGAAAAAATAGGTAATGGTGAGTCGCTGGTCTTTGTGCAGGAAATGCAGGAGCAGGGGCTTGAGAATATTCGGCTGCATGAAAAATTACAGCATGCTATTGCCAACGATGAATTCCATATCGTAATGCAGCCGATCATGAATCTTGATAATCAGAGTAGCTGTAATGAAGGTGAGAGCCTGATTCGCTGGCAAACACCGGACGAAGGGTTTATCTCGCCGATCAAGTTCATTAGCCTTGCGGAAGAGTCGGGGCTGATCATTCCGATTGGGCGTTGGGTCATCGCCCAATCCTGTAAGCAGCTGGCGAAGTTTATTGTGCGCGGTGGTCCGAAAGATTTCAAACTGCACGTCAATATTTCAGCAATGCAGCTGCAGCAGCCCGATTTTGCTTCGCATCTGTTCACCTGTATTCAGGAGAACGAACTGATGAACGGCAACATCTGCGTGGAAATCACCGAAAGTACGTTGATGAAACACACCGATCAGATTGTCGATACGCTTAAGTATCTGCGCCGCCTGGGCGTGAACGTGGCTATTGATGATTTCGGTTCCGGCTATTCGAGCCTCTCTTATTTGCACTCTTTCCCGTTCGACTGCCTGAAAATCGACAGAACGTTTGTCTCTGACATTCTGACTAATGAGAAGAACGCGGCGGTGGTTTCATCGGTGCTGACGCTCGCCAAAAGCTTTAACGTGCCGCTGGTGGCTGAGGGCGTGGAGACGCTGGAGATGCTTGAGAAGCTTCAGGAAATGGGATGTGAACGGGTGCAGGGATACTACTTCTCCAGGCCACTTCCCTTTGATGACTTTACGGCAACGGTGAATCGAGGCTGATGGCGCGTTATTCGTCGACTAGCCACATGTCCGCTTCTTCGAACATTTCCTGAACGGCGCGGCTAATCTGTTCCTTTTCATGCTTGCTGGCGTCAGTGTTGATCGCCGGCAGCGTCATCATTGGCTTAACGCGAATGTCTGCGTCCGGGAAAATCTGCTGAACGCGACGGGTGAGTTCACTCAGAATTTTTTCTTGCGCGCCAGGCAAGCCAGCGAAATTGCGTTTGTCATAAATTAATTCGACGAACATGACTGCTTCCTTTGTACTGTTTAGATGTACAGTTTTATACTGTATGGATACTCAGTGTCAAGGCCGCAGTGACGACGATAAACACAAGTATGTTCTGGTAAAGCCTGTCAGGGAGTGCTGTAGCATTAATGACTTAGCGGAAACATGCAGGGAATGGCAGAATCGCGACTACGTTTAAAACGATCAAAAGTGGCCATCATGAAAAAAAGTGCACTCATCGCAGTCAGTTTCTTGCTTTTCGCCAGCCAGTCCAGTTTTGCTGGAAGCAAAACACTGGTGGAATACGGCGTGGTTCAGCAGAGTCGCGTCATCAGCCAGGCTAACGGGCAGTATCATCCATTACGAACCGTAGCGGCCGGGGCCTTGGGCGGCGTGGTAGGCCACCAGTTCGGCAACGGTAAAGGCAAAACCGCAATGACCGTAGGTGGCGCACTCGCCGGGGCGGGGGCATCACGCTACCATCAAAGCACGCAGCAGGCGCCACAGCAGGTGGATTTGCTGATCAAAACCGAGTCGGGCGCCACTATCGACGTGGTCCAGTCGTACACCGGCGGAGTGGTGTTTAATCCGGGCGACAAAGTACGCATCCTGACCAAAGGCTCAGACACCACGGTCGATAAATCACTGTAACGGCGCTACGCCGCAGATAACAAAAACGGGAACCTTTGGGTTCCCGTTTTTATACCTGTAGCCTGACTGCGCTCAGGGTAATGCACTAAGCGCGAGCCTCAGCAGTCAGGCGTCGAATTACCTGGCAGCGAGCTGCGACGCTGAAAAGAGCGTGCCACAATAGGGGCAGAGCAAAGGACTGTTTTTCTTGATTCTTGATGGGCTGTGCATTGATTTCTTTGCACATTTCGGACATGAACATTCTGCGGGTTGGGAAGGGCGAAGTTGACGATTTTTACGTTCAGCCATGTGTATTCCTTATATGTTGGCGCAAAACAATACCTCAATAGTTCGCGAAAAGCCCTCATTCATTTTTTTATTTTTAACAAAGCAGACTTTTCCCGGCACTGACAAATCTTTTGAGATAAGACTTGCTTAATAAAGTTAATCATGCGTTAATGCCCTATCGGTTTGAACATACACGTTATCTGAAACAGTTCTCTTAAGTCGTCCTCATCATTTTCTCTCCTTGATGTACCTTCTTCAGTTTTCTTAGAAACAACAGGTTTTCAAACCAACACAGCCTGCGGGCGAAATAATAATTAAAGGTAAAAAACATGTCTAACCAAATGACTGGTATTGTTAAATGGTTTAATGCTGAAAAAGGTTTCGGCTTTATTACTCCAAAAGACGGAAGCAAAGATGTCTTCGTACATTTCTCTGCTATCCAAAGCAACGATTTCCGTACTCTGTATGAAAATCAAGAAGTTGAATTCTCCGTTGAAGCCGGTCCTAAAGGTCCTTCCGCTGTCAACGTGGTTCCGCGCTGAGGGCCTGACTATTACTGACTCAATTCACTTCCGCTGCCCTTGCTGCCACGGTTCGCAATATCGGACTTCATCTTTCGATGTTACTGAAAAAAATCCGTTCGGTGCAAAATGCATTTTTTGCAAATCAGCAATGATTACCGCCGATAATATTTACACCTGGCAACGTCCTGTTTCTGTTTCCGCTATTACCGAAATCAGAAAATAATACGCACGATGCTATCAGATAAATACTATTTTAATTAGGGCTGGTGACAGACTTACATCCATCCGGAGAACGAATGAAAAAAGTGCTCGTGTTTTTTAACGCCGAACCTCTTACCGTTGTCTCCGTTATGCCTGATGAAACGTCAATACGTTGTGAATATCCGAACGGCGAGGAGGCAAATTTGATAATCATGTCTGCCAGTTTTCCCTCTCTGACCGGCGATCACAATGTAATCCATGTCGCCACAGACAGAGAACTTGCTGCAGAAGATATTCTCAAAGCAGCCGAAAAGTACCTGTAAAACTGATTGTCCAGATAACCGCCCAATGGGCGGTTTTTTTATGCCTGTTGTTTGAGTGCCTCGTTAGCTAAAGAGCTTACCTTTCAGCAGCCCCATGCCTTCAGACAGCAGGTCTTGTTGCTGATTGACCTGACCGTCAGGTGAAAGGGTATCGACCACCTTCGGCAAATGCTCGGCAATCAGGTTCGACGCACTTTGCGTGTCGATGCCCAGTTTGGCGGCGAGATCCGCAACGGCAGGGGAGCCCAGCGCGGAAGTTATCTGGTCACCCGATACCGGCTGGTTTGTGCCGGTGCTTATCCAGGATTCAACCACCGCTCCCAATCCACCCTGCTGAAATTTTGCCAGTAGTCCGGATACACCGCCTTGCTCGTTAATCCAGGTTAATATCGCCTGATAGGTACCAGCCTGTCCGTCTTGACCACCGAACATGCCTGCCACCTGGTCGAATAAACTCATAATGTCATTCCTCACTGTTCACTGCGTGAATACATGGGCCCAAACCGAAGTGCGTTTAGCGGGATGAGTCAAAACGAATGCGAGGCGAGCCTCACAACACTTAAGTATAAAACACTCACCTGGGTTCTGTTTTTCTTTACCTGGAGGGCAGGAGAGAAGGGCTGTCAGGACCATTTGCTGCTAAAAAGAGCAGCCATACAGTTTGGAACTAAAAACAGATATCCGCCGGGTTAATTTAGTGTTAAAACTGCGCCGGAAAATCCCATCAGAGAAGTCTGTAATGCAGCTGGAACAATTTAAAACAAAGAACGGTAAGCGCTTTATTCTGGCGGTCGCCGTCATCTTTGTCATCGCATTGACGCTTGTGGGACATGCCACATTTGGCGGGGTAGTCGAGGAGTACGATTTACCGTATCACGACTGGTCTGATTCGATGTTCATTCTGCAGGGTGTGATGGTGTTGGTGTACAGCAGCGTTTTCACGCTGCTGTGCTCCATTCCGCTGGGATTCATTCTGTTAGAGCCTGACCGCGACCAATAGAGGTTTCAGCCTGAACGCCTGGCTTTCAGGGTGCTATAATCCCCCGCTGACGCGCTTTTTTATCCAGATACATGGCGGCATCGGCCGCCTGAATGGCGCTCTCTGCGTCCAGCTCATGCGGATTGACGTCGATGGTGCCAATACTGGCGCCCGGGTAATTAATCGTGTGGCCGCTCAGCAGATAGTGGCCGCGGATTTGACGGCGCAGCAGGTCGATAAACGGCGCTTTCTGATTGCTGGACGTGATTTCACAGGCGATGAGAAACTCATCTCCGCCCAGACGCCCAACGATATCCTCATCGCTCATCACCGAGGCCAGTCGCTGGCCTACCTGAATTAAGAATGCATCCCCGGCCTGATGGCCGTGAACATCATTAATTTCTTTAAAATCGTCGAGATCGATAAACGCCACCAGGACGTGTGACTGGTTCATCCGTGCACGTTCAAATAGAATGTCGAGGTGCTCATAGACGGCGCGTCGATTGGCAAGGCCCGTCAGCGCATCGGTGTAGGAGTGAGCGATCAGCGCCTCGTTGGCCTGACGCAGCTGTGTCACCAGTGACTCTTTTTCGATGTAGCGGGCAATCAGGCTCGCGAACAGGTGCAGCACATGTTCGCTGTTAATATTGTAACTGTGCTGGTCGCGGCTGGACGTGCAGAGCGTGCCATACAGTGACCCATCGGTCAGATGCACGGGCGTGGTGAAAAAAGTGCTGATCCCCAGCGCCTGCGCGGCATGGCAGTCCGGCCAGCGCGTCTCCACGTCATTGCTGAAATAGTGCTGTTCATCCACCGCACGTTTGCACAGCGTTTCATCCCACGGAACGACAAACCCTTCAGGGATCTGCATATCACTGCTGTTGCGAGCGTACACGATATGTTGCAAACGGGTCGCCGTATCGATTCTGGTCAGATAGGTCGACTCCATATGCGTCACCATCTCCAGCATTTCCAGCAGCTGGCGTACGAGGCTCTCGAGTGACTGTTCGGTGGCGAGGGTTTGTGAGACGCGGGCAAGAATAATATCTGACATGACCTGAAAGCTCCCGTGCAGTAACGGCAAAAACGGCACGCTATGCTGAAATATCGACTATCTAAAAATAGTAAACCATGAATACATCACGTTTTATACATTGAACAGGCGAGAATGCGAGACTTCTTGAGCAAAAAAAGCCCCGCCGGGGGAGACGGGGCAAAAACGCATTGATTATGGAATGATGTGTTCTCGGGTCAGAACGAGAACGCGCCTAATTTAATTTGCAAAAGTGCAGTTAAAATGAAGAAATAGTGAAGATTAAGTCAAATTAGCCACACACAAAGGATGTTATATCAATGAAATACGCTGGATTACTGTTGCCGATTCTGCTGGCAGGCTGCACCACCGCTGAACAAAACGACGCACCCCCACCGCCAAATATCGGCATGGCAAACCCTGCTGCGGTCTACTGCCAGCAAAAAGGTGGCACGTCTGTTCCCGTACAAAGCCCGCAGGGCGTGCGTTCAGACTGTAAACTGCCTGGCGGGGAAGTGATTGACGAATGGACTCTGTATCGTCGGGATCATAAGCAGTCGTGACAGCGCGCTGCTCTCCAGGATACAATTGAAGATAGGATTAATCTTAATTTAAGAGTATGTGAGAGCAGCATGTTTCAGCTTAAACCGGGCACCCTGGCGATGATCATCGCGGCCCGAACGCCCGCAGGCCGGGCGAATATCGGTAAATCTGTATCGCTGTTTGCCCTGTGCCAGCCGGGTGAACGCGTCCTGAATCCTGTCAACGGCGTGGTCACCGAACTGCCGCGTGAGGCCCAGCGAGCGCTGTGGCTGGTGACGGGTGACGTTCAGTCGGCAGACGGTCAGTCTGGTTTTTCATTCGTTCGCCCTGAACATCTGATGCCACTGACGCCTGATATGCTCCCCGCCGATGAGCTGGAAAAAGTAACGGAGTAATACGGTTAACAGGATCACGCCTTCTCGTCCTGTTCAGCAATCCAGGCCAGCAGCGCCGGGATTTGCTCATGTGAAAACACCGCAATCCCATGTTGGCGCAAAAGCGCGGCGGCAACGCCGTTGCCTGTGATTTTTTTGCCGCTAAAGCTCCCGTCATAAATTTCAGTACTGCCGCAGGTAGGGCTGCCGTCCGTTAACAGCGCGGCAGTACAGCCCGCGCCTTGGGCCGCCTCGAGCGCCAGCCAGGCCGCAAGCTGATAATGGGCGGTGACGTCGGTTCCGGTGCTTTCGATAATACGCGCCTGGCCCGCCATCACCTGTTCACCCTGGCCGGCGACAATTTCGGCCGACGGGCGCGGAGTCGGTAAACCGGCCGCGAGTTCCGGGCAATGAATGACTAGCCTGTCTTCTGCCCGCAACGTTTGCAGCAATTCACCCAACTGCGTTTTGGCGCTGGCGTTATAGCGCACCGGATGCCCCATCAGACAGGCACTCACCAGAATTTTCGTTTTCATCGCAGCCCCGTATTTTCCCGCTGAAAGAGTAATACGAACTGAGAACAGATGAAACGATCGCCAACTGCACATTTTGGGGATTGTTCTGCGCGCAAAACCCCGGTAGGCTGGTGTTCCTTATGTAGTCCGAAAACTGCACAGCATAAGGAACCCTTCATGGAACTCGCTTCGAATAAAAATACCCTACGAATTGCACTGGTCGGCGATTTTAATCCCGAGGTGATTGCGCATCAGGCGATCCCACTGGCGATTGACGATGCCGCCGCCGTTCAGGAACTCACTGCCGATTACGACTGGGTCGCCACCACCGACATTAAAAGCGCTGACGACCTGGTGGGCTACGACGCAATCTGGCTGGTTCCCGCGAGCCCATACAAAAATGCCGAAGGGGCGTTTATCGCCATCCGCTACGCGCGTGAAAACAGCATTCCCTTCCTTGGCACCTGCGGCGGTTTCCAGCATGCGATCCTCGAATATGCCCGCAACGTACTGGGCTGGAGCGATGCGGCACACGCCGAAACGGACACCGAAGGCCGAATGGTGATTGCGCCACTGGCCTGCTCGCTGGTAGAGAAATCAGACTCCATCGAACTGCGCGCCAATACCATCATCGCTAAAGCGTATGGTCGCCTCAGCATTGAAGAGGGCTATCACTGCAACTACGGCATTTCACCGGATTTCGCGGCGGAGTTTGACGAAGGCGCGCTGCGCGTCACTGGCTGGGACGAAGAAGGCGAAATCCGCGCGGTGGAACTGATTACTCATCCGTTCTTTGTCGGCACGCTGTTCCAGTATGAGCGCAATGCGCTGGCTGGCCGTCCGGCACCGCTGGTCCACGCGTTTCTTCGCGCGGCAGCAAATTAAGAATCACCTGGCGACACTTCATTTGCACGGGCCTACAGTGATGACGTAGGTCCGTTAAGCGTCGCGCCACCGGGCAATTTAGACCTGTCCGCCGATTTCCCGGTCACGCCCTGCTAATCCCCCAAACACGGCCATCACCAGCGAGATAACGGCGACCACAATCAGCGGAATGTGCCAGTCGCCGCTGACGTCATGAATTCGGCCCATCGCCGGAGGCCCACAGGCCGCCAACAGATACCCGACCGATTGTGCCATACCGGACAACGCCGCCGCCTGATGTGCGGAACCGGCTCGCAGGCCAATAAATGTCAGCCCAAGGATCATCGTCGCGCCACAGCCAAAGCCGAAGATCAGCGTCCACAGCATCGCCTGCTGCGGGAACAGCCAGAAGCCGACAGCACTCACGGCGCACATCAGTGCGACGCTGATGGCAATCCCGCGCTGGTCTTTGAGCTTAAACAACACCAGCGGGATCAGTAGCCCCGGTACGGCGGTCGCCAGCTGCAACAAACCGTGCAGAGAGCCGGCCTGCGCTTCGCTGTAGCCGTGGCTGATAAGAATGGCGGGGAGCCAGCCCACAATCACGTAATACACCAGCGAGTTAAGCCCAAGGAACAGCGTCACTTGCCAGGCCAGCGCCGAACGCCAGATACCTTTGCTGTGCAGGCTGCGCGCCCCCGTCACCGTGCCCGGTGTGTGATTACGCAACTGCGGCAACCAGACTAACAGCGCCAGCAACGGAAACGCCATCAGCGCCAGCAGTGCGCCGTGCCAGCCCGCGCCGCTCAGAGCAATCGGTACCACCACGGCAGAACCTACCGCCGCGGCAATCCCCATCGTCAGGGAGTACGCCCCGGTCATTTTCGCCACGTGACCGGAAAAATCGCGCTTGATCAGGCCCGGCAGCAAAACGTTCCCAAAGGCAATGCCGCAGCCGATGATGGCGGTTCCGACGAACAGCAGGCTATTCGAGGGTAATGAACGCACGGCTACCCCGATGCAAATCAGCAGCAGGGCAACTATCAGGCTGCGCTCCATGCCAAAACGGCGCGCAACGCCCGCAGCCAGCGGTGAAATCAGACCAAATGCGAGCAGTGGCAGGGTGGTCAACATTCCGGTCTGGGCGGTGGACAGCCCGTAGTCGGCACGAATGCTGTCAAGCAGCGGGGCGGCACCGGTAAACGTCACGCGTAAACAGGTGGCGATCAACAGGATGCCCACAATCAAAAGCAGATTCTGGCGTGGGGTAGTCATGGACACAGTACTCATGGCGTTCTCAGTTATTCTTTGGTGCGACTACGATAGCGCTTTTTCGTCATGATGAAATCAAGCTAAAATGACAAATAATCGCTAATATCGGACAAAAGCAATGATGGCAGGACTGGGGCTTGAGGGGTATGAACCCGACAGCCAGCACGATGCTGCAGCGGCGTTTCGCGTTCAGGTTGTGGAAGACGAGCAGTACATCCCAGAGCATCAGCACCGCAAAGGGCAGCTGATCCTGGCCCTGCACGGGGCAATTACGTGCGAAGTGGAAAATGCACTTTGGATGGTGCCGCCGCAGTATGCGGTGTGGATCCCCGGCCAGGTGCCGCACAGCAACCGCGCGACGCCGGGTGCCCGGCTCTGTTTTCTGTTTATCGAACCTGGCGCAGCGGCGTTACCGGCACACTGCTGTACGTTGAAAATCTCGCCGCTGGTGCGGGAACTCATTCTGAATCTGGCCGTTCGCCACGACTCTCCGCAACGTGACCCGGCGACGCTCCGGCTGATTCAGGTGCTGTTTGACGAGCTGCCGCAGCAGCCGCAGGAACAGCTCCAGTTACCAGTTTCTGCCCATCCCAAAATTCGCATGATGGTGGAAAAGATGGAGGCGGAACCGGCGGTGTGGCAAACGCTGGGGCAGTGGGCGAGTTATTTTGCGATGAGTGAACGCAATCTGGCCCGGCTGGTGGTGAAAGAGACCGGGCTGAGTTTTCGTCGCTGGCGTCATCAGCTGCAGCTGATCCTGGCGCTACAGCTGTTGATCCGTGGTCAGAGCGTGCAGCAGGCCGCACACGCGCTGGGTTATGATTCCACCACCGCGTTCATTACCATGTTTCGTAAAGGATTAGGCCAGACGCCGGGGCGATATCTCAGCGGGTTGGCTACCCCTTCCCAATAAGTATCGAGACCAGCCCGGCGGCGATAAGCGGCCCGACAGGCACGCCCCGAAACAGCGCCACACCGAGCACGGTCCCCACTAAAAGGCCCGCGACCAGCTGCGGTTGTGTTCCCATCAGTTGAACGCCTCGACCGCCGAGCCACGAAACAAACACGCCGACCGCAATCGCGACCAGCGATTTCCAGTTCACGAAAGAGTGCAGTAGCGTTGAGGCGGGCAGCGTCCCGCTGGCGATAGGCGCCATTACGCCGATGGTCAGCACGATAATACCAATCGTCAGACCCTGTTTTTCAATCCAGGGGAAGAAGGTGTTCAGCGGCGTAACGCGTACGATGATCAGCACCAGAATGGAAACGGCGACGGTGGTGTTGTGACTGACAAAGCCGAGCGCCGCCAGCCCCAGTAGAATTAACAGGGTAGGGTCAAACATTTGGGAGTCCTTGCCAAAAAAAGTAAGCCTGTTCACTGTACGCGAAATAGCGTGCATAAACAGGCTTCTATATAACAATCTTATTTTTTTGGCGTCTGCCCGAAGGTCAGTTTGTTAAGACGCTGACCAACTGACTGCCTTCACGGATAAATACCGGGATTGTCTCTAACGGGGCGTCCACGCAGATGCGTTCGCCACCGTGATAGCGTTCGCCGTTGAGAGCGATCCATATTGCTTTTGCCGGTTCGGCTTTACGTCATGACGGTAATATTTTAGGGCGAACCGTTTCAGTATTTGAACAAGTGAACGGCGGGACATCTGGCTGTCATGCCGTTGTCATTAAGGTGGTGTAAGACGGATAAGGTGAGCAAAGGGGGGGGGATGATGTACGATCAACAAATTGTCGAAACGCTGATTATCTTACTCTCATTTTTATCGGTGGGTGGGATTCTGGTGGCGTCCGTTTTGTACCTGGAAAGACGCCACTGACAGGGGGATCAATCGGCTCGGCGGAAATCGACCAGTTCTGGCTGAGCGATACGCAGATAATCCTGGGTGTCCATCACGATAGATTTTTCCAGCAGACCGGCGTTAAACGCGATTTCATCGAAACGCGCGAACAGCAAAGGGTCGGCCACCAATTTCAGGGCCGGATGAAAGCTGAACGGCGGGATTGCACCAAACACGCAGGCGGTCAGCGCATCCACTTCCGCCGGGCTCGCCAGTGAGGCTTTCAGCCCGCCAAGATGTGTTGCCAGGCGAGATAAATCGGCCTGCTGATCTGCCGCCAAAATGGCCAGCACATGCTGTTTCACGCCGTTACCTTTCACTTTGCACACCAGTGCTTTGGCGCCTTGTCCTAACGCCGTACCGCGGATCTCCGACACCGCCTCGCATTTACCCATCGCTTCATGTTCTATCACCCGAAAACGGGCCTGTTGCTGCTCCAGCACCGCCAGCAAATGCTGGTGGACGTCGCGGGAAGTGATTTCAGACATAGTGACTCCATGAAAAATACCGGACTGTCAGGATAGTCTTTCAGATGAAGCGGGGCAATTGACGTGATCGCCCAATACTGTCTGCTATCTGGTGACGTTATTTCGCCAGCAGCTCTTTGCGGACGATTTCAGCGCCGGCACTTAACGCATCCAGCTTGCCTTTCGCGACGCCACGCGGCAGTGGGATCATCCCGCAGTTGGTGCAAGGATAGAGTTTGTCAGCGTCGACAAACTGCAGTGCTTTTCGCAGTGTCGCGGCGACTTCTTCCGGTGTTTCGATGGTATTGGTTGCCACATCAATAGCCCCAACCATCACCTTTTTACCGCGAATGAGCTCCATTAGCTCCATCGGGACGTGGGAGTTTTGACATTCCAGCGAAATGATATCGATATTGGATTTTTGCAGCTTTGGAAAAATTTCTTCATATTGACGCCATTCGGTACCCAGCGTCTTTTTCCAGTCTGTATTGGCTTTAATGCCGTAGCCGTAGCAGATATGCACCGCCGTTTCGCATTTCAGCCCATCGATGGCTCTTTCTAAAGTGGCGATTCCCCAGTCATTCACCTCATCAAAAAAGACATTAAATGCAGGCTCATCAAACTGGATAATATCGACGCCCACGGCCTCTAACTCTTTGGCTTCTTCATTGAGAATTTTAGCGAATTCCCAGGCGAGTTTTTCACGGCTTTTATAGTGATTATCATAAAGCGTGTCGATCATCGTCATTGGCCCCGGGAGGGCCCATTTAATAGGCTGTGTGGTTTGCTGGCGTAACAGTCTGGCATCTTCAACGAAGACGGATTTTTGGCGACTTACCGGGCCAACGACGGTCGGCACACTTGCTTCGTAGCGGTTACGAATTTTAACTATCTCACGATTCTCGAAATCAACGCCGTTGAGGTGCTCAATAAAGGTGGTGACAAAATGCTGACGCGTTTGCTCGCCATCACTGACAATATCAATCCCGGCCTGTTGCTGATCGTCCAGACACAAACGCAAGGCATCCTGCTTACCGTCGATTAATTCCTGACCTTGCAATTTCCAGGGTGACCAAAGTGTCTCAGGCTGCGCAAGCCAGGAGGGCTTAGGTAAACTGCCGGCGGTTGAAGTCGGTAATAATTTTTTCATAACAGGTGACCTTATACTTTTCGTCAATCAAAGAACGGAATGAGCGGACCATTGTTCAAGAACAGTTTGATAGGGTTTGATGAAGTGCTGTTCAGTAAATTTCCCTTGTTCAATAGCCAACTGGCTACGTTCTTCGCGATCGTAAACAATGCGTGTCAAAGAATAATCCTGATAGTTCAGGCTCGGTTGATACTGTAGACCTGCCGCGGAATTGGCATTGTATATTTCCGGGCGGTAAATTTTCTGGAACGTCTCCATCGTGCTGATGGTGCCAATCAGCTCGAGGTCGGTGTAATCACTGAGTAAATCGCCAGTGAAATAAAACGCCAGCGGCGCAACGCTGTTTTCAGGCATAAAGTAACGCGCCCGTAGACCCATTTTTGCAAAATAAGTATCGGTCAAAGACGGTTCGTCCTGCTGATATTCCGCGCCTAAAACGGGATGTTGATTGCCCGTACGATAATAGGTGTTTTTACTGGAGACGCTCAGGCAAATAACCGGCGCTTTCGCAAAGTTGTCTTTGTACGTGTCTGAATTCACAAAGCACTTAAATATATTTCCGTGTAATTCACCAAAGTCATCAGGCAGGCTAAGTTCCGCTTTATTCTTATTGTGTGCGGGCAGCAACACGCTGAAATCATAATCGCGCACATAAGATGAGAAATTATTGCCCAGAATCCCTTCAACGCGTTCCTTGGTTTTTTTATCAACGATGTGGGTTTTTAATATTTCAATCACCGGGAAGGCATCGGCCTTGCCTTCAAGATGAATATTCAATTGCGCGGTAATGATTTCAAGTTCGACAGAATAACGATCGCCCGTTGGGTTATCCCAATGCGCAAGAGAATTGAACCGGTTATCAATCATCACCAATGTGTTGCGCAAGTTATCCTGGCGCTTCTCGCCCCTTGCCAGATTAGCAAAGTTGGTCGTAATACGCGTATTTTCTGAAGGGTTATAATTCTCGTCGAAACGAATGCGCTTAAGGGTGAAAGTCAATTCTTTATTCATCGTCATCTGGCATCCTGGCGGCTGAGATAAAACGGGTTTTAATTCAGCCGTCTTCAAAATTTATTAAATAACAGGATTCATTTTATGCCTGAGTCATTGATTGAGGAAAAGTGATTTAATTTCATTCAACTTGAACGATATTCATGTTCGCGTAATTAATATGGGGAATGAAGCGTGCGAGGTCAGCAAAAGACGTCAGCCAGAGGGGAATTCTCTGGCTGACGGGGGATTAGCTGGTGGTGGTGCCCTGTTTGTGGAAAAGCTCCCTGAAGACCGGATAGATGTCTTCCTGGTCGCGGATATGCTGCATGGCAAAGTTTTCAAACATCGATTGCAGATGTTCGTACTCGCGCCACAACGTTTGATGCGCCCGGCGGGTGATTTCGATATAGCTGTAGTAACGCACCACCGGCAGGATTTTCTTGGCCAGAATTTCATGACACAGCGGGGAGTCGTCGGCCCAGTTGTCGCCATCGGAAGCCTGCGCAGCGTAGATATTCCACTGTGCCGGGTCATAGCGCTCTTTGACCACTTCGTCCATCAGCTTCAGGGCGCTGGAGACAATCGTGCCGCCGGTTTCCTGGGAGTAGAAGAACTCGTGCTCATCCACTTCTTTAGCCTGAGTGTGGTGGCGGATATACACCACATCCACGTTTTTATAGGTCCGACTGAGGAACAGATACAGCAGGATGTAAAAACGCTTCGCCATATCTTTGGTGGACTGATCCATCGAACCGGACACGTCCATCAGACAGAACATCACCGCCTGGCTTGAAGGCTCAGGGCGTTTTTCATAATTTTTGTAACGCAGGTCAAAGGTGTCGATGAACGGTACGCGTTCGATTTTGGCCCGCAGTTCGGCAATCTCCTTGCGAAGACGCTCTTCCTCCAGTAGCTGCACCGGCTCGCTTTTGGCGACAGTGTCGAGGCTCGCTTCCAGTTCACGCAGCTCACGACGTTTTCCGGCGGTCATCGCCGTGCGTCGCGCCAGCGAGTTCTGCAATGAACGCACCACGCTGATGTTCGCGGGTACGCCGTTGGCGGTGTAACCAGCCCGATGTGTTTTGTACTCCGTCAGCTGGCGATGCTGATTTTTCTTCAGATTCGGCAGTGCCAAATCCTCAAACAGCAGGTCCAGATATTCATCTTTCGAAATCTGGAACACAAACTCGTCCTGGCCTTCGCCGTCCTGGCTCGCCTGGCCCTGACCGCTTCCACCGCCACCGCCGCCACCCTGAGGGCGCTCGATGCGGTCATTCTGCACAAAGTGATCGTTACCTGGGTGTACACGATGGCGCAGGCCGCCGCGTCCCTGATGGAACATCGGTTCGCTGATATCATCCGTCGGAATGGAAACCGACTCGCCGCTGTCTATATCGGTCACCGAGCGTTTGTTGATAGCCTCGGAGATCGACTGTTTTATCTGCGCCTTATAGCGGCGCAAAAAGCGCTGGCGATTCACCGCACTTTTATTCTTACCGTTCAGGCGCCGGTCTATGAACCAGGTCATATGCCCCTCCCGTACTGCATTTGCCAACCTTCTGCTGCGTAGGCCCGGCAGCGATGTGCCGCCGGGCTACATTCGACATTATGACGATTTGCGCACGCGCAGATACCATTCGCACAGCAGGCGTACCTGTTTACGGGTGTAGCCTTTCTCCATCATGCGATCGACAAAATCGTCGTGTTTTTTCTGCTCGTCGGTTGAGGTTTTGGCGTTAAACGAAATCACCGGCAACAGCTCTTCGGTATTGGAGAACATTTTCTTCTCGATAACCGTGCGCAGTTTTTCGTAGCTGGTCCAGTTCGGGTTACGTCCGCTGTAATTCGCTCTGGCACGCAGCACGAAGTTGACGATTTCGTTACGGAAGTCTTTCGGGTTGCTGATCCCGGCAGGCTTTTCAATTTTTTCCAGTTCTGCGTTCAGGGATTCACGATCAAACAGCTGGCCGGTATCCGGGTCGCGGTATTCCTGATCCTGGATCCAGAAGTCTGCATACGTGACGTAACGGTCGAAAATGTTCTGCCCGTACTCAGAGTAAGATTCCAGGTAGGCGGTCTGGATCTCTTTGCCGATGAATTCGGCGTATTTCGGGATCAAATAGCCTTTGAGGAATTCGAGATAGCGTTCAGCCTGCTCTTGTGGGAACTGTTCGCGCTCAATCTGCTGCTCCAGCACGTAGAACAGGTGCACCGGGTTTGCCGCCACTTCGACGTGATCGAAGTTGAACACGCGTGAGAGGATTTTGAACGCAAAGCGAGTCGACAGCCCGTTCATGCCTTCATCCACGCCCGAGTAGTCACGATACTCCTGATAGGATTTCGCTTTCGGGTCGGTGTCTTTCAGGCTTTCACCGTCATACACGCGCATTTTGGAGTAGATACTCGAGTTTTCCGGCTCTTTCAGACGCGATAGAATCGAGAAGCGGGACAGCGTTTCGAGCGTACCTGGCGCACAAGGCGCATGGGTCAGCTCACTGTGATTAAGCAGTTTTTCGTAGATTTTGATCTCTTCGGAAATCCGCAGGCAATAAGGCACTTTGACGATGTACACACGGTCAAGGAACGCCTCATTGTTTTTGTTATTACGGAAAGTCACCCACTCCGATTCGTTCGAGTGCGCCAGAATGATGCCGTTGAACGGCAGGGCGGAGATGCCTTCGGTCCCGTTGTAGTTCCCTTCCTGAGTCGCGGTCAGCAGCGGATGCAGCACCTTGATGGGGGCTTTAAACATCTCGACGAATTCCATCAGACCCTGGTTCGCGCGGCACAGTGCGCCGGAGTAGCCATACGCATCCGGATCGTTCTGTGCGTGGTTTTCCAGTTTACGAATATCGACTTTACCGACCAGCGCTGAGATATCCTGGTTGTTCTCATCACCCGGTTCGGTTTTGGCGATAGCAATCTGCGCCAGAATCGATGGCCAGACTTTCACCACCCGGAATTTGGTGATGTCGCCGCCAAACTCGTTCAGACGTTTTGCCGCCCACGGCGACATAATGGTGCCGAGATAGCGGTTCGGAATGCCGTACTCTTTTTCAAGAATCTGCGCATCTTCCTGCGGATTAAACAGGCACAGCGGGTGATCGTTTACCGGGCTGCGTTCGCCGTTAGCACTGAGCACATAAATAGGGACGCGCTGCATCAGCGCTTTCAGTCGTTCAGCCAGCGACGATTTACCACCCCCCACAGGGCCCAGTAAATAGAGGATCTGTTTCTTCTCTTCCAGACCCTGAGCGGCATGTTTCAGGTAGGCGACGATCTGTTCGATAGCGTCTTCCATACCGTAGAACTCTTCAAACGCCGGGTAGCGTGCGACCACCCGATTCGAAAATAGACGGGACAGCCGTGGCTCATGGGCAGTATCGACCATGACTGGCTCACCGATAGCCATTAATAGCCTTTCTGCCGCATTGGCATAGGCACTGCGATCTTGCTTACAGGTTGCAAGAAATTCCTGCAGTGTGAACTCTTCGTCCTTGGCAGCTTCATAACGCTGGCGATAGTGATCGAATATATTCATGGCATGCCGTCCTTTCGTTTTTTAGCACAGGATAAGAGCCGTTCGTATGAATAATAGAGGCTCCCGGAAGGGATAAGCTGAACGACGCTCGCTCGATCTCCAGCAACCCTTGTGCCAGGTTGTTGGGTCTGAAAACATAACGTGCCCCGCGATTACACCTTCTGAATTTAAGCGTAGATGGCATTTGGAAAACTTGCATGTTGGCAAAAGTCAATTTCAATGACATATCAATAACTCATCAAAAAATACCGCGACTTAAAGCCGAAGAAAATTCAGGGCTTCATGGTGGCGTCATCCGCCTGTAAGCGGAGTGTCATCCAAAGGTGGCAATTTGAGCGGTTAAATATCGTAAGCAGAAGTAAAAAGTTTGAGGTCAACGTAACGGGCGGTTAAACTTCAGCCGCTTGTAATTTGAAAGGGATATGCAACGTGAAATTAATCAAACTTCTGACAACGGGTGTGCTCCTCGCAACAGCATCAACCGTTGTGCATGCTGAGGACAGCAAACTGACGCTGGGCGCAGGCGTGGGGGTCGTAGGGCATCCGTACAAACAATACAGCAGTGATGTTTACCCTTTCCCGGCCATTGATTTCGAAAGTGATAACTTCTGGTTCCACGGCATCGGCGCAGGGTATTACCTGTGGAACGATACCGCCGATAAGCTCTCCATCACCGCCTACTGGTCGCCGCTGTATTTTAAGCCAGGCGACAGCGACAACAATCAGCTGCGTAAGCTCGATCGTCGCCAGTCGACGATGATGGCCGGCCTTTCATACCAGCACTTTACGCAGTACGGCTTCCTGCGCACGACGCTTGCGGGTGACACACTGGACAAGAGCAATGGCATCGCCTGGGACATGGCGTGGCTGTACCGTTATAACGCGGGCAACCTGACCGTCACGCCGGGGATCGGTTTGCAGTGGAACAGTGAAAATCAGAACGATTATTACTATGGTGTTTCCAAAAACGAGTCGAAGAAAAGTGGCCTGCGCAGCTACGATCCTAACGACGGCTGGAACCCGTATGTCGAGCTTTCTGTGAACTATAAGCTGAATGCTGACTGGAGCGTGTACGGAGTAGGGCGATACACCCGCTTGTCGGATGAAGTCACTGACAGCCCGATGGTCGACAAAAACTGGACCGGACTGTTGTCCACCGGTGTGACCTATAGCTTCTGATAATGCACCGTTGAGGTGCGCAAAGTGCAATAAAACAGGGCGGAGACGCCCTGTTTTGCATTGTGTTGGTGCGGATGGTGTTGGTGCAGGCCGCGATTAGCGTTTAGCGACGCGAATCGACTGCGATAGACGCGTTGGTTTTTCTTCTGACGCTTTCTGCGGTGCGGTCACGCAGGCGGTTTCCACGCAAACGAAGGTTTTGTATCCGTCGTCTGGCATATCGCCCATGCTAACGGACAGCGCAGGGCCTGGGTTCCAGCCAACGACGTTACTCTGATGACCGTGGATAACGTCAATATTACGGCCCAGTGCACTGTCGTGGATCACGCTGCAGCCTTCCGCATTCAGGTAGACGCGGTCGGTGCGGTCCGGGAAGGTCTGGACGCCATCGGCCAGCACGCCTTCTTCAGCATTTTTCACTTTATCGATGTAGCGGTCGCCAAAGCCACTCACTTTCACTGCGCTGATGTCACCGACGTTAAAATAGGTGTGCAGGGCAGAAGTGGTCTCGAATTCACCGTGCGCTTCCAGCTCGATTTCACAGGTTTTGCCCACTTTGAAACGCGCATACAGTGTGAAGTCGTGCGGCCACAGTTTCTTGGTTTCTTCGCTGCTCTGCAGTTCGAAAGTCAGCACCACGCCATTGTCGTCTTCGTTATGGGCTTTCAGGTTCCACGGCAGATTACGCGCAAAACCGTGAGCAGGCAGCCCCTGCTGTTCTGCCGGGCCAAACCATGGCCAGCAGATTGGTACGCCGCCGCGCAGTGCGACGCCGTTTTTGAATGGGGTGTTATTGCTGAGCCACAGCACGTCAGCTTCTCCGGCGGGTTTCCAGGAGAGCAGGTGTGCGCCCTGAAGTGCAAAAGAGGCTTTAGCCTGTGGATGATCGACGACAATCAGTTCCAGATCGTCAAGCTGACGACGAGAGAGGACAGGGGTAAGTTGTTCAACTACCGGGAGAGCAAAAATTTTGTTAATCATGGTGCAATCCTAAAGGTTAGCCGTAAACGTGAAGCAATAAAAAAGGCGACCGAGGTCGCCTTTTTGGATCAGAATCTCATCTCAACTTATTTGGAGATGTGAGCGATCAGGTCCAGAACTTTGTTTGAGTAACCAGTTTCGTTGTCGTACCAGGAAACCAGTTTCACGAAGTTGTCGTTCAGTGCGATACCTGCTTTAGCATCGAACACGGAAGTGCAAACTTCGCCGTTGAAGTCGGTAGAAACGACGTCGTCTTCGGTGTAACCCAGAACGCCTTTCATTGGGCCTTCAGAAGCCGCTTTGATTGCTTTCTTGATTTCTTCGTAAGACGCTGCTTTTTCCAGACGAACGGTCAGGTCAACAACGGATACGTTCGGAGTAGGAACGCGGAACGCCATACCAGTGATTTTACCGTTCAGCTCTGGCAGTACAACGCCTACAGCTTTAGCAGCACCGGTAGAAGAAGGGATGATGTTCTGTGCTGCGCCGCGGCCGCCGCGCCAGTCTTTGTGAGACGGACCATCAACGGTTTTCTGAGTTGCGGTGGTCGCGTGAACAGTTGTCATCAGACCTTCGATGATGCCGAAGTTGTCGTTGATAACTTTTGCCAGCGGAGCCAGGCAGTTGGTGGTGCAAGATGCGTTAGAAACGATATCCTGGCCAGCATATTTTTCGAAGTTAGCACCTTTAACGAACATAGGAGTGCTGTCTTTAGAAGGACCAGTCAGAACAACCTTTTTAGCGCCAGCGGTGATGTGCTTACGCGCGGTTTCGTCGGTCAGGAACAGACCTGTTGCTTCAGCAACAACGTCAACGTTAACTTCGTTCCATTTCAGGTTAGCCGGGTCACGCTCAGCGGTAACACGGATAGTTTTACCGTTAACAACCAGGTGGCCGTCTTTCACTTCAACGGTGCCGTTGAAACGACCGTGAGTTGAGTCGTACTTCAGCATGTAAGCCATGTATTCAGCGTCTAACAGGTCGTTGATTGCAACGATCTCGATGTCAGAACGTTCCTGAGCAGCACGGAAAACAATACGGCCAATACGGCCAAAACCGTTGATACCTACTTTGATAGTCATATATTCCACCAGCTATTTGTTAGTGAATAAAAGGTTGCCTGTAAAATTACAAAAACCTTACGCAGCGTCAAGCGGAATCGTGTCAATCATTGCGACAAATCAATCCTGTGCACAACCTTTGCGCGACTGACTGCCTCACTCATCCATTGGGCTCATTTCCATATGCGGCCTGCGGCGGGAATTTTAAAGGCCGTAAGAGATAAAAATGTGATGTGCGTCACAATTACCTGGCTGCCCTTTCGCAACGAATAAGTTTAGAACAAAAGTTCGCACTTCATTGTTAATGTTTTGTTAGAATCGTGGCAGAAGTGGTCCCTTATACAGTGAGATGTGAGCATATGGCTAACAAACCTTCCCCGGAAGCGCTGAAAAGCGCTCTTAGCGAAATGCAGTTTTACGTGACGCAGAATCACGGAACCGAGCCGCCGTTCACCGGCCGCCTCCTGCACAACAAGCGTGACGGCCTTTACCACTGCCTGGTGTGCGATGTGCCGCTGTTTAACGCGGAAAGTAAATACGATTCTGGTTGCGGCTGGCCGAGCTTCTACGAGCCGGTAAGCGACACGGCCATTCGTTATCTGAATGATTACTCTCATGGTATGCAGCGCACAGAGATTCGATGCGGAAACTGTGACGCGCATCTCGGTCATGTGTTCCCGGATGGGCCGCAACCGAGCGGAGAACGCTATTGTGTCAATTCGGCCTCTTTGAGCTTCACCGATGATCAAAATGGCGACCAAACTAAGGGCTGAAGAAACGATTCAGCAAATTATTCCTGAGGAGCGGACTCGATCGTGGAAATTGAGCAAATTATCGACGGCATGACTGAGGACGTTTATCAGCGTCTGGCGACAGCCGTAGAGCTGGGAAAATGGCCGGATGGCGTCGCGTTAACACCGGCACAGAAAGAGAACTGTTTGCAGCTGGTAATGCTCTGGCAAGCGCGTTACAACACCGACGCGCAGCATATGACTATCGACACCCAGGGACAGATGGTGATGAAAAGTAAACAGCAGTTGAAAGAGGATTTTGGCCTCGCGCCAAAACCGATTGCGACACTGAAAATGCAGTGAGTGGTTGGTTGCCCGGCGGCCCTGGCGCTTGCCGTGCCGACCGGGCAGTTTGACTCTCGTTAGTGTTGAATCCCCAAAGACGTTGCTAACTGCTTCGCCAGTTGGTTGTTATCGTCCGCGCCATACTCCCAGAACATCGCCCCTGCCAGACCTTTCTCTTTGATGTACTGCGCCTTCAGGTCAACCGAGCGTGGGTTTTCATAGGACAGCGCAAACAGCGGTTTGCCTTCGGCTGATTTCACCGACAGCCACGGCACCTTCGCCTGATCGTCCCAGTGCTGAGTAAAGCGTTTCTGCGGATCGTTAATCAGCTTGCCGACAATATCGTTGTACTTCACGTAGGTATCTTTCGTCAGGTCATAGCCCAGCGATTTGAACAGATCTGTTTCCTGCGCGCTGAAGTAGGGTTGCGTCACCGGGTTTTTCGCCGCATCCGGTTTTGACCAGTCGATGCCGGGTTCCACGCTGCGTTTCGGCACACGGCCATAGAAACCAATGCCCAGGTTCATCTGCTCCGGTTTCAGTCCTGCCGCGAGATAGTTGTTCACCACAAAGTCGACGCTGTACTTATCGGCAGCGGCAACCGTTGGCCAATGGTTAGAGTCGTACAGGTTCGAGTTGAAATACTGCGTGCCATAGGCCATATCGTAGGTCATCAGGTTGATGTAGTTCAGATACGGTGCGATGGCTTTCACGTCAACCCAGCTTTTCGGGCTTTCGGCGTTGGCACCCAGTGCGACGGTCACTAACTTCTCTTTCGGTAATGCTTCCCGCATCTCTTTAAGCAGGGCGGTAAAGTTGTCTTTATCCTCCGGTTGCTTATCGACCAGACCCCAGACCCCAGGCGCCGTTGACCGGGTATTCCCAGTCAAGATCGATGCCATCGAGTCCGTAGGTTTTGACGATGTCAGCGGCGGAGCGGATAAACACCTCCCGGCTCTCTTTGCTGTCTGCAGCGCCGGAAAATCCTCGGGCACCCCAGCCACCGACCGAGAGCAGGACTTTCAGGCGTGGATTTTGTTTGCGCAGTTCAGGGATTTTGTGCAGGTCGGCGATCACTTTTGGCGAGAGCCAAATCTGGTGGAGTTTACTGGCATCTTTCAACGCGTCGTTGGTTTCACCCGTTTCGTTGTTGTAGATAAGACCAAACGAGTAGTTAAGATGGGTAATCTGGCGCACATCTAGCTTATCGATGTCACCGCCGGGGCCCGCGGTGACATCGCCTCCGCCGTTGAATTAACCCACCGACATCATATCAGCAGCAAAAACACAGGGAGCGCAGAGCAGGGGTAAGGCTGCCAGAACAGGCATAAGCTTCATACAATTTCCTCTTTGACTGATAAATAAACACGCACGCCACACAAGGCGTGGCGAAAAAAACAGCCAAAAAAGAGTAGCACTGCCGCTTCGCTAAAACTGCGAGAACGCTTCAAATTATTGTATTCGAGGGGAAATGCCCGGCGTGATGCCGGGCAGGGGTCAGGCCTGGGTTTCCTGCCAGTCGGCAAAGGTATAAAGCGTAGCGCCTTCGGCGGCCATTTCCATAAACGCCTGAGTGCTGTCCTGTGGGGTGATATTCACGCCGCGACAGCCGTCGGTAATCACATTCACTTCATAGCCAAGCTTCAACGCATCCAGCACCGTAAACTTCACGCAGTAATCTGTTGCCAGGCCCATCACAATCAACTCGGACACTTTCTGCGCCTTCAGCCACTCGTCGAGCCCGGTTTTCTGCCGATGACCGTTGTCGAAAAAGGCGCTGTAGCTGTCGATATTGACTGCTTCGCCTTTCGGAAAGACCACGTCGATAAACTGATCGGCCAGCAGAGGATGCAACTCGGCACCTTCCGTATTCTGCACGCAGTGATCGGGCCAGAAAGTTTGTGGCAGACCATCGAGCTGGCCCTGCGTAAAGGGCTTAACGTGATGCTGACGGGCAAAGCTTCCATGATGGGCCGGATGCCAGTCTTTACTGGCGACAATCGCGTCACCGCGTACCAGACACCAGTGGATCAGGGCATTCGCCACGTCCACCGTGCTGTCGCCCTCCGGCACCGCGAGGGCACCTCCGGCACAAAAATCGTTCTGCAAATCCACCAGTAACAGCGCGCGTGCGTTCATCTTGGCTCCTTACTCGTCTGGCGTCAGTTCACCACGCAGGTTTTGCTGCATCGCGGTACGCACCGCATCGACGTCCAGCCCCTGCGTTAACAAATAGTGTAGCTTGGTCAGCGTGGCTTCTACGGTCATATCGAACCCGCTGACCACGCCTGCCTGGGCGAGGGCGTTGCCGGTGGCATAGCCGCCCATATTTACCTTCCCGGACATGCACTGGGTGAGATTAACTACCACGATGCCGCGCAGGCTGGCTTCGGCCAACTCTTTGAGGAAATCACCGTTTTGCGGCGCATTACCGACGCCATAGGAGCGCAGGATCAGCGCTTTCACCGGCTGGCGCAGGAAGTTACGCACCACGTCGGCGGATATCCCCGGGTAAATCGTTACCACGCCAATCGGCTGCGGGGTAATGCGATGCACGATTAAATCCCCGGTCCCGTACGGCGCCGGTGGTGTGCCAAGGCGACGAATGTGGATCCCGGCTTCCAGCAGCGGTTGCAGGTTTGGCGAGGCGAAAGCGTCAAAGCCATCGGCATGAGCTTTGGTCGTACGGTTGCCGCGATACAGGCGATTATTAAAGAACAGCGTCACTTCGTTAATCGGGTAATTCGCCGCCACGTACAACGCATTCAGCAGATTGATTTGTCCGTCGGAACGCAGCTCGGCCAGTGGGATTTGTGACCCTGTCACAATCACCGGTTTACCGAGGTTTTCCAGCATGAACGACAACGCCGAAGCGGTAAACGCCATGGTGTCGGTGCCATGCAGAATGACAAAACCATCGTATTCATCGTAATGTGCCTGAATATCTTCGGCGATATGCTGCCAGTCTTCCGGCGTCATATCGGAAGAGTCCATCAGCGGGGCGTATTCGTGGATGGTGAAATCCGGCATTTCCGGACGATGGAATTCAGGCATCAACGCCAGTTGGCGCTGGAGGTGGCCGGACACGGGAATGTAGCCTTGTTCAGAGCGCTGCATCCCGATAGTGCCGCCAGTGTAGGCAACGTAAATCGATTTCTTTTGCATGATGAGTTACTGAATCTGAAAGAAAAATCCCCTCCAGTGGAGGGGATATGAATTAGCGTATATTAGCGCAGGTCAGGCAGAAGGCGTAGCGGTTCTGCGGGTCATTGAAGGCGGCGAGTTTATCGCCCTCTGCTTTCACCACGTTTGCGGCACTGGCCAGCGGCGCAGGCAGGTAAGCTTGCAGGGCTTCAGGCAGTGCGGCGCGAACCGAACCGCTCAGGCTGTCGATAACAGAATTGAACAGCGTCGGCTCTTCCTGATAGTAATCAATGTGCCACTGTTTGAGTTTCGCCAGCTGCGCCGCTTTCGCGACTGCATCATCGAAATCACCGAGGCTATCGACCAGACCGTTAGCTTTCGCATCCTGACCGGTCCACACGTGGCCCTGGGCGATTTTATCGACCTGTTCCGGCGTGCTGTGACGGGACTGCGCTACCAGCGTAATGAAGCGCTTATAGCCGTTCTCGATGCTGAGTTGCATCATGTCCTGCACTTCCTGCGGCAGTGCTTTGGTCATCGAAATATCCGCCAGCGGCGAGGTTGATACACCGTCGGTGTGTACGCCGATGGAATCCAGGCTGTTTTGAACGGTGTTGATGACGCCAAAGATGCCGATGGAGCCGGTCAGGGTGCTGGCGTTCGCGACGATGTAATCCGCCGGGGTTGAAATCCAGTAACCGCCGGAGGCCGCCATGCCGCCCATGGAAACGACCACCGGTTTCCCGGCTTCGCGTGCGGCGGCCAGTTCAGAGCGAATCACTTCTGAAGCACTGACGCTGCCGCCAGGGCTGTTGACGCGCAGCACAATGGCTTTCACTTTCGGATCAAGGCGCGCATCGCGAATTTGCGACGCGGTGGTATCACCGCCAACATTGCCCGGCGTTTCTTCCCCGTCAATGATCGCGCCATTGGCGAAGATAACCGCCACGCTGGCACCCTTATCGGCAGGTGTTTTCAGAGAGTAATCGTAGTAGCTGACGGCACGATAATTATTGTCCGCTTTGCTCCAGCCGAACTGTTTGGACAGTACTTTTTCCACTTGGGCGTTAGACGCCAGGACGTCAACCAGCTTGTTATCCAGTGCGTATTTGGCGGTATCGCCGTCAACTTTACGCAGGCCATCAAGCATGCCTTTCGCACCCGGGAAAATCTGCTCCGGCGTGGCCTGGCGGTTAGCCGCCACGGTGGTCAAATAGTTCTGCCAAAGTTCGCCAATCCAGCGGCTGTCCGCATCACGTGCGGCCGGGGACATATCGTCACGGATAAACGGTTCAACGGCGGATTTATAAGTGCCGACGCGGAACACGTGGGTAGTGACTTTCAGCTTATCCAGAAGGGATTTGTAATACAGCCCGTTGGTGGCGAAGCCGTGTAAATCGACGGTGCCCTGTGGGGAGAGATAAATCTTGTTAGCGAAGCTTGCGAGGTAGTACTGACCCTGAGTGTAGCTGTCGCCCACGGCGTAAACCGGCTTGCCGCTGTCGCGGAATTCGCGCAACGCTTTACCAATGTACTGCATCGACGGCTGATCGGCCCCGGCGAAGTTTTTCAGATCCAGCACGATCCCGGTAATGTTTCGGTCGTCCTTCGCCTGGCGAAGGGTGTTTACAATGTCGAACAGGGAGTTTTCTTGCAGGCGGTCAGAGCTCGCGCCCAGCAGTTGACGGCCAATGGCACCAAATTTACTGCTGGTGGAAGGCTTATCTACCACCACGCCGGTTAAATCCATCAACAGCGCACCACGGCCTGCGCTTTCAGTGGTGCTGCTACTGAACTGCATCCAGATGCCCACGCACACCAGCACCAGCAGAATAAAGAACAGGTTCAGCACCAGTTCACGGATGAAGTTCAACAGACGCCACGTCCATTTAAAGAATCCGGCAATAAATCGCCAAAGGGTTCGCATGTTTACTCCCTGTCTGAATGAAAAGGTGTCCGCCCGCGAAGGCGCGACGTGAGGCTATCCTAATGACACCGCCGCCGGTTGTCAGCAGGAATCGCCTCCGGCGCTGTAACAAATTCTGCTGTCATGTTAATTTTATGGAAAAACCCGTGACAGGAGATTTATTAATGGATGCACTCGAATTACTCGTTAACCGCCGTAGCGCTTCCCGTCTGGCAGAACCCGCGCCGGAAGGGGAAGCGCTGGAAAATATCCTGCGTGCGGGTTTGCGCGCGCCCGATCACGGCACGTTGCAGCCGTGGCAGTTCTTCGTGATTGAAGGTGAAGGTCGGGAACGTTTTAGCCAGCTACTGGAAAAGGGTGCGGTTAATGCCGGACAGGACGATAAAGCCATCGACAAAGCCCGCAATGCGCCGTTCCGTGCACCGCTGATTATTGCGGTGGTGGCGAAGTGTACGCCGGATCATAAAGTGCCGGTGTGGGAACAGGAAATGTCCGCAGGTTGTGCGGTGATGGCGATGCAAATGGCAGCCGTCGCGCAAGGGTTTAACGGGATCTGGCGTAGCGGTGCGCTGACCGAAAGCCCGGTGGTTCGAGAGGGTTTGCAGTGTCGCGAAGAGGATAAAATTGTCGGCTTCCTGTATCTCGGCACGCCACAGTTGAAGGCGTCAATGACGGTTTCCATCCCCGATACTACGCCGTTTGTCGTGAAATTCTGAGTCGGAAAACAGCCCGGCAGGCATCGCGCTGCCGGGCACGTTCGGGATTATTTCTGTGTCTTCGCAAACTCATTTCTGTCATAAATCGAGAATGAAAAAGTTGCGTTACCTCGCAAAACGGCAGATACATAAGCAGCGTGAATGAACTAAATCTCTCTTCACCTACCTGGTCAATCCGGTGATTGTGCGGATAGTGAGCAACAGCGCGCGAAATCAGACTGTCACTCTTACCACCACCGACTTTGAGCGCTAACATATACACGTCATCCTTCGGGCTGCCTCTTTGTTGGCTACGCTTTCAGACCCCAGTCACATAGTTATCTATGCTTCTGGGCTCTTCAAACTTGCCGCCTCGATGCAACCCGAATGATTTTGTGTATAGCCGGGATCGGTTGCAATGACAGGAGATGTCCATGAGCGAGCAAGCCATTCGTTTGACGCAATACAGCCACGGAGCCGGTTGCGGTTGTAAAATTTCCCCCAAAGTGCTGGAAACCATCCTGCACAGTGAGCAGGCGAAGTTTGTCGACCCGAACCTGCTTGTCGGCAACGAAACGCGCGACGACGCCGCCGTTTACGATTTGGGTAACGGGATGTCAGTTATCAGTACAACCGATTTCTTCATGCCCATTGTCGATAACCCGTTTGATTTTGGGCGTATCGCCGCGACCAACGCCATCAGCGATATCTTTGCGATGGGTGGGAAACCGATCATGGCCATCGCCATTCTCGGTTGGCCGATTAACACCCTGGCGCCAGAAATTGCCCGCGAAGTGATTGAAGGTGGCCGTTTTGCCTGCCAACAGGCCGGAATTGCGCTGGCTGGCGGTCATTCTATTGATGCGCCGGAGCCGATTTTTGGTCTTGCGGTGACCGGTATCGTGCCAACAGAACGCGTGAAGAAAAACAGCACCGCCCAGGCGGGCTGCAAACTGTACCTCACCAAACCGCTGGGTATTGGCGTGCTGACGACGGCCGAGAAAAAATCTCTGCTTAAACCTGAACATCAAGGCCTGGCGACGGAAGTCATGTGCCAGATGAATATCGCGGGTGCGGCCTTCGCGAATATCGACGGCATCAAAGCGATGACTGACGTGACCGGTTTTGGTCTGCTTGGACACCTGAGCGAAATGTGCCAGGGCGCAGGCGTGCAGGCACAAATTCGGTTTGCCGACGTGCCGAAACTGCCTGGCGTGGAAGAGTACATCGCGCAGGGCGCGGTTCCGGGCGGCACCTCCCGTAACTTTGCGAGCTACGGCCACCTGATGGGTGATATGCCGGAAGCGTGGCGTAACCTGCTGTGTGACCCGCAAACTTCCGGCGGCCTGCTGCTGGCGGTCCTGCCGGAAGCTGAATCAGAAACCCAAGCCACTGCAGCGGAATACGGCCTCACACTCACCGCGATTGGCGAACTGGTGGCCGCGCGCGGCGGACGACCGATGATCGAGATAAGCTAACCGCATGCGCTTGTTTATTGCGGAAAAACCGAGTCTGGCCCGTGCCATCGCTGACGTGCTGCCCAAGCCGCATCGCCGGGGCGATGGCTTTATCGAATGTGGTAACGGCCAGGTCGTGACCTGGTGTATCGGTCACCTGTTGGAACAGGCACAGCCGGATGTCTACGACAGCCGTTATGCGCGCTGGAACCTGATGGACTTGCCGATTGTACCGGAGAAATGGCGGCTGCAACCGCGGCCGTCGGTGACCAAACAACTGAACGCCATCAAGCGCCTGCTGCACGATGCTACCGAAGTCATCCACGCGGGTGACCCGGACAGAGAAGGTCAGCTGCTGGTGGATGAAGTGCTGGATTATCTTGATATGCCAGCGGAAAAGCGTCGGCAGGTGCAGCGCTGTCTGATTAACGATCTCAATCCGCAGGCGGTCGAACGCGCGATTTCCCGTCTGCGCTCCAATAACGATTTCATCCCGCTGTGCGTGTCCGCGCTGGCGCGCGCGCGCGCTGACTGGCTGTACGGCATCAACATGACCCGCGCTTACACGCTGCTGGGCCGCAACGCGGGCTATCAGGGCGTGCTCTCCGTTGGACGGGTGCAAACGCCGGTGCTCGGGCTGGTGGTGCGTCGTGATGAAGAAATTGAAAATTTCGTCTCGAAAGATTTCTTCGATGTGAAAGCGCATATCGTCACCCCTGCCGACGAGCGTTTCACCGCCACGTGGCAGCCGAGTGAAGCCTGCGAGCCGTATCAGGACGAAGAGGGGCGATTACTGCATCGCCCGCTGGCCGATCATGTCCTGGGGCGCATTGCCGGGCAACCGGCGGTCGTCACCGCGTATAATGATAAACGGGATTCAGAACCGGCCCCGCTGCCGTTTTCACTTTCGGCTTTACAGATTGAAGCCGCCAAACGTTTTGGTTTCAGCGCGCAGAACGTGCTGGATATCTGTCAGAAGCTGTACGAAACCCACAAGCTCATTACCTATCCGCGTTCTGACAGCCGCTATCTGCCGGAAGAACATTTTGCCGGACGTCAGGCGGTGCTGAACGCCATCAGCGTGCACGCCTCTGGTTTGCTGCCGCAGCCGGTTGTTGATCCTGAAATTCGTAACCGCTGCTGGGATGACAAAAAGGTCGATGCGCACCACGCCATCATCCCCACGGCGCGCAGTTCATCGGTGAGAATGACCGACAACGAAGCCAAAGTGTATGAGCTGGTGGCCCGTCAATATTTGATGCAGTTCTGCCCGGATGCGGTGTTCCGCAAATGTCAGATTGATTTGGATATCGCCAACGGTAAATTCATCGCCAAAGCGCGTTTCCTCGCGGAAGCAGGCTGGCGCACGCTGCTCGGCAATAAAGAGCGTGACGAAGATAACGACGGCACGCCGCTGCCGGTGGTGGCGAAGGGCGACGAACTGCTGTGCGAAAAAGGCGAAGTGGTTGAACGTCAGACCCAGCCGCCGCGCCATTTCACCGATGCCACCATCCTTTCCGCGATGACCGGGATTGCACGCTTTGTGCAGGACAAAGATCTGAAGAAGATCCTGCGTGCGACGGATGGTTTAGGCACTGAAGCGACGCGCGCCGGGATCATCGAGCTGCTGTTTAAGCGCGGGTTCCTGACCAAAAAAGGGCGCTACATCCATTCGTCCGAGGCCGGAAGGGCGCTGATCCACTCGCTGCCAGAAATGGCCGGACGACCGGACATGACCGCGCACTGGGAATCGGTGTTGACGCAAATCAGCGAAAAGCAGTGTCGCTATCAGGATTTCATGCAGCCGCTGGTCGGCACGTTGTTTGATTTGATTCAGCAGGCGCGAAGCACGCCGGTGAAACAGTTCCGTGGCCTGGTAGCGCCGGGCGGGGAACAGAAAAAGAAAACGTTCAGTAAGGCGCGGAAGAAGAAATCTGAAACGTCTTAGCATTGCCTGACGGCACTGCGTTTGTCAGGCCTACAAACCCGTAGGCCCGTGCAAGCGTCAGCGCCGCCGGGCAATCAAAACTTAAATCACACCCTGCGCCAGCATCGCATCCGCCACCTTCACGAACCCGGCGACGTTCGCCCCGCGCACGTAATGCGTTTGCTTGCCTTCTCCGCCGTACTCAACGCACTCCTGATGAATATCCAGCATGATGTGGTGTAAACGGGCATCGACTTTCTCTGCCTTCCAGCCCATTCGCGCGGCGTTCTGCGCCATCTCCAGCCCGGACGTTGCTACGCCGCCCGCGTTCGCCGCTTTGCCTGGCGCAAACAATACGCCCGCCTCAAGGAACAAATCGGTGGCGGCGATGGTGGTCGGCATATTGGCGCCTTCGGCTACCGCTTTCACGCCGTTGGCAATCAACAGGCGGGCCGCATCGGCATCCAGCTCGTTTTGCGTGGCGCATGGCAGGGCGATATCCACCGGCACGGACCACGGCTGCTGGCCTTCGAGATATTGCAGGCCAAACTCACGGGCGTAATCGGACACGCGCCCATCGCGGCTGCTCTTGATTTCTTCCAGACGCGCCAGTTTTTCCGCCGTAAACCCGGCTTCATCCACCACGGTACCGCTGGAATCTGACGCGGTTACCACGCGTGCGCCCAACTCCATTGCTTTTTCAATCGCGTACTGCGCCACGTTACCGGAGCCGGACACGGCGACGCGCATCCCTTCGAAACCCAGGCCGTGGCGTTTAAGCATCGCGTCGGTGAAGTAGATTAAGCCGTAGCCCGTCGCTTCTGGGCGGATCAAACTGCCGCCAAACGACAGCCCCTTGCCGGTAAACACGCAGGCGGTGTTGTTGGAGAGTTTTTTCATCATCCCGGCCATAAAGCCCACTTCACGCGCGCCGACGCCAATATCACCCGCTGGAACGTCGGTGTCCGCGCCTAAATGGCGGTACAGTTCGGTCATCAGCGCCTGGCAGAAACGCATGATTTCGCCTTCGCTTTTGCCTTTCGGATCGAAATCGCTACCGCCTTTACCCCCGCCCATCGGCAGGGTGGTGAGCGCATTTTTGAAGGTTTGTTCGAAGCCGAGGAATTTGAGAATCGACAGGTTTACCGACGGATGAAAACGCATCCCGCCTTTAAACGGGCCAATCGCCGAGTTGAACTGCACGCGCCAGGCGCGGTTAACCTGCACCTGATTACGGTCATCGACCCACGTCACGCGGAACTGGATCACGCGTTCTGGCTCAACCAGGCGTTCCAGCAGCGACATCTGACGATAGCGCGGATTGGCGTCCAGGAACGGCCACAGGGTGGACATCACTTCGCGTACGGCCTGCGCAAATTCACCCTGATGCGGATCGCGTTGCTGAACGCGGTTCAGGAATGTTTCCAGAGAGAGAGTCGTTTCCATGAAGATAAGTTCCTCTTATGTCTATAACGGTATGATGTTTGTGTGTTTATTATTCGGGGTTCGCTTTCTTTCGACTATCTCCGCTGACGCAGCGGCAGGCAAGGAAAAATCGCCCCGGAAGGGGAAAACTTATAATGGGCGGTTTGTCATAACAAAAAACGATGAGAGCGAAAATTTAAGAAAACGGTGAAAGGGTCGATATAGTTATCTGAGAACCCAGAAAAAAGGAATAACAATGAAACGATATCTGATGGCGGGGCTGTGGCTGCTTCTCGGCAGCGGCGTGCAGGCTGCAGAGCGCTTCGGGCCGGATGTGGAAGTGAACGTGCCGCCGGAGGTATTTAGCAGCAGCGGTCAGCGCGGGCAGCCCTGTTCCCAGTGCTGCATTTATCAAAACCAGAACTACAGCGAAGGCGCGGTGGTGAAAGCCGAAGGCGTATTGTTACAGTGCCAGCGCGATGAAAAAACACTTAGCACCAATCCGCTGGTCTGGCGTCGCGTAAGGCAATAAACGCGTCCAGCAGGGGGATGTCTGCAGGTGCCAGTTCCCATTTAAATGCGTCTTCAGGTGTCACCCAAACCAGTTGGCTGTGCTCGTGCGCGGTCAGCTCGCCGTGATATTCCGGCACGTGCCAGGCATGCAAATGGATAATGCGCCCGGACACTTCCCGCTGATGGCTCGCCACAAACGCCGAAGGCAAGGCATCAATACCCAATTCCTCTTGCAGCTCGCGGATGAGCGCCTCGGGTTGCGATTCTCCGGCTTCCACTTTACCGCCGGGAAATTCCCACAGCCCCGGCTGGTCGGCGTGCGCCGGACGCTGGGCCAGTAAAATCAATCCCGCGCGTTCAATAATGGCCGCCACCACATCAATAGTTTTCAGCATAGAAGTCAAAGTTCCTGTTGCGAGCGTGTCATACTATCTCTGCCGTTGATAAATCTGAAGATCTGCAGGAGTGTCCGGGTGAAAAAACATCAGCCGTGGGTGCCGCCGCTGAGCAAAATCCCACCTTCGCTTGCCCCGATCGTAAAAATGCAAAAAAGACATTTCGGTAAGGTGCTGAACCCGACCCGTTGGTGGGGGAGAATGCCGCGTCTTTTCTGGCTGGTGGCGCTCTATGTTGGCTGGCTGGAGCGGAAAAAAGCGCGCCTGTCGCCCGAGCTGCGTGCGCTGCTGATGACCCGCGTTTCACAGCTGTGTCACTGTGACTTCTGCATTGATGCCAATAGCCTACGGCTGGCACAGCGGACGGACACGCTGGAGAAAGTGCAGGCGGTGGCACACTGGCCCTGCTCGACGCTGTTCAGCGAAGCCGAACGCGCTGCGCTGGAATATGCCGACGCCATGACTGCCACGCCGCCGCAGATTAGCGACGCGCAGAAGGCTGAGCTCAAGCGTTTTTACGATGACGAGGCTATCTGCGAAATGACTGCGCTGGTGGCGTTTCAGAATCTGTCGGCCCGTTTTAATGCCGCACTGGATATCCCTTCGCAAGGGCTGTGTGACGTTCAGGGGAAACCGCATGCTTGACCGTCATTTACATCCTCGCCTCAAACCGTGGCTCAATCGGGCGGCGGAGAAACTCGACAGGCCAGGCATCACACCGGACGGCATTACGCTGGTTGGTTTCGCGATTGGCGTGCTGGCGCTGCCGTTTCTGGCGCTGGGCTGGTATATTCCGGCGCTGGTGGTCATTGTGCTCAACCGCCTGCTGGATGGGCTGGACGGCGCACTGGCACGGCGGCGTGGCCTGACAGACGCCGGTGGTTTTCTGGATATCGCCCTGGATTTCCTGTTTTACGCTCTGGTGCCGTTCGGTTTTATTCTGGCGAATCCGCTGGAGAATGCGCTGGCGGGGGGCTGGCTGCTGTTTGCGTTTATCGGTACCGGCAGCAGCTTTTTAGCCTTTGCGGCGCTGGCGGCGAAGCATCAAATAGACAACCCCGGCTACGCCCACAAATCGTTTTATTATCTCGGCGGGTTTACCGAAGGCAGCGAAACCATTGCGCTGTTTGTCTTGAGCTGCCTGTTGCCAGGCTACTTTGGGTGGATGGCGTGGATCTTCGGCGGTCTGTGCTGGTTGACGACGTTTACGCGGGTATGGAGTGGTTATGTCACGCTGGCGTCACTGGAAGCCCGGCAGCAGGGCGCTGCCGGACCGAATGATGATTAAAGCGCGGAGTCCGGGCCGCGGTCGCCGCGACTGACCGGGTTTTCCGCGTTCTGGCTCCATTCGTACCAGCCGCCGTCGTACACCGACACGTTCTGCCAGCCCATGGCGCGAGCGTACATAAAGGCTTCAGAGGCGCGCCAGCCGGTGCCGCAGTAGAACGACACCTGCTGCGTCGGCAAAATGTGCCATTGCGCCCACATCGCCGCAATATCATCGGCGCTGCGCATGGTGCCGTCCGGGTTATGGAAATCTTCCATATGGGTCGAATCGCTGCCCGCATGACCCCAGCGCGCGCCGGCGATTTCACCTTTTGGCTTGATATAGCTGTAGCCACTGGTGGTGCCGATGAATTCCGGCCACGAACGAATGCTGACCAGCGAGGCATCTTTACGATGCACTAAACCACGCGCCTGTTCGGTATCCAGCATCAGCTGCGGTTGGTCCGGAATCGTGGCACCGAAATCAGGTGCAGGCGTGGTTTTACCCGGCGTGCCTCGTTCAACCGGTAGGCCTGCGTCGGACCAGGTTTTCCAGCCGCCGTCTAACAGACGCACGTCTTTCACCCCGGCATACAGCAGAATTTGCGCCACGCGCGCGGCAGCGTACACGTCACGGCCGTATAAAATGACGGTAGTATCGTGACGAATTCCCTGTTTTGCCAGCAGCGCTTTCAGCTTATCGTCAGAGACTTTGTTCCACAGCGGTTCACTTTCGACGTCGTTGGTGTCGATGTAGCCCGCACCCGGAATATGGCTCAGCAGATAAAGTTTCGGTGCCCCCCAGGCCGCTTCGAACACTTTCCAGTCACCTTTCGGCGCGGCGGTCACGGTTTTTCCTTCTTGCATGTCATGCAGCCATTGCGGATACACCAGTTGCTCAACGTGCGGCAGCTTTTGCAGGCGTTCCGGTTGCGTGAGCGCATCGCCGAGCAGGCTGACGTGGGCGATGCCCGCTTTTTTCAGGCGTTCCGCCACGGCGGCGTTATCTTTATCGGCCCCGTACAGCGCCACCGGCGTGGTCGGTTGTAATTGATGCCGCTTGATCCAGTCGGTCAGCTGCGCGTCATTCATGGCCGAAAGCCAGCTGGCCGAGAGATTCAGCGCCGCCGGTTCATGGCCTTCGCTACCATTCAGCGTCTGCGGCCAGCCGTTGTAGAACGCGCTCAGACGGGTGTCGATGGCGACACCTTTCTGCTGCTGAAGCTGGGTGAAGGTGAGTGGCGAAAGCATATCAGCCGCGAAAGAAACCGAAGAAGAGAGCCCGATCAGCAGGGCCAGCGCGGTCAGTTGAGAAACACGTTTCATCGAATTGCCCGTCAGAAGAAAAAAGAAGCGCCATTCTGAACCCTCATTTTGGGAAAATCCTTGCGCTGGCGCAGTTTAGCCCCAGCTTTCAAGCCGCAGACAGCGGCCATCGGCCGGGATATCGGCCACGTCATGCGTCACCAGGATCACCGGAATATTGCGCTGTTTCACTTCGGCAAATACCCAGGAACGGAAACTGTCGCGAAGCGCGGCATCCAGCCCGCTAAACGGTTCGTCCAGCAACAGCGCGTCGGGCTGCGCTAACAGGGAACGCAGGAGTGCCACCCGCGCTCGCTGCCCACCAGAAAGCGTGGACGGATCGCGTGAATAAAACCCGCTTAAACCTGCACTGTCGAGTGCGGCCTCGGCCAGGGTTCGCCGCTGCTGGCGCGGCACGGAGGCGGGCAACGCTAACAGCAGATTTTGCCCAACGCTTAAATGGTCAAACAGCAGCGCATCCTGAAACAGAATGCCGATGCGCCGCGCTTCGGTGGGCAAGGTGTCACAACGTCGCTCGTTCAGCCACAGTTGGCCGCAAGCCTGAAATGCGCCGTCCAGCGCGCCCACCATCCAGGATAGCAGCGTCGATTTTCCGCTCCCGGACACGCCCATCAACGTCAGGATTTCGCCATTTTGCACCTTAAAATCCACGCCGTTGAGCAACGTTTTGTCGCGATGTGTCATCGTCAGACCATCCACTTTCAGCATTAACGGAGTCCTTGTCGATAATGGCCCAACCCGCGTAACAGCAGGGCGATGAGCAGGAAAAAACAGCCAGGCAGTAGCAGTTGCCATAGCGCCTGAGTGGCGAGCATCGGCGTGCTGCCGCCGCTGCTGAGCGCCACGGCGTCGGTAGTGAGGGTGGTAATGCGCCCGGCCCCGAGCCACAGCGTCGGCAAGTATTGCGCGATGCTGACGGAAAAGCCAACCGCCAGCGCGGCGAGGATCGGGCGCAGCAGCAGCGGGGTTTTCACCTGCCAGAAGCAGCGCCAGCGACGCCAGCCGAGCGTGCGGGCGAGCGTCAGCAGACGCGGGTCGAGTCGTCGCCAGGCGGGCAACAGAATAAACAGCATCCACGGCACTACCCACAGCAAATGCCCCCACAGCACCGTCAGCCATTCGCCGTCCTGCCAGCTTAGCAGCGCCAGCTGATATTGTCCGGCGGCGAGGGGCAGCGCGGGCAGCACCAGCGGCAGCCAAATCCACGTCGTTAAGCGCTGCGGGCCATATTCCAGCCATAGCAAACAGAGAATCAGGCTCAGTAACGATGTGCCCAGCGCCAGCCACAGACTGTTGTTGATACTGTCGATATTCGCCAGTTCGCTGTCGGAAAATAGCACCAGCGTAACCGCGCACAGCACGCCGCTGAGCGGCAGTAGCCAGGCCAGTATTTTACCCGGTAATGCCAGCGGCTGCGGGTGGCGAATACCCTGAAAGTCAGGTGTTCTGGCGCGGAAGGCGTGCCACAGCAGATGGGCGATGAGCACCAGCGCCGCCAGCATCAGCAACAGAAGAAGGCACGCCAGCGAGCCTTGCGCCTGCTGCAAGGCATCCCCCTGAGACAGCCACTGCCAGGCCAGCACCGCCAGCGTCGGCGGGTTGCCGGGCCCGAGGATCAGCGCCACGTCGACGGCAGAGAGAGTCCAGGCGGCGGTCGCCAGCAGCACAATACGTAGCTGCGGCAGCAAACGGGGCAGCACAATCCATGCCACGCATTGCCAGCGGCCGTAACCCTGGCTGCGCAGTGTCAGGCACTGTTCTGCTAATCCTTTTTCACCGGCGAGGGCATATATCGCCCACAGCAAAAACACGCTCTCTTTCACCGCCAGCGTCAGGCCCAGCCCGATCCCGTAGCGGTCAATCGGCGGCGTAATCTGTGGGAACTGGCGGAACACCCAGCCGCCTTCGGCAAACAGCAGTAATGCCGCGCTGGCGAACGCCACATGAGGCAGGGCGAGCAGCAATGGCAGGCGGGCCGCCAGACGTTGCCATTGCTGAGAGGGCCATAACGCCGCCACCACCGATAGCGCGAGGGCGAAGGCACCGATGACGGCGATAAGCGTAGAGATCATCGTCGCCAGTGCCGCCTGCGGAAGCTGCGGGTCGCCCAACAGCGCCTGCCAGTTGGCGAGCGTCAGCGCGGGCATCAGCAGCTGAACGGCAGCGGGCAGCAGGGGCAAATAAATCAGCCCCATCGCCGCCCACAGCAGCGCCGTCAGTGCGTGCCGTAGCGGCGCAGCCATTCCTGCTCCAGCGCGTTAACCCAGGCGGCGTGCGGTTCAGCCAGCACCGGCGGCATTTTTTCCGACTGTGTGGCAGGCCACGGCGTCGGGAGTTTGTTCTTGTCCAGCACCGTCGGGTCGCCCCATACAGCCGGGTCGGCTTTGCGCTGCTGGGCCGCGGGTGACAGTAAGAAGTTCGCCACCACCTGCGCGCCAGCCACCGCACGGGCATTCGCCGGGATTGTCACAAAATGCACGTTGCCGAGCATTCCCTGGCTAAAGCCGAAGCTGTAGCTGTCATGGGGCAGTTCGCCGCTGGCGACTTTTTGGCTGGCGTGCATCGGGTTGAAGGTCAGCGACAGACGCAGCGTGCCGTTGGCCAGCATTGCGTCCATCCGGGCCGGAGAAGCAGGGAAATCGCTGCCGTTACGCCACAGATGTGGGTGCAGTTTATCAAGATACGCCCACAGCGGCGCGGTGACGGCGGCGAAAGTGGCGCCGTTTGGCGGCTGCTTTAACACATCAGGCTGGGTGGTCAGATTCAACAGCAGCTGTTCCAGAAACGCGGTGGCGGTGAAATCCGGCGGACGCGGATAGGTCACGGTGCCAGGGTGCGCAGTGGTGAAATCCAGCAATGCCTGCGGCGATGCGGGCGGTTGCGGCGTCTGGCTGCGGCGGGCGATAAACGTAAGCTGAGCGCTGCCCCACGGGGATTCCGCTCCGTCTGTCGG
The DNA here is from genome assembly GCF_024764835.1 of Scandinavium hiltneri. Lineage (GTDB taxonomy): Bacteria > Pseudomonadota > Gammaproteobacteria > Enterobacterales > Enterobacteriaceae > Scandinavium > Scandinavium hiltneri. Next base: position 49,845 of record NZ_JALIGE010000076.1, on the reverse strand, counting down.
GATGGAAAAATCCTCCAGCACCGGCTTTTGCAGGTCGACATACTGCCAGTTTGGCAGCCGTGATGCCCAACCGGTCAGGAGTAAATTTGCCTCTTTCAGCGTGCGGAAGTTTTCGCCGTTAACCCACAGCAAATCCACCGAGCCACCGTGCGAACGCCCGGCGCGGGCTTCGGTCTGAATGCGTTTCACCGCATCTGCCGCATCGGCCAGATGCACAATTTTGAGATTAACGCCGTAGTCGCGCTTCACCTCGTCGCTGACCCAGTCGAGATAGCGGTTTACTGCCCGATCCCCGCCCCAGGCGTTGAACCACACAGTTTGTCCGCGAGCCTCGTGTTCGGTTTGCTGCCAGCTTTGGGCCGACATCGCCCACGGGCTGACGGCGAGCAGGGTTATCCATAACAAACGGCGGGAGAGCAGGCGCATTATCGGGACCTCTTTTGGCGTTCAGCGTAGAATTTTTTAGCCATCATCATCAGGATAGCCAGGGCGAACAGGGTCAACAGCCCGGTGACCAGCCAGTACGTACCGCCCGTCAGCCAGCTGCCGACGCAGGAATAGACGACAGTGGCGGGCAGTTGACCGAGCCCGGTTGCCAGCATAAACGTGCGAAACCGCAGCGACGTCAGCCCGGCGGCGTAGCTAATCGGGTCAAATGGCACGAAGGGCAAAAGGCGGCAAATGAGGATCGTGTGTTTTCCGTAGCGATTGAAAAACGCGTCCATGCTGTCGAGCACCGTTTTGCCGGTCAGCTTTTCTACCGCGCCGCGCCCGAGGATCCTGGCGATATAAAAGCATAATGCCGCGCCCGCCATCGCGCTGGTCCACGACAGCACGCCGCCCCAAAAAGCGCCAAACAGCGAGGCGTTGGCGAAGGTAATCAAAAAGGCGGGGAGTGGGGCGACAATGGCCTGCAGGATCATCAAAAAGAAGGAAACGGTGGCGGCCTGCGGGCCCCAGGATTGAATGAAGCGTTCCAGGTCGGCGCTGTCGAGACGAGCAAAGGCCGCGAAGCTGCCATCAACAAAGGCTTTCACGCCAGGGAACAGCAGGTACGCGCCCAGCATTAGACAGACAGCCAGCAACAGCACAGCGCGGGAACGCCAGACGCGCGTCACTGCGGGCCTCGTTCAGCCGTATCGGCAGGCGTAAACAGCGCGGCGAGGCCGCTATGATGAACAACGAAAAGCACAATGCCGGAGAGAAGTAAAAGCAGGAGCAGCTTACATTCTGTCCTTTTCAGGGCTTCTTTGGCATCCGTGTTCTCCGTGGAGTGTGAGGGGCATTCAGGAGGCGGCATTTTACCTTGTGCCCGGCGGGCCACGTCTTTGATATCACGCAAGTAAAGGCGCTACGCGTGGCGATTGTCGAAACAAAAACGCCTGACGTCTGAGATAACGTCAGGCGAAGCAGGGATTATTTCTTAAATGTCGCCCACACCGGCGCGTGGTCAGACGGTTTTTCCATGCTGCGAATTTCGTAGTCGATCCCGGTTTCAATGCAGTGCGGCGCCAGACCCTGGCTCGCTAGCAGCAGGTCGATACGCAGGCCGCGATTGTCATCAAAGCCTTTTGAACGGTAGTCAAACCACGAGAACTGGTCCTGCGTTTCCGGGTTCGCATGACGGAAGGTGTCCACCAGGCCCCAGCCTATCAGGCGATCCATCCACTCGCGCTCTTCCGGCAGGAATGAGCACTTCCCGGTACGCAGCCAGCGTTTGCGGTTGTCTTCACCAATGCCGATGTCCAGATCTGTCGGGCTGATGTTCACGTCGCCCATGATCAGAACCGGGTTCTCCGGCTTCAGTTCGCTGGTGAGGTAATTTTGCAGGTCCTGGTAAAACTTCTGTTTGGCCGGGAATTTGGTTGGATGGTCGCGGCTTTCACCCTGCGGGAAGTAGCCGTTAATCACCGTGACGTTGCCGAATGGGGAAGGGATTTCAGCCATGATGATGCGGCGCTGCGCCTCTTCATCGTCGCCCGGGAAACCGCGACGCACGGAGATCGGCGTCTCTTTGGTCAGCAGCGCCACGCCGTAATGGCCTTTCTGACCGTGATAAAACACGTTGTAGCCGAGCTTCGCGACATCTTCGAGCGGGAACATGTCGTCGTGAACTTTGGTTTCCTGCAGGCCGATAACGTCTGGCTGGTGCTTGTCGACGATGGCTTGTAACTGGTGTGGGCGGGCGCGCAGGCCGTTGATATTAAAAGAAAGAAATTTCATAGTCGCTGCCACTGTGCAAGGTGAATGATGCACGGATGTTAGCAGAATTTCACACCCCGGTCAGGCGCCGTGATTTACTCTCGTTAGGTGAGTGGCCGAATTTACGCGAAAAAGCCCGATAAATGTGGCGGCAACAGATTTTACGCAGCGGACGTATCAGCTGCGCAACAACATCCAGCCGCGAATGCGGGCTGGATGCCAGTAGGCAAAAATTGTAGACGATTAGTTATCGCACTTACCAGGAACAGCTAACTTAACTTCGGGTTTGGAAACCACGCGCATACCTTCGGTCTCCGAAACATTTTCCAGCCCAGCACCGCCGACGAAAACGCCCATTTTAATATATTGACGAACAAAGTAGTTCTTTCCAGGGACCACATTGAGCGTCAGATTATTTGGAGAAAATTCGGATTCTGTACCCAACATATGCGACTGACTGGTTGAGATTTGCTGATAGAAAAAGACTCTGTCGGAAGTTTCTCCAAGGCAGTGTCCATCAAGATAAACATCTTTTTTTAACGCCTTTCCGGCAAAACTGTCTCTGTACACATATAGACCAGCCTTACCGTTTTCTGGCGCAGGGAATGCTTTAGCTGTCGCATTCTCAGCATCACTTGCCAAAGGGACCGAAGCACAACCGCCAAGAAGCATTGAAGAAAGAATTATTGCTGCAAATGTTGTTTTATTCATTATGTTCTCAAAGAGTTAAAAAAATGCGGGAACCAGAATAATCCTATTCACTGTGCGTGTCACTTGGAAACATAACGTAATAAATTGTAAAGGCCGGGTGTAAAATCAGCACTTAGCCTGAAAAATACAGCCCCGCTGGGCAATTCAATAAACGGCTGTACAGTGCAAGAACCTCATTTGACTCTATTCACTGCGGGCCAAAGCGTGGTGAGTCAAAACTGAATTTAAGAAGCTAAATTTAAAACGTGCTCGAGGATACTTACCCTGCAAAAGGGTTGTGCCCACTCGATGCGCTGACACAACCCCTCCGTTATCCCATCAGTGTTCTGCTGACTGACGCTCCCAGCGCGGCGCTTTCATATCTGCCGCGAACATCCATACCAGCTCGCACAATAATGCGCGTAACGTTCTTTCCGCATCAGGCAGCAATGCTTGCTGGGACAGCAACTGCGTCAGCGTCTGGCAGTACTCACACAGCGCCTCGTGATCGGGGTCGCAATAGGGTTGTGGCTCCGGCAGTTTATCGACGGTCAGACGCTCAACCAGATGCGGCGGAATGGCATCGTTCAGCGTCGGGGCAAGCAATGCCAGGCAGCTGCTGAGGCGGCCTAACAGCGCCAGCTTATAAACGTTATCGTCGCTATCGCATTCAATCAGGGTTGCCGCAAAGCGGTCGCAGCAGTCGGCCAGATCGAGAAAATCGGTTGAGGCGCTAAAGGGGATAGTCAGTAAATCGCCGTCTGGGGGAAGAAGGGTAGTCATAGTTTGAACTCCAACAAGTAGTATTTAAATACCGCCAGCGGAGAGGCTAATCTCGCGGGTGGCGGACCAGGAGAGGTTAGCCTTACCGGCCTTGTTGGGAACCGGCGCGTCTTGCGACGCCCTCGCCCGGCCCACCATTGGAGTGCAGCCGTGCGCACGACACAAAAAAGGCGCGAAGCGCCATTGTGTCGCCAACAAGTTTAAATCAGGAGGCTAATCCAGGCACCTGATTTTGCAGATGCCGGGCGAGATTACTGCGAAGGGTGGGGGCGAACAAGTGTGTTTCCGGAGGTTGTTGGTGATAGGGTCTGGTATGAGCGAGGAGCGGAAGTTGGCCGCTGCCAGATGACTAGCGAAGTCATAGCGATACACTTTTTAGATCTCATTTATGTTAGTGTATTGTTAAATTCGAAAAGTAGCCCTCTATCCTGGAATTGGAAAATGCATCAGAAATACGTTTTTGTTAACACAGTTCCATCTGCAGAAGATTTCTGTCGTTTGCGCGTCATATCTGGCTTAACACCTCGTCCCCTGGATGCCGCGGAACGTGCACTTCCTGGAAGTTGTTACGGGGTTCATATTGAGTATGCTGGGCTAATCATCGGGATGGGGCGCATCATCGGTGATGGTGCCCTGAATTTTGAGATTGTCGATATTGCTGTTGACCCGGATCATCAAGGAAACGGTCTCGGGCGAAAGATTATGCAAAATTTAATGTCTTGGTTTGAAAAACATGTGTCACCGGGTGCCTATATTACCCTCATGGCCGACGTTCCCGAATTATATGAAAAATTCGGTTTTAAAAATGTTCGGCCGGCAAGCGAAGGCATGGCATTGGTTTGGGTCGGTAATGACCAATAATCCCTATATTGATTAATATACTGAACTGACAGCACCGTCCGCTCTTGGCACACAATTGCTTGCATCAGACCGGGGCGGCTAAGCGCGAAGCTCTTCATAGGATACGATGACATGCTCTTGGAAAGCAGGTCTCAAGGCTATATTTTCATAATACGAACGTAGTCTGGGCAAAGGTTTTCGGACTACATCTATGTCGTAATAGCGGTATAACACATGACCAAACTGGATGTCGGCCAGAGAGAAATTATCGCCAGCCAGAAAGCTGTGCTTTTCGAGCTGTGCTTCTGCAATTAAAAGGTTTCTCTCTAATTTCACCATCGCTTCTCTGACTGCATTTTCGTCTCGATTTTTCTCCGGAGTCCGGACAACACGCCAGAATACTGGAGCGGTAAAAGCCATCGCGACATTAATTTTTGACCATTCAGCCCATCTATCAACGTTAGCTTTTTTCGTGTCATCAGAAGGCCAGAAGTTTTCTGCTCCGTAGCGATTAGCCAAATAACGGAGAATTGCTCCCGTTTCCCACAGAGGCGGAGCAGAATCATCCTGCAGAACCGGAATGGTCCTGTTTGGGTTAAGCGAATAGAAAGAATCAGTCTCGGTTCCTTTGTACTTATGCCCTAAATCGTGCCTGACATACGGCAATTCCATTTCTCCAACGCACCACATCAAAGCCTGAACATTCGAAGACGTTTTTCGACCCCATACAGTAAGCATCGGGATTCCTTTTAGTTGTGATATTTAGTCCAAATTACCACAGGCTGCGCCGAATTTACTGCCCATTTATTAACATATCGTGACGGTGGTAATGTCTGCTCCTGGCACGCAGCGGACAGATGCTCGGCGATTATGGTCTGCTGAGAGAGCAGCGGAAATGTCGCACTCCCCCCATACGACCGGTACTGGCGTCGACCGGCTGGCTTACGCCATAACTGCTACTCATTACCTCTATAGCGCCCTCACGTCCTGTTAACAGACCGCCGCCGTTCAGATGCATTCCATTTTCATCATAAATAAATAGGCTGGTAAAGACATTGGATTGCCTTATTTGCTTACGACATTCCAGTTGTTGTCTATGAAGAAGTCATAACGATATGGTTTGTTGTTCAGGGTGTAATAAGCCCCGTATTGATAGCCCTTTTTAAGAGCAATGTTGAAGCAGGTGTCGGGGTACGAAAGCGAAACCGGCTTGCGCGAATCGGAGGCCATGATTTCTTTTTCGACGCCTTCATTTGAGGACAGGTAATACGTGGTCAAAACATCATTCTTATCGATGCTGAAACAGACATGCGCATGGTCTACGCTGATCCCGCGTTTCTCAACAATGTTGCCTTTGCCCGGACAGCCCGAAAGCATCATTACCACGGGGACAATCAGTAATACGCGCTTCATTGTGGGAAGCTCCCAAGTACCTTTTTGTACTTCGCAATGAGCAAATGCGCCGGTTCAGACGGGTCGTAGTCGCGATACGCAATACGGGCAGTCGTTTTGTAAAAACCATAATGAACAAGCACCCAATAATCACTCACAATACTGGCCTGTTGCTCGAGGCTGTACTCGAGGAGGGTAGCTTTATCCAGGCTGTAGGTGTAATCCGCAGCCCAGGACATTAATCCCCGCAGACGAACCATCATCCCTCGCTGATGCTGCCAGACGTGCATCATTTCATGCAGGAAAAGATGCTTGTAATACACATCGGCAATGGCGAAATCGGGCTGATAGAGATCAGACCGAAACCACATTTCACCGTTCGGCAACATGGCCTGCAATGTGTTTTGTGTGTTGAAGGGAAGATAGCTTTCTAAATGCACCCACACGTAGTTGTAGTGAATGGTGAAGCCATATAGTGTGCTGGCCATGTTAATTTCGCCAAGCCGCAACCGCCGTAACCCTCCCTCTTTTGTTTCGGGCCACGTTACTGAATTCGGGTAGTACATTCTTAATCCCTCAAGCGTTACTCCAGATAGTCAAATCTACGACGATTAATCACAATAGAGGGAGGGTTATTGCGATAAAAAGCACTTAAAATCAAACTTGTTTCTAGCTCAGCGGTTTAAGCCTTGCCAACACCGTCGGGAAAAATTCCGCTACGGTAGGGTGTACTGGCAGCGCCTGGAGCATCTGGCGGTAGCTGGCGCCTGATGCCATAAAGTTTGAAATCACCGAAATAATTTCATCCCCGCCGATACCGAGAATGGCCGCTCCGAGGAAACGTTCGCTTTGCGCATCAACAATCAGGCGTATCATGCCGTAGGTTTCGCTCTCTTCTTTTGCCCGGCTGACGTCAGCCATTCTGAAATCGGCCACCAGAATCTGTGCCCCTTCTTTCACGCGCTCACGGGCCTGCGCCAGCGTCATGCCCACCCGGCCCAGCGGCGGATCGGTAAACATGGCGTAACTCAGTGCGCGCCTGTCCGCGTCGTGCCATTGCCCGTCGGGCTGCTGGCCGTCAATTTCTGCCAGCACTATCTGGAAATCGTGATAGCTGGTGTGGGTGAACGCGCCGCGCCCGTTGATATCGCCCAGCGCTTTTATGCCTGCGACGTTGGTGTTGAAATGCGCATCGGTGCGAATAAAGCCTCGCGCGTCGGTTTCAATCCCGACGGCCTCGAGATTCAGTCGTTCTGAATTAGGCTGGCGACCCGTGGCGATTAACAGATGGCTGGCGCTGAGTTCATGGCCGTCCGCGAGCTGAACGCTCAGCCCGTCTGCGGCGGGTGCCAGGCTTTTTATGCTGCTGTTGAGATAAAACGTAATCCCTTCATCGCGCAGGAAATCGGCAATCTGCTCACTGACGTCGGCGTCTTCACGCTCGGCAATGCGATCCGCACGGTGAATAATCGACACCTCCGCGCCAAGGCGGCGAAAGATTTGCCCCAGCTCCAGCCCGATATAGCTGGCCCCGAGAATAACCAGATGCTTCGGGCATTCAGTCAGCGCCAGCAGACTGGCGTTATCGAGATATGGCACACTTTCCAGGCCGGGAAGCGACGGGATAAACGCCCGGGTGCCGGTATTGAGATACACCTGCGCGGCAGACAGCGTTTCGCCGTTGACCTCAAGCAGAAAACGCTCGCCGTCGCGCCCGGCAAAACGCGCCCAGCCGTGGATCGTTTCTACGTTGTCGGTGCCTTCCAGCCACAGGACCAGCCCGCTGCGCGAGGTCTCTACCCGGGCGCGCATCCGCGCCATCGCCGCGGAAAAATCAACGCTCACCGGCCCGGTTATCACCCCAAAATCCGCGGCCCGACGCGCCATGTGCGCCACCCGCGCGGATTTGCGCAGGGTTTTGGTCGGCGTGCAGCCGAAGTTGACGCAGGTACCGCCAAACATATTGCCTTCAATCAGCGCGACGTGCTGACCGCGCGCCGCCAGTTCAACCGCCAAAGACGGGGCCGCCTGGCCCGCGCCAATCAGTACCGCATCAAAAATCCGCATAGGGTTCCTCGCCGGGTTGCCAGTGAATTAAACCTCTTGAGCGTAGTGCAGCGGGAGAAGGGCGACAAACAGGGTTCGCCAGGTGCAAACGGAATGGCGGTCTGGCGTTTTAATGACCGATTTATCTTCCAGCGATGCGCCTTTTTGGCGCACGACGCCCCGTTTTGGGGCGGAAATTTACGACAAATGTCGCAGCCCTCACAAATCACGAATTAAGATTTACTAATGCATAATGTTGCTCTTATTAGAGCTTCTAATGGCGCTGAAATCGGTTTCCATTCACTTTATATGCATTAATGGTGAATAGCGATACGTTGTAAGTTATTGATATTTAGTTACCCACTTCCGTTTATGCACTTTTGTCGCTGGCTGGCACGATGCCTGCAATATACATTTACAGCACAAGTGCTCATATTTATTAACATCACAATAACGTTGTGTTTACCGGAAGAAGAGGTTGCTATGTCTCAGTCAGTTACGCGTGCAAATTTTGACGATTGGATGATGCCGGTTTACGCCCCGGCGCCTTTTATTCCGGTACGTGGAGAAGGGTCTCGCCTGTGGGATCAGCAGGGCAAAGAGTACATTGATTTTGCGGGCGGGATCGCGGTGAATGCCCTGGGCCATGCGCATCCGGCGATGATCCGCGCTCTGACCGAACAAGCCGGAAAGTTCTGGCATACCGGCAACGGCTACAGCAACGAACCGGTGTTGAAGCTGGCAAAACAGCTGATTGACGCCACTTTTGCCGACAAAGTGTTTTTCTGTAACTCCGGGGCGGAAGCCAACGAAGCGGCGTTGAAACTGGCGCGTAAATACGCCCACGACAAATTTGGCCCGCAGAAAAGCGGCATTGTGGCCTTCAAAAACGCCTTCCACGGCCGCACGCTGTTTACCGTCAGCGCGGGCGGTCAGCCTTCGTATTCGCAGGATTTCGCGCCGCTGCCGCCGCAAATTCAGCACGCGGTGTATAACGATATCGACTCGGCAAGAGCGCTCATCAACGATGACACCTGCGCGGTGATTGTCGAGCCTGTTCAGGGCGAAGGCGGCGTAGTGCCTGCCACTCCGGCCTTCCTGAAAGCACTGCGCGAACTGTGCGACCGCCATAACGCGCTGCTGATCTTTGACGAAGTGCAAACCGGCGTGGGTCGAACCGGCGAGCTGTACGCCTATATGCATTACGGCGTAACGCCGGACGTGCTGTCGACGGCCAAAGCACTCGGCGGTGGCTTCCCGATTGGCGCGCTGCTGGCCCGCGAGGAATTTTCCCGCGTGATGACCGTCGGCACCCATGGCACCACCTACGGCGGCAACCCGCTGGCCTGCGCAGTCGCCGGAGAAGTGCTCTCTATCATTAATACGCATGACGTGCTGAACGGCGTGAAACAACGCAACCAGTGGTTTACCGAACGCCTGAGCGCCATTAACACCCAGTTTGGTTTATTCGACGATGTGCGCGGCATGGGCCTGCTTATCGGCTGCGTGCTGAAAGCAGAATACGCCGGAAAAGCCAAGCAGATTAGTCAGCTTGCCGCTGAAAACGGGCTGATGGTGCTGATCGCCGGGGCCAATGTGGTGCGCTTTGCCCCGGCGTTGATTATCAGCGAAGCAGAGGTGAAAGCGGGTCTTGACCGTTTCGCCAAAACCTGTGAACGCTTTGTCTCTGAGGTGTCATCATGATGGTTATCCGCCCGGTCGGACGCGAGGATTTGTCCGGCCTGCTGGCGCTTGCAGGGAAAACCGGCGGCGGCCTGACGTCGCTTCCTGCCGATGAAACCACGCTGTCGGCGCGTATCGAACGCTCGATCAACACCTGGAATGGCAGCCTGGAAAAAGGCGAGCAGGGCTACGTTTTTGTGCTGGAGGATACCGCCACCGGTTGCGTGGCGGGGATTTGTGCCATCGAGGTCGCGGTCGGCCTGCATGATTCCTGGTACAACTATCGCGTCGGCACCCAGGTTCATGCGTCGAAAGAGCTGAACGTTTACAACGCATTGCCGACGCTGTTTTTGAGTAACGATCACACTGGCAGCAGCGAACTTTGCACGCTGTTCCTTGACCCGGAATGGCGCAAAGAGGGCAACGGCTACCTGCTGTCGAAATCCCGATTCCTGTTTATGGCCGCCTTCCGTGACCGCTTTAATGACAAAGTGGTGGCGGAGATGCGGGGCGTGATCGACGAGCACGGCTACTCCCCATTTTGGGAAAGCCTCGGCCAACGCTTCTTCTCAATGCCTTTTGCCCGCGCGGACTATCTGTGCGGCACCGGGCAAAAAGCTTTTATCGCCGAGCTGATGCCCAAACATCCGATTTACACGGATTTCCTCTCGCCAGAAGCGCGGGCGGTGATTGGTGAAGTGCATCCGCAAACCGCACCTGCCCGGGCGGTGCTGGAAAAAGAAGGGTTCCGCTATCGTAACTACGTCGATATTTTCGACGGCGGCCCGACGCTGGAGTGTGATATCGACCGGGTGCGCGCAATTCGTAAAAGCCGCCTGATGGAAGTGGGCGAAGGCCAGCCCGCCCCGGGTGAGTTGCCGACTTGTCTGGTGGCCAATGAACAGTATGAGCACTATCGCGCGATGCTGGTGCAGGCTGATCCGCACACCGACAAACTGTTGCTGAGCGCGAAACAGCTCGATGCCCTGAAATGCCACGCGGGCGACCGCGTACGGTTGGTTCGTCTTTGCCCTGAGGAGAAAAAAGCATGAGTTTATGGATCAATGGCGACTGGGTCGTCGGGCGCGCAGAGGCACGCAGCAAAACCAATCCGGTCACGCACGAAGTGGTATGGCAGGGCAATGACGCCGATGGACAACAGGTAACCGAGGCGGTAAAAGCGGCCCGTGCGGCGTTCCCCGGCTGGGCAAAACAGCCGTTCAGCGCACGTCAGCAGATTGCAGAGAAATTTGCCGTGCTGCTGGAAAGCAACAAGGATGCGCTGACTGAGGTTATCGCCCGCGAAACGGGCAAACCGCGCTGGGAAGCGGCGACGGAAATTGGCGCGATGATCAACAAAATTGCCATTTCGGTAAAGGGATACCATAGCCGCACCGGCGAACAGGAAACGCCAATGCCTGACGGCGCGGCGACGCTGCGCCATCGTCCACACGGCGTGCTGGCGGTATTCGGCCCGTATAATTTCCCTGGTCATTTGCCGAACGGGCATATCGTTCCGGCGTTGCTGGCGGGCAATACCGTGGTTTTCAAGCCGAGCGAGTTAACACCGATGAGCGGCGAAGCGGTGGTGAAACTGTGGCAGCAGGCGGGTTTACCGGCGGGGGTGCTGAACCTGATTCAGGGCGGGCGTGCGGTCGGTGAAGCATTAAGTGGGCAGGCCGATCTCGACGGGCTGTTGTTTACCGGCAGTTCGAACACCGGTTTTACGCTGCACCGCCAGTTGGCAGGTCAGCCGCAGAAAATTCTGGCGCTGGAAATGGGCGGTAATAATCCGCTGATCGTCGATGAACCTCAGGATATTGATGCCGCAGTTCACGTGGCGGTGCAATCGGCGTTTATTACCGCCGGACAGCGCTGTACTTGCGCCCGACGGCTGCTGGTGAAACGCGGTGAAGCCGGGGACGCGTTCCTGAAACGTCTGGTGGAGGTCACCCGTCGGATCGTGCCTGACAGCTGGAACGCCGAGCCACAACCGTTTATCGGGGGCCTTATTTCCGAGCAGGCGGCGCAGAATGTGCGTGCCGCCTGGCTGCAGCACGTCGCCAACGGCGGTGTGTCGTTGCTGGAGCCGCGTTTGCTGAAACCCGGCACGTCGTTAGTGACGCCGGGCATTGTAGAAATGACCGAAGTGAAAAACGTGGCGGATGAAGAAGTGTTTGGCCCGCTGCTGTGCGTCTGGCGTTACGACACCTTTGATGAAGCGATTGCCCTGGCGAATAACACCCGCTACGGCCTCTCGTGCGGACTGGTGTCTGCCGAGCGTGAGAAATTTGATCAGCTGCTGCTGGAAGCGCGCGCCGGGATCGTCAACTGGAATAAACCGCTGACCGGCGCGGCGAGCACGGCCCCGTTCGGCGGCGTCGGTGCCTCGGGCAACCATCGTCCGGGCGCATGGTACGCCGCGGATTATTGCGCATGGCCGATGGCAAGCCTGGAATCTCCGGGCTTAAGTCTGCCGGGCACGCTCAATCCGGGCCTCGATTTTTCCGCTGAGGTGAAATCATGAAAGCCTGGGAAGTGAACTTTGACGGGCTGCCAGGGCTGACGCACCACTACGCCGGGCTGTCGTTCGGTAATGAGGCCTCGACGAAGCACCGTTTCCGCGTGTCGAACCCGCAGCTGGCGGCGAAACAGGGCCTGCTAAAGATGAAGGCGCTGGCGGATCTCGGTTTTAAGCAGGCGGTGCTGCCGCCGCAGGAGCGCCCGAACGTGCCGCTGTTGCGCCAGTTGGGCTTCACTGGCAGCGATGAGCAGGTCATCGAAAAAGCGGCGGCCCAATCGCCACAGCTGTTATCCGCCGTGAGTTCGGCTTCGTCGATGTGGGTGGCGAATGCGGCGACGGTATGCCCGTCGGCCGATGCGCTGGATGGCAAAGTGCATCTGACGGTGGCGAATCTCAATAACAAATTCCACCGTGCCAGCGAAGCGCCGACCACCGAAGCAGTGCTGCGGGCGATTTTCAATGATGAGCGGGCGTTTGCCGTTCACGGCGCATTGCCGCAGGTGGCGATGTTTGGCGACGAAGGGGCGGCGAACCATAACCGTCTCGGCGGCGATTACCATCAGCCTGGCCTGCAAATGTTCGTGTACGGGCGAGAAGAGGGTGGCCCGCAGCAGCCACAGCGCTATCCGGCACGCCAGACGCTGGAGGCCAGCCAGGCCGTGGCCCGGCTCAACCAGGTGAATCCACAGCAGATTATTTTTGCTCAGCAGAACCCGGCGGTGATCGACCAGGGCGTGTTCCATAACGATGTGATTGCGGTCAGCAACCGTCAGGTGCTGTTCTGTCATCAACAGGCGTTTTTGAATCAGCCACAATTACTGGCCGACCTGCGTGAGCGCGTGCCAGGCTTTACGCCGGTGGAAGTGCCGACCTCCCGCGTGTCAGTTAACGATGCGGTTTCAACGTATCTGTTTAACAGTCAGCTGCTCAGCAAGCCCGATGGCAGCATGATGCTGGTCCTGCCGCAGGAGTCGCGGGAGCATCAGGGCGTGTGGTCGTATCTGAATGACGTGCTGGCGCAGGACAACCCGATTAACGAACTGAAGGTGTTTGATCTGCGCGAAAGCATGGCCAACGGCGGCGGCCCGGCGTGTTTGCGGCTGCGAGTGGTGCTGAATGAGGCCGAACTTCAGGCTGTGAATCCGTCGGTGCTGATGAACGATTCGCTGTTCGATACGCTGAATACCTGGGTCGACAGATATTATCGCGATCGTCTGACTCAGGCGGATTTGGCTGACCCGCAGCTGTTGCGCGAAGGGCGCGAAGCGCTGGATCAGCTGACGCAAATTCTGGATCTCGGTTCGGTGTATCCGTTCCAGCAGTAAAGGAGGCAGGATGAAGGACTTTCTGGCGCTGACGCTCTCGGGTGATAACCCGGCGCAGACGCGGGGCGAAACGGCGCAGTTTCACTGGCAATGGCACGAGCGCGGCATTCTGGAGCTGACGCCGTTCGCGAGCTGTTCCCGGGCGCTGGTGCTGTCGGCGGGCATTCACGGCAATGAAACCGCGCCGGTAGAAATGGTCGATACGCTGCTGAACGGCCTGTTCAGGGGCGAGATCGTTCTGAGCTGGCGATTATTGCTGGTATTGGGGAATCCTCCGGCGCTGGTGGACAACAAACGTTATCTGCACAGTGATATGAACCGGATGTTCGGTGGGCGCTGGCATGAGTTTGTGCCGTCGCTGGAAACGGCCCGCGCGGCGCGGCTCGAGCACGCGCTGTCCCAGTTCTGGCAACCGCTGGATTCCCTGCGCTGGCATCTCGATATGCACACCGCCATTCGCGGCTCGCATCATGTGCGCTTTGGCGTGCTGCCGATGCGCAAAGAGCCGTGGGACGATACGTTCCTGCACTGGCTTGGCGCGGCAGGGCTGGAGGCGCTGGTGTTCCATCAAAGCCCCGGCGGCACGTTTACCCATTACAGCACCGAGCGCTTTAGCGCGTTCGCCTGCACGCTGGAACTTGGCAAGGCGCTGCCGTTTGGCCACAACGATTTAAGCCAGTTTGCAACCACGCAGGCCGCGCTGACGCAGCTGCTCGGCGGTGAGATAACGTCTGCGCCGCTGCCGCTGAAATATCGCGTTGCGCAGCAAATCACGCGCCACGACGACCGCTTCCAGCTACATATGTCCGCTGAGACCCTGAACTTCACACCTTTCACCGCTGGTGCGCTTCTGGCGGAAGAGGGCGATACGCGCTGGCTGGCGAAACATGACACCGAGTACGTTCTGTTCCCCAATCCGAACGTTGCGCCCGGGCTTCGGGCCGGATTGATGCTGGTACGTGAAGACTGAATCAAATGACAGCGGCGGTGAATTTCCTTCATCGCCGCCTTTTTTATTTGTCAGGCGAAACGTGTTTACAGCGGAAATTGCGGAGTATTCTTATAAACCGCTTTTTAATTAATCAGGATTGCGTTAGACTTCTTCATAATCTCTTCCAGAACAGCCAGTTATCTATTTTCTCTTGCGACTCTCCACACTTTTTCCTTATTTCCTCCACAATTGCCGAAAAAATGGTTTTTATACTTTCACTGTTTTACGCTTGCTCTGACTAATTGACGTTAAAGCCCGTAAAGTTAATCACGTCAACACGGCAACACGCCGTAAAAAATAACTGAAAGTAAGGAACATATTATGAAAAAGATGACAACTGCTTTGATTATCGCTTCTACCCTGGCTCTGGGCGCTGCTAACCTGGCTCACGCCGCAGACACTACGACCACCACCACTGAAAGCGCGCCGATGATGCACCATAAAGGCAAGCCGGGTATGCATCACGACATGATGTTTAAAGGCCTGAACCTGACCGACGCGCAGAAACAGCAGATTCGCGACATCATGAAAGAGCAGCGCGGCAAAATGCAGCGTCCGTCTCTCGACGAACGTCGTGCCATGCATAACCTGATCGCCAGCGACGCCTTCGATAAAGCGAAAGCTGAAGAGATGGTGACCAAAATGGAAGCCCAGCACAAAGACATGGCGGTTTCCCGCATGGAAACGCAGAACAAGATCTACAACATCCTGACCCCGGAACAGAAAAAGCAATTTAATGCCAATTTTGAGAAGCGTCTGACAGAACGTCACGCGCCAGAAGGTAAGATGCAGTCATCTGCTGAGTAATTCCAGCCGAGCTGAATTAAAGACCGCCGGTCCTGCCCACATGCCCATAACAGGCGGTGGGCAGGACCGGCGGTTTTTCTTTATTGCCCCTTGCCCGTTGCCACATTCCCGGTATTCTCCTCGCACATCCCTTGATTCTTTCTTTACAGATATCAAACCGTTACTGGTCTTTTACAGCAATAAGTGCATAAAGCCGCTAAGGCTCTGTGCGTCTTGTGCCGATACTCTATGTGTGGTGAAAAAAAGATAATAAGCATGGCTGCCGCCGTAGCAGCCTGAGTCGTTCTTCAGGAGTGATGATGGAATACTTTGATATCCGCAAGATACCGGTCAGTCTGTGGAAAAATGGCGCGGGCGAAACCCGTGAGCTTTGCTGTTTTCCGCCTGCCACCCGTGATTTCAACTGGCGCGCCAGTATCGCGTCGATTGCGGGAAACGGTGAGTTTTCTGCATTCCCCGGCGTGGACAGGGTGATAACGCTGCTTGAAGGCGGCGAAGTGACGCTTGACGGCGGGAATGCCTTCCATCACACCTTAAAGCGATTTCAGCCGTTCCGTTTCTCCGGAGAACAAATGGTGCGGGCGCAGCTTTCTGAAGGGCAGATGTCGATGGATCTCAATATCATGACCCGACGCGAGCGCTGCCAGGCCAAAGTGCGCGTTGCCGACCGGACGTTTACCACTTTTGGCGCGCGCGGTGGCATGGTACTGGTGCTGAGCGGGGCGTGGCAATTGGGGGATAAACTGCTGACCGCCGATCAGGGCGCGTCCTGGCAGGACGAACATCACACCATTCGCCTGCTGAAAGACGAAGGCAAAATCCTGTATAGCGCCATCAGCTGGAACCCGACGTGGCCGCTAACGGCGGTCAGCCAGGTCGACGATCTCAGTCTGGCCGGGTAACGCGGATTACCCGGCAAAGGTGATTTACTGACGCTTCCAGAAATCGTCGAAAACGGTGATCGGTGGACGACGTTTGTGTTCAGTTTTCAGGTACCAGCCTTCGATGATGCGGGCGGTGTCAGCGTCGACCGGTTTGCCTTCCAGATAATCGTCAATGTTTTCATAGGTAACGCCAAGCGCTACTTCGTCTGGCAGAGAAGGACGGTCATCTTCCAGGTCGGCGGTCGGGGCTTTCTGATACAGATGCTCCGGGCAGTCGAGCGTGGCTAACAGTTGTTTGCCCTGACGTTTGTTGAGACGGAAAATCGGGTTGATGTCTGTGCCGCCGTCGCCGTATTTGGTGAAGAACCCGGTAACCGCTTCGGCCGCATGATCGGTGCCGACCACCACGCCTTTAGTCATTCCGGCAATGCTGTACTGCGCTTTCATGCGCTCGCGGGCTTTTTCATTGCCGCGCACGAAGTCGCTCAGTTCAATACCGGCTTCACGCAGCGCCTGTTCACTCGCCAGCACCGCACCTTTGATGTTGACCGTCAGCACGCGATCCGGCTGGATAAACCCGATGGCATCCTGGCAATCCTGTTCATCGGCCTGAACACCAAACGGCAGGCGCACGGCGATAAATTCCAGGCTGTCGTCACCGTTTTCCTGGCGCAGTTCACTGATAGCCATCTGGCACAGTTTACCGGTCAGCGTAGAGTCCTGACCGCCGCTGATGCCCAGCACCAGTGACTTAATAAACGGCCAGGTGGTGAGATACGACTTCAGAAAATCCACGCTGCGGCGAATTTCGGCTTCGCTGTTGACCTGCGGCTGAACGCCGAGCGCCTCAATAATTTCTTGTTGCAGAGCCATTTACCCCTCCCAAAAAAGGTTGTTTTCTATCTGCTAAAGCTACCTCTTTGCTGAGAAAACGACAAGGATCACATTTTTGACTGCCGTAAAATGCCGCAATTCAGCAGGATATCGCTTTATTACTCGATTTATCTGAAAGTTAACTCAGTTTGCCTCTTGGGTTGATAATTAGCACTATTTATTCCAGGCTTATAACACACTGATAACTCGTCATACTTCAAGTTGTTGGTGTGTTGGCTGCACCTGTGCGCCCCAGTCACATAGTTATCTATGCTCCTGGGAACTGACAGGTTTGCCGCCTGCCAACATCTCGAATTATTTTGAGTAATATAAAAGAGGACGATGTATGAACAAGAATGTAGCGGGAATTTTAGGTGCAGCAGCAGTACTGACCATGTTGGCGGGTTGTACCGCGTACGACCGTACGCAGGACCAGTTCACTCAGCCGGTGGTAAAAGACGTTAAAAAAGGCATGAGCCGCGATCAGGTTCTGCAGGTTGCCGGTAAGCCTTCTTCTGAAATTACGATGGTTCATGCGCGTGGTACCTGCCAGACCTACATCCTGGGTCAACGTGATGGTAAAGCTCAAACGTATTTCGTTGCGCTGGATGAAACCGGTCACGTGATCAATTCTGGTTATCAGACCTGTGCCGAGTACGACACCGACCCACAGACTGCGAAGTAAGCAACTCACACAATTAGCTGAGTCCTGAGCAAGCCCGGCCATCTGGCCGGGCTTTTTATTGCCTGTTGCCGCTTATTTAATTGCGCGAATTATTTGGCCAAAATGTGAGGGTAGTCATAACCGAAGGTCAATGAGAAACAATTTAGGGCTATCAGGAATTATCTTGCACCTTTGCAATGCCGTATACTCACCTCACAAACACAAAGTAACAATTCGTTACCGTCATAAGCCCGCCCCGTTGAGTTCGGGATGAATTACCCGGCGGCGGTCAGTAAATACCTATTGAGGAAGCGAGTATGGAAAAGAAACATATCTACTTATTCTGTTCTGCGGGCATGTCCACCTCTCTGTTGGTGTCGAAAATGCGCACACAGGCTGAGAAGTACGAAGTGCCGGTCGTTATTGACGCTTTCCCAGAGACCCTCGCGGGTGAAAAAGGCGTAGACGCCGACGTCGTATTACTGGGCCCACAAATCGCTTATATGTTGCCGGAAATTCAGCGCCTGCTGCCCAATAAACCGGTAGAAGTTATTGATTCAGTGTTATATGGCAAGATAGATGGTTTAGGTGTACTGAAAGCCGCTGTTGCGGCGATTAAGAAAGCAACAGCGCAGTAATTTTTGATTTATTTTAATTTTCCCGTCAAAGAGTAATTTCACACACAATCGCCGCAATATTTTATTGCGGCCTTTAAGGGTATTTTCTATGAGTAAATTTATTAGCTCTCTTGAAAAGGTACTCCTTCCTTTTGCTGTAAAAATAGGAAAGCAGCCGCACATTAATGCGATTAAAAACGGTTTTATTAAACTGATGCCGTTGACCCTCGCAGGGGCCATGTTCGTTTTAATTAATAACGTCTTTTTAAGTTTTGGCGAAGGCTCGTTTTTCTATTCGATGGGCATTCGGTTAGATGCTTCCACCATTGAGACCCTGAATGGTTTTAAAGCCATCGGCGGTAATGTGTACAACGGTACGTTGGGCATTATGTCGCTGATGGCGCCTTTTTTCATTGGTATGGCGCTGGCTGAAGAACGCAAGGTTGATCCCCTGGCTGCGGGCCTGTTATCCGTCGCGGCCTTTATGACCGTCACCCCTTATAGCGTGGGCGAAGCCTATGCGGTGGGGGCTAACTGGTTAGGGGGGCAAAATATTATATCGGGCATGGTCATCGGCTTGATTGTGGCGGAGATGTTTACCTTCGTCATACGCCGTAACTGGGTGATTACTCTGCCGGATAGCGTACCGACCTCGGTTTCCCGCTCCTTCTCGGCGCTGATCCCAGGCTTCCTTATCCTGACCGTGTTCGGTGTTATCTCCTGGGCGCTGGCCACCCATGGCAGCAACTTCCACCAGATTATCCTCGATTCCATCTCCAAACCGCTGGCGTCAATGGGCAGTGTTGTGGGCTGGGCATACGTTATCTTTAACTCACTTCTGTGGTTCTTTGGTGTACACGGTTCACTGGCACTCACCGCGTTGGACAACGGCATCATGACCCCATGGGCGCTGGAAAACATCGCGCTGTACCAGCAGTACGGCTCTGTCGAAGCAGCTATCGCTGCCGGGAAAGAGTTCCACTTTTGGGCCAAGCCGATGCTCGACTCCTACATCCTGCTAGGCGGGTCCGGTGCGACGCTGGGTCTGATTATCGCCATCTTTATTGGTTCCCGTCGTGCTGACCATCGTCAGGTCGCGAAACTGGCGCTGCCATCAGGCATCTTCCAGATTAACGAACCGATTCTGTTTGGTCTGCCGATCATCATGAACCCGGTGATGTTTATTCCGTTCGTGCTGGTTCAGCCGATTCTGGCCGCCATCACGCTGCTGGCGTACTCGATGGGCATTATCCCACCGGTCACCAACCTGGCACCGTGGACCATGCCGACCGGCCTGGGGGCCTTCTTCAACAGTAACGGTAGCGTAGCGGCGCTGTGTGTTGCGCTGTTTAACCTCGGGGTGTCGGTGGTGGTGTATCTGCCATTCGTGGCGGTCTCCAACAAGGCACAGGCGGTTATTGAGCAGGAAGAGAGCGAAGAAGATATCGCTAACGCACTGAAATTCTGATGTAACGCGGTACGGGGTCATCTCCGTACCGCCAGACGTAAAGAGGGAATAGGTATGTTCGATCTGGATAAAATCGTGGCAGATGAGGTTGAAGTTAACGATCTCGAAGAAGTGGTGATGGGGCTTATCATTAACTCCGGACAGGCACGCAGCCTGGCGTACACCGCGTTGAAACAGGCCAAGCAGGGCGATTTCACGACGGCAAAAACCACTATGGAACAATCCCGCGTCGCGCTGAGTGAGGCACACCGCGTGCAAACGCAGCTCATCGAAAGCGATGAAGGCGAAGGCAAAATGAAGGTCAGCCTGGTGCTGGTACATGCGCAGGATCATCTTATGACCTCAATGCTGGCCCGCGAGCTGGTTGCCGAATTGATTGAGCTTCACGAGAAGGTACAATAACGGGCAGATACCACCATGAGGCAACCAAAGATGACGACCCTGGGAATCAGTACCGCGCTTGAACAACAACTGTTTAACGGTAAGAATTTTCATGTCTTCATCTACAATAAAACGGAAAGCATCAGCGGCTTACATCAGCACGACTACTACGAGTTTACCCTCGTATTAACCGGGCGCTATTATCAGGAAATCAATGGCAAACGGGTGATGCTGGAGCGCGGGGATTTTGTCTTCATCCCGATGGGTTCTTACCACCAGAGCTTTTACGAGTTCGGCGCGACCCGCATCCTTAACGTTGGCATCAGCAAACGTTTCTTTGAAGAGCACTATCAGCCGCTGTTACCCAGTTTTTTGGTGGCCTCACAGGTCTACTCCGTTAAAAGTACCTTTCTCAGCTATATAGAGTCGGTTATTGCCTCACTCAATTTCCGCGAAAGTGAATTTGATGAGTTTATTGAAGTTGTCTCGTTCTATGTGATTAACCGTCTGCGCCATTTCCGTGAGGAGCAGTCACAGGATATTATTCCTCAGTGGTTAAAAACAACCGTAGAAGAGATGCACGATAAACATAAATTTTGCGAAAGTGCGCTGGAAAATATGGTCGCGCTATCCGGGAAGTCTCAAGAGTATCTGACCCGGGCAACGCAGCGCTTTTACAGTAAGACGCCGATGCAGATAATTAATGACATCCGCATCAACTTCGCTATGAAGCAATTGGAAATTACCAATTATTCGGTGACCGATATTGCGTATGAATCAGGTTACAGCAGTCCGAGTCTGTTTATTAAGACCTTCAAAAAGCTGACCTCATTTACGCCGAGCAATTATCGCAAACAGCTCACCGTAATTAATTAATACCGTGCGGTACGCCGCACGCACCGAATTCGTTTAGCTATCCGCGCGTCACGTGGAGAGTCAGCCACACGCCGTTTGCGGATCTCGAGGGAGAAAGTTATGAGCCAGAAATTAAAAGTCGTTACTATTGGCGGCGGTAGCAGCTATACCCCGGAATTACTGGAAGGGTTTATCAAGCGCTACGCTGAATTACCGGTGACCGAGCTGTGGCTGGTGGACGTAGAAGAAGGGCAGGAAAAACTCGATATCATCCACGCCCTGTGCGAGCGCATGGTGCAGAAAGCCGGTGTGCCGATGACGGTACACAAAACCCTGAATCGTCGTGAAGCGCTGAAAGACGCGAACTTTGTGACCACCCAGTTGCGCGTTGGCCAGTTGAAAGCCCGTGAAAAAGATGAACGTATTCCACTGAGCCACGGTTATCTCGGTCAGGAAACCAACGGCGCAGGCGGCCTGTTCAAAGGTCTGCGCACCATTCCGGTGGTGTTTGACATCATCAAAGACGTGCAGGAAATCTGTCCGGACGCGTGGGTGATAAACTTCACCAACCCGGCCGGTATGGTGACCGAAGCTGTTTATCGTCACACCGACTTCAAACGCTTTATTGGTGTGTGCAACATTCCAATCGGCATGAAAATGTTCATCACCGATGTGCTGAACCTCACCGATAAAGACGACCTGTCAATTGACCTGTTCGGCCTGAACCACATGGTGTTCATTCGCGACGTTATCGTCAACGGCGAGTCCCGCTTTGCCGAACTGTTGGATGGCGTAGCCTCCGGCAAGCTGACCGCCAATACCGTGAAAAACATCTTCGATATGCCTTTCAGCGAAGGCCTGATTCGCTCCCTGAACCTGCTGCCGTGCTCATATCTGCTGTATTACTTCAAACAGAAAGAGATGCTGGCCATCGAAATGGGCGAATACTACAAAGGCGGCGCACGTGCGCAGGTGGTGCAGAAGGTCGAGAAACAGCTGTTCGAGCTGTATAAAGATCCGGACCTCAACATCAAGCCAAAAGAGCTGGAGCAGCGCGGTGGGGCGTACTACTCCGATGCCGCCTGTGAAGTGATTAACGCTATCTACAATGACAAGCAGGCTGAGCATTACGTCAACGTGCCGCACTACGGTCACGTGAAGAACATCCCGGCGGACTGGGCGGTCGAAATGACCTGTATTCTGGGCCGTGACGGTGCGAAACCGCACCCGCGTCTGACCCATTTCGATGATAAAGTGCTGGGGCTGATTCACACCATTAAAGGCTTCGAAGTGGCGGCCAGCCATGCGGCGCTGAGCGGTGAGTTTAACGATGTGCTGCTGGCGCTGAACCTCAGCCCGCTGATTCATTCCGACAAAGATGCAGAAGTGCTGGCCCACGAGCTGATTCTCGCCCATGAAAAGTGGCTGCCGAACTTTGCCGAAACGGTGAAAACCCTCAAGCAGTAAAAGGAGTTGCAAATGGAGCGTGTGCTAATCGTCAATGCCGATGACTTTGGCCTGAGTAAAGGGCAAAACTACGGCATCGTCGACGCCTGTAAAAACGGGCTGGTAACGTCCACTACCGCGCTGGTAAACGGCGCGGCCATAGAACACGCGGCTCAGATGAGCCGCTGTTTACCGGAGCTGGCGGTGGGGATGCATTTTGTTCTCACCCTTGGAATGCCACTGTCCGCGATGCCAGGCCTGACGCGTGAAGGCAAACTGGGTAAGTGGATCTGGCAGATGGCGGAAGAAGACACGCTGCCGCTGGAAGAGATTGCCCGTGAACTGGACTGCCAGTATCACCGCTTTGTCGACCTGTTCGGCTGCGAACCAACGCACATCGATAGCCATCACCACGTGCACATGATCTCGCAGATTTTCCCGATTGTGGCGGCGTTTGCCAAAGCGAAAGGCGTGGCGATGCGTATCGACCGTAATCAGCAACAGTTGCATGGGCTGGATGATTTGGGCGTGCGCAGCAGCGCCGGGTTTGCGGATGCGTTTTATGGCGATGCCATCACCGAAGAACTGTTCATGCAAACGCTGGAAACCTCCGCGCGGGCAGGGGAATCATCCGTTGAAGTGATGTGCCATCCGGCGTTTGTGGACAACACGATTATGGGCAGCGCCTATTGCTACCCGCGTTTGACGGAACTCGACGTACTGACGTCGCCGTCACTGAAATATGCTGTCGCCGAGCGCGGCTACCGTCTCGGGACTTACCGCGACGTTTAACCCGCCATACTTTAAGCGGCAGGTGTGCAACTCAGATTATTTAGGGTTGGTTGAAATGTTGGTGCCCGGATTCTCCCTGGGCACCGTGTTAGGGGTTAGGCCGGGGCGCAGTCGCACCCGGCATTTTTTTCCCCTAAAACCCAGTCGCTTACGCTGGAATGGACGGGATTTTACTTGCCCGCGACCACACGCGATGCGCAGCAAGCTGAGTCAGCAAGGATTTTATTAATTTATCTGTGACACTGTCACCTTCAATTAAGCCTTCCTCACCTTTCTCGCTCACCTGTAACAGCGTTTTGAACTGACGCGCATCTCCGGACAGCAAAATCGGCTTCAGGTGTTTATACGCTTCTAGCAGGTAATACCGGGCATCACCCTGTTTTTCCAGGCTGGCAATATCCCCGCCAGGTACAATCACCGCATCGACCGTCAGCGAAGGTGAGCCTACAAAAGTCGCCGCCACCGGTAACGCCGAACCATCATCGGCGATGACGTCGCCCATCCGGGAGTAAAGCAATTTAGCGTGTACGCCCTGTGCCTTAAGTGCCTTCAGTAGCGCCAGCACCTCTTTTGCCACCGGTTTATCGTTCAACAGAACGGCCACCACGCGGCCTTTCACACCACCGCTCGGAATAGCGTACAGACTCAACGTTGGATCTTTGCTAATCCCGTTGATGGCGGCTGGCGGGGCGATGTTTCGTTGCTCTTGAGTCAGCGTAATCCCTAAGTTATCGGCCACGGCGTTCGCCAACTGATGATCGATGTGGACCAGCTGATCGACTACCCGCTCGCGGATATACGCCCGGGCAACTTTGCTCAGCTCAAAGCTAAAGGCACTGACGATATGCTGCTGCTCAACCGCCGTCTGGCTGTTCCAGAACAGACGCGGATGCGCGTAATATTCGCCGAACGAAGGGCTGCGCTCACGAATTTTATCGCCGTCGACCCGGGCATGATGAGACTCAAAACCACCGCGATGCGGGCTGGGCGGGGTTTCTCGTGGCCAGTTATCGTTGATGGAGTTGGGCTCGTAGTTTGCCGGATTGGTGTCGATATCCATCCGGTGCATGCCGTCACGCTGGAAATTGTGATACGGGCAGGCAGGGCGGTTAATTGGAATTTCATGGAAATTTGGCCCGCCGAGGCGGCTGATTTGTGTATCGGTGTAGGAAAACAGTCGCCCCTGCAACAGAGGGTCATTACTGAAATCAATCCCCGGCACGATATGGCCTGGATGGAACGCGACCTGTTCGTTCTCGGCAAAGAAGTTATCGGGGTTACGGTTCAGCACCATTTTTCCGACCAGCTGTACCGGGACCAGTGCCTCGGGAATGAGTTTGGTGGGGTCGAGCAGGTCAAAGTCGAATGTAAACTCGTCTTCTTCGGGGATCAGCTGTAGCCCCAGTTCATATTCTGGATAATCTCCGGCCTCAATCGCTTCCCACAGTTCACGCCGGTGGAAATCAGGGTCACGGCCCGTCAGTTTTTGCGACTCATCCCAAACCATCGACGCTTTGCCTGCCACGGGTTTCCAGTGGAAACGCACAAACGTGGATTTCCCTTCAGCGTTGATCAGCCGGAAGGTGTGAATGCCGAAGCCTTCCATGGTGCGATAGCTACGCGGCAGACCGCGGTCTGACATTGCCCACATCACGTTGTGCAGCGTTTCAGGTTGCAGGGAAACGTAATCCCAAAAGGTGTCGTGGGCGCTACCGCCCTGCGGAATGGCCCAGTGCGGTTCGGGTTTTACCGCGTGCACGAAATCCGGGAATTTCATCGCGTCCTGGATGAAAAACACCGGCGTATTGTTGCCGACCAGGTCGAAATTTCCTTCGTCGGTATAGAATTTTGTCGCAAATCCACGAATATCACGCACCGTATCGGCTGAGCCTGCGCCGCCCTGAACCGTGGAGAAACGCACGAAGACAGGAGTGATTTTATCAGCGTCACCCAGAAAGCTGGCTTTGGTAAGATCACTCAGGTCTTTGTAGGCCTGAAAATAGCCGTGCGCCGCGGAACCTCTGGCGTGCACGATGCGTTCAGGAATGCGTTCATGATCAAAATGGGTGATTTTTTCACGCAGGATGAAATCTTCCAGCAGCGTCGGGCCACGCGCCCCGGCGCGCAGGGAGTTCTGATCATCGGCAATTCGCAGTCCCTGATTGGTGGTCAGCGGCACATCGTCGCCGCCTTTGCGAAAGGCCTCCAAAGCATGAAGTTTTTCATTGCCGATATCGGGCGCCTTCAGGCTGCCCGGCGCAGTGGGCTCTTCGCCAGGTGCCGTTGGATGCGGGCTGGAACGATGCGAATTATCATCAGGGGCAAGGGAGTCCAGACCGGGCTGGGATTCGGTGGCATCGTGTACCGGGGATTGATGTGGTGGGTTTTTATTATTTCTTTTCGACATTGCACTCGTCTCCTGTTTTCAGTTTTAGAAAAGGGTCGTTGTTGCGTCAAAACCTGTTAACTATAGAACACAGGGTGCTGCTCTCCGGCCATCGCAGGCGTAATTCCGATTCATCTCACTGGGGCAGGCGTGATTTCGCACACAGGGCGCGACGGTGGCGACCACAATCGGCTATGATAGGTTTTTACTGACTTTGATTTTCGTTCTGGTGCTTTTCCGCTTATGAAACCGCTGCGTCAACACAACAATCGTCCCGTTATCAGCTATGTGCCTCGTGTCGAACCGGCACCGCCTGATCATGCCTCGAAAGTGGACGGCTATCGGGATGTCTGGAAACTGCGGGGGAAGTATGTCGCGTTCGTGCTGATGGGTAATCGATTCGAGCGTTCACAGGCTTTTACCGGACCGGAGTCAGCCCAGCGCTGGGCGGCGCAAATGCGTCAGGAAGGGGAAATCGAAGAGTAGTTTGAAAGATAAAAAAAAGCGCCGGGTCGGCGCTTTTTTATGGGAAGCGGCACAGCTTAACGGTGCGCCAATTCCACTTCGTCTTCACTTTCCATCACCGTTTTATCGGTCTGGCGCAGCCACTGGCTGGTCAGCGTCCCGGCGGTCATGGAACCGTTCACGTTCAGTGCCGTACGACCCATGTCGATCAGCGGCTCGATGGAAATCAGCAGCGCGACCAGGGTAACCGGCAGGCCCATGGCAGGCAGAACAATCAGTGCAGCAAAGGTTGCACCACCACCGACGCCAGCAACACCGGCCGAGCTGATGGTGACGATACCGACCAGCGTCGCAATCCACAGCGGATCCAGCGGGTTAATACCCACGGTTGGCGCAACCATTACTGCCAGCATTGCCGGGTACAGGCCAGCACAACCGTTCTGACCAATCGTGGCACCGAAAGAGGCTGAGAAGCTGGCGATAGATTCCGGTACGCCCAAACGACGGGTCTGCGCTTCGATATTCAGCGGAATAGACGCGGCGCTAGAGCGGCTGGTGAATGCGAAGGTCAGCACCGGCCATACTTTGCGGAAGTACTTCAGCGGATTCACACCGTTAGCGCCCAGTAGCAGGCCGTGAACCACAAACATAATTGCCAGACCGAGGTAAGACGCCACCACAAAACCGCCTAGCTTGATGATGTCCTGCAGGTTAGAACTGGCCACCACTTTGGTCATCAGCGCCAGCACGCCATAAGGAGTCAGCTGCATCACCAGACGCACCAGCTTCATCACCCAGCTTTGTAGCGTGTCGATGGCAGTCAGTACGCGTTTGCCTTTTGGCTCGTCGTCTTTCAGCAATTTCAGCGCGGCCACACCGAGGAAGGCCGCGAAAATCACGATGCTGATAATAGACGTTGGGCTGGCACCGGTCAGGTCAGCAAACGGGTTTTTCGGCACGAAGGAGAGCAGCAGCTGCGGGACGCTCAGGTCAGCCACTTTACCGACGTAGGAGCTTTGAATCGCGTTCAGACGCGCGGTTTCAGCAGCACCCTGAACCAGACCTTCAGCGCTCAGGCCAAACAGGTTGGTCACCAGCACACCGACCAGCGCAGAAATCAACGTGGTAAACAGCAGGGTGCCGATGGTCAGGAAGCTGATTTTACCCAGCTGAGACGCGTTGTGCAGGCGCGCCACGGCGCTAAGAATGGATGCGAAGACCAGCGGCATGACGATCATTTGCAGCAGCTGAACATAACCGTTGCCCACGACGTTGAACCACTGAATGGATTCTTTCAGAACCGCGCTGTCTGCGCCGTAAATAAGCTGCAGGCCCAGGCCGAAAACCACACCCACCGCGAGGCCGACCAGGACTTTCTTGGCCAGACTCCAGTTTTTATTTCGTGTTTGCCCCAGAGCAAACAGCAATCCCACGAACACCACAACGTTCGCAATTAATGGAAAATTCATCCCCGTTCTCCTGATCTCATTATTTTGTCTAAAAATAGACAGGCTCTAATGGCGCAAGATTATCAGAAGTGTGATTTGACGCTTATATTCAAATTGAATGTATTATTCCAAAATATCGTTAACTGACGATTTATTACCCACTCTGATGATTAATGAGGCGATCAAGATGAAGTTGCTGTGTCCGCTCTTTGATTTTGAGGTGTCTTTTCATCTTGCGGGAAACCAGAAATTTCTCCCACAGATTCCGCGGCTCAAAGTGGACACCCAGGCGGATGTGGGCGGTTATGCTGTCCTCAATTTTTCGTTTGGCGTTACAGGGCTTACCGGACAAATCGATGATACGCACGCCATTGTCGCTGAGGATAAAATTGCCCTCATGAGCATCGCCTGAAATGATTTTCATCTCATGCATCTGCTGCATCGCTGTTTTGACGTCGTGAACGACATCCTGAGGAATGGCAGGCAGATGGCGTAATTCGGGACCAGGAATGTATTCAAACAGCATGATCGACAGGTGCGCAAATTTGAGAGTTCGGCGCTCTGCGAGCAGATAAAAATCATTGGGGAAGGTATGCCCCTGCGTTTGCGCCAGATCGATCTTCTTGATCAAATTCTCGTTATCATTTGGACGAAGCAGCGATTTGGCGAATTTCTCGAGGCGTTTCTTTTGAGGGGAATAGACTTTTAGCACAAACTGGCCGTACGCCGTATTCAACAATGAGACGTGAGTATGGCGCTTGCTTTTGAACACTTTTTCTACGCTCAGCTTTTTGACGTTGCAGTTCAAAATATCGTCAAGAATATTGAGGTAACGAGAACCGTTACTTTTGCAGCAGACATGAAAGCCACGGTACTTCAGTTTTGTAATCATAAGGCAGCGGAAGAACAGGGTATCAGTGGGTTAGCGCTATCAAGACAAAGGACAGTATATTTTCGTGTGCGAACAAACAAGAGCGCACATGTCCAAAAATAAACCCCCGTTCTGACTCACAACATATGACGATACTCTCCCGGTTTAACGCCCACTCTGATGATTGATAAACTTGTCGAAGCGAAATTGCAGTTCGCTAATGAGGCTTGACGACCAGCGTACGGCGCTGTTGTCCGGCATCGATTGCGGCATCCAAACGGCGTACACGAACAAGGCCATGCACAGCACGCGTTCGAGCTGATTCCCTTTACGCGGGGCGAGAATAGGCAGGCGGAAACGCCAACGGCACGGCCACAGTAACGGCACGCCCGCAGGCGTCAGCATGTCGGCAAGAATATGGCTCAGATAGCCGAGCACCATGCCCTGCAACACATCGGCAGGAATAAACCAGGTCTCGGGCACTTTTAGATAGAACAGGGTCAGGCTGCCGAATACCGCCAGCAGGCTATGGGTAAAGCCGCGGTGGCCGAATATTCGCGCCACGGGTTTGGCTATCCAGCTCAGGCGCTGCCCAAGGAAGGACTTCGGGTGATCGATGTCCGGCAGCAGGCAGGTCAATACCGCAGCGGGAACAATATGCCACCAGTCACCCTGCGCCAGAACCGGAGTCAGTTCGGCATTTTTGGCAAACACCGCGCAGGCTATTGAAAAGAGCAGGTGGCCTTCCGCCGTCATGATAGAACCCGTCAAACTGTCAATTCATACAGTATAGGGTTTTTATACAGTGGGCGGAAGAGGTGACGGTGTAACTGTTTGTCAAAATCCCGCGTTTAGCGGGCCAGCCAGCCGCCGTCTACCGCAAGTGTGTAACCGTTGATGTAATCCGATGCAGCCGAGGCCAGGAATACCACCGGCCCCTGCAGGTCTTCCGGATTTCCCCAGCGTCCGGCTGGAATGCGCTCAACGATAGCCTTATTGCGGTCTTCATCTTCGCGCAGGGCCTGGGTATTGTTGGTCGCCATGTAACCTGGCGCAATGGCGTTCACATTGATGTGGTGCGCAGCCCATTCATTCGCGAGCAGGCGGGTGATGCCCAACACGCCGCTTTTTGACGCGGTGTAAGATGGAACGCGGATCCCACCCTGGAAGGATAACATTGAGGCGATATTAATGATTTTTCCGCCTTCGCCCTGATGGATGAACTGGCGGGCGGCGGCCTGTGCGAGGAAAAACACCGATTTCAGGTTCAGATTCATCACGTCGTCCCAGTCTTTTTCGCTGAAGTTCAGCGCATCTTCCCGCCGAATAGTTCCGGCATTATTGACCAGAATATCTATGCGGCCCATTTGCGAAACCGCACGGGCAATTATTTCTTCAACTTTATCCTGCTGGTTGAGATCGGCCTGAACGAAGCTGAATCGGCGGCCTAGCGCCTGAACGCGCTCTGCCGTTTGCTGTGGATTTTTGCGACTCACGCCGACGATGTCACACCCGGCTTCGGCCAGACCTAGCGCCATGCCCTGGCCTAAACCGGTATCGCAGCCGGTGACGATCGCCACTTTTCCGGAAAGATTGAACGCATTGAGAATCATAAGCACTCCTCTGGCCTGTTTTTATCGTTGTGATGCAGGTAATGCGAGAAGCATAGAGGCGAGGGAATGAAAACTCAAACTAAAATAAAACGATGTTTTAATTAATTTGACGATGGCGGCGTTTTTACGACAATTGCCCGGCAACGAGGCTGCCGGGTAGAAGGGCTTAGCCGAAGAGGTGCCCGGTAGTCAGTTGCTCCAGCGAGCTGAGTTTCACGTTTGCAAGCACATAGCGTGGGTCAGCCTGGTTTTCATGTTCAGGTACCACGATTGAGCGCATACGTGCGGCTTTACTGGCGATCATTCCGTTAACGGAGTCTTCCAGCGCCACGCAGGTCAGCGGATCGACACCGAGTTTCGCGGCGCAGTCCAGATACACCTGCGGATGTGGTTTGCTGTATTGCAGCTTTTCAGCGGAGGCGAGGGCGTCGAACTGCTCACGCAGATCGAACATTGCCAGCACTTTTTCCAGCATGTGCAGCGGGGAAGCAGACGCCAGACCAATCTTCAGACCCTGAGATTTGCACAGCGCAATAGCTTCGCGGGCGCCAGCCAGCAGCGGACGTTCTTCCTCAACCAAGGAAATTGCACGGCTGATAATGCGTGCAGTGACTTCTTCACGGCTCGGCCCGTTCCACGGCTGTTGGGCGAACCAGAGTTCTACCACCATGTCGATACGCAGACCGAGCGTGTCAGGCAATTCGTTACGGCGCGAAATATCGACACCCAGACCGGCAATAACATCCAGTTCGGCACGATCCCACAGCGGTTCGGAATCAATCAGTAAACCATCCATATCAAAGATAGCGGCAAGAATTTGACGCTGGGCTGTCATAAGGCAACTCCTGTAGAGGTAAAAAGGCCTGAGATTCGACCTAATCGTACACCATATCGCTTTTAAAGCGCAGGCGAAAAGGCACAACTAAAGGTAGACTTACAGCGAAACAGAAAGCGCGTCTGAACAAGGGGAACCCATGACGTATCAACAAGCTGGACGCATCGCCGTACTGAAACGTATTTTGGGCTGGGTCATTTTTATCCCGGCCGTGATTTCCACGTTAATATCGGTGTTCAAATTCATGTTTGAGCACAGTGAGAAGCAGCCAGGCATCGACGCCGTTCTGCTCGATTTTGCTCACGTAATGATTGAGATGATCCGTTTTAATACGCCGTTCCTGAATTTTTTCTGGTACAACTCGCCGCAGCCGGATTTTCACCACAGCCTGAATATTGGGTTCTGGATTATTTTCGTGCTGGTGTTTGTCGGCCTGGCTCTGCAGTCGTCGGGCGCGCGCATGAGCCGGCAGGCGAAGTTTGTGCGTGAAGGCGTGCAGGATCAGCTGATTCTCGAGAAAGCGAAAGGGCCGGAAGGTTTAAGCAAAGAACAACTTGAGGCCAAAATTGTGGTTCCGCACCACACCCTCTTTTTACAGATTTTCGAGCTGTACGTTCTGCCGGTGATTGTGATTGTGGCGGGATACTTCTTCTTTAAACTGTTAGGTTTCCTGTAATAAAAAAACCGGTCATCGAGACCGGTTTATTATTTTATGCTTGCGGAAATGGCCGCGGCTTCCCTTCGTTGTCCACCGCCACATAGATAAACAGGGCTTCGGTGGCTTTGTAACGCTGACCGATAGGCTCTGAAGAGACCTTCTTCACCCATACTTCAATGTTTACCGTGATCGACGTTGTGCCGCGTTTGGTGCAGCGTGCGTAGCAGCACACCACGTCCCCGACAGCGACAGGGCGCAGGAACGTCATGCCATCCACACGCACTGTTACTACGCGGCCCTGAGCAATCTCTTTGGCCATAATCGCGCCGCCGAGGTCCATCTGCGACATAATCCAGCCGCCAAAAATATCGCCATTGGCGTTGGTGTCCGCGGGCATCGCCAGCGTACGCAGAACTAAATCGCCCAGTGGCGCTTCACTGCTTGCGGTCATTTACTTGTCGTCCTGCGGCATGTGGCGGTAGATGTACACGCCGCTCAGCAGCGTGAAAATCAGGGTAAGGGCGGTGAGGCCGAAGACTTTAAAGTTGACCCAGATATTTTGCGGCATCCAGAAGGCGATATAAATATTTGCCAGACCGCACACAATAAAGAACAGCGCCCAGGCAATATTCAGACGCGACCAGACGAATTGCGGCAGGGTCAGCTCTTTACCCAGCATGCGCTGGATCAGCGGCTTTTTCATAATCCACTGGCTGAACAGCAACGCACCGGCGAACAGACCGTAAATCACCGTGACTTTCCATTTGATAAATTCATCGTTATGGAAGAACAGCGTCAGGCCACCGAATACCGCGACCAGCACAAAGGTAATCAGCGCCATTTTTTCAACTTTGCGATAGCGCACCCAGCAGTAAATCAACACCACCGCGGTAGCGATGATCAGCGCCGTGGTCGCGGTGTAGATGTCATAAAGTTTGTAGAAGACAAAGAACACCACCAGCGGTAAAAAATCCAGAAACTGCTTCATACATCGGTTCCGTATTTCAGTAACGGCCCGGGTGCTCCGGGCCTGGGAGAGATCAGTTACGAATAAGCATATACAGGCGGAATAAATAGATCAGCAATAAAGCGGAAATAAGGTTGCTGATGCAGTTCACCACCACCGCGCCTACGTTTGGCGTCAGCACAGCAAAGTTGGGTGCGAAGATAAGCAACAGCGTTTTCGCCAGCAGCCAGCCGATGACCGCCGGGGCCACCAGACGCATATTCGCCCACGCCAGACGCATACTGCTGCGCAACGAGGTGAAAATCCCCAGTTTGTCCTGGACCAGCATAATCGGTGCAAAGCAGAACACGATTGCCAACAGCACGCCTGGAACCACAATCAGCATCACGCCCATCTGTACCAGGAACGTGGTGAGGAAGATGAGCAGCAGCAGTTTCGGCAGCACCGGAGCGCTGGCCCCGATGGCACGCAGAGCGCTAACGCGCTGACCCGCAGAGATCATCTGGATAAGCAGCAGTACACCGCCCGCGAGAATGGCATTACCAATCAGGCCAGAGAATGTCGACGCCGCTGACGCGCGCAGCAGGATCTGCTGTTGTTCTGGCGTCATGTTTTGCACCAGCTCAAACAGCCCCACGCTACCCGCAAGGTTATCGCCGCTGCTCAACAGTGCAAGCTGTTCGTCGCTCGGTGAAAACGCATGGCCAAGCACCACCGTGATAAACGCACACAACAACGCAATCAGAAGTACCGTAACGAACTGATTACGAAAAAAATTACCCGTGTCACGGTAAACCGACTTAGCCGTGATAGACATGCACTCTCCTTGAGTCTGGCTGGTAGTAATAAGCCGGCAATTGTAACTCACCCGACGTCAAAGTGGCAGCATCAACACCTGTATGGAAAGGCATATCTTTGTAAAGGAGTAGTAAGCAAAAACGGGGTCTGGAAGCATTTTGAGCATAATTTCACCCTTTACGTCGTCTTTGGCCTGACAGGAAAGCGAGACGAACCTTCCAGATCGTCTTTTTTGTAACAGAGAAAAATCAAAAATTGATGCAGATGGGTTTTGTTTGTAAGTAATCCGCCGTTAAAAATTAATCCAGATCAATAGATGTTAAATCTCGGGAATGAATGTGATCTGAGTTGGATCGTTTTTACTTATTTGTGGGTATATTCAGCGCGCTTATAAAAACCATAGGGAATGAATGGATATGAAAAAGTTAGCAGTGGCAGCGCTGGTTTTAAGCAGTCTCTCTGGCGGAGCCTGGGCGCATGAAGCGGGTGAGTTCTTTATACGTGCAGGTTCCGCGACGATTCGCCCAACGGAAGGTTCGGATAACGTGCTGGGCCTCGGAAGTTTCACCGTCGATAACAATACCCAGCTCGGTCTAACCTTCACCTATATGGCGACGGATAACATCGGTATCGAGCTGCTGGCCGCCTCGCCGTTCCGCAGTAAAGTCGGTACCGGCCCGACCGGAACCCTGGCAACGGTGAATTTGTTACCGCCTACGCTGATGGCACAGTGGTATTTCTTCGATGCCAGCAGCAAAGTGCGTCCGTACATCGGGGCAGGTATCAACTACACCACCTTCTTTAACACCGATTTCAACGATACCGGTAAAGATGCCGGTCTGTCCGATCTCAGCGCCACTGACTCCTGGGGCGCGGCAGGCCAGGTGGGGGTTGATTATCTGATTAACCGCGACTGGCTGATTAACGCCTCGGTCTGGTATCTGGACGTGGATACCGATGTGAAATTTAAGGCAGGGGGTGAGAATCAAACCATCCACACCCGTCTTGATCCGTGGGTATTTATGTTCTCGGCAGGTTATCGCTTCTGAGTGTCATAAGAGTGGCTGCCCGGCAGCCACTCTTTGCTGTAACAATTCCGCTACATATCTGAAATTTATAAATAAATTTCTTACAGTTGTACCTACCGCTTCGCTCGCATCTGTCCGCATTCTGCCTAAAATAACGCGCTCAATTATTAGACGCAGATGTTAACGATGAAACTTAAATCTCTCTTTCTTATTTTGGCACTCGTTATTGCCGGTTGCAGTGCCAGCGGCGACACCGCCCGCGAACAGCGTGCCACCATTCAAAAAATGCGCACCGACACCTTAACCCAGCTGTATAACCTGCATCCTGAAGCACGCAGCGATATTCAGCACTCTACAGGTTACGCGGTCTTCTCCAGCAACAGCAGCAAGATTTTCGTGGTTGGTTTCGGCGGCGGGTACGGCGTCGTGAAAGATCTGCATACCGGCAAAGATACCTATATGAAAGTAGCGCAGGGCGGTGCGGGCGTTGGCGTGGGTATCAAACAGCTGAGTACCGTTATCGTCTTCCACGACAGCAAATCCCTAAATAAATTTATTACCGATGGCTACGTTGTTGGCGCAGATGCGAACGCGGCAGCGAAGTATGACGACAAAGGGGCTGGTACCGGCGCATCAGCGAGCGGCGTAGCGACTGACGCACAGTCTTTGCCGTCTAAAGTCAGCGTGTACGAAATCACTGAGAAAGGCCTGGCGGCGCAGGCGATGCTCAACGGCTATAAATACTGGCCGGATGACGACCTGAACAAAAAGTAAAAAAAGCCCGCGCAAGCGGGCAAGTCATACTGGAAGCAATGTGAGCAATGTCGTACCGAATACCTGAGTGATTCGCTCAACTACTCGGTATTGAGAAAGATAATACTTCTCATTAAGAACTTCAACCCCTTCTTTTTTGGGGATGTTATGTGATGAGAAAGACGGTCCGGTTCTGGCTGTTATCCTGCGGCCAGGCCTGAGCGACATCAGCTAACGGCACCGTCTTATGGGCAATGGTAAATTTCCCGGCGACGGCGGCCTGCAGCATTTCTCCTGTAGCCTGCACTAGCTGGGGCAGGGAAAGGCTGCCAATCCCGCTGCCCATCAGTTGAATCGGTGATGAGCGCAGCACCGCGCCGGGCAACGTAATCTCGTGACCTGCAAGCGATCCGACCTGCACATAGCGCACCGGAGCACGACCGGGCGTATGTTTTGCCAGCGCGTAAAGCAGACGTTCTGCGCTATTTCCCCACAAATAATCGACCACCACATCAATTTGCTCCGATGCGTGCGCGGCGAATGCCGCATTCTGCAGATCATCTTCTTCGGTCAACAATACGGTGGCGTCGGCCCCGAGACTGGCGAGTGCGTCTGCATTGCGCCCGGTGGCGATAATTTTCTGCGCACCCAGATAGCGTGCGATTTGCACCGCAAGCTGTCCAGCGCTTCCCGTCGCACCGTTAATCAACACGGTTTCACTGGCGTTGAATCCGGCCCGATTAACCAGCGCCGCCCAGGCCGACATTCCCGGATTAGCCATTGCGGCAGCGGTCGCATCGTCCAGACCATCGGGGAGCGGCAAGCAATGGGCGATATCAACGGGCGCAAATTGCGCCATGCTTCCCCACGGCGTAGGCGGGAACACGAAATAAACGCGCTTTCCCTCCGGGGTGACGCCGGTGCCGTCGATCCCGGCGATAAAGGGTAGTGTGCCATCGAAGCTGTAATGTTTGCCTGAGGCTCGGCTTTTCACCACATGGCTAATTGCTGAGGCGGAAATCTTAATCAGTTGTTGTTTTTCTCCGGCAACCGGCAACGCGAAATCGCTGTATACCGGGCCGTTAGCAGGATCGAAAACCACGGCTGCTTTCATAAACTTTCTCCTTAAACAAGATATGTGTAATATGCACGTATTGGATAATGGCACTGTACGCCGGGATGATATTATATGCAATATGCACATAAAAAAATTGATGTGACCGATTTTCACGGCGCGCTGCTGGATATCATCAGCGTGATGAACCATCCGCAGCGGGATGAAGCGCTGCTGGCGGCGGCAAACGTGAAGCTCGATCAGGCGCTGTTTCCGCTGTTGGTGACTATCGGACGCTATAGTCCATCGGGTGTGGTGGAGCTTGCCGACAGGCTTGGTCGGGATTACACCACCGTGAGTCGGCAGGTGAAGCGGCTAGAGGCGTTGGGATTAGCGCAGAAGCAGCCCGCCGAGCGTGACAAACGGATCAGCGAAGTGACGCTGTCGGAACAGGGAAAGGCCTTAACCCACAGTATTGATGACGCCAGACAGACGTTGATGAACCGGATTTTTGCCGGGTGGCCGGAAGAGGAAATTAGCGAGTTGTTTCGACTGGTGCGCAAATACGCGGACGTGGTGAAAAAGGAAACGCCATCTGGCGAATAACCAGACGGCGTTAAGATTATGCGCGGCGGGTGGCTGCCTTCATGTTCTGCACGAAGGTTTTCAGTTCCGCCAGCATCGTGGTCGGATTATCGAGGTTCTTCTCAATAATTTTCACAATCGCTGAGCCGGAAATCGCGCCTGCAGCACCGGCCCCAACTGACGCCGTCACCTGGTCCGGGGAGGAAATACCAAAGCCCTGCAACGGAGGCGCGGCGTGGTATTCGGTCAGTTTTTCAATCAGATGATGCAACGGCAGCGCGGCGCGGTTTTCCGCACCGGTTACGCCCGCACGGGACAGCAGGTAAGTGTATCCGCGACCGTGGGAGGCAATCTGGCGCAGCAAATCGTCATCGGCGTTTGGCGGGCAGATGAAGATCGGTGCCACGTTATGACGCATCGCCGCCTGACGGAACTCCGTCGACTCTTCTACAGGGACATCCGCCACCAGCACGGAATCCACGCCCACCCGTGCGCACTCCGCGTAAAACGCATCAATGCCGCGGTTAAAGACCAAGTTGGCATACATCAGCAGGCCAATCGGAATGGTCGGGTGTTTCTGACGAATGGCGGCCAGCATTTCGAAGCACTGAGTCGGCGTTACACCCGACGCAAACGCCCGCAGCGTGGCGTCCTGAATCGTCGGGCCATCGGCCAGCGGGTCGGAGAAAGGAATGCCCAGCTCCAGCGCGTCGGCACCGGCTTCAATCAGGGTATCAATGATTCTCAGCGACTGTTCCGGGTTCGGATCTCCCAGCGTAACGAAGGGAACAAACGCGCCTTCCTTGCGGTTTTTCAGCTCAGCAAACAGGTTGTCATAGCGTTCCATCAGATTTCCCCTCGCGCTTTCAGAATGTCATGTACGGTGAAAATGTCTTTATCGCCGCGACCGGAGAGGTTAACCACCAGCAGCTGCTCTTTTTCAGGGTTCTCGCGCATCATTTTCAGCGCATGGGCCAGGGCGTGAGAAGACTCCAGCGCCGGGATGATACCTTCGTGACGGCTCAGCGCTTTAAATGCGTCCAGCGCTTCGTTATCCGTAATCGACACATACTCCGCGCGGCCGATGCTGTTCAGGAACGCGTGCTGTGGTCCTACGGAGGGGAAATCCAGTCCGGCAGAAATAGAATAAGATTCTTCAATCTGGCCTTCTTCGGTCTGCATCATCGGCGATTTCATGCCGAAGTAGATGCCAACGCGACCGTGTTTTAACGGCGCGCCATGCTCACCGGTTTCAATTCCGTGCCCGCCAGGCTCAACGCCAATCAGGCCGACGGAGGTGTCGTCGATGAAATCAGCAAACATACCGATGGCGTTAGATCCGCCGCCGACACAGGCGATGACGGCGTCGGGCAGACGACCTTCACGCTCCTGAATCTGCACTTTGGTTTCTTCGCCGATCATGCGCTGGAATTCGCGCACGATGGTCGGGAACGGGTGCGGGCCAGCGGCGGTGCCGAGCATGTAGTGCGCGGTTTCGTAGCTGCCAGACCAGTCACGCAGCGCCTCATTACAGGCATCTTTCAGCGTGGCTGAACCGCTGTGTACCGGGATCACTTCTGCGCCCATCAGACGCATACGGAATACGTTAGGCGACTGGCGCTCAATGTCTTTGGCACCCATATAGATGCGGCATTTCAGGCCGAGGAGGGCGCACGCCAGAGCAGAGGCCACGCCGTGCTGACCGGCACCGGTTTCTGCGATGATTTCGGTTTTACCCATGCGCTTGGCTAACAGCGCCTGACCCAACACCTGGTTAGTTTTGTGCGCGCCGCCGTGCAGCAGGTCTTCACGCTTGAGGTACAGCGTGGTTTTGGTGCCTTCGGTCAGGTTCTGACATTTGGTCAGCGCCGTTGGGCGACCGGCATAGTTCTTCAGCAGGTCGGTGAACTGCGCCTGAAATTCCGGATCCTTCTGCGCGCTCACGAACGCTTCTTCCAGCTGGCGCAGGGCAGGCATCAGGATTTGCGGCACGTACATGCCGCCAAATTCACCAAAGTACGGGTTCAGTAATGTATTCATGTCCATTTCCTTAATATGCGCGCAGCGTCTGAAAGACCGAGGCCAGTTTACTGGCATCTTTAATGCCCGGTTCAGACTCTACGCCAGAATTGAAATCGAGCCCCGCGCAGCCGCTTTTCGCCGCATCTACACAGTTATCGGGGCTAAGGCCGCCAGCCAGCAGGACGTTACTTAAGTCCTGACCGTTGAGCAGCGACCAGTCGAAACGTTGTCCGCTGCCGCCCTGGCCGTTATCCAGCACGTATTTGTCGACGTGATTCAGGTTACGGGCAGGGAGGGAATCTTTGACGCTCAGCGCTTTCCAGATTTGCACGTGTGCGGGCAGGGCCGCGCGAAGTTCATCGATATAGGCCTGGTCTTCGTTACCGTGCAGCTGAACTGCGGCCAGTGACAGGCTTTCGACTTTCGCTGCCACTTCGCTAATGGCGGTATCACGGAAAACGCCAACGTAGCTCAGCGGTGCGCTGTTGATAACGTCACGCGCCTGGGTTTCATCCACAAAACGTGGTGAAGAAGGCACAAAAATCAGTCCACCGAATACCGCACCGGCTTCATACGCCGCCTGTGCATCCTGGGCGCGGGTTAAACCACAAACTTTGTTTTCACCCAGCAGTACGCGGCGCACGGCAGCATTCAAATCATCGTGTGACATCATCGCCGAGCCAATCAGGAAACCGTTGGCAAAGTGGCTCAGTTCGCGCACCTGACCGTAGGTATTGATGCCGGATTCGCTGATCACCGTCACGCCTGCGCCTAAACGTGGCGCCAGCTGGCGGGTGCGATTGAGATCAATGGAGAGGTCACGCAGGTCACGGTTATTGATACCGACGACTTTGGCGTTAAGCGCGATGGCGCGCTCCAGTTCTTCTTCGTTACTCACTTCGGTCAACACGCCCATGCGCAGGCTGTGCGCCACCGCAGAAAGCTGGCGGTACTCGTCATCGTCGAGTACGGACAGCATCAGCAGGCAGGCGTCGGCCTGATAATGACGTGCGAGGTAAATCTGGTACGGGTCGACGATGAAGTCTTTGCACAGGATTGGCTGCGGCGCGATGCCGCTGACAATGGGCAGGAAATCGAAGCTGCCCTGGAAATACTTTTCATCAGTCAGGACGGAAATCGCCGACGCATAGTGTTTGTAAATTCCCGCGATACGTGCCGGGTCGAAGTCTTCGCGGATCACCCCTTTAGACGGGGACGCTTTTTTGCACTCCAGAATGAAGGCGGTACGTGCGCCTTGCAATGCGTCGTAGAAATGACGCGTGCTTGGCTGGATCTCATTCTGAAAACTGGCTAACGGTTGCTGCACTTTACGGGCATCGACCCAGATGCGTTTATCAGCAACGATTTTAGCTAAAACGGTCTGCATTTCTTATCCTCTTGCCGCTAATGCGGTCACGCGATCGTAGGCTGCACCACTGTGCAAGACATCCAGCACCTGTTGCACGTTGGCTTTTAAATCTTCATGGCCGTGAAGGCGCATCAGCATGGCGACGTTGGCGGAGACAGCGGCCTCGTGGGCGGCTTCACCTTTACCTTGTAGCAAGCGTGAAAGAATGTCACGGTTTTCTTCCGGCGTGCCGCCAGCCAGCTGTTCCTGGTGATAAGGTGTCAAACCAAAGTCATCGGCGGTCAGTTGATAGCTTTGAATCTCTCCGTCTTTAAGCTCGGCAACCACGGTCGGCGCATGCAATGAAACTTCATCCATGCCGCCGCTGTGAACCACCGCCGCACGCTGGTATCCGAGCACGCGCAGGGTTTCGGCAATCGGAAGCACCAGCTCCGGACTATATACGCCAATTAGCGCAATCGGTGGGTGCGCCGGGTTGATAAGCGGCCCAAGCACGTTAAACAAGGTACGGGTTTTTAACTGCTGACGAACCGGCATGGCGTGGCGGAAACCGGTGTGGTATTTCGGTGCGAACAGGAAACACACGCCCAGTTCATCCAGGGCTTCTCGCGATTTCTCGGCATTCATCTCCAGATTGATACCGAAGGCGGCCAGTAAATCGGACGAACCGGATTTGCTCGACACGCTGCGGTTGCCGTGCTTCGCTACTTTCAGGCCACACGCCGCCGCCACAAAGGCGCTGGCGGTGGAAATATTGATGCTGTTGCTGCCGTCACCGCCGGTGCCAACGATATCGGCAAACGGATAATCCGGACGCGGGAACGGTGCCGCGTTTTCCAGCAGGGCGGTAGCGGCCCCGGCGATTTCCTGCGGCTGCTCACCGCGAACTTTCATGCTCACCAGCGCGGCGGCCAGCTGTTCTGGTTTCACTTCTCCGCGTACGACGGCAGAAAACAGCTGGTGGCTTTCCGGCTGAGTCAGGGTTTGTGCCTGATACAGTTTTTCCAGAATCGGTTGCAGGGTGTTAGCCGGTTCGAGTTTCTGTAAAGCCCATTCCAGGGTCTGTTCCAGCAGGCGTGCGCCGTGGCTGGTCAGAATTGATTCGGGGTGGAACTGGAAACCGACGACGCGGTCGGCGTCGTGACGCACCGCCATCACCATGCCGTTAAAGCTGGCGTTGATGGTCAGCCCGGCAGGGATATTGCTCCCAACCAGTGAGTGGTAACGCGCGACCGGCAGCGGATTGGCAAGCCCGGCGAACATCGCCTGACCGTCGTGCTCAATGCTGGAGGCTTTACCATGCAGGATTTCGCCCGCCTGACCGACATAACCGCCGTAGGCTTCGACAATCGCCTGATGTCCCAGACAGATGCCAATAATCGGTAGTTTGCCGCGCAGACGGGTCAGCAGTTCAGGCATACAGCCCGCTTCAGACGGCGCGCCCGGGCCTGGCGATAGCATCAGCACCGGGTTATCCATGGTTTCCAGACGTTCAATCAGGGTCTGAGCCGGGACGTGGTTACGATAAATCACCACGTTATGCCCGCTGGCACGCAGCTGGTCTGCCAGGTTGTAAGTAAAGGAGTCGATATTGTCGAGCAGCAGAATGTCAGCCATTAGAAAATCTCCTTCGCGTGGTGGGCCTGGGCAATGGCGCGCAGTACCGCGCGAGCTTTATTACGGGTTTCATCTGCTTCGGACTGCGGCACGGAATCAAGCACCACACCAGCGCCCGCCTGGACGGTGGCAATGCCGTTTTCAACAAAAGCGGAGCGGATAACAATACAGGTATCGAGGTCGCCGTGGGCGGTAAAGTAGCCCACGGCGCCACCGTAGCTGCCGCGACGTTCGCCTTCAGCCGCCGCGATAAGCTGCATGGCGCGGACTTTCGGTGCGCCGCTCAGCGTGCCCATATTCATGCAGGCGCGGTAGGCGTGCAGCACGTCCAGATCCTGACGCAGTTCGCCGACTACGCGGGACACCAGGTGCATGACGAAGGAGTAACGGTCCACTTTGGTGAGGTCCGCTACGTAGCGGCTGCCCGGGGTACAAATGCGTGCCAGGTCGTTACGCGCTAAATCTACCAGCATCAGATGCTCGGAAAGCTCTTTGTGGTCAGTACGCATTTCAAGTTCAATGCGGCTGTCGAGGTCACGATCGAGCGAACCGTCGGCGCGGCGACCACGCGGGCGGGTCCCGGCAATCGGGTAAATTTCAATCTGACGGTTGCTGGCATCATATTTCAGCGAGCTTTCCG
Source organism: Scandinavium hiltneri (assembly GCF_024764835.1). GTDB lineage: Bacteria > Pseudomonadota > Gammaproteobacteria > Enterobacterales > Enterobacteriaceae > Scandinavium > Scandinavium hiltneri. Next base: position 7,473 of record NZ_JALIGE010000076.1, on the reverse strand, counting down.
GCGAGGCGCCGAACAGGCTGAAATCGTTATCCTGCATGAAGAACATATACGGGCTTGGGTTACTCTTCTTCAGCACGTCATATGCCGCCAGCGGCGACGGGCAAGGCAGAGAGAAGCGGCGGGACGGCACGACCTGGAAAATCTCCCCGGCACGAATGGCACGCTGCATTTTACGTACCACGGCGCCGTACTCGTCATCGCTCTGGTTTACTTCGGTTTTCATCTGCTCAATTTTGGTCACCGGCAGCGGCAGAGGTGGCTCATTGAGCTGCTGGCGAAGCTGTGCCACACGCTGGATCAGACGCTGTTTCTCAGTTTCCAGAGGCGTGAACAGGCTCGCCTGAATGCGGGTGGTTTTGGTCTGATGGTCAATAACCAGCAACGTTTCCGCTAAGTAGAAGCAGTAATCAGGGCAGGAGGTGTCGCTGTTGAGCTGCGGCAAATCCTCAAAACCGGCGACCAGGTCGTAAGCAAACAGGCCGCCGAAGAACATCGCTTCGCGCTCGTCAACCGGGACGGTAACCAGCGTTTGCAGCAGGCGGAAGGCATCGAACACCGACAGCGAACACAGGCGTGCGTCTTCATCGAGCAGGTTGCTCACTGCCGGGAAGTGCAGGATGCGGCCATTCGGCTGACGCTGATTGTCGATGCCGGAAGGCAGGGCGGCGTCGAGTAAATCCAGCAGCGCCGCGCCGTTGTCAGAAAGTGCCTGAATAGTGACGGTGTCACCTAAAGCGGTGATGCGCAGCGCGCTGTCGACTAACAGCAGGCTTTTTAAATCGTCTTTGCTGTCGATATCCGCCGATTCCAGCAGCAGGGTCGCCGGACGGGCGCCGCACAGTTGGTGGAACAGCGCGGTCGGGTTTTCCCGGTAAATCGCGTCACTGGTCAGAAGTTCGAGCGCGGGTTTTTGTGTTTGCATTATCGTTCTCACCATCTCGGATATGTTTTTATTCAAAAAAAAGCCCGCTCATTGGCGGGCCTGGTATCTGTGTGTCTTATGCAGACGCGTAGCTACAGCCCGATATCAGGTTGTACGCCACCAGCCACGCAGAGTGAAAGAAAAATGTGTCATCGCAGATACCTCGTTGTGTGAACTTGCGTACTAGTTAACTAGTCCGAGGGGGCAAAGTCAACCCCTGATTTCAGAAATTCATTCAGTAAGGCTATGATGGGCGCCGTCAAACCCAAAAATGATAGTGATAACTGAACACCGGAGTGATTTTGAGCGACCATCCCTACGCCGTGATTTACGACCTGCACAGCCACACCACCGCCTCTGATGGCCGCTTGACGCCTGAGGAACTGGTGCATCGTGCGCTGGAAATGCGCGTGGGTACGTTGGCGATTACCGATCACGATACCGTGGCGGCCATCCCCGCCGCGCGGGCCGAAATCGCCCGTGCCGGATTACCGCTTGAACTGATTACCGGAGTGGAAATTTCCACCGTCTGGGAAAATCATGATATCCACATCGTCGGCCTGAACATTGATATTGAACACCCGGTGATGACCGCGTTTCTGGCGGAACAAACGGAACGTCGGCAGCAACGCGCTAAACTTATCGCTGAACGGCTGGAAAAAGCGCAGATCCCGGGGGCCTGGGAAGGGGCGCTGGCCCTTGCGAACGGCGGGGCGGTGACGCGTGGTCACTTTGCCCGTTTTCTGGTGGAATCAGGCAGGGCGAGCAACTTTAACGACGTGTTTAAAAAGTATCTGGCCCGCGGTAAAACCGGATACGTTCCGCCGCAGTGGTGTACAATAGATCAAGCTATTGATGTCATTCATCATTCTGGCGGCAAGGCGGTGATCGCCCATCCGGGGCGTTATAATCTTTCTGCTAAGTGGCTGAAAAGACTGTTGGCTCATTTCAGTGAATGTGGCGGCGATGCCATGGAAGTCGCCCAGTGTCAGCAGGCTCCCCACGAACGCGCGCAGCTTGCCACCTATGCGCGTCAGTACGGTTTACTGGCGTCTCAGGGCTCTGATTTTCATCAGCCCTGTCCGTGGATAGAACTCGGACGCAAGCTGTGGCTCCCCGCCGGGGTAGAAGGCGTGTGGCAAAGTTGGGAAAAACAGCCCCAAAAGATTAACGAGAGGGAAGTATGAGTCAGTTTTTTTATGTCCATCCGGACAACCCGCAGCAACGTCTGATTAATCAGGCCGTTGAAATTGTGCGCAAGGGCGGCGTTATCGTTTATCCCACGGATTCCGGTTATGCGCTGGGCTGCAAAATTGAAGACAAAGGCGCGATGGAACGAATCTGCCGGATTCGTCATCTGCCAGACGGCCACAACTTCACCCTGGTGTGCCGCGATCTGTCTGAAATTTCAACGTACGCCTACGTTGATAACGTGGCGTTTCGCCTGATTAAGAACAATACGCCGGGCAACTACACTTTCATCCTTAAAGGGACGAAAGAGGTGCCGCGCCGCCTGTTGCAGGAAAAGCGTAAAACCATCGGGATGCGTGTGCCGTCGAACCCGATTGCGCAGATGCTGCTGGAAGCGCTGGGCGAACCCATGCTCTCAACGTCACTGATGCTGCCGGGGAACGATTTTACTGAATCCGACCCGGAAGAAATCAAAGATCATCTGGAAAAGCAGGTTGATCTGATTATTCACGGCGGTTATCTCGGCCAGCAGCCGACCACGGTTATCGATCTCACGGACGATTCACCGGTGGTTCTGCGTGAAGGCGTGGGCGACGTGAAACCATTCATGTAAGTTATAAAAAGCGGCATTGATTGCCCGTTATCCGTGGACCGCAGGCAAATAGAAATTTTATAAGTACCGACAGCGGCTGGTGCGCTGTCGGTATCAATTTACGGATGCAGTTTCAGTCCTTTAATGACTTTATCTACAGCCTTTTTTGGCCCACGAATCGCCAGGCCCACCAGATTCAGCCGCGCGGCATCCTCCGCAAGAAACACCTCCCGGTTTGCTTGATCATGTCCCGTTGAAAACATCGCTTCAACGTAAGGCGTCAGGGTCAGTTCGCGTTCAATCCCCTTAAGATGCGCCTTTTGCAGGGCTTCCAGATCGGCTTCAAAAATCAGCATCGGTTCGCCCGCGAGTTGACCGTACTGGCGGCCAAGCCCGTCAATGTAGGGCTGGCCCAGGATTTCTGGGGCCGAGGCGGTAATGCCCGTGGCCAGAAACGCCACGACATTCAGGCGTTGCCAGACGGCTAAATCATTGCGGACGATCAGCGCATTTTTGGTGTCAAAAATCACAGGTTTTCTCCATTCGCTCTTGTTGTGAATAAACAGAATGGGAGATTTGGGGGGGTTACGATAGAACGTTTGTGCACTGGCGCTGGTAAGCAGCAGGCGAAAGGCGGTAAGCGCGCTGGAACCAGCGTCCCATATGGCTTTGGTCGGCAAACCCAACCAGCGACGCGACCTGCGCCAGGTCTTCGCCTTTAGCCAGCAACATCCTCGCCGTACGTAAACGCAGACGAACCAGCCATGCATGGGGGCTTAAGCCGAAGGTGTTTTTAAATTGACGGCTGAGCCGGAAGCGGTCGATTCCGGCCCAGGCGGCCAGCTCATCAAGCCCAATATCGCTGCCCATCCGGTCATGAAGATAATCCCGCACCTGATACATCTGACGCTGGGCATCATTCTGCGCTGACGCCGGGCGTTGACGAATATGCGTTGAAAGGAGTTCCAGCAGGTGGTCCAGGCTTTGATCGCGCGCCAGACGGCCTTCCTGGTGGTGCAGGGCAAAGAAACTCTGCTGGATGGCCTGCGTCAGCGCGATATCATCGGTCAGCGTGTTGCGAAAGGCCGAACCCAGGGCGGAAATATCGCCCAGCCCACGGGCGTCCATCATCCCGGAAAACCAGCGCTGCGGAATGTAGAGCATCGCGTACGTAAACCCCCCGGCATCCGGTGCGTGCCCATCATGCACAGCACCCGGTTCAATCAAGATAGCTCTGCCCGGAGTGCTGGTGTGCAGCGCCCGATGACAATGAAAGCGCTGCAACCCTTGCTGCGTCACGCCGAGCAGCACTTCATCGTGGTCATGCGGATCATAGGCATGGCCCTTAAAGTGCGCGCTGACGCTTTCAATGCCGGTATCGGCATCGTGCTGAAGGGTCAGCCAACTGCCAGAGTGGGGCTGCTCATGGGTGTCTTGCATTGACCTTCTCCGGTAAAACGAGAGATAATCATTATTGACATGAATGTGTGCCAGGTAAAGTTCAGCGACGTAAGCCGGGCGTCGGGAATAACGAGATGAATCATTTAGCCTAAAATTCATGTAAGATGTGCGGTCACGCAGCGCCATGCGGGTTGAGAACGGTTCACCCGGGGCGAAAAATGAGTTCTGTTGATGCGTTCAGTGTTATCTAACGTGTTGATTTTGCATATATACCAGACGCCTGGGAAGGCGAAAAACCATCTAACTAAATCAAAGTGTTAGCGTTAACTCCATGAAATGTATAACAAAGTGGGTAACGCTATGAGGAACAGAGTGTACAACAAGACTCCTCGATTCACGACAAAGCGCGGCAACGTCTACTACATCAACTTTCGACTTCCAGACGGAACATTCTTCCGTCGAAGCCTTGGCACGGATTCATTGCAAGCGGTCGAAGTTACAATGTCACGGCTTAGCGCTTACATCCCCCTCGTTCAAAGTGGTTCGCTTTCTGTCGAACAGTTCAAAATGCACATCGACGGTTTCAGAGAAGCCACACAGAGAGACTTTGATACTTATCTGTTGGACTGGCTCAGAATGGGGGTTGATGAGGCTAAACGGATGCCGGAACTTGGGCGGATGCAACGCCAGATCGATCCAGATACTGCAATCTCCCCAACTTCCAGCGTTACCGAGGCGAAAGGTCGTGCTCAAGTACATCTGAATCGTGTGTATAACGGTAATGATTCAACGGCGCGGATGTTGCTTGCCACTTTGTTTAAGAAGAAGGTTTCATTTGACCAACGTGATGTGGAACAGGCTTACGATGTAGCAGGACAGATTGATTTGCATCAGACCATGCTCCAGCAAGCCTACGATGCTTTTTATTCTGGTGATCTTGTTCGATACCGCACTTTGGTCGATGAGATGCAATTCAAACTAACAGAAGCTGAACGGCTGAAAAAGCCAGCGGCTAAAAAAGCTGTAGTGCCTACGGTTGAGCCTGAAAGTAACGATACGCCTCTGCTTTCTTCCGCGTGGAAGATGTTCACCACCGAGAAAGGAAAGGGATGGGCGGCGGCTGTTGCCAACGAAAACCAGCGTTTTTACGATGTGTTGATGTACGTTATCGGTGATCTTCCTGTCGGAGTCATCACGAAACAGCATATTCGCCAAACTTTGGAAGTGATTGAAAATCTGCCGCGAAGGAATAAGAAACCGTACTCGGAAATGACGCTTGCTGAGTGTGTGGATTTCGATGTTCCTGAAGAAGATTTGCTCAGCAGTGCCAATGTTGGGAAGCATCTCAAAATCTATTCTTCTTTTTTCAAAGTGTTCCTGAAAGATGAAAAGGATGCTTTAGAGAAAGCTCCCACGGAGGGGATCAAATACGAGGTGACAGAGAACCGACGCGGATTGTACAGCAGACCAGAGATACTCCGCCTTATTGCAACCCTGAAAACGTATTCCGATTGGCGGCGTGATTATTTCTTAACGTTAATTTATACGGGCGCTCGCCGTGGCGAGATCGCAGCTATTCGTAAAGAGCACATTCGAAAGGATGAAGAAACAGGGAGGTGGTACATTTTCATTGAAGATGGCAAAACCAAACACGCACGAAGAAGGATTCCAATTCATAGAGCGTTGGAAAAGTTACTGTTATCACGTATTAAACTGTTTAAACCTGCTGATCTTGTTTTCGGTGATTTGCCTACGTATGAGCAGATTGGGCTTGAGTGGCACGATATTATGCAAAAGTCCGAAGTACCGAAATTAAGTGAGTTTGGGAAAATGAGAAAGATCCATTCTCTTCGTCATACTTTTATATCGGAGGCTATGTCAAAAGCCTTACATCCAATCGTGCAGATTTGCGTTGGACACGCTATAACCCAAACGTTAGGTATTTCGGGAACATATACGCACCCGGAAGCTATGGCACTGGAGAAATTTCTTCCTGCCGTTGATTGCATTGACTGGTAAAGCAGCCCAACACGGAGCTTATTGGCTTCTATTGCCTTGATTTAAGTATGGGATTAAGGTGTGGCTATAATGCTTTGAAAGGATCACATACAATGTTAGAGACAAACCGTCTGATTCTCAGGCAATGGAAAGAAAGCGACTTAGAGCCATTTGCTGAACTAAATGCTGATCCTGAAGTTATGACGTATTTCCCAGCAACATTAAGTCGCGAGGAAAGTGATAATTTAGCTGGACGCTTTAAAGCGGCTATAGAACTAAATCAGGGGTGGGGGTTTTGGGCTGCTGAGTTGAAAGCAACCAAGGAATTTGTAGGTTGTGTTGGTTTGGCCCATCAACCAGATCGCTTCGATTTTTCACCCTGTATCGAAATCGGCTGGCGTTTAAGTAAAAAATTCTGGCATCAGGGGATCGCAAAAGAAGCCGCCGAAGCGACTCTCGCTTACGCATTTAATGTGCTGAAACTCTACGAGATTGTTTCATTTACCTCGATTCATAACGTTCCATCAGAAAACCTTATGAAACGGTTAGGAATGTATAAACAGGGGCATTTTTTCCATCCTGCTTTGCATCGAGGTCATCACCTGTCTGAGCACGTCCTGTATAAAATCTCGAATGTTAACGGTGGTCTTTGATGAAAAAGGGCATTGCGCCCCCTCGTCTCATTTCTATAAAGCCTGTAGCCACATCATAAGCAAATGTAGCTGGCTTCCTGTCATAGCTGGCACTTTAACCGCCTGTCCTCGTTCTACGTTGCACAGCGCGAGCGCTAAAGCCATAATGCTGCTGTTCGGCATTTCCAGATCTCCGTTGGGATTGTTGAATACGGCGGGGGCTGTCTTCCGGCAAGTTGCCAGCCTTCGCCACTTCTTCGTTTACAGCTTTTCTAAGGGAGGTTGGTAACAGGTGGCGCTGTAGCGTCGTTCCTGCCACTTTCACCGTCTGCGTATAAACACGCACGGTGGCCCCGTTCCAGATAAAACTGGTGATCGGCCCTTCCTCCTTTTTCACTCTTCTGAATCCTCTGTATTGAAGGTTTTTGCATAGGGGCAACTCTGAGCGCTCGTAACGTATGTGAACAGGTAATTGGTGTTCTCATACACACACAGCGTTTTCCCGTTCTCCGTCTGTTCCTCCTGCGGATTGGTCATCGTAATTTGTCCGGCGCGAGCCTGTAGGCTCATGAGCGCCAGCGTTAGCATAAACAAGCGTTTCATGCTCGTGGGTAATCCCCCCGAAAAACCGGTGTGTTTATAAGTAGAATTTTCTCGTAATCTGAACCGGGGAGACCTCTATGAAAAAATCACGTTTTACCGACAGCCAGATCATGGCCATTCTTAAGCAAGCTGAG